>NZ_JACXSA010000001.1:0-1465814 GCF_018881885.1 Polynucleobacter sp. MWH-Creno-3A4
GTTGGAGCCGTTAACATTATTAGTAATGGCGCCAGATTGCGTAATTCCGATATTGCCACCAGCAGCGGTGTTGTTTGCTGTAATGATGATATTTCCAGAGGGATTGCTACGAATATATCCGCCCCCACTTAAAACGAGATTAGCAGCACCATAACCACCAGTCGTAGACGATGTTGCTAGCGTCTGCACTGTTGCGGTTCCAAGACCCCCTGCAGTAGACCCATTCCAAAGTGACAATATATTTGTATTGCCACCTAATAAATTAACTGCTCCACCTGTGGAAAGAAGGGTTGTGTTGTATTTGGCAGAACTTTCTGTTGCATAAACAAAACCACTACTAGACGTTAATACGACCTGAACCATCTTGGAATAAGTTGCATCAGCAAATCCAATAATATAAGTAGCGGTATTAGAAGTAGAACTGAGTAAAGCAATTGCCGTAGCTGGATTACCATAGGCAACACTTGTTCCTGATACTAGAATACTGATGGCAGCAGAACTAATCGTTGGTATTGTTGAACCGCTTAACACACCCATCACACTACCCGAGGTACCTGCAGCATTGGAAATTACTGAAGGACTTGATGAAGTTCCAGCAACATAACCAGCGCCAAGAGTCATTGCACCCGCAGTCACAATTGTCGAGGCTGTTGTACCTGTGCCATTAATCGTGATACCTGTTTGGGTTGTAATAGCACCTGCTAATTGAACTGCCTGACCTGTAGTAGAGCTGCCATTAATGGTTAAGGAGCCTGATGATGCGGTTAATGTTCCCGCGGCAGAACTATAAACAGAGTAATTGATGCCCGATCCGGTTACTGCAATTGAACCTTGGGATGTACTAATTGCAGCAGTCATTGACACCGAGTAGTACCCTGTCTGAGACGCACCGTTTAATGTAATGTTCTTGGTTGCAGTAATAGCTGAATTAACGTTCACACCAACAATTGCACCAGTTAGCGTTCCAGAATTTGCATTAGTGATGTAGCCAGACGCAGGGGTACCGCTAGCAGCACCATAGGTGTTATCTAACAGTACATAGCCAGGCACTGACAAAGCACCGGGATTAATTCCAGAGCCAGCAGACTTAGCAACGTAGTTCACATCGCTAGTAGAGCCGGCTGCAACCGTCACATTACCGCCCGTGATATTGGCCGTCTTATTACCACTCGTAGCGTCATAAGTGACAGAGCTGGCGATACCATTAGTGTTTGCTGCTAGAGTAATTGCACCGGTTTGGTTGATGATGTTGTTTGAAGTAAAGGTGATGTTGCCGCCATTAGCATTTTGTGTGATGGCACCAGTTGAAGTAATTCCAGTATTAGCGCCAGCAGCCGAATTATTTCCAGTGATGGTGATATCTCCAACAGCGTTTGTAATGGTTGATGAACCAAGATTAACAATAGTGGCTGCTGTAGCGGATGTGCCGGTGATGGTAATACCTTTAGCTGCTGATAAGGCAGCTGTACTAGTAATAGCAATGGCTGAACCCGTAGTTATGGCAGTTAAGTTAATTGAACCGGCATAAGATGTCACTGTTGAGGTGATGTCTATCACACCCTTGTTAGCAGTAATAGAAGTTGATGTATTGTTTACCGTGATATTGATATTTCCAACAGCAGCTATTGGTGATGTAGTGTTATAGGCATTAGTTACATAACCCCACTGAGCGACTCCACTAGAGTTCGAATTAATATCAACTGATCCGCCAAAATACCAAGCCCCATTAGGCCCGAAGTTCGGGGCAAGATTTTGTGAAGTTGTAACTGTAAAATTTCCGCCAGTCGTTGCTGACGTTAAAGTAGTTGTATTGGTGCTGGTTGTATTTAAAACAACCGTAGCCGAAGCAATAGTAACAGTACCATTTGTAATCGTACCTTTGGTAATGACGCCTGTAGCAGAAATAGAGCCACCAGTACCATCAAGTGCTATAAATCCACCCTTAGTTGTGATGTTGCCAGCAATATAAATATTTGCGCCGGTAGCAGATGCTGTTGTATTTGTGGCATAGAAGGATTCTGCTACTACATTAATTTTTCCTGTACTCGTGGAGCTAATTGCGCCATTAATTGCAACTTGGCCACTAGCCAAATAATTGAGCGTAAGGTTACCGGCGCCTGTATTGGTGGTTGTTCCGGTTAAGGTTATTGATTGCGCTGTACCCGTTCTGGTGTCATACGTCAGACTCACACTTGTGCCAGATGCTGGCGCAAAACTAAGATTGGTTGATTGGGTGATGGTTCCATTAGCAATAATGGTGACGCTGGTTCCCGCATTAATCTGGGTTTGGATGTCTGCGTCTTTGACATATGAGGTTACTGCACCTGCGGTATAACTTGGTAATGTGCCGCCTGATGTTGTAGCAGCACTGATTGTGACGTTATTGGGATCTAATAGCCACATCCCTCCTCTACCCGCATTGATACTAGATAGAAGATTGAGAGTTGCGCCTGAAGTTTCAATTAGGCCACCATTTTGATTGGTGAAATCTGTGGTTTGCTGAGCCGCATTGAGACTGGTGTACTGATCTAGGCTTGCAGATAAAGCAAAAGGCAATGTGCCTTTGCTTGCATCATTGCCTATCTTGATTTGTCCACCCTGGGTATAGCCTGTTGCAGAGATTGCACTGCCGGTGATGGTGACGTTATTGTTTGCGGATAAGCCAACGCTTCCGCCACGACCGTTAGAACCGTTCGTTTGAATCGTGCTAGTTTGAATATTGAGGTCGCCGTTATTAGCGATGAGCGTAATGGCGCCGCCATCCGTTGTGCCGTTTGCTGCGATGCTGCCCGCTACTGTAATTTGATCACCTGAGAATGCAATAACTCCACCTGGGCCATTATTGCCGTTAGCTTGCACTACGCTGCCCGCTTGGGTGTTAATACTTGGAGCTGATAAGTAAATCGATCCACCATTAGTACCATTTGCTTTGACCTGAGATCTTGCTTGAAGATCAACTGAATTGACTCCAGCGAGGTAGATGACGTTGCTATTGGTTTGAGTTACTGGCGTTGCTTGCAATACCATTTCATCATTGGCGGCCGAAGTCCCGTAAACCCGATTCAGATGTTGATCGGCATTCTGGGCTAAGAGGTAGCTTGGCAATTCTTCCGGACGCTTTGCTGAGCCATTGACCGTAATAGTGGTAGCGCCATTGACTGGCAGGTTAGCACCAAGATTGAGTCCGCCTGATACGTAAATCGCCTGAGCCAGTAATTGAATGGCATTGCCCAAGGAGCCTGCGTTACCAGCTAGGTTATAGCGACTGGTATTGATATTGCCAGCTGCATAGATGGTCTGCGCTTGAACAGTGACTTTGCTTGCTGTGATGCTGGTACCTACGTTAAGGTAGGCAATCGAGGAGCTGATGATTACATCTAAGTTCTGACCACTGATATTGGCATTGAGGTTAAAGATGCCGCTCGAGGATAGAGTTAAGGTTGTGTAGTTGTTGCCTGCCTTCAGGATATCTGCCCCACTGGCAATGGTCAGGCTGCCGGTACCGTTTTGAGTGCAAGAGCCAATTGGGCAAACTGTTGAATTGGCGGTGACCGCAATACTCACATTACTATTGGCCAGTACTGCCGAGATGAGATTGGCTGTAGATGCATCAATGATGAGGTCGATTGGGTCTAAGAGCCAAGTGCCAGATTTGCCATTAGCTGCTGTAGTAACGATCTGAGTTTGGGGTGCTAACGCCACAGCTCCCTTTGAACTGGTTTCTATAAAGCCGCCATTACCAGACAGGGCTCCACCCATCGATTTAAGGATGCCCGCTACCGTAGTTTTGACTTCAGACCAAATGGCGATAGAACCACCGTTGCCAGACTGGGTGGCAGACGTATCAATCAGAGCATTAGTTTCTACGGTGACGGTCTTAGCTAACTGCTTGCTGTTAGCTGCTGAATCAGCATTGGCTTTAATGCCTGCCTGGGTCGCGCTATTGACTTGAGTGCCACCAGAAACGGCAGTTACAGCAAGACCCACATTGACCTGGCCACCGGCTGTTGCGCCTGTAGCTGTAGTTTTTGAGTTTTGAGCAATAGTGATGTCATTACCCACGATATTGATCTGACCACCCTGGCCTGTTTGGCTATCGGCGGTTACCTTGCCTGCCTGGGTAACCGTATTGGCGACGAGCTCAATCACCCCGCCGTTGTTTACGGCAGAACTAGCCGAGATGCGGCCGGTATTCTTGATCACGGTAGCCATCAGTTGGTTAGCTGATCCTGCGGCAATCACCACCAGGCCACCGTTAACCTCTACAACGCGCTTGTTTTCGATTAAGGCGTTATAGGCAGCCACGTCTACCTTCACACTAATCAGGGAGTTACCCTTAAAGTCCAGAGTAATTTGCTCACCAGAAGCCATCGCTACAGTTCCAGAGCCTTTTCTGGCGATAAGGTAACCATCATTACGCACTTCGGGGGCTAACAATGCAATGTAGCCACCATCGACATTAGTTTTAATTTTGCCTTCGTTAATGACTGCACCAGTGCCGTTATCTTTGAAAGTCGATTTACCTTCCATGAAGTCTTTATTGGAGATATTCATGGTCGTGGCTACGACACCGGCAGCATCAACTTGCGATCCTCTAGCAAAAGTAACGCCATTTGGATTAACAAAAATCACTTGACCATTTGCTCTGACTGCACCCTCGATCATTGTCGGTGTTGCGCTAGTTATACGATTCAAAGTTACTGCACTTGCGTTTGGTTGATTGAAATTAACCGTGGCATTTTTGCCAACGTTAAAACTATCCCAATTGATCACCGCACGTTGTGAAGTTTGGTTCACATTCATGGTCGCAGTAGTAGCAGTTTGCGATTGTGAAATGGTGGCATTTCCAGCAACAACTTGACCGTTCGTAGGGAGTGCTAATTTTGGTAGGACTGGTACTGCTGGATTAGCAAATACTGCAGCTGAAGTCAGCAATGATGTGAGTATTGCGATTGATGAAAAAGCGCGCGAAATTTTGCCTGCGAAATTAACTCTCGCAAAACAATTTTCGAACGATGTATTCAGAGAAAGGAGCGACCTTTTCTGATGGGCTTTTTTCAATACAAACTCAAGGTTTTTTCCGGAAGCAGAATTTTACCAAAGCATAATATCTATTGATATTAGCCATGGGGATAACGCTCTGAAAGCCTTGAATTTAGAGGATCTTTTTATCCCCAAAATACGTCAGGAATGCAAAAAATGCCTGTATCTAAAAATTAGATCTATTTTGGGCTGTTTTTAGCGTCCTTAGGTCAAGGCTATTTTTGGTCAATTTTGCGCATAAAAATGACTCAAAAATTGGTGTGCCAACTGCTTAATGAATAGAAATATTTTCACTCATTTTGACTTCGGAATTTTGTTCTTCAGTAGGTGAATTTTTCATCTGTAAAACAGCTTCACCCCACTCCGCTTGCAACCGTAATTGATCGAGCAAAACACACATGGTTTGCAATGTGTTTGGAGGTAATTTGAGGTTCAAATTTGCACCGCCTGGAAGGGCAAAATCAACCGATAAATCTGGATCAATTTCCCCCTCTTTGAGGTCGTTAATTTGCGCTAATTTTTCACCATTTTTTGTTAATGCGCAGGTGACATCTTGCACCAAAATTGGATCAAATCCCAAGGGATAATTTTGGCCACCTTCATAACTTGGCGATGCCGATTGCTCGATTTTGGCCGCATCCAAAATGGCTTGTTTTTCAAACTCATTGAGCGCTTTTGCAGCATCAGGTGAATATGATTTCTCTAACTTTTTTGCTAGCAAATGGGATGTCGCTGCAAGAATAAAAAGTGTGACTCTGCGTGTAAACCAAAGTCGATACTCTTCTTGATTCTGCGTATTAAATCGAAACAAAATACGGTCTTCGTTGATTAAATATGTGCCGTTAAATTGCTTGATTCCCATAAAAATTGACCTAGATAGAAATGTCTTTTGAAGGGGTTTTTTGGTTCAAATTTGGAGTGTTTTTTGGTGCATTTTGGGCTGGTGGAGATATCAATTTTGGCGCCTCTTTTTGCCCACTTTGTTCCTTTTGCTTGCTGGTTGCCGCCTCCACAAGAACTCGTTCAATAGCTGGTTTTGCACCCACTAGGCTGAAACGGGTAACAGCAAATGCACCTGATTGGAGGGCCACAGCAAAACCAATGCTTTCACCTGCTTGAGTAGCCTTGAGTACCGTCTCGAATGGACTCAGTATTTGAAAAATATTGCCATTAATCAGGGTGCATTCCATTGTTAAGGCAGTTGAAATACTGGGGCTATTCATGAGTACAGAGTATTTTGCCCCCGCGATGCAGTTAAAGCTTTGCCGCAAATAAAAAAGGCATTGATCAGCTGAGCAAAAGGATCCAAAGGAGCTGTTTTGGTCAGCAATGGTATAGGCCTCATTGGTTTTCCCACCCAACTCAGCAAACCAGTTTTGATAGACTACCTTATCCCCAGCCCAGGCAAAATTGGCTACCATCAGCAGAAATGACAGAGCAAATGAATGAATGAGCCTCATTGAATAATCTTAGCGGACTCGCGCAGTCGTTTGATGGTTTCACCCAAATACTGCTGAACAAGGGCCTGTTTTAGCTGGTTTTGGGATGCCTCAAAACTAGGAATCTTGGAGGAACGAGTGTCATCCACCCGCACAATAACCCAAGCATCACCTATCCTAATTGGGGATTTACTAAAGTTACCTTTGTTGAGGTTAGCCACGACATTAGCTATCGGCGGAGCTAGTTGCTGAACGGAAACCCAACCCAAAAGACCGCCCTGAGATTTTGTTGCGGCGTCTAAAGAAACTTCCTTGGCAGCTTTTACGAATGTTTCGCCAGCTTGCAATCGCCCAATCACAGCAATTGCTTCAGCTTCTGATTTGAGAACAATTTGGCTGATTTTGTATTGGGTTGCCGAGTCAGTGCCATTGCCTAATTGTTGCTTTTGTTTGTTGTACTCCTCACGCAACTGCTCGGTAGTGATAGGATTCTTGGTGAAGTGATTTTCAATCAGGACTTGCAGGTACAGATTCTGTTTTAGCTGCGTAATTTGATCTTGCAGATCAATCTCCTTATCAAGACCCTGCTTCACTGTCTCTTGCGCAATTAGTTGGCGATTAATGAGCTCGTTCTTAATGGCCTCTCTAAGTTGAGGGCTGTCTTTTTGTCCCTGTGCAAATGCTGCCCTGAGGTTAATCTCAAACAAGCCTTTGGTAATCGGGGCACCATTAACGGTAGCAACAAACTCAAAGTCTTTCTCTGTTGAAGCAAAGGAAGTGTTGCTTGCCAAAATTAGCAAACATACAAAAAAGAAAGAGCGGTTTTTCATAGAGACTTTCACGAATTGGACTCTATTGCCGAGCGTTTTTAAATGGCACTTACATTGCTCAATATGGCTCATAGAGGTAATAATTGCGCAGCCTTATTTAAATATGATGTGATTCTCAGGCCTTGGCATCTAAACACCAGTCGCGCTTAAATCCTTTGAAATTGATTTACCCTGCCTTAAAAATTGTAGCTGCCTGTAATCCAACCTCTTGGCTGGGTTGTGGTGCCATCAGTATTGACAGCTTGGCCATACTGGTTATAAAGCGGGTTTTGACCTACTTTCCAGGCAACCATGCCACCTAAGTTCCAGCCTTCGTAATCCCACTTCACTCCAAAGCCGGCACCCATCAACGAATAGGTATTGTTAGCATTGGTCAGTCCTTGCCAGCCTGGATATATAAATTTGTACTGCTGAACTACGCCAGCATCAAAGAACGCGGACACATTGACCTTGGGTTGCAGCTCATGACGCAGCTCCATAGTAAAAAGGCCGCCCTGAGCCCCGCCCGATTGAGCCACTGGGTATGCACGTACTCCATAGGGACCACCCAAGTAAAACTGCTCCGCAGAATTTAAGTTGGTTGAGGCAAATTGACCTGATAAGGCCGTATACAAGGTGGTTGAACCATCCTGAACTAATTGCTGGTTCCGGTTAGCGGAAAAAGTGAGCTTACTAAAGCTTGCCGGCGTAATAGGTTGATATTGTGTTGGGGTAGTGTTCGGTACGGCGTAATAGCCGTAATTTGCAGCGCTTGTACCCAAAATATTAAGATAGCCCAAGACAGCCGTTACCGAACCACTGGATACTGCACCATATCCCAATTCATCAACCATATTGCCGGACAGTCCAGCAGAAAGATTGTTGATGTTATACGCGCTCACTGTAGTGTTCGTGATCGTATTGCGGTTGTTATAACTTTTGATATCGTAATTAAGGCTGGTATTAAGGTTGCCACCCTGAGAACGAATCAAGGGGTAAGCGGCACTTACGCCGGTAGTCCATGCGTCACCAGCGCCACCGGTTGAGGCATAGTTACTAACGTTTTTATATTGCAAATAAGTGCCAGCCAATCCAAGCCTTAAGCCATTCGGCGATCCCGGCACTGAGATTGCACCTTGAACATACTGCGAACCTTCGGAGAAGATTCCATTAACCGATGCGGAGTCGCCAATACCCAAAGGGCCATTTAAATTTAAGGCAAATACACCTTGGTTAGCGCCCGTAGTACGGCTGCCGTAATTGTTCGCTTCTACCCGCCCCTGCACTAAGTTTGGCTGTGTGAGTTGCAAGCGTAAATTGGTATCACCCTCTTTCTCGCCGGCTTCCAACTGACTAGAAACCATCACGCCGGGAGTTTCATTCAAAATAATGATGGCGCGCTCAAGGGCATCCATATTCAGGGGATTGCCCAGAGGGTTTGCATAAGTAATATATGCAGCTGCTTGTTCTTTGCTAAAACGCGTCGGCCCTTGGGGGTTTTCAACTTCGACCTTGCCAAGCTTTGCTTCGGTAATCAAAATCTTGACTACCCCATCAACGATTTTTTGGGGAGGTAGAACAGCTTGAACGGTATAGCCCTTGCTGCGATAAAAGCTCTGGATTGCATCACAAGCTCTTTGCAAATCATCAAAACTTACCGGGACGCCAACCCATGCGCGGATAGCCATTTGCACTTCTGCTTCGGGCAAAATATTGATGCCCTCTAAGGTAAATGATTTAACGGTAAAGCGTAGTTCACCCTCTTTGGGCGCGCTGGGCTGGACCGGAGCTGCACGGCCTGGCTCAGGAAGTGCCAATGGAGATGGCAAAGGAAGCTGCTGCTCTAATCCCTGCTGCAAAGCACCCGCATCAACCTGAGCATAGGCATTAACAGCAAATACAGCGTGAGTTAGCGCCAGAACAAAAAGTGTTTTAGAGATTTGTCGGAATAGAGTCATAAATTTCAAAAAGGATAAACCGGGTGAATTAGTTTAATTAAGCTAAGTGCTTGATAAATAATGCATAAATTATATTACTAATCACTACCCAAGCTGTTTGACCTATGACCAATGAGATTTAAAGGTCGATTCTTCTAATTCAGGTGAAAATAGTTCTCTTCCTATAAGATTTCTTATGAATTCAACTGTTAGCGCCCCCATCGCCTTTGACTACCCCCAGCAAGACTCGGCTGGGGTGACCTGTACGGCCCAAGCCTGGGCAAAGGTTCCGCCCCACCTTGCTGGTCCTGAAAAAGCTGCTGTCATTGCTCGGATTAAGCAACTATTGGTGGAAAAGGATGCGGCTTTGGTTGCCCACTACTATGTAGATGGCGACATTCAAGATCTGGCGATGGAGACAGGTGGTTTTGTTGCTGACTCCCTAGAGATGGCGCGCTTTGGTAAGAACCATCCTGCTAAAAATCTGATTGTTGCTGGTGTGCGCTTCATGGGTGAATCTGCCAAGATTCTGAGTCCAAAAAAACGTATCTTCATGCCCGATCTTGAGGCAACCTGTTCTTTAGATTTAGGTTGTGACGCCTCTGATTTTGCTGCTTTTAGAGCCTTGCATCCCGATCGCGTTGTCGTTGTTTATGCAAACACTTCTGCTGCCGTAAAAGCACAAGCGGACTGGATGGTAACGAGTTCATGCGCACTTGCAATCGTCCATCAGCTCAAGCTTGAAGGTAAAAAAATTCTGTGGGCTCCTGATCGCCATTTAGGTCGTTATATTCAAGAGCAAACGGGTGCGGATATGTTGTTGTGGAATGGTGCCTGCATTGTTCATGATGAATTTAAGGCTGCTGAATTAGAGGTGCTCAAAGCAGCCCACCCTAACGCCATGATCTTGGTTCACCCTGAATCACCACAAGCTGTTGTTGACCTGGCAGACGTTGTAGGCTCTACCTCCGCCATGATTAAAGCGGTAGTTGAAGGCGCGGCTATCGAATATATTGTGGCAACGGATAATGGCATCTTGCATCGCATGCGCCAGCTAGCCCCCAATAAGAAACTCATTGAAGCACCAACAGCTGGTAATAGCGCAACCTGCAAGAGCTGCGCTCACTGCCCTTGGATGGCCATGAATGGCTTGCAAGGTATTTTGAATTGCCTAGAAAATGCTACCGGTGAAATCTTCATCGAAGAACCAATTCGTATTGAAGCATTAGGTTGCATCGAGCGCATGCTTGACTTCACCAAGAATCATCCCGACCTATTAGCTAAAGCACAGCATGGTTTTGTAAAAAATATTGGTGCCGCTTAATTTTTATATTGATATATGTTTGATTACAACGAAACTTTAGAACAAGCCCGCCAACGCAATATTCATGATGCATTGATGGAGGATATCGGTACTGGCGATTGGACTGCCAAACTGGTTCCCAATAAACGTGTTCATGCGCAATTGATCGTGCGCCAAGAGGCAGTATTGTGTGGGGTTGATTGGTTTGAGGGTACTCTCAAAAAACTTGATACCAATGCTAAAGTCATTTGGCATTACATGGAAGGCAACCTCATGGCTGCAGACAGCAAAGTCTGTGATATTGAGGCAGATGCTCAAGCCCTACTCTCTGCTGAGCGCACTTGCATTAATTTCCTGCAAACACTTTCTTGGACGGCTAGTATTACTCGTCAACACGTGGATGCAATTGCAGGTGCCAGCCCTAACCCTAAAGGTTGCGCTGTACTGGATACGCGCAAGACCGTTCCAGGATTACGTCAGGCGCAGAAGTATGCGGTGCTAGTGGGTGGCGGCAAGAATCAACGCCTAGCCCTATGGCACGGCATCCTCATAAAAGAAAACCATATTGCTGCTGCTGGTAGCGTAACTGCAGCCCTGAAAAATGCTCAAGCTTTAAATGCTGGTGTAGAGATTCAGATTGAAGTAGAAAACTTTGCAGAACTCGAAGAAGCTTTGGCTGCCGGCGCCAAAAGCATTTTGATTGATAACTTCAATACCGATCAAATGAAAGAGGCCGTTGCTTTGACAGCTGGCCGTGCGTTACTCGAAGCTTCTGGTGGCATTAATTTGGACCAAATGCGTGCGATTGCTGCAACTGGTGTGGATCGCATCTCCCTTGGAAAGTTAACCAAGGATGTGCATGCGGTTGATTTCTCAATGCGTATCCTTTAAGGTTTTTCAGTAAATTCCCATCTAAATTACATACTTTCCTACAGATTTAATGTATCCTATTGGCTACATTAATGAATGCTCGAAATCAGGAAAACCGAAGAATTTACAGTCTAGCTAGATTCCCTGAATGATTTGATGGGAAGAGCAAAAATTCAAGCCCGAATTAAACGTTTGTCCGAAGGAAATTCAGGAATTACAAAATCCGTTGGCAGTAAGGTCTTTGAGATGAAGATTGATTTTGGACCCGGCTACAGAATTTATTACACAAAACATGAGAATGTAATGTATCTATTACTTATCGGGGGCAATAAAAGAACTCAGGTTAAAGATATTCAGATTGCAAAATATTTAGCCAAAAACATATAGTGAATGAGATGAAAAAGACAGTGACCAGCCCTTATGATGTAGCAGAACATCTACGTACCCCTAAAGAAATGGCTCTTTATCTGCAAGCATGCATTGAAGAATCCAATGGGGATGCAGCGTTTATAGCAAAAGCACTTGGCGATATAGCGCGCGCAAAAGGAATGGCTCAAGTAGCCAAGGAATCTGGACTCTCAAGAGAAAGCCTATACAAAGCCTTGTCTGGGGATCGAATACCGGGGTTTGATACTGTATTGAAGGTGCTTGCAGCTCTTGGTCTGAGCCTACATACAAAACCGACTAGCAAAGCTCGTGCTTAACTTTTCTTAAGCAAATCAGAGCCTTCTGCCTGAGGAGTCAAGATCGTTGGATACGAGACCGCCCAAGTTCCAGGGTAGTCGCGGCTGTAGTGCAATCCCCTGCTTTCTCTTCTCATCAGGGCTGACCTGACGATGAGTTCCGCACACTCTAGCAAGTTACGCAACTCAATCAGATCTCGCGTGACCTTAAAGTTGGCGTAATACTCTTGTACTTCATATCTGAGTAACTTGATTCTGTGGAGTGCGCGCTCTAGTCGGCGATTGGTTCTCACAATGCCAACGTAGTTCCACATCAAAGAACGCAACTCATCCCAGTTATGGGCAATCACCACTTGTTCATCCGCATCTTCTACTTGGCTCTCGTCCCAAAGCGGTAAATTGGGCATCATTGGCGCTTTGAGCTCTGAAATATCTTCAGCTGCTGCCTTACCAATCACCACGCACTCTAATAAGGAATTGCTGGCGAGTCGATTAGCGCCATGTAAACCGGTGTAGGTTGCCTCACCAACTGCGTACAGGCCCGGTAGATCGGTTCTGCCTTTTAAATCGGTTACAACTCCACCGCAGGTGTAATGCGCTGCTGGAACAACAGGAATAGCTTCTTTGGTAATGTCCAATCCAAGACTTAAGCAACGCGCATAAATCATGGGAAAGTGTTCCTTGATAAATGCCTCACCGAGATGGGTAGCATCTAAGTGCACATAATCCAAACCATGCTTCTTCATCTCAAAGTCGATAGCACGGGCGACGATATCTCGTGGCGCTAGTTCATTGCGCTCATCATGCTCTGGCATAAAGCGAGTGCCATCTGGCAGCTTTAATAAACCACCCTCACCCCGCATGGCTTCAGTAATCAAGAAGGTACGATCACTAGGGTGATACAAACAAGTTGGGTGGAACTGAATAAATTCCATATTACCTACGCGGCAACCTGCCCGCCAGGCCATCGCAATACCATCACCAGTAGCAGTATCTGGGTTACTAGTGTAGCGATAAACTTTGCCAACGCCGCCGGTCGCTAGTACCACTGACTTAGCTGGAATGGTTTCTACGCGATTGTTTTTGATATCTAGCGCGTACACACCATAGCAGCGGTTTGGCTTAGTGCGCTGTGTCTTTGCATCGAGATGACGGTTGGTAATCAGATCGAGCGCAATCCAATGTTCCAGAATACGAATATTTTGATGTGCCTTAGCTTTGTCCAGCAACACTTCATGAATTGCTTTACCAGTAGCATCGGCAGCATGGGCAATTCGGCGATGAGTATGTCCGCCCTCCCGGGTCAGATGCAATCCCATTGGGCCAGTTTCATCGGCGGTAAAGGGAACGCCTTGGTCTACTAACCATTTAATCGCATCCGCACTTTCTTCAGCAATGTAACGTGCAGTCGATTCCACTACGAGGCCTGCACCGGCATCGATAGTGTCTGCTACATGCGAATCAATGCTGTCATGCTCTTTATCCACAACCCCAACAATGCCGCCTTGAGCCCAAGCTGTTGCAGCCTCACCTAAACCGCGCTTTGCCATCAGAATCACTGGCTGAGTTTCAGCCATATGTAGGGCAACCGTTAGGCCAGCTAGACCTGCCCCAATGATGAGCACTGGTAACTCGGCTTGAGCCTGTGAGGGAGTGGGTTTTGAACTGGCCATAGAGGGTTCATTCTAAAGGGCAATTCAAATTAGTGAGGCCTAAGTAAAAAGGCTCCAAATTTGGAGCCTTTTTAGGATTGCTAGTTTGACGCTTAGACGTTTGAAGTTTCCTTAGAGCCGCCAGGAGCATTCGTGCCATATCCCATAATCTTGGCTGCATCCCCGCCTTTGGCGAGCTTGACAGCGCAATACTTAAATTCTGGGATCTTGCCAAATGGATCTAGAGCAGGATTGGTAATCAAGTTAGCCGCAGCTTCATAGTAAGCAAACGGAATAAAGATCACGCCTCTTGGTGTACCGTCATCCCTACGTACATGAATACCTACTTCACCACGACGGGATTGCACGGTAATCACCTCACCAGCAGATACACCTAACTGGGTCATGTCTTCACCATTCATCGAGACGGTTGCCATTGGCTCGATGGCATCAAGCACCGTTGCGCGTCTCGTCATACTACCGGTATGCCAATGCTCTAGCTGACGACCTGTAATCAATACAAATGGGTATTCGGTATCAGGTCTTTCATTTGCGGGAATGATGTCAGCAGGAACCAGTTTGACCTTGCCATCTGGTGTCGCAAACTCATCATCAAATACGATTGGGCGTCCCGGATCTTCTGCTGACAAGCATGGGTAGGTTACGCTCGATTCTTTTTCCAGACGGTCCCAAGTAATGCCCTTAATAGCTCCATGCATTGCTTGACGCATCTCGTCATAGACTTGCGCTACACCATCATCTGGGCCCTGGTAATTCCAATTTAGACCCATCTGTTTGGCAATTTGCTGAATGATCCACAAGTCTGCCTTAGCGTCACCCGGTGGGTTGATTGCCTTTTTACCCATCTGCACCATACGGTCAGTATTGCTTGCTGTACCCACCTTCTCTGGCCAGGCACTCGCTGGCAATACTACGTCTGCAAGTAAGGCGGTTTCTGTCATGAAAATATCTTGTACTACTAAATGCTCTAAAGAAGCGAGCGCATGACGTGCGTGATTTAAGTCAGGGTCACTCATCGCAGGGTTTTCACCTTCGACATACATGCCACGAATCTTATCGGGATCACTATCGGGTGCAGTGATCTTATGCATGATCTCCACAACGGTGTAGCCAGGTTTTTTATCGAGCGGTGTATTCCAGAACTTCTCAAACCACGCGTGTGCTTCTGGGTTATCAACGCGCTGATAGTTCGGGAACATCATTGGAATCAAACCAGCATCACTGGCGCCCTGCACATTGTTTTGGCCACGCAGTGGGTGCAAGCCTGAGCCAGGCTTACCAATTTGGCCGGTAATACTTACCAAGGCAATTAAGCAGCGTGCATTATCCGTACCGTGAACGTGCTGGCTAACACCCATGCCCCATAAAATCATCGCTGACTTAGTAGTGGCAAATTCTCTGGCAACTTCACGCAAGGTCTCTGCCGGAATACCGCAGATCGGTGCCATCGCTTCAGGGCTATAGCCTTTAATATTTTCTTTTAAGGCTTCAAAGTTATTGGCGCGGTTCGCAATAAATTCTTGATCAGCCAAACCCTCTTCGATGATTGTATAGATCATGGCATTGAGCATTGCCACATCCGTATCAGGCTTGAACTGCATCGTGCGCCAGGCATGCTTACTGATTTCAGTCATGCGAGGATCACACAGCACAATCTTGGCGCCACGTTTTGCGGCATTTTTAAACCATGTTGCCGCCACTGGGTGGTTGGCAGTTGGATTGGATCCAATCAAGAAGATTAGGCTGGAGTGCTCAACGTCATTCACCTGATTACTTACAGCACCAGAGCCCACGCCTTCTAGTAATGCCGCGACAGAGGATGCATGGCACAGACGGGTGCAATGGTCCACATTATTGCTACCAAATCCTGTGCGAACCAATTTTTGGAATAGATAGGCTTCTTCGTTACTACCCTTTGCAGAACCAAAACCAGCCAGCACTTTAAGGCCGTGCTGGTCTTTGAGTTTCTTCAGGCCGCCGCCAGCAAACTCAAGCGCTTCTTCCCAAGTAGCCTCACGGAAAATATCGGACCAGTCTTGCTTACCTTCCAGAATAGTTTCGTCCTTTGCTACACCCGCTTTACGAATTAAAGGCTTAGTTAAACGCTGTGGGTTGTGGATGTAATCCATACCAAAGCGACCTTTAACGCATAAACGATTGTGATTGGCAGGGCCATCACGACCTTCAACACTGACAATCTTCTCGTCTCTAACGTTGTATGTAATTTGGCAACCCACACCACAGAATGGGCAAACAGAATCCACCTTACGATCTACCGTCTGAGAACCAATCAAACCCTTCGGCATCAATGCGCCGGTTGGGCAAGCTTGTACGCACTCTCCACAGGCAACGCAAGTACTATCGCCCATTGGATCATTCAGATCGAACACGATCTCACTGTGAGCGCCACGCATGGCGTAGCCGATCACATCATTTACTTGTTCTTCACGGCAAGCACGTACACAGCGGTTGCACTGAATACAGGCATCGAGGTTTACAGCCATCGCTGGGTGGGAAATATCATTTGCCACTTTGTCGCGACGCAAGGCTTTGAGCTCAGGACGAACAGTGACATCCATACGTGCAGCCCAAGTACTGAGTTCGCCATGTTGATGTTGTTGCTCTTCTGCTGCGCTGTCACCAACCCATTTAAAGCCTTCGTCTGGCATATCAGAGAGCAGCATCTCGAGCACAAGTTTTTGACTCTTTAGTGCACGCTCACTATTGGCTTTGACTTCCATGCCTGGCGTAGCACTTCTGCAGCAACTCGGGGCTAAAGTGCGCTCGCCATTAATTTCGACAACGCAAGCACGGCAGTTACCATCAGGACGATAGCCATCTTTAAAGCAAAGATGTGGAATATCAATGCCATGACGTTTAGCTGCCTTCAGAATCGTTTCACCTTCATAAGAAACGATGGTCTTGCCGTCTAGCTTGAACTCAACAGTTTGTAGCTCGAGTTCTTTTGGATTGGTTGGTGCGTTCATGTTTGTCTCGTTATTCCCTTGTTATGCAACTTCTTGCGGGAAATATTTAGCAATGCAACGAATTGGGTTAGGTGCAGCTTGGCCTAGACCGCAGATTGAAGCGTCTACCATCACAGTAGCCAAGTCTTCTAGCGTGTCTTTATCCCAAGATGTGGCTTGCATGAGTTTGGCAGCCTTACCAGTACCAACGCGGCATGGTGTGCATTGGCCGCAGCTCTCATGCTCAAAGAAATGCATGACGTTTAGAGCCATATCACGTGCTTTGTCTTTGTCGCTAAAGACCATCACCGCAGCAGAGCCAATAAAGCAACCGTAGGGCTGCAAGGTATCGAAGTCGAGCGGAATGTCGTTCATGGTTGCTGGCAAGATGCCGCCAGAGGCACCGCCTGGCAAGTAGCCATAGAACTGATGGCCATCTTGCATACCGCCGCAATACTCATCAATCAATTCTTGAATGGTGATACCCGCTGGCGCCAATTTGACACCAGGCATTTTCACGCGCCCACTCACGCTAAAGCTACGTAAACCTTTGCGATCATGACGACCATAAGAGCTAAACCACTCTGGTCCACGCTGCACAATATCGCGCACCCAGTAGAGGGTTTCGAAGTTGTGCTCAAGCGTTGGTCGACCAAATAAACCGACTTGTGCAATATAAGGAGGACGCATACGAGGCTCGCCGCGCTTGCCCTCAATACTTTCGATCATGGCAGATTCTTCGCCACAGATGTAAGCCCCCGCACCACGACGCAATTCAATAGTGGGCAATGGGAATGGCGGATTGGCTTTGAGCTTGGCGATTTCTGCTTCGAGCAATTCACGGCAGCCGTGATACTCATCACGCAAATAGATATAGCAAGCATCAATGCCCACCACATTAGCTGCAATCAATAGACCCTCTAAAAAACGATGGGGATCACGCTCTAGGTAAGTGCGGTCTTTAAATGTGCCTGGCTCACCTTCGTCAATATTCACAGCCATTAACT
Source organism: Polynucleobacter sp. MWH-Creno-3A4 (assembly GCF_018881885.1). NCBI lineage: Bacteria > Pseudomonadati > Pseudomonadota > Betaproteobacteria > Burkholderiales > Burkholderiaceae > Polynucleobacter > Polynucleobacter sp. MWH-Creno-3A4. The sequence goes on from NZ_JACXSA010000001.1 coordinate 17,731, forward strand.
TTGGTGCAACTTGATCTTTCACAATACGCCATTTGCGTCCTGCCGGAAAACCTGCACCACCCAGACCGCGCAAGCCAGAGCTTTCCATCGCCTTGATGATGCTCTCAGCATCTTGCTTGCCGTCATGAATCTCTTTTGCTAAAGCGTAACCACCTTTAGAGCGATAGATTTCATAACCGACGTAATCTGGGGAGACTGTTTGGTTTTGACCTTGAGGAGAAATGCCCTGCTCGGCTAAGGCTGCTGGCTCAAAATTGGCATCATCTTTTGCCATAGGCTGAGTCGTGAGCTTGTTCTGAACCGCTGCTGCTACCTTATCCAGCGTAGCAAAGAGTACTGGGTACTGGTGCACTACAGCTACAGGAGCCTGCTCGCAACGTCCTACGCAAGGAGCTGCGATGACTTTGACATTCAGATTACCCAAGATGCTGGGTAATTTGTTTAATAAATTTTGCGCACCACCTAATTCGCAAGCGATGCCATCACAAACACGTACTGTGATATCTGCAACCGGATCATTACCACGCACTACTTCGAAGTGGTGATAGAAAGTAGCTACTTCATAGACTTCAGCCATTGGCAAATTCATTTCTTTTGCCAAGGCAACTAAATGACGATCGTGCAAGGCACGGTACTCATCATTGAGCTTGTGTAGATTCTCAATCAATAAATCACGACGATGTGGTGCATGACCTATCAGTTGGCGCACTTCTGCAATGGAAGCATCGTCAGCCTGACGACCTTTTAACTTACTCTTACGACGAATGGTCTCCCTCAAATCGTCTGCTGTTGCAATAGCAACCGCTTTGACTTCTTGAGAAGGCTTTGGGTGATTCATAGTCTGTAGTCTCTATTTTTTATAGTTTTATTGCACTGCTATTTAGCGCCTTGGAACCGATGCGGCTAAAGCGCTAGATTAGTACATTAACCGCTTGATTTTGGGTTATTTTCCCCTTGAAGTCCTTGACGGCGCTCAAGGGAATGAACCTAGGGTTAACCCTAGGTTAAAGCATGGATGGATAAGGTCGGTCGCCAGGCGGGTTGGAGTAATCCAATTTGCGCTCATAAACCCGTGCTTTGTAGCACTCTTCATAACCCTTACTGCCGATCTGCCAGCCAATAGAAGTGCAGTCATCTTGAGCAGCCGACTCAATCGAGCCACAGCCAGAAACCATGAGGGTCAAAATGAAGGAAGAGAGGATAGATAGATTTCTTAAATTCATCCCTCAAGTCTACTTGATTCCGGACCCAAAATCGAGGATTGGATCAGGGGATCTCCAGGGAAATATCTACTTGTGATTGTTCCCCAATATCAGTAACAATCCAATCATTACAAAACAATCACAAGTGCGCAGGAGACATCATGAAAACCCTAAAACAATCGATAGCAGCATTCAGCTTAACGAGCGCCCTGCTCTTTTGCGCTACCCCCGCCCAAGCTCAGAACTCAGATGGATTTGAGGATCTCATCGATGGCGTGAGTCTCAATGGCTGGAACATCATCGGCACTGCAAATTGGGTGATTGGTAAGGGCATGGTCGAAGGCAATAAACCCAACGGTTTTTTAGTGAGTACCAAGAACTATCAGAACTTCATTATCAAGGCTGAGTTTTGGGCGGAATCCAATACCAATAGCGGCATCTTTATTCGTTGCCAAGATCCCAACAAGGTGAATCAGTACACCTGCTATGAAATCAATATCTACGATACTCGCCCAGAGCAAGCCTATGCGACTGGTGCAATTGTGGATGTCGCCAAGGTCGACCCCGTTCCAAAAGCAGGAGGTCGCTGGAATACTATGGAGATCACTGCCAAGGGCTCACATTTCAAAGTAGTGCTAAATGGTGCAGTAACCGTAGCTGATGCCCAAGACAGCAGATATCAGGATGGTCCGATTGCGCTGCAGTCCGCCGGTGGCATTGTGAAGTTTCGCAAACTACAAATCAAGCCACTTTAATTGGCTGGCGGGAAACCTACTTTTTGCGGCCACATATTGGTAAACACATGGATGATGGGTTTCTCATAGACGCCAGCTTTAGTAAAAGGCTCATCTTTTAGCCAAGCATCAAGGTCTGACCTACTCGGAAAATCGATCGCCAGCAAGCTACCTACGGTGGTTTTACCGTCTTCTGATGTGAGCGGTCCTGCAAAAGCCATACGATCGGATAGATTTGCCAAATAAGCGCGATGCTCAGATCTAATCTGCACTCGAAGTTCTGCAGTTCCGGGACGATCCATTAACAAAATTGCAAAAATCATTTCATCTCCAATCATTGATCTGTTTTAGCAATATTACGCCAATTAGAAAGGCTGTTGCTTTTCCCCATCAATCGCAATTATTTCCATGCGATTGATAGACATGTCAAATGAATTTGATCAGACTGCGCTCAACTTACAGATAAATGGAGCGACTGAGTTCATCACCACATCAATGAAATCGCTCTATGAGTCTTTGGGCCAAAAACCTAAACTCTTTGGAGGTAATGATGAAGATCCACCATTACGTAACGGAAGATGATGAGTATTTTGATGAGTATGCCGATTCGCTAAAATATCAGCTGCTCAAGGATCGCTTGATTTGGCAGCACCATATTCGCAAAGAAATTTATCTCGAGTACAAAATCTTTGATGATGATTGTGATTTTGACTACGCTTAGGTGCTTCGCTTACAGCTTTTACAAAAACTAGTGCAAACCGCCCCTGAGAGGTCGGTGTACTAGTCTTTATAAGGCAGCAATATATCGCTGTAGAATAAATCTACCAACAACCTGTATCCATCAGAGACCAAATATGCTCGACGAAGAAAAGAAGAAACTGATTGAAGCGGAGGAGCGTTATCGACATGAAATCATCGCGAAGGTCCGCTCTGAGATGCAGTCTGCCGTTGACACTACCATTCGGATTGAAAGAAATCTCTGGGGGAAGCTGTATGAGCTGTTTAACAGCAATCTTGGCATGTGGCTCCTATCCTCCGTCTTCATCTCCGGTGGAGCCGCCCTGTATCAAAGTGCCCAACACCAATACGAGACCAAATTAGCGGTTCAAAAAGAGGTGCTCACTTGTGAGTTTGAGATCGCTAACCGCCTCAATGCCATGCGGTTTTTATTAAAAAGAGCAAAAACAGTTGGTGATGCACAGAATGCATTAACTCCTATTTCAAAGAGTTTTGGCGCTGTGAGTCCTGAGTACGAGCATGTCAATATTGCCGCCCTATTCTTTAAAGCATTCCAACTGACTGGCACGATTGATAGGCAGGTTGAAGATGGCGTTAAAGAACTGGAAGAAAAGAACCTTGAAATCCAAGCCAGCAATCCAAGTGCCATGTTTACTGAAGCTGACCGCAAAAGATTATTAGAGATCGTTCACACACTTTATACGTTTGAAAAAGAGCAAATTAATAATAGAAAAAGTTGAGTCGAGCGTATTGCTAGATTCCAGCAACAGACAATAAAAAAACCACCCGAAGGTGGTTTAGATACAGCTTGGCGGAAGGGGCGGGATTCGAACCCGCGGTAGGCTATTAACCTACGCACGCTTTCCAGGCGTGTGACTTAAACCGCTCATCCACCCTTCCGGAACCGCTAATTATACGATTCCTGAAGGATTTGGATTTAAAAGCGAGTTTAGGTAGTTATAGAGACTCTTTGAGTTGGTCCAAAATCGCTGGATTCTCTAGGGTAGAAGTGTCTTGAGTCACTTCTTCGCCTTTAGCAATCACACGCAAAAGACGACGCATGATCTTGCCTGAACGCGTCTTAGGCAAGTTATCACCAAAGCGCACATCCTTTGGTTTAGCAATTGGGCCGATCTCTTTGCCAACCCAGTTACGCAGTTCAGTAGCAAGCTTTTTCGCTTCTTCACCTGTTGGACGACCGCCCTTCAGCACAACGAATACGCAAATTGCTTCACCAGTGAGTTCGTCTGGACGACCGACTACTGCAGCTTCAGCAACCAATGGATTTGCCACTAAGCAAGATTCGATTTCCATGGTGCCCATACGGTGACCTGAAACGTTCAAGACGTCATCGATACGACCAGTGATAGTGAAGTAGCCAGTATCTTTATTGCGGATAGCACCATCACCCGCAAGATACAAAGTACCACCCAACTCTTCTGGGAAATAGGATTTCACAAAACGGTCTGGATCATTCCAAATCGTGCGAATCATAGAAGGCCATGGACGTTTCACAACCAAGATGCCACCGTTACCGTTAGGCACATCAACCCCTGCTTCATCCACAATCGCCGCCTGAATACCGGGCAATGGCAATGTGCATGATCCTGGAATCATGGGTGTTGCACCAGGCAACGGAGAAATCATGTGGCCACCAGTTTCGGTTTGCCAGAAAGTATCAGCAATTGGGCAACGTGAGCCACCCACATTCTCGTAGTACCACATCCAAGCCTCTGGATTAATTGGCTCGCCTACTGAACCTAAGAGGCGGAGCGAAGATAAGTCATAACTCTTTGGATGTACTGCTGCATCGTTGCTCGATGCTTTAATCAAAGAACGAATTGCAGTTGGTGCTGTGTAGAAAATCGTGGCTTTGTGTTTTTGAATCATTTCCCAGAAACGGCCTGCATTGGGATAGGTTGGAACACCTTCAAACACAATCTCCGTTGCGCCCACTGCGAGTGGACCATACGTAATATAGGAGTGACCGGTTACCCAACCGATGTCTGCAGTACACCAGAACACATCATTTGGCTTAATGTCAAAGGTCCACTTCATTGTCAGAATCGCCCACAAGAGGTAACCGCCAGTGGAATGTTGAACACCCTTTGGCTTACCAGTGGATCCTGATGTATACAAAATAAATAGTGGATGCTCAGCGCTAACCCACTCTGGCTCACACGTTGTTGACTCGTTAGCAACAATCTCTTGCATCCAAACGTCACGACCAGCAGTCATGGCAATATCAGCACCAGTGCGCTTGCTTACGATCACATGCTTTACTTTGCCGCATTCGCCGGTAGACAGAGCTTCATCACAAATGGTTTTTAATGGCAATGCTTTGCCGCCACGGAACTGGCCATCAGCAGTAATTACTGCTACTGCACCAACGTCAACAATACGATCACGCAATGCTTGAGCTGAGAAGCCACCAAACACGACGGAGTGAATAGCGCCAATACGAGCACACGCTTGCATTGCAACAATGCCTTCGATCGTCATTGCCATATAAATGATGACGCTGTCACCAGACTTAATGCCCATTTTGCGCAGTGCGTTTGCCATTTTGCAAACACGCTCGAGCATCTCTTTATAGGAAACTTTAGTAACGGTGCCGTCATCGGCTTCAAAGATAATTGCTGTCTTATCGCCCAAGCCAGCTTCAACTTGACGATCTAAACAGTTATATGAAGCATTGGTTGTGCCATCTTCGAACCATTTATAAAAAGGCGCTTTAGATTCGTCTAAGACTTTAGTGAATGGCTTTTTCCAGAAGATATTTTCTTTAGCAAGACGACCCCAAAAACCGTCATAATCTTTTTCAGCCTCAGCGCATAGCTTGTTATAGGCATCCATCCCTGGAATGGCAGCATTCTTCACAAAATCTGCAGGTGGGTTAAAAATGCGGTTTTCTTGCATTAATGGTTCCATGCTTCACGGCCCTCTATCGAATAATAAATAATCTAGTAATAGCTACAAATAACAGGTAAAAATGCGAGAAAATATCGCAAAATGACAGTTTTCCACCCTCAAGACTTAAGAAGATAAGTGAAAACACTCGGGATTTGCTCTATGGCAAACCCTTAAAATAGGCCAAACCCTACTAATAATGTGGAAATAAGCAGAAAACCATGACAAATATCAAACAAAACGACCTCATTCAAAGCGTTGCTGATGCCTTTCAGTTCATTTCTTACTACCACCCTAAGGACTTTATTACTGCGATGGGTAAGGCCTATGAGCTCGAGCAAGGACATGGAGCTAAAGATGCCATCGCGCAAATCCTGACCAATAGCCGCATGTGTGCGGAAGGTCATCGTCCGATGTGTCAGGACACGGGTATTGCGGTGGTGTTTCTGAAAATTGGTATGAACGTGCAGTGGCCAGATGCCACTATGAGTGTTACCGACATGGTGAACGAGGGTGTGCGTCGTGCTTACCTCAATCCAGACAACATGCTGCGTGCCTCAGTCTTAGCTGATCCTGCAGGCAAACGAAAAAATACGGGCGATAACACCCCGGCAGTCATCCATTACGAAATCGTACCGGGTGATGATGTTGAAGTCATTTGCGCTGCTAAGGGTGGTGGCTCTGAAAACAAAGCCAAGATGGTCATGCTCAATCCTTCCGATTCGATTGTGGATTGGGTTCTCAAAACTGTACCAACCATGGGTGCTGGCTGGTGCCCTCCTGGCATCTTGGGTATCGGCATCGGTGGTACTCCAGAAAAAGCGATGTTGATGGCTAAAGAGTCCTTGATGGGTCCAGTGGATATTCAAGAGCTGATTGCACGTGGTGCTAAGACTCGTGCTGAAGAACTCCGCCTAGAAATCTACGACAAGGTCAATAAGTTAGGCATTGGGGCACAAGGCTTGGGCGGTTTAACGACCGTGCTAGATATCAAGATTATGGAATACCCAACGCATGCAGCATCCTTGCCGGTAGCGATGATTCCAAACTGCGCGGCAACCCGTCACGTGCATTTCCATTTACATGGTGATGGCCCGGCTAAGCTCGAGCAACCTTCCCTCTCTGATTGGCCAGACGTGACTTGGACACCGGATGTTAAACAATCCAAACGCATCAACTTAGACACCCTAACCGCCGCTGAGGTAGCGAGCTGGAAACCAGGTGAAACCTTATTGTTAAACGGCAAAATTTTGACTGGTCGTGATGCTGCTCATAAGCGCATTGCTGACATGCTGGCAAAAGGCGAAGAATTGCCGGTGAGCTTTAAAGATCGTGTTATTTACTACGTTGGACCAGTTGATCCAGTTCGCGAAGAGGCAGTTGGCCCAGCCGGACCTACGACTGCAACTCGTATGGATAAATTCACTGAGATGATGCTAGCTAAAACTGGTTTGATTTCGATGATTGGTAAAGCCGAACGTGGACCAGAAGCGATCGAAGCGATTAAGAAACATAAGTCCGCTTACCTTATGGCTGTTGGTGGAGCAGCTTACTTAGTCTCTAAAGCGATCCAGTCCGCTAAAGTGGTTGGTTTCGCTGACCTGGGCATGGAAGCCATTTACGAGTTCGATGTGAAGGATATGCCTGTCACGGTTGCCGTGAACTCTGAAGGTATTTCGATGCACAACGAGGGTCCGCGTGAGTGGCAAGCCAAGATTGCTGGTATTCCAGTGAAGATTGTCTAATTAGTACGCTTCAGAATTCACTGGTTCCGCATTGTCACTAATAGGCGTTTTTGATTCTGGCGTTGGAGGCTTATCCATTTTGGATGAGGCTCTGCGTCAGCTTCCACAACACGACTACATCTATCTAGCAGATTCAGCAAATGCACCTTATGGCGAGAAATCGAGTGACTGGATTGCAGCGCGTAGCTTGGTCTTATGCAAATACCTTGCCAGCCAAGGATGTGATGCGATTGTGGCGGCCTGCAACACTGCTACTGCACAAGCGATACAACAAATTCGCGCAGAGTTAGCGATTCCGATCATTGGTGTTGAACCAGGCATTAAGCCCGCAGCAATGCAATCGCAGAATGGCGTTGTCGGTGTACTAGCTACCGAGGCCACCCTTAATAGCGATAAATTCAATGCTTTATTAGCCACCCTTCCAAAGGATTGCCGCTTCGTAAAGCAATCTGGTGCAGGCCTCGTCCCTTTGATCGAAGCAGGTCAAGCAGATAGCGCACAAACTTTAGAGTTACTGGAACAGCATCTTGAGCCGATTTTGGAAGCTGGCGCAGACACCTTGGTACTCGGATGCACACACTACCCATTTCTCAAAAAAGCTATTCACCAACTCTTAGGGCAGCACATTACCCTGGTGGATACGAGTCATGCAGTAGTGAAGCAACTAGGACGACAACTGGATTCTTTGAATAAGAGTTCTGCTCATCAAGAGTGCGGCTCAGTAGTATTCATTAGCAGCCAGGATGAGGAACGGCTCCTAGCAATGGCAAATGATCTGCTATCGCATGATCTCAAATCCCATCGCGTCAGTGCCGTATTGCTGGGCCAGATTTCGTGAGCGCTATTCTTCAAAAGCTAGATGCTCATCTACCGTTCACAAAATCAGAACGGATCATCATTGCGATTGTGGTGTTGGCCCATCTCTTGCCAGCATTAGAGTTCCTACACTTCAATACTCGCTCTGATGTCAAAGATGATGATCGAGTTATGGCCAATCTCGTCAGCCCATCGCCTGCCCAGAGCCCCCAAGCAGCACCTACTCCAAAGACACCGCCGCCCAAACCAAAAGAAGAGCCGAAGAAGAAGGTTGAAGAAAAACCAACGCCCAAACCTGTGCCAGCTCAACCCAAGGACACTTCAGCAGCGCAAAAGCAAGCAGAAAGCAAAAGCGACTCCCCTCCACCAAATGCAGCAGTCGCCCCTTCTACTGCTGGCGGTGCTAGCGGCACACCGATTCAGACTGACATTGGTAAACTGGAAGTGCTCTACCAACCGGATGCTGATGCCTACTATCCGTCGTTCTCAAAACGCTCAGGTGAACAGGGTACGGCTGTTGTGCGTTTAATCATTGACCAGACGGGTAGTGTTGAAGATGTCACCTTGTTGCAATCTAGTAGCTTTCCGCGTTTGGATCGTGCAGCCAGTGAAATTGGTAGACGCTATCGCTTTAAACCTTTTATAGTAAATGGCTCACCCCAAAGAATCTCCACCAATCTTTTAATCAAATTTAATCTTAAGTAAACCTGAACATGAATACACCATTTGGCATAGCAAATCTCTGGCTTGAAGGAGACTTCATTACCCGCTTTGTGGCAATTGCCCTGCTCATCTGCTCGATTGTTACTTGGGTGATTTTGTTAAGCCGCTTTTGGGAATTGCGCAATTTACGCAAACTCAAGCCTGAGCTGGAGCAATTCTGGCGCGCCACTTCCTACGAGCAAGGTTTGCAATTTTTTACGAATAGAGCCACCAATCCCTACTATCGGATTGCTGTAGAGGCAACTACTGCTTCTGCCCATCATCAAAGTCAGTCCAACAATCATCGCGAACTCCTGCAAACACTGAATTACTCTGACTGGATGAGTAGAAGCCTCAAGAATACGATTGATAGTATTGCCGCAAGCTTTCAGAAGGGACTAACGTTCTTGGGCTCTACTGGAGCGATCGCCCCTTTCATCGGTTTATTCGGCACGGTGTGGGGTATCTACCATGCCTTGATTGCGATTAGTAGCTCCGGTAGCGCCCAGCTGGACCAAGTAGCCGGCCCAATTGGTGAAGCCTTGATCATGACTGCCTTAGGTTTAGCGGTGGCGATTCCAGCAGTGTTGGCGTTCAATGCCATTAACCGCGCTAATAAGTTATTAGTCGCTGATCTCAACCGCTTTGGCAATGACCTACTCGCCTATTTTGTGACTGGTGCACGCGTTAAATCCGGAGAATAAGGATGGCCTTTCATATTCACGACGACCAGAACGAGGACAATATCATGTCCGAAATCAACATGACGCCAATGGTAGACGTCATGTTGGTTCTATTGATTATTTTCATTATTACCCTGCCCGTGATTCAGCAAGCAGTCAAAATTGAACTGCCTAAAGCCAATAGCGTGCGCAATGAAGTCAAGCCAGAGTCTGTGCAACTCACCATCGATGGCAAAGGCCAGATCTTTTGGAATAGCACTCCGATTGATTTAAAAACTTTCGATGGCTATGCAGAGAAAGCGGCTCAAAAAGAGCCGCAACCAGAGATTAACTTGCGTGCTGATAAATCCGTTAAGTATGAATACGTCGCTCAAGTACTTGCAGCTTCACGCCGCGCAGGCCTAACAAAGCTGGGGTTTGTAACAGAGCCTGATTGAGTTTTACTATCACTTGGACTGCTCTTTAGTTTTATAGGGCATCTTGCTAAGCAAGCAGACTTCTTCGCTCACATGCGTTCCATTTCCAAGACTTGCCCCCAAAATACCACCCTGAATTTTTTCTACCTTCTTTAGCTTACCGCTTATCGGATCTAAGGTAATCAGTGTAGACACTTTACCTGCCGGGTAAGCAACATCCATAATCTCTTCAGGCTCAAAGCTTGCCTCAATTGCAATCAGAATATTTGGCCTAGCCATGGTAATGCTCTTGACTTCTTGCTTGCCAAATTCGTCAGATTGATCAAGGTCGCGACCATCGAGAAATACCTTAGCCTTCTGAGTGCCTGAAGCTAAGGTGAGTTTCATTTCATATTCTTCTACATAGTCTTTTTCGGTGCGTTTGCACTGAAACTCAAGAACATCTACGCCCCATGCGGCAAGAGAGGAAACACTTAAGCAAACGCAGACGAAGGATTTTAGTAGAGTCATAAGTGAAGCAACTGAAATGCAGTAATTTCAATAGCGCCTAAATCAAAGGTGCTATGTAAATTTAGAAATGGTATTTGCAATATTGTTGATGTGGTCTGAAACACCAGATCCACTATCGTCAGCACTGGGAGTCGGAGGCTGATTATCACTGTCATCATCATCTTCACTTGCAGTGACAGCCATGACTTCCTCGGGAGCTTTGAACCATTTGAATATAACCAATAACACTGAAATCAGCGACATGACTAAGCCAAAAAGGTTTTGAATCTGAGAAATCATTGCTGCAGTAATCAGGGGCTGCTTACTCGCAATGTATGCCTCAGTACCATCCGATATTGGAAAGCCAGACGGTGTCAACATCTTATCTTCTGAAATAGTGAAATTAAAACGAGAGGCTACTTGCGGGCTGTATAGGACTGGCAGTAAGGCAGCGATTGCCTTAGGATCCACGTTTTTATTGGCAAGAAGATTCAAATTAACACCTACCACCTGAATGTCTGTTGCGGGTATTGGTGGAGAAATTTGATACATATAGGCCAAGATCTTGGTATCTGCTACCCACCCCATCCGCAGTGCCAGGGATGGTGGAAAAGACATCTCTAAAAGCTGATACCCCCGTTTTTGAACCAAAAAGTCGACTATGGCTGATGGCGCATATGAAACTTGCACAACTACATCAGGGAGTCGTTCAGGCTTCATGCTGAGCAATTGCTCATCGCTAAAGTTGGTCTCAACATAGTCTACCTCGGGCATTAGGCCTGAGAAGCGCAGAATTTGATTAGAGACAATACTAGGGCCGCCATTCTTTTCACCAAGATTGACAGTCTTGCCGTGAATGTCATGAATGTTTTTGACGTCGCCCTTCACTAAGAACTGGATAAGTTGGGGTGCTATCGATGCGACTTGTCGGACATCATCGTAACCAACTGGATCAATACCTCCTTGGACAAATGCCAAGTCTAAAGTGCCACTATTCAAATCATTCAGCGCCTCAAAAGATCCCGCTGTTGGTGTAATCGTTAATGTGATATTCCTGCGGGCAGCTTCGTCTTGCAAAACTTTCGCTAACTGGTGACTCTTGGTAAGCATACCGCCGCCACTGATGCTTAACTCATAATTGCGTGGGTATAAGTCATAAGCAAATTTACCAGCCAATATTAGCAAGGCTCCAATCAGACCAAGCGCTAAACCCCTGCGAATGTGATGCTTGCTTCTCAGCCAATCAAGGGCTTTAAATAAATATGACTCTACTTCGTTTGATGGAGTTGCCATGATTGTGATGCCCTATCTTGAGACCTGAGTTAAGCCATTCTTCACAAATATCTCTTGGCCTGCTTCACTCATACTGTAGTGGACAAAATCTTTAGCAATCTCGCTGGCAGAATTTTTGTTCACCAAGAACATATCTCTGCACAATGGGTAAAGCTTAAGTAGTAGAGTTTTGTCGCTAATTTCCACTCCATCAATCGCAACAGCCTTGACTTTATTGGTGAGATTTTTGATGGTGAGATATCCAATTCCATCGGGATCTTGAGCAATAGCTTCAGACAAGGCAACAGCGTTATCGGTAACTTTGGCATCCCGAGCAAATTTAGCACCCCTCAGAATGACATCCTCAACAAATGCACGAGTGCTTGATCCCTCGCTGCGACTATACACATTAATTTTTTTATGTGGCCCGCCTAGTTGATCCCAGTTTGTGATCACCCCTTCGAATATGCCATTTAGTTGCGCAAGAGAAATATTATTAATATTCATCTTCGGATGGACAACAATGGCTATACCCTCAATACCAATCAGGTGACTATGTATGTCGAGGTTGAATTCTTCAAAATTTAAATCCCGGGACATCATGGCTAAATCGATTCCGCCATTCTCCAAGGTCACGAGACCTACAAATGAGCCACCGCCCTCAAGGCTTACTTTGACAAGGGGGTTCTTTTCAATAAATGGTGCAATCAGTAAAGCAACAAAACGGGTTACAGCTGTCGACCCAGAAATCATCAACTCTTTTTTTGCTCTAGCCAAAATATAAGGATAGGCAATCAGGCCGGCTAGTGCTGCTCCGCCAACACCAGCGCCAATTGCAATATTTCGGAGTAATTGACGGCGATTCATCATCATTTACCCGCCACTGGAACTAAGCCCAGCTCCTTAATCATGGCCTGCCCTTTGTTTACATCCAAGCAATAGGCAATAAATTCTTTCACTTCTTTATGCGCATTAGGTGCTACCAAAAGCTGTAAGTCATTGCGAATAGGATATTCATGTTGCTTGATGGCCTGATAAGTTGGCAAAACCCCATTGATTGCTAAAGGCTTTACTTTCTCTTTTCTTAAAAAAGTTGTTCCAACCCATCCAATTGCAAACGGATCGGTTGAGATCTCTTGCATCAAAGAATGGATTCCAGTAATCACCTTAGCCTTTAAGGTGATGTGATCATTACCAGTAACCTGCCGCTTCCAAGGCTCATAGGTGCCTAGTTGAGGATCATGACTAACGACATTGATAGGGCCAGAATATTTTCCTAAAGCATTCCAGTTGGTAATACTTCCAGTAAAGATGTCATGCAGCTGATCCAAAGTCAACTCATTGATCGGATTGGCTGGATTGACAATCGCAACTAAACCATCGGTTGCAATCGTTACTTCTTCAATCTTGTATTTGTATTTATGTGCCCATATTTGAATATTAGGGGGCATTTGCCCAGAAGCCATACCAATATTGGTAGTGCCGTCCAGGGCAGATTTATAGCCCATGGCAGTTCCGCCAGCAAGTAAAGGGATGCGAATGTGGGGATGCTCATCCATGTAGCGCATTCCAATGTGTTGCATCAGCTTCATCACTGTCGAGGAGCCACGCATTTGTATGAAATGCAGATCTTTCAGGTTAGTAGATTCACTAGCCATCATTAAGGACCTAGAGAGGGAATTACATGAACAATAGCCTCTGGAGTTACTTGACTCTCACCTACAAATAATCCTTCCAGGGCAATGACAAGGGTGAATAAAACTGCCACGCCAATAGTCACCCCGCCTACGTAGGCCACCATTTTGGGTAAAGGATTCTGTAGCCAACCAAAAATGATGAGCATAGCGACGGATATAGCCAATGCATCCCATAAATACGATGGCACTTTGAGTCTGGCAGCAGACAAACGCGCTTCTCTCACATCTGATAATTGATTGAGGGTAGTCACAATATCCACTCGCGCCATTTGTTGCACGGGATTTTTGGGATCCAAGAGTCGAATACCCTGGGTCAAATCGGTTAATACATTAGAAGCCTCTTCACTGCGCTCATTTTTAGCCATCAGTGGCCACTCATCAGTCACAACAGCCTGGGCATAATTTTTCAAATCACCTTGCAGCTCTGGAGCATGTTGCCCGTTAAAAGAGGCAAGCGAACGATTGAGCTTGAACATTAAAGCTGCTTCACGGGACACTAAATCTTCCACGTTCCGGTGATCGCCTTGAACGCGCACTAAAGAAAAGGCAATCAACAGTAAAGTTATGGAGGTGAATAATTTAAAGCCCTCTTCCGCGCCCTTAGCCAAATGCTCGTCAGGGTTAAGTTTATATTTCCAGCGGATGTAAAGAGGAATAGCAGTTGATAGTATTAAACCTATCACCATGATGCTGATACCAATAACAATATTGGGCAGCGAGTGCAAAAAGCTCATCATTCTCTAGTAATCCCCAAGTCCATTAGTGGATGATAAATAAATTCAAAGTAGACATGAGATTCACTGACTCAAGACTTTCATAATAATTTTCAGTACTACGGGACCGACCCGCATTTGCTACACCAGAATTTCGTATCGATGGTACATCATCATAGGACTGAGCTAGGCTATCCCCACCCCGTATGACCGGTGCTGGCATCACTTCAGTGGCTACCCCAGGTGGAAACGCAGAAATATTTCCAGCAAAGGGATTTAGTCTCATCGTGGCAATCGCAGCAGGGTTATTGTTGACGGCATTGATACGATTGGCGTACTTACCCTCTCTTGGGGCATTCGGCTTGGTACCAGCTACAGGCTTATTTGAACCCTCTTTAGTTCCTGGCTTATCAGTGTTGCGTACGCCATTGGCGTATTTACTAACGTACTTGGTTGAGCCGGTAGTCGACTTAGTGCTGCCATCTTGACCATCCGCCTTGTCCGTACCATCCTTATTGGAGCCATATTTTCTTGACTCAGGGTTGGTTCCGTCCTTGTTGCTTGAACCCTCCTTATTTGCACTCTCTCGTGCTGAAGAAGAGGGACGTGCTGGTGGTGGATTAGCCGCAGCTGGAGGTGGAGCCTCAGCGGGTGCATTAGGCGCTGCTGGCGGAGTCAACTGGATACTGCCATCAGCTAAAACGCTCAAAGGTGCTGCTTTTGCTGGTGGTGCAGCCACCTCTGCTTTTGCGGCTGAAGGAGGGGCCTCTGGCGCCACAGGAGCTGCAGGGGCAACATTTGCTTCTTTAGTTGAAACTATTTCTAATTTTGCTGGCGCTGGCTTTGCCACAGGAATACTAAATACTGCTGGTGGCGGAGCTGGAGGCGGTGGAGGTGGTGCAGTAACTACTGCGGGTGAAGTTGTGCCTGTTGCTGAGGTTCCTGTTGCTGTTGTGCCTGTTGCTGAGGTTCCTGTTGCTGAGGTGCCTGTTGCAGAGGTGCCTGTTGCAGAGGTGGCAGCACTAGCTGTGAGCGTGCCTTCATTTGCACTTACCTGTGAAGAGAAGCTTGCAATTTGTGATGATGAGATGGCTGAACTCATGATGATGGGGGTGATTGCCTGAGAATTAATGGCTTTACCCATGACACTGAAATAGCCAGAGCCACCAACATTAATAATGGTGTGACCATCAACATTAGTAGAAAGCGTTGTTGTGTCACCTAACAATGCAATACCACCCACGGCACTACCATTAGCATCAATCTGAGAATTACTGATAGTAAGGTTATTGGTAGCTGTTAACGCAATATCACCACCCACTCCACCTGCTGCAGATTGAGCAGCTTGAATGATTGCATTAGAAATTGATAGGTTCCCCGCTACTGTTGCCAGAATAATGGTGCCGCCACTTGTCAGGCTGGATGCGGAACCATTGGCCTGGATCATTAATTGCTGAGAAAGGGGGCTAGTCGAAGGTGGAAAGTAATCGATCGTTATTGCGTTTGCTGCAAGCAGCGCAATTGTCCCGCCGTTACCACCAATAGTTCCGTTAGCCTGAATTAAGCCCTCTGAGTAAATAGAATCGTTTGCGGCGACCATAATTAAACCGCCCCCATGATCGCCATTGGCTTCCAATTTACTGCCTGCGCCAAGGTTGATGGTATTAGCTAGCAACTTCATATTGCCAGCGGTACCACCTACCACTGAACTGGTAGTGGAAAGTCCACCAGAAACGTAAATGGCTTGGGCTAGCAACTCAATCGCATAACCCAAGCTACCAGAGCTTGCTCCAAGTAGATCATTAAAAGCCCAAATCTTGCCTGAGATCCCCACGTTAATGGTTCCACCTTGAGCTTGTGCATATACAGCACCCGCCTGTATGGTGCTATTAATGTTAATAGTGCCGTTATCGGCGTAGAGGTATAGACTGGTTAAGGGATTGGATGAAAGTACATTGGCTAAAAAGCTGATTACCGCTGTGGAGCTCGATGCACAACTCCCGATAGGACCACACGCTGAGGTCATCGCATCTAAAGTCACATTGGTATTAGCCAGTGCATTAGTCAGCGCAATAGCTGCTGGTGCATCAATCACAATTGAAGTTGGATCGGTATACCAATTGCCATATTTGCCTTGAGGGGCTCTGGTATCAACCTCCAAACTCTGACCATAAATCACCCTACCCGCCGAGCTAGTTTCAATAAAACCACCATTACCGGATAACACACCGCCCATGGATTTGAGGATGCCAGCGACTGTGGTTTGCACTTGAGACCAAATTGCAATAACGCCACCGTTACCTGACTGGGTCGCTGACGCATCAATTAGTGCGCCCTCTTGGACAAGCACGGTTTGTGCGAGCTGATGATTGATTGCTGCTTGGCTTGCGTTAGCTTTAACACCGGCTTGAGTTGGAGAGTTGATTTGCATGCCGCCAGATACTTGGGTGTTCGCTAAGCCAACATTCACCTGTCCACCACCAGTTGCTCCGGTGGCTGTTGTCTTGGAATTAGTAGCAAGCGTAATGTCACTACCTACGAGATTAATTTGGCCGCCTTCTGCAGCCTTACTATTGGCGCTCAATTTGCCAGCTTGGTTCACGGTATTGGCAACCAGCTCTATAACACCGCCGTTATTGACGGCAGAGCTTGCTGATATACGGCCCGTATTTCTGATAACGCCGGCCATCAATTGGTTTGCCGCACCTGCTGCAAGTACAACCAGGCCGCCATTCACCTCAACGACTCGCTTATTTTCAATCAGGCCGTTATAGGTGGCAATATCTACCTTAATGCTAACGAGTGAATTACCCTTAAAGTCCAAGGTTACTTGCTCACCAGAAGCCATGGCAACGGTGCCCGAGCCCTTTTTGGCTAACAAGTAGCCTTCATTACGTACTTCAGGAGCAAGTAAGGCAATGTAACCACCCTCAACATTGGTTTTGATTTTGCCTTCGTTAATCACTGCCCCAGTGCTATTGCCTTTGAATGTCGATTTACCATCCATGAAATCTTTATCGGCAATATTCATGGTGCTGGCAACTACACCAGCGGCATTCACCTCTGCGCCCCTACCGAAAGTCACACCATTGGGATTAACAAATATCACTTGGCCATTTGCCTTGATTGCGCCATCGATCATCGATTGAGTAGCGCCAGTCACGCGATTGAGCGTCACTGCACTTGCATTGGGTTGATTGAAATTGACTGTCGCATTCTTGCCGACATTAAAACTATCCCAATTGATCACTGCACGTTGTGAACTCTGGTTCACATTCATCGTGGCAGTAGTTGGGGTTTGTGTTTGGGAAATCGTTGCGCTACCAGCAACCACTTGGCCGTTGGTCGGCAATGCAGTTGGTGCTGGTGCTAATGGGGCTGCCTGAATTACGCCAGGCAGGCAAGCCAGAAAAAAAGAAAGAGTTGATACCTGCTTAATCGCTGAGGAAAAAGTAAAGCACAACCCAGCAAGAGAACGACGGGATGAAATCCCCTTAGCAGTAGTCAAAATCATATAAAGAGTTGCTTACCCCCTGATTTTACGAGGATTTATCGTATAAATGGGGGCGGGAATGCCTAAAATCAAGGCAAAAAGCTGCAATTTAAGGGGAAATATGGTCTAAAGATGGTGCCCGAGGCCGGAATCGAACCGGCACGACTTTTTTGAGTCGGCAGATTTTAAATCTGCTGTGTCTACCGATTTCACCACTCGGGCTCGCACCAGCAGCAAAGCAGTGCTAATAAATCAAGACAAGGCAAATTTTAGCATGCGAGGACCAAAGGCCTCGGCAAGCCGCGCTTGAAAGGTTTCGGACTCCTGAAATCTAATGCCACTAAACTAGCGCTCATGAAATATCTTGGCAAATTGAGTGGCTTCGCAAGGCTAATGCGGCCGGTCTTTTTGATCCTCGGCATTGCCGTGATTACTTGTGTTGCAGTTGTTACGGTCTATTTAATTTCCGCCCACACTACCCCTTCCGGTAAACGAAGCATCAAGAGCATTGGAGACTCAGTCACCATTACTTTTGACGAAGCTGATATTCCGCACATCAAAGCCAAGAGTCAAGCTGATGCTTTATTTGCATTAGGTTACTTGCATGCTTCTGAACGCTCCTGGCAAATGGAAATCAATCGTCGTCTCGCTAGTGGTCGTCTCTCTGAAATTCTGGGAAGCGATACAGTGAAGATTGATCGCTTCATGCGCACTCTCGGTATTAAGCGTGCCGCTGAACAACAATTTGATCGTCACTCAGTAGGTACCAAGCGCTTGTTGCAAGCGTATGCAGATGGAGTGAATGCTGGCAATGCGCACTTAGGTTGGGCCCTACCAATAGAATATTTTTTAACGGGCTCTAAGCCTGGGCACTGGTCACCTACTGACAGCATCGCATGGATGTTGATGATGGACTTTGACCTTGGTGGAAATTGGAGCAAAGAGTTGCAGCGCTTAGAGCTTTCTCAATTTTTGACAACAAAACAAGTCTGGGATGTTCTGCCAGCTTATATCCCGGGTGAGCCAGTTACCAACGTCGACTTTTCGAAGATGTATCGTGACTTAGGCGTCTATCCAGCAAGCGTCAAGGGTTCTAGCAGCCAGTCTCACAAACTACCCGCAAATGACCTGAGTGCGAATGATTTACCTGGTGGTAAAGATGGCATTGGCTCCAATAACTGGGCCTTAAGTGGAAAGCTCACTGCTAGCGGAAAGCCTTTGTTGGCAAACGATCCTCATCTCGGTTTGTCGGCGCCGGCAATTTGGTATTTTGCTCATCTCGATGCACCTGGCATGAATGTCATTGGAGGCACTCTCCCCGGTATACCAGCAATTATTTTAGGTCGCACCGATCAATTTGCATGGAGCTTTACGAATACCAATCCTGATGTGCAAGATTTATATATAGAGCGGATCGACTCACAAAACCCTGGAATGTATCAAGGGCCTCAAGGGCTTATGCCTTTTAAAGTTCGCCAAGAGATTATTGATGTGAAAGGTGAGCCCTCGATCACCTTTATCGTTAAGGAAACTCGGCATGGTCCTGTGATATCCGATGTCTATGCGCGCGCTAAAAGATCAGTCGATACCGATCGCTTTGCTTTAGCACTGCGCTGGAATGCCTTGGACATCGAGAACCATTCTATGGATGGCCTCCTGGATATGAATCGCTCGAAAGATTTAGATGCATTTAAACAATCTTTGCGCAAAATATTTGCGCCCATGCAAAATATTGTGATGGCAGATGTTGATGGCAACATTGCCTATCAAGCCGCTGGTGTTGCACCAAAGAGGACATTGCACCAGGGGCTTTATGGTGTTGCACCCGCTCCGGGCTGGGACAAACAATACGATTGGACGGGCTATGTTCCCTATGAACAACTACCTGCCAGCAATAATCCAGAGCAAGGCTGGATTGCCACTGCCAACCAAAGAATTATTGCCGCCAACGATCCCAATCCTTTAACTGCTGACTGGGACTTGCCCACTCGCTATAACCGCATCGTTGAACTGATTCAAGGAAAGTCTATGCATGATCTTGATTCAATGAAAGCCATGCAGGCTGATACCCTGTCCTTAGGCGCAACTCCACTATTAGACTTATTTAAATCCGCCACTTCTTCACATCCTTTGGCGGCGCAAGCGCTAGCAGTTAGCAAGGATTTCAATGGCGACATGAAGATCGATAGCCCTGGTGCATTGATCTTTAATGCATGGGCAGATCAACTGACCCGCAATCTCTTTTCTAGACTCGGTTACTTATTTACTGACCGATATGGTGCCCGAAGTTATCGCGCTGCATTAACTGAACAAGTTCAAAATCCCAATAGCCCCTGGTGCGATGACCCCAAAACGCCTCAAGTAGAGTCTTGCCAAGATGCTTCGAACAATGCATTTGATAAAGCCCTTACTTATCTCAGTAAAGAATATGGCAGCAATCCCCAGCAATGGTCTTGGGGCAATGCGCATATTGCTGTCTCTGAACATCGACCACTAGGCAAAGTTCCTGTGCTTGGCAGATTCTTTAATATCCAAACCCCTTTTCCGGGTGACAGCTTTACTGTCAATGTGGGTCGATTGGAATTAAATAATCCGAGCAACCCTTATCAAACCTTACAAGCGCCCAGCATGCGTACGATCTATGACTTGTCCGATCTGGAGAAGTCCCTCTTCATCTACCCTACCGGTCAATCTGGCTGGGTTCAGAGCAAGCTCTATCGCAATCTCAACTCACTGTGGGCAAAAAATGAATATTTGCCTTTACAAATGAAGCCCGCAAGTACCAAACGACAGCTAGAACTCAATAGTCAATAAAAGTTCGTAAAATGAAAAAGGAGCTGTTTAGAATGCTTTATGAAGATTTATTAATACACACTAGCTACTATTGAGGACATATCCCCATGAAAACCTTTCGCTCACTCGTCTCTGCTACCCTCGCTCTGGTAGCGATGTCTCCACTTAGCAATGCTTTTGCAGAATGGAAAGAGTTAGGCTCTAACGCAGTCATGGTGGTTTATGTCGATCTTGATACGATTCGAGATAGCGGTGAAAAAGCACAAATCATGTCCATGTTGGATTTCAAAAAGCCTGGAGTAAATCCAAATAACAAACAAACTGTTAATTCTATTGTTGGCCTCAATGAATACAACTGCCCTGAAATTAGTTATCGTCCAATCGCGTTTAAAGAATTTTCTGGGAAAAAAGGCACAGGCAAAGTAGTGTCTGATAACAATACGCCGGATAGCCAGTTTGAACCCGTAATCAATGAATCATGGACAGCTGGAGTATTTAATGTTGTCTGCCAGAGACGATAGGCTTCACTCGAGGTTTTGGGTAGCACTTCTTACCTGCAGTAGCATCCTTTGCATTCAGGGATGTGTTGCACCGATTGCTGCGGTGGGGGCTTCAGGCTCTGCAGCGGCGAGTTCAGTTGGCACTGCTGCTGCAGGCACTGCAGCAGCCTATCCTGTCACTGCAACCAGCCTAGCATCTAGCGCAGTAACCGGCAAATCTCCTCTTGAACACGCTGCATCTGCTGCCACTAAAAAAGAATGTAACTTTTTAAATCCCCTAAGTTCCAAACCGATTTGCGTTGAAGTGACCGTACCGCCAATTACCGATAACAGCACACCACTATTAGGTCCAGCTGACTTATCCCCAGATCTAGCCAAGCAATAGAGACTTTTAGCCGTAAGAGACTAAAATTGCGCTTTACCCGATTATTACTGCTCTAGCTATGACCACAGAAAACTATTACCTCACCCTCACCTGCCCCAATAAGCCCGGCATTGTGGCCGCAGTGTCTACCTATATTTTTCAAGCTGGTGGCGATATTGAGGAAGCCCAGCAATTCGATGACAAAGCCTCAAAGCGTTTCTTCATGCGCGTCAGCTTTAGCTGTCCTACCGATGCCAACACTTTGCGATCTGGATTTGTAGAAATCGCTAAACGGTTTGAGCTCACTTGGGAATTGCGCGCAGTGAAAGATCTAAAGCGTGTTCTCATCATGGCTTCGAAACTTGATCATTGCTTAGTAGATTTACTGTATCGTTGGCGCATTGGTGAATTGCCGATGATTATCTGCGGGATTGTTTCCAATCATCCGCGCGAGGTTTATGCCAGCATCGACTTTGCAGACATTCCTTTTTACCATTTACCCGTTACCGCAGAAACTAAGCCCGCTCAAGAAGCAAAACTCCTAGAGATTGTTGTGCAATCTAAAGTGGATATGGTGATACTGGCCCGCTATATGCAAATTTTGTCAGATGACTTATCAAGCAAACTCTCTGGCCGCTGCATCAACGTACATCATTCATTCTTACCGAGCTTCAAAGGTGCCAAACCTTATCACCAGGCGCATGCCCGTGGCATTAAGCTGATTGGCGCTACTGCCCACTTTGTGACCAGTGATTTGGATGAAGGCCCAATCATTGAGCAAGACGTGACACGTGTGACGCATGGTGATACACCAGAGGATTTAGTGCGCAAAGGACGTGACTTGGAGCGTACTGTGCTTTCTCGCGCACTGCGGTACTACTTGCATGATCGTGTCCTAATTAACGGTGCTACATCAGTCGTCTTCTCAGACTAATCAGCTCTAGGGTCTAACGCCGGGGGCTTCTAAAGGCATTCCTCTGGCGCGCCACATCAGAAACAGCTCTAGCTGAGCCATTTCTGGTGAGCCATAGTCAAACTGTTGTGCACGAACGCCGCTCATGCAATTGCGTAAGCGTCGTTGTAAAGAACCTAAGGTTTGCCACTCCAAGCGATATATCGGATAGGCATTGGGATGGCCCTGTGGGATTGAGCTACCACCAAGCTTTAAACCTGCTCGCTCCTCATGACACTGAGCGCACGATAAATTGAGTTGACCCATGCGTTCATTAAACCAACGGCGCCCTTGTTTGAGGTCTGGCTGATTCTGGGCAGTTTCTTTTACGGTAATCGGCATCCCTTTAGATTGAATGGCGATGTAAGCAGTTAGAGATAGCAGATCTTTACTCTCGTATGGAAGCGCAGAAGCACCTTGCGCACCAACACGGCATTGATTTATTTGACCCTCTAAGGTTTGAAGTTTGCCTTTGATCACCTTTGGGTATTGGGCTGCTACGCCTCGCATGGATTTTTTAGCATCGCCATGACAACTACTGCAAGCAATATTCTTCTCCCCTGCTTTACTCTGCCAAAGACTCTCGCCTTCAGCAACCCAAAACATGGCTGGATTAAGAGAGGGATCGTCTTGCATCGCCTGATTTTCAGGGGACATTAATGCATAGCTCGATTGTTTCTGGGCCTGAATCTCAACAGCCCTTGCATTTACTGATAGTAAGAGTGCGCTGCACATCAGACCAAGATACAGGCAGCGTTTTTTACTCACGATATCTTAGTTAACGGTAATGCTTGCTTGATTAATGGCCTCATAACCATCGTCTCCGAGCCACTTAAACTCCAGAGTGCCCGACTCAACAGCAATCGTTGTAAAGATAATTAAAGGATTGGCACCAATACCAGGATAAAAGTCAGCCCTGAATACTTCTACATCGTTATAGCTGCACGTAAATACCCGAATGATGTCCCGAGGCACTAACTTACCGGACTCGGTGTACCGAAATCCAGACTCCATATCGTGCTGCGCAATTGCCCGAATCTCAATAATGGAGCCCTTTTTTGCAGTGCTGGGCATCGTAATAGAAGTGCGTGATGTTTTACTCATACCAACTCCGTGCAAGCAGAAAGCGTCACTAGGGTTTCTGCATAGCCTTGATAAAAACTACCATTACTCATTTGGGCGATCGCCCAAACACGCTGACTATCAGCCAAGCGCACTCGGGTTGTAATGGTGGCCGTGCCGGAGCGCGGCGTAAGGTAAGCAGTAAAGATATTGGGTAAAGGATTGCCCTCTGCAATTACATGAATCGCTTTGACATAATCATTTGCAGTCATCGGACTCTCAACGCTGACCTTAAGAACCACTAAATTACCGTTTTCAACCAGAGGTGGAATCACTAGGGTGACTCGCTGGTTCTCAACTTTGGCTCCGCCAGTAATCTTTTGAATGGCTGCTGCGGCATCTTCTTTTTTAGCAAAGATGATTGCTGGGCTTAAGCAGGCGCCCAGCGTGAATACACCCAATCTTTGCATACGGGATAGCCACGTGCGCCGAGTCATTTTAGGTAAAAGCGTTGGAATCTTCATGATTAATGTTGTGTATTGAGACTACCAAGAAATGCCGCAACATCTTCAATCTCTTGAGCACTTAAGAGGGTTTGACCCACGAATTTAGGAGCAACTCGATTGAGATGTTGGGTTTTGTAATAGGACGGCATGATGGTATTCGGATTGAACTGACTAGGATCGACAAGACGGGCTCGCAGTTGAGGCGTACTCAAGCGTGCAACACTGGCACTTAACTCAGGAGCCAAATTTCCCTGAAAACGCTCCTCCGGAAAGGGCCCGCTATGGCACAAAAGACATAAACCGGCCTGCCGACTAGCAACAATTGCCCTACCTCGGATTGGATCACCTGGCTGCCCAGAGAGAGATTCATTGATTGAATCTCCAACTAGCGTTTGAGCATTTACAAAGTTGAGGCTGAGGAAGACTAGCAAAGCAAACGCTAGTCCATTCCTCATTCTCATCGGCACCAGTTCACTGAAGTGCTTAAACCAGTTTGATGCCGCTGTTTTTCAATGGCACAGTACGCAAACGTTTACCAGTGGCGCGATAAATTGCGTTTAGCACTGCTGGCGCTGCAACTGCAATCGTCGGTTCACCTACACCACCCCAGTCCTTACCACCACCTTGAATGATGATAGTTTCGACTTTTGGCATTTGGTACAAACGAATTGAACCAAAGGTATCAAAGTTCTTTTGCACTACTGCGCCATTTTCAATGGTGATTTCTTCTTCGAACAGCGCAGAGAGGCCGTAGACAAAGGAACCAGAAACCTGACGTTGCACTTGCGCTGGATTAACCACATAACCTGGGTCTGTAGCAGCTACAAAGCGATGAATCTTCACTTCATTGCCATTCTTTACTGACAACTCACAGGCTGCAGCAACATAGCTTCCAAAGGATTTCATTTGTGCTACACCACGGAATACGCCTGGAGCAGCTGGTTTGTCCCAGCCAATTCCATCGGCAACCGCATTCAGAACGGCGACCGCACGAGGGTGTTTGCCCATATGCTGACGGCGGAACTCTACTGCGTCCACACCAACGGCTTCAGCCATCTCATCCATAAAGGTTTCAATAAAGACCGCATTTTGGTTTACGTTCACGCCACGCCAAAATCCTGGTGGGACATGGGTGTTACGCATCGCGTGATCAATGGTGATATTGGGGAAGCTGTAGGTGAAACCATGCTCGCCACTATCCTCAAGACCTTGGAATGCCAAAGGATCTTTACCTTTGTTCGCCTCAACGACAGCAGGACGAACTGACGCCAGGATAGACTGGCCAGATAAGCGCATATTGACGCCAGTCACTTTCTTATTGCTATCAATAGCCGCTGTCAACTTACACATCATGACGGGATGGTAACGACCCTGGGTCATATCCTCTTCACGAGTCCAAATCAATTTGATATGGGTGCCCGGCATCTGCTTAGCAATATTGACTGCCTGAGTTGTGTAGTCCTGAAATGCGCCGCGACGACCAAAGCCACCACCGAGGTTGACTTTGTAAACGTTGCATTTGTCTGCGGGCAAACCAGAGGCAGCAATCACTGCTGCTAAAGAAGCTTCACCGTCTTGCGTTGGCACCCAGGCTTCACAAGAATCTGCAGTCCACTTTGCAGTGGCAGTTTGTGGCTCAAGTGTGGCGTGATTGAGGAAAGGATAAAAATACGTTGCCTCGAGTGTCTTCGATGCGCCAGCGATAGCTGACTTCACATCACCATTGGTGTTGTGCACAAAGGCGTCATCTGCCCCAAATCCTTCTTCCAGCATTTTCTTGATTGAGGCGCTAGAAACATTGGCATTTTTGCCGCTATCCCAAGTAATGTTCACTTGCTCTAAGGCGGTTTTGGCTTGCCAGAATGTATCGGCAACAACTGCTACTGCTGAGTCGCCAACTTGCACCACCTTCTTGACGCCCTTCATGCTCTGCGCCTTAGTAGCGTCGTAGCTTTTGACTTTGCCACCAAATACAGGCGACTCTTTAATCGTAGCCACCAACATGCCTGGGAATTTGAGGTCAATGGCATAAACCTGTTTGCCAGTAACTTTGTCAGATACACCATCAATACGATTGACTGGCTTGCCAATCAATTGCCAATCTTTTGGATCTTTCAGTGGAATCTCTTTGGGCACCTCAAGTTGAGATGCTGCAACAGAAACCTTACCGTAAGTCGTTTTACGTCCCGATGGGGTATGCGTGATCACGCTATTTTTAGCAACACACTCAGAAGCAGGCACGTTCCATTGGGAAGCGGCTGCCTCAACCAACATCATACGAGCGGCTGCACCGCCCTTGCGCACATACTGCTCTGAAGTACGAATACCGCGGCTACCGCCGGTGGAGTAACTACCCCAGACCTTATTGCGCTTGAGGTTCTCGCCTGGTGACGGATATTCGTATGTGACTTTTTTCCAGTCGCACTCGAGCTCTTCAGCAACCAACTGCGCAAGACCTGTGATGGTGCCCTGACCCATTTCTGAGCGAACAATACGAACAACAACATCATCATTCGGCTTGACGACAACCCACACACCAATTTCTGGGGTAGCGAGAGGCGCCATTGATGTTGTACCAGTGCCCATAGCTGCATGCGCTTCAGTCATCAAAGCAAAATCAAAGCCAATCACAAGGCCAGTGGCGATAGCACTTGAGCCAACAATAAATTGACGGCGGGAGGTATTTGTATTTGTAGTCATCTTGATCTCCTTATACCTTGCTTACAGCATGAATAGCATCGCGTACTTGCTGGAAGGTGCCGCAACGGCAGATATTGGTAATCGCTTCATCAATCTGAGTATCTGTTGGCTTTGGGTTATTACGCAGCAAGGCCGTTGTTGCCATCACCATGCCAGATTGGCAGTAGCCGCACTGTGGCACTTGGTTATCTACCCAAGCTTTTTGTACTTTAGAAAGTTGACCATTCTTTTCAAGACTTTCAATCGTCTCAATTTTTTTACCTTCAGCAGCAGCCACAGGCAAAGAACAGCTACGCATCGCTTGACCTTCGAAGAGCACAGTACAGGCGCCGCATGCACCAATACCGCAACCATATTTGGTACCAGTCAGACCAATTTGCTCGCGAATCACCCACAACAATGGGGTATCTGGATCGACATCTACTTTGTATTTTTTGCCGTTGACATTTAACTCTGCCATGAGTGATCTCCTATTGATTTTTGGAATTGGAGATTCTTTCTTGCGAAATGGTCTCCTGTGTATTTTTTATACCCTACTTATGTTGTGCCTATATTAAACAAGAACCCATTTATTGCGATGCAACATAAATGCCAGCCTGTAAGATCAAGCCATGATCTCTGGTCTCGTTCAAATTCTTCTCTTTCAAAGCATTGGGGAGCTCGTCTCTAAGTTCCTCCTCCCCACCCTGCCAGGCCCTGTGATTGGCCTAGTACTTCTGGTTCTTTGGCTCGTTCTGCGCAAAGGCATCAATACAGAGTTAGCCTTGGTTGCCGACGCCTTTAGTCAGTACTTGGGTTTGTTATTTGTCCCCGCTGCAGTTGGTGTTGTACTCTTTTTGCCTGAACTGAAGGCAAATGCTCTGGCCATTGTGTGCGCCCTAGTTGGGAGCGTGATCTTAACAATAGGCTCGAGTGCTGTAGTCGTCCGTTTTTTGAGCAAGAAGGATGCTCATGACTGAAAAACACTCCATTGTGGAGATTTGGGTATACCTATCTGGCAGCCCACTCTTTGCACTCTTTCTGACTTTAGCTGCCTACCAATTGGGCTTAGCCATTTATAAGGCAAGCAAGCAAAATCCTTTAGCCAATCCGGTAGCCATTGCCATTATTTTGGTGGCCACCACGATTCAAGTCATTGAGATGCCCTACCCTACGTACTTTGAGGGTGCGCAGTTTATTCACTTCCTATTAGGATCGGCAACCGTGTCATTGGCTATTCCAATTTACCGCGGACTAGCAAGCCTCAAAGGTCGCTCTATTCCACTGATCGCCTCTTTACTGACTGGCGGTTTAATGTCAATCGTGAGTGCAGTCAGCATTGCAAAACTCTTGGGCGCTAACTCCAGTATTACTGGAGCGATGTATCCGAAATCCGTTACTGCGCCAATTGCAATGGGTATCGCTGAGCGTATCGGTGTGTCTCCTACTCTCACTGCGATCTTCGCAGTGTCCACCGGAATCTTAGGTGCAATTTTGGCGCCCTTTGTTTTTAATGCACTCGGGATGAAAGCATGGTGGCAAAGAGGCTTTGCGATTGGTATCGGAGCGCATGGCATTGGAACTTCACGCGCCTTTAGCATTCATCCTGAGGCAGGAACTTATGCCAGTTTAGCCATGGGCATGAATGGTGTGATCAGTGCAGTTGCAATCCCGATCATTTATCACTTATTAAATCAGTAAACCTTAAGCAGCCAATAACTGCGGAATACGAGCATGCTTTACTTTAGGCTTAATCGTTTTTCTTGCCTTCCATAGATCATAGGCAGACTGTTGTGCGAGCCAAACGCTCGCACTGCCGCCATTCTTAACCCCAAGCCATGCCTCGATTCGTAAGGCCATTTCAGGAGAAATTGCAGCCCTAGCATTAAGAACACGCGATAAGGCTGGACGAGTAACCCCCAGCTGCTCTGCAGCAGTTGTCACAGTGATTCCGAGCGCAGGCAAGACATCATCTCGCAAGGTTAGCCCAGGGTGTGGGGGGTTATACATTTTTCTCATTTTTAGCATTAGTGATAGTCCTGATAATTTACCAAAACCGCATCTTCACCTTCAAATTTAAAAGTTAATCTCCAATTTCCACTCACGACAATTGAAAAGTGACCAACTAATTTACCTTTAAGCACATGGAGCCGCCATCCTGGTAGATTCATATCCTCCCAAGAGCTTGCTTCATTCAATCTAGCCAATTGCCTAGATAAACGCGGGGCATGCATGCTTTGAATTCCTGCTTTATTCCCCGTTTCAAAAAATAACTGCAAACCTTTATGGTGGAATGATTTAATCATACCACATTGTATAGCATAGCGTTACACCAATAAAGAACGAGTTAAACCCCTAAATATATAGGGTTAAGCCTCTATCATTCAACGGCGGAAACGTAAATCAAGAGCGGGGTAAGCAATTGAGATAAAAGCGCTTGATCTCTTGATCGCAACTCACATCCCGAGGCTCAATCGGTCTTTGTAATGAAATCCCCTCAATCGTTTTACAACGACTGAGTGCAACATACACCTGACCAGATGCAAATGCGCCTGAAGATAAATCCACTTTGACTTTATCGAGCGTCTTACCCTGACTCTTATGGATGGTGACAGCCCAAGCCAGCATTAAAGGGATCTGCACATAGGTACCAATGATGCTGGGTGAGATTTTTCCAGACATCATGTCATGATCGTAGCGATAGGATTCCCATTGATGACCGCTTACTTCAACCGTATTGGAATAGGGTCCATTCTTGACCATCACCTTCACCTTATCAGGCAGTAATTCTCGTACGATACCGATCGTACCGTTGACCCAACGCTTCGGAAAGCCTGGGTCGGTAGCTGTAAACATGACTTTTGCGCCTACCTTAAGCGCAAGATTATTTGCTGAAGGTAAATTGCGCTCATCAACATTAAACTTACCAGTTGTTTTGCCGGTATAGACTTTAATATCAGCCTCGATTGCCCGCAAACCTGCACCATTAATTTGATCTGCTCTTGCATTGGTAGTGGTGAGCGTAATGGTGTCCTCATCGACTACGTGATTGGGTCGATAGCACTGCGCATTGAGGAGATCAATGGCCTCATCCACATCGTGATTGATTCGAATACGATTCAAGAGTTCTGCAAAGTCAGCATCTTTTTGGCGAAAGATCTTGGAAAGCTCAACCATCGTGACTTCTTTGCGATGCAGTGCCATGGCACAGAAGAAATACGGGCCTTCATATCCCCTATCGGCTAAGACCTGCATATCGCTACTAGAGACCACTGGGGGTAACTGAAACAAATCCCCCACAAACATTACCTGAATGCCACCAAAGGGTTTGCCTTTTTGTGGGCCGTTCTCGCGCAAGAATAAATCCATCGCATCCACCACATCAGCACGCACCATCGAGATCTCATCAATGATGAGCAGACGAATATCTTTATAGAGTCGCTTATCGCGCAGTGGCTTGATGTCTTCTTCTGGAAAGATTAAACGGGGTGGAAGGCGAAAAAAGGAATGGATCGTAACCCCTTTAACCTGCAAGGCTGCTACGCCTGTAGGAGCAACGACAACGACATTACCTGGAATGGTTTCTCGTAGATAACCAATCAGGGTTGTTTTGCCAGTGCCCGCCTTGCCACTGACAAAGATATAGGGGTCATGCCTGTCGATCGCTTCAATCACCGCCTCGTAATCGGGGGTGATTTCTATTTCAGGGGACTGCGTTGCTGGGGTGGACATCCCCTATTGTTTCACGGCATCCGCCACACACCGAAATCCGATGTAAACCACGGCAATGTCCCCTGGTTTTGATTCCACATCGGACTCTTGTTGGCGGTTTGGGCCATACCACCAAGATGCGCCGCGGGTGATATTTCCGCCATTCCTCTCGGTCGCTGTCCATTCCCAAACGTTGCCACCCATATCGTATAACCCATTCACACCCGGCTTGGTGCTGCCTGCAACCACATGGCCGGTACCGCGATTCAGAGCGCCAGCGGGAGCTAAGCCTGTGTAGTCTCCGCATCCACTCAGGCAATGGGAAGCCACTGGAGTACTGCCTCCTGGATAGGGGTAGCGTTGACCTTTGACATAGCCTGCAGGTGGATGAGCTCTTTGCTCTAAAAATGCGGCTGACGTCCACTCAGCATCGGTTGGCAAGCGCTTGCCGTAATAACGACAAACTGACTCTGCTTCTTTTTGATTGAGGTGCACTGCTGGCTCAGAATCTTGAGCAGCGACGCCATAAGGCGTACTCCAAGTCCAACCGGGCTTTTGCACAAAGCCGCCTTCATAGGAAAGGCCGCCGCCCTTTTGTTCTGCAGCGCTCACAAAACCTGTCGCAGCAAATCCTTTGACATCCGCAATCGTCATCTCGGTTTGATCCCATATCAGATTATCGATTTGCGCAGTCGCAATAGAAGAAGCAGGAGCACTTTGTGCATGAGTTGGGCGCAACAGGAAAAATGCCGCAAGCGCAAAGAGAAGTAAAGTGAATTGGAATGGAGAGTAATGATGTTTTGTCATGGTCACAGAATAATCCCTAAGCTTCATTGCTTCATGGTGAACTCTGAGTTTTACTGCAATCTGAAAAATTACAGCGATTTCCGGGTATGCCATCCAGCAAGAAAAATCACAATTCCCATGCAAAGCATGACAAATACAGAAATATGGGTAATCAGAACTGCATGAACAAACTCCGTAAAGACTCTCCACTCTTGAGCTGATTTAGTAGAGAGATTCTCGGCGCTCAAAAAGTCCAGGAACTTTTCCTTAAATGGAAATGCCATGCAGGAATTTAGGAAAAGCAAAATGCCATTGAGGAGCAGGACTAGGCCGAGGGCAATCTCAACAAAATAGGAGACGTGCCTGTAGAGGCTTGGAGCCTGATCTCTCATGGTCTTAATGAATCCTCACGGCAAATTTCCCAAATATTGTCGTCTTTAATGGTGCATTGATGAATATGTACTCCAGATATGACTATCTGGGGCATAAAGACCACATAGTACTACTGCCATTATAAAAAGCGCAATAAACGACTAGAATGGTTCAATTAATTAACAAAAATGATATTTGGCCAATAACTACCAAATTCGGGTGTAAATAACAGTTATTGTCCTATAAATATTCATGACGATTTTCCATTCAATCTTTACTCCTAACGTTCTTGAATGGATGGCCCGATTTTGTTTCGGCTACCCCTTTGTCATGTCATGGTACTGGATTGCAGGCTCGGTCTTGTATTGGTTTATCCGCGAGCGCCATCGCCCAAAATATACAGCGCCACCACCACTGCCGGAGACACCTCTAGTTTCTGTATTACTCCCCTGCTTTAACGAAGCAAAGCAGCTGCATGAAACCATGGCGGTATTAATGGATTCTCATTACCCCAACTATGAAGTCATTGCCATTAATGATGGCTCAAGCGATGACACCGGGGAAATATTAGATCAATTAATCCATCAATACCCAAAACTTCGGGTTGCGCATCTCGTAGAAAATCAAGGCAAGTCGACTGCATTAAATGCCGGATTATTAATGGCTCGTGCTGATTTATTAGTCTGTATTGATGGGGATGCTTTATTAGATCCTCATGCGATCCATTGGCTGGTTTACCGATTTTTAACGAATGATAGATTGGGCGGAGTCAGCGGCAATCCTCGCATTCGCAATCGCACCACCTTGTTAGGCAAACTTCAGGTAGGCGAGTTCTCTTCCATTGTTGGCATGATTAAGCGCACTCAAGCCTTATATGGCACCCTGTTCACCGTATCCGGCGTTGTCTGCGCCTTCAGAAAGGTGGCTGTGATGGAGGCTGGCCTTTGGGCTCCAGCGGCCATGACCGATGATGTAGATCTGACATTTAGAGTCCAAGCGAAAGGCTGGGGGGTAGGCTTTGAGCCGCATGCGCTATGCTGGATTTTGATGCCTGAAACACTCAGTGGATTATGGAAGCAAAGAGTACGTTGGTCTGAGGGTGGCTCTCAAGCTGCTATTGGGGCGACGATGGCAATTTTAAAATCCCATCCCTTTGCTTGGTCATTGCTCCTCATCTGGAGCAACTTTTTTATCAGCACAATTTGGGCATTTTGTATTGTGATTTGGTTCACCATCTTGAATGTAAACCAATTTTTTAGCGGTGATGCCTTAACGCTTTATAAAAACTTTCTCCCAACCTCTTGGGGAATTATTTTGGCTGCGACATATCTCATTCAATCCTTAATTGGATTTGCACTAGATCGCCAATATGAAAAAACGTCCTTTAGATCATTTGGCTGGATTATTTGGTATCCATTAGTGTATTGGTGTGTCCAAACCTGCAGCTGTGTCGTTGGTTTCACAAAAGCCTTATTTAGACCGAAAGATATTAAGGGCACATGGGTTAGCCCAGATAGAGGTGTGCGGTGAAAGACAAACCATTATTAAGTTGGCCGCCGATTATTAATGCTGATCACATTCCAATGTGGGTCAGAATACGGGATATTTTTCTCACCGTTGGCGCCTGGTTGATTATTCTCTTTACCCTGCATAACCTAATTTGGCTCATCTTTGATTATCTGGCTGATCCCATCTTTGAACTCAGCACTTCCGCACCGCCGCATTGGTCGGAAATCTGGCATCGACTCTCTTGGTATGTGTATTGCTCTCTGGGTTTGGTTGCCTGGATATGCTTTTTGGCAATTATCAGAAGGAAGATTATTAATGCCACCAAATACATTAAGACCCTACCTTCGGCGGTAGGAATGAATGAGCTTGATGTCACCTTGGGAGTTTCACCTACAGAAGTCGATCACTGGCATGAACTGCGTTCAGTGAAAGTGTTTGTTAATGAAAATAATCGCGTTTATAAAATTATTCCATCTCAAGAGAATTAAATTGCGCTTTACAAACACTTTCTTTCCTATTGCTGCTCTTGCGCTCCTGACGGTGAATCTTGTCTATGGGCAAACTCCTGCTGCGCAAGCAGAATATGAGAAAGCTTTAGCCCTCAATAAATCCGGTAATTACACTGCTTCAGCCCAGATTCTCAAATCCCTCATGCTTACTCATCCGGAGATTGAGCGCTATAAATCGGATTACATTGACGTTGCGAGCAATGCCAAGCTCTGTAAGGAAGTGATTGCTCTGAGTAATAACAACTACCTTCGTCGCTCTCCAGAATATGTCCAAGAAGCAATATTTTCTTGTTACGCGAGTTCTGAATCCTTTGCTAAAACACAAGAAATCGCTAAGCTTATTCTGGGCAGCGCTGGGAAGAATGAGAAGATTGAATTACAGATGGTGGTGCTAGCCCGCAACGACAAGAATTCTGCAGCAGCTCTGTATTGGAGCGCGCGCTATCTGAAAGATTTTCCCAAAAGTAATTCTGCTTGGGAGCTTAGGGCTGGGGCATTACAGGATATCGGTGATCGCTATGCGGCTTTATTGATATATACCGATATCAATCAGTACGACCCTAAAGATCCCGGAACCCAACGCGAGATCATCCAGGTCTTGTTAGATATGGGTATCCCCCATCTGGCCCTGTACCTCATCGACACGAAATCTTGGAATGCTACGCAGGATCAAAAATTACGCGCCATGCATAACTCCGGAGCACAAGACCTGCGTTGGGCAATTACAGACTCTGCAGTAGTGCCCAATCGCTTTGTTGCAGTAGATGCGGGTATTCAGGCGCTCAATGAATCTCTTGCCTATGCAAAATCCATTGGGGCTAGTGATGATCAGATCACTTCCATTGAATACGATTTCATCGTGGCCTACAACAAACGCAATGAATGGGATAAATCGCTCGCACTGTATGAGCAACTTCTTGCAAAGGGAAAGCCAATCCCTGATTACGCATTATTAGCAGCTGCCTCTAGCTATAGCGGTAAACAGCAGCCCGTAAAAGCAGGAGAAATTCTGCAAAAGCTTTACGACAAACATCCTGACGATCCTGAAATTGAGGTAGCTCAGTATTTCAACTTAACAGATCAAGATCGATATCCAGAAGCCAAAGTGGTGTTAGATAAATTGACTACACAACTCAAAGCGCGTCCCAAGTATTTGCCTAAACAAGATTTTGACTATACGAGCGCCGTCATTGAGTCAGTCAACTTTGAGGCCTATCAAGAGAAGTATCAAGCGGCGGACCAGAAACTTGCCCCACTCCTCAGTGAAATCCCATCGAATGCCGATTTACTCAAAGCAGCTGGCAGTGTGCGAGAAGCACAAGGTATGCATGAGGCCGCTCAAGACTTTTACGCAATTGCTGCAAACCAAGATCCCCAGGATGTCGAAGCTCAGATAGGCTATGCCAATGCCAGAATGAGTCAAGGTGATATCCCAACTTTCATCAATACGGTCAATGAGCTCAGGCCAGGATATTCTGATATCAATGCAGTAAAAAATGCCGGTGAAAGACTAGATGCCTATAAAGAAGGTTACGTTACCGGCAATTTTGTTTTGGGTAATGGTCAATATTTCGGTCAATCCAACAATAACCGCACGAGTGATCTCAGAGTCTATAGCGCACCCATTGATGAGAACTACCGCGGTTTTGTACGCTACCGCGATTTAAATAGTGGACCTGCTATTCCGGTAACCGATCAGGGAGTTGGGGCGGGAGTTCAGTACACAGGCCTGAACCAAGAGGCCGAGTTTGAAGTTGGTAACGCGGGATATCTGCGCGCAGAAGGCACTCAGACCCTCAATGATCACTGGGCAGTAGGTGCTTCTTTTGAGAAAAATGCTTTTTACTTAATGCCGGGCTCTCTTTACGCTACCTCTGGGGGTAATGTGGGGGGCATGAATGTGAATTGGAAAAATGGTGACACTACCGATGCCTTACTGGGTTATCGCTACTGGGCACTTCCCAATAACAACAAGCAAGAAATTTACGCCAATGTGAATCAGCGCCTCTTAACTGAATACAACTATAAAGTCGATGTTGCAGGCTGGATGGGTAATCAACAAAATACCAATTCCAATGTAAGTTACTTCGCCCCAATCAACCAAACAGAATATTCGGGAACGCTGAATCTACGAATTTTGCAATGGCGCGACATTGAAACTAAGAAATATGATTTCTGGCACCGTTTCTATGCTACCTATGGTGTCGTTACCCAATCTGGGTACATGGCCCAGACAATGAATAGCTATGGATATGGTCAAGACTTTAATATCGGTGATAAACGCACACTGAGCTGGGGCATTGGCAGAACCAGCTTTCCATTTAATGGCGTAAATTCAAGCTACACCACAGGCTACCTCAACTTTGAGTCTCGTTTCTAAATGAACAATTTCAAATATCTTCTCATCGCCCTAGCCCTATGCAGTAGCTTACTGAGCAATCTTGCTTGGGGTGCTAAAGATTTCAAAGTTTTGTGCTTTCATGACATCGTTCCAGAAATGACCGCTACTACTGAGCCTGACGATGTGACTGCGGACAACCTGGTTAATTACTTCTCATGGCTAAAGGCAAATGGCTATAAGGTCATTTCGATTCAAGATGTTGTGACTGCCAACAATGGCGGCAAACCATTGCCTGATAAAGCCATTATTCTGACCTTCGATGATGGGTATAAGAGCTTCTATACCCGTGCCCTACCGCTATTAAAAGCCTTTAACTATCCAGCAACCCTAGCGATTGTGGGTTCATGGCTCGACGTGCCTGAGAATGGCACCGTTTCTTATGCAGGCAAGCCTGTACCACGCTCGAAGTTCTTGTCACTAAAAGAGTTAAAAGAAATCACGAATAGTGGCTTAGTAGAAATTGCCTCTCATACCTACGACTTACACCATGGCGTTCTGGGTAATGCCCAAGGTAATGACATGCCAGCCTTGACCACATTTGAGTACAACAAAACCACTAATCAATACGAATCCGAAGAACATTATTTGAACCGCATCAAAACGGATTTAGCAAAAAATAATGCCTGGGTCAAACAGCATACTGGCAAGGCCCCCAGAATCATCGTCTGGCCCTACGGAAGATATAACACTGCAGGACAAAAAATCGCCAAGGATCTTGGCATGGATATTGCGATCACCCTAGATGATGGTGAAAACATTGAATTGCAGGCAACCGACAGCATTCGTCGTATTTATCTGATTAACAATCCCAGAATCGATGATTTTGTCGCCAACTTGCGCGAGTACCCTCCAACGCTCGAGCGGGTGATGCATGTAGATTTAGATTATGTCTATGACAAAGACCCCATCCAGCAAGAAAAAAATCTGGGAAGCTTAATTGAGCGGGTGCTTGCTTCCGGAGTAACCACTGTTTACCTCCAAGCGTTTGCAGATGATGATGCCACTGGCGTTGCGAAGAGCCTGTACTTCAAAAATAACTATATGCCGGTCAAGGCAGATATTTTTAGTCGCGCTAGCTGGCAACTGAAAACCCGTGCGGGAGTCAAGGTGTATGCCTGGATGCCCCTCTTGGCATTTAATCCTGGACCTGAAAAATTACGCAACTTAGATGTTGTTCAATCCTCTGATGGCAGCAAGGGCATTGGCTACTTAAGACTGAGCCCCTTCTCAGAGCGTTCACGGCAATTTATCAAAGGGATCTATACCGATTTGGGTCGCTATGCTAACTTTGAAGGCATTTTGATTCATGATGATGCGACCCTCTCCGATAAAGAAGATGCTAGTGCACCAGCTTTACAGTACTACGCTAAAAACTGGGGACTACCACCCAATATTGCTGAAATTACAAAGAACCCAGAACTGAATGAGAAATGGTACAAAGCAAAAACAGAATTATTGACGCAGTTCTCTTTAGAAATGAGGGATGCCGCTCAGCAATATCGCAAACCCATTAGCATTGCGCGTAACTACTACGCAGAAGTTGCTCTGAACCCACAGTCCGAAGAATGGTTTGCGCAATCGATTCCCAATGGCTTGCAAAATTACAACTGGGTAGCTTTGATGGCAATGCCCTATATGGAAAAAGCCGAGAACCCAAGCCAATGGCTCAACAATCTGGTTGATGTCACTCAAAAGCATCCTCAAGCTAGCGAGAAGCTCTTGTATGAGCTGCAAGCAAAAGACTGGCGCACCAACAAGCCTATCCCGACTCAAGAGCTCAACTCTTGGATGCGCGCTATGAGAATCAAAGGGATTCATAACTTTGGCTACTATCCGGACGATCAATTCACCAATAGTCCCAATATGCAAGTGCTCAAGAAAGAGCTTTCGGCAAAGGCTGCTTTGACAGCCCAATAAGGCTTCTAGGAGTATGCATAGTCATGCTGAGCAACCATATATTTGAAATCAGACTGCCGCAGATTTAATCTAGAGGGCAGTATCGGGAGACTGCTGGAATTTAGAATGTTGCTGGATGATGTTATTCATTTCAAAACAACTAGAAAAGAATCACTTTTTTGCGGCTAGAGCCAATATATCTGAGCAATCATTTAACCAAGAAAATCCAAGCTTAGTCGGGGAAACGTATTTACGCCTTGCATCAATACTAGACACTTCTGTCTTAATCAACTTTAAATCAATTAATATTTTTGTGATGGAGTGAAGAGTTGCCTGTGAGGCAATCTCTTTCATCAGAATTAAATCCAGCATAGAAAGAGTAGCACCTTCTGCATGGGCACTCATAACGGCCTCAAGCACCATGACCTGTTTGTATTCGGTCAACTTGTAACGTTTATTGATTTTTCTAATAGCAGTAGAAAAGTGGAGATATTTGTAGCACGGATCAGACATTGATTTAGATCGTATTCTTTTCAGCGTAATGCGCAAAGTCAAATCAAAAACAATTTTTATATTGAATATTCATTATTGTTATAAAAAATATATTAATATTAGCGGGATTCCCAGAAAAGATCGGCGCCCATTAAATGCTCATCGGCCTAAGGATTGCCTTCTTACAGTATTTGTTTTTGAGGAAATCTGGGGCCTTTACCTACATTATTTCCAGTTGAGATTGATCTTTTGGTGTTGATCTCGAAGGACATCCAGATGAATCGATTTCATCTGGCCAGCATAAGTTGCTTCAATCCGATATTTACCTGGCGTGAGATTGAGTAAGATCATTGGGCCATCTACTAGATGTGTAAACAACGGTAATCCTGCAGGATCCTTAATAACCAATTGAACCCCTGAAATCCATTCCGACGATTTGCCGTTCGTCTGTGAAAACTCTAAAAGCAGACTCCACTTCTTCGCATCTTTTACTATAGCCTCTGACTCCCCTACCCCTACACCACCTTCAATAAACTGAATGATGTCTGCAGTTTGATTGGGTGGTAACTGAGCCATAGAGAATAGGGATGGCAGTATTAAAAATAATGCGATCAGAAGTCTTTTCATTTTTAGATTCTTTCTAGTGGAGTGATGAACTTACAGATGATCCTAATGAAGATGTTTGGATCTGTCTGTTGGCTATCACACTGAAATGGATAACTGCACGAAAGTGCTATGGCAAATCACTCACGCTAAGCCGAGTTTCTGACACAGAAAATCAGCTGTTTAAAGATGAGTAAAGGGGTAGATGGGGCGAACGACGGGGCTCGAACCCGCGACAACCAGAATCACAATCTGGGACTCTACCAACTGAGCTACGTCCGCCGTTGTAGAGGAAACATTATAGCTTTTAGCTCAAAAACCTGTCAAAAATGGCTTATTTGGCTACTTCTTCAGCAGCTTCATAGTCAAAAGCAGCCCAATCCCCAAGGGTTAGGCTGGCATCAATGAAGAAGTCTACGATCGCCGCTTTACTCTGTACTTTAGCGAGAGCGTGATGATCTGAGAGTCTTTGGCGCCAATATCTCGACCCCGCCCTACCATGCGCCAAACCTAAAATATGCCGGGTGAACGCGCCAATATAAAACGGCTTCTGTTTTGCTTGGCATTCATCAAACCAATTTTGAACCTGTTTAACTAGTGCAATCTGAATTCTGTGCCACTCTGTTTCACTAAACAAATAGCCGGCTGCATCACCATGGGTGTGAATCAAGTCATCCCAGCCTAGCAACATCGCCGGAAAATGATAAGCGGCTCTACCCACCATAAAGCCATCAAAGTCATCCCAGTGTCCAGCGATTTGTTCATTAGTCTCTAAGCCGCCATTAAGCAATACTTTGAGATGTGGAAATTGTTTTTGCGCATCAACCCTCAGTTGTGCAGCAACCTCATAACGTAGTGGTGGTTTACTGCGATTCTCTTTTGGAGACAAACCTTTAAGCACAGCATTACGCGCATGAATAGTCACCTGACTAGCACCAGCATCAGCTACAGCCAATATGAAATCGAGCGCAAATTGATAATCTTTTTCTGAATTAGCGGCGTCCATATTGTCTAGACCAAGACGGTGCTTCACCGAGATCGGAATATCTACCGCATTCTTCATCGCCCTGACACAGTCAGCAACTAAGTTGGGCTCAGCCATGAGGCAAGCGCCGAAGGCGCCGCGTTGAACGCGCTCCGATGGACAGCCGCAATTGAGATCAATCTCGTCA
Source organism: Polynucleobacter sp. MWH-Creno-3A4 (assembly GCF_018881885.1). Lineage (NCBI taxonomy): Bacteria > Pseudomonadati > Pseudomonadota > Betaproteobacteria > Burkholderiales > Burkholderiaceae > Polynucleobacter > Polynucleobacter sp. MWH-Creno-3A4. The sequence continues at coordinate 57,648 of NZ_JACXSA010000001.1, forward strand.
TAGGCCCACTGCTGCGCTAATTCTGCAGCCTTAGCCAAATCGTTGGGCTCAGATCCACCCAATTGCAAAACGACTGGGTGCTGATCTTGGGAGTAATCTAAGTGGCGTGGAACATCACCATGGATAAGTGCACCCGTTGTCACCATCTCGGTATATAGAGTCGCTTCTTTAGTCAGTGCGCGATGAAAAGAGCGACAATGGCGGTCGGTCCATTCCATCATGGGCGCAACTGCTAGGCGTTTCTTTGGGATATTGGTCATGTAATTCAGTTAAATGGCATTGCTCACTATTTTAAATGGATACCAATAGATAAGGGCAACCGAAGTTGCCCTTATCTATTAATGCTCGATGGTCTATTTCTAGAGCTTGCTGAGTTTTGCCTCTAGCTCCACCGCAAGATCAAGAGCGCCCATATAACCAGACTTGAGATGGGCTGGTAGATCGGGATCCCCCACCATGCTTCCCAGGGTTTCAACCAAGCTATAGATGATTCCTTTCGCTGCTCCCGCTGCGATCGTGTTATTGGCTACTGCTTCATCAATGTGATTTACCGCATCTAGAAAATAATCGTGACCTGGCAGACCATCTGGCCCTAATTCTTCTATGGTTTCTTTAGGCATATGTATTCCTTGATTGAATTCTTAAAGCATCTGATCTACTTTATAGAAGAACTTGCGTGCATGAGCAAGAATTTCTTTATCAGTAGGATGATCAACTGTTTCTACCCCAACAATATTTTCCGCAATTTTAGGATCATGGTGATGGGCATGCTTAATGAGTTCGAGTTTGGCAGAGCCTGGTCCCAGAATCAAAATTTCCTTTGACTCATTGACTGCTTGAAGCACGGAATGAAGATACTTTGTATCCAAGGCTAATCTACCGCTGCCGACTTCATTGGCCTTGTGATGTAAATGGGAGTGGGAAGTTTTGCTTCTGATAATTTCAGCCTCACTAGCGTCCTTACTTAAAAACATGACGTGGGCTTCTTGGTGATCGATCCAAATAACTGCGTGATTTAATGACATATTCTTCCTATGATTAATAATGAGTCCTCCTTTAGGATACTCCTGGAAGGCTTCAGAATGGTGTTTAAGCCTTGATTCAGGTCAAAATCACAAGGTAGCATTTAATTCGTATACTCAAAATCTTGAGTTTTCAGCCATTTACCAAAAACACCTCATTTCTAGAGCAAATATGTCTATTTTCCCAATCCGCCTGAGCACCTTTGCCATCAGTATTGTTGGCACCATTATTAGTGGATTTGCCCTCACTATGGGCGTCTCCGATTGGCCCCTGTTTTTGATATTTAGCTTCTTAACTGCTGTAGGTATTTATGACAGCCTACAGATAAAGCATGCTATTTTGCGCAACTACCCGATTCTGGGTCATATGCGTTTCTTGCTGGAATTTATTCGTCCAGAAATACGGCAATACTTTATCGAGGGCGATAACGATAAAACACCCTTCTCTCGAGAGCAGCGTACTTTAGTCTATTCCCGCTCTAAGGCAGTGGCCGATGAGATTCCCTTTGGCACTACTTTAGATGTGATGGCGCCAGGTTATCAGTGGATTAATCAATCCCTTGCACCAACCCATTTGCCTGGCCATGATTTCCGAATTGAGATTGGTGGCAAAGACTGTACCCAGAAATACTCAGCAAGTATTTTTAATATCTCGGCCATGAGCTTTGGCTCTTTGAGCGCTAACGCCATCTTGGCCCTGAACTTGGGTGCCAAGAAAGGTGGCTTTGCGCATGACACGGGGGAAGGCTCTATCTCCCATTACCATCGTGTGCATGGTGGTGACCTGATTTGGGAAATCGGCTCTGGCTATTTTGGTTGTCGCAATCCAGACGGGACATTCAATGTCGATAAGTTCAAAGACAATGCCTTAGATGCTCAGGTGAAGATGATTGAGATTAAGCTGAGTCAAGGTGCTAAGCCCGGGCATGGTGGCATCCTGCCGGGACCTAAGGTGACCGCTGAGATTGCTGCTGCTCGCGGTGTTAAAGAAGGTGAAAGCTGTATCTCCCCATCCTCCCACAGTGCATTTTCAACACCAATTGAGATGATGCACTTTGTGCAACGCTTGCGCGATCTTTCAGGTGGTAAACCAGTGGGCTTTAAGTTATGTATTGGCCACCCTTGGGAATGGTTTGGCATTGTCAAAGCCATGTTAGAAACCAATATTCATCCTGACTTCATTGTGGTCGACGGGTCTGAAGGTGGTACCGGTGCCTCACCAGTAGAGTTCACTAACCACGTTGGTACGCCGCTGCAAGATGGTTTGCGTTTAGTGCATAACACCCTAATGGGCGTGAACTTGCGCGATAAGATCAAAATTGGCTGCTCTGGAAAAATCATTAGCGCCTTCGATATGGCAGTGGCTTTTGCCTTGGGTGCTGACTGGTGCAATAGTGCCCGTGGCTTTATGTTCTCGGTAGGCTGCATTCAGGCGCAGGTCTGTAATACAGGCTTTTGCCCTACCGGTGTCACTACCCAAGACCCTGTTCGCCAAAAAGCGCTAGTGGTACCCGATAAATCTGAGCGGGTCTTTAACTTTCATAATGAAACCCTTAAGACTCTAAAAGAGTTAGTAGAGGCTGCTGGTTTAGATCATCCAAACGAGATTGATGCTTCTCATATTGTGCGACGCATTAGTAAAAACGAAGTGCGCCTTTTGTCTTTCTTATTACCCGAAATGCCAGCAGGTCTTCTACTTAAAGACGATCATATTGATCAATCGCTCAACTTACCACGCGTGTTTGAACTGTATTGGCATAAGGCACAAGCGAGCAGCTTCTCCGCTCACAAGCACGCCTAAGCTCTGGGTTAGCTCAGAACTCCAGTTTTTGTTGACTAGTAAAAGACCTCTGTTGCTGGGTAATGGGGTCTTTAAAGGCGATCTCTTTTGCCAATAGCTGCAACGGCTTGGAAAAATCCAGCTCATACTCTTGATAGGGCGTGAGGATGGGGTAGATCTGATCATGCTTGATGGGTGCCCCTAAAGCATTGAGGTGGCAGCGTAACTGATGCTTCTTGCCGCTACCGGGAATAAGTCGATACAAAGCCCATTCTGGTTTCGCTTGAATCAACTCAATCAAGGTATCACTATTCGGCTCACCGGGTACTTCCTGCATTTGCAAAAAATGTTCAGACTCTTCTAATCTACTGCAATACGTCATCGGGAGTTGCTTTGTCAATTCATCGGAGTAAGGGGCAATGGCTTCATACACCTTTGTGACCAGCCTGTCCCGAAATAGATTTTGATATTGCGCCCTCTCCGACGGATTAACCGAGAACAGTACCAAGCCTGCCGTATCTCGGTCAATGCGATGTATCGGACTTAATGTCTGAATTCCTGTTGTCTTCTTGAGGCGATTGAGTAAGGTTTGATGCAAATAAAGGCCGCTAGGTGTCACAGGCAAAAAATGGGGTTTATCTGCCACCAGAATATGGTCGTCTTGATACAGAATCTGCTCTTCAAACGGAATCTCTGGCTCTCGTGCCAAACGTCTAAAGTAAATGAGGTGAATATTGGCTTGGTATGGCTCACCTGCCTCCAAGGCACGCCCCTCATCATTCAATACTAGACCTTGCGCAAAGCGACTCTCCCACTCCTCTACTGCAATGTGAGGAAATTGCTTGATGAAGAATTGCAATACATTCGGATGAGACTGATCAGCGGGTAAAAATACCCGTGATGCTGAGACTCCTTCTGAATTGACTTTCACAGTGACTAGACGCTTTGACTTAGAGCTATGTATTTTAAGGGATTGAGCATATGCAATTCTGCAAGGATGAATAAAGCCGCCCGTAGGCGGCTTTATAGTCAGCAGAGTAAGCTGGTAAGAAACTTAGTCTGCGTAGATGCCCGCAGCTTTGATGATGGGTGACCACAAATCAATTTGTGCTTTGAGGTGCTTCTTCAAACCCTCTGGAGTGGCATTAGCCTGTGAAGGAATCTCTACACCCAACTCGGCCATGTGCTGTTTGTAGATTGGATCTTGAATAGCGCCTTGCAATGCTTTAGCCAATTTATCCATTTCTGCTTTTGGTGTGCCTTTAGGTGCATAGACCCCGTGCCATACCTTCACTTCAAAGTTCTTTAGACCCTGCTCATTGAGAGTCGGAATCTTATCAAAGGCCTTAATGCGCTGCATCGTCGTTGTGCCATAGGGCTTCACAGCATTTGTAGCGAGCTGGCCAGAGAGATTCGTCGTTTGATCACACATCAATTGCACTTGTCCGCCGATCAAGTCTGTTAGGGCTGGTGCTGTGCCTTTGTAAGGAACAGTCGTTAAGTCCAACTGAATGCGGCTCATGAAGAGCAAACCACACAGGTGACTGGCAGATCCAACACCAGCATTCGCATAAGCAATCTTACTAGCATTCGCTTTCATGTACGGCAAGAGTTCTTGATAGTTCTTTGGTGGCAAATCTTTATTGCCCACCAAAATCATCGGCACGTCTGCTACTTGACCGACATACTCATAATCAGTCATTGGATCAAAACCCAGGTTCTTATACAAAGCTGGCGCAGTTGACATGCCAATGTGGTGAATGAGCAATGTATAGCCATCATTTTTGGAGTTAATCACACGCTTTGCTGCAATCGTGCCACCAGCACCAGGGCTGTTATCCACAATCACTTGACCCTTGAGTTGCTTACCCATCGCGAGGGCTAATTCACGGGCAACTTTATCGGTCGGGCCACCTGCAGAAAATGGCACTACCAAGGTAATCGGACGATCACCCGGAAAGTCAGCCGCTTGAGCAGTGGTGATACCGAGTCCGGAGACACATAGCGCCAACGCGGCAACACGGGAGATTAAGAGAGGTAATTTCATGGGTATCTTCACCTTGAGTGATTAAAAATACAAAAGAGTAGTTTAGAGAATTTTTGCTCTTTATGTAAGTGAATTACAGGTAAATACGCAGAGAAACCTGTAAAAAAAGCCACCCGAAGGTGGCTTTGCTGGTCTAGCTAAAAACCTTACTCGCGTGAGGCCTTTTTGCGATCATGCTCTTTCAGGTAGCGCTTACGGACACGCACACTCTTCGGAGTGACTTCAACCAACTCATCGTCGCTAATGAATTCAACCGCGTATTCCAAAGTCAGATCAATTGGGGTAACCAAGCGAACTGCCTCATCGGTACCGGAAGAACGAACGTTGGTGAGCTGCTTACCTTTAATCGGATTCACAACCAAGTCATTATCGCGACTGTGGATACCAATAATCATGCCTTCATAAACTGGATCACCGTGTTTTACAAACATGCGGCCACGATCCTGCAATTTCCAAATTGCATAAGCAACCGCTTCGCCATCATCTTGGCTAATCAATACGCCGTTATGACGTTCACCCAAAATACCGTCTTTGGCAGGCGCATAAGAATCAAAGGTATGACTCATTAATCCATTACCACGGGTCATGGTCATAAAATCGCCCTGGAAGCCGATCAAGCCACGCGCTGGGATGCGGTACTCAAGACGGGTACGTCCTTTACCGTCACTCACCATATCCTGCAACTCACCCTTACGCTTGCCCAAGTCTTCCATCACAGCACCTTGAGTAGCATCTTCTACGTCAACCGTTAAGTTTTCGTAGGGTTCCATCTTCACGCCATTTTCTTCGTGGAAAACAACGCGTGGACGGGAAACTGCCATCTCATAGCCTTCACGACGCATTGTTTCTACCAAGATCGTGAGATGCAACTCACCGCGACCCGATACTTCAAAAACAGTATCGTCATCAGTCTCTCTGACACGCAAAGCCATATTGGACTTGAGTTCGCGATCTAAACGCTCACGGATCTGACGGCTAGTTACAAACTTACCTTCACGGCCAGCCAATGGGCTTGTGTTCACCATAAAGTTCATGGTTAAAGTTGGCTCATCAATCTTGAGCATTGGTAATGCGTCGGGTTTATCAACCGTACAAACAGTGGTACCAATTGCTAACTCTTCAATACCGTTGATCAAAGCGATATCGCCAGCAATGGCTTCTTCAACGACCTCGCGCTCCAATCCTTTGAACTTTAAAACCTGATTTACGCGGCCTTTAAATGGCACACCATCTGGGCCATTCATGCAAATGACTTCCATGCCAGACTTCACGCGACCGCGGTTTACACGACCAATACCAATTTTTCCAACATAACTGTTGTAGTCAATAGAAGAAATCTGGAACTGCAAAGGACCATCTGGATCATCATCACGGACAGGAACGTGTTCTAAGACAGCGTCAAATAATGGACGCATATCGCCTTCACGAACATCTTCCGTCATACCTGCATAGCCATTCAAGCCGGATGCATAAATGATTGGGAAATCTAACTGCTCTTCGGTAGCGCCGAGTTTGTCAAACAACTCAAAAGTAGCGTTAATCACGTAATCAGTACGCGCACCTGGACGGTCGACTTTATTAATCACAACGATTGGCTTCAATCCGAGTGCCAAGGCTTTCTTAGTCACGAAACGGGTTTGTGGCATTGGGCCTTCAACCGCATCAACTAAGAGTAATACGCCATCAACCATGGAGAGCACACGCTCTACTTCACCACCGAAGTCGGCGTGTCCTGGGGTATCCACAATATTGATGTGTGTACCGTCATATTCCACAGCACAGTTTTTAGAAAGAATAGTAATGCCACGCTCTTTTTCCAAATCGTTTGAGTCCATGACGCGTTCAGTCATTTTTTCATTGGAGCGGAATGTGCCAGATTGGCGTAAGAGTTGATCAACCAGAGTAGTTTTACCGTGGTCAACGTGGGCGATGATGGCGATGTTACGAAGTGCGCGTTTAGTCATGTGAAGCTTTTGAAGTTAGGAATTGGGTTAATAGAAGGTTAGTAAATAAATAAGTCAGTTTGATTTAATGTATTGCTTTAATGCGCCTGAGAAATCAATCGCTTGGGGTGTAATACACCTGAGCGCCAATCTGCAGTGCCGATAAAGTTATGGGGAGCAGCGGTAGCGCGATAAATCCGCACTAAAGCCTCAATCGAAGGCAAATTCAGCGGTACGCGTTGGCCCATTTCGAGGCGCTTCGCTTGCTGCTCATCTACTGTTAAATGCGGTAGGGTCTGAAGCAAGGCATCGACCGGCAAAATATAGTTAGAGCTATCGTGCAATGCTTGTTGAATCGACTCTAGAGTGAAGGACTGCTCCAGGGTCAAGTGCCCTACTTCAGTTCTACGTAAACCGACCAAGTGGGCACCACAGCCCAGTGCATTGCCAATATCTTCTGCTAACACGCGAATATAAGTACCTTTACTACAAGACACTTCTAATGTCGCTTGTGGCCATTGAATATCAATCCACCGAATGTGATGAATCGTAATATCACGGGCAGTGCGCTCTAATTCAACACCTGCACGTGCGTACTCATACAAAGGCTTGCCATCACGCTTTAAAGCGGAATACATGGGTGGCACTTGTGAGATCGGGCCAGTAAATTTTGGGAGCAATGCATCGAGCGTCTGCTGGAGTTCCAGTTCGCTCGCAAAGATCGGCAAGGCAAACTCTTCAATAATTTGACCTTCAGCATCACCGGTATCAGTGCGTGCTCCAAATTTGACATTGGCGATGTAGGTTTTGTCTGCATCGAGCAAATCTTGTGAATATTTTGTAGCCTCACCCAGGCAAATCGGCAAAAGGCCTGTCGCCATCGGATCTAAGGTACCAGTATGGCCAGCTTTATCAGCATTAAAGGCACGTTTGACTGCGGTAACCGCACCCTGAGAACTCATGCCCGCAGGTTTATCCAACAACACCACACCATCGATCCGCGTAGCCATGAAATTATTGGCTCTCGTCTTTGTGATCGCTGCTGCGGTCACTATCCACAGCCTGATCGATCAGTCGAGACATTTCAATACCATGCTCAATAGAGTTGTCATAGTGGAAATGCAAAGTTGGAACTGTATGAATATGTAAACGCTTAAATAATAAAGAGTGTAAATACCCAGCTTTTTCTTGAAGTGCTTTTAATGCATGCTCAGGCTCTGCTCCCAAGACCGTAAAAAATACTTTGGCATGCGCTAAGTCGGGTGTGAGCTCAATACTTTGTAAAGTAATGAGGCCCAAACTAGGACTACGCAGTTCACGAGGGATAAGCTCGGCCAGGTCTCGCTGAATTTGATCGGCGAGACGCTGGTTACGATGCGGACTAGTCTTATGCATCTAGCTTAGAGTGAACGAGCTACTTCAGTGACTTCAAATACCTCAAGCTGATCGCCCTCTTTAATGTCGTTATAGCCTTTTAATGACAGACCACATTCAACACCGGCGCGAACTTCTTTGGCATCATCCTTAAAGCGCTTCAGTGAATCAAGCTCACCAGTCCAAACCACCACGTTGTCACGCAGGAGGCGAACACTTGATGTGCGTTTAACCACACCATCCACCACCAAGCAACCTGCAATAGCGCCGACTTTAGAGACCAAGAAGACTTGACGGATTTCAACCATACCGGTGATTTCCTCTTTCTTGTCTGGAGTCAACATGCCGCTCAAGGCCAACTTCACTTCATCCACCGCGTCATAAATAATGTTGTGATAACGAATATCTACGCCATTGTTCTCTGCCAACTTGCGAGCTGCTGCATCTGCACGAGAATTAAAGCCGATGATGACTGCTTTAGAGGCTACCGCCAAGTTCACGTCGGTTTCGGTAATGCCACCCACAGCAGCGTGAACGATTTGCACCTTCACCTCTGGTGTAGAGAGCTTCATTAAGGATTGAGCCAAAGCTTCTTGGGAACCCTGAACGTCTGCCTTGATGATTAATGGCAAGAGTTTCGCTTCAATTGCACCCTCTTCCATGTTTTCCATCATGGTTTCGAGCTTGAATGCTTGTTGCTTAGCCAACTTCACATCGCGGAACTTACCTTGACGGAAGAGTGCAATCTCACGGGCTTTACGCTCATCAGGAACCACTTGAACAGACTCACCAGCAGCAGGCACTTCCGCTAAACCTTGAATCTCTACCGGAATCGAAGGACCAGCTTCATTACAAGGCTTACCGTTTTCATCCATCATTGCGCGTACACGACCGAAGGTAGAACCAGCCAAGAGCATGTCGCCACGTTTGAGCGTGCCAGATTGAACCAAGATAGTAGCCACTGGCCCCTTACCTTTGTCCAAACGCGCTTCAATCACGAGACCTTGTGCTGGAGCATCTTTAGCAGCTTTGAGCTCCAAAATCTCTGCTTGCAAGAGCACGTTCTCTAATAAAGCATCAATACCTTCGCCTGTTTTTGCAGACACGGGAATAAATGGCACATCGCCACCGTATTCCTCAGGGACTACCTGCTCAGCAACCAATTCGGTTTTAACGCGCTCAGAATTGGCTTCTGGTTTATCAATTTTGTTGATCGCCACAACCAAGGGAACGCCACCAGCAACTGCATGGTGAATCGCTTCTTTGGTTTGCGGCATCACGCCGTCATCTGCCGCCACCACCAAGATCACAATATCGGTTGCCTTGGCACCACGAGCACGCATCGCCGTAAAGGCTTCGTGACCCGGGGTATCCAAGAAAGTAATCATGCCGCGTGGTGTTTCCACATGGTATGCACCAATGTGCTGAGTAATACCACCCGCTTCACCAGTGGCTACTTTTGCCGCACGAATCTTATCGAGCAAAGAAGTTTTACCGTGGTCAACGTGACCCATTACTGTGACCACTGGAGGACGTGGCAATAGTTCTGCATCATGCCCATCTGTACCAAGATCTAAATCAGGATCATCTAATTTCGCTGCATGAGCCTTATGACCCATCTCCTCCACAATGATCATGGCGGTATCTTGATCGAGTACTTGGTTGATGGTAACCATCTGACCCATACCCATTAATAACTTAATCACTTCCGCACTCTTCACTGCCATTGCATGAGCTAACTCTGCAACGGTAATGGTTTCTGGAACATGCACATCACGCACGACTGGCTCAGTAGGCACCTGGAAATTGGTGTCGACGTTCGCTTCAGCAATTTGGCGCTGCTTCTTGCGACCACCGCCTGAGCGCCAGCCACCAACACCACCAGATGAATCACCACGAGTTTTCAGGCCACCCGGTTTCTTGGCGCCCTCTTCTTGCCAAGTAGAAGATGTCTCAGAAGATTTAATGGTTTTACCGCCAACTTTCGCTGGAGATTTTTTCTTATCATCTGCGCCCTCTGCTTTAGCAGGCTTGTGGAGAGTACCTTTTTTCGCTTCTTCAGCAGCAATTTCACTTGGCGCCTTGAGTACACGCGCTGGGGCACTCATCATGTCGCGAATAGCCAAAGCCTCAGCTTCAGCAGCAGCACGACGCACTCGAATTTCTGCTAATTCTTTTTCTTTGCTAGCGGCTAAATCTTTAGCCGCCTTATCGCTTTGGGCTTTTTTCTCAGCCGCAGCTGGAGCTTCATCACCCTTGGCATCTTTTTCAACAATAGGCTGCGCAGCTTCTTTTTGGCGCGCTTCTTCAGCCGCCTTCATCTCTGCTTCTTGACGAGCCAATAATTCAGCTTGACGAGTTGCTTCTGCTGCGCGCTTCTCTAATTCTTCTTCCGAAAGAATTGGCTTAGCAGACGGAGCAGGTGCAGCTGCCTTTGCTGGAGCCTCTTCTACTGCAGGACCTTTATCACCGGCTTTAACAAGTACACGCTTTTTACGCACCTCAACCTGAACAGTGCGCGTACGCCCTGCAGAGTCTGCCTGACGAATCTCAGAATTCTCACGCTTGATTAAGGTGATTTTTTTACGAGCGCCAGCTTCAGCATTGCCGTGTGCTTTTTGCAAATGCTCGAGCAGGACTGTTTTGTCCTTCTCGGTGATGCTCTCGTCCTCAGAACTTTTATCGATACCAGCTGCCTTCAATTGCTCCAAGAGGTCAGCCGCGGTTCGTTTCAGTTCCTTGGCGAGTACTTTTACTGTTGTTGTTGCCATGCACTACTTCCTCTCATGAAGTAAACCAATGTTCGCGCGCTTTCATGATGAGCGTTTTCGCAGTTTCTTCGTCAATTTGTGTCGCCTCAACTAGCTCATCAACAGCCAGTTCAGCAAGGTCGTCACGGGTGTGGACTTGATTCTCAGCAAGCTTTGCAATCAACTCGGTAGTCATGCCTTCTAAAGAGCGCAAGTCTTGGGAAACTTCACCAATCCGCTCTTCTTTAGCTAACTCCATAGTCAATAGAGAATCACGAGCGCGGGTACGCAACTCGTTCACGGTGTCTTCATCAAATGAATCAATCTCTAACATTTCAGACAATGGCACATAAGCCACCTCTTCCAAAGTGTTGAAACCTTCTTCAATCAAGATGTCTGCTACCTCTTGGTCAACGTCCAATTTGTCCATGAACAATTGACGCACAGAAGAAGCTTCTTTTTCAGTTTTCTCAGCAGACTCTTCAGGAGTCATGATGTTGATCTGCCAACCAGTCAAATCACTTGCCAAACGCACGTTTTGTCCGCTACGGCCAATGGCGATTGCCAAGTTTTCTTCATCAACCACCACATCCATCGCGTGACGCTCTTCGTCAACCACGATTGAAGAGACTTGCGCTGGAGCCAAAGCACCAATCACAAACTGGGCTGGATCTTCAGACCACAACACGATATCCACTGCTTCGCCAGCCACTTCGTTACGTACTGCAGTAACGCGTGTGCCACGAACACCAACACAGGTGCCAATTGGGTCGATACGCTTGTCGTAAGTCACTACAGCAATCTTGGCGCGAATACCGGGGTCACGGGCTGCGCCCTTAATCTCTAACAAGCCTTGTTCCATCTCTGGAACCTCATTCTCAAATAACTTGATTAAGAAATCAGGGCAGGTACGGGAAAGTTCAATCTGGGGACCACGAGCTTCACGATCCACTTTGAGGATGTAAGCACGCACACGGTCACCAGAACGTAAATTCTCTTTTGGAATCATTTGATCGCGACGCAACAATGCTTCAACACGGCCAGATTCAATAATCAAACCATTCTTATCAGCACGCTTGACGGTACCAGTCATGACTTTTTCGCCACGCTCTAGGTAGTCGTTCAAAATCTGCTCGCGCTCAGCATCACGAATGCGTTGCAAGATCACTTGCTTGGCAGCTTGTGCGCCGATACGGCCAAATGCCAAGGATTCAATTTGCTCTTCAATGTAGTCGCCGACTTCCATATCAGCCAATTGCTCTTGGGCTTCGAATTGCAAAATCTCTTTATCAGGCTCTTGCAGACCGGCTTCATTAGGAACCACCAACCAGCGACGGAAAGTTTCGTATTCGCCTGACTCACGGTCAATCGATACACGAATATCCACATCTTCATTGGGATAGCGCTTCTTTGTGGCCGATGCCAACGCCATTTCTAGCGCCTCGAACACAATAGCTTGATCAACGTTCTTTTCACGCGCTAGCGCGTCTGCCAACATGAGAACTTCTCGGCTCATGACTTTCTTCCTTTGAAATCAATAACAGGGACCAACCGAGTCTTATCGACCTCGGCTATAGAGAACTCCAATTGAGAGGGCTGACCATCAGCACCCTCGAACACCAAACCAAATTTCGCATCAGGTGAATTCAATTCACCAGTCAGCAAACCTTGCAACACACCACGAAAATTCTTACGGTTACCAACGGCAACACGTAGTTTTAAATCCACTTCCATTCCAGCAAAACGTTCAAAGTCTGCTGCACTCTTCACAGGGCGATCTAAGCCTGGTGAAGAAATCTCTAAGCGCTCGTAAGGGATGTTCTCAACCGGCAAGGTGTAGCTCAGTTGATGGCTCACCTTCTCGCAGTCAAGCACCGTAATCAAGCGCTCGTAATCGGGGTTTTCAATCGTGACGCGCAGCAATCCTCCGGCTTCACGCTCGATATCTACTAGCGTGTAACCCAAGTTTTCCAGCTCTGCAGAAATGACCTGCTGATCTTTCACGACTACCCTTCATACCAAAATGACAAAAAAAAATGGGCTTTGAAGCCCATATTCTCGAAATTCAGAACAGGCCGACTTACGTTGATCGCAACATCAGTCGGTAACAACTAAAAACAGCAGAATTCTGCTGTAAGACCAAAATTATAGCTGATTTTTGTTCCCTTTCTCAGGGAAATCTATTAGAAATCAGAAGCTTTCGCCAGGATTGCGGGGTTTTCTGGGGCCCTTATTGAAGGGTTTGCGTCCTTTTGGAGCGCCCCGTTTTGGCCCATTTCCTGGGGTTTGAGGGCTTCCCGTCACAAAAGCAGACTGCCCATGATGGACTTTTTTACCTTTGTTACGGCCTTGACCGCCTTGACTACCTTGCCCGCCTTGACCGCCACCCTGTCCAGGGCGACCGCCTTGGGTACGACCACGGAATGGACCACGACCTTCAGCAGACCCGCCACCGCCAGGCTTTCCACCTCTACCTTGGTGAGTCATGCCGTTATGGCCACTCGCCAGCGTTAAGGCATCGCGTGAGCCCCAGTATGACACTGAGGTTTGCATGGGATCAGGCTGGAAATCAGCACCTTCTGGATTGCGACTTTGTCCACCAGCATTCGGGTTACGGCCTTTATCTTGCGGCTGTGGCATTTTTAGTCCTGCCGACTTCATCAGGTTATAGATACCGCCAGCTTCAATCTCTTCCCACTTGCCACGTCTTAAGCGCGGAGGCAATAAGAAAATGCCATATCGTGTTCGGATTAAGCGAGATACCGTATGACCAACTGCTTCAAACATGCGACGCACTTCACGATTACGACCTTCGGTTAAGGCAACGTGATACCAGCGGTTGGCGCCATCACCACCACCCATTGCCAGACGTAAGAATTTGGCTTGACCATCATCTAACTGAATACCGCTTTTGAGTTGCGCCGTATTGTCTTGACTCAACTCGCCTAAGATACGCACTGCGTACTCACGCTCAACACCATAGCGTGGATGCATTAAACGATTTGCCAACTCACCAGAGGTGGTAAACAACAAGAGTCCTTCAGTATTAAAGTCCAAGCGACCCACCGCGATCCAACGACCCTGCCGTGGTTTAGGCAAACGATCAAATACGGTTGGACGACCTTCGGGATCTGATTGGCTCACGATTTCGCCAGCTGGCTTGTGATACAAAATCACGCGTGGTGGCTTGGTCTGAATCTTGCGATGGACCTGCTTGCCATTAATACGTACTTGATCTGTTGGACCAATACGCTGCCCAATATGTGCCGGCAATCCATTGACTGATACGCGCCCCTGAATAATCAGATCTTCCATATCGCGACGGGAACCCATGCCAGCATCTGCTAATACCTTATGCAGCTTAACGGTATCCTCATCATCGGCATCGTCATCTAAGCCATCGAGATCGGACCAGACTTCATCGCGCAAACTCAGTGGTAACTCATCCACATTGGCAAATTGCAAGCTACTGACTTCTTCTTCAGTTGGTGCATCAGGATCCTCATCTTCACGGGAACGTTGTGCGCGCTGTGCACGTCGCTCTGCACCAGTTTGATGGGAGATTTCATGTTCATTAAAGCCATCCGGATTTTTAACTTCCTCAATTTCCGGAGCATCGAGTGCGGCATCAAATTCGCCTGAAACTACTGAAGCAAATAAGGCTTCGCTATCGGCTGCATTGGGCGCTAGCTTGGCGGCAGAATGGTTGCCACCTTCGCGTGGCCCATGGTTATCACCACCCTCTCTTCGTGGGCGGTCCTTGTTAAATGGGCGCTTCTTATTAAAAGGATGCTTGCCAGTCCCTTGACGACGTGGGTTACGCTGACCGCGCTCGCCCCTCTCCCCTGCCTCACGACCCTCAGACGCTTGGCCCTCTCCATGCGATGGAGCAGCCTCAGAATGGGATGGTGTTGCCGCTGAAGGTATTGCCGGGAATGAATCGTTGTCGTTAGAACTTGTCATTAATTATTTTTTGTTTCGTCTGAAGATTCAGACTCGGGAGTAACTTCTTCTACAGCATCTTGGGTTGAAACTTCGGTAATCGCTTCATCGATCACCACAGTCTCTACAGTAGCATCGGGATCAAATTCAATAATGGCTTGACCCAACTGCTCTGCTGCAGCCATAGGCGCAGCGTCTTCCAAGATTGGCAAACTTTGTAAATTAGTCAAACTTAAGTCATCTAAAAATTGTTTGGTGGTGGCGTATAAACCTGGGCGACCGATGGTCTCTTTATGACCAATCACTTCAACCCAACCACGATCTTCTAACTGCTTCATCACGTTGCTACTAACAGCCACTCCGCGAATCTCTTCAATCTCTCCGCGTGTCACCGGCTGGCGGTAGGCAATGATGGCTAAAGTTTCCATCACCGCACGGGAATACTTCGGTGGCTTCTCTGGCGTTAAACGATCAAGGTACTCGCGCATCGATAAACGACTCTGAAAACGCCAACCAGTAGCAATGTGGGCTAGCTCCATGCCCTTATCGTCCCAGGCACGCTGTAACTCCACCAAAGCTTCGTCAATATCTGCAGTTGTGATGTCTTCCACAAACAAGCGTGATAAATCAGCGACAGTGAGGGGTTCCTGTGCGCACAGGAGGGCTGTTTCAATAACGCGCTTGTTGTGATCGTCCATAAAAGTGGGCTATCAGGAATTTTCCTGATGAGGCTTTAAAAAGTGTATTTCAGTAATGGGTTTTAGGTGTTCTCTAGCTACTACGAACAATCCATCTCTTAAATTCTCGTTGGGGGATTGGTTCGCGCCGAAACGAAGTCCTTCTCGTTCACCGTGCACCCATTATAAGGTAGGCTCAATACAATAGCCATATGCACAATAAATCCTCAAAACTCCCGATTCCAGCCTTGATGCAGCCCGGCTCCCCAGAGCGGCGTCGCTTGCTAGGCCTCGGAATTGGCTTAGGCGCCCTGCTCGGTGGCGCTAGCTTGAGCTCTTGCAGCATGATTGGCAGCAAAAAGCCTGTTATTGGTTTGGCATTAGGCGCTGGAGCTGCCCGAGGTTTTGCTCATATTGGCGTCATTAAAGCCCTCGAAGCTCAGGGCATTCGTCCCGATATTGTGGTTGGCAGTAGCGCAGGTAGCGTCATTGCCGCCCTCCTTGCCTCTGGTGCAACAGGTAATGAACTGAATCGCCTGGCACTCAATTTAGATGAAGCCACTATTGCCGATTGGGGTCTGCCATTTGTGGGGCGCTTTGGTGGCCTCATTAAAGGTGATGCCTTACAAAACATGGTCAATCGGGAAGTGCAAAACAAAACCATTGAACAAATGCGTATTCCGCTGGGCATTGTGGCAACCGAATTGCAATCTGGCAAAGGTGTTTTATTTAGGACTGGCAATACGGGTCAAGCAGTCCGCGCATCGTGCAGCGTACCTGGTGTATTTCAACCCACCGTGATTGGCGGCAAAGAATATGTCGATGGGGGATTGGTTGCACCCGTACCGGTAAGTTATGCCAGACAGATGGGCGCCACTCTCGTGATCGCGGTGAATATTTCTTCTGAACCCGTGCATCAAGACGCTAGCGGTACATTTGGGGTGCTGCAACAAACCATCTCCATCATGCAACGCAGTATTAATCAGTATGAATTAAAAAGTGCGGATATTGCCATTACTCCACAACTAAGACAAATGAGTAGTGGCGACTTTAAATCCAGAAATGCGGCAATCCTGGCTGGCGAGGCTGCAGCACAAGAACAAATGGCATTGATTAAGGAAAAGCTGAAGGGGTAAATCAGGGCTATTGCCCACGGAATTAGAGGCTTGGAGACTTGCGCTTTAAGTTCTTCACTTCATTGAGGAGCTCTTGACGTTCAGCGTCATTCAGATTGTCGCTACCATCTAGACGGCGAGCACCATCAAAACGTTTATCCCAATAAAGACTACCAAGATCATCGACACGAACTGCAGTGCCTTTGGATGGAGAGTGAATAAATTTATTGTCACCGACATAAATACCCACGTGCGAAAAGGTGAGTCGCATGGTGTTAAAAAATACGAGATCACCTGGCTGCAACTCATCACGATTGATCGGCTTACCAACTCTGCTCATCTGAGTCGATTTGCGGGGTAATAAAAATCCAAGCTTATCTTTAAAGACGTAACCAACAAAGCTGCTGCCATCCAATCCTGATTGTGGCAATTCAGAATCCCAGCGATAACGCACGCCAATGACTTCCATTGCGCGATTAATAAGTTCTTCAGATTTTCCTGAGACGGTATCAACCAAACGATCAGATACTCGAGATAAATAAGAGCGGCCCGCCTGAAACATACTTTCTTTAGGTACAGCTGCCTCAGCTGGAGTCTCAACCGGAGCATCAACAGCATAAGTTGACCAAGCAAAGCTCAAGCCCAAGGCGAGAACCAAGAGCTTTGGCAGGAGCGCTTTTTTCAATGACATCGTCTTAGTGTAACAAAGAAGTACTTCACAACCAAGACTAGACTTTTGACTCAAGTCATTGTTTATAAACATTTTTTAAGAATAAATTGTGCCCCAAAGGGGGGTTAATGCACCAATTTAGCCCATTGAAATTGGGTTTCTGGGTAATTAAGTCAACTCAGCTGCAGCAAAAAGCTCTTTGGTATAGGTCTGGCGCGGGTGCGCAATCAGGGTCTCTGTATCCCCAAACTCCACCACTTTGCCGCCCTTAAGGACCATCACCTGATGTGACATCGCCCTGATGACTGCCAAGTCATGGCTAATCATCAAATATGCTAAGTTGTACTTCTTTTGGAGTTCAGTCAGAAGCGCTAGTACCTGCTTTTGTATAGATACATCCAAAGCTGAGGTAGGTTCATCTAAAACCAAAATTTGGGGGCGCAAGATCAGCGCTCTGGCAATGGCAATACGCTGTCTTTGTCCACCAGAAAATTCATGGGGATAACGCGTAAGCGCAGTGCGGTCAAGACCCACTTCTTTCAACATATCGAGCACACGAGTTTCACGTTCAGCTGCTGTGAGATTTGGGAAGTGCGCATCTAATCCCTCAGCCACAATCTGCATCACATTCATGCGCGGTGACAATGATCCAAAGGGATCCTGAAAGATCACTTGCAAACTCGCACGCATAGCACGTCGTTCTGCAGGTTTGAGTTTTTGCCAATCACTACCCAACACATCCACATCTCCAGAAACTTCTGCAGAGGAATCACCCAGCAAACCGAGCACCGCCATACCAAGAGTAGTCTTACCAGAGCCAGACTCACCAATGACGCCAATGGTTTGACCTTGCTTTAACTCAAAGCTCACCTTCTTCAATACTTTATGGGCCGGTGCTTTTTTGAACCAAGAAACGGTTTCAGAGCTGGGGTATGCAACCGAAAGTTCTTCGGTCTTAAGTAAAACGGGGGCTAAAGGCATCAAGGGTGCAAGATCACGCACGGGAGCACTATTGACCAATGCTTTGGTATAGGGATCGCTTGGATGACTAAACACCTGCTTGGTTGGGCCAGATTCCATCAGGTTACCTTGATGGAGAACTGCAACACGCTGCGCAAAGTGTTTCACCAAATTGAGATCATGTGTAATGAGCAAGATCCCCATACCGCCATGATCCTTAAATTCTTCTTGAAGATCTTTCAGCAATTCCAAAATCTGCAAACGCAAGCTGACATCTAATGCGGTAGTTGGCTCATCTGCAATCAAGAGGCGCGGCTTGCACGCTAAAGCCATCGCAATCATGGCACGCTGCCGTTGACCGCCGGAGAGTTGATGCGGATAGGCATGAAAGCGACGCTCTGGCTCGGGGATGCCGGTCTTCCTCAGCAAATCAATGGCAGCATCAACGCACTGTGCTTTAGAAATCAGAGGCTGATCGATTTGTACTGCTTCGATAATTTGATTGCCTACTGTAAATAAGGGATTGAGCGCAGTCATCGGCTCCTGAAAGACCATGGCAATTTCTCGACCCCGAATCTGGCGTATCTCTTCAATCGGCAGTGACAAAAGATCTACCGTTCCCTTACCCTCACCCTGGTTCCACAGAATCTTGCCAGAAACTTTCGCACCCTCAGGCTCAAGGCGAAGTGGAGCTAAAGCAGTGAGTGTTTTTCCGGAGCCAGATTCACCAACCAGCGCTACCCGCTCTCCAATACCAATCTCTAAATCCAAATGATTGACTGCAAATTTTTCACGACGCCCCGATCCAAAAGAGATGCAGAGGTCTTCATACTTGAGCAAGCTCATGAACGACCTCCACTCATTAAACCTGTTTTACGAGAGTCAAAAGCATCGCGTAATGCCTCACCCATAAAAGTAAGCAGCAATAAGGTAGTCACTAGGACTACAAAGGTCGATAGCGAAATCCACCAAGCATCGAGATTGCCCTTACCTTGTGAGAGGAGCTCGCCCAAGCTAGGCGTACCAGGCGGAACACCCAATCCCAAAAAATCCAAACTGGTTAAAGAGAGAATGGCAGCACTCATGCGGAAGGGTAAAAACGTAATTACCGGTGTCAAGCTGTTGGGCAAAATATGACGCCACATGATTTGCAGATTCGTAAGACCCAAGGCGCGCGCTGCTCGGACATACTCCAAAGCACGATTCCGAAAGAACTCGGCCCGTACGTAATCAGATAATCCCATCCAACCAAACGCCGCTAAGAGAATGACCAAGAGAGAAACACTGGGATTAAAGATGGACGCAAAAATAATGAGCAAATATAACTCTGGCATTGCCGACCAAATTTCAATCAAACGTTGTGAAATCAGATCGAACTTGCCACCAAAGAACCCCATCAGGGATCCGGTAATAATGCCTACACTGACTCCTACAATGGTGAGCGCTAGGCCAAATAAGATTGACAGTCGAAATCCATAGATCAAACGCGCCAAAACATCGCGCCCACGATCATCTGTACCGAGCCAGTTCTCCCAAGATGGGGGAGCCGGATTTGGAACAGTGGAAAAGTAATTAAGGGTTTCATAGCTGTAATGAATGGGTGGATAAATTGCCCAATTACCATTACTTGTAATGTTTTGACGGATATCAGGATCTAAAAAATCTGTTGGCGTAGAAAAGTCTCCACCAAATACAGTCTCTGGTTGATTTTGGATAATCGGAAAATAAAAATGTCCTTGATAGCGCACAAGCAAGGGCTTGTCATTCGCAATCAGCTCAGCGCAAAGCGATAGACCAAACAAGACCATAAAGATCCAGAGGCTGGCATAGCCGGTACGGCTATTTTTAAAGCGCTGCCAACGACTCATGAACCACCTCCAGCGCCGAACTGAATGCGGGGATCGATATAGACGTAGCAAAGATCGGAAATGAGCTTGGTAAATAACCCAATCAAGGTAAATAGATACAGCGTTCCAAATACTACCGGGTAATCACGACGCATGACAGACTCATAGGAAAGTAAGCCAAGACCATCTAAAGAAAATAAAGTCTCAATGAGTAGTGAGCCCGTGAAGAATGCCCCGATGAATGCCGCTGGAAAGCCAGTCACCAAAGGAAGTAATGCATTGCGAAACACATGCTTCCAAAGTACTTGTTTCTCAGTAAGACCCTTAGCTCTCGCTGTCAACACATACTGTTTACGAATCTCTTCTAAAAAAGAATTCTTAGTCAACATAGTTACTACTGCAAAGCTGCCCAAAACTGAAGCTGTAATTGGAAGCACTAAGTGCCATAGATAATCCATGACCTTGCCTAATAGACTCAGCTCACTCCAGTTATCTGAAGTTAATCCGCGTAGTGGAAAAATCTGCAAGAAACTGCCCCCACCAAAGAGAACCAAAAGCAGCACGCCCAAGACAAATCCTGGAATGGCATAACCTACCAAAATGATGCTACTCGTGACAGCATCAAAACGTGAACCATCACGCACAGCCTTGGCAATACCCAGGGGTATGGACACTAAATAGGTAATGAAGAAGGTCCATAATCCAATGCTGATAGAAACGGGGAGCTTGGAGACCACCAAGCCCCAGACACTTTCATGTTGGTAATAGCTTTGGCCTAAATCAAAGCGTGCAAAACGACCTAGCATCATGAAGTAACGCTCTACTGGCGGCTTGTCAAAACCATACAAAGCCTTCACTTCCTCTAAGCGTTGCGCATCGACGCCTTGACGTCCACGATAAGTCGCTCCGGCACCAGAAGACTCCGATCCACCAGTTGCAGCACTACCTTTGCCTTTTAATTCGAGGACCATCTGCTCTACCGGACCGCCTGGGACAAATTGCACTACTGCAAAAGTGAGTGTTAATACGCCCAACAATGTTGGGATCATCAACAGCAAACGTTTCAAAATATAGACGCGCATTTGACCGTGCATTATTTAGACTCTTCTTTCCACCAATTTTGCATAATCCAAGGTTCAGCTGAATAATACAAAGGCGGTTCTGGATAATGCATCTCTTTACGATACGCGACTCTATGCGTAGGGTTGTACCACTGTGGAATGACGTAGTAACTATTCCAAAGTACGCGGTCCAAAGCTCTTGTCGCTGCACGGAGCTGCTCTCGGTTCTGGGCTTTAGTCACCTCAGCGACCAAGGCATCGACTACGGGAGATTGAATTCCAATGACATTGTCTGAGCCTTTTTCCTTAGCGGCTTGACTACCAAAGCGATCCCAAAGTTCATTCCCCGGATTTTGCGAGTCTGGAAAGCGGACTGTCGTCATATCAAAATCGTATTCATTCATGCGCTTTTGATGCAAAGCAAAGTCGCTAGTACGGATATCTACCTGCACACCCAGTTTTTCGAGGTTGCGGACATATGCGGAAATCACTCTTAAGAAGAAACCGCCATCTTCTACTATCTCAAAGCGAAAAGGCTCACCCTTCTCATTACGCAAGGCGCCATCACGGTATTGCCAACCAGCGTGCATCAGCAATTCACGTGCTTGCTTTAAGTTCTGGCGCAAGCTGCCCGGCGGCTTAGTCGATGGTGCATACGGCATCGGTCCGAAAACCGCATCAGGCACCCATTGTGGATATTTGTCTTTGAGTGGTCGCAATAATTTCAACTCCGCTTCAGTCGGTTTGCGATGGCCATCAAAGTTCGCACTCAAGTCGCTATTCTGAAAATAACTATTAATTCGACTGTATTGATCAAAAAAGATTTGGCGATTAAGCCACTCAAAATCCAAAGCCAAGCCCAAGGCTTCACGCACGCGTGCATCTTTAAATAAAGGACGGCGCATATTCATGGCAAAACCTTGCATACCAGCACCGTTGTGATTTAAGAAGGCCTTTCTGAGTAAAGTGCCGTTATCAAACTTTGTACCAACATATCCCTTAGCCCAAATCTTGGCGCGATATTCCACGATGGCATCAAATTCCCCTGCTTTAAATGCTTCAAGCCGCACGGCATCGTCGCTATACAGTTTGTATAGGACCCGATCAAAGTTATAAAAGCCAACGCGCACGTTCAGCGGTTTACTGAGTTGATCTGCCCAATATTGCGGATTGTGTTTGAAGACAATCGATTTACCTGCCTTAAAGGACTCGATCAGATAAGGCCCACTACCAATCGGCGTCTCAAAGGCGATCTTCTCAAAAGGAGTAATGCTGCCATCTGCTTGCTTACCCCAATTGCGAGAAAAGATTGGCAAGGTTCCAGCGAGGATGGGAAGTTCAGCATTGTCATTTTTAAAGTCAAAACGCACTGTTCGATCTGAAACAATGACTGCCTCTTTAATATCGGCAAAAGTCGTTTTGTAACGTGGGTGAGCTTTGCTACTCATTAAAATATCAAAGCTGTATTTAACGTCTGCCGCTAACACGGGACTGCCATCCGAAAATTTGGCTTCTGGACGAATTCGAAAGGTCACAGATTTGTGATCTGCTGCTACCGCAATATCTTCAGCCAGCAAACCATAAATACTCGATACCTCATCCGCACTTCCCTCCGCCAAAGATTCAAACATCAATTCAATTCCGGGGGCAGTCACTCCTCGCAGGGTAAATGGATTGAACTTATCAAAACTGGTTCTTTGCCCTGGATTGGGTAAAGTCAGCGTACCTCCCCTGGGGGCATTGGGGTTGACGTAATCGAAATGGGCAAATCCGTCGGCATACTTGGGCTTGCCATATTGAGAAATCCCCTGTGCCGCCTCTGCTGTATTGACTCCAAACCCTACTAGCAGGGCTAGCAGCAGGTATTGGGCGAGCTGGCGAATGGGCTTTAGGGTCGGCATATATGCAACAATTGTAGATAGCTAATCATATTTGAAGCAAAGGACACAACATGGGCTTTCTCTCCGGCAAAAAAATCCTCATTACCGGCCTCCTCTCCAATCGTTCAATTGCCTATGGTATCGCCAAGGCATGTCACCGTGAAGGCGCTGAATTAGCCTTTACTTATGTTGGCGAACGCTTTAAGGACCGTATCGTCGACTTTGCAAAAGAATTCGGCACCGATCTCATTTTTGACTGTGATGTTGGTAGCGATGAACAAATTGCAGCCCTCTTTCAGGATTTAGCCAAATCCTGGCCTCAGTTTGATGGTTTTGTACATGCCATTGGTTTTGCACCCCGTGAAGCCATTGCAGGCGACTTCCTCGAAGGCCTCTCTCGTGAAGGCTTCAAAATTGCGCATGACATCTCTGCTTACAGTTTTCCGGCAATGGCAAAAGAAGCTTTACCCATGTTGCGCGATAAATCTTCACTACTCACCTTAACGTATTTGGGATCCATGAAGAACGTTCCCAACTACAACACCATGGGTTTAGCGAAGGCTTCTTTAGAAGCTTCAGTACGTTATCTCGCCGGCTCAGTTGGCCCTAAGGGAATTCGTGCCAACGGCATCTCTGCAGGACCAATCAAAACGCTCGCTGCCTCTGGCATCAAAGGCTTCGGCAAGATTTTGGAAGCAGTCGAACAAACTGCACCATTACGCCGCAATGTCACGATTGATGATGTGGGCAATACTGCTGCCTTCTTGTTGTCTGATCTTGCAAACGGTATCACTGCTGAAATCATTTATGTGGATAACGGCTTTAGCCAAGTCATTGGTGGAATGGAAGAAGTTTGAGCGTTCCCTTAAGCGAGGCCCTCAAGTTTTGGGCCAAACTCGGCTTTATTAGTTTTGGCGGTCCCGCTGGACAAATCGCGGTTTTGCATCAAGAGTTGGTTGAGAAGCGTCGCTGGATTTCTGAGCGGCGCTTTTTACATGCTCTGAACTACTGCATGCTCTTACCAGGGCCCGAAGCACAACAACTCGTCACTTATATTGGCTGGCTGATGCATCGTAGTTGGGGTGGCATTCTGGCGGGCACACTATTTATCTTGCCCTCACTGTTTATCTTGATTGGCCTATCTTGGGTTTATTTAAGCTTTGGGCAAGTGCCTTGGATTGCCGCCATCTTCTTTGGCATTAAACCGGCGGTGGTCGCAATTGTTTTGCATGCGGCTGTGCGTATTGGTAAGCGCACCATTCACAATCAAGCTCTGCAGTGGATTGCCTTGGGTTCTTTCATTGCCATCTTCATTCTCAATTTGGCTTTTCCAATCATTGTTTTGATTGCTGCTGCGATTGGCTTTTGGGGAGGCAAACGCTACCCAGAGTATTTTTCCCAAAAGGGTGGACATGCCAATACGCAAGATCAACATTACGGTAGGGCCATTATTGATGACGATACCCCTACTCCTGAGCACGCACAGTTTCAGATTCAGAAAACCATTCGACATAGCCTGGTCGCAATCGCATGCTGGCTTCTGCCAATTGTCATCCTGATTGCAGTCTTTGGTTGGGGAACACTCTATCCAGCTATCGCGTGGTTCTTTACTAAGGCTGCCTTGCTGACCTTTGGTGGTGCTTATGCAGTACTGCCTTATGTTTATCAAGGTGCTGTAGATCATTTTCATTGGCTCAGCGCCAATCAAATGATTGATGGTTTAGCTCTGGGTGAGACCACTCCTGGACCGCTGATTATGGTGGTGGCTTTTGTAGGTTATTTAGCTGGTTATATTCAGCACCTGATTGGCAATAGCAATCCATTTTGGTTTGGCGTACTTGGTGCGTGTGTCGCTACTTGGTTCACTTTTTTACCTTCATTCTTTTTTATCTTGGTAGGCGGCCCACTGATTGAGTCTACTCATGGAAAGCTTGGCTTTACTGCACCCCTGACTGCGATCACTGCTGCTGTGGTTGGCGTGATCGCTAATCTGGGTCTCTTCTTTGCCTACCATGTGTTCTTACCTAGTGGTCTAGGAGGCTCTATCTCTTGGATATCCATCGTCATCTGCGCTTTAGCTAGCTTAGGGCTATTTCAGTTTCAAAAAGGGGTAATGACGGTGCTAGGTGGCTGCGCTTTAGCTGGCCTTCTCTCTTACCTCGCCGTAGCCTTCATCGGCTAGTCACTTCAAGCCCGGCTTGATGAAGATTGGCATAATGGAAAATATGCGAATCGAAGCTCAAACTATTGCCCACTTACAAGAATGGCTCGGTAAAACTGAGTCATTCCAAGATTCAGTTACGGCTGCACCAGTTCGCGCCCTATCTGCTACTTTAGATCGCGATGACCCAGCACCAAGCAAAGGCACTTTTTTACCAGAGCTGTGGCATTGGCTGTATTTTTTACCCCATGCCCGCGAATCCGATATCGGACCTGATGGCCACCCGAAGCGTGGCGGCTTTCTTCCTCCTGTTCCGCTACCACGTCGGATGTGGGCCGGTAGTCGCTTGCAATGGTTAGCTCCACTCACCGTGGGAGATGAGATTGAACGCGTCTCCACGATTGAATCTGTCACCCACAAAGCAGGACGTGCAGGTGATCTGATCTTTGTTTTAGTGAAACACCTCATCTCCAATCAAAATGGTCTTGCCATTATTGAAGAGCATGACATTGTGTATCGTGATGCGCCCGGACCAGATGACAAACCCGCGGCCCCCACTCCCGCTCCAAAAGATGCAGTATGGACAAAGACTATTACGCCAGATGATGTTTTGCTATTCCGCTACTCAGCGCTCACCTTTAATGGTCATCGCATTCATTACGATCGCAAATACGTTACCGAAGTAGAAGGCTATCCTGGCCTCATTGTGCATGGTCCCTTGATCGCCACACTGCTGGTAGATTTGGTTCGTCAAAGCATTCCTGGATGCAGACTCAAGAGCTTTGAGTTCCGTGTAATTCGCCCGACCTTTGATATCAATGTATTTAAAGTCTCGGCCAAACCTGATTTAGAAAAAGATCCTAGTGGCAAGACTATTTCCGTTTGGGCCGAAGATCATGAAGCTTGGCTCACCATGCAGGCGACTGCCCAATTAGCGTGATATCAATTTAAGCTCCCTATGAATCCATCCGACTTCCCTTTAGCCTTTTGCAGCACCTTTCTGTTTGTTCCAGGCAATCGCCCTGAGCGCTTTGCAAAAGCGTTTGAGAGTGGCGCTGCTGCAGTGATCATCGATTTAGAAGATGCGGTCGCACCGGATGACAAAGAGACTGCCCGCAATGCGATTCGGGCTGCTTGGCCGAGCTTTAGCACCGAACAGAAGAGTCGTTTAGTCATTCGCAGCAACTCTCCAGGTAGTCCGTTTTATTCTGCGGATTTGATACTGGCTCAGGAGTTGAAAGCCACCTGCTTGCTCATTCCTAAATCTGAGTCTGCTGATCAGATCAATGGTGCTGCACTGATTTTGCCTAACACCACGCTGATTCCCATGATTGAAACTGCCATCGGTTTAGATCAACTCAAACAAATCGCCAATTCAAATCAAGTGATTCGCCTTGCTTTAGGTAATTTGGATTTACAGGCTGATCTTGGCATGATCTGTGATCCGCAAGAAACACAATTACAGGCTGCGCGCTATCAAATCGTGCTCGCATCCCGACTTGCGCAAATTGCTCCCCCTATTGATGGGGTTACCCCCTCAACAGATGATGAAGCGCGGATTCAAGATGATGCTGAACGGGCCAAGCGTATGGGCTTTGGTGGCAAGCTTTGCATCCACCCTAAGCAAGTTCCTACAGTCAAGAACGCCTTCATGCCATCTGAGCAGGAAATCTTATGGGCTCAGAAAGTAATCGAGGCGATTCAAACATCCCAGGGAGGTGCAGTCAAGCTGGATGGCCGCATGATTGACCGCCCAGTAGTTCTTTTGGCGCAAAGAACGCTTGCACTTGCTGGTAAACACTAAGGTCAAAAACCTGCAAAACTGGCAGAATTGGTCTACATAAAAACAAGATGGAGACCAAAATTGAAGATCAAGAATTTCCTATTTTCTGGCATTGCTAGCGCTATTGCCCTTAGTACTGCTTTGTGTGGCAATGCATTGGCGCAAAAAGACTGGCCCAGCAAGTCAATTACCTTAGTCATTCCTTTTGCCGCTGGCGGACCGACTGACTCTGTTGCACGCCTGATTGCTGTACCCATGGGCCAGTACCTTGGGCAAACTGTGGTTGTTGAGAACGTCAATGGCGCAGGTGGCACCATCGCCACCACCAAGGTTGCACGTGCCGCACCCGATGGTTACACCATCTACTTACACCATATGGGTATGGCAACTGCAAATGCTCTGTATGACAAACTCCCTTATGACCCTTTGACCAATTTTGAATACATCGGTCAAGTAGCGGACGTACCCATGGTGCTCTTGGGTAAAAAAGATTTACCACCAAACAACTTTAAAGAACTAGAGGCTTACATTAAAGCCAATGGTTCTAAAGTGACGATGGCGAATGCTGGTCCTGGTGCGGTGTCACAATTGTGCGGCCTACTCTTTCAAAGCCGTTTGGGCGTCAAGCTCACCAACGTCCCTTACAAAGGAACGGGCCCTGCTCTCACAGACTTGCTCGGTGGCCAAGTAGATCTGCTCTGCGATCAAACCACCCAAACCATTCCGTACATCAAAGATGGACGCGTGAAAGCTTACGGAACCACTACGCTCAAGCGCTTGCCTGCAATCGCCAATGTGCCAACTTTGGATGAACAGGGTCTAAAAGGTTTTGAAGTCAAAGTATGGCATGGCATGTACACACCCAAAGGTGTGCCCAAGCCAATTTTGGATAAGCTCAATGCCGCCCTAAAATTTGCCTTGAACTCTCCAGACGTTAAAAAGCGTTTAGAGGACGCCAATATCGATATCGTTTCACAAGACAAAATGACACCCAATGGCTTAAAGACTCACCTTGAGTCAGAGATTAATAAATGGGGGCCCGTGATTCGTAAGTCGAATATTGCCGACTAAGATTGCGTCGCTGCATTAAAAAAGCCAGCAATTTGCTGGCTTTTTCTTTTACTAAACTTTTATTTGCAGGGGTAGTTGCTAGTAAAGAAACGCATGAGGGTTTTGGCCGCATTGTCTTGATTGAACTGAGGGTTTGCCTTTGTCCATGCTAAGAACTTTTGTAAGACCTCACTGCGAGTCTCACTCTTATTGATAAAGCAGATAGCTGGTTTAGCCTCGGGCTTACGATTTGCTAGGTAGCCCTGGTAAACACCCTCTCCAAAACCAAAACAAAAACTGCGACCTTGCTCGTCAGCAGGATTTTTGCAAAGCTCAACAAATGCAGCTGTACTGGCATCGTCTACTGGAAGATCCTTCTGCGCAAATGCACTTGAAGTAAAGGAAAGAATGGATGCAATTAGTATGAATGTTGCTGGAAATATTTTCATGACTCTTTTCTCTTAATAAAGATTAACGCCTAAAACCACTCATGTGACCGCCACCAAAGCCGCCCATATGACCACCACCGCCACCACCAAAACTACTCATGTGGCCACCGCCACCACCACCAAATCCACCCATATGACCACCACCAAAGCCACGTGAGCGGTCTTCGTCACTATCAAAGCGTGCTTGATCGCGCATGGCATTTTCTTGAGCAGCCTCACGATATACGCTGGGATCAGTTCTATCCATTTGGGCATCATTACGCGCTTCTTGATTGAGGCGTGCCGCTTGATTTCTTTCTTGAGGAGTGGCATCTCTCTGAAAAGCATTATTGGCGCGCTGCGCCTCAAGACGGGCAGCTTGTCTTTGTTCTGGAGTCAATTTATTTTGCCAATCATTCAGTAAACGTTGCTGATTAACGATGCTTGCCGGTCCGATAATGGGACGGGGGGCAATGCGTCCGGATGGATTAATGTTGGTAGAGTTAATCGTGCCATCATTCCAGTTAGGATAGGACCAAAAACCGTCGCCGATCATAAAACCAATTCCAAAATCCATATACCCCCAAGCAGGGTCATAGATGGGATAAGGTGGGTATCCGGAATAAGGCCATGGCCCATAAACTACTGTTGGGTTATAGCTTGGGATGTAAACCACTTTTTCATTAGCGGGGCTGATTAAGATATGTCCGTTCGCATCAGTCGTCACCGTAATTTGTTTATTGGACTTCAGGCTGCCCGCTTTAATAGCCAGCTTTCTAAGCACTTGAATCGCTCTCATCGTATCTGCGGCCTGGAGCTTATAGGCATTGCCTAAGTTCTGAGTCCACTGCAACTTACTGCCCATCATATTGAATGCTTTTGGAAACGAGATTAAGGATTTCACGCTATCGTTCCAAGATTGCGCCTTAAGTGCATTTTGTAGAGCATCACCTTTCAATGATGCATGACTATTTCTCCAGTTGTAAGCCTCTGCCACTTCTAGCGGATAAGTTGACGCTAAAAGCATGAGCGACAGTAAAGAGTCTGGATAAAGCGCTATTGGAGAGACCAATGCCTGTAATTGTTGTGATGAGATCATTTGCGGACCAGCGTTACCCCTAGAGTCATCGGCGTAGTCAGAACCAGCATATTCCTGAGGGTAATAATTGCCACTTGCCTGATAGGGCCCGGGATTCATAACGCATCCACTAAGCAGAGCTCCAGTAGCAATTATTACCAGAACGAATCCTCTTGTTTTTCTGCTCAAGGTCGAAATACTTTCTTGACTTACCTGTTTCATGTCTGCCTCAGTATTGATCTATATACCTAGCTCACTAGATACATCACACTTTACTACTTTGGATTTTAATTGGCATTAACCAGGTCTAAATAAATAGCCAGAGCGCGCTTTATCTTTGCGTCTTTTATATAGCGCGCCCAATATTGCAATACAGGCCCAAATTGCTAAAAAGGGATCGAGTACATAGTCCCAGAGGTTCGCAGACTCATGCCAATGGGCTGCCCAGGCGATGATGGCAAGCGCAATGATCCAGACTCCTTTGGCCCAATTAAACAAACCACAGAGCAATGCAAACAACAGTACGCCGATGAAAAATGGGATCGAGCCATAACCCCAGGCGTACGGATCAACCATGCCAAATCCGAGGGCAAAGGGATAAAAGCTCAAGGCAATCACGGCAAGCACGCATTTAAAGGCCAATGGAATAGGCTTAGCTCCAGGCAATAAAGAGCCCCACAAAAGTAATAAGGTCACAATACTCAGATCCCCTGTCACGCCACGAACATAAGCAGCAAGCGGCAACTCCATTCCCAACCCTAAGGGCCAAAAGAATAGATTGCCAATCAATATCATCATGATGAATTTTGCCATCCATGGAAAAGGCTGAGATGCGGACTTTTGTAATAGCCAGATCACCACAACAGCACAAGTGATTGACATCTCCATCAAGGCTATCGTTTGCATGAAGTCGCTCATTATTTTGCCTCCTCTGCAGGTGCTACTGACTCGGCGCTACTGAGTTGGCTATGAGCATATTTGAGCCATGCTCCTGAAAAATATCGATGACGAATTTTTTTACGGTCCCAGGTATAAACCAGATGCGCATCATTTCCATTGGCCGTAATGAGATATGGATAGGAAAATTCACGGCGTTGATCATCTGGTAATGCTGAATCGTCTTCGAGGACCTCAATGATTTGCCAATGAGAGGATTGCGCATCACTCATCATCAACATCAGGCGCGAGCGACCGGCTTCAATATTATTGAGC
Organism: Polynucleobacter sp. MWH-Creno-3A4; assembly: GCF_018881885.1. Taxonomy (NCBI): domain Bacteria; kingdom Pseudomonadati; phylum Pseudomonadota; class Betaproteobacteria; order Burkholderiales; family Burkholderiaceae; genus Polynucleobacter; species Polynucleobacter sp. MWH-Creno-3A4. The sequence continues at coordinate 88,428 of NZ_JACXSA010000001.1, forward strand.
GCCAAAATACGAACCCCATCGCTCAGCTGCACTCCTGCTACAGCTGCATTCGGATTAGCAATGGGGAGATCATCAGCCGAATGCCATGCCTGTCCAGAATTTTGAGTTTGACTCACAGGAATTTGCTTGGGCTGATGAGAACCTCGGGTTTGACGAAAGAATGCCGTAGCATCTTGGGCGTTGTTCACAAATACCAGTGGCTGAATTGCACCGCGTCCCGAACTCATCCGTCGCTTATCAATTACTTGTCCAGCATCGATCCTGAGAAACTCCCCAAAGCGGCCGATCCATTCGTGATACGCAGGCAAGCCTAAGCGGCCATCTGCAAAAGTGATCGCAGGAGATTTAACCAAAGTGCTGAGATTGATTAAAGGAGAGCTAATCAGTCGTTGTGGCTTACTCCAGGTCAGCCCTTCATCATCTGAGATCACGCTGGAGATGGAACTACCCGCCCAACCACCAATCGACACCGTAACAAAAAATAATTGCAGGCGGCCATCAGATGTTCTAGCTGGAACGGGATTGCCCAACTTAGCGATGTAACGTGACAAACCTTTTTCTGCGCTGACTCTATCCATAACCACTGTTGGCGCACCCCAGGTTGATGACTTTGGGTCCAGGACTGCACTATTGATCACCACATCTGCTGCGCCCTCGCGACTACCAGCAAACCAAAATGCCCTGATTGCCCCATCTTTCAAAGCAATCAGTGATGCGGCGTGCACCGACGGAGCACCTGTCTCGGGCAACCAAGTATCTAATGGTGTGGGTATATTGGACTTGCTGGGAACTGTAGATTGCTTGACAGGAGCGACAGGCTGTAACTCTAATTGTTCTTTCGCTATGGTTGGAGAGTTCACAGCAAATGAGGTCCATGCTGGACGACTATCAATGTGCAAGAAACCAATCACGGCAGCTAGCAATAAAAAACAGAGGGCAATCACACGGCTCATCTACACATATCCTTCACATTGCTCAGATCAGGGCTGGCGGCTGGTGTTGCTATCAAATATTCATTTACAAAAAGATACTTGCCAATCTGGCCTTTCAGCATTGCAATCATTTCTTCATTCGTATGGCGTGCGCGCATTTCCATTCTTTGCCCCACAATCTGACAAGATTCGCACAAGGCTGGAGGAGCCCCTAAGGGTGCATACACCGCCACCAATGGATAAGCGCTCGTTAAACTCTGAACGTCACTTGCATCTTTAGCAGCATATCCATGCAACTGGGCACCAGGCAGAAGTAAGCGATATTCTTCGTCTTTAGCACGATAATCGCAAGGGATCCAAACATCCTTGCCTTGCATATTAGTAATCGTTTTTACTGAATAGCGACCTAACTCCCCTTCTAGCGGTGCAAGACTACTGGTCAAGGCACAGTAAGTCAGGAAACAAGCAGCTAAGGCCAAAGTTTTGCTTCGCTTGGAGTTCAATAAGCCCATCAAGATGATCACTAGACTAAAACCCATTAGCCCCCAGTGAAAATGAGAGTAGGTCCAAGCAATATTCTCGCCACCGAAACCCGAGAGCTGCAAATTGATGCCTACCCACAACAAGAGCGACAACACTAAGAGCTGCAAACACAATGCAATGCGAAAGCCCCATATAGGCAATCGATTCCAATGCAATGCAATTAACGCTGCAAATGCGGGCATCACCGGCAAAAGATAACGACCAGAGCGTTGACTTGGCAAACTAAATACCAGTAAAAATGCGGCGATTAACAATAACAACAACACTTCGTTGATATCTAGGAACCGGCGGCTACGCCAACATTGCCATAAGGTAGTGATCAAGACAAAAATGAAGAAACCAGCATTGGCTAAGGTGGTGAGCAGCAAAAGCCAAATACTGTCTCCGCCCCGCAGGAGATCTAATAAGTAATTTGAGTTGCGAGCAGCAAACTTACCCGCGTTCTCACCCACAACAAACTCTTGCCACACTGCTGCTGGATAAGGATCCAAAGCAAACCATAGCGCGAATACACCCAGCGCCAATACACAGGCTATCTGTATCTTGTAGAGGTCATGAATGAGTGTTTGAGGGATACTCCACTGTCGCCAGCGCCAATAGTAGAGACCTAGTGCAAGCGATGCTGGCGCAATATAGGCAAACGATTTAGCAAACAGTCCTAAACCAAAACAAATCCCCGCAAATATAGGATATAAGAATTTAGATTCAAAAGCCGACTTGCCCCAATAGAGAAGCGCCATGAATGGCAGACTAATCCAAAAGACTTCTGGAGGATCAGCTAAGAAGGGGCGACCATAACGATAGGTCGCAAAAAAAGAAAGCCACACTAAAGCAGCTAGTAAACCAGTTTGTGTGTTTCCACTAAATCGACGCACTGCCAAACATAAGAAAAATGCTGTGAGTCCTGTGTATAAAACACTGGGCCAACGCAAGTTTTCAAGAGACCACTGATTCGCCCAAGCGGTAGTGGCAATTCCTTGCCAAAAAATAAGCGGTGGCTTGGTATTTTTGATGCCTTCCATCTCAGATTGAAGCGGCAACCAATTGCCAGCATCAGCAGTCATACGCACTATATGCATATAGGGATACTCATCCCCATTTTTAGGCGCAAATCGGCTGTCTAATCCATAAAGATAGGTGAATACACCCAGAAGCAGTATGAAGAGCGCGGAACGGTAAGAGAATGGGCTTCGCATTCCCATAGTTTATAGGGCTTGCAGCTAGGATGGAGAAAACCCAAGCCAACCATTGTTTTGCATGAGCTTATGAAAAATGAATATGAGCTAGATACTACATTCCATGTACTTCTTGATTAAGATATGGAATAGACAAAAATAGACTCATTACCCAGTAATTATCGAAATGGAGACAAACCCCATGCGAGCACCATTTTTAAAACCCGCAATGCTAGTGGCAATGTATCTTGGCCTAAGTCCCTGGTCAACTGCGGCAGCACAAAATGCTGATGCTACGAATTTGTATCACCGCGGTCTTGCCGCTACCTGCGCGAACTGTCATGGCACTGATGGCAAAGGAGTGCCAGATGGTGGTATGCCTTTAATCAATCAACTGACCAGCGAACAAATGCTGACTCAATTAAAAGCATTCAAATCAGGTGCACGTGAAGGCACCATCATGCCGCAGTTAGCCAAAGGCTACTCTGACGAGCAACTCGAAACTATCGCCAAGCAACTTGGCAAGCAACCATAAGGAAGCCCATCATGGATCGTCGACACTTTATTGGTCAAAGCGCAGCTGCCTTAGGTCTACTTGCGGGCTTCTCCGGACAGGCACGTGCTAATTTACAAAAAGCAGAAATTCTGGTGATTGGTGGCGGGTACGGCGGCGCTACAGCTGCGAAGTACCTGCGCTTGTTTTCGAATAACACTGCCAAAGTTACGCTCATTGAGCCTAACCCTACTTTCATCTCCTGCCCTCTGTCTAACCTAGTGGTTGGTGGCTCACGAACTTTAGCGGAGCTCACTACGCCTTATGACAATTTAAAAAAACGTCACGGCATCGATATTATTCAAGACAGCGTTACTAGCATAGATCCCGACAAGAAAACGGTGAAGTTAGCTTCAGGTAAAACCTTGCGATATGACAAGGCCATTGTCTCGCCAGGCGTGACCTTAATGATGAATAGCATTGAGGGCTTAGCGCAAGCCAATAAGGCTGGTGTGACCTTGCAAGCATGGAAAGCCGGCCCTGAAACGGTAGCCATGCATCAGCAATTAGCAGCCATGCGGGATGGGGGAACATTTGCCATTAGCATTCCAGAAGCCCCCTACCGCTGCCCTCCAGGACCATATGAACGCGCTTGCCAGGTAGCGAATTACCTCAAGCACCATAAACCTAAATCTAAAGTCTTGATTTTGGATGCAAATCAAGATGTGACTTCCAAAGGCGCATTGTTTAAAAAAGTGTGGGCTGAGCAGTACCCTGGCATTGTGGAATATTTACCAAAGCATAATGTCACTGGAGTAGATGCCAAAACCAAAACCATCAAACTGGAAATTCAGGATGATGTGAAAGCGGACGTATTAAATCTATTGCCTGCGATGAGTGCTGGTGAAATTGCAGTGAAAACTGGTCTAGCAAATTCTAATGGGCGCTGGGTGAATGTGAACTTCATTAATTTTGAATCCACTGCACAAAAAGATATTCATGTCCTTGGCGACTCCATCCAAGTTGCTTATGCAATGCCTAAGTCTGGACACATGGCGAATCAACATGCCAAAGTTGCAGCAGCGGCCATTGTTGCGGAGCTCAGTGGCTGGGAAGTGAATCCAGCTCCGGTACTCACGAATACCTGCTATAGCTTCGTCAACGATCGCGAAGTGGTGCACGTGGCGAGCGTTCACCAATATATTGCTGCTGAGAAGACTTTTAAACCCGTTCCTGGCTCAGGCGGGGTCTCCCCAGGACCATCAACTTTAGAGGGAGTGTATGCATGGGGTTGGGCGCACAATATCTGGGCAGACAGCCTAGGTTGACCCAAGTCAACACTTGTGAAAAAAAGGGGCTCTTAAGCCTCTTTTTTGATTCCGCTTGACCCAATAGAGAAATATACTGAGAAAAATCAATACCTAAAAATGGAGACCTCATCAATATGACCCCTAGCTCACCAAAGGATGCCTACAAATTAGAAGAGGCGATTGAAAAATGGACCGTTCCAATCGGGAACCTATTTGTTTCCTTATTTCATCGCATTGCCTTATTCGGAATTGGTGCAGCAACGGTTTGGTCTGCTGCAGTTGCTTTTCTGGGTATGGTAAATAAAGGCTCAGCCTCGATTGAAGATTTACTCCTGCTATTTATTTACTTAGAAATTGGTGCAATGGTCGGTATTTACTTTAAGACCAATCACATGCCGGTCCGTTTCTTGATCTACGTTGCGATTACTGCCGTGACCCGACTCATTATTGATTTGGTGAACACAAAGCACGAAGCAGACATGGCTATTTTGTTTATGGGCCTTACCATTTTAATTCTGGCCTTAGCCAATGCCATCGTACGTTATGCTTCCTTTAAATACCCCAGCAGATCTGGTGAGGGTGAGTAAAGTCCCATCAATACCATCAAGCTCTAACATCTTCATTTAACTTAAGAAATATTCTGAATGCTATACCTTAGAAAATCCCAAGACAGAGGCTATGCTGACCATGGCTGGCTCAAAAGCTTTCACTCCTTCTCGTTTGCTGGCTACCACGATCCCAAATTTATGGGTTGGGGAAATCTCAGAGTTATCAATGAAGATTGGGTTGCTCCTGGTATGGGGTTTGGCAAGCATGGCCATCGCAATATGGAGATCATTAGCTATGTTGTTGAAGGCGAATTGGCTCACCAAGACAGCATGGGCAATGTGGAAAGTATTCCGCCGGGAGATGTACAGCGTATGAGTGCTGGCACTGGAGTGCTGCATAGTGAATTCAATCACGCTAAAGATCAAACTACCCACTTATTACAAATTTGGATTGAACCAAACGTCCTTGAGATTGCGCCTAGTTATGAGCAGAAGACTATTCCGACCGCTGAGAAAGATGGCAAGCTGCGTTTAGTTGCTTCTCCAAATGGCGAGAATGGCGGCGTCAAAATCTTTGCTGATGCGAAAGTCTATGCAGGCCTCTTTAATGGCTCTCAATCAGCTCAGGTAGCTCTAGACCCAAATCGCAAAGCCTATCTCCATCTTGTCCGTGGATCCTTGCAGGTAAATGGCCAACAACTCCAAACGGGTGATGCCCTACTGATTGAAAATGAATCTACTCTACAAATAGATCATGGTGTCGAGGCAGAGGTGCTGTTTTTCGACCTCAATCCTCAATAATTCCCTGCCCTCACTGACGATTCCTTGGGGATTAAAAAGCAGGCGCTGTATGAATAGGAATGTAGAATTGAATATCAGCTTAATCAGGATTCAATTTAGCTCATGAAATTTAGGGATTACTACGAAACGCTTGGGGTAGCACGGACCGCTACTGAAGCAGAAATCAAAGCAGCGTATCGCAAACTCGCTCGCAAATTCCATCCAGACGTCAATAAAGAATCTGGCGCTGAAGAAAAGTTTAAAGAGATCGGGGAGGCTTATGCCGTCCTGAAGGATACGGAAAAACGTGCCGCTTATGATCGCTTTGGGGAGAACTGGAAAAACGGTCAAGACTTCACCCCTCCTCCCAATTGGAATGAAGGTTTTGAGTATTCCGACGGTGGTTTTGGTGGTGGTCACCCAGGTTATGGCGGTGGCTTTGAAGGCGACCAGAGCGAATTCTTTGAATCGCTATTTGGTAGAGGTAATCACCGTCAAGGTGGTCGTGGCGGTCAATCACGCCAGGGAATGAACTTCAAGGGTCAAGATCATCACGCCAAAATTTTGGTTGATTTAGCTGATGCGTATAACGGCGCAAAGCGCACTATTGCTTTGCATATGCCAGCACTTGATGCCAATGGTCATGTCAGCACCCAAGAGCGTAAATTGGATGTCAGCATTCCGAAAGGAATTAAAGCGGGACAAAATCTTCGCCTTGCTGGGCAAGGTGGACCTGGTGTCGGACAAGGCCCTGCAGGTGATCTCTATTTAGAAATCGACTTTCATCCAAATCCCCTGTATCGCATTGATGGCAAAGATATTTTTATCGACATTCCATTGGCACCATGGGAAGCGGCATTAGGTACGACTGTCCATGTTCCAACGCCCGCTGGATCTACTCTAGAGCTCAAGATTCCGGCAGGTACGGTTGCTGGACGCAAGATGCGCCTCAAAGGCAAAGGCATTCCTAGCGCAGAACCTGGTGATTTGTATGTGGTTCCAACGATTGCTTTGCCACCAGCGAGCACGGATAGCCAAAAAGAAGCTTATGAGAACTTTAGTAAAGCTTTTGATTTCAACCCCAGATCTCACTTGAAGGGATGATGAAATGACACAGATAAATACCACCTGGATTGAAGCAAGTGTTGTTGAAAATGAAGTGCACATGAGTATCGTAGAACTCTCTCATGCCGCTCGCACCCCCCAAGAACTCATCATGTCTTGGGTTTCTGAAGGTGTTCTGAGCCCTCTTGGTTCTTCACCAGAAGACTGGCGCTTTAGTGGTGACTCTCTGAGAAGAGCCAAAACTGCGGCACACCTTACACATGATCTAGAGCTCAATGTTCCTGGTGTTGCTCTGGCACTTGATCTCTTGGACGAAATCGCTCAACTGCGCTCTCGCTTACTGCGCGAGTCTTAAGACTCAGAGCGACTGAGTAGAAGCTCCCAGCGTTGCAGATTTTTCTCTAGCGCTTCAGTAATTTCACTTAAACGGGCTTGCATACTCGCGGCTAGCTCCGGTTCGTTTTTATAAAGATCTGGGTTACTCATCGCAATACCGATATCAGCCTGCTCGGTTTCGAGTTGCTCGATCTGCAGTGGCAAAGATTCCAACTCTTGACGCTCCTTGCCATTGAGTTTTTGCACGCCAGTCTTAGCAACAGGCTTGATTTCTGCCTTGGGTTCAGACTTAGACTCCACCTTAGCGCCTGGTTTAGCAGCAGAGTTATTGGCGCGAATTTTATCTGAGCGGGCTTTTTGGATCTTCCAATCCTCATAACCCCCTTCATACTCGCGCCAAAATCCATCACCCTCGTTCGCAATGATGCTGGTCACTACGTTATCCAAGAAGTAACGATCATGGCTGACCAAGAAAACGGTGCCCTTATAGTCTTGGAGTAATTGCTCAAGCAAATCCAAGGTATCAATATCTAAATCATTAGTAGGTTCGTCTAGTACCAATACGTTTGCCGGTCTTGCAAACAAGCGTGCCAACAAAAGGCGATTGCGCTCGCCACCCGACAAAGTGCTCACCGGAGAATTAGTACGCTCGGGTGCGAATAAGAAATCACTTAAATAGCTCTTGACATGCTTTTTGTTACCGTTGATTTCAATCCATTCGCTACCAGGGCTAATATAGTCTTCAAGCGATGCATTGAGATCAAGACCCTCACGCATTTGATCAAAGTAAGCCACCTCAATCCGGGTGCCCATGGTGGCAGTCCCTGAGTCGGGGGCAATCGTTCCTAAAATCAATTTCAGTAAGGTTGTTTTACCCGCGCCATTTGGCCCAAGTAAGCCCACTTTATCGCCGCGTAGAATTGTTGCCGTGAAGTCTTGCACAATCGGTCTGTCATAGGACTTACTGACGTTTTGTAAATCAGCCACAATCTTGCCACTGCGATCACCCGCTGAAACTGCAAGCTTGACCTGTCCCATCGCGTCTCTGCGCTCAGCACGACTGCTTCGTAATTTTTCAAGACGGGCAATGCGCGCCACACTGCGAGTGCGGCGTGCCTCGACACCTTTACGAATCCAGACCTCTTCTTGAGCCAGCAATTTATCTGCCCTAGCATTAGCCAAAGATTCTGCATTGAGCTCTTGGTCCTTGAGCACCTCATACTGAGTGAAATTACCTGGATAGCTTCGCAAAATACCGCGATCGAGCTCCACAATTTGAGTGCAGACATTATCCAAAAAAGCACGATCATGGGTAATCAGAATCACTGAGCCTTGATATTCTTTTAAAAGCTCTTCTAACCACGCAATGGAATCGAGATCCAAATGGTTGGTTGGCTCATCAAGCAACAATACATCTGGCATTTCTACTAGAGCACGCGCCAAGGCAACTCGCTTCTTAGTTCCGCCCGATAAGGTGCTGATTTTGACATCTGCCTCTAAATGCAAACGATCTAATGTTTCATGAACGCGTTGCTCCCAATTCCAACCACTCAAGGCCTCTAATTGCGATTGCACTTCATCGAGGCGATGGTGAGAGGCATCATCCCAATCACCTACGCTAAGCGCCTCATATTCTTCACGTAGGGCTTTAGCTTGAGCAACCCCTTTAGAAACAGCATCAAAGACTGTTTCTTCTGCCTCGAAAATAGGTTCTTGCGGAACATAAGCTATACGTAGACCTTGCTGGTACTGCAGAAGTCCGTCATCCATCTTCTCGATCCCGGCCAGAATCTTCAACAAAGAGGATTTGCCTGTGCCATTACGGCCAATTAAGCCGACACGCTCACCAGATTCGAGTGAAAAAGCAGTGTTTGCGAGGAGGTCTACGTGGCCGAAAGCCAGTTTTGCATCAGTGAGTACGATTAAAGCCATGGCGACATTATCGTCACTTCCTAAAAAGAGCTTGGATTTTGATATGGGTCAAAGAAAATGACCTTTGAAAACCTACTTTAGTAAGTAATCCAGCGCTAGTGCTTCAGCAACTTTAATCCCATCCACCCCAGCAGACAAGATTCCACCTGCGTACCCTGCCCCCTCACCTGCGGGATACAGTCCTCTGATATTCAAACTTTGAAAATCAGTGCCGCGCGTAATGCGCAAAGGAGAAGAGGTTCTGGTCTCTACGCCTGTTAAGACAGCATCCTTCATTGAAAAGCCTTTAATTTGCTTTTCAAATGCCGGAAGCGCTTCACGAATTGCCTCAATAGCATAGTCAGGCAAACTCAAGGCTAAGTCTGTTAGGTGCACACCGGGCTTGTAAGAAGGCAAGACGCTACCAAACTCCGTTGAGGGCTTACCCTCTAGAAAATCTCCAACCAACTGCCCTGGGGCTTCATAGGTTCCGCCGCCAAGTTCAAAGGCTTTAGATTCGATTGCACGCTGAAACGCGATGCCTGCAAGTGGGCCGCCTGGATAATCATCAGGTGTAATACCCACCACAATTCCGGCATTGGCATTTCGTTCATTGCGAGAATATTGACTCATCCCATTGGTCACGACGCGATTAGGCTCTGAAGTTGCTGCCACCACTGTGCCACCGGGGCACATACAAAAACTGTAGACTGAGCGGCCGTTCTTAGCATGGTGAACCAATTTGTAATCTGCGGCACCAATTAATTCATTTCCAGCATGTGGGCCTAAGCGTGCCCTATCAATTAGCGATTGCGGATGCTCAATACGGAAACCTACTGAAAATGGTTTGGCTTCCATATAAACACCGGCATCATGCAGGGCCTGAAAAGTATCACGTGCACTGTGGCCCAGCGCAAGCACTACGTGGCTAGCAGGTAGATCGTCATGTCCTTCAATTTTGACACACGCAATGTGTCCATTTTCAATATCAAAGCCAATCACTTTTTGTGAGAAGCGAATCTCACCACCAAGATCGATGATCTCTTGGCGCATTTTCTCAACCACACCCACCAAACGGAAGGTACCTATATGGGGTTTAGCAACATACAGAATTTCTGAGGGGGCTCCTGCCTTCACAAATTCCTGAATGACTTTGCGGCCGTAAAACTTGGGGTCTTTAATTTGACTGTAAAGCTTGCCATCTGAAAAGGTACCCGCCCCACCCTCACCAAATTGCACATTGGATTCTGGATTGAGTACATTTTTGCGCCACAGACCCCAGGTGTCTTGAGTGCGCTCTCTTACCTTTTTGCCGCGCTCTAAAACAATGGGCTTGAAACCCATTTGCGCTAACAGAAGTGCAGCAAATATGCCGCAAGGGCCAAAGCCAATGACAACCGGTCGCAATGATTTACCGCTGGCAATAGACTCTGGAGCCTTAGCCTTAAAGTGATAACTCGTATCTGGTGATGGCCTTACATGAATATCTCCATCAAACTTTTTCAGGATGGCTTCTTCGTTTTTGACCGAGAGGTCTACCGTGTAGATAAAAGAGAGTGCTACATTTTTACGAGCGTCGTAACTGCGCTTAAATATATCGAACCGAATCAAATCTTGCGGAGACACATTGAGACGCTTCAGGATCGCTGCTTCCACAGCTTCTGGCGCATGGTCAATGGGTAGACGGAGTTCAGTAATACGAATCATGGGTTTTTACAATACTCGGTAATGAGGTGCTCTTAGCTCGCTATATTCAGTCTCTAGAAGTAAATAATACTGGTTAAATCCTCACTTCTAAGAGAAGGTAGCCGGCACAGGCGATAATGCCTCATGGCTCTACGCGCAACAATCCACAAAGCCGACCTTCACGTCGCAGACTCAGACCGTCACTATTACGGCAGTCACTCCCTCACTATTGCTAAGCATCCATCCGAAACAGATGAGCGGATGATGGTCAGGATCATTGCTTTTGCACTGCAAGCCAATGAGGATTTGGTCTTTACAAAGGGTCTAAGCGATACCGATGAACCCGATCTTTGGATCAAAGACCTCACTGATGCCATCAAACTTTGGATAGAAATTGGGCAGCCTGACGAACGGCGTATTTTGAAGGCCTGCGGTAGATCTGATCAAGTCATTGTGTATTGCTATGGTGGACAAACTAGCAAGATCTGGTGGGATGGCATTGCTAATAAATTGACTCGCGCCCGCAATCTGCAAATTATCTCGATTCCTGCGACACAGGCCAACGATCTCAATAAGCTCGTTGAACGCAGCATGGTGATTCATGTCAATGTGCAAGATGGTGAAGCGTATGTCTCTTCCGACCAAGGTCAAGTGACCATTACACCCGAAGTGTGGCGTAGCAATCAAGAGTAAGTCATTCTATTTCGATGAAAGCGATTGTCTTTGATACCAATGTCTTGCTAGATATTTTTGTCTTTAATGACTTTCGGGCGATTCATCTGAAGCAAGCCCTACTCGATGGAGCACTGGATGCGCTTGCAACCCCCAAAACCTTAGAGGAATTTGCAGATGTGATCGCAAGACCCCTATTTGCCCTGGGACAAAGAGATCAAGAGCAGCTTTTACTGCAATGGCAGTCATTAGCCAGCGTAATAGATGATGAAACCCTGATGCCCTCCCCGTGGCGCTGCCAAGACCCAGATGATCAGGTCTTTCTGGATTTGGCTTATACAGCCAAGCCGTGTACTCTCTTCAGTAAAGACAATGAGGTCCTCAAGTTTGCGGCGAGCGCGGCAAAAGAGTCTGTCATGATTAGTGCTGATTACGGTGCAATGAGTAAGGAAAACGGATGACTAAATCAAAAATGGCCAATCCTGATGATGGCTTATTTAAACCCGGTAGTAAGCTTAAGCATATTAAGAGCGGTGGATTTTATAAAGTTCTCCTGCTAGCGAATGTTGAAGCCTCACTAGAGCCAGCCTATGTTTATGAATCGCTGCAGTCTCATGATTTTTGGATTCGCCCAAAAGCAGAGATGGAAGATGGGCGATTCGAACTAATCTCCGAATAAAAGGAAGCCATCACATGACAGATGACCGTATTACTAATCTAGAAATCAAACTCAGCTTTACTGAAGACCTCATCGAAAAACTGAATGAGACCATTTATAAGCAACAGCAACAAATCGAATTTTTATATCGCGAGCTTAAAGCCATTAAGGAGCAGGCCAGCAGTACTGGTGGCGGAAGCCTCAAAGACGATATTCCGCCCCATTATTGAGTGGCTGATAAGATAGCTTTAGTATTATTTTTATAACATTCTTCAAAAAAGGACGTTCATCATGGGTAACATCACGCTATTTCTAGTTCAGTGGGGATTGACCTCTTTATCTCTTTGGGTAGCCAGCTATATTTTCAGCGGTCTACGCTTTGCCGATGGTAGCTCGCTCTTGATTGCTGCCCTGGTCCTGGGATTTGCTAATGCCGTGGTAAAGCCATTGCTTATTCTCTTTACCTTGCCCCTAACAGTGCTCACGATGGGTCTGTTTTTACTGGTGGTGAATGCCTTGGTGCTGATGCTGGTTTCTGCTTTAGTGAGTGGCTTTACGATCTCTAGCTTCTGGACCGCACTGTTTGCCAGCATCTTTATTTCTTTATTCAGCCTCTTTGTTAGTGGGCTGGTGTTCTAAGAAATCTCTCAATTCGATCCTGGATAGATGCTCGCCCAAGAGTGCATTGCCGTTTTACATGGCTGCCTCTTGGTAGTGAGTGATCGGGCATTCTCGGCGGCAATACTGATGCCGCCAGTCAAGATTCCCAGTCCGATTGCGACGGCACTATTTACAACGCCTGCTTTATTCACTCCAGCTCTCGGATTTTCTAAGCTACCCTCGATCTGTACCAGGCCACCCAAGTCGACACCGGTAGTAAGCCCTGTTTTATCTTGAGGGTGAATCTTGAGGTTAATTGCTTCACTTTGCAAATTGACAGTTCCCGATAAAACAATATCTAGCCTATCCGTTTCAACCCCAACGGAATCTTGAATATTGATGAAACCATTGCTGATCGGCAAATAGACCACAGCACACTCCAAAATCGCCTGCTTATTATTTTTGCGCATCGGGTTCACAGCATTCATGACTGTTACCGCAAAGTCGCCAGCGGTATTTAAGAGCTTCGAGTCCAGGCGGGCTTGTCCAACCGTCAGCTGAACAGCGCCATTGGCAGTGCTTGCCATTTGATGCAAGCTATTTCCTCTGCCTGATAGATTCAGGGCAACCTGAGCTTCCCCACCTGTCATCTTTGCACTGGGGTCTCTGCTCACAACAATCTGCTCCAGCGTGAAATTGTTGGCCATGCCCTTTAAGGTGAAATGAGGGCTAGCACTATGAAACTGCGAGAGAGAAATTTGAGCTTGGGCCTGCCCTCTGCCAAGTTCAAATTTCAAATCCTGAATATCAAGCCTCTCACCTTTAAAGGCGACGGTACCCGAGACATTCTTGAAAGGGGCTTGGTCGGGAACACCCAGCTCTGCAATGTTGATCTGAACCTTACCATCAGCGCTCGGTATTGCATCCAATGGCAATATTGCATCACTAAAGAAATATCGACTTTGGGTTGATGGCGATCTCAAAACTCGGGCAGATTTTTGACCAGAGGCAGCAGCCCCTGCAGCTAGTGGGACCAAATCAAATGATTTCGATGTCAACTGAATATCAAACTGAGGCAATCCTTTTGTAGGCTTATCAATTTTTCCGCCAATATCTAAAGATTTTCCATTGAGGGAAAGCGTTAAGTCTAGGTTCATGTGAACAGGACTTTGGCCCCAGTCAATAATGGCCTGACGCAGAGAGCTCATCTTGCCCTTTAAGCCCAGTTGGTAATCAGCGTATTGCGCATCGAGTAAGACCGCAGTCTTTCCACCCTCACCGATTAATGAGAGTTTGGGAATATTGATGACTTTTGGAGGACTGCTACCATTTTGATAACTAATCCTGGCATCAGTTATCTCAACTGTCTCAATAGCGACTAAATTACTCTGGTCAGAGGCGTTATTTGCTGAGTTACTTGCTGTGGGGCTACTGATTGGAGCACTGCTTGATGAGCTCAAATCCCAATTATCTTGCCCTGCCTTATTGGTTTGCAAATGAGCATCTACGCCCACCAAAGTAATCTTGCTCACTTCAACTCGTTTTGAAAACAAGGGAAACAATTTCACATCGAGCTCGAGATGCTTTACGGATAGCATTTGATCGTCAGATGCCCAACTAGCATTGCTCAATGTCACTTGCTCTGCTTTAACGCCGATTGACGGAAAAATACTCAGGCTAACTGGTCCCGAGATTATTAAATCACGTCCAGCCTCCTCTTTAATCGTTGTGCTCAATAGTTTGGTTAACTTTGCAGGATCTATTGCCGAGGCCGCATACCAAGCTCCTAAGCCGCCCAAGACTAGAGCGGCGACAAAGATGATGAGGCAAAGTTTCAGGGTTTTATTCATGGCTTATTCATTCTATAGGCTTGCTGGGCTGTAGTCTAAAATGTTGCTGATGAATCCAGATCAAATGCCCAAATGCCCTGCCTGCCAGGAAGATATGACTTACCCAGATGGAGTCAATTTTGTTTGTGCGCAATGCGGTCATGAGTGGCCCATGGCAGCAGTAGTAGAAGAGGCCGAAGTAGGTCTCATTGTCAAAGATGCCAACGGCAATCTTTTGGCTGACGGTGACACTGTCACGCTCATTAAGGATCTCAAAGTAAAAGGTTCTTCTACTACCTTAAAAGTGGGTACCAAGATTAAGGGAATTCGCCTGGTCTCGGGAGATCATGAGGTAGATTGCAAAACAGAAGCAGGCAATATGCTACTAAAAGCATGCTTCCTTAAAAAGGCTTAGCTACCTACCTTTTCCTGACTTGCCTTTTTCAATACCGTATAAATCTGGTCTTTTAAAAGCAATTTTTCTTTCTTCAAGGTTTCAATCTCTTCGTGAGTGCTTGCCTCAATGTGCGCTTCCATGCGTTGAATCTTCTGATCTAGATTGTTGTGCTTATCAAATAAATGAGAAAAGTGACGATCTGTAGTTTTTAACTTGGTAATCAATTCACGGAATTCTGGGAACATAGATCTTCTTTCAGTTAAATATGTGGAAAGGTAAAACTAGCATCTTCAGTTTATCCCTGCTCCACGAGGAGAACAATAGCTCTACCGATATTTAAAAATATCCCCTTGTAATAAGGGGGATAAACCCCATATAGCATGTAGCAATTCTGCAAAGAACTTGCAGTAATATCAGTAAGCAATTAAGCACAATGAAACCAAAAGAAGGGTAATAAACCATGGCTACAAAGAAAGTTCCAGCAAAAAAGAAAGTAGCTACCAAGGTGGTAAAAAAAGCCCCTGCAAAAAAAGTTGCTGCTAAGAAAGTAGTAAAAAAGGTAGTTGCTAAAAAAGCGCCTGCAAAAAAGCCGGTAGCTAAAAAGGCAGTTGCAAAGAAAGTGGCTAAAAAAGCTGTTAAGAAGACTTCTGTCAAATCTCCTAAAGTAGATCAATACGGTCTAGAGCAAGACGATGAGTTCTACGGTTTGTACTTTGCTAAGTCCACTAACAAGGGTTTGGTTGAAGTCAAGCCATGCACTTTCTCGCTGATGTACTGGTGGAAAGGTTTGCTTGGCTACCCTGACATGATTGAAATCTCTAAAGGTAGCAATACTGCGATGCTGCAGTTTGAATCTACATTTGGTGGTGGCGATTCTGGCGAAACCGAATTAACCGAACAAGATGTTCTCGATATTGATCACATCATTGAAGTAGATGAACAAGAGATGCTCATCTCACTCTACTCCTATGTGCCGATCCCTGTTCCTGAGAAATTGATTGGCGCATTAGGTTTAGCGATTCTCAATATCAACCCAGAAACCCGCTACGGTAGCCTTGAGCTCTGCTCTACTGAAAATGAAGAAGGTGAAACAGAGCACTTCTTACGCTATCGCGCAGCAACCTACTTGCGTGGTATTAAGTCTGGGAAAGTAGAAGCGATCGAAAGCATGGTCACCAATGGTTCTGAGTTCTTTGGTCTTGCTTTAGATGCAATGTGTGTCAATAAGTCTATTAAGAAGTGGTTGCTGAGCTAATCAATCAGCTGATTCAATTTATCTACACAAGTAGATATACGTCATAGGAAAGCGGTCATTGACCGTTTTCCTATTTTCCGCAATCACTGCGGTGCGCTTGCCTAGCTTTTGACATTCTGCGATCGCCACATCTTGAGCCTCGTCCTGTTTAGCCCCCTTGGGTGCATGCACACCAATCGCGCCATCGGATTGCTTGTATACCCCGAATTCACTTTCAGGGGTTGAGCAAGCCATCGTGACTACTGCAACACCAGCAATACTCAATACACGGAGTAAGTTCATCAAGAATGCCTTAAAAAAAGAAATTGACTTTGGCGGAGAGGGAGGGATTCGAACCCTCGGTACCTTTGACAGTACGCCTGATTTCGAGTCAGGTACATTCGACCACTCTGCCACCTCTCCGAACTGAAGGGCAATTATAGCTTTGGGGTCGCTTGAAAGCTTAGAGGGACTTTAATACTTCTAGGCCGCCTAGATAGGGTTGCAATGCTTTCGGAATGGCAATGCTGCCATCCACTTGTTGCTTGTTCTCAATTAAGGCTACTAGTGCTCTACCTACCGCTAGACCAGATCCATTTAGGGTGTGAACTAACTCTGGCTTGCCTTGGCCTGCTTTAAATCTGGCTTGCATCCGTCTTGCTTGAAAGTCACCCATGCTTGAGCAAGAGCTAATTTCCCGATAAGCATTTTGAGATGGCACCCATACTTCTAAGTCATAAGTCTTGGTGCTACCAAAGCCCATATCGCCCGTGCAGAGCAATACTTTTCTGTATGGCAGCTCGAGTAACTCTAAGATTCTTTCTGCATGACCTGTTAACTCTTCCAAAGCTTGCATGGAGTCTTCTGGTTTGGCGATTTGCACCAACTCTACTTTGTCAAACTGGTGCTGACGAATCATCCCGCGCACATCACGTCCATAGCTACCTGCTTCAGAGCGGAAACATGGAGTATGAGCGACAAATTTCAATGGCAGATCATCTGCATTGACGATTTCATCACGAACTAAATTGGTTACTGGAACTTCTGCTGTTGGAATGAGATAGAAATTTTCAGTTCTGGCTTCGCCGCCCTCGCCTTCCCCGCCCATCTGACGGGGGACTTTGAAAAGATCTTCTTCAAACTTGGGCAACTGACCGGTACCACGCATCGATGCAGCATTGACCATATAAGGGGCATAAACCTCTTGATAGCCATGGTGCGTTGCATGTGTATCAATCATGAATTGCGCTAAAGCACGATGCAATCTCGCAATGGGTCCCTTCAGAACAACAAAGCGGGAACCGCTAATCTTAGCGGCTACTTCAAAATCCAAACCTAATGGACCTCCAAGGTCCACGTGATCTTTAATTTCAAAATCAAACATCGGCTCTTCGCCCCAACGCTTGATCTCTTGATTTTCTGTTTCATCTTTACCGATGGGTACAGACTCATCTGGCAAGTTTGGGATACCCATCAAGAAATCAGATATCTCGGCTTGCAAAATGGCGAGTCTCGCTGCGCCAGATTCCATATCAAGGTTGATCTGACTGGCTTCCACCATTTCCGCTGAGGCATCCTCGCCCTTGCCTTTTTTCATACCAATCGCTTTCGACAATTGATTGCGTTTGGCTTGCAATTCCTCGGTACGAGTCTGTAAAGATTTGCGCTCGGACTCTAGGGTATTGAACTTCTCGACATCGAGTTGAAATTTGCGAGTTGCTAAGCGCGCCGCGACTGCAGCGATATCTTTACGGAGTAATTGCGGATCAATCATTTAATGCTCTATAGATGAGGAGTACTTTGTTATTGAGGCTCTAGTTTAAGCGTAAGACTTCGGCACCCGCTGGTGGCGTGAAAGTAAAGCGATTTGTAGGCAAAGCCACATTTAATTGGATTTTATCTAGGGTAACTAAGACCACGCTCCCTAGTCCATCCATTAACTCCAGGGCTCTTGGTAAGCCATTGGTCATACCGATCGAGATCTTGGTGTAGGGCAAGTCATTGCCACCTTTTGCATTTGTATCTTTTTTCGGCACCAAGCTAACCCACTTCATGCCTAAGCGCTCTTCACCTTCAATCAAATCAAAATGTTGATCTAAGGAAGTTTCACCAAATAAGATGGCTGCAGGGGTTGAAGCTAGCGCTTGGCCTGCTGGACGAAAGGTCGCTTGATTTAAATCCTTGTCCCACAAAATGAGTTGATTGCCATTAGCAATCAGCTTTTGCTCATAGGGCTTTTGGGTGTCCCATACAAAACGGCCTGGACGCTGAAATACAAAATGGCCCTGAGTCTGGCGAATCACTTTCAAACCCTTATCTTGGGGCTCATTTGCTTTGGGTGCGCGTAACTGCTGTTGTACAAAATCCCCTTCTGCAGTTTTAGAGTTTCGGACAAATTGACGCAATTGATCAGCAGCACTTTCGCTTTGAGCAAGCGCTGTACCCGAAAAAAAGATACTTGCAATTGTCAGAATTGCTGCAATGAGAAATCTAGACATGGGCTCTTACTCTGAAGGACGATGCAAAATCTCGCGATTTCCGCCATTGCCCATCTTCGATACGAGCCCTGCTTTTTCCATATCCTCCAGCAAGCGCGCTGCACGGTTGTAACCAATCCGCAAATGGCGCTGCACTAAAGAGATGGATGGGCGTTTGTTCTCAAGAACGATCGCTACTGCTTGATCGTAAAGTGGATCAGCTTCGCCACCACTCTCACCGGTCAGGGCATCTACATTAGATTCATCAGCACCTTCGAGAACACCATCAATGTAATTGGCTTCGCCCTTCTCTTTGAGCCACTCAACCACACGATGCACTTCATCATCAGATACGAAAGCGCCATGGACACGCACTGGCAAACCTGTGCCTGGGGCCATGTAGAGCATATCGCCCATACCCAGTAATGCTTCTGCGCCCTGCTGATCCAAAATCGTACGACTATCAATCTTGCTGCTGACCTGGAATGAAATTCGGGTAGGTACATTGGCTTTGATCAAGCCAGTGATGACGTCTACGCTTGGACGTTGGGTTGCCAACACCAAATGAATACCTGCAGCTCGGGCTTTTTGTGCAATTCGTGCAATGAGTTCTTCGATCTTCTTGCCAGAGACCATCATCAAATCAGCTAGCTCATCAATTACGATCACGATCACTGGTGCTTTATAGATTGGCTCAGGATCCTCGGGGGTCAAGCTAAATGGATTGGTGAGCTTCTCACCTTTTTCTTCTGCTTCCAGAATCTTCTTATTAAAGCCAGCTAGATTGCGTACGCCAAACTTACTCATGAGTTTGTAACGACGCTCCATCTCATTAACCGCCCAGTTCAGCGCGTTATACGCCTGCTTCATATCGGTTACTACTGGGCAAAGCAGATGAGGAATCTTG
This sequence comes from Polynucleobacter sp. MWH-Creno-3A4, assembly GCF_018881885.1. Classification (NCBI taxonomy): domain Bacteria; kingdom Pseudomonadati; phylum Pseudomonadota; class Betaproteobacteria; order Burkholderiales; family Burkholderiaceae; genus Polynucleobacter; species Polynucleobacter sp. MWH-Creno-3A4. The sequence continues at coordinate 107,981 of NZ_JACXSA010000001.1, forward strand.
TCGTAAATGGCCATCTCCAACATCTTCGGATCAATCATGATCAAACGCACTTCATCAGGCTTCGCTTTAAATAGCAGCGACAAAATCATCGCGTTGATACCAACAGACTTACCAGCACCAGTCGTACCCGCTACCAAACAGTGCGGCATCTTAGCTAAGTCGGCCACCATAGGGCTGCCTGAAATATCTTTACCCAAAGCTAGTGTCAGTAGTGAGTGATTGTCGTTATAGACTTGTGAAGTGAGAATTTCAGACAAGTAAACCGATTGACGCGTTGGATTAGGCAGCTCCAAAGCCATACAAGTTTTACCAGGAATGGTTTCCACAACACGCATGCTCACCACGCCAAGTGAACGGGCAAGATCGCGTGAGAGATTGACAATCTGACTGCCCTTTACACCGATCGCGGGATCAATCTCGTATCGCGTAACTACTGGTCCAGGGTAAGCGGCAATCACTGTTACCTGAACATTGAACTCGGCTAGCTTGCGCTCGATTAAGCGGGACGTAAATTCCAGTACATCGGCAGAAATTGTTTCTTTTGCTTCCGGTACGGGATCTAGCAGTGCCAATGGGGGTAATTCTGAATCGGGGATATCCACGAATAATGGCTGTTGCTTCTCGCGTTCAACGCGCGCACTCTTCGGAATCTCTGCTGGCGCACGCACAATTTGTACTGGCGCAGCCACTTCAACACGACCACGAAACTCTTCAACAAATTCTTCACGCTCTTCTGCAGCTACCTCGCCGAGTTTGCGATCTTCTTCGCTATCGCGTCGCTCACGGATGCGATAAAAACTCACCTCTAGAAAGCGCCCTACCTTCTCTGCTACATCGAGCCAGGAAAAATGGAGGAACAGAGACAAGCCAGCACAAAGACCAAAGAGCAGAACTAGGGTTGCTCCAGTAAAGCCCAGGGACATTTGCAAAGGATCACCTATCAGCTCACCCAAAATGCCACCAGGCGGCCTTGGGAGATCCCATGAAAGAGAATGCAAGCGAATGGACTCAAGACCCATACTGCAAATTAAAGTTAGTCCAAAGCCCAACCAACGCACCAGCAGGGACTCTGGCTTAGCATCAGGATCCGGTGGCAGTGGAATACTCCAAAGCTCACGCCAGCCATTGAGAACGCGGCGACCAAAGAGAATCACCCACCAAAAAGCGGATATTCCGAAGATATAGAGCATGAGATCGGCTAAATAGGCACCAAAACGACCGCCCAAGTTGCGAGGAGCCTCAAAACTGGCATGAGACCAAGCTGGGTCCCCTTTTGAATATGTCAGCAAAATGGCAAATAAGCCCAGACATAGGCCCAAGGAAATGAACCAGCGAGCCTCTAGGAGTAGGCGGGGCATCCGCCCTTGCCCGTCCGCATTAGGGGGCTGGGGACTCATCGGAGCCTTGGACTTCGGATATACGGTTCTTGCCATGTTCTACCGATTGTAAACAAGCAAATCTATAATTTGGTTATGACTACAAATACCCCAAAACACTCCAAAGTTCTGATCCTCGGATCTGGCCCTGCTGGCTATACCGCTGCAGTCTATGCCGCCCGAGCCAATTTAAAGCCTACCCTCATTACTGGCTTGGCTCAAGGGGGTCAATTAATGACCACTACCGACGTGGAAAACTGGCCTGCAGATGCTGATGGCGTCCAAGGGCCGGAGCTGATGGAGCGCTTTTTGAAGCATGCCGAGCGCTTTAATACTGAAATTATTTTTGACCATATTCATACGGCAGCCCTTACAGAAAAGCCGATTCGCTTGGTTGGTGACTCCGGAACCTATACCTGCGATGCATTGATTATTTGCACTGGTGCCTCTGCCCAATACATTGGTTTGCCAAGTGAAGAAGCATTCATGGGTCGCGGTGTTTCTGGTTGCGCAACGTGCGATGGCTTCTTCTATCGCAATCAAGATGTCTGCGTAGTCGGTGGTGGTAACACTGCCGTAGAAGAAGCGCTCTACCTCACTGGCATTGCTAAGAAAGTGACTGTGATTCATCGTCGCGATAAATTCCGTGCTGAACCGATTCTGAATGATCGCTTAATGGCTAAAGTTGCCGAAGGCAAAGTTGAACTCAAACTCAATGCAACACTGGATGAAGTGCTTGGCGATGACAAAGGTGTCACTGGTGTACGCATCAAGAAGCAAGATGGCAGTACCGAAGACATTGCAGTCACTGGCGCTTTCATCGCGATTGGCCACAAGCCAAACACTGAACTCTTTGTTGGCCAACTAGACATGAATAATGGCTACATTAAGACTCACTCAGGTTTAGAAGGTAATGCTACCGCTACCAATATCCCTGGCGTCTTTGCTGCTGGCGATGTCCAAGACCACATCTACCGCCAAGCCATTACGAGTGCAGGCACTGGCTGTATGGCTGCATTAGATGCGCAACGCTATTTAGAAACCTTGGATTAAGTTCCTCGCATTAAATTATTGGGTAATAAAAAACGCCTAGCAATGCTAGGCGTTTTGTTTGTTACTTAAGTGACCTTACTAACTCCGTTAGCGCCCCATGATTGGCAACAATGGCACGATCAGTAATGCCACGATGTTGATGATCTTGATGAGTGGATTCACAGCTGGTCCTGCGGTGTCTTTGTAGGGATCGCCTACAGTGTCACCAGTCACAGCAGCTTTATGGGCCTCAGAACCTTTACCGCCGAAGTTTCCTTCTTCGATGTATTTCTTAGCGTTATCCCAGGCGCCACCACCAGTACACATCGAGATAGCAACAAACAAACCCGTCACGATCGTACCCATGAGTAAACCACCTAAAGCAGCAGGTCCCAATAAGAGTCCAACAATGATTGGGGCAACAACTGGCAATAGAGAAGGAACAATCATTTCTTTAATGGCAGCTGAGGTCAGCATATCGACAGCTTTGCCGTACTCTGGCTTTGCGGTGCCCTCCATGATTCCAGGAATATCCCGGAATTGGCGACGCACTTCTTCTACCACCGCACCAGCACAGCGACCTACCGCTTCCATCGCCATCGCACCAAACAAGTAAGGAATCATGCCGCCAATGAAGAGGCCAATGATCACCATATGGTTAGAAAGATCAAAGGAAACTTGTTGGCCAATGGCCTCTAGTGCATGCGTATAGTCGGCAAATAGTACTAATGAGGCTAAGCCTGCTGAACCAATTGCATAGCCCTTGGTAACAGCTTTAGTGGTGTTGCCTACTGCATCCAATGGGTCAGTAATGTCACGCACTGCTTGTGGCAAACCCGCCATCTCAGCAATGCCACCGGCGTTATCGGTAATCGGTCCATATGCATCTAGAGCAACGACGATACCCGCCATTGACAACATCGCAGTTGCTGCAATTGCGATGCCGTACAAACCGGCTAGCCAATACGCTGCAAAAATCGCTGCACAAACAAATAGCACTGGATAAGCAGTGGACTTCATGGAGATACCGAGACCTGCAATGATGTTGGTGCCATGACCTTTGGTTGAAGCTTCTGCAATATGCTGTACTGGCTTGAACTGGGTACCGGTGTAGTACTCAGTAATCCAAACTAAGCCTGCTGTAAGTAATAGACCAACCACGGTTGAACCAAACAAACGCCATTGGCTGCCTGGAATACCCAATGCATCATCAGGCATGATGAAGTTGGTCACGAAGTAGAAGGCGATTAATGACAAACCGCCAGCAATGATCAAGCCCTTATACAAAGCAGGCATCACATTCTTCATACCTGGTGTAGCTTTTACAAATGAGCAGCCAATGATTGAAGCAATAATCGATACGCCACCGAGTACCAATGGGTAAATAATGGCTGCAACTGGAGCACCAGCTACCATCAGAGAACCGAGCACCATGGTAGCAATCAGTGTCACTGCATAGGTTTCAAATAAGTCCGCAGCCATACCTGCGCAGTCGCCAACGTTATCGCCTACGTTATCTGCAATCACTGCAGGATTACGAGGATCATCCTCTGGAATGCCTGCCTCAACCTTACCAACCAAGTCAGCACCAACGTCGGCACCTTTGGTAAAAATGCCGCCGCCCAAACGCGCGAAGATGGAAATCAGGGATGAACCAAATGCCAAACCAATCAGGGGATGCAAGACAGAAGACAGGTCTTGTCCTGCACCAATCGATACCAGGAACATGAAAAAGAGACCAACGCCCAAGAGGCCAAGGCCAACTACGAGCATGCCAGTAATGGCGCCGCCCTTAAAAGCCACATTGAGAGCCTCATTCATGCCCTTGGTTGCTGCTTCTGCAGTACGTACGTTTGCACGTACTGAAACGTTCATGCCAATAAATCCGCAGGCACCAGAGAGAACTGCCCCCACCACAAAACCAATAGCAGTTGCAAAATCTAAGAAGAGTGCCATCAGAATGGTCAGCACCACTCCAACCACGGCAATCGTTTTGTATTGCCGCGATAAATAAGCGGCTGCACCCTGCTGAATCGCCTCTGCAATCTCTTGCATTTTGGCGTTACCGGTACTTTGCTTCAAAATCCAGCTGCGCATCACAAAACCGTAAACCACGGCCAGGACACCGCACGCCAAGGCAAAATACAAGCCTAAAGTGATATTACTCATGCTTGAACTCCCTAAAGTTAATCTTTATTGTTTTGTCTATCTAGCGCTTAGGTCGACCAGGTTTTGGAAAGCTTTAAACTAGGGTCTTTAAGCTGTATCAGTATGTAGCAGAATCACCCCTGCGGCCCTTCGCTGGAATCAGGGTATTTACTAATCACTATTCGGAGTATTTATGAGTCTCGACAACGTCAAGCCAGGCAAAAAGATCCCTGAGAGCTTCAATGTCATTATTGAAATCCCAATGAATGCAGATCCTATCAAGTATGAAGTGGATAAGGAAAGTGGCGCAATTTTCGTTGACCGATTTATGGGTACTGCAATGCACTATCCATGTAACTATGGTTACATCAATAAAACGATTGCTGGTGATGGCGACCCTGTTGACGTACTCGTGATTACTCCATTCCCTCTCATTCCTGGTGTTGTCGTCAGTTGCCGTGCGATTGGCATCTTGAAAATGGAAGATGAAGCTGGTCAAGACGCTAAATTATTAGCCGTTCCAGAAGATAAGATTTTGCCGATCTATACCCACTGGCAAAAACCAGAAGATATGAATCCATTACGCCTAAATCAAATCCAACACTTTTTCGAGCACTATAAAGATCTCGAAAAAGGGAAATGGGTAAAAGTAAAAGGTTGGGGTGGTGTTGCTGATGCCCATCAAGAAATTCTTGAGGGTATTGAACGTTACAACAAAGAGCACGCTTAATTGTTTTCAATATCAGCATAGGCTTTGTGATTCGGAGTGAGCGCACAAAAAATTGCCCTAGCCCAAATGAACCCATTACTGGGTGATCTGGCTGGCAATGCGCAACTGATTCACAAGGCCGCTCTGGATGCCCTTCAACAAGGCGCCAAACTGGTAGTCACTCCCGAGCTTTCGCTCACCGGTTACCCCCCAGAAGACCTATTGCTACGCCCTGCATTTATTGAAGCGGCGCAAGCGCAGCTCGATCTCTTGATGAAAGAGCTGGCTCAATATTCTGGTCTCACTGTTGTTGTAGGTCACCCAAAAAGAACTACTGCTGGCCTACAAAACTTTGCTTCCGTTTTACAAGATGGCAAAGTGATTGCAGGCTATGCCAAACAAGAATTACCCAATCATGAAGTCTTTGATGAAGTGCGCTACTTTGTGCCAGGTAATGAAGCCTGTGTCTTTACCTGTGAAGGTATTCAATACGGCCTGATCCTATGTGAAGACGCCTGGCATGCTGGCCCCGCCAAACAAGCCTATGCTGCAGGCGCTCAAGTATTACTAGTCCCCAATGCCTCCCCTTATCACCTCAAAAAAGAATCTTTACGCATTGAAGTACTACGCGGACACATTGCTCAAACCCATATGCCCTTGGTTTATGTCAATGCGGTGGGTGGTCAAGATGAATTGGTTTTTGATGGTGGGTCATTTGCATTAAATAGCCAAGGTGCTGTTGTCATGTCTATGCCCCAGTTTGAGGCTGGTCTAGGTATCGTTAGCATCAACTCTGCAGGCGAGCTGGAAAAAGGTCTCATTTGTCCGCCACAAAGTGTTGAAGCTCAGGCCTATCAAGCCCTAGTGCTGGGCGTACGTGACTACGTTCATAAGAACCGCTTCCCAGGTGTGATTATTGGTTTATCGGGCGGCGTAGATTCAGCTTTGGTATTGGCAATTGCAGTAGATGCCTTAGGTGCTGACAAAGTACGTGCAGTGATGATGGCCTCACGCTATACCGCAAATATTTCTTGGATAGATGCTCGTGAGCTCGCCAAAAATCTAGGCGTTCAATACGATGAGATACCCATCAGTGGTCCAGTTGATGCTCTAGAAGAATCCTTGGCTGCACAATTTAAGGGACTCAAAGCGGACGCCACTGAAGAAAATATTCAAGCGCGCGTACGTGGCACCCTCCTTATGGCGCTATCGAATAAAACAGGTCGCCTGGTTCTCACAACCGGCAATAAAAGTGAAATGGCGGTTGGCTATTGCACCTTGTACGGAGATATGGCGGGTGGCTTTGCAGTGATCAAAGATATCGCCAAAACCTTGGTGTATCGCCTGTGCACATATCGCAACAGTATTAGTCCCGTGATTCCAGAGCGCATCTTGACTCGCGCCCCTTCTGCTGAATTGCGTCCGGATCAAACAGATCAGGACAGCTTACCGTCATACGAAGTCTTGGACGGCATTGTGGAGCGCTATATGGAGCAGAACCAGTCCATTGAGCAAATCATTGGGGCTGGCTTTGATGCTGAGAGCGTAGAAAAGGTAACACGCCTCATTAAATTAAATGAATATAAGCGTCGCCAAGCCCCTCCGGGGGTGCGTGTTACCACCAGAGCATTTGGACGCGACTGGCGCTACCCCATTACTTCATCATTTAGAGCCTAAAAACCCAACAACGTATCTCTTTCTTGGAGATATTTGGCAGTTCTAGGTATGATTGCTGCATTAGGGGGAACAAATGAAATTAATTACATCAATCATCAAACCATTCAAGCTCGATGAAGTTCGCGAAGCATTGGCTGAGGTCGGTGTTACCGGCCTAACTGTCACAGAAGTGAAAGGCTTTGGCCGTCAAAAGGGCCATACCGAACTCTATCGTGGCGCTGAGTACGTGGTCGACTTTTTGCCTAAAGTAAAGGTAGAGGCTGTGGTTCCGTCTGATCGTCTTGAAGCTGCACTGGAAGCGATCACCAAAGCTGCGCATACTGGCAAGATTGGTGATGGAAAGATTTTTGTGACCGCAGTTGAACATGTCATTCGGATTCGCACAGGCGAAACCAACGAATCCGCAGTCTAAAAAACAGTGCTAATGCAGATTCTCAGCGCATCTGAGAATCTGTTGAAGCTGCAGGCTGAGGGATGTCAGCCGCCTCCAAGATAATGGTTTTGCCGGTACCGCTAGTTCGCACCTTAGCGCCCTGGTAGTACAAGTCCACCTGATTTAACCCGCTGGTGAGAACCTTAAATGGTGGCTTGCCATACACACTAGCCCCCACCCCTGACTCCAGCGTCTTATTCTGAGTTTTGCCTGAAGCATCTATCACACACACTGTTTGGGCAGTCTTAGACTGCATATAAACCACATCGCCAGCTTTCTTAGGAGCATCGGGCTTATAAGTGATTGCCACATCAGCAGCGGGACACTCGCTAGAAATGATTGCCGCTGCTGGTGCTGCAGCTTCAACCGGGGGTGGCGTTGGTGTGGATGCAGGTTTACTCTCTTCAGCGGGAGGATTTGCAGGAGCAGGGTCTTGCACTACTTCCTCTACTACTACGATCTCTTCTTTCGGTGGCTCTGGAAAAAATAAAGGGCGTAGATTGATAATCGAGAATACTAAGATTGCAGCAATACCCAAAAAGAGAAATGGTTTTCTTTTGGGCTTACTTTGGGAATTTAAATTACTTGCTTTAGGTGTAGCGGCTAAGGCAACTTTGTCTACACTCTTTTCTTTTTTTGCTACTGGTATTGAAGCTGTCGCAGAATCTACCAAAGGTTTTACTGCTTCTGGCGCCTCTTTAACTGGCGCTACTACACCACTGAAATCAAACGCTTCTTCTTCGGATAAGTTTAATAAGCGAGCAACCTTTTTCGCAGCAGTAACCTTGACTTGAGGTCCGTAAAAAGAACTGCTCTCGCCATTTTCAAGCTGCTCAATTTGATGCACTGAGAAGCAGGATTTTGCTGATAGTTCTTTGATACTTAAGCCGAGGTTTTCTCTAGCTTTGGTAAATGCCTCTTTACGAATCTCTGGGAGCTTTGCTGGCTTGTTCACGAGTAGTCGCCTGTGTCTTATAGGAATTTTCAAATCTTATTACAGAATTAATACAGACCCATTACAAAGATAATTAACCCCAGGGTTGATAGCGCTAGACATGAAGAGTTCAGTGCGGCCCTGGATATTGCAGTGCAACATGCCAAATTGCCTCTGATTTCCCCAGAAAGCAAATGTGTAGAGGCGTCTCACGGCACAATAGAGCCTTTCGATATCAACCTTTTCTGGAGTAAGAAGCATGAAACGCCTTAATGAACGCTCGCGCATGGTCACCGAAGGGGTTGCTCGCGCACCTAACCGTTCGATGTATTACGCAATGGGATACGAAGAAAAGGATTTCTCAAAGCCAATGGTTGGCGTAGCGAATGGCCACTCCACCATTACTCCTTGTAATAGTGGCTTACAAAAATTGGCCGATGCAGCAGTTGAAGCCCTGGAAGGCGCGGGTGCAAAAGCGCAAATGTTTGGCACCCCTACTGTCTCTGATGGCATTGGTATGGGTACCGAGGGCATGAAATATTCTCTCGTCTCACGCGAAGTGATCGCTGACAGTATTGAAGTGTGTGTCAATGGTCTTTGGCAAGATGGTGTGGTGGTAATTGGTGGTTGCGACAAAAATATGCCAGGTGGCATGATGGCGATTGCACGCACCAATGTGCCAGCAATCTATGTCTATGGCGGAACAATTAAGCCGGGTCATTACAAAGGTAAAGACCTCAACATTGTTTCTGCATTTGAAGCAGTTGGAGAATTTACTTCTGGCCGATTGAGTGAAGAGGATCTCAAAGGTGTTGAGCAGCATGCATGTCCAGGTAGTGGCTCTTGTGGTGGTATGTATACCGCCAATACCATGAGCTCTTCCTTTGAGGCGCTTGGCATGAGCCTACCCTACTCTTCCACCATGGCAAACGTGGATGCTGAAAAAGTTGCCAGCGCAGCAGACTCTGCACGGGTTTTAGTGGAAGCCATTAAAAATAATTTACGACCACGCAACATCATTACCAAGAAATCCATTGAGAATGCTGTCAGCGTGATCATGGCAGTAGGCGGCTCAACGAATGCTGTCTTGCATTTCCTGGCTATCACGAGTGCCGCTGAAATTGATTGGACCATTGATGACTTTGAGCGCATTCGTCAACGAGTACCAGTCATCGTCGATATGAAACCCTCAGGCACTTATCTTGCAACTGACTTGCACCAAGCTGGTGGCATTCCACAAGTGATGAAGATTTTGTTAGATGGTGGACTGCTGCATGGCGATTGCATGACCATTACCGGTAAAACGATTGCTGAAGTATTAAAAGACGTGCCATCTATCCCACGTGCAGATCAAAAAGTAATTCGTACTTTAGATAATCCTTTGTACAAACAAGGTCACTTAGCAATCTTGAAGGGCAATATTTCTCCAGAAGGTTGCGTCGCCAAGATTACCGGCCTCAAGAACCCCTCTATTACTGGTCCAGCCCGAGTGTTTGATTCCGAAGATGATGCAATGGCTGCCATCATGGCGCAAAAAATCAAAGATGGTGACATCGTAGTAATCCGCTACGAGGGACCTAAAGGCGGTCCTGGTATGCGCGAGATGTTGGCTCCTACTTCCGCTCTCGTGGGTCAAGGTTTAGGCGAGTCTGTAGGCCTCATCACTGATGGTCGCTTCTCAGGTGGTACCTGGGGCATGGTAGTTGGCCACGTTGCTCCTGAAGCCTATGTTGGCGGTGTCATCGCCCTGATCCACGAAGGCGACTCCGTCACGATTGATGCACACCAACTTCTGATTCAGCTCAATGTAGATGAAGCAGAAATTGCGAAGCGCAGAGCAGCTTGGAAGCAACCTAAGCCACGCTATACCCGTGGTCTCTTGGCAAAGTATGCAAGCCTAGCAAGTAGCGCTAGCAAAGGTGCTGTTACCGATCTAAATTTAGATCTGACTTAATCCGCACATCGCTAAAGCAAAAGCCCCTAGGTAATTACTAGGGGCTTTTTTATTTACATCCTAGCAACTGTTTAGTGTTTCATGGCACCCGCTGCATTCACTGGGAACTTCACCTCTACATCTCCAGCTTTTGCAAACTTCAATTTCACGGGAACGGTTTCGCCCGCTACAAATGGGCCTTTGAGGTTAAGAAACATCAAATGAAATCCGCCTGGCTTCAATTCCACAGAGCCGTTTGCTGGAACAGCAATATCTTTTACTTGACGCATTTTCATGACATTGCCCTCCATCCCCATCTCGTGCAATTGCACTTCACCAGCAGCAGGAGAGGAGGCAGATAACAACTGGTCCGAAACATTGCCTTTGTTCTCAATCTTCATAAATCCACCAGCCACTTGTTGGCCCGGCGCAGTGGCACGCGTATAGGCATCTGAGACACTCACTGCATCCACCTTTACTGATTGGGCATAAACCTGAGAGCTCAGAATAAGTACTGCACCAAAACAAACTACTGCTCTAGACACTAAACCTAAATTACTCTTTATCATTAAATACTCCTCTAATTAATTTTCAATGAATACTTGCTTTGATACTTAAATTTCTTACCCCCTCTTATCTCAAAAGCTTCATGCTGATAGCCGCCATTTTGTGTAGCTCGGCAAATGCTGGCATTGAGGTAGGGCAACCTGCGCCCAATATAGAAGGAACGCTGATTGATGGCAAGCCTTTCTCTCTAATCAACAATAAAGGCAAGGTTGTCTTAGTAAACTTTTGGGCTAGTTGGTGTGAGCCCTGTAGAGAAGAAATGCCAGCCATAGAGGCTTACCTCAAAAAATATAAATCAAAAGGATTTGAGGTGCTTGCCATAACCATGGATAAACCGTCCGATATTGAACAAGCAAAACAAATCATGCAAAACTACTCCTTTCTGTTTGCTGAGAAAAAACAAATGGATTACTCAGCTTATGGCCGGATCTGGCGCATACCCAGCTCCTTCATTATTGATAAGCAGGGCATTCTTCGAAAGAATGGCATGACTGGTGATCCTAAAGTCGACACCAAACTTCTCGAAGAAATCGTTACCCCGCTTTTATCCGCTCAATAAAAAAGTGTTAGAAGTGAACTCGTACACCCATTGAGGCGATGTACGAAGGTACCAACTGAATACCATTCACATTTTGATAAACGGGCAATTGCAAGTTGGCATATACCTGGGTTGCATCCGTTAGGCGATACAAAACACCAGGAGTTAAATAAGCCAGTGTTCCCCCAGTTGCCCAGGTATCTGCAGCTGTTCCACTATCTGTAGTTTTATTCAGAACATTCAACTGTAAAGTTGGCACCCACTTTTCAAAGCCTTGGTAGTTAACACCCAAGTTCAGGTTAGCGGCATTTCCAGGCCTATAAGTTCCACCATAAGTACCGCCTGGGTTGGGAGCATTTGTTGGTACCGATTGCACCATCACAGCAGCTTGATATTGAGCTTGTGCAAAATACCCCCAATTGTCGGAGTTATTAATGAATCCAAATTTGTAGATGCCCGCTATCAAGTCGGTTGAGCCAGTGCCCGCTTGCAGACCTGGGTCAATGAGTACGCTCCCACCTCCATCGGATAGAGATCCCGTTTGATTTCTACTGCCGGTTGGTAACTTCACACCAAATTGAAAGCCCCAATCTTTTTGCTCTGCAAGACCAAAGTAGCGACCGAGAATTTTCATATCACCAATACCAGCAGTTTTAGAGGAGTAAGCACCAGCGCCACCTGTCGTAGAGAAATCACCGCCCTCAAAACTTCCATAAGTACTATGGTTTCGCATGATGTACGGTAGAGATGCAGTAACACCCCAACTCACACCATCGTTGTAATCCAAGGATGCTGTAAGGTAATTATTTTGGGTGTAGTTCTCTACCTCGGCTGGCTCGCCAGTTTTTCCATTAGTTGTATTGGCTGCTTGCGCTTGAGAAATTCCCTTTGTACCGTAACGCAATTTGTTTTGATTCAGAGTGTCGTAACGCACATCAAGGGTCCAACCTTCATTCATTCCCATGCCTTGAGTGCCGATATCGGTATTTAGACTACAACCACAGCTGGCACAGGCTATTGCTCCAGTAGCTGGTAATACAAATGAAATTGCTAATACTAATTTTTTTAACTTCAATTTACTTCTCCACACAATTCAAAACGGAAAATCGATTTCCGCTATTTACTAATTACATAGCGTTGCTATGCCCTAAATAGATTTAGGCTTTTGTGGGAGGTGCTGCTGAAGGAGGCGTTACCCAAACTGCAAGGAGCTTGGGTGATTGATAGAAGAGCTTGGGAAGCAAGGCAAAAGAGATTGGCGCTTCAAATGTGAGTGCGGTGTTGAAAGCTGGGGTGATACTACTTTGTGCCACACAATAAGGACATGGTTGAATTTGATCTGCAACTTCTTGTTCATCACCCTGCACGTCAATTTGCATCTTGCCGCCATTAGCAGAGCAAATCTCCATTGAAAAACCTTGGCCATGCTTCGCGAGCGATACCGCTTGAGAAACCGCTGGAGCAAGTGCACTCATCGCAATGGCTGCGGCTGCAATCCAGTGAACGAAGCGGTTTTTGTGGAAATTCATGATGGAGGAATTTTATCCGATTCTCCTGCTGCCTTGCTCTAGGCAAATAAAAAGGGGTCCGAAGACCCCTTTTCTAGGCTTTTGACCTGGATTACATTGAAGCAGAACGCTCGATGAGTTTGCGACGCATTGGACGCAATACAAACCAAGCCAAGATTGCCGCTGTACCGTTCAAGATACTAGCAACCCAGAAAACCGCTTCCCAACCACCGGTAGTAGCAACCAATACGCTAGACAAAGGTACTAGCAATGAAGCAGTTCCTTTTGCTGTATAGAGTAGGCCTGCATTACCTGCGGCATAGGTTGAGCCGAAAGTATCCGCATTGGTTGATGGGAACAAGCTATAGATCTCACCCCATGCAAAGAACACTAAACCAGTTAACAGAACAAACATCACTGGATCACGACCGAGGTAGTACAAACCCAGAATGCCTAAGCACTCAAATGAGAAGCACAGAGTCATCGTTTGTTCACGACCAATTTTGTCAGATACCCATCCAAAGAATGGACGAGTCAAGCCGTTCAAAACGCGATCGATTGTTAAGGCAAATGTCAATGCAGGCAATGCCAAGCCCATCAGGCTGACAGTTACACCTGCCACTTGGAAGTCTTTAGCAATTGGAGCCAATTGCGCAGTAGCCATCAAGCCACCAGCAGCAACCATCACGAACATAAGGTACATGATCCAGAACACAGGCTGCTTAACCATCTCCATTGGACGGAAGTCTTTACGAGTCTGAACAACTGCTGCCTTAACAGTAGTGATTGCGCTCTTAATAGGTTTGGAGAGCAACAAGCTCAACACCACCACGATGGCGCCCTGACCAATACCGAAGAACCAGAAAGTCTCTTGGTAACCTTGATTTGCAATCATGTTGGCAATTGGAATCACAGTCAATGCAGAACCTGCACCGAAGCCTGCTGCTGTTACACCTGCAGCTAAACCACGACGATCTGGGAACCACTTGAGCGCATTACCTACGCAAGTACCATACACAGCACCAGCACCAACACCGCTTACTGCAGCTGCGGTATAGAGCATCGCTAATGTGTCAGCATGGGCATTCATCATCCAGCCGATACCGCACAAGATGCCGCCAACAAACACTACTGGACGTGGGCCAAATTTATCAACGAGGTAACCTTCAATTGGAACTAACCAGGTTTCTGTTAATACGAAAATAGTGAAAGCCACTTGAATTGCTGCGCGACCCCATCCAAATTTTGCATCGATTGGGTTTACGAATAAAGTCCAACCGTATTGCAAGTTTGCAATCATGGACATACAAATCACGCCGATCAAAAGCTGAAACCATCGACCCCCTAATGGACCCGAAGTTTTTTCGCTACTCATACTCAATCTCCTAATTATGCTTTTATCTTTTATAAATACTTATCAGACCGATAAATCGGTACCTGATTGTTAAGGATTTATGTCAGTGAAGTCTTGACAGTAATCAAGAAACTCTTAAAACCCCACTAGTGATTACCCTTGCTATAACCTTCTGATTTCTGTGGGTTTATTCAACATTCAAGAGTTTTGTTTGCATGGTTTGGAGATTAATTTTCAGAAAAAGAAAAAGCCACCTGAAGGTGGCTTTGTCATGTTGTCTTTTTTTAAATTACATGCCGCGATAAGCGCCGTCAAAATCATAGTGACGAGCAGCCTGCTCTTGGTTAGTTTTGCTTTCAGAAAAAAGCTGATTAATCATATTCAATAAAACAGTCATTTGAATCTCCTTAAGGGTTAGTACCTAGAGTATAACCCTAATACGTCTTACGATACAAAAAGTGATTCCGTATTATGAAAATATCAACCCAATTCCAAATGCCTCTTTTTAGGCCCTAAATAGGCCAAAAACGGTATTTAGACTGTTTATTGGGGGGTTTGGTGCCGCTTGCCGGAATCGAACTGGCGACCTTTTCATTACGAATGAACTGCTCTACCAACTGAGCTAAAGCGGCTTTTGCTTTTTCGTAAATTCTAGCGGAAGCGGTCTAAGAGTTTCTTGCTGACTTTATCGAGTTGGGTCGAGTCTTTGATCAGAAATTGCAGACCATTGGAATCTGCAATGAGTAAAGTATTGCCAGCTATTCTGCGAATATCTTCCTCGCCTTTGAGGCGAATGCGTGTTGGCCCGCGATCGGTTTCAATATCCCAAATGCTTGGGGTTGCGAATGTAGAGACCTTGCTAATCTTTTCAATCACCGGCATAAATTCTCGGGCGGCTAATTCTTCTTCGATTAATTGAAGCTCTGGTTTTGCAATGGCTGCAACTTCTGAATACCAAAATACTTCTTTGCCTGACTGATCCATGATCGCAACACCCGCTGTAGGCGCAGTAATCGGGAATGCTCTGACCGGATAAACGCCAACATGCTGATTACCATCTGCGTCAATAAACACGAGTCGCCCTAAGGAATCTCGAATGAGTTGGTTTGCTGCTTGATACGCTTGCGTCATACCCCGCCCCCAATATTCTTTGCAATTACTTCGAGTCTTTCTTCTCGCTTTTCTTCTTGCTGCTCTTTTGGTGATTCTTCGAGACTCTCTCCAATCGCCCCGCCCTCAACCAGCTCAGCAGCATGGCGTAGTTGTGCTTGGTACAGGGTGTAGTAAGCGCCCTGCGCCTCCATTAATTGCTCGTGTGAGCCAATCTCCACAATCTCACCCTTGTCCAGAACCACCAGGCGATCAGCCTTTCTGAGGGTAGATAGACGGTGTGCAATCGCTATAGTGGTACGGCCTTTTACTAGATTATCCAAAGCCCGCTGAATTTCTTTTTCAGTTGTGGTGTCAACAGATGAGGTTGCTTCATCCAAGATCAAGATACTTGGATTAATCAGCAGCGCACGCGCAATCGAAATCCGTTGACGCTCACCACCGGATAATGATTGACCACGCTCACCAACTAAGGAGTCATAGCCTAACGGTAGTCTGAGAATAAATTCATGGGCATGTGCTGCACGTGCTGCTTCAATAATTTCTTCACGACTAGCATCAGGCTTACCGTAGGCAATATTCTCAGCAATCGTGCCAAAGAACAGGAAAGGCTCTTGCAGAACTAAGCCAATACATTTGCGATAGTCAGCAATGCCAATACTACGAATGTCACGACCATCTAAAGAGATCGAGCCCGAGCTCACGTCGTAGAAACGGCAAATTAAGTTCACTAAAGTGCTCTTGCCTGAACCGCTATGCCCTACTAGACCAATCATCTCGCCTGGGGCAATATCGAGATCAATCCCTTTTGATACTGCCCTGTTGCCATAGCGGAAACCGACACCACGCAAGGAGATGCGGCCTTCAACCTTACCTAATGGTGCAGGATTGATGGGCTCAGGAACGCTGGATACATGGTCAAGAATGTCGAAGATGCGTTTGGCACCAGCAGCTGCTTTTTGTGTATGCGAAACAATACGACTCATTGAATCTAAGCGAATATAGAAACGTCCGATATACGCTAAGAAGGCGATCAATACGCCCACAGTCACTTTTTGATGGGCAACCTGCCAAATACCAAAGCCCCAGACGACTAACAAACCCGTCTCTGTGAGCAATGTCACTGTTGGAGAGAACAATCCCCAAACACGATTCACCCGATCATTAATCTGCAGATTATGTTTGTTCGAGTCAACAAAACGTTTGAGCTCGCGATCTTCTTGTGCGAACGCTTTAACTACACGAATTCCTGGAATGGTATCAGCCAAGATATTGGTCACTTCAGACCAAATACGATCGATCTTTTCAAAACCAAAACGTAAACGATCACGCACTACATGGATCATCCAAACGATAAAGGGCAATGGCGCCAGCGTCACTAAAGCCAATAGAGGATCAATCGAGACCAAGATGGCAGCAGTCATCGTGATCATCAAGACATCGGTAGCAAAGTCTAGGGCATACAAGGATAGGAAAACACAAATGCGATCAGTCTCTGCGCCAATGCGGGCAATCAAGTCGCCTGTGCGCTTGCCACCAAAATATTCTAAGGAGAGTTTGAGTAAATGTTCAAACGTGGTGTTACGCAAATCAGCGCCGATGCGTTCGCTGACTAATGCCAATAAATAGGTCTTCCACCAGCCTAAGCCCCACGCAACAATGGAAGCGCCGAACAAGGCCAACAAATACATACTCGCCAAATGAAAATCAATTGGGTTACCACGTTCATACGGAATCAAGACATGGTCCATCAAAGGCATCGTGAGGTATGGCGGGATGAGTGTTGCTCCAGTCGATAACAAGGTCAACACAAAACCCAATGCGAGTTGTTTCTTATAGGGACGAGCAAAACGCCACAACTTAAATAAAGTCCAAGTCGATGGTGGTGCGTCTTCCTCGGGATCGCAGGTCGGACAAGCATCAGAATTGGCTGGCTTAGGACTCAAGCAGATTGGGCAAACTTGCTTGTCGTATTCAGTTACTTCGGCTTGGTGTTGCTCCTCACCTTTCATCAATTGCTTGTAGCTAGATTGCAGGCGCAGGACTTGGGGGTTTACCGCTAAAGTGAAATACCAAGTCCGTAGCAGTTGATCGGCAGTTTCTAGCCTTAAATGACCTACCCCGGCATGATCACCATGAATCAGATGAGCTCCAGAAGTGATTGGCCAGGATTCAAATTGCTGGCCATCGGTCCAAAACAGGCCCGACTCACTCAGTAAGAGCAGGCTTTTTTCAAAGCGCAGATCGGCATCTAAATCGAGCTCAACCCATGCCAGCAGGGCGTCCAGGCTAGGGATAGAGGCGTTTTTACCCTCCAAAATAGCCAGCCAATCGCTTGGCAAAGCAGGGGCAAAAGGTAGGATTTCTGGCTTCATTGACCTTAAAAGTATAGTGGAGCTAGATTTTTAAGATTTATAGTTCTTGTCAACTTTAGGGGCAAGAAGATCGTTAGATTCTTTACCAAGGCTTTTTTATGTATTTTTGCTATTTTTGTGAGCTTTAACTAAAACTAGAAATCGAGAGACTGTCTGACGCATCATCGCCAAACTCTGGCGTCTGCCCTCGCAATACCCCACACATGCCCCAATTACTAGATAAATCCATTGAGATCCTGAGCGTTAAGCATCTCCGTGGCCCCAATATGTGGACTTATCATCCCGTAATCGAGGTTTGGGTAGACATTGGCGACTTAGAGGACTATCCCTCAAACCTGATTCCTGGCTTTTATGAGCGTTTAGTGAAGGCGTTGCCTAGCCTGGTTGAGCATCGTTGCAGCTATGGCGAAACCGGTGGCTTTCTGAAAAGGGTTGAAGAAGGCACATGGCCCGCTCATATCCTAGAGCACCTTACTCTTGAATTACAAAACTTAGCCGGTATTCCCGGGGGGTTTGGTAAAGCCCGCGATGGTGATCGTCGGGGTGTTTACAAAGTGATGGTGAGCGCCATCAATGAAGAAGTCACACTCACTGCCCTCAAATATGCGCGCGATCTCTATCTCGCTTTAGCGCAAGACAATAAAGATTGTGTGGCTGAGGTCCAAAACATTATTGAGAGCTTGCGAGATCTCGGTGATGATCTTTTGCTTGGCCCCAGCACCGCATGCATTGTGAACGCTGCTGAAGAACGTGGCATTCCTTCGATTCGTTTATCTGAAGGCAACTTAGTACAACTCGGCTATGGTGCCAAACAACGCCGCATCTGGACAGCTGAGACTGATCAGACTAGCGCGATTGCAGAAACCATTTCTCGCGATAAAGATTTAACCAAGAGCTTGCTGCGTAGCGCCGGCGTACCTACCCCAGAAGGTCGAACTGTTACCAGCCCTGACGATGCCTGGGAGGCTGCTCAAGATATTGGCTTACCAGTAGTTGTGAAACCCATTGATGGTAATCACGGTCGCGGTGTCTTTATTAATCTTTACACCCAACAAGAAATTGAAGCTGCTTATGCGGTAGCGATTGATGAAGGCAGTGAAGTACTGGTTGAAAGACACATTGTTGGTGATGAACATCGCTTACTCGTTGTGGGTAATAAAGTAGTTGCTGCTGCCAAAGGTGAAACTGTTTGGGTTACTGGTGATGGCAAACATACTGTTCGTGAGCTCATTCAGATTCAAATTAATTCTGATCCACGCCGTGGCACTGCCGAAGAGCATCCACTGAATCCAGTGCGGATTGATTCTGCAGTTGAATTAGAGCTTGCGCGCCAAAAATTGACTGGCGATAGCATCCCTGCCCTAGATCACAAAGTACTGATACAAAGTAATGGCAACGTGGCCTTTGATGTAACCGACTTGATTCATCCGGACGTTGCCAGCCAAGTAGCTTTGGCCGCTCGCGTCGTTGGGTTAGAGATAGCTGGTGTCGATTTGGTAGCGCAAGACATCAGTCGCCCTCTCGCAGAACAAAATGCTGCCATCGTTGAAGTCAATGCAGGACCTGGTCTGCTGATGCACCTAAAACCGGCTAGTGGTAAACCGCAACCGGTTGGTAAAGAAATTGCCAATCACCTTTTCCCTCCAGGGACAAACTTCCGAATTCCTGTAGTCGGCGTTTGTGGTGAGCATGGCAAGACTCCTGTTGCTGAGATGATTGCGCACTTCTTGCGCTTAACCAATGTGTATGTTGGTCTGTCTTGCAGCAAAGGTTTATATTTTGGCAGTCGAGCCATTCCGAATACCAATGCATCCAATTGGGAAAATGCCCGTCGCACTTTATTGAATCGTGCAGTGGAAGCCGTTGTGATTGAAAATAATCACCTCTCGATGCTCATTGAAGGTCTAGCTTATGACCGCTGCCAAGTTGGCGTAGTACTGAACGTTGATCCTAAAGCCAATTTCCCGCAATACGCTATTTACGATGAAGAGCAAGTCTTTAGCATTGTCCGCACCCAAATTGATGTCGTTCTGCCCACAGGTGTGGGAGTCCTCAATGCGGATGATCCGCTGTGTGTGCAAATGGCTGAACTTTGCGATGGGCAAGTTATTTACTTTAGTGAGAATCCAAATTCTGAGGTGGTGAAGACCCATTTGCAAAATGGCGGCCGAGTAGTCATGGTTGGCAAGCAGCAAATTACGCTCAAGTCAGGCAAGCTTGATCAAAAAGCTATTCCAATACCGCGCCACTCTGAATCTGACAACACTTCCCCATGGAAGGCGATGAACCTTGGTGCTGCTATTTCAGCCGCCTGGGCTTTGGATATCCCATTTAATGTCATTGAAGCTGGCGTAGAAACTTTTGTGCCAGATCTCACTACCGCAACAGGGGCTTAATTGGAAATCACCCGTATTCGTATGTTGCGCGGCCCCAATTTATGGAGTCGCCACACCGCTTTAGAAGCCATTGTTGCTTGCGATGAGTCAGAACGCTCCATCGATTCCATTCCTCAGTTTGAAACGAAGATTCGTGAGCGCTTTCCGCAGCTTGGCAGCATGCGTCGCGGTGGCCCCAATGAAAAACTCTCTTTAGCCCATGCCTTAGAATACGCAGCCCTTGGCTTGCAAGCACAAGCAGGCTGCCCTGTCACATTTAGTCGCACAGTGCAAACCGTAGATGATGGCGTATATCAAGTCGTTGTGGAATATACCGAGGAAGTGGTTGGTCGCATGGCCTTTGATTTTGGCTTTGCACTCATCCAGGCTACATTGAACGATGCACCTTTTGATCTTGGGGCAGCTCTCTCTGAATTAGAGGCTCTTTATGAAGATGTGCGTCTAGGCCCAAGCACTGGCTCTATTGTGGATGCCGCTATTCAGCGCAATATCCCTTACCGCCGTATGACTGAAGGCAGCATGGTGCAGTTTGGCTGGGGTAGCAAACAGAAACGCATTCAAGCAGCGGAAACAAGTGACACAAGTGCGATTGCCGAAGCGATTGCACAAGATAAAGAGCTTACTAAAAATCTATTAGCGGCTGCTGGTGTATCAGTACCTATTGGTGAAGTAGTCACTAATGCTGACGATGCTTGGCGTGCAGCCCAAAAAATTGGTGGTCCTGTCGTTCTCAAACCCAAAGATGGCAACCAAGGTAAAGGTGTTGTCGCTAACATTCAGACTGAAGAAGAAGTCCGTGCGGGTTTTGAAGTCACCCAAAACTTTGGACGCGAGACCATTGTGGAGCGCTATCTTCCTGGCGCAGACTACCGTCTTTTAGTCGTTGGCAACCGTTTATCGGCTGCTGCCCGTCGCGAACCCGCTCAAGTAGTGGGCGATGGCAAACACACTGTGGCAGAGCTCGTTGAATTAGAAAACAAAAATCCACTACGGGGTGATGGTCACGCTACAGCACTGACCAAGATTCGTTTTGATGATATTGCGCTGGCGCATTTAGCAAACTCTGGTTTAACTCCGCAATACGTACCCAAAACTGGTGAGCGCGTTTTGTTACGTAACAACGCCAATCTCAGTACCGGTGGAACTGCCACCGATGTGACTGACGATGTACATCCTGATGTCGCTGCTAGCGCTGTAGCTGCAGCTCAAATGATTGGTTTAGATATCGCTGGTGTGGATATCCTCTGTGAATCCATTTACAAGCCTTTGGAACAGCAAGGTGGTGGCATTGTAGAAGTCAATGCGGCACCGGGCTTACGCATGCATCTCAAACCCTCCTACGGTAAAGGTCGTCCGGTAGGCGAAGACATTATCAATATGATGTTCCCGCCTGGTGAGGACGGCCGCATTCCAGTAGTTGCTGTTACCGGTACAAATGGCAAAACCACTACTGTGCGTCTCATTGCTCACCTCTTAAGTG
This sequence comes from Polynucleobacter sp. MWH-Creno-3A4, assembly GCF_018881885.1. NCBI lineage: Bacteria > Pseudomonadati > Pseudomonadota > Betaproteobacteria > Burkholderiales > Burkholderiaceae > Polynucleobacter > Polynucleobacter sp. MWH-Creno-3A4. The sequence continues at coordinate 129,551 of NZ_JACXSA010000001.1, forward strand.
AAACGGGTTTACGGGTTGGCATGACTGGCACTGATGGGGTCTATATCAATCATCGCCTCATTGATACTGGTGATTGCAGCGGCCCTAAGAGTGCCCGTAACGTGTTAATGCACCCCGATGTAGATGCAGCCGTTCTTGAAACTGCTCGAGGTGGAATGCTGCGAGAAGGTCTGGGCTTTGACCGCTGTGAAGTGGCTGTTGTCACCAATATTGGTGAGGGTGATCATTTAGGCTTGAACTACATCACTAGCGTGGAAGATTTAGCCATTCTGAAGCGCGTGATTGTGCAAAACGTTGAACCTACTGGCGCGGCAGTATTGAATGCAGCCGACCCTATGGTTGCTAAGATGGGTGATAAATGTTCTGGCAGAGTGATTTTCTTTGCCCAGAATCAACACCATCCCGTCATTGCTGCGCATCGCGCCAAGAATAAAAAAGTGATTTACTTTGATGGCACTTACATTGTTGCCTCTAAAGGCTCACGTGTGATGTATCGCTTCCCTGTAAGCGAAATTCCTCTAACCAAAAATGGCGTATTAGGCTTTCAAATTGAAAATGCAATGGCTGCCATTGGTGCTGCTTGGGCACTAGGCCTTGACGCCGAGAAAATTGCTCGTGGTCTTCACAGCTTTGAGAGTGATGCGAACTCCGTACCAGGACGCTTTAATCAATTCCAGCACAACGGCGCTACTGTCATTGCTGACTATGGCCACAACCCTGATGCAATGCGTGCACTAGCCAGTGCGATTGAGGCCATGAAGCCCAAAAAGAGTCATGTTGTGGTTAGTGGTGCTGGCGATCGACGCGATGAAGATATTCGCGATCTCACTCGCATCCTGGGAAATTCGTTTGATAACATCATCCTCTATCAAGATGCCTGTCAACGTGGCCGCGAAGATGGTGAAGTACTGAAACTTCTACAAGAAGGCTTGGTAGGCGCCACCAAAGCAAAGCAAGTTAAGGAAATCCATGGCGAATTCAAAGCGATCGATACCGCCTTGAGTGATGTCTCCCCAGGAGATATTTGTCTAATCCTGATTGACCAAGTAGAAGAATCACTCGCCTACCTAAAAGAAAAAGTCAGACCGTAATCTGACGATATCTAAAGCCCTTACGCGTGGTATTGCTTTAAGCGCTCGATCTCTTCTTTGGACCCCAGCATCACTGAAACACGCTCGTGCAGACCAGTAGGCTGTAAATCCAGAATGTTTTGAGTGCCATTGATAGATGCACCACCAGCCTGCTCTACCAAGAAGCTCATGGGATTTGCTTCATACATCAAGCGCAATTTACCGGCCTTGTGTGGCTCGCGCTGATCCCAAGGGTACATAAAAATACCTCCGCGCGATAAAACACGATGCACGTCAGCAACCATCGATGCAATCCAGCGCATATTGAAGTCTTTATTGCGAGGTCCAGTAGTACCAGCCAAACACTCTTCAACATAACGGCGCACTGGTTCAGCCCAGTGACGCATATTAGACATATTAATTGCAAATTCTTTTGCAACTGGTGCGATCGTCACAGCATCTTTAATGAGTAAAAACTCACCAGTCTCTTTGTTTAAGGTAAACATCACCACACCATCACCCAAGGTCAAGGCCATGGTAGTTTGCGGGCCATAAACTACATACCCTGCAGCGGCTTGGTGACGACCTGACAACAGAAAATCGGTAGTCTGCAGCGGAGCATTTGGATCCTGCTTCTTCAATATAGAAAAAATAGTGCCAATGGATACGTTGACATCAATATTAGAAGAGCCATCGAGCGGATCAAATAAAAGTAAATAGTCACCAGTCCCCTGTACAGGCACAGGCAGCTCCATCTCTTCTGATGCAAGACCAGCCAAAGATTTACACCCCTTCACGCCCTCAATCAATTGATCATTGGCGATGATGTCGAGCTTTTGTTGGACTTCACCTTGAATGTTGCCACTGCCAGCAGAGCCCAACAAACCAATTAATGCGCCCTGCGCCACTTCATGACTCAGGGTCGAGCAGGTATTCACTACTGCGAGCAATAACTCTTGAAGACCAGTAGGGATAGCCGCACCCTTTGGTAGAGCGCTGACAAGATATTGCTTGAAATTGGTGTTATCGCTTGAGGACAAAGGTATTTCTCCGATTATTGGTGCCAATGACTATAGGCTCTATTTTGCCCTGTTATACAAGGCGCTAGCTACCTAAGGCTTTGTTAATGACTTCCCTGGTATCGAGCGACAGTGTTTTGCAGGCAGCCACACGCTCCAAAGCAGCTTTCATATGGTCTTGGTAAGGTTGGGCAAACAAGCGCCAACGATCCAAGGCTCTGGCCAAGCGGGCTGCAACTTGAGGGTTAATGGGATCTAAGGCTAAAACACTATCAGCCCAGAATTCATAACCACTGCCATCAGCCTGATGAAAACTCGCTGGATTGTTTGAGCAAAAGGCATGAATGACGCTGCGCACCCGATTGGGATTGTTCATTTTGAAGGCAGGATGCTCGCGTAATTGACGCACATCACTCAGCGTAGATTGAAGACCATCGACTGGTGGACGACTCGATTGCAAACCAAACCACTTATCAATCACGAGGGGATCATTCTCAAATCGCTGATAGAAATCCGCGAGGCACTCTTTGGCTTGTTTGGCGCCATGCACTACTAATGCCGCTAATGCAGCATAGCGGTCAGTCATATTGTCAGCAATCTCATACTGGTGTACTGCCATGGGTGCCCATACACCTGGATTGGCTTCGAGCAACATACTCAATGCCAGATTTTTAAGGGCCCGCTTTCCGGAATCTACGGCATCGGACTTGAAGGGTCCGGGTGTTTGCATTTGTTGGTAGAGTGCCGCCCACTCCAGTTGCAGTTGCTTAGCTATTTCTCTTCGGAAAGCGCGGCGTGCTATAAAGATTTTTTGAGGATCGACAGAGGCGCACTGCTCATAGAGGTAAGACTCGGCAGGCAAAGTTAGAGCAAGCTCCTTGAAGGCAGGATCGAGCTTAGGATCCATCAGGAGATTGCGATAAGCATCAAGCAACTTTGCATCCGGCAAACGATTATTCAAAATCATCTGCATAGCCAGCTTCTGGCCTGCTTCCCAGCGATTAAATGGATCATCATCACTTGAGAATAGGGTCAGAAGATCCGCTTCGCTTTGCTCAAAATCTAAATTAACCGGCGCAGAAAAATTCCGATTAATCGACAGTACTGGACGCTCAGCAATATTGTCAAAAGTCCAAGTTTGGCTAGGCTGCGTCAACTCCAGTAATTGCTCTGCTTGATCATTGCTCTTGGTAATCAAGCGTATCTTCAAGGGAATATGAAATGGTTTTTTCTCGGGCTGACCAGGGCTAGGACGGCAACTTTGAGTTAAGGTAAGTTGATATTGTTTTTTTGCGGCATCGAAACGCTCTTGCACTTTTACCTTTGGAGTGCCGGCCTGGCTATACCAATTTCTGAACTGAGTGAGATCTTTGCCGTTCGCATCCGCCATCGCCGCCAAGAAATCATCGCAAGTCACAGCATGGCCATCATGGCGCTTGAAATACAAATCCATCCCTTTGCGGAAACCCTCTTTACCTAGCAGGGTTTGATACATCCGCACAACCTCGGAGCCCTTCTCGTAGACCGTGACGGTATAAAAGTTGCTGATTTCTTGATACTCATCTGGACGAATGGGATGGGCCATCGGACCTGCATCCTCCGGGAATTGGAGTTGGCGCAGTAAACGCACATCCTCAATTCGTTTGACCGCTCGGCCAGATTCACTACCCATTTGATCGGCAGAGAACTCTTGATCCCTAAAGACTGTTAAGCCTTCTTTAAGTGAAAGCTGAAACCAATCCTGACAAGTGACTCGATTACCAGTCCAGTTATGGAAATATTCGTGGGCGACGACACTCTCAATATTGGCAAAGTCAGCATCCGTTGCCGTTTCTGGCTGAGCTAAGACGAACTTCGTATTGAAGATATTCAGCCCCTTATTCTCCATCGCCCCCATATTGAAATCGCCCACCGCCACAATCATGAAGCGCTCTAGATCAAGTTCTAATCCAAACCGTTTCTCATCCCAGTGAATAGCTGCAATCAGAGAATCCATGGCATGCCGGGTCTTTTTGAGATCGTGAGGCTCAACCCAGATCTGCAATAACTTCTTAGCACCGCTACTGGTAGCAATCGTTTCTTCGATACATTCCAACTTACCTGCTACCAAAGCAAATAAATACGAAGGCTTTGGAAATGGGTCTTCCCAAATAGCGCTATGCCAACCATTGGGTAGTTTTTCGGTCTTCAGTAAATTACCGTTAGATAGCAAGACTGGGCACTCTGCTTCGCGGGCACGTAAAGTCACACGGTAGCGGGCCATCACATCAGGGCGATCTAAGAAGTAGGTGATTTTTCTGAAGCCTTCTGCTTCACATTGGGTAAAGAAGTTGCCATTCGAAACATACAGGCCCATGAGAGATGTATTTTTTTCAGGGACACAAACACAGATGATCTCTACGATGAATTTGTCTTTACCCTCTTTTGGCAATGAATGGATGCTGAGGGTCTCAGGGGTTAACTCAAAATGACGGTGTGCTTCTCCATTGATGCGCAAGCTCACAAACTCTAATGCTTGACCGACTAAGGTCAATGGCGCCCCCGCTTCAAAACTTTCGCCTGGTAACACCTCAATTCGACTCTTGACGATGGTCCTTGCTGGATCTAATGCAATATCGAGCTCGACTTGATCGAAGGTGTAAACGGGAGGACGGTATTCGAGCCGACGAAAGCTCTGTGGCAGATCAGTTTTCATAGCCTCATTTTAAGCTTTTGCCAGGAATGTTGTACCGGCTAAGCCCAAACCAAAGTAGCAATCCCAATAGCGATGAAGGTCACTGCAGCTACTGCGTGTACCCACTTGATTGGCATCCGTTGGGTAAATTTTTGACCTACCCAGACTGCCGGCGCATTTGCTAGCATCATCCCCAAAGTAGTGCCAACCGTGACCGAGAAAACATCTTGATATCTTGCGCCCAGAGCAATAGTTGCAATTTGAGTTTTATCCCCCATCTCTGCCAAGAAGAACAAGCCAACAGTCAGCAAAAATACTTGCCATGCGCGATCAGCCACTTTAGATCCAGCGGCATCATCAATATGATCTGGCACTAAAAGCCAAAGACCAATTCCCAAAAAGCTCAAGCCCAAGATCCAACGCATGACATCGGGAGAAACCATGATGGTTAACCAATGGCCTAGTAGCGCAGCGCATGCATGGTTAGCAATAGTGGCAATGAAGATGCCAGCAATAATAGCGATGGCTTGCTTGGGATAGCGAGCCGCCAACATTAAAGAAAGTAGTTGAGTTTTGTCACCCATCTCCGCCAAAGCAACAACGCCAGCAGAGAGGGTGAGAGCAGAAAAATCAATCAATTGGATGATCCTAGTAAGGGAGTGAATAATTTGTCAGGAAAGTGCGCTAAGGCTAGTTTAAATCCTCTAAGGCGCTATACACTCAACTCACTTACTAGGTATACGGAGTAAGGCTAAGCCATGATTAACTCCTCAGCGTGAGCAAATTCCAGACCCTGTGCTTGTGCTACAGGCTTCGAGGTCAATACCCCCTTATGCACACTCAAGCCATTACGCAGATGATGATCTATTGATAAGGCTTTCATCACACCGCGATTAGCCAAAGCCTCTACAAATGGATAAGTCGCATTAGTTAGGGCAAAGGTGGAAGTTCTGGCAACTGCTCCGGGCATGTTCGCTACACAATAGTGCAACACACCATCCACTAAGTAGGTGGGATCTGCATGGGTGGTTGGCTTTGAGGTTTCAAAACAACCACCTTGATCAATTGCCACATCAACAACCACAGAGCCTGGCTTCATCTTTCGAATCATCTCATGGCTCACGAGTTTCGGTGCGGCTCCCCCAGGAAGGAGCACAGCCCCAATCACCACATCCGCTTCACTGACTTTTTGCTCAATTAATAAACTATCCGAGTAAAAGGTGCGCACCCGATTGCCATAGAGCATGTCAATTTGACGTAAACGATCAATGTCTCGATCAAAGATGCATACATCAGCTCCCATACCTACCGCCATCTGCAGTGCATTGCGCCCGACGACCCCAGCACCCAGAATGACAATCTTCGCTGGGGATACGCCAGGCACTCCCGCCATGAGAACGCCCAGGCCACCATGGGTTTTCTCTAAATGTGAGGCAGCCGCCTGAATTGACATGCGCCCTGCTACCTCACTCATTGGTGCGAGTAGCGGTAATGCACCATTCATTGCAGTGACAGTTTCATAGGCAATACAAGTTGCTCCAGAATGTAGAAGCGCTTGTGTCTGTTTCGGATCTGGAGCTAAATGAAGATAGGTAAACAAAATTTGATCCTCACGCAACATTGCACATTCCTGTGCTTGTGGCTCTTTCACCTTCACAATCATTTCTGCTTTATGAAAAACCTCTGCAGCGCTATTAATCAGGGTAGCACCAGCAATGCGATAAGCCTCATCTGTTAAGCCGATCTGCTCACCCGCGCCGCGCTGCACTAATACTGAATGTCCTTGCTTGCAAAGGCCGCTGACATTTCCAGGTGTCAAACCCACCCGAAACTCATTGTTTTTTACTTCCTGAGGTACGCCAATAATCATTTTGATCTCCTTTTATTTAAATTCACGACGATTTTTTGTTTTATGGTGCAAACCAACAATGAAGAACATTGCTAGATACACCGCCAATAAACACGGACCCAATATCAAAGCAATCCGTGCATCCTCATGAAAGCCCATCAGCACTACTACCAGGGCAATAAATGCTAGAGCGAACCATGAGGAATAGGGATGCCAAGGAGTGCGATATGCCAATTGGGCTACTTGGTCTTTCGTCAATGAACGACGGAACTGGAGTTGCGTAAAGAGAATGGCGATCCAGACCATCAGACCGACAAAGGTGACTGCTGCCATGATGTATTGAAAGGCTTTTTCTGGAACAAAGTAATTCAGTACAACCCCCGTCATACACACTGCAACGGTTGCCATCACCGCGCGATGCGGAACACCATATTTCGAGAGCTTTGCAAATCTTGCGGGCGCATAACCATTGTTTGCTAGCGAATAAAGAAGGCGACCGCCACTAAAGATGCCAGCATTGCAGGATGAAAGTGCTGCAGTAATCACCACAAAATTAATTAAGCCTGCTGCCTCACGCAAACCAATGCGCTCAAACATCACTACAAAGGGACTGCCCTGCTGACCGACTTCATTCCAAGGGAAGATGGCCAGAATGACTAAGATGGCACCCATATAGAAAATGAGGATGCGCCATGCCAATGAATCAATGGCCATGGGTATGGTCTTCTTGGGATTCTCAGCTTCGCCTGCCGATAAGCCAATCATCTCGATACCCACATAGGCAAACAAGACCATTTGCAGTGAAAGCAACATGCCGCTGATTCCATTCGGAAAGAAGCCGCCGTGCTGCCATAAATTACTTAAGCCAATTGGTTGCCAATCATTGGTAAAACCAAACAAGATTACTGAGCCACCAAGGGTAATCATGGCAACAATAGCCACCACCTTGATGAGCGCAAACCAAAACTCAAACTCTCCAAAGACTTTGACCGCAATGAGATTAATTAAACCCATCAAGACGATGGAAGACAGCGCCCAAATCCATTGAGGTGTTTCTGGAAACCAGATTCCCATGTAGATACCCACTGCAGTAACTTCAGCAATGCCCACCACAATCCAATAGGTCCAGTAGCCCCAACCCACCATATAACCGGCGAGTGGACCAACATAACTATTGGCATAGGCAGCAAAAGAACCCGCTACTGGCTCATGCACAGCCATTTCACCCAGAGTTCGCAGCACAATGAAGGCAACAATCCCTGCTAACAAGTAGCCCAAAAGAATGGATGGGCCCGCAATTTGAATAGCGCTAGCCGAACCAAGAAATAATCCAACGCCAATTGTTGACCCTAGGGCCATCAAACGAATGTGTCTTACTTTGAGATGGCGTTTTAAGCCAGTGTGTTCAGTCTGCAAAAGAGACCTCCTTTCGATTTGTCATTGGCTGATTTACCAACGAAGCAAAGTCTAGGGAGTGCTTGGCAGATGCACTAGAGGATAAAAATACCTAAAGTACTTAAACCAATTAAAAGTAAAGTATCTAAGAGTGGAATGTCTTTGAAATCAAGCCAGATAGATATCCAGAAATATTTCTGACTACAAAAGAATCAAACATTTCTTACAGGGAATGCCCTGAGGGATTTATTGCTCAATTACGCTTGCCAAAGAATTAGCAGCAATCAGATTCAAAATCTCTGCAGCTGCAGCCAAGCCGCAGGCTGCCGTCACCATGACCGTAGATCCGTAGCCGGAGCATGCTAGACCGCCACTAGCGGCGCCAGCTCTGGGTTCGTGGGAATAAATGGCACGGATACCAATTTTTCTCTTGAGGTTTCTGGAGAAGCCATGATCCTGCCTGAGACCTTGTCGTACCTTTGCTAGCAAAGCATCTTGCTCGGTACGCGAGAGATCATCGCAGCGCACGGAAGTCGGATCTGTTTTTCCGCCAGCAGCACCACACATCACAAGCGCTCGCTGATTTTGATTAGCCCACACTGATAAAGCAATTTTGGTTTGCACCGAATCCGTAGCATCTAATACGTATGCATCTTTTGGAATCAGTACATCTAAATTTTCTGGCGTCAGAAACTCATCGCAAGGTGTCAGTTTGATTTCAGGATTGATTTGCAAAATGCGCTGAGTCATGGCTTCCACCTTAGCTTTGCCATACTGACCTTCTAAAGCGTGCAATTGACGATTGGTATTACTTTCTGCAATGTGATCAAAATCGACCAAGACGAGGTGTCCAATACCAGTGCGCGCCAATGCTTCAGCTGCCCAAGAGCCAACACCACCCAAGCCAGCCACCACTACCGTTGCATTACGAAAGCGCTCGCGCAGCTCTGGCCCATAGAGTCTGGAGACCCCGCCAAAACGACGATCTTCTAAGCTTTCTTCTACCTTGTCTTCTGCCATAGCTTCTCTTTATACTGAATAAATGGACTCTATTGCTCAACTTCGCAAAAACTATACCTTCGGTCAGCTGTCTGAAACCGACGTTCCTGCCGCACCTTTTCCACTGTTTCAGCTTTGGTTTGACCAAGCTGTCAGAGCAGAGTGTCCCGAACCCAATTCCATGACCTTAGCAACTGCTGATAAAGCCGGCAATCCATCAGCTCGTATTGTCTTACTAAAAGGCGCCGACCAAAACGGTTTCACCTTTTTCACTAATTACGAAAGTCAAAAAGGCAAGGATTTGGCAGTTCGACCCCAGGCTGCCTTATTGTTTCATTGGCATGAGCTTGAGCGTCAAGTTCGTATTCAAGGGATCGTCGAGCGCGTGAGCTCTGTCGAAAGCGATGAATATTTTCACTCCCGCCCTTCAGCTTCACGTATCGGTGCCTGGGCATCCCCTCAAAGTGCAGCCATACCTAACCGTGAGTTTCTAGAAGAAGCAGAAAAACGCTTTAAAGCAGAATTTGGTGATGCGCCACCGCGCCCTGAGCATTGGGGTGGATACCGTCTGCGCCCAACAGAAATAGAGTTCTGGCAAGGACGACCTTCCCGTTTACATGATCGTATTCACTACAAGCTAGTGGGCTCTGAGTGGCATGTTAATCGCCTGGCTCCTTAAAGACTCAGGAATACTGTGGCGCAATGAGCGCTTTAAATTTCGCTCTGAACTTTGCTAGCTTTGGTGCTACTACTGCCATGCAGTAACCTTGATTAGGATGTTGCACAAAGTAGTTCTGGTGATAGTCTTCTGCAGGGAAAATTGTTGGAGCCGCTTCAATCTGGGTGACTACTGGGCTCGAATAGATTCTAGAATCCCCTAACTCTTTCACTACTTCATGGGCAATCTGAGCCTGCTCGTCACTGTGCGTGAAGATCACTGAACGATATTGGGTACCATGATCATTGCCTTGATAGTTCAAGGTAGTAGGATCATGAATCACAAAGAAGATTTCTAAAAGGTCTCTAAATGAAACAATTTGCGGGTCAAATAGGATGTCCACAATCTCGGCATGTCCTGTCACACCAGTGCAAACTGCTTCATAAGTTGGGTTCGGTCTAGCGCCCCCAGCATAGCCAGAAACCACGGATTTCACCCCAGAAATTTGCTGATAAACAGCCTCTAGGCACCAAAAGCATCCGCCACCTAAGGTGGCCTGCTCTAGAGGGGCATGGTTTTCAAGAATAGTTTGGGTCATGGCTTTATCCTAATGCCTTATTCCAATGTCTGCCAACTATTAATTCCCTATGAATCGCTTCACTATCCAGCTCGAAGAAATCCAGGCGGCCTATGCTGCTGAACCAAATCCCACTCTTGAAGTGAGGTTAGAGCGTATTGGTCGAATTGAAAAAATGATTCAAGCCAACGAAGAGAAAATCTGTAAAGCGCTCGTTGCTGATTTTGGAGTGAGAGATTCCATCGAAACTCGGCTGGTTGAGTTTCAAGGACTCTACCAAGCATGCCGGTACACCCGCAAACATCTCAAGGAGTGGATGAAACCAACTCAAGTAGAGATTCCTGCATACTTAGGTGCTTCTGAAGCTTGGATTGAACATCAATCGATGGGGGTGGTTGGCATCATGAGCCCCTGGAATTACCCAGTAAGACTGGCTTTATTACCAGCCATTGCTGCGTTTGCAGCAGGTAACCGTGTTTGGCTTAAACCCTCAGAGCGCAGCTCTCGTACCTCTGGCTTTTTAGCCAACCTCATTCAAGAGTATTTTCACCCGAGTGAGTTTTGTGTCACTACCGGCGGCGTAGATGTTGCTGAACAATTTGCCGCCCTACCGTTTGCCCACCTTTTCTTCACTGGCTCTGAGGCAATAGGCAAAAAAGTGATGCGTGCAGCCGCAGAAAACCTTACCCCTATGACCTTAGAGCTTGGCGGTAAATCTCCAGCGGTGATTGATTCATCCGCTAAGCTGAAAGATGCTGCCGGATCAATCGCCTACGGCAAGCTTCTCAATAGCGGTCAAACCTGCATTGCGCCCGACTACGTTCTCATCGAGCAAAGCTTGCAAGAAGCATTTATTCAAGAACTGCAATCTGCGGCAACAAAACAATTTAGCAACCCCAAAGAATTCACTGGACCAATTGATGACGATCAATTGCAGTACTGGCAGCATCTCCTGAGTGATGCCCTGGATCGTGGTGCCACAGCGATACCCCTAATTAATGATTCCTCCGCTGGCACCAGACAATTTGAACCTGTAGCACTGATTAATGTTCCTCAGGATGCGCGAGTACTGCATGAAGAAATCTTCGGTCCAATTCTGCCGATACTCCCTGCAGCCAATACTGCCGCAGCAATTGCGTTCATCAATAGTAAGCCCCATCCATTGGCACTCTATTGGTTTGGTAAGGACAAGAAAAATTTACAGCAAGTGCTAGATCAGACTCGTTCTGGTGGCGTCACCATCAATGACGTCTTCTTGCATGCCGCTGTTGAGACCCTGCCGTTCGGCGGTGTTGGTCCTAGCGGCATGGGCAAGTATCACGGCAAAGCCGGCTTTAATACCTTCAGCTATCAAAAGTCGATTCTTGAAGTCAAAGGTATTTTCGGTACGAATCTTTTAAAGGGAACAAAACCTGCTCATCCTCCTTATGGGAAAAGGATTGAAGGCATATTGCGCCGACTTAAATGAATTATTCCGGGAAAACCCTTGTAATCGGTCCCTCAAACTGCGATAATTAGAGGCTTTTTAAAGCAATTTGATTCATCGCCCCCCAGCTATATTTCAGCGTACCGTTTAGAAGTTATAAACACCGAAGTCACAAAACGCGCTGCCGCCTGTCTGATGGTCGATGCCTTTGACCATCGCACCCTATAAAAAACCATGGGTGCAACATACGGAGACATCCCTTGAAGGGGATGTGTAATAGCATGACTTTTTCTAAAGAAACAAAACACGAGTCCAAAGACGCAAGTCACGACTCAAAAAGCACTGGAACTGAGTTTCAGAATTTTGCCTTAGCGGCATCACTCCTTAAAAACGTTGCTGAACTGGGTTATACCCAAGCCACTTCCGTGCAAGCTCAGGTTATTCCTGCAGCCCTAGCTGGTGGTGACTTATTGGTCAGCAGCCAAACCGGTAGCGGTAAAACTGCAGCCTTTTTGTTGCCTTTAATTAATCAACTGATTGAAAGCAACCCAAATAATTCACCTGTACCAGGTCGGGCACAACCTAAAGTGTTAGTACTCTGCCCTACTCGTGAATTAGCTCAACAGGTTTCCGCTGATGCAGTGAACTTAGTTCGCGGCATGAAAGGTATCCGCATTGCTACTGTGATGGGTGGCATGCCTTACGGCAAACAAATCCAAGCATTGAAAGGTGCATTGTTAGTTGTTGCAACTCCAGGTCGTTTGCTCGACTTATGCGATAGCAAAGCAATTCGCTTAGATGATGTTAAACAACTCGTTATCGACGAAGCCGATCGTATGCTTGACATGGGATTTGCTGAAGATCTCGAAGCCATTGATAAACGTTGCGCTAGTCGCGACCAAACCTTGATGTTCTCTGCAACCTTTGCACCAAAGATTATGTCTTTAGCAAATGAGTTGACTACAGATGCCAAGCGTATTGAACTTGCTCACGCAGGTGAAAAGCACGCCAACATTGAGCAGAAGTTGCACTGGGCTGACAGCATGTCACACAAGCATAAGCTTCTTGAGCACATTTTGGCTGATGCCTCTTTGGATCAAGCAGTCGTGTTTGCAAGTACCCAAGTTGAAAGCGAAAAGATCGCTGACACATTGCGTGCGAATGGTTACGAAGCGACTGCCCTTCACGGTGCAATGCCTCAAGCTGTACGTATGCGTCGCCTAGAGTCTTTACGTAAGGGTCATACCAAGATTTTGGTAGCAACAGACGTAGCGGCTCGCGGTATTGATGTGCCACGTATTAGCCACGTGATTAACTTTGGCTTGCCAATGAAACCAGAAGACTATACGCACCGCATTGGTCGTACAGGTCGTGCTGGTCGCAATGGTGTAGCAATCACTTTGGTTGAACATCGTGATCGCGCCAAGATTCGCAATATCGAGCGCTTTACACAGCAAGATATCGTTGCCTCTGTCATCGCTGGTCTAGAGCCACAAGCCAAGCCTAGCTTTGGTGGTGGCGGTGGTCGCCCTGGTGGCCGCTCTGGTGGTGGCTTCGGCGGCAATCGCTCTGGCGGTGGTGGCGGTCGTTATGGTTCAGGCGCACGCTCTGAGTCTCGCTTTGGTGGTGGCGGTGGCAATGCTGGTGGAAATCGTTCTGGCGAATCTCGTTCAGCTGATTCACGCCCAGCACGTTCTGCCGACTCACGCCCTGCGCGCTCTGCTGACTCACGTCCAGCGCGACCAGCAGGTCCACGCTTTGCTAAACCAAAGTCTGGCGGTCAACGTCGGAACTTTAGCGGTAGCTAAAAATGTTTCACCGTAATCGTCTCCGTTCTGCATGGAATCGAGTCGGTTCCGGTGAAATTCATCGGGCTCCGCGTCAGTGGCAAGCCTGGCTAAGTGATACTGGGTCACTCACCCAAAAAATTGAGAAGGCAATTGGTCAAAAACTGGAAGTGCAGGTTTTGCGCGATTGCCCACAAACCTTAAATAGCGACGAGAGTCGCTATTTTCATTTCAGGATTAGACGCTGCCGAGTCCGGGAAGTACTACTCTGTGCAAATGGCATCCCTTTGGTCATGGCCCATAGCGTGATCCCAACCTTCAGCTCTAGCGGTAGTAATCATGCGGTTCTGCGCTTAGGCAAGAAGCCCCTAGGAGCGGTGTTATTTGCCAAAACACGTAAACACTCCAAAGCTAAACCACCACGAGACATTGCACGCCTAGACAAAAGCAGTGCGTTATGGAAAAGATGTTCTAAAAATCATCCTAAGATAACTTCACCTTTATGGGCACGACGTACCCTCTATCGTTTAAAGGGTCACCCAATACTGGTGAATGAAATATTCTTGCCGGCTCTATTGCAACAAACAAAAGCCTAAAGGCGTAACCAAGCAAGGCTGGCTTTAATCAAAGCCTCATCACCTGGCTCAGTAGTAAATACTTCTCCAAACCCAATGATTTCTGCCGCATCAGCAATTTGGTAATGCGGACACAATGCACTTGCGCTATCTAAACTTTGGGGAAATTGATCCTGGGCCACTTGCCCCAGATAACGCACTGCCTCAGACGAAGTGAGCAGCCAAAGGGAGCTAGCAAAATCGATCTCCCGAATCAAATCCCAAGCGGGATTATCCAAATCCAATGGCACTCGGCTATAGGTTGATATGGCCTCAACCACTGCGCCTTCATGCTTTAGAGTCTCGGCCAACCACTCTCGGCCACCCTCACCCTTAAAGATCACCACCTTCTTATTATTCCAATTCCAGCCTAGGGTTTGAAGCTCTTGCCATAAGCCTTCTGAATCCCACTGCTCATTGTTCTTTGGCATCAGGATTGGGGTAGCACAATCCTCCCGACCAATACCGTGATTTTGTAAGGCAGACTTGCTGCTACCACCCATTACCCCAATGGGAATAATCTTCTGAGAAAAGTCTTGCCAATTACATTCCAGCAAACGCATCACGCACTCAATCGCATTGGGGCTCACAAAGATGGCTAGGTCCGCATCTTGTAAAACATTGCCGATATGTTCAGCCAATTGCTCATCGCTCTTCGGAACAATGGTGAGCAGCGGCAAAGAGATAATCTCTGGCACATTCCATTGAGAGATGCCACCTCTTTCAATACTGCTAGAAAGCGCCTCGACCAATTGACGTGCTTGACCACCGGGCCTAGTCACGACAATGGTTTTAGTACTCATGATGAATGGTGCGTTTTTATTTGGGGAGCTGCGGAATTAAATCTGCTGCACCCTGTGCTAGCAAATCATTCGCAACAGTTAGTCCTAGCGCCTCAGCATCTTCGATCGACTGCACTGTTGCAGCGCCACTAGCAAGACAGATCGCTTTGCCATCCACACTTGCTACAAAAGAACGAATCTGCATTTGGTTCTGATCCCATACAGCGTAAGCCGCTAAGGGCACTTCGCAAGAACCACCCAATTGACGAGAAACCATACGCTCAGCCGAAACCGCATATAAAGTTGCCAAGTCATTTAAGGGGGCAAGCCATTGCTTGATGTTTGGATGAGAGCTCAGCGTCTCAATGCCGAGCGCTCCCTGCCCTGCGGCCGGAGTATAAGGGTCGTATGGCAGGTATGCACGAATACGACTCTCTAGTCCTAAGCGTTTTAAGCCTGCTGCAGCTAAGATGATCGCTTGATACTCGCCACGATCCAGCTTACTCATGCGTGTGTCTAAATTACCGCGCAGTGGCGCGATTTCTAAATGGGGAAACCTGGCTCGTAACACTGACTCACGACGCAAGCTCGAAGTTCCAACAACAGCTCCTGCTGGCAAATCTTCCAAACGGGCAAAGTCATTAGAAACAAATGCATCGCGTGCATCCTCTCTGGCCATCACGCAGGCGAGCTCAAATCCTTCTGGCATCACCATAGGCACATCTTTAAGGGAGTGGACAGCTAAATCTGCGCGCCCATCCTCTAAGGCCGTTTCGAGCTCTTTTACAAAAAGACCTTTACCACCCACTTTAGATAGTGCTCTGTCCAAAATCTGGTCCCCACGGGTAGTCATTCCTAGAATCTGGACGTCGCACTCGGGATACAGCTTTTTGAGGCAATCTCGGACGTGTTCAGCCTGCCACATGGCTAGCCGACTCTCACGGGATGCAATGACCAGGCGCTTGGGAGCAGCCAAATGGGCGGATGCTGAGGAAGAATTCAGGGTTTGGGACATAACATTTAAAATAATCAAAGACCTACACCAATATACTGTGTTTATGAGCTCATCCAAAAATTCCTTAGCCAACAAAGCCCAAGCGTGGTCAGCCCGCTTTAATGAACCCGTTGACGAACTTGTGCAGCGTTATACGGCCTCCATTGGCTTTGATCAACGCTTTGCTATGGTCGATATTGCTGGCTCATTAGCCCATGCCCAAATGTTGGCCAATCAGAAGATTATCAGCGCCCAAGATTTGGCGGACATTCAAAAAGGAATGGCCCAGATTCAGGGAGAAATTGAAGCCGGTCAATTTGAGTGGCAGCTGGCATTGGAAGATGTGCATCTCAATATTGAAGCTCGCCTCACTGAACTTGTGGGTGATGCAGGCAAGCGTTTACATACTGGTCGCTCACGTAATGACCAGGTAGCTACTGACTTGCGTCTATGGCTGCGCGGTAGTGTTGATGAAATTTCAGAAACACTGAAAACCTTACGTGTTGCACTTCTAGATCTAGCTGAGAGGCATGCTGCCACCATCATGCCTGGGCACACCCATCTACAAGTTGCACAACCAATTACCTTTGGTCATCATTTGATGGCTTATTTTGAAATGTTTAGTCGTGATGCCAGTCGTTTGGCAGATTTACGCTCACGCTTTAATCGTCTGCCATTAGGAGCCGCTGCTTTAGCGGGCACGACCTATCCGATTGATCGTGAGCAAGTAGCTAAAGCACTTGGATTTGATGGTATTTGTAAGAATTCTCTAGATGCCGTTTCAGACCGGGATTTTGCTATTGAATTCTGCGCCTTTGCATCGATCTTGATGATGCACGTATCCCGTCTATCTGAAGAGCTTGTACTGTGGTTAAGCCCACGCTTTGGCTTCATCGATCTGCCAGATCGCTTTTGCACTGGTAGCTCCATCATGCCGCAGAAGAAAAATCCCGATGTCCCTGAATTAGCACGTGGGAAGACTGGCCGTGTTTACGGTGACCTCATGTCTTTGCTAACACTGATGAAGAGTCAACCTCTGGCATACAACAAAGATAACCAAGAAGATAAAGAGCCTTTATTTGATGCCGTTGATACCGTACAAGATACCCTGCGCATCTTTGCTGATATGGTGCCCCATATTGAAGTCAAGGCAGCCGTTATGAAAGCAGCTGCTGAAGAAGGTTTTGCAACTGCAACCGACTTAGCTGACTACTTGGTCAAAAAAGGTTTGGCATTCCGTGATGCTCATGAAGCAGTAGCACACGCCGTTAAAGCCTGCGTCGGCAGAAATTGCATGCTGACCGACTTAAGTCTTTCTGAATTACGCTTTGCTTGTGGCTTAGATAGTCGCCCTGAACTGATTGGCGATGATGTCTTTGCGCTACTGACTGTAGATGGCTCAGTCCAATCTCGCCAGCACGCTGGTGGGACTGCCCCAGCCCAGGTGCTTGCAGCGATTGCACAGGGTCGTGCAGATCTTTAGTGCTTCTTGATTTCTTTGATGCTGTTATCGTCATTCACGATAACAATTCTAGGAATATGAGAGGCAACTTCACTCTCTGGTACTGAACCGTAAGTACAGATAATCAAATGATCACCAACATGTGCTTTTCTGGCAGCAGCGCCGTTTAGGGAGATGATGCCAGAGCCGCGTGCCGCTTTAATAATGTAAGTCGAGAAACGATTACCGTTATTAATGTTGTACAACTCGATCTTTTCAAATTCACGCATATTCGCTGCATCCAAAAGATCTTCATCAATTCCACACGAACCTTCATAGTGAAGATCTGCTTCAGTCACCGTAGCACGGTGAATCTTGGCCAGCAACATAATTCTATTCATCTCTATTTCCTAACAATTACAGACTGATATCGCGTTCTTGTCTTACGCAATCAACATAGTACTCGCTATGTCCATTGACTTCCGCTTTCACCAAACCATGAATATCTGTTTCAAAGCCAGGGAACTTCTCGTTAAAGTCTCTTGCAAAGTAGAGATAGTCAATGATGCGCTTATTAAAACGCTCCCCTGGAATCAACAGTGGAATACCTGGAGGATACGGAGTAACCAACATCGCCGTCACGCGCCCCTCTAGTTTATCCAAAGGTACCCGATCGACTTCTTTATGAGCCATCTTTGCCCATGCCTCTGAAGGCATCATGGCTGGAACCATATCCGAGGTGTACATCTCAGTGGTCATGCGCGCTACATCACGGCTCTTATAGAACTCATGAATCTGTTGGCAGATATCCTTCAAACCAACACGCTCATATCGAGGATGCTTGGCAACAAACTCTGGCAGAACCTTCCAGAGCGGCTGATTCTTATCAAAGTGATCTTTAAATTGCTGCAACTCCGTTACCAAGGTATTCCAACGACCTTTAGTAATACCGATCGTAAACATGATGAAGAAGGAATACAGCCCACACTTCTCAACGATCACACCATGTTCAGCTAAGTACTTAGTGACGATGCTCGCTGGAATGCCCATGGAGCCAAAATGGCCCTCGATGTCGAGACCTGGAGTAACGACTGTCGCCTTGATCGGGTCAAGCATATTGAAGTCTGTGGCAAGTTTGCCAAAGTCATGCCAAGTAGCATTGGGCTCCAATACCCAATCGGAGCGCTCGCCAATACCCTCTTCAGCTAAGTGCTCTGGACCCCAAACTTTGAACCACCAATCGGCGCCAAATTGCTCATCGACTTCGCGCATTGCACGACGGAAGTCCATCGCTTCAGCAATAGATTCCTCAACCAAGGTGGTACCGCCAGGAGACTCCATCATTGCCGCTGAAACATCACAGGAAGCAATGATGGCGTACTGTGGGCTAGTAGAGGTGTGCATCAAGTAAGCCTCATTAAAGCAATCACGATCCAACTTAGTATCTTCAGCATCCTGAACCAATACCTGAGAAGCTTGTGACAAACCAGCTAATAATTTATGCGTTGACTGGGTTGCGAACATCAAACTCTTCTTCGTGCGTTTACGGTCAGCGCCAATCGCATGCATGTCTTTATAGAATGGGTGGAATGCAGCATGAGGCAACCAAGCCTCATCAAAGTGCAGGGAATCTACTTTGCCGTCAAGCATCTCTTTAATCATCTCGACGTTGTACACAATGCCGTCATAAGTACTTTGCGTCAAAGTCATGACGCGAGGAACAACATTCTTATCCTTAATAAAAGGATTTGCTGCAATTTTCTTCTGGATATTGGCCCACTCAAACTCTTCTTTCGGGATCGGACCAATAATACCAAGGTGATTACGAGTAGGCATCAAGAAAATCGGGATCGCACCCATCATGGTGATGGAGTGAATTACTGACTTATGGCAATTGCGGTCAACCAAGACCACATCGCCAGGCGCTACGGTGGAATGCCAAACAATCTTGTTCGATGTTGATGTACCGTTTGTAACAAAAAATAAATGGTCTGCATTGAAGATGCGGGCAGCATTACGCTCACTTTGCAATACCGGACCAGTGTGGTCCAAGAGTTGACCTAATTCTTCAACCGCGTTACATACGTCAGCACGTAACATGTTTTCACCAAAAAATTGATGGAACATCCGGCCCACAGGGCTCTTCAGGAAAGCAACTCCACCAGAGTGGCCCGGGCAATGCCAAGAATAAGAGCCTTCAGAGGCGTAATTGGTGAGAGCACGGAAGAATGGTGGCGCTAATGAATCGAGGTAAACCTTGGCTTCACGAATAATATGACGTGCAACAAACTCTGGCGTGTCTTCATTCATATGAATGAAGCCATGCAACTCACGCAAGATATCGTTAGGCATATGGCGTGAGGTACGAGTCTCACCATATAAGAAGATGGGAATATCTTCATTGCGCTTACGCACTTCAGTAATGAATGCACGCAAATTATTTAATGCTGGAAGATCATGGTCTTCAGAATCTGATACAAACTCTTCATCATCAATGGAAACAATGAAAGTTGAGGCACGTGAAGCTTGTTGCGCAAAGGAAGTTAAGTCACCATAACTGGTTAAGCCAATAACTTCCATGCCTTCATGCTCGATCGCTTCGGCAAGGTCGCGTATACCTGAGCCCGAAATATTTTCGGAACGAAAGTCCTCATCAATAATGATGATTGGGAAACGAAATTTCATAAAAACTCCCCTGCTATTCGGTCCGAGGCATTCGGAACCCACTTCTCAAAATTAGCCAAGTCTATGACTCGACCGCCATCTGGCGAAACCGTGACTATATCGATAAATGTCGCATTTTGCTGAATATCTTTGGGCAAATATACGTGACGTGCATAGACTTGATTTGCGAGGCTCTCATGGTAACCAGTAAATGTGACCAATAGGTGCCAAAGATTGCTGGAGCCTTGGGAAAAGCACTCTGCCAATGGACTGGATTCATCTAGGCTATGCATCGCCGTCCAGGTTAAGGAAAATACTGGGCTCTCCGAGCGATGGAGGGTCAACTCTACCGAACGCCGGTAACGCTCCCCCTCAGAGGTGATGCTCTCAGCAATCAACCAAAGCCGTAACTGGGCCTCCACAATATGGGAGCTACGACAGTTAGCCACCCGAAATTTGAGGGTCTTCATGCCATCATGATTTCCGACTACAGCTACCTTAGAAAAGCGCACACCAGCAGTTGGGCGAGTAAAGCGGGCAAAAGCCAAACCCGTTGTTAGTGCGGAATATACGATCCCAAAAAATGCTTCAAAGGTCACGATGGAATTAGGCCAATGCCCTACTGGCGTCATCTGACCATAGCCAATCGTTGCCATTGTCTGGACACTGAAATAAAAGACATCTAAAAGTGAGCCTGGTTTGGTATTGGTAATAGCACCTGGGCCGCAAGCTAGGTATCCCAAGGCAAATAGCAGATTGGTTCCCAGATAAACCAGAATCACTAAGAGCATGAACTTGCTCCAAGTAGTTCCTAATAGCCAGTGGTAGAAATCATTCTCTGGTCGCGCTAAAGATGAGCGGGTTAAGGTAGCCCGATAGTCCTCAAGGTTTATCCGCGTGGGGCGGCGGCCAAACTGGAATTCGTCCACTGGCAGGAAAAGCTTTTAGGTCTTAGGCAGGGTTACGCCCCGCTGACCCTGATATTTTCCGCCGCGATCTTTATAAGATGTTCCGCACACTTCATCGCTCTCAAAGAAGAGTACCTGCGCACATCCCTCGCCCGCATAAATCTTGGCAGGCAATGGCGTCGTGTTAGAAAACTCCAAAGTCACATAGCCTTCCCACTCTGGCTCAAATGGAGTGACGTTCACAATAATTCCGCAACGTGCATAAGTACTCTTACCTACGCAAACTGTTAACACGCTGCGCGGAATCTTGAAATACTCAACCGTTCTAGCCAATGCAAATGAATTCGGTGGGATGATGCAAACATCGCCCTTGAAATCGACAAACGATTGCTCATCGAAATTCTTAGGATCAACAATCGTGCTGTTGATGTTTGTAAAGATCTTAAATTCATCTGCACAACGAATGTCGTAACCATAGCTTGATGTGCCATAACTTACGATTTTGTTGCCAGCAGCGTCTTGGCGAATTTGTCCAGGCTCGAACGGGTCGATCATGCCTTGTTCGCCCATACGGCGGATCCAGTGGTCAGATTTAATAGTCATGGGCGAATTGTAAAACCTTCACCGCCATTACCCCGCATTTATTGGGGTCTAAAGGCCCAAAATTAGCTGTTTTGGCTAAAAACCACCCGTTCAGGGGCGTTGTAGATCTCGAAGTGTTTGCCCGAGCAGCGGGACAGGATAGTGAGATTGGTTTTGCGGGCCAGTTCTAGGCCCATCAGGGTGACACCCGAGCGGGTTAGCAAGAAGGGAATGCCCATTTGTGCACCTTTAATCACCATCTCTGAAGTCAGACGACCCGTCGTGAAGAAGATTAAATCTTTTCCGGATTTATTGGCCAACCACATCAAGCCAGAAATCGAGTCCACCGCATTGTGACGACCAACATCTTCTATAAAGTGGAGCAACTGAACGCCGTGATCTCCTGATCTCTCAAAAACGGCGCAAGCATGCACAGACCCAGACTTTTTATATATTGAGTCATGTACTCGAATGGCTTCAATGAGGGCAACAATAGCTTCCTGGGATAACTTGGGTCCATCTGGCAAAGAAATCTCTGCCATCTCTTCCATCAAGCCACCAAACATAGTTCCCTGACCACATCCTGTGGTGACCACGCGCTTACTGGTGAGTGCATCGATATCTACCGTACTGCGGCGTGTTTTAACTGCAGCCGAATCGGTCTCCCAATCCACCTGAATACTTTCAATATCGTGCACAGACTCCACGAGGCGTTGATTACGCAGATAGCCCAGTACCAAAGCCTCAGGAGCGCTCCCCAGAGTCATCAGGGTGACCACCTCCCGCTTATCCAGATAGATGGTTAGAGGACGTTCGCCAGGAATATGGGTGAGTTTCTTTCTTCCGGCCTCATCCAATATCTCCACCTCATGCACCAAGGGCACGGAGGCATTGGACATCTGGATATCGGGTTTTACAGCCATGCAAGACTTTCTAAATCGGGTTGAAACTGAAGTTAATGGGGCTGAATTTAGCATTCGGGAGTGCTTTACTTTAACCGCAGACTAAAATCGTTGCAGAAGCCCGCATAATTGCGTATTACCCTAATTTAACCTTCTTATTTAAGTCCGCATTACATGAGCAGCCCCCAGCGTCGCCTCCTAGTTACCTCAGCGTTGCCATATGCCAATGGCCAGATCCATATCGGCCATTTAGTGGAATATGTTCAAACCGATATATGGGTACGCTTTCAACGGATGCGCGGCCATGAAGTTCACTATGTGGGTGCTGACGATACGCACGGCACTCCAATCATGTTACGAGCAGAAAAAGAAGGGATTACTCCCAAGGAATTAATCGCCAATGTTTGGAAAGAACACAAGCGAGACTTTGATAACTTCCTGATCTCATTTGATAACTACTACACGACTGATAGTCCTGAAAATGAAAAGCTGTCTCAAAGCATTTATCTCAAACTCAGGGATGCTGGCTTAATTGAAAAGCGTGCCATTGAGCAAGCCTATGATCCCGTTAAAGAGATGTTCTTACCAGATCGCTTTATCAAAGGCGAATGTCCTAAGTGCGCTGCCAAAGATCAATATGGCGACTCTTGTGAAAAATGTGGTGCCACTTACTCTCCTACTGATCTCAAGAATCCTTTCTCGGTAGTAAGCGGTGCAACCCCGATCAAAAAAGTGTCTGATCATTACTTTTTTAAATTATCAGATCCACGCTGCGAAACTTTCTTAAGAGACTGGACACAAGTCAGAACACCATTGCAAGCTGAAGCGCGCAATAAGATGAAAGAGTGGGTTGGCCAGCCTGGCGAGAGCAAGCTTGGGGACTGGGATATCTCCCGCGACGCCCCCTATTTCGGCTTTGAGATCCCTGATGCCCCAGGTAAATACTTCTATGTCTGGCTGGATGCCCCGATTGGCTACTACGCTAGCTTCCTGAACTATTGCCAAGCCAAAGGCCTGAATTTTGATGAATGGGTCAAGCCAGATACCACTACAGAGCAATACCATTTCATTGGTAAAGATATTCTGTATTTCCATACTTTGTTTTGGCCAGCGACACTGCAATTTTCTGGCTATCGCACACCCACCAATGTATTTGCTCACGGCTTCTTAACCGTTGATGGCGAGAAGATGAGTAAGTCTCGCGGCACCTTAATTTCAGCGAACAGTGTGATTGAGTGTGGATTTAATCCTGAGTGGTTCCGCTATTACTTTGCTACGAAACTCAATGACAGCATGGAAGATTTGGATCTGAATCTTCAAGACTTTGTCGCACGAGTAAATAGCGATCTCTTAGGCAAGTACATCAACATTGCTAGTCGTAGTGCTGGCTTCTTGGTGAAACGTTTTGGCGGCATTGTGTCTGATGCAGCAATGAGCAATCCGTTGCTCAAAGAAATTGAAGGAGCGAGCGAAAAAATTGCGCAGCTTTATGAAGGGCGTGAATATGCCAAAGCGCTGCGGACCATCATGGAACTTGCTGACAAAGTGAATGGCTTTGTAGATGAAAACAAGCCTTGGGAAATTGCCAAAGATCCTGAGCGCGAAGCCCAATTGCAGCAGGTTTGCAGCATTACGCTTGAGGCCTTCAGAATGCTAAGTCTCTACCTCAAACCGGTTATTCCGCAGGTTGCTGCAGGCGTAGAGGAGTTCCTCTCGCTCCCGCCGCAGGTCTGGAACGATATCCACACGCCGCTATCGAGCAAGAACCCCATTCAGGCCTATAAACACCTCATGACCCGAGTGGAAGCCCCTCAAATTGAGGCTTTACTGGCTGCAAACCTGTAAAAATACCCCTAAAAAGCACCTATAATGGTGCCGTAGTACAAGAATGACTGTTGGGATGAATTTCCGAATTTATTCCATTAAGTCATTGAATTTATTGAGTATTTTAGGAAATACCATGGCAAGATATCAATCTGAATTCACCCAGTTCTTAAATGAGCTCAAAACTGAGAAGCCCAATCTTGAGGCTGAGCAACAAGCGGGTCGCGCCCTCTTGTGGGACAAAGAGCCATTGAGCGTTGAAGACCAACGTCGCGCAAAAGCCGCGAAATTAAAGCAACGCGCTTACGTATATTCGAATGACTAATTTAGGTAATGGGTTGGAGCCTGAGCCAAGTGCTCAACCGATCTCCGATTTACTGGACAGCACGCCGTCTGTAACCGACGGGATGTCAGAAGCGTTTGCCAAGCTGTATGGCGAGCCACTCTTTAAGCTTCCTACTGATCTTTATATTCCGCCAGATGCACTCGAAGTTTTCTTGGAGGCATTTGAAGGGCCGCTTGATCTCTTGCTTTACTTGATCCGCAAGCAGAATTTCAATGTACTTGATATTCCGATGGCGCAAGTAACACAACAATACTTAAGTTACATCGATCAAATTCGCCATCACAATCTTGAGCTTGCTGCCGAGTACTTGCTCATGGCAGCAATGTTGATTGAAATTAAATCTCGCATGCTTCTGCCAATGAAAAAAGCAGATAGCGAAGAGGAAGTCGAAGATCCTCGTGCAGAATTAGTACGTCGTCTCTTAGAGTACGAACGCATGAAGTTAGCCGCACAAGAGCTTGACCAGATCCCTCAGCAAGGACGGGACTTCCAGGTTGCACATGGCTTTGTGGATACTACCGTTGCCATTACTTGGCCTGAAGTGAACTTAGAAGACTTGCAAATGGCCTGGCGTGATGTATTGCATCGCGCCAAACTCACCCAGCACCACACCATTACTCGTGAAGAACTCTCTGTACGTGACTTTATGACCCGCATCTTGCGTCGCTTACAAAGCAGTCGCTTTATTGAGTTTGGCGAGCTCTTCGAAGATGCCATTAAGAGTGGCAAGGGGATTCCAGTTGTGATCGTGAACTTTATTGCGATACTAGAACTCTCTCGCGAGGCTTTGGTTGAGATCACTCAAGCTGAGCCCTATGCACCAATTTATGTACGCCTTGCCTACACTCCTGTTGCATGAAAATCATTAGCGATATTCAAGAGCTGCGCGACCATTTGCGCGGCCAAAACCGGGCCTCTTTTGTGCCGACCATGGGCAACCTGCATGAAGGTCACCTCTCACTCATGCGACTAGCAAGACAACACGGTGATCCAGTGGTGGCTAGCATCTTTGTCAATCGCTTGCAGTTTGGTCCAAACGAAGACTTCGATAGCTACCCACGCACTATGCAGGCTGATATTGAGAAGTTAGAAAAAGAAGGTGTATACATTCTGTTTGCACCGACTGAACGCGATCTGTATCCACAACCCCAAGAGTACCGTGTTGATCCACCTCAACAGCTTGGCGATATCCTCGAAGGCGAGTTCCGACCAGGATTTTTTAAAGGCGTATGCACAGTCGTATTGAAATTATTTTCTTGTGTCCAACCCAAGGTGGCGGTGTTTGGTAAAAAAGATTATCAACAGCTGATGATTATTCGCCAAATGGCCAAGCAGTTTGCTTTGCCTGTTGAGATTGTTCCAGGTGAAACCATTCGCGCTGAAGATGGCTTGGCCCTCTCCTCCCGCAATGGCTATCTATCCACTGCAGAGCGTTTAGAAGCACCCGAGCTCATGAAAACCTTAAAAGACGTGCGTCAACGGGTCCTCGACCTCAATGTTCGTGACGCAAAATCGCTTTCAGAAATTGAAAAACTTGCTGTCGCATCCCTTGCTGGGCGTGGCTGGGAACCGGATTACATCGCGATTCGTCAGCAAAGTGATTTAGCACCGGCTTCAAATGAGACCTTGCAAGCTGGTGAGCCGCTGGTGATTCTCACGGCTGCGAAGCTAGGCAAAACGCGTTTGATTGATAACCTAGAAATTTAATCTGGGCGATATTCCTACAGGGCGAAAAATTGACCTACTTGTAGGTTTAACTCTTTCGCCAATTCAGCACCAGTCACCTTTCCTGCGCCACCCTTGGCTTTGAGGACCTCAATCTGTCCGCCATGGCAAGTGACAAAGAATGAATCTAGGGTGATCTGAGTAATTTCTCCAGGCTTTCCTTTAACAGCGCCATAAGTTGCAGCGATATGCTTATGGCAATCGTAGATCTGCACTTTCTGCTCACCAAACTTTGTCCATGCCCCAGGCGCTGGATTGCAAGCCCGGATGAGGTTATAGATTTGGCTGATATGTGTTGCCCAGTGAATCTGTGCGGCATTAGCATCAAACCAACCTTCGTAGTTGGCTTGTGATTCATCTTGAACCACCTCTTGATGCTTGCCTGCTACTACAAGGTCTGCAGCTTCTAGCAATGCTTTCACGCCAATTGGAAATAGATGATCAAAGTAGATTTTTCCAAGAGTGTCATCGGGACCGACAGCAACTTCCTTTTGCAAAATCACTTCGCCCTCATCTAAACCATCAGAAGGACGGAAAATCGTTAAGCCCGTTTTTTCTTCGCCCAATGCAATCGCCCAATTGATAGCACTCGGACCACGATACTTTGGCAAGAGTGATGGGTGATA
The DNA here is from genome assembly GCF_018881885.1 of Polynucleobacter sp. MWH-Creno-3A4. Classification (NCBI taxonomy): domain Bacteria; kingdom Pseudomonadati; phylum Pseudomonadota; class Betaproteobacteria; order Burkholderiales; family Burkholderiaceae; genus Polynucleobacter; species Polynucleobacter sp. MWH-Creno-3A4. Next base: position 156,413 of record NZ_JACXSA010000001.1, read on the forward strand.
TTGAATTGTGCCGTGCTTCGGAATCTTGCAGAGCTCTTGCGGAACAAACTGCAATACATAGGCCATCACGCAGATGTCCGCATTGCTATCAATCATGGCTTGAGCAGCCTCTGGACCCTTGAGGGAGCTAAACTGCAAGGGGGTCAATCCCCTTGCTAGCGCAGCCTCTTTAAGCACTTCAGGCTTAGTTGATTTGGGATTATCTGGTGGACAGAAAACGGCAACCACTTCATCGCCGCGATCTAAAAAGGCCTCTAAAGCCGCCTTACCGAAATCCGCACTCCCAATCAAGGCGACCCGCATCTTAAATAACCTTATCGTGACGGAGAGAAATCAATTCATCTGTTGAGTAACCAAGTTCACTCAAAATCTCATCAGTGTGCTCACCGAGCAATGGCGAACGCAACACCTCAGTGGGGCTATCAGACATCTTGATCGGATTACCGACAGTTAGGTACTTGCCACGAATCGGGTGATCTACTTCAACTACAGTACCTGTAGCACGCAATGCAGGTTCTTCTGCAATCTCTTTCATGGACAAAATTGGGCCACATGGAATGTCGTATTTATTCAAGACATCCATCACCTCAAACTTACTCATGGTCATGGTCCACTTTTCGATCTCACCAAAGATCTCCATCAAATGGGGCAAGCGAGCCATTGGCGATGCAAAACGTACGTCTGTAATCCAGTCTTCACGACCAATGACTTTGCAAATCGCTTCCCATACAGGGGCTTGTACAACTACATAAATATAGGAGTTGGGATCAGTCTCCCAGCCTTTACATTTCAGAATCCAACCAGGTTGACCACCACCAGAGGCATTACCGGCGCGGGGTACAGACTCACCAAACTCGCCATTCGGGTACTGTGGGTACTCTTTCATCGTGCCGTTGCGCTCAAGGCGCTGTTGATCGCGCAACTTCACGCGGCACAAGTTCAATACCGCGTCTTGCATTGCAGCCAATACCTTTTGACCGCGGCCAGTATGAGTGCGCTGATACAAAGCAGTAACGATGCCTAGCGCCAAATGTAAACCAGTACCACTGTCACCAATCTGAGCTCCAGTTACCATCGGAGGGCCATCATCAAAACCGGTAGTGGATGCAGAACCACCAGCACACTGCGCAACGTTCTCATACACTTTGCAATCTTCATATGGACCAGGACCAAAGCCTTTTACAGAAGCCATGATCATCATTGGGTTGAGTTCTTGAATACGCTCCCAAGTAAATCCCATGCGATCGAGTGCACCCGGTGCAAAGTTTTCCACCAATACGTCACATTCCTTGATCAAACGCTCAAGAATTTCTTTGCCCTTTTGGGTTTTGGTATTCACGGTGATTGAACGCTTGTTATGGTTCAACATGGTGAAATACAAACTGTCTGCGTCAGGAATATCGCGTAACTGACCGCGTGTTGCATCCCCTTCACCAGATTTTTCTACCTTGATAACGTCAGCTCCGAACCAAGCGAGTAACTGAGTACAAGTCGGCCCGGATTGAACGTGCGTAAAGTCGAGGATTTTGACCCCTTCTAGTGCTTTTGCCATGATTTAAGTCCTAATAAGAATGAAATTTTGAATTAGGGCAATTTTACCAGCGAGGAATGGGGGTAATTCAGTTATGCCCGGTTTTTGGGCATCCATGCCAGATCAGCCTTAATCATTACTTCTAAGGCCTATATGCGGTTATGCCTGAGGGTTTTCAAGGTCAGCGATCCGCTTTTTGAGCGCCCTCTCCTGGGCAAAGCGCTCAGTTTCATCCCGAATCACCGCTACGACTCCATTCGCTTGATGATGGTCATCAAACAACATCCCCACTGTAAAAGCGATAGAAAGCGTGCTGCCATCTTTGTGTAAGGCGGGAACTTTTAGCAAAGAAGCGCCATAACGGGTGGTACCCGTCTTCATTGAATTGCTATAGCCCGCGTTATGTTGATGACGCTGGCGCTCAGGCACGATCAGATCTAAAGTCTGGCCAAGCGCCTCTGCTGCTGAGTAACCAAAGATGCGCGTTGCTGCCGGATTCCACAGAATGATCTTTTCATGCGCATCCGCAACAATAATGGCATCACCCATGCACTGAACCAATTGATGTAGATCTACAGTTGTATTCATGTTCTCAGTCTATAGAATAAAAAAGGCGCTCACAAGGAGCGCCTTTAAATTCATGCGGTAACTAGAAATTAAACCGCACGTGCCTCGTGCAATTTAGCAATTTCTTCTTTGCCATATCCAAGGTCAGCCAACACTTCATCAGTGTGCTCACCCAATACTGGAGAAGGCTTCACTTCAATTTCCAAATCAGAGAACTTGATTGGGCTACCGATAGTCAAATACTTGCCACGAACCTTGTGGTCAACTTCAACAATCGAACCGCTCTTACGCAAGTCTGGTGAGTTTGCTAGTTCTTTCATAGAGAGGACTGGCGCGCAAGGAATATCGAACTTGCGGAGAATATCCACAGCTTCATATTTAGTCTTGTCTTTAAGCCAGTCTTCGATGGTTGCGAAGATGTCAAAAATCTTGTCTTGACGCGCTTCAGCAGTCATATAGGCTGGATCAGTTGCCCACTCTGGTTTGCCCAATGCTTTGGTAATTGGCTCCCAAGCATGGCCTTGAATAGTGAAGTAGATATAGGCATTAGGATCAGTTTCCCAGCCCTTACACTTCAACACCCAACCTGGCTGACCACCACCACCAGCGTTACCGCCACGTGGAACTACGTCAGTAAATGAACCGTGTGGGTACTGTGGATACTCTTCCAAGTAACCAATTTTGTCTAAACGCTGTTGATCGCGCAACTTCACGCGGCACAAGTTCAATACAGCATCTTGCATTGAGCAAGAAACTTTTTGACCTTTGCCAGTTTTTTGACGCTGCATCAATGCAGTCAAAATACCAATTGCCAAGTGCATACCAGTATTAGAGTCGCCTAACGCTGCAGCAGAAACTGTTGGAGGACCATCCCAGAAACCAGTGGTAGAAGCAGCGCCACCAGCACATTGCGCTACGTTCTCATACACTTTCAAGTCTTCGTATGAGTGGCCATCGCTAAAGCCTTTAACGGAAGCCAAAATCATTTTTGGATTCAGCTCCTGAATACGCTTCCAAGAGAATCCCATGCGATCTAAAGCGCCTGGGCCAAAGTTTTCCACCATGACGTCAGAGGTCTTGATCATCTTTTCTAATACTTCTTTACCTTCAGGCGTTTTGGTGTCCAAAGTTAAAGAACGCTTGTTACCGTTGAGCATAGTGAAGTACAAAGCATCTGCACCTGGCACATCGCGCAACTGGCTGCGGGTTACGTCACCAGATCCTGGACGCTCTACCTTAATGACGTCAGCACCATAAAAGCCCAATAGCTGAGTACATGCAGGACCTGCTTGTACGTGGGTGAAGTCAATAATGCGAATGCCGTCTAATGGTTTAGTCATGTTTGTTTCTCCTTAATTATTTCTTATTTGTTACTCAATGTATTCCAAAAATATGATCTTTTTATTACTGGCTTAAATCCTGTATGAACTTATTTCTTAGAAGCTGTAGAAGCTGGGTTTAAGTTCGTTAAACGCCCGCTCTCAGTACCCGCAGTTTCATCAATGACAGCATTGATGAGTGCTGGCTTACGAGCTGCAATCGCTTCTGTTAAAGCTGCCTCTAGTTCTGCTGGAGTGGTAACGTAATAACCGACTCCACCAAATGCTTCCATCATCTTGTCGTAACGTGCATCTTTTACGAAAACGGTTGGGGCAACATCAGCACCACCAGTAGGATTTACATCGGTGCCACGATAGACGCCGTTGTTATTAAAAACTACTGTGGTGATAGGCAAGTTGTAACGGCAAATCGTTTCGAGCTCCATACCGCTAAAGCCAAATGCGCTATCGCCTTCTACGGCAACAGTTGGCAAATCACTGATTACTGCAGCACCAATGGCATAACCCATACCAATACCCATAATGCCCCAGGTACCAGAGTCAAAACGCTTACGTGGCTTGTACATATCGACAATTGCACGGCAATAGTCAAGCGTATTGGCACCTTCGTTTACCAAGTTCACATCTGGGTTCTTCTTGATCACATCACGAATTGCACGCAATGCGCCGTGGAAGTTCATTGGGTTTGCTTCTTTAGCAAGCGTTTCTGCCATCTTCGCAGTGTTCTTCTCTTTCTTCTCATTAATTGCAGCAATCCATTCGGCACTTGGCTTAGGAACAGCAGCAATACCCTTCAAGAGCTCACCAACGCATGAACCGATATCACCAATCAATGGAGCGGCGATTTGTACGTTGCTATCCACTTCGTTGGCTTGAATATCAATTTGAATAAATTTCTTTGGATCTTTACCCCAGGTTTTGCCTTTGCCGTGTGCAAGCAACCAGTTCAAACGCGCACCGACCAACATAACGGCATCAGCTTCAGCCAATACAAAAGAGCGCGCGGCAGAAGCAGATTGTGGATGGTTATCAGGCAATAAACCTTTGGCCATCGACATTGGCAAGTAAGGAATGCCAGACTTCTCGATCAAATCACGAATCTCTTTATCCGCCTGTGCATAAGCTGCGCCTTTACCCAAGAGGATCAATGGACGCTTAGCGCCTTTGAGAACATCTAATGCACGAGCCACAGCATCAGCAGCTGGGATTTGACGTGGGACAGGATCGATTACCTTGAAAATGGATTTCTTGGCTTCTTCCACTGGCATGGTTTGACTGAGCAACTGTGCTGGCAAGTCCAAGTACACGCCACCTGGACGACCAGAAACGGCTGCACGAATAGCGCGCGCAAAACCGATGCCAATATCTTCAATGTGATTAATACGATATGCCGCTTTGCAGTAAGGCTTCGCCGCATTGAGCTGATCCATCTCTTCGTAATCACCCTGCTGCAAGTCAACGATCTCACGCTCGCTAGAACCAGAAATCAAAATCATTGGGAAACAGTTCACTGTGGCATTAGCCAAGGCTGTCAAACCGTTTAAGAAGCCAGGTGCAGAAACTGTCATGCAGATACCAGGCTTTTGGGTCATGTAGCCCGCAATTGCCGCAGCATTACCGGCATGCTGCTCATGACGGAAACCAATAAAACGTATCCCTTCAGCTTGCGCTAAACGGCATAAGTCTGTAATTGGAATACCAACAAGACCGAAAATTGTATTGAGATCATTCGCCTTCAAGGCGTCAATGACGAGATGAAAGCCATCAGTTAATTGTGTGTTTTGGTTATCTGTTGTCATAGTATTTTTGTCAATTGCAAATTTGGCTCTTCATGAGCTCTTAGCAATTTAGCTTACGCTAGTGTCTCCAATCAAGTTATTAATTGCACAACGGGTATTGCTCCCGCCTAGGCAGTAACGAATATTAGGCTCGGGGGTGTGGATCATCATTGACTTCGGTCAATTTCCCCCTAAATCTTGGGGGTGCAAGCTCAGATAAAAAGCTCTTTATGCTTTGTTTTAAGGCGACTCAGGGTCTCAGGGGAGAGGTTCAGATAGGCCGCCAGCTCCTTTTTGGGGAGCAACTCAAACAAGTCCTCGTATTTACGTAAGAAGCGCTCTACTCGGCCCGGGGCATCGAGCATATGCAAGGTAATGGTATGAGCCATGATCTCACTCATTAAGCGCATGACCTCGAACTCAAAGCTTTCCTTGAGGGGTTTATGTTGCTCTAAAAACTCAGCCCATTTTTTGAGGGGCATCCGAGCTACACGGGCTTTGGTGACACTCGCAATGCTATAAGGTGCGGCCGTTTTAAGGCGCCAGGCAGCATAGCTGGTCTCAATATCCTTTTCGATGGCAAAACGCAGAATCATTTCTTTTGCATCAGAGCTAGAAACAATCCGCTTCAGAATGCCATCGAGCACAAAGTACTGCTCCATCTGGTGATCGCCTTGATGCAGCAGGATTTCTGATTTCTTGAGGTCCGAGATCTCCAAATGGCTCTCTAGTTCAGCCATTTCTTCCGGACTCAAGCTGCTGAGAACGGAGTTTTGACTCAGCTGCAGGCGAATCAGGTTTTTTTCGGGGTGCTTGTCTAATGCGGTCATGAATCCTTAATCCTAGACCCATTATTGTAGGCTTTTTTACCCTGAATTTCACAGTAAATACCCCCAAATAGGCTAGAATTGAGAGGTCGTGGTGCTTTATTGCAATGCAATAAGGTTAAACGGGAAACACTAAACGTGTGCTGCCCCCGCAACGGTAAGTAAATGCCTCTTCAGCAGCAGTTTTGGAGGTCAGGAATTTGAATACGCCACTGTGCGCGTCAATCGCATGGGAAGGCCAAATTCTGAGATTTACTAGCCCGGATACCGGCCAAGACAGGTGGAATTTCGCGGACGGGGACCTTCGCGCGCCAGTGAAGCTCTTGGTCTATCGATCTTGCGCCAAATTGACGCCAATCTCCTGCACGAGAAATTCTGTTCGACGCAGCTTACGGGGAGGTGAGCTAGGCATTCGATCACAGAAAGTCAAGAATGAAACAGCAGTTCAGTAGCAAACACTTTGGCACCCTTCTCTGTGCCGGGCTAGTTATTTATGGCGGCGCAACAGAGGCGCAGAATAGTTCTAGTGTTTCGGTAACCAATTCTCTAGACCCAATCAATCCGATTATTGTTACTGCAACGAGGACGCCTAAGTCAGGCAATGATGTGTTGGCAGACTACACATACATCAGTAGAGATGAAATTGAAAATTCAGCGCAATCAAGCCTTCCTGATTTGCTTCAACAACAAAGAGGAGTTCAGATATCGAGCTCCGGTGGGTCTGGAAATATTTCGAGCGTTTACTTAAGAGGCACAAGTAATGCTCAAAGTTTAATTCTGATAGATGGCGTGAAAATTGATTCTGTTGGAGGCGGGGCTATATGGAACTCTATTCCACTCTCCCTAATAGATCATATTGAAATCATTTATGGCCCTCAAAGCACCTTTTATGGCTCAGATGCAATGGGTGGTGTAGTGCAAATCTTTACCAAGAAAGGCAGTGCAGCAACAGAGTTTGATGTCTCTGCAGGATACGGCTCCTATAACACTAGCATTTCAAGTGCATCCGTCTCAGGATCCTTGGGAAGCGAGAAATCAACCCAATATTCAATTGGGGTAAGCCAAGAAAATTCAGCTGGGTTTAACACCGTTGCCAGTAACAATCCAGCTAACCCCAGTGGCGCAAATTATCGTGGGTGGGGGCCATACCCTACAGTTGCGACTGGCTACACCAGAATAGGAACCACTGGGTCTATATCCAATACTTGGTCGCAAGGACAAGAACTGGGTTTCAAAATATTTGCTAGCAAAAACAATTGGCAATATCCAAGCTACGATTATTTAGGTGGGGCTGCAGCAGTAAACGGCGGTGTAAACCAGTTGTCCGTATTTTCTGCCTACTCACGAAATCAAGTAACGGATATCTGGAATAGTCTGTTTCAGATGTCGAGTTCAACGAATGCAACTCAAGCGAATACTCCTCAAAGCAATGACAAATTAGTTACGCCGGCCTATGATTTTCTTTGGCAAAACGATATCAAAATTGGTCCAGATAAATTGCAAGTTCTGTTAGAACGAAATATGCAATATGCCAATATGGATAATTCGGCTTATTCGACATACTGCGGATATGGTCCAGCAGGTGCATGCAACAATATCAATGTCAGCCAACTTCGAACCACTAACTCCATTGCTGGTGCTTACGAATTAAAACGGGGCAATAACCTCGCCACCCTCTCAGTTAGAAATGACCAAATTTCTCAATATGGGTCTAAGGTTACTTACAGTGCTGCGTATGGATATTTTCTAACCAAAGAATTTAGAGTGAATGTGAATTACGGCACTGGATTTAGAGCGCCATCATTTAGTGATCTTTACTACCCGGGTTACGGGAACATCAATTTGCAGCCGGAGACAAACAAAAACGTTGAAGGCGGAATTCATTATGAGACACAAAGTTACGGCCTACATCTCACCGCCTATCAAAATAGAATTGAGAATTTTATTATTCCCATTAATTGTGATCCGAACCTAGGATGCGCAAACCCAGCATATTATTCACAATCCTATCCAGCAAACTTTAGCCTGGTTCAAATTAAAGGCGCTTCTTTGGGCGCAGACGCAAGAATTTCAAATTTAACGCTGAAAGCGTCTGCCGATGCAATGAGTACTGTAGATCAAACCACAGGTCTAGATGTGCCCAATAGGGCAAATTGGGTTGGCAATTTACTGATTGATTACAAGCTTAATAAATTTAATGTTGGGTCAAATGTCACAGTAACTGGAGCAAGATGGGGAGGCGTCAATTCCGATCAAACAGCAAATGTGAATAACCTACCTAGCTACACCCTGGTTGGCCTTTATGGGAGCTACCAAATAGAAAAAGGTCTCTCCACTTTCATTAGGTGGAATAACGTATTCAATTCACAATATCAGACCAGCTACGGCTACGCCAATGCTGGATCTAATGTATTTGTGGGCCTTCGCTACGCCATGAAATAAAGGCTTTTTTCAGTCTACAATGCCAGTATGAATGAGCCCACCCCTCTCTCTACTGACATTGATACTGATGCCCTGAGCGCATCCCTTAAAAGGATTGCCGAGAAGATCCATTCGATCTCTGAATCTGTAAAGCAGTTAACGCAGAATCGCGTGCAGCTTGAGGGCAAAATTGAGGATGCTCAAAAACGCGTGCAACGCATCTTGAGTCGTCTTCCAGAACAAAACGATGGTCGCCAATTAAATTTACTTGGTGAAGCTATTCCACCCACCAACGCAGAGGATGATAGTGAGCCAACAACGCATTGAAGTAACTCTTGCCGGTCAAAAAATTACGCTGGCGACTAGCACTGAGCATGAACCCCTCCTGCGCGCAGCCTGCGTGTTAGTAGATGAACAAATTCAATTAGCTATTGGCGGCGGTAATCGCAGCATTGAACGCGCTAGCATGATGGCCGCCCTTAAAATTGCAGGTGACTTAATTACTCTGCAAAAAAATCAAACGCAACAAGCCCCCTCTTCCAACGTGAGCCCTGATGAAGTCATTCGACTTCAGTCAGAAATTCGTGCACTCGAAGATCAAGTGGATGCTTTGATGCAAACCCTTTCCCTGCCTGGTTCGCCAAGGCCAATAGTTCCTTGAACCGATGCGCAAGCATCCGGAACGATCTTTACCTTGTGGGCGTGAGCGTTTCGGTAGTTCACAGTGCCAACTTAGACTTGGTGACTCCCTGAACTCCTTAATGCACCCGAAACAGAGTAGCCGTTCCACCTTGAACCTTAGGGTTCAGGATGACGGCCTAGCGGCTAAGGCGGGGAATTCATGTTACTAAGCGATATCTTGATGCTCCTCTTATGTGGGGCTATCTCTGGATTTTTAGCAGGTCTTCTTGGCATTGGTGGCGGCATGATTCTGGTGCCCTTCATGATCCTGGTATTTAATCATCTCGGATTTAGTCAATCAGTGATTGTGCATATGGCCATTGCAACTGGTATGGCTACTATTTTGTTTACTACCTCTTCTGCTATTTGGGCTCACCATAAGCATGGCTCAATTGATTGGAAGTTGGTTGCTTCACTCAGCCCCGGAATGATTTTTGGCGGTCTTGTGGGTGGCAGTGAATTATTTGAAGCCATCAAAACCTCTTGGCTCTCTTTATTTTTCGCCATCTTTATTGTCTACACATCCATCCAGATGCTACTCAATAAAAAGCCAAAAGCAGGACGAGATCTTCCAGGACCCTTAGGCTTATTTGGCTTTGGCACATTTGCGGGCGCTCTAGCCAGCTTGGTTGGTGCAGGCGGCGCATTCATCACCATCCCTTTTATGCTTTGGTGCAATGTAAAGCCCCACACCGCAATGGCCAGCTCCTCTGGCTTAGGACTACCGATTGCTGCTGCAGCGACGATTGGGTATATGTATGGTAGTTGGGGCAACCCTAATCTACCAGCCGGCTCGCTAGGCTTTGTCTATCTGCCTGCAGTCGCCTGCATTGTTGTAATTAGCATTTTCACTGCCCCTTGGGGAGCAAAGATGGCCAGAAAACTGAATGTCGCTCAACTCAAGCGTGTTTTTGGCATCATGTTATTTTTCCTTGCAGCCTTCATGTTCAATGAAAGCCGCAAGGCGTTTGGTTTTTAATACCCAACGAAATTATTTAGCGTACTGCTCACGCAAAATATTCTTCTGCACTTTACCCATTGCATTACGCGGTAGGTCGCTCACAATCTCTAAACGTTTTGGTATCTTGAAATTAGCAATCTGAGTTTTCAGAGTTGCGATCATGGAGTCAGCGTTTAACTTTGCGCCGGCTTTAGGTACTACGACTGCCATCACCGCCTCACCAAAGTCTGGATGCGGAATGCCAATCACTGCACTCTCATCGACACCATCCATGTCATCGATAAAGCCTTCAATTTCTTTTGGATACACGTTGTAACCACCAGAAATAATCAAATCTTTGCTGCGACCAACAATGCAGAGATAGTCATTCGGGGCCTTGCCGCCATTAGCGTCGCCACCCCAACGTCCGACGTCACCCGTCTTAAACCAGCCGTCTTTAGTAAATTCTTCAGCGGTCTTCTCAGGCATACGCCAGTAGCCCTTGAATATATTGGGGCCCTTCACCTGAATGCTGCCAATTTCATTTACGCCACATGGCTTATTGTTTTCATTTACCACGCGAACCTTAACGCCAGGGAGAGGTAGTCCCACAGATCCGCCCACTCGCGCACCTTTGTAAGGATTGGAAACCAACATCACGGTTTCGCTCATGCCATAACGCTCAAGAATTGGCTGACCAATAACCTCTTTGAATGAATTGAAGGTTTCTGTCAGCAACGGTGCGGATCCAGAAACAAACAAGCGCATATTGCGGGCAACTTTTTTATTGAAACCTTTATCTGCTAATAAGCGAACATAGAAGGTAGGCACGCCCATCATGACAGTTGACTGTGGCATGTGGTGAAGCAACTGTGCGATATCCAAGCGAGGCAACCAAATCATTTTGCTGCCATTGATCAAAGCGCCATGTGCTGCTACAAATAAGCCATGTACATGGAAGATTGGCAATGCATGCAATAGCACGTCGCCCTTTTTCCAGCCCCAGAACTTTTGCAAGACCTGAGCATTGCTGTAGAGGTTTTTATGGGTCAGCATTGCGCCCTTGCTACGCCCTGTAGTACCAGAGGTATACAAGATTGCTGCCAAATCATCATCTTTAGTGACGACAGTTTTAAATGAGTCGCTTAGACCAGCTGCACGCTCAAGTAAGGTACCCGTGCGGTTTTCATCCAAAGTGAAAACATGATTTGTACCTGCTTTAGATGCGACCTTGGATACCCAAGAATAATTCTTACTACTGCACACCATCACTGCAGGCTCGGCATTCTCAATGAAGTATTGGATTTCAGCAGCTTGATAAGCGGTATTGAGAGGCAAATAGACATAGCCTGCACGAATAGTAGCCAGGTACAAGAAAAGCGCCTCTGGGGATTTCTCCACTTGAACCGCGACACGAGAGCCCGCAGGGAGCTTCAGGCTCTTGAGTAAATTGGCTAACTTAGCAGTTGCACCCTCTAGGTCGCCCCATGAGTAATACAAACCGTCATGCGTTTCCAATGCGCAAGCTTTTTTATCTTTTGGAAAACCTTTTTCCAATACCGAGTACAAATTCATGAAAATTCCTAAAGGACTTATTGATCAATATGCTTTCAATGCAGTTTGGCTGGACCCATGACAAGATCAGACAATCCAGTTGCAATCTCTGGTACGAAGCAGAGCAAAACAACGGAAAGAATCATGATGATCACGAATGGGAACACACCCCAAATAATCTCGTTGAGCGAAATATCAGGAGCAATGTTTTTAATCACAAAAATGTTGAGTCCTACTGGAGGGTGAATCAATCCAGTCTCCATAACAATCGTCATGACGACACCAAACCAGACCAAATCAAAGCCAGCAGCTCTGAGGGGTGGCAAGAAAATGGGAGCAGTCATCAAAATAATCGAAACTGGAGGCAAGAAGAAGCCCAAAATCACCACCAAAGTCAGGATAGCTGCCAATAGTCCCCAACGACCAAAGCCTAAATCAACGATGGCTTGCGCTGCAGATTGACTTAGGTGCAAATGACTCATCACATTGGAGAATAGGAGTGACATACCGATGATGAACATCAACATGGTGGACTCTTTGATCGTTGCATTCAGCAAAGGTGATAAATCTTTGACACGCCACATCTTGTAAATACCGGCGATCAAAGCAAAGGCCAGAATTGCACCAAGGCCAGCAGTTTCTGATGGCGTTGCATAACCACCATACAAGGCAATCATGACACCAATCAAGAGAACCAAAAATGGCAGTACCCGTGGCAGTGAACTCATCTTCTGCTGCATGGTGTAGGTTTGACGCTCCAAGATTGGCTGGCGAGGCGCGCCAACTTTAACAGCCTCTAAAGCCAAGTTGTATTCCTTGCGGAAGCGGTAAACCGTATAGATCGAGAAAAACAATACCAACATCAAGCCAGGGCCAATACCAGCAAGGAACAAACGCCCCAATGATTGCTCTGCCGCAACAGAGTACAGAATCATCGTAATCGATGGTGGCAACAAAATACCTAGAGTGCCGCCAGCAGCAATAATGCCTGCAGCCAAACCAGGGGAATAACCACGCTTACGCATTTCTGGAATACCTGCGCTACCAATTGCAGAGCAGGTTGCTGGGCTTGAGCCCGCCATTGCAGCAAATAAGGCGCAAGCTAACACGTTTGCCACGCCAAGGCCACCTGGAACTTTGCCTAGCCATACATGCAAAGCCTCATACAAATCTTGACCGGCACGTGAACGACCAATCGCAGCACCCTTCAAAATAAAGAGCGGAATTGAGAGCAAGGTGATACTTGCCATTTCTTCATAAACGTTTTGGGTAACCGTATCCAAAGAGGATGATGGCATGAAGAAAAACATAAAGACCACTGCAACAGAACCCAATGCAAAAGAGATTGGCATTCCTGAAAACATAATGAGTAGCGTGACTACTGCAAACAATAAACCGAGCATCATAATTGACATGCTTATTCCCCTTTGCCTGGATTAGATACATCTCCAAACGCTTGGAGCAAGATTTGAAATGCCAATAAGCTCATACCAATCGACATCATGATGTAAGGAATCCACAGCGGCGGGGCCCATGAAGAGGATGTGACTTGACCATCAATCCAGGCCTCATGAAACAAGGCCCACGACTTCCATGCAAAAAAGGCACAGAAGGCACAGGAAGCGATATCAATTAGCAAAATCCGCACACGATTGATAGACCTCGGCAACATGGTTGAGATTGCTGAGATTCCAACATGGCCCCGTATCTCCTGAACATAGGCACCACATAGGAATGTCGCGCCCACCAAGCAAAATACAGCTGCTTCATCTTGCCAGTCTGTCGTAGCCCCAAAGAAGGCACGTGAGGCAACGCTGTAACTCAATATCACAGATGCTGCCACCAATGCTAAAGAGCCAAATAACACCATTAGCTTGTTTAATCCCGACATGAAGCGGTCGGTCGCTTGTAAAAGTTGAGTCATGGTTTAGGTCACTTTTTCTGCTGCTTTGAGTAATGCCGCACAGCTTTCATTCTTTTCGGCGTAATCCTTCCAAGCACTATCGCGCGCAATGGCTTTCCACTTATCCACGATTGCTGTATCGATATCTGTCACCTTGCTGCCTGCTCTTGCGTAAGCCAGTGCCGCTGTTTTGTCATCGTCCTTGGCCTGCTCCATACCAAATTTTTCCATCTCAGCACCCGCAGCCATCAAAGCATCGCGTTGATCTTTTGGTAATGCATCAAAAATTTGTTTGGACATCATTAGTGGCTCAAGCATGAACCAATAGGATTTATTGCGGGCACTAGTAAATGCTTTTGCCAACTCTTCCAGCTTGAAAGACATGAAGCTGGTTGAAGAAGTAAATGCCGCGTCCATTGCACCGGTCTGCATGGCTGCGTAGATTTCATTGGATGGCAAAGAAATAACAGATGCGCCTGCAGCTTTGAGCATCAAATCAAATTCACGGCTACCACCACGGATTTTCATGCCCTTTACATCCTCCGGAAGCACGATTGGCTTGGATCGGCTGGCAACGCCACCTGCCTGCCAAACCCAACTGAGAATCACAATACCCTTATCTTCTAGGATCTTGGTCAGCATGCGCCCTACTTCAGCAGTTTTCCATTTTGCAGCCTGCTCATAGCTACTCACCAGTGCTGGCATCAATCCAATATTGAGCTCAGAAACTTCACCGCCGGCATAGGGCATCGGGAACAATGAAATATCTAGAGCACCCTTACGCATTGCACTAAATTGGGCATTGGTTTTCATGAGGGATGATCCAGGATAAACCTGAAACTTCAGCGCGCCTTTAGTGCGCTTTTCTACGGACTCAGCAAATTTACGACACAAGCGATCTCTAAAATCGCCTGCTTGAATGGTTCCGCCAGGAAACTGATGAGAAATATTTAAGGTTTTTGTGGCGCCTTGTGCATTGATATTTGGGCTATAGCCCATTACGCCAGCTAAAGGCAGCGCTGCAGAACTCGCCAACAATTGGCGGCGCAGTGCATTTGGTTTAGATGCGCCAGATCCTGAATTGAATTCATTGCTCATATTGATCTCCTAATTTCTTGTCTTTATATTTATTCAAACTACTTATAAATTGCCGGATCTTAGCGCCCAGCTTCTTTGTTTTCATTCTAAAGCGAATACTCTATGAATTCTGCTTTAGAACATCTCCTCCAGCTATATATTGCTTAAACTGCTTTAAATCTTGCTTTCATCCCCATCAAGGTGCCATTAAACGACCAACTGCACGCGAATAATCAATTTCACCCTGTGTAAATCGCTCATGATTCTCCTCAACTGCGGAGAGATCATACAAATAGTTCACCATCAGCGCAGCAGATTGACGCAATCCCTTGCGGGAGAGATCAGCAGCCCAGTTAATCTGATGCAGTCTTGCGCCATTACCTAAATGGAATTTGGCTACTGGATTACCGTTGCGGCCTGCAGACCCTAATCCAAGATAAATACTTGCCAAACTTAGCAAAGCATTTTTTTCTTTTTCAGTTGCATTATCTGGATGCCATCCACCACTCAATCTCTCCGTCCAAGAGCGATTAGCTAAACCCAAGGCTTCTAGAGCTTGCTCCTTAGCAACCCGAATCGCTGGCTTCAGTTGAGCGCCCGCTTTATCTGGACCAAGATCAGCACCGGCAGCAACCCAGTCAATAAAACCTGGAATTGGTGACAAGGTTACAAAGGTTTTTAATCCTGGAAATTCAGCATGCAACTTTTCAGCAACGCGCTTAATTAAAAAGTTACCCATCGAAACACCACGCAAACCAGGCTCGCAGTTACTGATCGAGTAAAACGCAGCAACCTTATAGTTTGTAGTTTGATGAACAGTCTCTGCTTTCTTATCGACCAGCGGAGTAATTACCGCAGGAATCTCTGGCAGCAAGGCTACTTCAACAAAGATTAATGGCTCATTAGGTAATTGCGGATGGAAAAATGCAAAGCATCTACGATCAGGCTGGAGACGGCGGCGCAGGTCATCCCAACCATCAATCGCATGCACCGCTTCATGCTGAATCAGCTTCTCCAAAATCTCTGCAGGAGATTTCCAATCAACCTGATGCATCTTTAAGAAACCAGGATTGAACCAAGAAGATAGTAAGTGCCGTAAATCAAAATCTACGGCCGTTAATTCAGGTTGCTTTTCAAGAAGCGCTAATAGATCACGACGCATTGCCACAAGAGCAGCAGTGCCATTGGTGGCACGATTTAAGCGACGGAATAACTCCTGTCTTGGTGGCTCAGCAACACGTTGTAACTTAATATAGTTTCTGGCGTTGGCTTCTGCGGAAAAATTTTGTGCTGCAGCCATCACTGCTGCTGGATCCGGATTGAGTTTTTGAAATAAGAATGTGAAAAACTTCGCGTGCTGATCTTTTGACAACTTGCGGTAATTGTTAATCACTTCATCTGCCATGCTGACAGCATTAGACTCCCCTCGCTCAGATATCAAGCGATTTACTGCGCCGGTTAGGCGAGATAAGTAACGGGCTTTTGCTAACTTTTCAAGCATGTAGATCTCTTTAAAAAATCAGTCCGTAAATAGACCGATTCAATTTATTACCGCTTGATGTCAGAATCAATTAACGCAGATTCATATTCATTAACTTTAAGTTAATGAATATTAGCAAAGTTTTGGAGTGCTTAATTATTATTGCGTTGCAACATACGGGTTTCAGCCGCTAAGGCTAAAACATTGGGGTTGGCTTCATTAGCCTGAAGGTACAAAAGGGCAATATGCTGAAAGACCTGATATTTTGGCATTAGAGGGGTGAAGTCTAGGGCATCGCCCATTAAAGCCTTGACTCTTCCAGGCAGCAGCGACCTTCCCAAATCACCCGAAACCATATTCATCAGGGAAAAAATATCGCCTACTTTCATCACAACACTCGGCTCAAAACCAGCCAAGCGAAAGGCCTCATAAAAACCTGCAGTCGTTGCGAAACCGTCCTGCAAGGTCATAAATTTCTCATCTTTGTATTCAGATAAATCAACACTGGATTGCAAGGGTTTACTTTTCTTCGATGAAGCCAAATACAGTTGATCCTCAAACAAGGGAACTACCTGCACCCCCTCTGGCAAATTTTCTGAGGGAACTGCAATGACTATCGCATCTACCGCCCCTTCTGATAACTTCTTCATGAGATCTTCATTCGAACCCAGATACAAATCAATATCCAATTCAGGCCTACGAATTTTGGTACCCATAATCAATCGCGGAATGATGTTGGCCGTTAGGGAATACATCGAGCCTAAGCGAATTTGACTGCTCTCAACGCCTGCTTTAGCTCTCGCCTTCTTGAGAATGCGCTCCATATCTCCCAGCCACTCGCTACTGGCTTCAGCCAGATAAAGCGCTGCAGGCAAAGGCTTCAGTTGCCGCCCTTCCTTAACGAATAAAGGACATGCAATGCCGACCTCTAAAGAATGAAGCGCCTTGTGAATGCTGACTGCGCTTAAGTGCAACTCATCGGCAGTTTTGGTGAGACTTCCAGTCCGCACAAAAGAGCACAGAATCTCCAGCTTACGAAGGGTGAGTTCTTCATTCAGCATTAGCTTATGCAGCAGCCTTCGATTTAAATATAGTCATCAGGTAAATGCCCAAGAAAATCATTGGCAGGCATAACCATTGCCCCATAGATAGCCCAAGCCCGAGAAGACCCAAGAAAGCATCTGGCTCTCGAGCGTATTCAGCTAAGAATCGGCAAACTCCATAACCTAGAAGAAAAAGTCCTGAAACTTGGCCAATACGATGGGGTTTGCTGGAATAGATCCACAACACAATACCCAATAAGACACCTTCACCAAACATCTGATAGATCTGGGATGGATGACGCGGGATGCTATCCACTAAAGGAAAGACCATTGCCCAGGGAAGATCAGTAGGTCTGCCCCAGAGCTCACCATTAATGAAATTACCCAAGCGCCCAAATGCCAAACCAAATGGTACGAGTGGCGCTACTAAGTCACTCACCACAAAGAAACTGGTCTTTCTATTTTTGGCAAACCAATACAGAGCCACTAAAACCCCCAACAAACCTCCATGGAAAGACATGCCGCCTTCCCAGATTTTAAAAACACTCAAGGGGTGTGAAAGATAAAAGCCAGGCATATAAAATAGTACGTAACCCAAGCGCCCACCGAGCACAACCCCCAGAACACCTGCAAAAAGCAAGTCTTCAAGGTCTTTATAAGTCCAGCCGAGAGCTTGATAACGAGGTGCACGAATGCGCAAACGACCTAAGAGCAAGAACTGCGCAAAAGCCATTAGGTACATCAAACCATACCAATGGACTGCGAACGATCCAATACGAATCGCTGCAGGATCAAACTGAGGATGAATGAACATTCAAATTAACTCTTGGACTGGTCAAAGTTATGCAGCTCGTGACCCAACTCGCGATAGGCTTTATAGCGCTCACGCCCAGCTAAGCGCTCTGCTTCATTGACTGTCACTACTTCCACAATTCGGGGAAAGCGAGCCACTAATGTAGGAACATCCTTGGGCATGCGCATCCCCAAATGAATCATCACATCTGCATGAGGAATATTTTGTAGCGCAGGAGAAGAAAAGTCGTCCGTTAATACGATGGGAGTCTCAGTGGCAGCTTCGTCATCAATAAAGCAATGGGGCAAAAAGTCAGTTGCACTAAAAGACCAAAGTAATGCATCTAATTTTTTCAAATCTGCAGCTTCACCAATCATCACAATATTGCGCACTGCTTGCCCAGCAGGTGTAGCACTCCAAATCTTGCGCGTTAAGCGGCAAGCGTATTCCAGCTTATCCCCAACATTACTGTGAAAGTCGATGCGCGCCATGTGAACTTAAATAAATTACTTAGACTCGAGCAAATAATTCACCAGCAAAGGCACTGGACGACCTGTTGAACCTTTAGCTGCGCCACTCTTCCAAGCAGTCCCTGCAATATCTAAGTGGGCCCACTTGTACTTTTCAGTGAACCGCGACAAGAAGCAAGCCGCCGTAATGCTGCCGCCAGGCCGACCGCCAATATTGGCTACATCCGCAAAATTCGACTTTAATTGCTCGTGGTAAGCGGCATCTAAAGGGAGACGCCAAACAGTATCCAGTGAAGCATTACCCGCTTTAGTTAAAGCGGACACCAAGTCTTCATCCTCCGAGAATAAGCCGCTGTGTACATGCCCTAAAGCAATCACACAAGCACCAGTCAGAGTGGCAATATCAATAACCGCTTTAGGTTTAAAGCGCTCAACGTAAGTTAGGGCATCACAGAGTATTAAACGCCCTTCTGCATCCGTATTGAGAATCTCAATTGTTTGACCAGACATGCTTTTCACAATATCGCCCGGTCTAGTCGCTCGACCCGATGGCATGTTCTCGCAACTTGGAATAACGCCAATCACATTCTTTTTGAGCTTCATCAAACCCGCTGCATACAGAGTCCCAATCACTGAAGCAGCACCACACATGTCGTACTTCATTTCATCCATGGCTTCGCCCGGCTTCAATGAGATACCACCGGTGTCAAAGGTAATCCCTTTGCCCACCAACACAATGGGTGCTTCACCAGCTTTACCACCCTGATGACGCATCACAATAAATTGCGGAGGGGTCTCAGAGCCTTGAGTTACCGATAGAAACGAACCCATACCTAGGGCTTCTATCTGCTTGCGTCCCAGTACATCTACTTTAAGACCAGCCTTTTTGCTCAAGCCTTGAGCAGTCTTGGCTAAATAGGTCGGGGTACACACATTGGGAGGAAGATTGCCTAGGTCTTTTGCGAGATGCATGCCTTCAGTCATCGCAATACCTTGCTCAACAGCAGCCTTCAATGGTTTTGCGCAAGCATTGTTGCCCGCGAATACTAGATGCTTAAAAGAATCTGCTTTATCTTTTGCCTTGTGCTTCATAGTAGGTTGACGAACCCCAAAACGATAGGCCTGATCACCTGCATACTGAATACATAAGCGTACCTCTTCAGCAAGCAATTCTGCATGATGAGTAAAGCTGGGTACAAACCATAGAGCACTTTGAATCGACCCGCCGCTGAGTGCTTTTAATCCCGCACGCGCCACCTTTGAAAAGCTCACTAAATTGCGCTCACCTGCGACATGGCTATCACCCAAGCCAATCAAGAGAACACGTTTAGCCTTCACTCCATTTGCCACCCAAGTCTTATCCGCACGCAATAGGCAAACTGACGATTGCTTCACATCAAGATCGCCAAGAGAAAGGGCATGCCCGACAGCACCACTAAGGAACTGATCAAGCTCAACGAGAAGCCCAGCCTTATGCTTTGCATTCTTAGTGCCGCTGAGTGCGTCAAAATCTGCCTTGGAAAAGGCCAACACCAAACAATCGGAACTGTGGGCTAACAAGCCTTTCAGGCCAGATTTGAGGAGTTTTGGACTCTGGAGGTCAGCTTGAGGGAAAATCTTGGTACTAAATTGAATGGTCATAATCTATTGCAGTGTTTTGGTCGATTCAAAGGGGTATAAATTCAGGAAATGGCTCTTTTATCCATTATCCTCCGACAGTAGAGCTTCTTCTTTTATCTACACCAATATAAGCCATTTAAGCCCCACTCCCAAATTCCCAGAGCCATCTACCAAAGCATGATTTTCCACCAAGCCCTCCGCCGCGAACTCAGTTTTACGACTGGTGGGGTATTTTTGGTCTTGGTCACCATTATGGTGACCACCCTAGTGATCCGAATTTTGGGCTATGCAGCTAACGGCACAGTCAACCCTGAAGATGCGCTGGTATTAATAGCGCTGGCTACTTTGGGTTACCTTGCGGTATTACTGACGGTGTCGCTGTTTGTAGCAGTCTTAATTGTTCTTGTTCGTTGGTACAAAGACTCTGAAATGATCGTCTGGTTTGCCAGCGGTCTGAGCATTACGAATCTCATTCGTCCTATTTTGCAATTTGCTACTCCTCTTCTCATCATCATTGCATTGTTGGCCTTGTTTGTATGGCCTTGGGCAAATCGAGAATCAACCCTGATTAGCCAACGCTTCCAACAGCGTGATGACGTCTCAATGGTGAGCGCTGGTCAATTCAAAGAATCCGCCAAAGCAGAACGGGTGTTCTTTATTGAGGAACTCGATATTGATAAAAACGAAGTAAAAAATATCTTCGTTGCCGACTCAAAAAATGGGCGCCTAAGCGTAGCCGTTGCCGCAACTGGCTTTGTGCAAAACTCTCAGGGTGGCGAAAAATCCATCGTTCTACACCATGGCCGCCGCTATGAAGGCCAGCCTACCCAGCCCGATTTCAGAATTCTAGAATTTGATGAATACAGCACAAAGATTCGGAGTAAGGAGGCTTTGGCTCCAGCCCCACGGGATCGAGAAAAGACTATCTCAGAGCTCTTAAATGACACTAGCCCAGAGATGCTCAATCCAAACCGCGCCGAACTTTTATGGCGCATTGGTCTTCCGCTCATGGCGCTTGGCCTTGTTCTGATTGCGATTCCCTTAGCCTACGTGAATCCGAGATTGGGTAACTACACTGCGATGTTCTATGCAGTCTTAATTTATTTAATTTATAGCAATCTACTCAATCTCACGCAGAACTTTGTTGCAAAAGGCAAGTTGAGTATGTTGCTTGGCATTTGGCCAATCCATCTACTTGCACTACTCATTGCGCTATTCCTAATCCGCAATCGTATTAACCCATCCCTCAAATGGTGGCAGCGACAACTACCCGCAAGGCTTGGTCGCAAATGAAATTGCTCTTTCCATTCATCTACGAGCGTTACTTAGCCAAGCAAATTTATGCGGCATTTGGTTTTATTCTGTTTGCGCTAGTTGCCTTGTTTTTGTTCTTTGATATTTTGAGCGAGCTGGGCTCAGTACAAGGCGGATATACGCTTCCTTTAGCACTGTTGCACGTGCTTTTGAAAGCACCGAGTCGGATCTCTGAAATTATTCCGATTGCTGGATTGATTGGGAGCATCTATGTGTTTGCCATGCTGGCAAGTCAATCTGAGTTCACAATTCTGCGCATTGCAGGATTAGACGTCAAGCGTGGCCTAATTACTCTTGCCAAGATTTCTCTGCCACTGATTGTCCTCACACTTGTCATGAGTGAGTGGGTTGGACCATTTACCGAAGCAAAATCTGAGCAAATTCGAATGAAGGCTCTAGGGTCTACTTATTCATCTCAATTTAGAACCGGCGTCTGGGTGAAAGATCGTCTGCGCGACGAAGATGGTAGCGGTCCAGTTCGCCCCGGAGTACGCTATGTAAACGTGGGCACCGTAGATAAAGATAATGAGATCCACAATATACGGATGTATGAGTTTGATGACACCTACCATCTTCTCTCCATTCGTAGCGCAGTATCAGGTCAGTTCGATGAAACAGGCATCTGGGTACTCAATGATGTCACTGAAACGCGCTTCAAAGAAACCAAACAAACAGACCCCTTGAATCCAGTCTTTTCTGCGCAAACATTTACACACCCCATTCTGACTTTGGAATCTGAAGTCACGCCGCGAATTTTGAACGTGTTACTGATTAGTCCAGAAAAAATGTCTATCGTGAGTTTGGGTCGATTCATTTCTCATTTACGGGAGAATAAACAAGATGCCCAACGTCACTCCATCGCTTTTTGGAAAAAAGTGGTTTACCCCTTTACGATTTTTGTAATGCTTGCTTTAGCCCTGCCTTTTGCCTACTTAAAAGTACGCGCCGGAAGTGTGGGTATCAAAGTATTTGGTGGAATCATGCTGGGGATGAGTTTTCAACTCTTTAACTCACTATTCTCAAATGTAGGCTTACTGGGCTCATGGCCTGCATTTATGACCGCCTTGATCCCACCTTTGCTGTATTTCTTCCTCGCATTAGTCGGATTACGCTGGGTTTCTAAGGCCTAATACCCAAAATTCATTTAGAATTTGATTCCTATATCTTTGTAGATATATAGATAGGAATCCATATGAATCTCCATCAATTCCGCTTTGTCCGCGAAGCCGTCAGACAAAACTTTAATTTAACTACTGCCGCAAAGGCGCTCTTTACTTCTCAGCCTGGAGTGTCTAAGGCCATTATTGAGCTTGAAGATGAATTGGGTGTGGAGATCTTTCGTCGTCATGGCAAACGCATTCGCTCTCTCACCGAACCCGGCAAAAGAATTTTGCTTTCGATAGAGCGCATCCTCGATGAGGTAGAAACTCTCAAGCGGGTTGGTAAAGATTTTGCGAGCCAAGATCAAGGCAACTTTGTAATTGCTACAACGCATACTCAAGCACGCTATGCACTACCTAGAGTACTCACTGAATTTACGAAGCGTTTTCCCAAGGTACGTGTCAGCATTCAACAGGGTAACCCTGGTCAAATTGCAGAACTCCTGATTCATGATCGTGCTGATATTGCGATAGCGACTGAGGGCATCGCCAATACCCCTGGAGTCCTTGCTTTACCGGGCTATCAATGGCAACACGTCATCATGGTACCTTTGAGTCACCCACTGCTGAATCAAGCCACTGTGACACTAGAAGAGATTGCTAAATACCCTATCATCACTTACGACAAAGCTTTTGCAGGTCGAAGCAAAATTGATGCGGCTTTTGCACAGCGCAACTTAAGCCCTGACATTATTTTGGAAGCGATTGATGCAGACGTGATTAAGACTTATGTAGAAACTAGCATGGGAATTGGTATTGTTGCAGGCCATGCGTATGATGCCGACCGAGATCGCAATCTCAAAGTGATTCCAGTTGGACATTTATTTGGCAACAATGTGACGCACCTAGGAGTGAAGCAAGGCGCTTATCTGCGCTCGTTTGTGTATACCTTTATTGAACTCTTCTCACCTACCCTGACAAAGAAAATTGTCGAGCAGGCGATGTCCAATGAATCGGACTCCTACGAGATCTAACTTTTAGGGGCTTAGCGGCAGAAATGCCAGTTGAGTGGTGCCTCGGGGCGGACTCGAACCGCCACGCCTTGCGGCACCGGATTTTGAGTCCGGCACGTCTACCAATTCCATCACCGAGGCAGGTGTTTGCAGTGGAAATTCTGCACAATTTGCTGTTTTGTTACAGCCAAGACATGAGAGTGTAACAAAAATTGGCTAAGAGCCCCCTACCTCCACCCTAGAACACCTTAAAATGAGGGTCTCTAGCCAAATTATTAAAAGGAATTACCCGTATGGCCGGCCACTCGAAATGGGCCAATATTCAGCACCGCAAAGGTCGTCAAGACGAAAAACGCGGCAAGATTTGGACCAAACTCATTAAAGAAATTACCGTAGCTGCCAAATTGGGTGGCGGCGATATTGCTACCAATCCCCGTTTGCGCTTAGCCATTGATAAAGCCAAAGACTCCAATATGCCTAATGACAATGTGCAAAGAGCAATTGCGCGCGGCACAGGTTCTCTTGAAGGCGTGAGCTACGAAGAAATTCGTTACGAGGGATACGGCATCAATGGTGCTGCGGTCATCGTGGATTGCCTAACCGATAATCGCACTCGCACTGTTGCAGAAGTGCGTCATGCGTTTAATAAGAATGGCGGCAATATGGGAACCGAAGGTTCTGTAGCTTTTCTCTTTAAACACTGCGGTCAAATGCTATTCGCTCCTGGTACCAATGAAGATCAACTGATGGAAGTTGCTCTTGATGCAGGCGCAGAAGATGTTATTAGCCATGATGACGGGTCACTTGAAGTGCTTACTCCTGTGCCCGATTTTCCAAAGGTGCAAGATGCAATTAACAAGGCTGGTTTGAAGTCTGAACTCGCCACAGTGGCGATGCGCCCTGAAACAGAAATTGCATTGGAAGGTGATCAAGCCGAGAGTATGCAGAAATTACTCGATGCGCTTGAAAACTTAGATGACGTGCAAGAAGTATTTACGAACGCTGCTCTTTAACCCTCTTTATATCTTTAACTATGAAAATTCTTCTGATTGGATCTGGTGGACGCGAACATGCATTAGCTTGGAAGCTTGCACAATCACCTCAAGTACAAACTGTCTATGTAGCACCGGGCAATGGCGGCACTGCCACCGCTAAACAAACTACCGCTGGGATTGAGAATCTACCCATTACTGGGCTACAAGAATTAGCTGATTTTGCTAAAAGAGAAAAGATTCATCTCACCGTAGTTGGCCCAGAAGCGCCACTAGCTGCTGGGATTGTGGATGTCTTCCGTAACAATGGTTTGCGCATTTTTGGCCCCACTCAGTTAGCTGCTCAATTGGAGTCCTCGAAGGATTTCTCAAAAGCGTTTATGAAGCGTCACGGCATTCCAACTGCCGATTACCAAACTTTCTCCAGCGCACTGCAAGCACACGCCTATATCGATGCCAAGGGCGCGCCAATTGTCATTAAGGCGGATGGCCTGGCCGCTGGTAAAGGTGTGGTGGTAGCAATGTCTCTTGAAGAAGCCCATGCAGCAGTGGACATGATGCTGGCTGATAACAAATTGGGTAACGCTGGCGCTCGGGTAGTGATTGAAGAATTTCTCACGGGTGAAGAAGCGAGCTTTATTGTTTTAGTAGATGGTAAACACGTTTTGGCTTTAGCAACCAGCCAAGATCACAAGCGCTTATTAGATGGTGATCAAGGTCCTAACACTGGTGGGATGGGCGCCTACTCTCCTGCGCCAGTAGTCACCCCAGAAATTCATGCGCGAGCCTTACGCGAAGTCATCATGCCGACCGTGAAAGGCATGGAGGCTGATGGCATTCCATACACCGGCTTCTTATATGCTGGCTTGATGATTGCACCCGATGGCAAGATCAAAACTTTGGAATTTAATTGCCGCATGGGCGATCCCGAGACCCAGCCCATCATGGCACGTCTGCGTAGTGATCTGGTAGACGCTTTAGATCATGCTGTCGATGGCAAGCTCAATGAGGTAGATCTGGATTGGGACCGTCGTACAGCCTTAGGTGTGGTGCTAGCCGCCCATAACTATCCTGATACTCCACGGAATGGGGATGTCATTACTGGTATCCCAGCTGATACTGAAGATCAGATTACTTTTCATGCTGGAACCAAACTGCAAGATGGCAAACTAGTGACTGCTGGTGGTCGCGTGATGTGTGTCGTCGGTCTTGCAGATACCGTTCGAGGCGCTCAACAAAAAGCGTACGAAGCGATTAATCATATTCGCTTTGATGGCATGCAATATCGTAAAGATATTGGCTATCGCGCCCTTAAATAAATCAACGCAAAGTACGCTCCTTGACTACACAGCAAGCTCAAATCGATATCGCAGCACTCCGAGAATACTTTCTGGGGCTGCAAGATCGCATTACCGCCGCAATGGGTGACTTAGATGGCAAAGCCTTTGTTGCTGATGAATGGCATAAGCCTGAAGATAGCAAGCTTAAAGGTTATGGTCGCACTTGTATTTTGGATGGCGGGAATATTCTCGAAAAAGGTGGGGTTGGTTTCTCACACGTGCGTGGCGATCAAATGCCTCCTTCTGCCTCACACCACCGCCCTGAAGTTGCGGGTCGCAGCTTTGAAGCCATGGGGGTCTCCTTGGTTTTTCATCCTAATAATCCTAAAGTACCAACCACCCATATGAATGTGCGCTGCTTTATTGCGCAAGCACCAGATAAAGAGCCTGTATGGTGGTTTGGGGGCGGCTTCGATCTCACGCCCTATTACGGCGTTGATGAAGACTGTAAACATTTTCATCAAACTGCTAAAGATGCCTTAGATCCTTTTGGCGATGAACTCTACCCCCGCTTTAAAAAGTGGTGTGACGAATACTTTTATCTCAAGCATCGCGAAGAACCACGTGGCATTGGTGGCGTATTTTTTGACGACTTTAATGAATTAGGATTTGAGAAGAGTTTTGCGATGACTCGTGCAGTAGGTGATGCATTTATTGATGCCTATCTACCCATTGTTCAGCGACGCTACCAAGATGCCTTTACTCCTGAGGAAAAGTCTTTCCAAGAATATCGCCGTGGGCGTTATGTGGAATACAACCTCATCTTTGATCGTGGCACCATCTTCGGACTGCACTCTGGCGGTCGTACTGAATCTATCTTAATGTCTATGCCACCTGTAGTTCAGTGGCGCTATAACTGGCAACCTGAACCTGGCACACCAGAAGCTAAGCTGTATGACTACTACCTCAAACCCCGCGATTGGCTAGCGTGAGTACTACCAAGAAAATTGGCATTTTGGGCGGGACATTTGACCCACCCCATATTGGCCATTTGAGATTAGCTAGCCATTTTGCAAAAATCTTGCACTTAGATGAGTTACTTCTCATACCGAGTGGTGAACCCTGGCAAAAAGGCTCTGACATTACTCCCGCAGAAATTCGGTTTCAATTAACGGAGGCTGCAGGTATTGATCTAGCTAGGGCATTCCTCTATCTGAGCATCCCCACCCAAATTGGCATTGACCGGATTGAAATTGAGCGTGCTGGTCCGAGCTATAGCATCGACACCGCTAAATCGCTACGTGAACGTTTTGGACCAGAGGCAAGTTTGATCTGGCTAACTGGAGTGGATTCATTAATCCATCTACCCAGCTGGAACTCTTGGCGCGATTTATTCCAATACATGAATTTTGCCGTTGCGAGCCGTCCTCACTATGACCTGGTTGCAGAAATGAGTCCGGAGATTCAAGAATTATTGGAGACTCATCAAATACATGATCCAGCTGCCCTTGAAAATCAGCCTGCTGGCCTCATCTATATCGATGAAAGCCTATCGGTCGATCTTTCATCCACCGATCTACGCAATCGCCTCAAAACCCCTGCTCGCAGCCAAATCGAATCTGAACAAATTCCCTCGCATACTCTACAAATCATTACAAAACTGGGTTTGTATCAGTAATCGGGATAAGATCATCCCAAACACTAAAAAATATCATTGAGAACACATGGAATTACGTAAATTACAACGCGTCATTATTGATGCCCTAGAGGATGTTAAGGCGCAAGATATTCGCGTTTACGACACCTCTAAATTAAGCGAATTATTTGATCGCGTCATCATCGCAACCGGTTCAAGCAATCGGCAGACTCGTTCTCTGGCAATGTCTGTCAAAGAAGAGGTGAATGCTAAAGGTGGAGAAGTTATCTCCGTTGAAGGCCTTGAAACTGGTGAATGGGTCTTAGTGGATTGCGGCGATATCGTTGTCCACATCTTGCAACCCATGCTGCGCTCTTACTATCAGCTTGAAGGCATGTGGGGCGCAAAACCTGTGCGCGTCAAATTGGCAGGTAGTAAAGGTCTAGTCAAAGCCAGCGAATCTGACGACGAAGAGTAATTCTTGGTCTTTGATTTTCTTTAGCACCCATGCGCTTAACAATTGTTTCTGTAGGTCACAAAATGCCGGACTGGGTAGCAACGGCTACCAATGATTACGTCAAGCGCATGCCAGCAGATTGCGCCATTGAGATCAAAGAGATTAAGCCAGACCTGACGCCCGCAAAAGAAGTGATCAAGATTGCAGCTGCAATTCCGAAAGGATCCAAAGTGATTGCCTTAGATGAGCGCGGTAAAGATCAGACAACCCAGAATCTGGCAACGCACCTGGCTTCCTGGCGCCAAGAAGGCACTGACATCACTTTTTTAATTGGTGGAGCTGATGGTCTTGATCCCAGCCTAAAAACCAATGCTCAAGCTCTTTGGCGTCTTTCCAGCTTAACGCTCCCGCATGCGATGGCTAGAGTGTTGCTAGTAGAGCAACTCTATCGCGCATGGACTATCCTACAAGGCCACCCATACCACCGGGAATAATCCTGTGCACTCGTTTATCTATCTAGCCTCCCAAAGCCCATGTCGCCAGGAGCTATTAAGGCAACTGGGCGTTCACTTTGAAATGCTAGCCCCTGCTCCCGGTGAGGAGGCTGAGAGTATTGAAATACCCCTTCCCCATGAAAAAGCATATGACTATGTTCAACGGGTCACCCTGGCAAAGAGTAAAGCTGCTTTACAACGCTGGCATAAAAGTGGTTTGGAATGGGCGCCCATCTTGTGCGCAGATACTACGGTCAGCATTCCCAATAGTGCTGATGCGGAGATTTTGGGCAAGCCAACAGACGCTGTCGACGCAGCACGAATATTAAATTTACTCAGCGCCCAGGTTCATGAGGTGCTTACCGCAGTTGCCATTACTGTTACTCCACAAGCAGCCCCTCTCGCTTTCGTACAAGTATCCAAGGTCCAATTTTCAGCTGTATCGCTGGATCAAATCAATCATTACATTGCCAGTGGGGAGCCTTTCGGTAAAGCAGGAGCTTACGGCATCCAGGGCCTTGGGGGTGCCTTTATTCCCTCAATAGAGGGAAGCTATAGCGGTATCATGGGCCTTCCCTTATATGAAACAGCCCAACTTTTAAAGCGCGCTCAAGTGACATGCATATGAATGAAGAAATCCTCATCAATATCACCCCGCAAGAAACGCGAGTTGCTTTAATTCAGCAAGGCGCTGTGCAGGAATTGCAGATTGAGCGCACTCGCCAGCGCGGTATTGTGGGCAATATCTATTTAGCCAAAGTCGTACGAGTACTCCCGGGCATGCAATCAGCCTTTATTGAGATTGGTCTTGAGCGTACCGCATTTATGCACGTTGCTGACATTACCCAAAATAATCCCCAAGCCCAAATTGAGAAGCTGTTGTTTGAGGGGCAAACTATCTTGGTCCAAGTATTAAAAGATCCTTTGGGTACCAAAGGCGCTCGCTTAACAACCCAGCTCAGTATTGCTGGTCGCAATCTTGTGTATCTACCTCCAGCAGGTAGCGATACAGCAACCGAGAAATACATTGGCGTGTCCCAACGCATCGACCAAGCAGAAGAGCGTGAAGCCATTAAAGCCCGGCTTGCTGGGCTGATGGCCGCTGATGAAAAAGGTGGCATCATCGTGCGCACTAGCGCCCAAGATGCCTCTGATACTGAGTTACAGCACGATATGCATTATCTGCGCACCACTTGGGAAAATATTCGGGAGGCGATGAAGCATCATCCTGCACCCACGCTCTTGTATCAAGATCTCAGCCTAGCTGAGCGAGTGTTACGTGATGTAGCGGGTGAAGAAACAACGCAAATTCGGGTTGACTCTGCTGAGAATTTTGAGAAGCTGAAGGGTTTTGCCAATCTCTATATGCCTAATCTCTTAGGCAAGCTAACTTTGCATCGTGGTGAGCGCGCCCTCTTTGATTTATTTGATGTAGATGCAGAAATTAATAAAGCCTTAGGTCGTAGAGTGGATCTGAAATCTGGTGGCTATCTCATGATTGACCAAACAGAATCGATGACTACTATTGATGTCAATACTGGCAGCTATGTTGGTGCACGCAATCTGGATGACACTGTCTTTAAAACAAATCTAGAAGCAGCGCAAGCGATTGCTCGTCAATTACGCTTACGTAATCTTGGTGGCATCATCATTATTGACTTCATTGATATGGTTGGCAAAGATCATCAAGAGTCTGTTCTTCATGAGCTGAAGCGCAACCTGGAGCGTGATCATGCTCGCACCTCTGTTAGCGAATTTTCTGCTTTAGGTTTGGTAGAAATGACCCGCAAGCGTACCCGTGAATCCTTAGCTCACATTACCTGCGAACCTTGTGCCACTTGCATGGGCAAAGGGGAAATTAAAACCGCACAAACTATTTGCTATGAAATCTTGCGTGAGATTGTGCGCGAGCATCGCCAATTTAATCCCCGTGAATTTAGGATTGTGGCTGCACCTGATGTGATTGATCTATTTCTTGAAGAAGAAAATCAATTCTTAGCCCAATTGGGCGACTTCATTGGCAAGCCGATTACCCTCCAAGCAGAAGGCAGCTTCCGCCAAGAGCAATACGATATCGTTCTGAGTTAGTGCGACTTTAAGCGTTAGAAAACTGGATGCGATGCAAGTTGGCATACAGACCATCCTGCTTAATTAAGTCTTCATGAGAACCGTTTTCTACAATTTGGCCATGCTCAAGCACCACAATGCGGTCAGCATGCTCAATCGTAGATAGGCGATGTGCAATCACCAGAGTGGTTCTGCCAGCCATCAGTCGGTCTAGGGCATCTTGAACTTGACGCTCAGACTCTGAATCTAGCGCTGAAGTAGCCTCATCTAAGATCAAGATAGGCGCGTTCTTATAGATGGCACGAGCGATTGCCAGTCGCTGGCGCTGGCCGCCAGATAAGCGGTTGCCATTGTCACCAACCATAGAATCAATGCCCTCTGGCAACTCTTTGATCAGCGCGCCCAGATTAGCGGCTTCTAAAGCCTCAATGACTCTTCCTCGATCAATACCATTTTGATCAGAAGCGCCATAGGCTACGTTTGCAGCAATAGTGTCATTAAACAGGATGACATCCTGACTCACGAATGCAATCTGCCTTCTGACATCAGCCAAGACAATATTCTCCAGAGGAATATCGTCCAAGAAAATATGGCCACTTGTAGGCTTAAAGAAGCGTGGTAGTAAATTCACTAAGGTAGATTTACCTCCGCCCGATGGGCCAACAAAGGCGACTACTTCACCCGGCTTAATTAAAAGATTGATCCCATTTAAAGCATCTTTGCGGCCCTCTTCTTGCTGGTAAGAGAAACCAACATTCTCGAAGCGGATACCACCTTTTGCTTTATCCAAAGCTCTCATATTGAGCCTTCGATCTTCATCTTCTTCAAATGGCTGATCCATCAAACCAAAGATCATTTCAGCGGCAGTCAGACCCCGCTGCAAGGGTTGATTGATGTCAGCCAAGTGTTTGAGGGGGGAGATGACCAGCATCATCGCGGTAATAAATGCAGCAAATCCACCAACAGTCGTACCTTCGGATGCAGATTGCATCAGCGCAATCACCAATACGACAGATAGCGCCATTGAGGCGATCAACTGAGTAATCGGCTGGTTCAAGCCGCCTGCCACAGCAGACTTCAAAGCAAACTGGCGCAATCGGTCCGCTTTTTCTAAAAAGCGATTCATCTCATATTGCTCGGCACCATGAACTTTAACTATCTTATAGCCAGCCGCTGCCTCTTCCACGATATACGCTAAATCACTAGTTAAGGTTTGCTGCTCTCGATTCAATGAGCGCAAACGCCGATTAATTTTGCTCATAATGAATGCAATAACCGGGAAGATAATCAAAACAACAAGTGTTAGCTGCCAATTCAAGTAAATCAAATAACCCATTAAACCTACTACCGTTAGTGAGTCTCGCACTAGACTAATGAGCATGCCCCCCATAATAGAGAGCACATTATTCACTTCAAACACAACGGCATTAATTAAATTGGATGCAGAATTTTTTTGGAAAAAGGCAGTACTTGCGTTTAACAAAGTTTGAAACATTTGTTGACGTAATTTCAGCAACACCGAATTAATGACTCGCGACAATAAATAATTCGATAAGAATTGCGCCAAACTGCGGACCATAGCCAAGCCCACCAAGAAAACCGGCACCTGCCAAAGTTTGCTATTCAGCTGACCAGTAAAACCCCGGTCAAGCAAGGGCTTCATCAAAGCCGGAATAGAGGTCTCGGCGGCTGCCACAAAAGCCATAGCCACCAATGACCCAATAATCAGGCCAATATGGGGTTTCAGGTAGGTAATTAAGCGATTTAGAGCGGTACGGTCTTGAGCATTCATATAATGAATTATGCCCACCTTATCAGTCATACTCATCACCCGCAATGAAGAGGCCAATTTGGACGATTGTCTAGCCTCCCTGGAGGGCATTGCCCAGCAGATAGTAGTGGTTGATACCGCTAGTGCAGACCGCACCCTTGAGATCGCCCAAAAATATGGTGCAATCATCGCCAGCCCGCCAGATTGGCCCGGTTTTGGGCCTCAAAAGAACCGTGCTTTAGACCTGGCGACGGGGGATTGGGTTTTGTCATTAGATGCTGATGAGCGCCTTACCCCAGCCCTACGCTCAGAAATTTTGACGGCTATTCACCATAGCGCCCATATAGATTGTTTTGCTATCCCCCGTCTTTCTTGGTACTGCGGACGCTTTATTCGCCATTCAGGCTGGACGCCGGATTATGTTGATCGCCTCTTTAAAAGGGCTACTGCCCGCTTTTCAAATGATCTGGTGCATGAACGATTAATTCCCAATGGGCAAGTAGCCAAGCTTGAAAATCCCATGCTGCACTTTAGCTTCATGAATTATTCCCAGGTCTTGCAAAAGCTAGATCGCTATTCCACCGCCTCTGCCGAACAAGCATTTGCTAAAGGCAAAACCAGCACCCCAGTTAAAGCAGTCCTCCATGGACTTTGGGCATTCTTTCGTACTTATATTATTCGCGCCGGATTCTTAGATGGTGCGCAAGGCTTTGCTTTAGCAGTTTCTAATGGCCAAGGTACTTACTATCGCTATATCAAGTTGTGGCATCTGAATCAGGAAGCCCGTAAATGATTTCAATTTTGTTGGCCACCTACAATTGGCCACAAGCACTCAAGCTCTGCCTCGAATCCCTTGGCACCCAAACGGATCGTGATTTTGAAATCATTATTGCTGACGATGGTTCTACTGAGACTACTAAGCATGCTATTGAGCAGTTCAAAACATCCTGCTCTATCGCAATTCAACACCTCTGGCAAGAAGATCAAGGATTTCGGAAAACGACTATTCTCAATCAAGCGATTGCTGCTGCTCGGGGAGAGTATCTAATCTTTCTAGATGGTGATTGCATTGTGCAGCCCGATTTTGTAGCCCGTCATCGCAACCTAGCCCAACAAGGGCATTTGGTGACAGGTAGTCGCGTCTTGCTTAATGAAAAACTCACCAAGGAACTATTGACCTGGCCACATTGGGATTTCCAACGCTTTAGTGCTGGCCTTTTAGCCAAACGCATTCGCGGGGAAATTAACAAGTACCTACCCCTCAAGATGAAGCTCGGCAGTGGCAGATGGCGAGATTACAAAAAGTTCGTTTGGCGTCGCATTAAAGGCTGCAATATGGCTTGCTGGAAAGTAGATGCTCAAGCCATTAGTGGCTTTGATGAAACTATGACCGGCTGGGGTCATGAAGATGCTGATTTTATATTCCGCTTACAACGTAATCACATCATCCGCAAATCAGGTGCATGGGCAACTGAAGTCTTGCATTTATTTCATCAGATTCACGATCAAAGTAATGCCGCTGAAAATGCGCGCCGCGTTCGTGAAAAGATTCTTGCTAAGGCAATGTAAGACCATTTCCTATGGCCAAATTTTCTAACCTTAAACCTAAAAAAGTTTTGTTTATTGCCACTCGGCAAATTGGTGATGTACTTGTCACCACCCCACTCATTAGCAAAGCCAGAGAGCTTTGGCCAGATGCAGAGTTTCATTTTCTAGGTTATCGCGGCAAGCTAGATATGCTCCATGGCAATCCGAACATTACTGAAGTCATTGAAACTTCAGATCGCCCTGGATTTGGAGAATACCTTTCTCTCTTCAATCGCTTATTTCAGCGCTATGACTTGGCGATCGTTACTCAGCCAAGCGATAGAGCTTACCTGTATGGCTTAGTTGCCGCTTTCAGAAGAGTCGGTGTTTTGGGAGGTCATCCTCAAGGCAAAGATGCTTGGGATCAATCCAAAAGAAGTAAGAGCGATACACAAAATGCATGGAAAAAATTCATTTGCATGCATACCGTGGATGTGGATTACTTTAAGCAACATGTCATTGCAGAAAAATTACGCTTACTTGAAGCCTTCTTCAAAAGTCCCGCTGAATTATTTAATAAGCCAATCGCCGTTACCCCACCTGCTGGAGAAGTGCTGACCCCAATCATTGCTAGCACGCTGGTACAGCCTTATGTCGTGATTCATCCAGGGCCGCTTACGGCCTATAAGCGTTGGCCTCTAGCGCATTGGCAACACATCATTACCTGGCTAGTAAGCAAGGGTTTCCAAGTCGTATTAAGTGCTTCTCCAGCAAAGCAGGATATGCAACTGAATCAAGACATCTTCTCCTTACTAGATGAGCAAACTCGTGCAAAAGTAATGAATACTGCTGGGAAGCTATCGATCCCTCAAGCTGGGACGCTTTTGCGTGGAGCTGCTCTCTTCATTGGGGTGGATACCTCAATTACCCATTTAGCAGCAGCTTGCAATACGCCAACCATCACCTTATTTGGCGCCACCCCACCTACTAACTTTGGCCCGTGGCCTAATGGCTTTATCGGCGAGCAGCCCTATCAATTACGTGCCCGCTCTCAAACTGTAGGTAATGTCACTATCCTTCAGGGCCCAGGTGAATGCGTTCCTTGCCGCAAAGCAGGCTGCTTAGATCGGGCTGATAGCTATAGTGAATGCTTGGATTTATTAGAGCCTGCTCAAGTCATCGAAGCGATTGAGCAAGTATTGCAAAAGTAATTAGTGGTACTGAACCTGCACAGGGTCTTTTTGCTTTGAGGCCAATAATTGATTGAGGCTATGCAAGCAAGCATCATCCGGGTAAATTCGCAACTCTTCAGGAAATTGCATTAAGCATGCGCCACCGCTAGTGGTAACCGCTGCGGTTAGCATCAAACCCTTTACGCCATCATTCGATCCAGGCATTGGCGGTGGGGCACCGAACTTTGGATCTCGTACACGATTGGCCATTAAATAGGGGCCGATTTGGCTACGCAGCACCTTCAAATCAATTGCCGAATCAATGCAGACGTGTACATTACGAGCAAAACGCATCCGCGCACCAGTGATATCCATCACAGCTTCAGCTACAACTCGCACACCACCCGAGAATTTATCAGGAGTGACATTCACCTTCGCAATAAGCATCTCATCTTCTTTGAGCCAAGAGCGATTAGGCTCATATACCTCGCTATAGAGGGTTACCTCGATTGCCGCACTACCATCATCAATCGTTGCAATCATCATGCGGCCACGTTGGCCAGTGAGCATTCTTGCAGAGGTGATGATGCCCGCTATCAGCTGATCTTTACCTTCTGCCACCTTAGCCAAAGGTTGGCGTATGAAATGCGCCGTCTCCTCGCGATAGGCATCAAACATATGCCCAGTCAAACACAGGCCAAGCGCTGTTTTTTCTTCTTGGAGCCGTTTCTTCTCAGACCAAACAGGTTCACGTACCAACTCTGGGAGATGTCGATCTTCCTCACCAGCAATATCAAACAAACTCACTTGATGAATTGAGGCCTCAGCTTGTTCTGCCGCCTCAATTGCTCTTGCCAAAGAAGCCAACAAGGTTGAGCGAATATCGTACAGATTGCCACCTGCTGGAACAGAATCCCGATAGAGGCTGTCGAATGCGCCAGCGCGCATCAAAGCCTCAATTGCGCGGCGATTCACTTGTCGACGATCAACCCGTGCACAGAAGTCAAACAAGTCTTTAAATGGTCCACCCGTCTCACGCGCTTTCACAATCGCCTCAATTGCTGCCTCTCCAGTGCCTCGAACCGCACCTAAGCCATAACGAATATGACTGATTGATGAATCTGGGGTAGCATCTGGAGCACGCAAGGGTGTGAACTCATACACACCGGTATTAATGTCTGGCGAGAACACCCGAATCTGATTGGCCAAACAATCGTCATACAAAATCTTCACCTTATCGGTGTCATCCATTGCGAGCGATAAGTTCGCCGCCATAAATTCTGCTGGGTAGTAAGCCTTGAGCCAAGCAGTTTGATATGCCAAGAGCGCATAAGCAGCTGCATGAGACTTATTAAATCCATAGCCAGCGAAACGCTCCATCAAGTCATAAATCTCGTTTGCCTTGCCTTCACTAATACCGCCTGCTTTTGCACCGTCGCTAAAGATCTTGCGGTGCTGGGCCATTTCTTCTGGCTTTTTCTTACCCATCGCACGACGCAACATATCAGCACCACCCAGAGAGTAGCCGCCGATCATTTGTGCCATCTGCATCACCTGCTCTTGATAAACCATGATGCCGTAGGTTTCACGCAGAACTGGCTCAATACGGGGATCTGGGTACTCCACTTTTTGACGTCCATGCTTACGCTCAATAAAGTCTGGAATGAGATCCATTGGTCCAGGACGATAAAGGGCTACCAAGGCAATAATGTCTTCGAAGCGGTCAGGCTTAGCCTCACGAAGCATGCCTTGCATGCCGCGACTTTCTAGCTGGAACACGGCAACCGTATTCGCTCTCTTCAAAACATCAAAGGCTTTTTCATCATCGAGGGATATATCACTGATACTCCAGCCCTTGCGATCAGCATGTAAGGCTTTAATCCAGCGCTCTGCTGCAGCCAAGATGGTTAGCGTAGTCAGGCCTAAGAAGTCAAACTTCACAAGACCGATGGCTTCAACATCATCTTTATCAAACTGACTAATGACTGAGCTGCTATCTTGATCTTTACTTTCCTGGGTATAGAGAGGACAAAAATCGGTGAGGCGCCCTGGGGCAATCAATACACCACCCGCATGCATACCCACGTTACGGGTCATGCCCTCTAATTGCTGCGCGAGTGAGAGGAGTTGACGCACCTCATCTTCATTCTTCTCACGTTCAGCCAATTGCTTCTCTTCTTTCTTGGCCATTTCAATCGTCATATATTGACCTGGCTTATTCGGTACCAATTTGGCAATGCCGTCTACAAAGTTATAGCCCTGCTCCAGCACACGACCTACGTCACGAATGGCCGCTCGTGCAGCCATGGTTCCAAAGGTAGCAATCTGACTCACCGCATCCTTGCCATATTTATCTTTCACGTACTGAATCACCCGGTCACGACCGTGCTGGCAAAAGTCGATATCGAAGTCGGGCATCGAGACCCGCTCTGGATTTAAGAAACGCTCAAAGAGCAGGTTGTAACGCAGAGGGTCTAGGTCAGTAATTCCTAATGAATAGGCTACTAGTGAGCCCGCACCCGATCCACGACCTGGCCCAACGGGAACGCCATTATTTTTGGCCCAGTTGATGAAGTCCGCCACGATTAAGAAATAACCTGGGAAGCCCATCTGAGAAATCGTTTTTACCTCAAAGACTAAGCGCTCGTGATAACGCGGCATTTCTTTGGCACGTTCCTCTGCATCTGGAAAATTGCGCTCCATGTGACGCTCTAGGCCAATTTCAGATTGCTGCAGTAAATAATCATCCAGCGTGATGCCAGGAGGGGTTGGAAAATCTGGCAAACGTGGCTTACCTAAAACTAAAGATAAATTACAACGCTTGGCAATCTCTACGGAGTTCGCAATTGCCGCGGGCAAATCTGCAAAACGTTGCTCCATTTGAGCTTGCGTTAAGAAATACTGCTCATCATTAAACTTCTTAGAGCGTCGTGGGTTACCCAATAATTCCCCTTCAGCAATACAGACGCGCGCCTCATGCGCAATGAAATCACTTTTTTGCATGAACTGCACTGGATGAGTTGCTACCACTGGCAAATCTAATTCACTGGCGAGGTGGCAAGCCAGTTGGAGCTGCTTTTCATCCTGCGGATGACCGCCCCGCTGGACCTCTAGATAAAAGGATTTCGGGAAAAGCTTGGCATACCGTTTAGCAGCAATCTTGGCTTGATCCTCTTGCCCTGCTAATAAGGCAGCACCGATCTCACCTAAACGCGCCCCGGAGAGTGCAATGAGACCGTAAGCTAAAGTTTTCTTCGCGGCCTTGTCTTCTGCTTTCGCAGCAGGCTCACTAAACCATGAAGAGTCAACTTCTGCACGCCCACGTGATTGATTATCCAAAGATGCTCTACTGAGTAACTCACACAGATTGAGATAACCAGAATGATTTTGGACTAAGAGCAATAAACGATGGGGTTGATCGGGATCCTGTGGATTACTGACCCACACATCTGCACCAGCAATCGGCTTGATACCTCCTGCACGGGCAGCACTATAAAAACGCACCAGACCAAATAAATTACTCAGGTCGGTCAGAGCAAGCGCGCCCATGTCATCTTTAGCCGCAGCGGCTACCGCATCGTCAATACGAACGACTCCATCCGTAATCGAAAACTCGGAATGAAGGCGAAGATGTACAAAACGGGGTAAAGCCATGAGATGATTTTAGCTGTGTCGAACCTGAAAAACCCCCCATCCCCACCCGACGGCTACCGCGGGCGATTTGCCCCTTCGCCCACCGGCCCCCTCCATGCTGGATCGCTGGTTGCAGCCCTCGGGAGCTGGCTAGATGCCCGTAAAAATAAGGGTAAATGGTTGCTCAGAATTGAGGATATTGACACCCCCAGAACCATCCCTGGGGCTGATCAGCAAATCCAGGCTCAACTGCTTGCCTGTGGTCTTTTCTGGGATGAAGAGCACACTTACCAGTCCAAACGCCAAGAGCTCTACCAAAACGCTTTAGAGCACCTTGGGCAGCTCAAATTACTTTATCCCTGCACCTGCTCCCGGCAGACCATTGCAACCACCTTGGCAAAGCTGGGTATCCAAACACCTCGTAACCAAGAAATGGTCTATCCCGGAACCTGTAGACCAACTGTATTGGGGCTTCAATCACTAGACGTGTTCGATAGTCCTACAGTTTCAGTGCGACTCGCCCTCCCCGAAAATTGCCATATTGAGTTTGAGGATTTGAGATTAGGCTCTCAAGGCCAAGATCTCAATCAAGAAGTGGGTGATTTTGTGCTGCGCAGAAGTGATGGTTTATTTACCTATCAACTCGCAGTAGTGGTTGATGATGCCCATCAAGGCATTACACATATTGTGCGTGGTGAGGATTTACTGAGTAATACTGCCCGACAAATGCATCTGCAAAATGTATTGGGATATCACGCCCCACAGTATCGACATCTACCCTTAGTACTCGATGAGCATGGGGAGAAATTGAGTAAGCAAACCCTCGCAACGCAAATTCATACTGGGGATGCAAAGCAATCCCTTGTTGAATTACGTAAGGCTGCGATTCATTTGGGATTGAGCAATTTGCCTGATAGTGAAAACATCACGATTGCTGAGTGGCTATTGGCAGCTACTCAGGCCTGGAAAAGCGCCTAAGCAAATCAAAACTGCTTTATTTCTTTTTGAAGCCACCTAATAAGGCGCCTACTGCTGGCTTGGCTGGCGTAATGCCCACCTTCTTCTCTTCTGGCTTTGCACCTTCTTCGGCTTGCGGTGCTGCACTAGGTTCATAAGGTTTATAAAAAAATGGGTCTGACATTTTTGCAGGAGTAGAACTGGAAGTAGATCTGCTCTGAGCAGGAGCACCATTAGGCAAGGGAGCAACCTCTAACTTGCGCTTCATTAATTTTTCAATGTCGTCCAGCAAGCGCTTCTCGCTGGCGTCCACTAAAGCAATCGCGTCGCCTTTGCTTCCAGCGCGGCCGGTACGACCAATACGGTGAATAAAGTCTTCGGCGTTATATGGCAACTCATGGTTGATCACGCATGGCATATCTGGAATATCCAATCCACGAGCTGCAACATCCGTTGCTACCAAGGCTTCAATGGCACCAGACTTAAATGCATCCAATGTGAGAGTACGCTCACCTTGGCTCTTATCCCCATGAATCGCGCCTGCTTTAATGCCATCTCGTTCGAGTGCACGTGACAACTTTGCGCAACCCAAACGGCTATTGGTAAAGATGATGCATTGACGAGAGAGACCTTGGCGGGTGCGTGCTTCTAAAACTTGCACAATAGCGCGCTGTTTATCAGCTGAGTTCACCATGTGAATCACTTGCTTCACAGTATCAGCAGCCGCATTTTGGCGGGCTACTTCCACAGTCACTGGAGTACGTAAATAACTTTGCGCCAGTTTTTTGATCTCTGGAGAAAAAGTTGCTGAGAACAAGAGTGTTTGTCTTTGCGCTGGAATTAAATTGATGATGCGTTGCAAGTCGGGTAAGAAGCCCATATCGAGCATGCGGTCTGCTTCATCAAGCACTAAGAGCTCAACCTGCGACAAATTAGCGACCTTAGAGCCAATGTGGTCCAGCAAGCGTCCAGGTGTGGCAATCAATATCTCAACGCCATTACGCAAGAGCGCAACTTGTTCTTTCATATCCACGCCGCCATAGACCACAGCGGTGCGCAAATCGGTGTATTTGGAATAATTGCCTGCGTTTTCTGCAACTTGTACCGCTAACTCTCGGGTTGGCGTGAGTACTAAGGCTCGAATTGGATGGCGGGCCGGAGAGGCGCTATTGCTAGCATGGCGCAAGATACGTTGAATGATCGGCAGAACAAAAGCTGCAGTTTTACCTGTACCTGTTTGGGCGGCACCCATCAAATCACTACCCGCTAATACGTGCGGAATAGATTGCGCTTGAATCGGAGTTGGAGTGGTGTAGCCTTGTTCGGATACCGCTTTTTGAATCTGCGGATCTAAACCAAAGTCAGCAAATGTGATTGTTGCTGGAGGGGTAACACTAGGGGCGACTGTGTCGTCAGCCCCTGGAGAAGAAGTTATTTCAGTAGCAGTATTTGTCAAAAGAAAATCTATAGAATGGCGGCGATGCCGGCCTTAGCGGTTTCAGCATCCTCCGCCGATTTAACGCCGGAAACGCCGACTGCGCCGATAGTGAACCCGTTCACCTCGATATTGACACCACCTTCTAACATGCCCGATACATGTGGAGCTGATAAGAAAGCATGGCGTCCGTTATTAATAATTTCTTCATAAACACGAGTCTCGCGTTTACCCATAGCTGCAGTGCGTGCCTTTTCTTGAGCAATGTAAGAAGACAAAGGGGCACAACCATCGCGACGAATTAATCCCAACATGTGACCACCATCATCACAAACAGCAATCGTGACTGCCAAATTATTTTTAGCAGCATGTTGATCCGCTGCATTCAAAATCTTTTGAACATCAGCCTGAGTTAAATAAGGTTTAGTCGCTAACATGTTTAATCTTTCTGTCTCAATCAATGAATGCACAGCTATAGAAGTGCTTTAATTATAAGGGGTGTGACCAGACCTAGCTTCCTAGGCCCTGCCACACCCTGTCTCCACCTAAATTCGATTATTTCAGGAACTCTTGAGCCGCCACAACGCCGCTTTCCTTAGGTTTGTAGCCCATCGCACCCAAACTCATCTCTACCCCACTCAGGGCAGCCATTAGGCTGAGCTCATTACAGTCACCCAAATGGCCAATACGGAAAATCTTGCCCTTGAGCTTGCCAAGACCAGTTCCCAGAGAGAGATTGAATTTTTCCAAGGCGTGCTTACGCAAGATGTCTGCATCCATTCCTTCTGGCACTACTGCGGCAGTTAAGACTGGAGAATATGCACTTGCATCCTGACATTGATTTTCAAGGCCCCATGCAGTCACTGCACGACGACAGGCTTCAGCCAATCGTTGATGACGTGCAAAAATCGTATCTAGACCTTCAGCCAACATCATGTCAATGGCTTCATGCAAGCCATACATCAGATTCGTACTGGGTGTTGTTGGCCAGTAACCTGTTTTATTTGCCTCAAGAATTTCCTCCCAATCCAAATACGCTTTCATGGTCTTGCTGTTTTTACTAGCCTCAATTGCTTTCGGTGATAAAGCATTAAACCCAATACCAGGGGGTAGCATCAAGCCTTTTTGTGAGCCAGACACTGTCACATCAGCGCCCCATTTGTCATGCTCATAATCGGCTGAACCCAAGCCAGATACGCTATCCACGAGCAATAAGGCAGGATGCTTAGCGGCATCAATCGCTTTACGAACTGCAGCGATGTTTGACGTCATACCCGTGGAGGTTTCGTTATGCACTACACACACTGCTTTAATTTCATGTTGTGTATCTTTGCGCAAACGCTCCTCGATCACATCAGCATCCACACCCCAACGCCAAGTGTCTTTGCCTTCTTTACCAACTACCTCTGGCACTAAGCCAATTTTCTGAGCAAGTGCACGCCACAAGTTTGCAAACTGACCGGTTTCATAAAAGAGTACTTTGTCGCCAGGACTCAGCACATTTACTAACGCACCTTCCCATGAGCCAGTTCCAGATGCGGAATAAATAATGACGGGTTGCTCGGTCTTAAAAATCTTCTTAATGCCGTCTAGAACCTTTAAACCAAACTGCCCAAATTCAGGACCGCGGTGATCGATGGTTTGATAACTGATGGCACGCAAAATGCGTGGCGGTACCGGACTTGGCCCAGGTATATGGAGAAAATGGCGGCCAGATGCATGGTTATCGAGTTTCAGCATGTTTTGTCTCACGGGTTTTAGGTTGAATAATAGGCTTAGTGTATGACAATTTTTGCTAATTTTCCATTTTGTATACAATTTTTTCTATAAAACCTTAAAATAAAGCCCTTCAATAGGCCTTAAATATCATATTTTTACTTTATGATGGCTTATTGGTATTTTTGTATACAAATTTAGTGACTAAGGAAATAGGGCATGACATTGCTAGAACAGCCTAACTCACAGAACTTGCACGAGGCGATCTTCCAAAAGCTGAGATTGCTATTGGTAGAAGGCAAGATTGCTCCGGGCAGCAAACTCAATGAACGTGAATTGGCTGAGAGCTTACATGTATCACGCACCCCCATTCGGGAGGCGATTCGTCGCCTAGCTGCAGACGGCTTAGTAGAGCTCATCGCCAATCGCGGTGCGATTGCGGTGCAACTCAGTCTGGCAGATGTGATTCACACCTTTGATGTGATTGCAGACTTAGAAGGATTTTCGGGTGAACTCGCTGCCAAAAATATTACGAATACCGCCCTCTCAGAACTAGAAGCGCTCCAATATGAAATGATGGCCTCCTATGCGCGTCGTGATTTATCCACCTACTACAAACTCAATCTGCGCATTCATCACTTAATTAATCAAGCGGCCAGTAATCCTGTGCTCACTAAACTCTTTTCACAAGTCAACGCTCGGATTGAAGCCTTACGCTTTCGCTCCAATCAAGATGGCGTCAAATGGGAGAAGGCTGTGGAAGAGCATCAAGAGATGCTCGATGCTCTTAAAGCAAGAGATCCTGGGCGCATGCGCAAGATCATGATGACCCACGTGCAAAACAAACGCGATGTTGTTATCCAGTTACTCAAAGCCGAAACTCCTGAGACCGAGACAGTCAAATGAATAAACCCTTAGATCTCAAAGAGCTAATGGTAGATCAGGCTCAATTAGCCAAACGCCTGCGCCAAGAAACCTCAGGCGAGGTGATGATCGATAGCGCTAGCCGTGGTCGTTACGCAACTGATGCTTCTATTTATCAAGCAATGCCAGTTGCCGTCCTTGTACCGAAGACAGCGCAAGATATTGCTACTGCTATTCAGATTGCAGCGGAACTCGGTGTACCTGTTTTGCCACGTGGTGGCGGTACAAGTCAGTGCGGCCAAACTACTGGCGCAGCACTGGTGATTGATAACACGAAGTATTTCAGAAATGTACTCGATCTCAATCTTGATCAAGGCTATGTAGAAGTTGAGCCTGGTATGGTGCTTGATCACTTGAATGGCTCACTCAAGCAACATGGTCTTTGGTACCCAGTGGACGTTTCTACCGCTGGGCAAGCAACCATTGGGGGCATGGCAGGGAATAACTCGTGCGGTAGTCGCTCAATTGCTTACGGCAATATGGTGCACAACGTCTTAGGCATCAATGCTTGGCTCGCAAATGGCCAAGTTGGTGAATTTACCAACTACGCAAGCAGTTCTGGAGTTGCTAGAGAGCTCGGTGACTTTGTGAAAGGTCTGGCCAATACATTGCAGCCGGAGATTGAGGCGCACTTTCCTAAAGTGTTACGACGCGTTGCGGGTTACAACCTCGATATCTTCCACCCCCAAAGCGAATTGCCCTACACCCAAGATGGCAGCGTCAATTTAGCGCATCTCTTAGTGGGTAGCGAAGGTACCCTTGCCTACTTCAAGTCGCTCAAGCTTAAGTTGGCACCCTTGCCGCAGCACAAGGTATTAGGTATTGTGAACTTTGCCAGTTTTTATAAGGCAATGGATAGTGCTCAACATATTGTGAAATTGGGACCAACTGCAGTGGAGTTGGTTGATCGCACCATGATTGATTTGGCACGCAGCAATCCGAGTTTTCAGAAAACGATTGAGAGTGCACTGATTGATCACACTGCTCAGACCCCTGAAGCCATTCTCTTGGTGGAGTTTTCAGGCGAAGCACATGCACCACTGCTGGATAAACTCAAAGCCTTACAAGAACTCATGAGCGATCTGGGTTTACCAGGCTCTGTTGTGACTATGCCAGACGCTGCATTACAAAAGAATTTATGGGAAGTGCGCAAGGCTGGCTTAAACATCATGATGAGCCTCAAGGGCGATGGCAAACCGGTGAGTTTTATTGAAGACTGCGCAGTGCCCCTGGAGAGTCTTGCTGATTACACCCAAG
Organism: Polynucleobacter sp. MWH-Creno-3A4; assembly: GCF_018881885.1. Taxonomy (NCBI): domain Bacteria; kingdom Pseudomonadati; phylum Pseudomonadota; class Betaproteobacteria; order Burkholderiales; family Burkholderiaceae; genus Polynucleobacter; species Polynucleobacter sp. MWH-Creno-3A4. The sequence goes on from NZ_JACXSA010000001.1 coordinate 201,183, forward strand.
CACTCACGGATGTCTTCTCTAAATACGGCTCACGCGGTACTTGGTATGCCCACGCCTCTGTAGGCACCTTGCATGTACGCCCGATTTTGGATATGCGCAGAGATGGCGCACAGAAAATGCGCGCTGTTGCTGAAGAAGCCTCTGCTTTAGTGCGTAAATACAAAGGTGCTTACAGCGGCGAACATGGCGATGGTCTATGTCGTGGTGAGTGGATCTCTTGGCAGTTTGGCCCCAAGATCACGCAAGCCCTCTCTGAAATCAAATATGCTTTTGATCCGAAGGGTTTATTTAATCCCGGCAAGATTGTGAATCCCCCCAAGATGGATGACTCCATCAATTTTCGATTTCCGCCGAATTACAAAGTGATTCCATTGCAACCAGCTTTAGATTGGTCAGCCTGGAATGTGCAGAACGACCCAGTTACAGAAGAAACAACTGCGCCAGGTACCGGTGGCGATCCTGCCATGGGCTTGGCCAAGGCAGTGGAGATGTGTAATAACAATGGTCACTGCCGTAAGTTTGATGCTGAAGTGATGTGTCCTAGTTATCGCGTCACCCGTGATGAGAAACATCTCACTCGAGGTAGAGCGAACACCTTACGCTTAGCGCTATCGAATCAACTCGACATCAAAAGTGGGTCAACAGTCGATTCATCCCCGCTAGCGAGTGATGCGATTAAAGAGGTGATGGAGCTCTGTGTCAGTTGCAAAGCCTGCCGTCGTGAGTGCCCTACTGGCGTCGATATGGCCAAGATGAAGATTGAGTTCTTATCAGCTTACAAGAAGCGGGTTGGCCACTCCTTGCGAGATCTCGCTGTGGCATATCTACCAAAGTACGCGGCAAGTATTAGCAATATTCCATTATTACCCGCCTTACTCAACCTACGCAATCACATCCCACCAGTAGCCAAACTACAGGAATGGGTGATGGGCATTTCTGCACAAAGAAGTTTGCCTATTTGGAAGAGTAAGACGTTCTGGAATCAGAAAGTCGCATCAAACTACCAGTTCACACCCGAAGAATTAGCGCAGAGCACGAATGGCAAAGGTGTGGTCTTGCTAGCCGATACTTTCAATGCCTATTTTGAAGATGAGAACCTGACAGCTGCACTGAAAGTGCTTCAAGCTGCAGGCTATCGCGTACATATTCCGCACAAAAGAGAAGATCAAAGCCAAGGTAAGAGCGAAAGCAATACAGCAAACACCTGCTCCAAAGAGTTTTGCTGTGGCAGAACCTATCTTGCAGCAGGCATGGTGGGTAAAGCCAAAGAAACTTTAGGTGAATTAGTCGATCACCTTGCTCCTTACGCCGACAAGCACATTCCAATTATTGGTTTAGAGCCTTCTTGTCTGTTCACGCTGAAAGATGAGGCCTTAGTGATGGGCTTTGGAGACAAAGCGATCAGCGTTTCTAAACAGGCTCAACTTTTGGAAGAATTTTTAGCCAGCGAAGCAAAAGCGGGCACTCTCAAACTCCACCTTAAAGAAGCCAGTAAACAGGTACTCTTTCATGGTCACTGCCATCAGAAGTCTTTTGCTGCGGTTACTCCCGCAATGGAATTACTCAAACTCATTCCAAAGGCTGAGCCTAAACTGATTGAATCCTCTTGCTGCGGTATGGCTGGTAGTTTTGGTTATGAGGCAGAACACATTGCAGTGTCCAAACAAATGGCTGAAGCTAGCTTACTACCAAGTATTCGGAAATCAACCGATAGTTGGGTGGTGGCTGACGGTACGAGCTGTCGTCATCAAATCGCCGATGGCACTCAAAGAGAAGCGGTGCATATCGCCAGAATCTTGGCAGCGCACCTCTAATAAATACTTAGCGCATTACGCCGTAACTGACCATGAGTAAAGTTCCAGTCAATAAGGCTGGAACTAAACGCCTGGTGGGTTTGGAAACCATCACACCAATACTTAAGGCGCAAATAAGAATCCGAATCCATAAGGGCACGGTAGCCATTAAGCCCAAGGGCATCACTATCAAGCGTACAGTTAGTGCAGCTACCATCGCATAAGTAATAGCCGCTAGCCAACGAAAGATTTCACTATCTTGATTAATACTGTTCGACAGAAATACGCCAATCGCGCGACAAAAATAAGTTCCTAAGCAAGCTCCGACTAAGGCAAGCCACAGACCCCAACCAGACAGGGCACTAGTCATCGTATCGATTACGCCGTTCATCCGATGAATCCCGCTTTTTTGCGCAAGAACTTGCGATCAATAAAGTAAGCCAGTGTTCCTGAAACTACGCCTGCCGATAACAGGCTCGTGTCGCGATCAATCAGAAAGAAGATGGGCCCAAAGATACAACCAAGGCAAATGGCGATGCGGTTAATCCAAGGCTTGACCTCTGTAAAGGTAAGCAAGAAAAATAATGGGTTAATAAAGACAAGGCCCAGAGTCACTGGCGCAGGCACCATCCCAGCCAAGAAATATCCCAGAATCGTGCCCGGCACTGAGATGAGCCAGCAGAGTAAACCAAGTCCCACAAAATAGTTCAAACGGTGTTTGGTTTCGATTGCATGAAACTCTCGCATCGAAATAGCCCACGCTGTCATTGCTAATAAATGGACGGAGGCATATAAGCTGCGATTGCGATCTCTCTGATGAAATTGCGGAAAGAGCGTCACCGTCATCGTGATGAAACGGGTTGAGGTCAAGGTCACCGCTAGAGCAATTGCCAAAACAGAGGAACCTGTAATGGCCATCTCAAATAAGACCACCTGCCCTGGCAAGGCGAACATGAAGAATGAAGTAAAGGTGGTAAACCACACATCAAAGCCATTGGTCTTCCCCATCGCACCAAAACCCACCATTCCCGCAAAGAGCACCATTGCAGGAGCACCAGCGGCGTCCCGCATTCCTGTCCAGAATGCATCACTGGGATTTTTAAAGCGCTGGGCTACAGCTTCCTCGAGCGCGATCTCGCTAGGATCAATATACGGTTGGTCAGATGAAGACATGAATTAATTGTAAGCCCTGTCAGCCCCTAGGGCCCACTCAATATGTTCTGCCACCAAGGGATCGGCAGTACCTAAAGCCGCACTTAAGATCTGATGAATCTGCGCCTTCTCCGCCTCTGAAACTGTCGAGCTCGCTAGTGCATTGCCCATAGCAACCGCTAAGTTGCGACGCCAGCGACTGTAACCAATTCTGCGAATGGCGCTACCCTCATGACGTTGCTCAAACTCTGTTTCAGTCCATGACCAGAGGTGTAGCAGACTGGCTTGTCCTAAACCATGACGCTGTGCAAAGTCAGGCAAGCTGGTGCGCTGGGCAAATTTATTCCATGGGCAAATCAATTGGCAGTCATCACAACCATAGACCCGATTCCCCATCGCACTTCTGAACTCCACCGGAATGGCCTCGGGATTTTCAATTGTCAAGTAGGAGATGCAACGGCGTGCATCTAATTGATAAGGTGCAGTAATCGCTTGAGTAGGACAGACATCAATGCAGGACTGGCAAGTGCCGCAATGTTCTGCTTGCTCTTCATCCATTGGTAGCGGTACATCGACCAAGATCTCGCCCAAGAAAAAAGTGGAGCCCGATTCTCGATTGAGCAGCAGTGTATGTTTACCGCGCCAACCTAAACCCGCTTTGCGCGCTAACTCGACTTCCATTAATGGCGCTGAGTCTGTAAAGACACGATAACCAAAGGCGCCAATTTTTTCTTCGATCAGTTTGGCAAACTCTTGCAAACGATTGCGCAATACTTTGTGATAGTCACGTCCACGGGCATACAGCGAGACAACTGCTTGAGTCGGATCTGCTAGTCGCCGCCACTCAGCATCAAAATCACTCTCTAGAGGTAGGTAGTTCATCGAGACGCAAATCACTCTGACTGCGCCAGGCACCAATAACTCTGGCTTAGCACGCAAATCGGCATGGCGCTCCATATAGTCCATATGGCCATGACGCCCTTCAGCCAACCATTCTTGCAAGCGTTCACTTGCAGGGCCTAAATGGGTGTCAGTAATACGCAATCCATCAAATCCCAAGCGCTCAGCCTGTTCCCCTAGCCAATTGCGCAGATCAGGCTGATTTAGTGACTCGGATTGGTTAGATAAAGGCATGGTGAATACAGAATGTAGCGCAATAATTGAATAAACTAGGGCAATGACCCAAAACCAGACGCCCCAGGCATCGCCACAAGCATCGCTTAAGCAATATTGTAGGCAGGAAGCAGAAACTGCATCCTTAGCTAAACAACTTGCCATCAGCATTGCCCAATGGATTTTGGCAACGCCAACTGGACACCTCAATATCGCCTTAGAAGGGGACTTAGGGGCAGGCAAGACTACATTAGCTAGATATTTAATTCAAGGTCTGGGTCACGAGGGCAAGGTGAAAAGTCCGACCTACACTTTATGTGAGCCCTACGAACTCACAAGTCATCAAAAGGCTTTTACTGCTCATCACTTCGATCTCTACCGTATGCGTGATCCTCTGGAATGGCAAGAGGCAGGATTTGCAGAATATTTTGATGTACCCGGATTTTGTTTAATTGAGTGGCCCGAGAAAGCAGAAGGCACCATACCTGCTTTTGATATTCAGATTCAACTGATGGCTGGTGAGCAAGAAAATGAACGCACTATTAGCCTGAATGCATTTTCTGCAGAGGGCAAGAAAATACTTAAGAACATACAAGCGATAGCTAACTCAATATGAGTAGCAAGAAAATGAATCTCTCGAGAAGGCAGCATCTCAAGACGTCCGCCAAGTTCTTGAGCTTTGCTTTACTGCTGACTGAGGTGGAAATTGCTTGGGGTGCCAAGATATTGGGTGTCCGCATTTGGCCCTCGGAAGATTACACGCGTATTACTCTAGAGTCAGATACTCCACTACCGATTACTCAACAGATTCTGACCAATCCTGATCGCTTAGTTGTTGATGTTCAAGGACTTGAACTGAACTCAACCCTGAAAGATTTGGTTGCGAAAGTCAAACCAAACGATCCTTATGTCTCACAAATTCGGGTTGGGCAATTTCAGCCAGGCATTGTGCGTTTGGTATTTGATTTAAAAGAACCGATCAAGCCACAGCTCTTCACATTAGATCCGGTTGCAGAATACAACTACCGCATGGTGTTTGATCTCTACCCTACTACGCCACCAGATCCATTAATGGCTCTGGTAAAAAGTAGCGCCAAAAAAGAGAGTGCTCTTGAAAAATCTAATGAAGAGGTCGATCTCATTGCACAGTTCGCCACCAAGAAAGAAAAAGAAGTAGCGAAAGTACCTGCAGCGCCCGTAGCTCAAGCCATTCCAGAAACCAAAGCACTCCCTGCTACCGTAAAATATAAACGCTTGATTACGATTGCCATTGACCCAGGACATGGTGGTGAAGATCCTGGGGCTATTGGTGCAGCAGGCTCCAAAGAGAAGCATGTCGTGCTTTCGATTGCCAAGCGACTCAAAGAAAAGATTGAGGGTGAGGCCTATATGCGCCCTTATCTCACTAGAGATGGTGATTACTTTGTACCGCTCCATATCCGAGTACAAAAAGCCAGAAGAGTAGAAGCAGATTTATTTGTATCGATTCATGCAGATGCTTTTATTGAGCCAAGAGCAAAAGGTGCCTCCGTCTTTGCGCTCTCCCAGATGGGTGCAAGTAGCACTATGGCGCGCTGGATGGCGAATAAAGAAAATGCTTCAGACCTCATTGGTGGAATCAATATCAAGACACAAGATCGACAGGTTGCTAATCTATTGCTAGATATGTCGACAACGGCCCAAATCAAAGACTCTCTACAAGTGGGCAATTCCATTCTGAAACAAATCGGTGGATTTGCACCCCTGCATAAAGGAAAAGTTGAGCAAGCTAGCTTTGCTGTTTTAAAGGCCCCAGACATCCCATCCATCCTGGTTGAGACTGCTTTTATTAGTAACCCACAGGAAGAGGCCCGATTGAATGATGACGGCTATCAGGACCAAATTGCCGAAGCGATTTTGAGAGGAATTAAGGACTATTTCTCGAAAAATCCACCCGTAGCCAGACGGGTGAACTCCTGATGAACTTGCAGGCACAAGGGCTGAAAGGCAGGCAGCCTAAACCCCAAGAACACCCCTAAACTTCTTGCTATAATCTTTGTTTTACTGGGTCGGTAGCTCAGTCGGTAGAGCAGCGGACTTTTAATCCGTTGGTCGCGAGTTCGAATCTCGCCCGACCCACCAGTTATACAAAAGCCACCTTCGGGTGGCTTTTTCATTTCTAAATTCTTGGGCTTACTTAGGTTAAATGCTATCAACAATCTGCTCGGCCTAGCGGCGTTACAGCAACCTCTAGAGGCAGAACACTAAAAAAAGATACTACCAACTGTAACGAACCCCTAACGTACCGCCAATTCCACGATAGTTGTAGGTTTTATTTCCCTGCTCAAGATCGAAGGTGCCATAAGCGCTAATAGATCGGCCCCAGTTATATTTAGCACCAGCTTTATAGATCATTGCATTACCAAATGAGGGTGTGCCATTACTATAAAGTGACGGGCCATTAGCTCCGCTGTAAGAACTAGCCATAGTCGCTTGACTAGCTGTATCACTAACCCAAGAAATTCTCAGAAATGGTAAAAACTTTGAGTTATTGCCCACATCAATATCACCGCTTAACTCTGCACCAACAAATATTGGTAACGCGGTATTCGTATTAGCTCCGTAGTAAAAGCCCGGGCCATAACCAGAGAAATATTCGTTAGCCCCGTTTTGACGAACTTGCATTGGCTGAAATGCTACGAATGGTGTTAACTGAACCTGTCTTTTGCCATCTGAATTAGGCAAAAGATTGTAGCCAGCCTCCACCCTTCCACCGATCACCGTACTATGAATATTCACATTAGTAGACATATTGAATCCTAGGGTTTGCACCTGACGATTAAACGTAGTGCTGCTACCGCCAAAATATCCAATACCTGAAATGTAAGCCCTATCATTTCTAGCGCCAACATAAAAGGAAGCGCCGTAGTTGGTTGAAGCTCCTGGAGTAATTGGTGTAGGGCTATTGCTGTAATTAAAATTAGATTGAGAAATTGTGAAGCCTAAGCCACCAATCAGGCCGCCATCAGATGAGCCAACCTCTAAACCTAAGGTTCCTCCATACACCCTATCCATCAAAGTATTAGTGGATGCATCTCCTTGGAATGGGGTAATCCAGGTCCTAAAATCACCTGATTTTTTCTTAGATTCTGGTAATTCATCATTCACACTTCCAGGAATGATTGGTGCATTAGCTGATTGTGCATTAGTCAATAAGGCTCTGGAATTTTGGGTTGAAGCAACAAAGTTATCACCAACACGCCATGAGTTCATGCGATCTGAAAAATTGGCAATAGAGCGATTAACTGCTTCGTAGTTGACCTGAGGAATCGCAGAAATAGCAGTGCCTGCAAGAGCTGTGTATGTTTGATTTAACTGACTTACAGTACTTTGAGTACTGACTAAGCGGGATGTTACCGTGCTGAAGAATGGACTGCTTCCCGCCGTTTGCATACTACCGATGCTATTACCCACCTGCGTAGAGTAGCTACTCATTCCTGCAGGAGCAAAATTGGCTGTAGCCGCCAATGAAATTCCATTGCTATTAGCGGCGGCCACATAACTCATCATGATGCTGTTGTTTAAGATGATGAGATTGGGATCTACCACGTTTAATGTGCCAGTGGCCTGGAATATATTTTGAGTCACAGTACCTGGGGCGATATAACTACGATCTAGCGGAACAGGCTTAAGATAGCCTCCCAAAGCTGCATTACCGGTGACTACAAACTGATCCATGCCATTTGCTGGTGAATCTACGCGTACTAATGTTAGCGCTCCCACATTTTGTACATATGAACCATTGATGTTGGTCGTAGCAATAGCTCTAGTTGAGCTACTCGCTGCACTGGCAAAAATACCATTATTGGTGAGCAAGCTCGAGCTTGAACCTAGGTTTAGAGTTGCACCAGCAAATAATTTGCCATTATTGGTGATATTGATAGTACTTGTGTCACCACTAATTCCATTTCCAGCCTGAATATTGCCAGTCATTAAAGAATTATTCACTACGGTAGTCACCCCATTCTCACCTGTTGCAAGCGCAGTTTCAGTCAAGACATTTTGTTGCAACACGCTACCAGTAATCGTGCCATTATTAGTCAGCGCATTAGCGAGTCCTAGTAACACGACAGCACTTGCACCATTGGTTGCCACAATGGATTGGCCAGACGCAACGGTAACAATTGGGTCGCTAATAGAATGGGCGTATAGAGCAATGGCGCCCTGACCAGTTGCAAAAATCGGTGCATTTACATTTACAGTAACCAAGCCTGCGACACCAGTACCTCTACCACCGCTATCGACGACGCCACTGCCACTAATAGCGAGACCGCCGCCGCCGCCAACGGATTCCGCAACAACACCGTAAGCTCCTTTACCAGAGGTATAGATTGGTGAATTAATATTGACAGTGACATTTCCGCCGTTACCGGTACCCGCTGCCCAGGTTGGTGTAATCGTCCCTAAACCAGAAGCAAGTACCGTGCCACCACCACCACCAACAGATTGAGCCAAAATACCAATCGCGTTTGCACCAGTAGTTCTAATTAGCCCAGTGTTAGTGACTGTTACATCGCCACCGTTGCCGGATGCTGATGAAGCACCCATCGTCAGATTATTTCCACCTGTCAAACTTGCATTGGCATCTTTGCTAACAACGCCTAAATAACCCCCTCCTCCACCCACCGATTGGGCGAATATACCAATGGAACCCGCGCCCGTCGTGTATATGTAACCATCTTGGCTTACAGAAACAGTGCCGCCATTACCTGAACTATTATTTTGAGCGCCAACACTGCTTGTGTTGAGGTTGATATTTCCAGCAGAAATAGTAGCTGCAGCGTACCCTCCGCCGCCGCCAATCGATTGTGCAAATACACCAATGGCGTTTGCTCCACCGGTTGCAACAGACCCTGTATTGATGATAGAAACAGCTTTTCCGTCGCCATTAGCAGCAGTGCTAGACGAAATTCCAGCACCTAGAGCAAAGCTAGTGGTAAGGGAGGATGCTGCAACTAGCGATCTATCAGCAAACGAGCTAACTCCACCGCCACCGCCTGCTGATTGCGAAAATACGCCAACTGAATTATCACCAGAGGTGGAAACTGAGCTGTTATTGATCACTCGAATTGCACCGCCATCACCACCAGTGCCGCCAGCCGAGCCTAATTTAAATGCAGTGATGGCTGCATTACTCGCTTCAGTAAAATTATTGCTAGACGCAGAGCCGCCGCCGCCACCAACAGACTGGGCAAATATTCCCATTGAGTTTTGGCCGTCGGTTGCTACCGAACCGCGACCCAAAATAGTGACGTTAACATTACCGCCCGCACCTGCAGCTCCTCCTCTTGCACCCAGAGTCATATCCGAGGAAATAGCTCCAGCACCTCTAATAGCAACATTTGAAGAGCCGGCATTACCACCGCCGCCGCCTACTGATTGTGCAAATATACCTGAGGAATTATTGCCATAAGTGATGCTATTACCTCTAGTTGAGAGCTCTACAGCTTTACCGTCTCCGCCAGTTCCACCAGTGCCACCTAAAGTAAATCTGCTGGTGAAGTCACCACCTATAGCACTAAGCTGAGTAGATCCAGCATTGCCACCACCGCCGCCAACAGATTGCATAAAAATAGCAGCCGCATTATTACCGGATGTTGTCGAATCTCCACTCGCTGTTACAGTGACCATTCCGCCAACTTGGCCGTTTCCGGCGCTGCCTCCAATTGCAAATACTGCTGAAGAATTACCGCCACTAGTGTTTGTATTCGCTGCACCACCGTTACCACCTGATCCGCCAATGGATTGAGCCAGTATGGATGAAGTGTTTTCACTACTCGTTCTTAATGTTCCGGTTGAATTTACTACGACATCACGACCCACTCCTCCTGAACCACCTCTACCGCCAATACTCAAGGTTGATACAACCGCCTTATATTCTGTGCCATCCGTATACCCACTACTAGAACTTGAATTACTCACACCCCCATTGCCACCGCCACCGCCGATCGATTGTGCAATGATGGCGAAAGAGTTCTTACCGAATGTACTGATGTTTGAATCGTTATAGACCGCTACAGTTGAAGCATCTCCACCACTACCACCACTTCCGCCAAGGGAAACTGCGAGGTTTACGGTATCAGTATTGCTGCTACTTGAATTTACAAGACTAGTAGACGAGCCGCCACTACCACCGCCACCGCCAATGGATTGAGCAACTATGCCTGAGGAATTTTCACCATAAGTTGTAATCGTTGGCGTAATCAATGGGGTACGCAATGAACTAGCAGTAGCAGTGTTGTAGGCAGCAAAGGTAGTGTCAACCACCACTGCGCCAGATGCACCACCAGTGCCGCCAGTTCCACCTAAAGCGATACTTGCATTAACAGAGCCACCGTTGCTAGCAGTAGAACTAGCGGAGCCGCCATTACCACCACCACCACCAATAGATTGAGCCAAAATGCCTGACGAATTATTATCAAAGGTTCTAATGCTGCCAACTGCATCAACAGTAACAGCGGCACCTGTACCGCCACTACCCCCGGAACCACCAAGAGTCAATGCACCTGTATAGCTGCCGCCAGAGCTGCTAGATTGACTAGACCCGCCATTACCGCCGCCGCCGCCAATAGATTGTGCGATGACGCCCAAAGCATTATTTCCGGTAGTAAAGATATTTCCATTATTCGTAACCGTGACAATACCAGCAGCACCGCCGCTACCACCACTACCACCCATGCTCATGGAAACATTGGCCTTACCAGAACTGGTGCTTGATGTAGCGCTGGATGAGTCACCATTACCACCACCACCACCAACTGATTGCGCAAAGATACCAGAAGCGTTATCGCCACCGGTATAAATAGTATTCGTTGAATTCACTGTCACAGTGCCAGCTGCGCCACCAGTCCCTGCGCTTGACCCCAATGCAAAACTGAGTGCATATGCACCGCTGTTAGCATTGCTTGAAGTACTACCAGAATTACCGCCACCACCACCAACTGATTGCGCAAAGATACCGCTGCTATCAGCGCCAGTTGTGATGATAGATGCAGCATTCCTTACTTGAACCTCGCCAGCACTACCTCCTCCACTACCTCTTCCGCCAAGGCCGGCAGATAGTGCTACGCCACTATTTGCAGTGGCTGAATTGGTAGCTCCATTCGACGCACTATTAGCAGAACTTGTACTACTAGTTCCTGCCGTATTTGCAGATGAGAGAGATACAGCGCCGCCATTGCCACCGCCGCCACCCACGGATTGAGCAAAAATACCGAATGATTCAGAACCCTTTGTAAGAATTAGCGCTCTACTTGCACCAGATGTATCAACGAGAACGGAGTTAGCATTTCCAGCAGAACCGCCTGCACCACCGAGACCCATTGATATTGCCAAGCTGCCAGCCTGTCCCGATGTGCTGCTAGATGATCCACCGTTGCCACCACCGCCGCCCACTGATTGAGCGAATATAGCTGATGCAAAATTACCCTTAGTGTCTAAAGAGGATGTGTTGTTGACCTGGACTGTTCCCGCATTGCCGCCACCGCTGCCATTACCGCCTAACGAAAGTGCAACGCTTGCTTTGCTTGCATCTGAATTGCTGGAGGATGAACCCGCAACACCACCACCACCACCAACTGATTGCGCAAAAATTGCAGAAGAATTGTCAGCTAATCCTAGAGTTAAGTTTGATATGGATTGTTGGTAACCAGTAATAATTTGTGCAGTATTGCTGACTAAAACATTTCCGGCATTTGCTCCGGCGCCACCATATCCACCAACACTAAGACCAACTGCATAACCACTATCAGCACCAGCCTGTCCACCAGTTTGACCACTCGAAGTATTGCCGGATGTAGCCGAATTACTGCTACCAGATGTTGTTGGAGTTGCAGCTCCACTAGACATCGCAGAACTTGTACCGCTTGTACCTGCTAACACTGAAGAGGCAGTAGTACTGGAGCCGCCACTACCGCCGCCGCCGCCAATCGATTGAGCCAAGATACCAAAAGAATTTTGGCCTGTAGTAGCAATAACTCCACCATTGGTGACCTCCACTACACCCGATGTTCCCCCGCTACCCCCTTTACCGCCAATACCAAAGGTAACAGCAGCTACTCCGCCTGTACCAGCAGATCCAACTGCAGAACTTGAGCTACCATTTCCACCGCCACCACCAATCGATTGCGCAACAATCCCAGAGGCATCACTTCCAAGGATGCTGATCTGACCAGAATTGTTCACTCTTAATGAACTTGCTGTGCCGCCAGTGCCGCCATAACCACCAACTGATATGGCACCAGAATATTTACCACCTTCACCATTCGCTGAGCTCGAACCACCATTACCACCACCGCCACCAATAGATTGCGCAACGATGCCATTCGATAAATCTGCGCTGGTATAAATTTTTGCAGCGCTATCTACAAGGACTGCACCTGCATTTCCGGCAGTGCCGCCACTTCCGCCGATTGAGAATGAAGCGGAGATGCCATTATTAGGCGCCGTGGAATTTGTACTACCTTGACTGCCTGAGCTACTCCAAAGTGAAGAAGCTCCACCGGCAACTACAGTTGAACCAGTCAAAGAACCAACTACCGATGTAACGCCATCTGCTGCAGCTCCAGGAGCAGCAGTAACTTGTGACGTGCTAGCTCCACCATTGCCTCCACCGCCGCCGATAGACTGAGCCAAGATGCCATCAGATTGTTGGCCTGCAGTAGAGATAATTCCTCCAGCTTTGACAGTGACATCATTACCAGTTCCGCCTTGACCGCCCCAGCCACCAATTGCCATACCAGCTGCATATTTATTACTTGAAGAATTGCTCTGTGACCACCCTCCATTACCACCGCCACCACCAATAGACTGAGCTAGTATTGCTGGAGCATTTTGACCGCTGGTATAAATTCCGCCTGTGGTCAGTCCATAGTTACTTAAAACAGTGACTATGGATCCACTATCGGCGCCAGTTCCACCCTGACCGCCTATAGACAATGAAGCACTCCCTTGTCCAGCAATTGCATTTGATGTTGCTGACCCACCATTACCTCCAACTCCGCCAATGGATTGAGCAATGATGCCTGCTGAGTTATCTGTGAACACACTACTGCTTGATGTATTGATTAAGCCAGATTGATTAACAGTAACAGCTCCAGAAATGCCGCCATTACCGCCAACTCCACCAACCGATAGGCTGATGCCATAAGATTGTGTTGATGTTGTACTACTAATAGCAAGTGATTGACTAGAACCTCCATTACCCCCACTTCCACCAATAGACTGAGCAAGAATACCCTCAGAATTTAATCCACTTGTTGTGATGCTTGATCCACTAACAGTAACCAACACATCATTTGCAGTGCCAGCATTGCCGCCACCGCCCCCAACACTGATGGAAGCAGTAGAACCAGCAGGTGCAAATACACCAGAAATAGCTGACCCACCATTGCCACCATTACCACCAATCGATTGAGCAAGAATGCCGAGTGAACCAGAATTGGCAGTACTGATAGAAACATTAGCCCCTAAATCCACTTCAACAATTCCAGCAGTGCCGCCAGTGCCGCCATTGTTGCCAACTGAAACATTTCCAGATGCAGCTTTAGACCCTGTGTTGGCTGAAATAGAAAAGCTCGATCCACCGTTACCTCCATTACCACCAATCGACTGAGCGGTAATGGCGTTTGATAACGAACCCGTAGAGAAAATTAAATATGAACCCGATGATGCATCAACCGTAACGTTACGCGCTGTTCCACCGCCACCGCCTCCGCCACCCAAAGTAACATCACCCGATACATTACCGCTCAGTGTTCCTGAGATAGCATTGCCACCGTTACCACCGGTACCTCCAATAGACTGAGCTAGGATGCCAGCGGATTGATCACCTTTTGTAGTAATGCTTGCGGTATTTTTTACATCCACCAAGTTGGCAGATCCACCAGTCGCACCCCCACCACCGATGCCTGCGCTAAAGCTTGCATTATTGGAAATCGTACCGGCGATTGCATTGCCACCATTGCCGCCAGCACCCCCAATCGATTGCGCGAGAATGCCGATTGACTGCACGCCAGATGTGCTTAGTGTTGCTGAATTATCTACAGCTATCTGACCAGCCGTGCCACCTGTACCACCAGCACCACCAATCGCTACAGCAAGACCAGACCCTGAGGATAGTCCGCCGGCCGATGCCATTCCACCATTGCCGCCAGATCCACCAATCGATTGGGCAGTCAGGGCAGAAGAAGATGCCCCCAGAGTTGTAATGGCACCGGCATTTGTAAGATCAACATTGCCTGCAATGCCTCCACCTCCCCCTACCCCTCCAACCGTCACATTCGTTGAACCAGAACTTGAGAATGAGCCACCAAACGTACTACCGCCATTTCCTCCAGCACCAGCAATACTTTGCGCCAAAATGCCAGATGATTGAGCGCCACTTGTATTGATAGCTGCAGAACTATTTACTGTAACCAGCTTTGACAGACCGCCGGAACTGCCTGAGCCACCAAGAGAAACATTTGCTGCTACAGAAGAAACAGTCGAACTTCCTGCAAAACCACCATTACCACCAACCCCGCCAATGGATTGGGCGATGATGCCACTTGATTGATCCCCAAGGGTAGTTATGGTGCTATTGGCATCAGTATTAACGGTTGCTGTGCCACCAACTCCTCCAGTACTGCCATTTCCGCCAATGCCCACTTGTGCACTAGCGCTACCAGAGCCGCTCGCCGATACACTAAACCCGCCGTTACCACCGGCACCGCCAATGGATTGAGCCAAGATCCCGCTAGACAACAGTCCGGAGGTGTTAATAGAATAAGCTGATGAAGAATTGCTTATGCCAACATAAACATTTCCAGCAGTACCCCCACTTGCACCACTGCCAGCCAAAGTAACGTTGCCCGAAAGTGTTCCGGCAATGGTTCCTGAGATAGCATTACCACCGTTACCACCAGTACCTCCAATAGACTGAGCCAAGATGCCGCCAGACTGGTCACTATTGGTAGTAATGCTGGATGAATCAGTTATATAAACTGCATATCCTGAGCCAATACCCGAGCTAGCGTTATAAGAATTGCCACCAGAAGCAGCGCCACCACCAACTGAAGCATTAAGACTTGCGTTTGCAGATACGCCAGCAGATACCGCGGTACCTCCATTACCGCCGGATCCGCCAATAGACTGTGCAGTAATGCCATTAGATAGCGCTCCATTTGTGGCAATAGCTCCATTATTTGAAACTAATACGCCATTCGCACTACCACCAGATCCGCCATGTCCGCCAATAGCAGTAGTAGCCGAAACAAAATAAGATGCTGCGCCGCTCGCAGATAGGCCACCATTACCACCATCACCACCCAAACTTTGGGCAATGATGCCGGAGGAAAGTGCTCCATCTGTTGAAATAATTCCAGAGTTAGTAACGCTAGCCGTTGAACCCGAGCCGCCACTTGCGCCATTCCCACCCAAGGTAAATACTGCTGCTCCAGATGCGATACCAGCGCCCGCAGAAAATCCGCCATTACCGCCACCACCTCCAATGGATTGAGCCAGAATGGCAGGGTTATTTCCAGGCGATAGCGCTGTGTCATTAGTTGCATCAACAGAGCCCGAGTTAGTAACATTTACTGCGCCACCTGCTGCACCGCTCCCTCCGTTGCCAGCAACGCTAACTGAAGCAGAGACTGCGAAAGCAAGCGAACCAGTTGCTGTAAATCCGCCATTACCACCGCCTCCGCCAATGGATTGAGCCAAGATAACAGGCGCACCGCCACCACTTGTAAATAGAGGGCCTGTATTTAACAAAGTAACGACGCCACCATATCCGGCCGAACCACCCGCTCCACCAACACTAGCAGCACCAGCAAAACCAAGTGATAAAGATCCACTAACTCCAAAACCACCATTACCACCGCCACCACCAATGGATTGAGCCACAAGCGCACTAGCTTCAAAACCGCTAGTAGTAATACTTCCATTATTTGAAAGTGAAACAACTCCACCGTTGCAATAGACAGTTGGGTATGTTGAGTTTGGAGTGCAACCGCCGGCTTTTCCGCCGATAACTAGGGACGCTGATGCAATCAGACCTCCACTTGCAGCAATACTTGATCCGCCATTGCCACCACCACCGCCAACAGATTGAGCGATCATTCCATAAGAGCGCTCTCCAGAAGTGTTAATCGCAGAGCCTGGGTTGCTTCCAGTTACTGCGCCACCATAACCACCAGCGGCTCCTGAACCACCGTAAGATAGGGCAACAGCTCCGCCGCCAAAAGCTGCAGAAATACTTGAACCCCCGCTGCCGCCACCGCCGCCAATAGAGCTAGCAGATAAACCGGGCGAATCGATTCCAGCAGTATTAATACCAACACCACCGGTAGATGCATAAACATTTCCACCATGCCCACCAGCTGCTCCAGTGCCGCCATAAGCAATACTTAAGCTACCCAATAGACTTCCAGAAACCGCAATTGCATAACCACCGTTGCCACCACCGCCGCCTACTGATTGAGCAAGAATGCCAGGTGAACCGATTCCTAAAGTGCTAATCTGAGAGCCAGAAACTAATGGCGCTGCGCTTGGATTTTCATTGACAGAAACGTAGCCACCATAGCCACCATTGCCCCCGCTACCTCCAGTAGCGATACTGGTAGAGGAACCTAATGCAATGGAAAAACTCACAGCCCCGCCCCCTGAGCCACCGCCGCCACCTACGGATTGAGTAAAAATACCAGCTGAGTTATTTTCCGCTGTTGAGACGGATCCACCATTATTGACGTAGACAGATCCACCATTCCCTCCGCTGCCACCCTTGCCGCCAACCGATTGGGTGACGGAGGTTGAACCGATAAAACTGCTGCTCGAGGAAAGGCCATATCCACCTAAACCTCCACCACCACCTACGGATTGAGCAAATATTCCAAACGCACCACCATTTGAACTGGTGGTATTCACGTATCCGATCCCGGTTGAGATTGACCCGGTATTAGACACGTTAACTGTTAAGCCATTGCCGCCGCTGCCACCTGAACCTCCTATCGCAGAACCATATACAGTAGGTGCGCTTTCGGTGCTGGATGTAGCCATCCCACCCTGCCCACCCCCGCCGCCAATTGATTGAGCATCAATGCCAATAGAAGAAACGCCGCTTAAAGAAATGTTTCCTGAATTGACGACAGTGATGGTAGATCCCGATGCCGCATCACCCCCAGATGCACCCCATGCATTCATGCCTGCAGTTGCACCTCCGGCACCACCACCCCCACCTACTGATTGAGCAAATATTCCATAACCCCCAACCATCGAGCTACTTAATGAACCTGAATTCAGAATTGTTACAGGACTCGACGCGGCACCTCCTCCTCCAGAACCACCTGATGAGTCCGGCTTAAGAATGCCGCCACCAGTAGTACTACCTCCGGCGGCACCATAACCTCCCACACTTTGTGCAAAGATAGGAACAGAGTAGGCAGCTTGAATGCTTGCTCCATTGTTAACTGATACAGACCCACCAATACCGCCAGAACCACCAGTGCCACCACTACCTGCTGTATCACAACAGGTTGCAGCGTCGCCGCCAATACCCCCATTTCCACCATAACTTTTGGCATAAATGCCATATGCCCCAGCCGTATTACCGACTACTAATGAAACGCTATTAGTCACACTAACAAAACCTCCGGCCCCCGCATTGGCGCCGTTACCCGCCGAACCACCTTGATTGTTGTAACCGCCATCGCCACCATTGCCACCACCAGACACGGCGTAAATACCAGTGCTAGCAAGGGAAGTGTTGCCAACAGATCCAGGTGAAAAAATGACGCTTATTTGCCCGCCAGCACCGCCAGAGGCGCCACTTCTCGCGTTATAATTCGGACAGGATGCATTTTCGTTGTTAGCTCCTTTTTGACCATTACCTCCGATAGATGTAGCAGATATCGCCGTACCATATCCAGAGGAAGCAAGATTTAAAATATCCACATTCAAGGGATTTGGGGAGCCGTTGCCGCCATTACCCGCAGCATTAGCATCGCATTTCATAGCATCTGAGTCGTAATAAAGATTACTGCTACCACCACTGCCATGGGCGCCATTCGCACTTGAATTTGCCATGTAGGGAGAACTGATGACAGGTGCTTGAATATTTTGAGCGCTACTATTTAAACTAATTAAAAGTAATCCGAATATAAAAAAGGATGTATGAATATGCTTTAAGCGCATCGTAATTTCTAGTTTAATTTTCGCAAGTCAGTAAATTGCTTTTTGTAAGGCTCGCAAACAAATCAACTTCCCTTGGGGGATTGGGTAAAAAGTGCTTATTCAAAAGGAATCAAGTGGGGATAAATTTAATAATATATTTTAGAAACAGGATTACTCTAAATTCTTAAATTACTTTTTACAGCCAAACAAATTATGGCTTACATAATAATTTTGTACTTACAACGCCGTATTTAAATAACTCTTCAGGGACATGCTTAAACTGAGTGAAAGAACCCTTAATTCAGTTAAAGTAAGTTCAGGAAATGAAATCATCTTAATTAGCCACTTTTTACCCAACTAAATCCCCATTTACTATGAAAATTCTTTGTTTTTGCCCACTTCGTTATATTTTGTCAGCCATGCTTTTGGTGGGCTGCGTCGGCACTTACGCTCAGTCTAAAAACCCTTCTGATATTAAGGTTAATGGCGTAGTTATTTCTCAGGAATTGATAGACCTCGCAGTGAAGTCTGCCACTCCTCAGGGGCAGCAACCTACGCCAGCACTTGAAAATGAGGTGAAGCAGCGCTTAATTAATATCGAGCTTTTGGCTCAAGATGCTGTTAAGCAAGGCATTGATAAAACTCCTGAGAATCAAATTCGCATTCGTGAACTTCGCCAAAATCTATTAGCCGAACTGTTGCTGGTGGATTACCTTTCAAAAAATCCAATTACTGAAGATCAAATTCGCGCTGAATATGAACGCCAACTCAAAAGCTTGGGTACAGGCAATCTTGAGCAATACAAATTGGGTGTGATCGCCTTACCAAGCCAATCTGAGGCAGCTTCAGTAATTGCTCAAATTAAGTCTGGTGAGCCCTTTGCAAAAATAGCAAAACAAAAATCAATTGATCCAAGCAGGGATCAAGGCGGTCAAACTGGATGGGTTCTTCCTGCACAGATAAATCCATCTATTGCCTTAGTGATGACCAATCTACCTAAGGGCGGAATGTCCAGCACCCCAATACAGACTCCAAATGGTTGGTACATTCTTAAGGTCGAAGAGAAGCGCCCATTCAAAGTTCCCGCTTTTGAAGAAACAAAGAATCAGATACGCGCAAACCTAGCCCAACAGAAACAAGCTGAACTCATTGAGGCCTTAAGAGAAAAAGCAAAAATTACTCAATAAATGATGATGTCTATAGGCCTGCTAATGCCCATCAAGGGAACAAAAAGAATAAAAAGCGATTAGCGCTCTATTGCTCTTTGCAACATATGGTGATTAAGGCAAAGTAAAAAGCAATTAACTTGCTGCGCATTTCCTGATTGAGTTGAGTGCTTTGGCGTTGTAGCATCTCTTTTGATCCGTTGGTCGCGAG
Organism: Polynucleobacter sp. MWH-Creno-3A4; assembly: GCF_018881885.1. Taxonomy (NCBI): domain Bacteria; kingdom Pseudomonadati; phylum Pseudomonadota; class Betaproteobacteria; order Burkholderiales; family Burkholderiaceae; genus Polynucleobacter; species Polynucleobacter sp. MWH-Creno-3A4. The sequence continues at coordinate 220,808 of NZ_JACXSA010000001.1, forward strand.
TTCGAATCTCGCCCGACCCACCAAGATTTACAAGGCTTCAAAGGCAAATCGCTTTTGGAGCCTTTTTTCTTATCCAATGAATAGTCTATTGATATTTTATTTATCGATCCTGGAAATCGGAACAGCTATAAAAGCAAAATAATCATCACGCACAAATGCGGTGGTAATGAGGTTTCTGAAGCAATTTCAGACTTTCAAATGTGAACAAGATTTAATGAATTTACTGCTAAAGACTCAATAGAATGAGTGCTAACTCTTTATTTCATTTAAGGTAATCATGAAATTCAAAACACTACTCGCACTAGTAGCATCAGTTCCAGCACTTGTTTTTGCGCAGCAAAATATGCCAATCAATTCAGTTGGCTCCACTGGAGCGCCACCAGCACAAATACAACAATCTCAAACAGGAATGGAATATCAAGTAATTGGTGAAAGCCTCCCTGCAGCCACAGGAAGCAGTGATAACGCGCCTAATTTTGGTGGAATAGAGGGCAAGAAGGCAACAAAGCGAATCGGTGATGAAGAAGCCATATTCACTAGCAAGCAGCTTGCATCAAATGTAAGTAGTAAAAAATCTACTAGTAAGGTCGGCGTTTCAAAAGATTACACAGTAAAGATCTGCGTGGATGGTAGGTGCACCACAGTAACATGCAGCGGAGATGATCCAACCAGAGATCATTGCAACTAAAAATAGGTTGCTTTTACTATAGCCATCCTTAGGAATGTTTCTACCTCTAATTAAGGCTTAATTTGGCTCGGAGTAACGAACTGGAGACCCTGAATGCTGCTCTCAAAGGATCGAGGAAATAAAGCAGATTGGGCACTCCTACCTTTAACCAATTCTGAGGCAGAGTTTGGCACAGATAATGAATTGTCTGCATTAGCCCCATAGTTAGGGGATGAATTAAGCTGGGGTAAGAGCATATTATTTCGAAAAGCTTGGAACTGAAGCGACCCCATATCCGCAATAGCTGCGGGATTTGGCGGGGGAGGTAACGCAAATGCAGCAGGCAGCGTTATGGTTGCAGTTTGCCCCCAGGCAGAGCAAGCGAATAGACCAAAACAAAGATTAAAAAGGAAAAGTTTCATAAAGCGGGAACCGCATAATTTCCACTTTGACGCCACAGATTAATTAACGCTTTGAGATGATTTGTCTTGGCATCCAGCAAGGCACCCTCTTTATCTCGACTATCCATGGTGGCAAGTACAGGATTCTTATTCGGATTCTTGGTCGTAGCCTCATAAACTCCTTGCGCAGTCGACAAAATATCCTTAGCGGCACTATATTGCATTAAAGCCTGCAAGACCTGTACCCGAATTTGTACCTTAAGATCACGTAGTCGCATTTCATACTGCAGTTTTTGATTGGCTGCACTGACAATGTCGGCAGACTGAAAATAATTGTTTATGGGAATGGGAATTGTGATGCCTGCTGATATTGAATTCTGAGCAGTGTAAGTCGTTCCAGGGCTTGTCAAAGTCTGGGATGGCCCAACTGGAGATGCTGGAAGTGTATATGAAACACCATTTGAGTATTGGTATTGCGGAGTTCTAGTCTGAGAAATATAAGGAAAGACATTGACATTCCGATTCTGCATTTTCAGGGAGATGTTTTTGTCTGCTACATCAATAGAAGACTGCAGACTTAAGACCTCCATTCTCTGGCTTTGGGCCCTTACAATGAGTTCTTCGGCATCGTATTCCTGAGCGGGAAAATTTAAGTTACCTTTTGGGTAAGGTAAATCCTGAAGAGAGTCCCCAGAATAATTGAGTAGATTTAAAGCCGCGAAGGATAAATCTTTTTCAGTGGAAATTTTGTAGAAATTAAGAAAGCGCTCCGCATCAACAGTCTTTGCGCCGGCTTGCAAAGACTTTAGCTTTCGTAATGCTTCATTGTAGGACTTGAGCATCTGCGCCAAGCGCAATGTATCAATATAGGTGTTTAGCGCATTCAGCTCTATGGTTGTACGCGTTTTTTCCAATTGAACCGTGCTCGCTTCTGTTTCAGCCTGTGCTAATTTTTCTCTCGCAGAACGCTTACCCCACCCTTCAATCGTAAATGAAAGACCATAGGTGCTCGATTGGGGGGTGTTATAAGGAGCATACGGAGTTTGATTCTGATAGGCACCTCTGGCGTAACTCACGCTTGGGGAAAACTGATAGAGACTCTGAGCCTCTTTATTTGCCATGGCCGTTTGAACATCGAGTGAAGCCCCGTTGTTATAAGAATTACTTTGTCTAACTATCTCCAAGTATTGGTCGAGAGAGATGGGTGAATACTTAAGCTCAATGCAGTAGGTGGGGCTGGACAGAAGCCACCCCAATATGCCAAATAACAATAGGCTGACTTTTAGTTTTGGCATAAAGTATTGAATAAGGCCACATAAATCTTGGCAGTCTTGCTTAATTCTCAGAAAATATAGCCGATACCCAAAAGTCCAGTACTGGAATTGAGGCTGATATTAGAGGAATAGGTTGAACGGCCGTTACTATTAACGACTGAATATGACTTAGCTCCGTAGCCTGCATAGTTATATTCTGCAAACCCATACAAATTTTTAAGGCCAACTAAATTACCTACAGCAAAACTTTTAACTCCAAGGCCTAGTACATAGCCACTGTAATTTAAGGTAGTAGCCCAAGAACCATCGGCATTATTCACATTCTCTTTTGTATAGCTATAACCCACCTTGCCATAAATCATATTATCCGGATCAATCAAAAAACCTGGCAGAACGCTAAAGTCATATCTCGATTTATTTTGAAAATCAGTGGGAGTGCCGGGATTTTTTTGTACCTGAATGCCGCCGGATGTTATTGGCTGTAAGGCAGCCTGCAAACCTAGAATAAAGCTCTGAGAAACCGGAAAGTTATAACCAACATTAAAGTTTGCGTTAGCTGAAGTTTTCTGAGTAGATCCGAACTGCTCAGGAACAGAGCCATCGTTATGCTGCTGGGTACCACTTCCTGTATTTACTGCCTGTAAAGCAAAACCTACGCCAAGATCTAGCCCAGTAAATGAGTTTTGTGCAAGAACGCTAGAGCTAACTACTAGTGAAGCAAAACATAAGAGGTACTTTTTCATATCCAATTTCTTATAAATAAAATGATAATTTTTGCTGTTGATAGCCAATTAGGAAAATAGCTTGCAAGCAAAACTAATTCTGTTGTGTACAGGTGTAATGATCTGGATCAAAAAATCTCAACAGTGACATCAAATGTCATAGCTCAATCAGCTACGCATTTAATGGCAGGGCTATTACTTCTCTTCCGGAGCTATAACTACAACTGCAGTATTTCCAACAGAAATATTCCCGCTACCATTTCCATTGCCTGACGTATTGCCGCTGTTGTTGCCACTGCCTTGAGCATTAGTGCTAGAAGCATTAGTGCTAGAAGCATTAGTGATGACAGTATTTGGATTGGAAATATTCGTATTTGTATTGATATTGTTTGGATTCGAAATATTCATATTAGTAGTGATGATATTTGGATTAGAAATATTCATATTGGTAGTAATATTGTTTGGATTCGAAATATTCGTATTAGCGTTGATATTATTTGGATTCGAAATATTCATATTCGTATTGATATTGTTTGGATTCGAAATCCCACCAATTGCAACAGTTGGAGCACTTGATGACTGGGGAACATTAGACTGAGCGATAGCTATCAGTGGGACTAATGCAACTAATGCGATTAATGATTTAATTTTCATTCTATCTTTCTAGAGTTTGATTTCACATCGAGTCTAACGACTTATTGGCAAGATAAGTGAAAGAATTTGTTCACATACCATCATTCAGCACTGTTCAGAAAACCCATATATCATGGGGGCTCAAACCTCTTCTGTTAATGGTTTTTAAGAGTGTTCCGCTTTTGTAGCGCCTTTCAACTATTTGAATATGAATCCACTCTCAGAAATCCAATTTGCCGAGTCAAAGCAAGATCGCTCCCAAAAGACACTAGATGACATCATGCTAGCAGCCGAACAAATCGTCATTGAGGCTAATCCAGGGTTATTTACTAGCAGAACCCTTGCGCAAAAGTCTGGCTATGCCCTAGGAACACTAGTAAGACGCCTTAGCTCAATAGAAAATGTATTTCTGTGGGCAGTAAAAAAGGGGAGAGATAAAAAATTTCAAGAGTTATCGCTCTCTATTGCCCAATTTGATGAGAATGTTCCGATTGATGCTTTCGCACAGAATATGGTTGAGACTGTATTTTCTGGAATTGGCAAGGTCAATCCTGCAGTCATGCGCTTTTTTGAGATTCGCTTTACCAGGATCAATGGTCTGCCGCAAGATTACTTTTTATATATGGATTCTTTAGTTGAGCCTTTTTTAGAATCTGCCAGCAAAAATGAAACGGGTACCTTTAGAGTAATGTCAAAGAATGAAGCCTCCCTACTCATCAGACAAATATGTTTGCTTGTCGAAAGGCCTTTTATGGAAGGTAACCCTATTGCAGGGAGCGAAGAGCACCGTTGTGTTACGAAAGATGCAATCGTTAAATTGCTTGGAAAGTAACTAACCTTAGCCCAACTCGATACCATCAGTTGCGCAACAGCCGCCTTTGCTACTAAACAAGCAAAACCAATCGCACACTTTATCGCACAGTGTTTTTTCGGCCTTATAAAACCTTGATTTATATGGGATTCTGAAGAGGCACAACGTCTTTTAATCCGTTGGTCGCGAGTTCGAATCTCGCCCGACCCACCAGTAATACAAAAGCCACCCTCGGGTGGCTTTTTCTTTTGTACTTTTCTAGCGCACTAAAAGTACTGAATGTGTTATCTCTGATCCTGTTTAACCATATGCCATCTACCGTTTCGAATTGGTAAAAAGCTGCCGTCATCAATTCCAACTTCTTGAGCAATCCGTTCGTTCATCACTTTATTCATGGCGATAATCAAATCACCATTCCTTTGAGGATCCATGGCTAAGTTATTCATCTCATTCGGATCGTTTTGAAGATCAAAAAGCTCCAAATCGTTCTTCGCTAACAGTTCTTCCATAGATGTTGGAGTATTAAATTGCAGCGGCGAGAAGTATCTTGAGAAACGGTATCTTCCATCAAACACACTACGAATACCAACCCGGTTAACAAAGTTGGGTTGATGTGCATTCAAAATCTTAGCCGACTCTTTGTAGTCGTACTTGCCAGACATTAACCAAGAATAGGTTTTTTCTGCCCAGAACCAGCTGGTAAACATCAACATATTAAAGTTGAACAAAGAAGCTGGTCTTGCCGAATCAACTTTGGCTTTTTCAGGCTCTTTAAATAATGGCGTGAGATCTTTGCCCTTGAGTCCTTCGGCTGCTTTTGCAACAATCTTTGGATCCTTGCCTGTCATCGCCAATATCGTAGTAGCTAAGTCAAGCTGCGAAGTAATTGCCTGACACTCTTTGCCACCTGGATAAGCTGGATGAATAATCATCAGCGGAATATGGTTCTGCTCTTTGTAAGCAGTAGTACCTTTGCCCCTCATTTGATGGGATCCACCCAACTCACCATGGTCAGCCGTAAAGATCACAATAGTATTGTCTTCCATACCGCTGTCTTTTAAGCCTTGCATGACTGCTGCAACATTCTCATCACTATCGCGCATACAGTTAAAGTAATAGTCGAGCAATAATCTCCAGCGTCGATCCTCATTAGGCCATGAGCCCATTAGCAAGTCCCAAATTTCTTGATAGAGTTTATGTGCTTTAGGTCTGCCGGGTGCATCCAGCGCTTGATGACGACTTTCTGGCAGTGGATAGTTATCCCATGTTGCTTGATATAGCTCAGTTGTAGGTGGTGGCAAGATAGTCATAGCATGCTTGGCACCTTGCACAGGTTTACCGGGCAAATCTGAATTCACATAGGTCACATCATGAGGATTAACGATATTGACTGCTAAATACCAAGGCTGCTTTTTAGCTCTAAGCTCTTGCCCCTCATTACGCAACCAACCAATCGCTGATGAGAGTGTTAACTTATCAAAGGTATAGCCACCCTGCTGCTGATCGACGATATCGCCAACGCCTAGGAAGTCATCAAAGCCATAGGATTTAATAATCTTACGATAGGTATCCATCGGAGCGTCATAGGCTTTCTTGACTGTATCCATATTGGCCGATAAGTGCCATTTACCTTGATAGGCAGAGTGATAGCCCAGCTCTTGAAGGCGATGTCCAATTGTTTTAACCTTTAGCGATAAATCAGGCTGCCATAAAAAATTAAGGTTATCAAAAATACCAGAGTGCTGAATGTGCAAACCCGTATAAATAACCGATCGAGCAGATGAGCACTGCATTGATGCCGCTTGGTGATTCGTAAAAGTAATTGCTTTCTTTTTAATAGCCTCACGAGCAGGAACGGGCATTGGCCATTTAGGGAAAAAATGCTCTTGGTCAACCAGAACAAAAAGGATGTTGTAGCCCGCTGGCGGTGAATTCGGCACAATCGGAACAGGCTTCTCAGAACTTGATTGAGCCTGTGTATTTTGTATGCCAACAGGTAACAAAGTGGCGCCTATTGCAGCGGCTCCAGATGCAAGTAGATTCCGTCTAGAGGGATTTTGAGGATCATTGCTAGCATCTACCACCTCGGGCGTTGTTGTTTGCATTACTTACTCCTTAGTGAGGTTGGTAATACTTTGAATTGGTTTAAAACATAGTACCTCAAATGTTTTCAGTTTTTATGGCGCTTTATCGATTTACCCGACAAACTGGTGTCGATGCCGCCCTATTTCACTTGAACCCAATCGACCCCACAAAACTCGCTGCCTATGTCGCACCTGTTTCTAGGCAGGTTTAAGCCAATGTCTAAATTACTGTTTTAGAACAATTTTGCGTCTTTTAATCCGTTGGTCGCGAGTTCGAATCTCGCCCGACCCACCAGTTATACAAAAGCCACCCTCGGGTGGCTTTTTCTTTTGTCAACGATTACTTTGGAGATATAGGCAAAATTGAGGTAATGTACTCCTGAGACTAAATACACTTTCAGGCTGAATATGTCCTACAAAATATTACTTTGCATTGGTTTTTCCATGCTCATTGCTGGATGCCAAAGTACACCTATACAGGTTCCACCGCTAGTCAATCCCGGAGGAGACGTCACTCTCATTTTTAATCGAGAAAATACGGTACTAACCAGCATTGGAAAAGCAAGGGTTTATATAGGTGATACTGATGTGTGCGCTATTCCAAACGGTGATAGCTGTCAGGTCAACATACCAGCAGGCAGACATGTCCTGAAAGTATTCAGCTATACGGATGGCAATTTCGGTACGTTTTCTCATGCTTATCAATTCGAGAGCGGTAAGACCTATCGATTTATTATTTCACCAAACAACCTGGGCATCGCTGTCAACTTTGTAGACCCAGGAAGCATCGCTTACCTTGTCGCTGATACCGTTAACCACCCGTCCAAGGATGACAGCAATGACGGCTCCCTCACTATGAAACTAGTTGATGAATACTAGGCTTTTCCTAGTTAGACTTAATTATTCAGTTTGATATCCGCTAGTCTATAAACGCAGTTTCGGCACAGCCAATCTCGCCCGACTCTCCAGCAATTAAAGCCACTCTCAGGTGGCTTTTTGGCACAATAAGCTAAACCACTCTTGCTGACCCAATTAGCATGGATATAGGGGATCAGTGAGACTCTTTATCTTGCAACTCTTCATGGCATCATTGGAATATGACTAGCAAACTATATGACTCTTTTCTTCAAAAAAATCCCAGCCCCCAAGAGCGGCTAAATTTAGGCAAATCTATTCGCAAGCAGGTTCCCCGCTCCTCGATTGGTCAATTTGAGATAGAAGCGGATCGTCAAACCCCTATTGATATTTTGCTTACTCAAGCACAATCACGAATCCCAGAATACGTTCCAATTCGCCATGCACGGATGGCAGTTGATCCATTTGCTTTTTATCGCGGCGGCGCTGCAATTATGGCTCATGACTTAGCCACTATCCCAAGCCCCCCTATCTCCGTTCAGCTTTGTGGAGATATGCATGTGAGTAATTTTGGATTTTTTTCCACCACTGAGCATCAACTGGTTTTTGGCATCAATGACTTTGATGAAACGCTGCCAGGTAACTTTGATTGGGATCTAAAACGCCTTACAGCAAGCGCCATGATTGCCGCCCAGCAGTTAGGCCAAGATCATACCTGGGGAGAAATGATTGTCCGGACCATCGTTAAGGCATATCGAGATTCGATGCAGCAATACTCGGTTGAGCCCTATATTGATCTTAAACGAAGCTATATTGATGACAAAGCACTCACTAGTGCTGCAGCAAAGCATGCACAACCAGTTAGTCAAAAATATTTGCAAAAATTACTAAGCAAGGCACGACAAAATAATAGCCATGGCTTGATTGGAAAGATTACTGAAAATACTCCAGAGGGCGTGAGATTAATTAATAAGCCGCCATTAATTGAACATCCTGAGTTTTCGCTGCATGGCTACAAAATATCGGAATTAAATGATGAGGGTCTCAATACCTACATTCCCTCATTAGCTCCAGATCGCAGAAATTTATTGCTACGTTATAAGTGGATTGACTGGGCAAGAAAAGTAGTTGGGGTCGGCAGTGTAGGAACCGCATGCTGGGTGATGTATTTTGAGGGCCTTGATGAGAATGACCCCTTATTTCTTCAAACGAAGCAAGCTCAGAAGTCGGTATTAGCCTCATTCTTTCCAGATACGCAGTTTAAAACTGAAGGGGAGCGTGTTGTCCATGGGCAATGCCTAATTCAAGGAGCTCCAGATCTCTTTTTGGGCTTTGGTAAGACTGCGGAGATGGATTTTTATGTGCGACAGCTGCGAGATATGAAGGGCGGTATGTCAATTGGTGGCGATGGCATCAATGCCAAAACCTTTCCGGACTTTGCAAAACTCTTTGGCTGGGCATTAGCAAATGCTCATGCTCGCTCTGGAGATGCAGCAGTACTGACCGGGTACTGCGGCAAGAGCGAAACACTGGATGATGCACTTGTTAACTTTGCGACAACTTATAGCAAACAGAATGAGATGGATTACGATAGCTTCTTGCGCGCTATTAAATCTGGAAAAATTTCTTGTGCAACAAAAGATTTCTAGTAAATCAATCGGTTTTTTCAGAAAGACAAAAGCCACCCTCGGGTGGCTCTTTCATATCTATGGTGATCGGTAAAGCTTATGGAGCAACCCATTGCTTCTTGAGTACTCTCCTGACCATTGGGTCAAATGTCGATAAAGGCTCACTTTTATAGTTAGGGTCAAACGAGATTTCATCATACTTAGCGCAAAACTCTACTGTTTGCTCATAAGCTGGGTCAGATTTAAATTGATCGCGTGCATTGGGATCTACACCAATCTTATCGCCATAAAAATAGGTTTGAAATAAGCCATGCTGTAGTAGCATCCAGTAATTATTTCTGGAGATGAAAGGATGCAAGATTGATCCAATCACTTCACCATGATTAAAGGGACCTAATGGCTCAGCAATATCATGAAAGAGCGTGACAACAACATATTCTTCATCACGATTATCTCGCAATGCTCTAGTAGCAGCCTGTAAGCAATGTTCTTTGCGAGTAATGTTGTAAGCAGTATCTTTAGAAAGGTTATCTAAAAGAGCAAAGAGTTGGTCTGGTAAGTTGGCCAAAGTCTTCTCATGGACCTCTTTCATGACATCAAAATCAGCAGTAGTACCCTGATCCATCCTAGTGAAATGCATTTTGTCCATAAGGATCTCTCTTAAATTTTTTGTTTAGAAGTGCGAGACTCTTTACTTCAGCAATACTGAGGGCGACGCCGGAATACTTCCCGGAAGCTTTTGCAGTGACATCAATTGAGATAACAATTTAATTGTCAGCGGTGAATATCCATTGTCATCACTTGGAATGCTGTAAGTTGACCCATCCCGCCCCACGATCATGGCAAAGGGCCTTGGAGTCGGCTTATCTTTATTGACTATTAGTAGAGCATCCCGATTAAGAGTGCCTTTATTGTTATTAAAGGTGCTCGCTGAGGGTGGCAAGGTCACTACATAGGGCTTATCAGCCAGTTGCGCTTTTACTACTTGACCTAAATACTCAAAGATATTATTAGTAGATCGAATGCGCACAATCAAAGTAGGTTGCCGTTTTTTGGCGACACTGGTTTTCAAGAGATCTTCTTCATTATTGTCTTCACAATAAAGCGTTTCTCCATACTTCTTTACTGGTAGATAGTTGGCATACTGATCTGAAGTAATGCAAAACTTATATTTACGGGAAACTTGAGTTGGCTGGTAAAGGGGATTTTTGGAGTCACCCACCTGCTTTAGCTGGATGTTTGAATCTTTAAGCATCGAAAAAGCTTGATCGCCAAATCTTGGGACAACTTTATCAACCGTCAGCGGCGGACCCAGTTTCTCTGATGCATCAATCAGTTGTGCAGTAAAGCCATCTCCAATAATCTTATACAAGTACTGCTGAAACTGAGCATGCTCTGGTCTCAGGGGGTTGTTAATCAAGACAGTCGATTTTCCATTGGGCTGGAAAATCTCAATCTCATCCACAACCATACTCATAATCACTTCCTTGGGAATGTGATTGTGGGAAAAATACTTCACAGTCTCTTTGGGTAACTCATTCAGATAGCTTGTCCAGAACACTGCGTTATCCAAAGAGGATTGTGTAAATGTAAATGAATTATTCAGTGTCAAAGCAGCGCTAGGGGTAACGGTAGACAGCCCGCCTTGAATGACGTTATAACCAGCATTTAAAGGCGCTGAGCCGCCCGAAAACAAGGCGCCAACCGAGGGGCTGACGCCAATTGCGCCAGAGCCATTGATGGTTGGCATATCTAAAAAGCTGACCATCCTATTATCAGCAGAACGCAAAATGTTTTGGAAAATGCTATTGGTTTGGTACTGCTCTAAAGAATAAGCATATTTAGCGGACATCTCACTGAAGTCTGGGGTGAAAGTCGAGGCGCATCCACCTAAAAGCAAGCCCATCACACTCAGGCTTAAATGATTACGAGTCTTTGAGAAGTATTTCATATATTTACAGTGGTTATCAGGATGATACTAACCCAATTCATCTGGCCACTAAAGCAGGCAAGGCACAAAAAAGGTTCAATATCCAGAGCAGATGATCTATCAGTCTCGTTTATGAGGGCTCATTTAAGCCACCTGTTTCGATAATCGATTTTGATAAAGATAAATTATTGAGGCAATCACCAATAATCCGAAGGCAATCGGGCCATGATAGCTTGCATGTGCCACCTGCAGTTCCCAGCCAAAGCCGATTAGTAAGGCCGCCCCTAAGAGATGCATACGTTTATTGATCGTCAGGTAGATTGCCAAAGAAGTGGCGGCAATAAAGACAGCCCAAGAACCGGCAAGACTGACAAAAGATCCAATCCCTCCTATCCAGGAATCTACCCACATGACATCCAAGAAGCGCTGAATTACATGGGCATCGTATGTACTGATTTCTCCGGCAGCGAAGAGTTGGTCAATCACAATCAACTGACGGCCTAAAGCAATCCCCCCAATACTATCGAGAACCGTAAAGTACACAACAAAAACAAAGATCGCAGCTCTTGCTATCCAAGAAAAAATTTCGCCTTTCGGTTTATAGGCTGGATCACGATGAAAGGTATCAGTCAAAATTAATAAACCTATTCCAACTAAAACCACTAATGGTGTTTGGACCATATGTAATAGGAACCACCAATTGGGGCCAAAATATGACAAGGCATCATAGTGCGGATCATGCGGCTGAGGATGACATAAGTACGCTGTCATTCCGGGATTGGCTGTAAAGTGGGCTGGATGAAAAAGCTCCATGCCCAGCAAAATCAATGGGGATAAAACTAAGCAAATAAAAAGCATGAGCCGCATCAACTTTCCCCCAAGTGGTATTTATGCACGGATACTAACCCACAAAAAAGTCTCGGGGAAGGCAATTTTCGGCCTAGCGCTTCATCACTTTGACAAGGGCATTAAATTCTTCAATTCTCGCGGTAGAGGGTCTCGCGACCAAGGCAATCTTTCTTTTGGGCGCTGGTGCGCTCAAGGGTTTTGCAATCAAATTTGTCTGTTTGAGCAAGCCAGATTTAACGGCCATCTCCGGCAAAAGCGCAATGCCTAAATCTGATTCCACCATCTGTACCAGCGTAAGTAGGCTGGTTGCTTCAATTCCATAGTGATTAGCGGCTGGACTTCTCTTGCATGCCTTGATCGTTTGATCGCGCAAGCAGTTCCCCTCCTCTAGCAATAAGATCCGATCCGCTAATTTATTGTTCAAATGAATGTCTTTGCCTTTGAGGGCCGGGTCATTTTCATTGCCAATAATCCAGAACTCATCGTCAAATAATTCTTTAGTCAGAAAACCTTCGGTATCGTAAGGCAATGCAATGAGGGCAAAATCTAATTCATGACGATTTAATTTATCCATCAAGTTACCCGACAAATCTTCTCGCAAAACCACCTTGAGCTTCGGAAACTGCTCTCGAATCTTCGGCAATAGTGTTGGCAATAGAAAAGGGGCAATAGTGGGTATTACTCCCAACTTAATCACGCCCACCATAGATCCAGCAGAACCCTCTACAAACTCGACTAAATCGTCTGCCTGGGCAATCAAGCGTTGCGCACGTTCTACTACCCCACGGCCAATAGGGGTTACTGACACTGAGTGCTTATCTCGCTCCACCAACTGCACACCCAGGGAATCTTCCAACTCCTTTAGACCAGCGCTCAGGGTGGACTGGCCCACAAAACAGCTCTCAGCAGCTTTGGTAAAGCTGAGAGTCTCGCTCAAAGCGATTAAGTAACGTAATTGCTTTATGGTGGGTAATGCAGCCATTTTGAGCCCTCTTTTGCTATCTTCAGCTGTTATCTAATAAATCGATTAATAACATCATATTAATTCATTTGAATGATCTAAGCAACAGGCTCATAATTCGTTCAGTTGTTAATTTTTTCAACCCCCTAAAAGGAACACTATGTCTATTATTAATACTGTAGTTCAGCCGTTCAAAACTGAAGCTTTCCACAATGGTAAGTTCGTGACTATCACTGACGAGAGCCTCAAAGGTAAATGGTCTGTATTGATTTTCATGCCAGCAGCATTTACTTTTAACTGCCCTACTGAAATTGAAGATGCAGCTGAAAACTATGCTGAGTTCCAAAAAATGGGTGCTGAAGTGTATATCGTGACAACCGATACTCATTTCTCACATAAAGTTTGGCACGAAACTTCACCAGCAGTTGGTAAAGCCAAGTTCCCATTGGTTGGCGATCCTACACACACATTGACCAATGCATTTGGCGTACACATTCCTGAAGCAGGTTTGGCATTGCGCGGCACTTTCATCATCAACCCAGAAGGCGTGATCAAGACAGCTGAGATTCATTCCAATGAAATCGCTCGTGACGTTAGCGAAACATTGCGCAAACTCAAGGCAGCTCAGTACACCGCTGCTCACCCAGGTGAAGTTTGCCCAGCGAAATGGAAAGAAGGCGCAGCAACATTGACTCCATCTTTGGACCTCGTAGGCAAGATCTAAGCTTAGTTATTGACTTAGTCATTCAATCAGACTCTCCTCGGAGAGTCTATTGGAGAGGACCAGATCCTGCCCAATAGACTCACTACATATTTTTAAGGAATCATCATGTTAGATAGCAACATCAAAACCCAACTCAAGGCTTACTTTGAAAAAATTGTGAGCCCAATCGCATTGACAGCCACCTTAGATGGCAGTGCTAAGTCAGCAGAGATGCTCGAACTCTTAAATGAGGTAGCAGAGCAATCAGACAAAATTACTGTTTCTATAGATGGTCAGTCTCCGAACGTGCCAAGCTTTACCGTTGGCAAAAAGGGTGAAGTTGCGCGGATTGCATTCTCTGGCTTACCGATGGGCCATGAGATGACTTCTTTTATCTTGGCAATTTTGCAAGCGAGTGGCTATCCCCCTAAAGTCGAGCAAGACATCATCGATACGATCCGTGGTTTAGATGGCAAATTGCGTTTTCAGACCTTTATTTCCTTGTCATGCCATAACTGCCCAGATGTAGTGCAGGCATTAAACCTAATGGCAGCACTCAATCCCAACATCGAACATGAAATGATTGATGGCGCCCTTTATCAGGGCTTGGTAGATCAGTACAAAATCATGGCTGTACCAACAGTCATCGTCAATGGTGAAGTATTTGGTCAAGGTCGAATGACTGTTGAGGAAATTGTTGCCAAACTCGATACCAATAGTCCACAAAAAGATGCTGCCAAACTCAATGCCAAAGAGAGTTTTGATATGTTAATTATTGGCGGTGGCCCTGCTGGCTCAGCAGCAGCAATCTATGCTGCACGCAAGGGTATTCGCACTGGAGTTGTAGCGGAGCGCTTTGGTGGTCAGGTAATGGACACCTTGGGCATCGAGAACTTTATTTCCGTTCAAGAAACTCAAGGGCCTAAATTGGTCCAAGCCCTCGAGCAACATGTCAAAAGCTATGAAGTCGATATTATGAATTTGCAACGTGCTAGTGCACTACGTAAAACCGATGACGGCCTTGAAGTCGAATTAGCCAATGGTGCAATTCTCAAGAGTAAAGCGGTCATTGTGAGCACTGGTGCGCGTTGGAGAGAGATGAATGTTCCGGGCGAACAAGAGTATCGCAACAAAGGTGTAGCCTACTGCCCTCACTGCGATGGTCCTTTGTTTAAGGGTAAGCGTGTTGCTGTGATTGGTGGCGGTAACTCTGGTGTTGAGGCTGCTATTGATTTGGCAGGCATTGTTAGCCATGTAACCTTAATCGAATTTGACAGTAAGTTACGTGCCGATGCTGTACTTCAGACCAAGCTTGCTAGCTTATCTAATGTCACCATTATTAAGAGCGCCCTCACTAAAGAGGCATTGGGTGATGGCACTAAGGTCAATGGTCTGCGTTACCTCGATCGCGTCACGAACACTGAGCATAATCTCGAGCTTGAAGGTATTTTTGTGCAAATTGGTTTACTGCCAAATACCGACTGGCTCAAAGGCACTGTGGAGTTATCCAAGCATGGCGAAGTGATTGTGGATGCTAAAGGTGAAACATCGATGCCTGGCGTCTTTGCTGCAGGCGACTGCACAACGGTACCCTACAAGCAGATCATCATTGCAATGGGTGAAGGCGCTAAAGCTTCACTGGGAGCGTTTGACTACCTCATTCGCTCCTCAGTAGTGGAGCCAGAAAAGGCTTTGGCTGCTTAAGACTGAATACCACCCATGCAAAGGTACTTCATCTCTAAGTAATCCTCAATACCGTGCTGGGATCCTTCACGACCTAAGCCGCTTTCCTTAACGCCACCGAATGGAGCAACTTCGGTGGTGATTAAGCCTTCATTAATACCAACCATGCCATATTCCAGAGCCTCTGCAACACGCCAGATGCGGCCAATGTTTTGGGCATAGAAATAAGCCGCTAAGCCAAATTCAGTGTCATTTGCCATGGCAATTGCTTCAGCTTCTGTTGAGAACTTGAAGATCGGTGCAAATGGCCCAAAAGTCTCTTCCCTGAAGGCCAGCATATCCTTGCTGGCACCTGATACAACGGTAGGTTCATAGAAACAACCTCCTAAAGGATGTCTTTTACCGCCGACAACTACTTTGCCACCCTTAGCAACTGCATCCTTGACCTGCGCTTCAACTTTGGCAAGCGCTTTCTCGTCAATCAATGGACCAATGACAGTATCGACATCTGCACCATTGCCAACTTTGAATGCACTCACTGCTTTAGAAAACTGCTCAACAAATAAATCGTATACAGAGTCTTGCACCATGATGCGATTGGCGCAAATACAAGTTTGACCTGCATTACGATATTTGGAGGTGATCGCACCCTTCACAGCTGCCTCAATATCAGCGTCATCAAAAACAATGAAAGGGGCATTGCCGCCCAATTCCATGGAAGTCTTCTTAACTGTGCTTGCACATTGCGCCAACAACAATCTACCAATTTCAGTAGACCCAGTAAAACTGAGCTTGCGCACGATAGGATTTGAAGAGAGCTCGCCACCAATCTCAGAGGCTGAGCCAGTGACACAAGAAAATACTCCTGGAGGAACTCCAGCCTCTTGCGCTAGCTGACACAGGGCTAATGCACTAAATGGCGTTTGGCTTGCGGGCTTGAGCACGATGGTGCAACCTGCTGCTAGTGCGGGCCCCACTTTGCGGGTAATCATAGCGGATGGAAAATTCCAAGGCGTAATGGCTGCACAAACCCCAATGGCCTGCTTAATCACAATTAATCTTTTGTCTTTGGCGTGCGCAGGAATTGTTTCACCATAAATACGCTTGGCCTCTTCGCCAAACCACTCAATAAAAGCAGCACCATAAGCAATCTCACCACGACTCTCGATCAAAGGCTTACCCTGTTCGGCCGTCATTAACTGAGCCAATGCTTCCTGGTTCTTCATAATGAGATCAAACCAGTTACGCAGAATTCTGGCGCGCTCTTTAGCGGTTTTAGAACGCCATGCAGGTAAAGCTGCATTTGCAAAATCAATCGCCCTACGAGTCTCGGCAGCCCCCATATTGGGTACCGAGCCAATCAACTCTCCAGTAGCTGGATTGTGCACAGGAATGGTGGCTTGACTATCTGCATCCATCCATTGGCCGTTGATATAGGCTTTTTCAAACTTGAAGGCTAGATTACTCATCTCGTATACGCTCTATCAGACTAGATTTAAAGACCCTGTATTGATCGGGATTAAGCCATTTTATACGCCGCTAGATAAACCAATCAGGATTGAGCGCTTTGCCATTCTCGGGAAAAATGGTTTAGGCTATGGGTATCTCAATAACCCCCTAAATACACACCACTATGGATCTCCCTATCTTAAGACAAGCACTGCAATTGTCTGGCGTCGACCTAAGACTAGAGCTCATTGTTATTGTTTTATCTCTATGCTACTTAGTCTTCTGGATTTTTCAGAAGCAATTTCCAAATGCACTTTTTGGAGAAGACTCAGAATATGCTGGTTATATCTACAACGCTATGGGAGTGGTATTTAGCCTTGTATTTGCATTTGTGACTGTATTGGTATGGCAAAACTATAACGGGGTGAGTGATGCAATTACCAAAGAAGCAAGTACTCTCAATAATATGTATCGACTTTATTCAGCATTTCCACCCGAGGTTGAAAAAAAGGGGCGAGAGCAACTAAGAACCTATACGAAAACCATTATTCAAGAAGAGTGGCCTCTTCTAAGTAACGATCAATTTAGCACCAAAGCCTACCAAGAATTAATACAGATTGTAGATAACGTTATTCACCTGCAACCTCAAACTGTAGGGCAATCTAACGTCCACCAACAAATGATTCACTTAGCAGTTGAAGCCACTGAGCTCAGACGAAGTCGTATCTACAATGCACGGTTCGGTTTGGCGCCTCCAGCATGGCTAGGGCTACTCAGCAGCTCTTTAATCTTTTTATTTTTTTCATGCCTATTTAAGATGAAATCAGTGAGAACCCATTTGCTTTTGATACTGTTTCTAGGCTTAACCATTGTCGGCGTCTTGTACTTCTTGATCCTATTCCTTCACCCCTTCCTAGGTCCGATGGCACTTAACTCGGAGCCATTTGAAAATCTATTGAAATTGTCATGGATTTATTAAATGCTGTGATGAGATTGATATAAGGGAAATATGAATCAGTCGATCCGCCCAAGGCGCTCTGTGCTCTACATGCCAGGAGCCAATACGAGAGCCTTAGAAAAGGCTAAGAGCCTGCCTGCTGATTCTCTGATACTCGATTTAGAGGATGCAGTAGCGCCGGACGCAAAAGTCGCTGCCAGAGAAAATATTCTGAGCGCCCTAGAGTCAGGGTTTGGATATCGTGAGGCGGTAGTCAGAATTAATGGTCTAAATACAGCTTGGGGAAAAGCTGACTTAGCATTTTTTGCAAACAGCAAAGCAGATGCCATTCTCCTGCCTAAAGTAGAGTCGGCAACACAAGTTCTAGAGGTCGCCGCCCTACTTCAGAAAATGAACGCACCAAGCACTATGCGGATTTGGGCCATGATTGAGACGCCGTTAGCAATCTTCAAGTTACAGGAAATTGCCGACGCGCATCCATTGCTTGAGACCTTAGTCTTGGGCACCTCTGATCTTGTGAAAGATTTGCATGCTCGCCATACCCCCGATCGAATTGAGACTCAGACCGCACTCTCCCTCTCTGTATTGGCAGCCAGAGCCTATGGTCTATATGTTTTGGATGGTGTTCATCTCTCATTAGATGATGAAACAGGACTAAAACTGTCTTGTATTCAGGGGAGAGATATGGGTTTTGATGGCAAGACCTTGATTCATCCAAATCAGATCGTACTTGCTAATGAAATTTTTGGGCCTTCCCCTGAGGAGATCCTTGAAGCCCAAAACAGAATCGCCGCATATGATGCAGCGATTCAATCAGGCGCAGGGATTGCCGTCCTAAATGGCAAGTTGATTGAGGAACTCCACATTCAAGATGCCAAAAGAATCTTGGCCCTTGCAAAGGCAATTAGCGATAGAGAAAAATCTTAAGACTTCTCTAGGTATTTTTTAGCCGCAGCATTCTGAGCCGCAACCTTTTCCTCAAAGTCAGCAATCAGTTGCTTTTGCTTTGTACTTCTTCTAGTTTTAATTCGATACATCGCCCAAAGACCAATAAACCAAACTGGTAGAACAAAAAGGGCGATCCGAGTATCGTCATTGAGAGTCAACGCATAAATCACAATCCCAAAGAAAGCAAAAGCTACATACGGCATCACTTTGCCCAGCGGCATCTTAAACGCAGATTCATCATGGGCTTGAGGTAGTCGTTTGCAATAGACTAAATAGGCCAACAAAATCATAGACCAGATGTAAATAAAGATTAAAGCGGATATCGTCCCTACTAACTCAAAAGCACTCATCATCGATTGAGTCGTGGTGAGCACTATAGATGCCGATAGAATGAGCCCCGTACCCAAGAATATTCCACCCGTCGGAATTTGATAGGTTGATAACTTTCCAAAAATAGCGGGAGCATGGTGATTTTTAGATAAACCGTACAGCATTCTTGAAGTCGCATAGATACCGCTATTACTCGAAGAAGTTGCAGAACTAATCACTACAGCATTAACGATTGAGGCAGCTGCAATCATGCCTACTAGAGAGAACATTCCAACAAAAGGACTTTGATCTGCAGGAATATCATTCCATGGCGTTACCATCATTAAGACGGTGACTGTGCCAATATAGAAAATCATGATGCGCCAAGGAATCTTGCGAATGGCATCAGGAATCATTTTCTCGGGATCCTTAGCTTCCGCCATCATTGTGCCAACGACTTCCATACCAGCAAAAGCAAAGATAGTTGTCTGTAGACCCAAAAGCAATCCTGAAATTCCATTGGGGAAAAATCCTCCATATGACCAGAGGTTGCTAATACGAGCCTGAATGCCACTCGGAGAAACAAAACCAGTAACAGCTAAGTAGAGTCCCAGGGCAATCAATCCAACAATGGCAACGACTTTAATAATGGCCATCCAAAACTCCAGCTCACCAAATGCTTTCACAGACAGAATGTTCAGGGCCAGCAATAAGGCAATGAGTACTAGCGCAGAAATCCAAGGAGGTAGATTTGGCCACCAAAATGCGATATAGCCTGTAATGGCAATAATTTCTGCGATGGCCGCCACAATCCAGGCAAACCAATACGACCAACCAACAAAAAATCCTGCAGCAGGCCCCAATATATCTTCAGAAAAATCTACAAAGGATTTGTACTCGAGGTTGTGCAGTAATAACTCACCCATGGCTCTCATCACAAAATAGAGCACTAAGCCGGTAATTGCATAGATCAAAATAATGCCAGGGCCCGCAAGTGAAATAGTTTTTCCAGAACCCATGAATAGACCAGTGCCAATACAGCCACCAATAGCAATCATCTCAATCTGGCGCTGGCCTAAACCCCGCTCTAGCTTTCTATCTTTGTTCATATCTATCCTTACTAATTTTGATGCTTACTTATTTTGAGGCTAATTTACGGGCTTCAATTTTCTCTTGCTTTTTCTTTTCACGATTCTCAAAGAAGGTTTCGATTTCTACATAGAAAATAGGGACTAGAGCTACCGCCAAACAGGTTGAGGCAATCATGCCACTAAATACGGTGATACCGAGCGAGATCCGCGCTGCTGCCCCAGCACCAGTTGACATCAGCAAAGGCATTACACCCAAGATAAAGGCAATCGAGGTCATCACAATTGGTCTAAAACGCTCTTTGGAAGCTTCTAGGGCCGCATCAACAAAACTCATCCCCTTTTGCCTGCACTCAATAGCAACTTCAACAATCAAAATGGAGTTCTTACAAGAAAGTGCAATCATCAGGACTAGGCCAATCTGCACATAAATATTATTTGGTAGCCCAGTCAGCAATAAAGCGATGACGGTACCCGATAATGAGAGTGGCACTGCAGTTAATACTGCTAAAGGTGCAATCCAAGTTTCATATTGCGCTGCAAGCACCAGATAGACCAACAAGATCGAGAGTGCAAAAATCAGAATCACGGTATTACCAACCAGTTTTTCCTGATAAGACATGCCTGCCCACTGATAGGTTACGCCATCTGGCAAAGTTCGGTTAGCCAGTGCCTCTAAAGCCTTGATGGCCTCTCCAGAACTGTATCCATCCTTCGCAGCGCCAAGCACAGCAGCTGATGGATAGAGCTGGAACTGAGATGCAAATGCAGGTCCAGTAACCTCTTTCACATCAATAAATGATCCAAGAGGTACCATGCTTCCGCTCTTATTTTTGACATACAAGCGATTGAGTTGATCAACGGTACTGCGGTATTTTCCATCTGCCTGAACATACACCTGATAGGTTTGTCCATACTTGAAAAATTGATTGACATATGTAGAGCCTACATATGATTGCAGCACATCATAAGCATCCCCAATTGCTACCCCAACCGTTTCAGCTCTTGCTACATTGAAACTCAACTCTAGTTGTGGAACATTGTTTTGGAAAGGTGTGAAGGCAGCCATGATTTCTGGAAGTTTTTGCGCCTGATCAATAAAATTCTTAGTAGCGGCATCTAACTTGGCAAAGTTATTACTACCATCAGTCAACATCAAGCGCATTTCAAAGCCGCCAGAAAGACCTAAACCAGGAATGGCTGGTGGTAAGAGCACAAAGGACTTCAGCTCTTGAACTTGCTTGAGGCCTTCGTTCATATTCATGTAGATACTACGCAGGTCCTCACCCTTACCGCGCTCATCCCACTTTTTCATAATCACATAAATCGCACCGGAGTTTGACTGTGAAGTACTGTTATTCAATAAATTAATGCCACCAATGACAACCGCAGTATCAACTCCAGGAACTTTTTTCAGTACATCCACTGCCTTCTTCATGCCAGCTTCTGTCCGCTGCAAAGAGGCTGCATCTGGCAGCGTAGTGGATACCACTAAATATCCCTGGTCTTCATTCGGAATAAATCCTGAAGGAACAAACATCAAACCTACCAGCGAGGCAATAATAATGATGATGCCGACCATAGCGCCCTTGGCGCGATGATTCATAAGATGTTGAATCTGATGTTCATACCAAGTGGACAGCCGATTGAAATACAAATCAAACTTTTGATAAAACTTATTTTTAACTAAATTCGGATCAATCGGTTTTAAATATTGAGCAGACTGAGTTGGCTTTAAGGTGATCGCGTTGATACCGCTGATTAATGCTGTAGCAGCAATCACTAAAGCAAATTGGCGGTACATCTGCCCAGTAATCCCAGAGATGAATGAGGCAGGAATAAATACTGCCATTAAGACCAGAGTAATGCCAATGATCGGCCCCATTAATTGGGTCATCGCATCAATGGCGCCTTGCCTTGGCGACTCACCCTCTTCTACTTTTTTGGAGACAGCCTCCACCACCACAATCGCATCATCGACCACAATGCCGATACATAAAACAATGGCAAACAATGTTAAGAGGTTGATGGAGAAGCCAAGGGCGGCCATACAAGCGAATGCGCCAATGATGGTAACCGGCACTGTCGTTGCTGGTACCAAGGTAGCCCGCCAGTTCTGCAAGAAAATCATGATTACCAGCAATACTAAGATGCCAGCCTCATAAAGTGTTTTATAGACTTCATGGATTGAGGCTTGCACGAACATCGTGGTATCAAATGGAATTGCCCATGAGACTTCTTTAGGCAAAGTCTTTTGAATTTGTTGCATTTCAGTGCGGACAGCATTTGCTGTTGCAATCGCATTCGCACCAGGCATTTGATAGATCGCAATACCGCCAGCAGCTCTTTCATCAATCTTGAAGAACTGGCTGTAGTTTTGGCTACCCATTTCAATCCGAGCAATATCTCGTAAATAAGTAATTTCAGCCTTGCTACCTGTCTTCACCACAATCCTGCCAAACTGCTCAGGAGTGGTCATAGCACTTGTCACATTCAGAGTGAGCTGAAAATCCTGGCCCAAGGGTGTTGGAGGTGCACCAATTTGCCCTGATGTCAGCAAGATATTCTGTCGATTGATCGCGCTAATCACATCGTTTGGCGTCAGATTGCGCATCTTCAACTGAGCGGGGTCTAGCCAAACGCGCATACTGTAATTGCCCACACCAAATACGTTCGCGGCAGCAACGCCTGGTATGCGTGCCAAACGCTGTTGCAATTTGAGGTTTGCAAGGTTACTTAAAAATAAACCGTCGTGATCTGGATTGGATGAAGTAAGGGTGACAAACTGCAAAATCGCAGTTGACTGCGTTCGTGTAGTGACGCCCTGCTTCTGGACTGCCTGAGGTAAAGAAGGTACTGCAATTGCGACGCGGTTTTGTACGTTCACCTGTGCCAAATCAGGATCAGTACCGACTTTAAAGGTCACCGTTAAAGTGTAATTACCATCGTTAGTGGATGAAGACTCCATATAGAGCATTCCATCAACACCATTGACTTGGGTCTCAATATTACTTGCTACTAATTGCTGCACTAAGGTTGCACTGGCACCTGGATAGCGTGTAGTCACCTGAATGGTAGGGGGAACAATGTCCGGATACTGTGATATCGGCAAGCCGAATATCGATACAGCACCTATCAACATCATCAATAGAGCAATGACGTTGGCCAGTACTGGCCGCTCAATGAAAAATTTAGATAGCATATTTACTGAATCAACGGAGCGTAATTGGCTCAAGCGTCACTTGGCTTGGGTTTGCCAATTGATTGATGCTCAGATTGATAAAGCCATTAATGACTACTTGACTGCTAGCTGTTAAGCCTTTGCTTACCTCAACATATTTCGCAAAGTTCTGCCCAAGGACAATATCTTGACGCTGCGCTCTTTTTGCTGCATCCAAGACGTAGACATAATCACCTACTTGATCTGTCATGACTGCAGTTCTTGGTAACAATAATGCTTGTCTAGGTGGGCCATACTGGGCCATAACGCGCGCATATAGACCAGGAATAAGTTGATATTGCTCATTCTTAAAAATGCCACGCAATTGTAAAGAACCTGTTTCAGTAGAAATCAAGTTGGCGGCATAGTCTAAGACCCCTTCATGCGGATATCCAGTATCACCTTGAAGCCCAACAAATACAGGTAAGGTGTTGACCTCTGATTTACGCTCTGCGTTCTGATCCACACCCTTCTCAAACTTTAAGAAATCACGTTCATTGATCGAAAAATAGACATAAATTGGAGAGATCTGCTGAATAGTAGAGAGTTGCACTCCTTTAGAAGTTGTATCTAAATACGTACCGACATCCAATAAATGTTTACCCATCAACCCATCAAATGGCGCGCGGATTTCGGTATAGCCTAAATTAATTTTTGCGAGCGTTAAGTTAGCTTCCGATTGTTGGTACTGGGATAAGGCTTTATCCACCGCCGCTTGTGAGGTAGCGTTTTCTTTCAGCAAAGATCTCTGACGAGAGTACTCGCTCTTCGCTTCGGTATAAATCGCTTGTTTTAATTTGACCTCCTGAATATAGGTATCTTGCTCGATTACAAATAGCAGGTCTCCTTTTTTCACCATGGCACCGTCCGCAAAGCCAATCTTGGTAAGGTAACCCTTCACGCGTGCATCTAAGTTGACAGTAAGGTAAGGGTCTACGATGCCATCGAAGGTGGCATAGCTACGCACTTCTTGGGAGAGCGGCAATGCTGTTGTCACGGGAACTGGCGTTTGCTTGATCTCTTTTCCACAAGACTTCAGACAAATAATCACAATGAGTGCAAACAAAACCAAAATAGAGATACCTATCGTTCTTGGGGATAACTTTTTATTAACAACAGGAATATTGATCTGACTGAGTTTCTCTAAGAGCGCATTCCAACGCGACACCAGCGAAACTCGGAGTGGCTCAACTTGCTCCTGTAACTTGGTCAGCAAAAGTTTGGCTTTTAATAAAAGTTCTTTCATGGTGCTGCGCTTCCCTGAGTCGGTGTAGAAGGTTTATTGGGTACTACAGGCTTAGAAGGATCGGGAGTATCAACCACCAGTTTTCCTGCCTGAACATTTAGTGGATCACCAGTTTTTGTCAGCACATTACCCCAATCAGTACGGTCATTCATATTGGCAATCATGGTGTCTGGTAATTTTGGAGCAGTCATATCCGCTGTCCAGCCACCACCGAGTGCTTTAAACGCACCAACATAGCCAATGAGCTCGTTAGATTTTGTTTGCACTAAGGAGCTCTGAATATTTAACAATGATTGTTGAGCAGTAATCACCGTGGTGTAGTCATTCTGTCCGGCCTTGTAGCGCTCTAAGGCTAAATCTGCAGCACTCTTGGCGGCGATGACCCCGCGACCTAAATCCTCTTTAGAGCTTTTGGTAGTGGAAATGGTAATGAGGGAATCTTCAACTTCCTTTTGGGCCACCAGCACTTGATTTTGGTAAGCCAGCAGATTTTGCTGAAACACGGCATCCTGCACGCGCACTTGATCCACAATTGCGCCTCGATAGAACAAAGGCAAATAGAGTCCAGCAGTCACACCAGATGAATTATTACCCCAGCTAAATAAGTTTGGTGAAGTTAAGCCGCCGTAATTGGAAGTTGCATAACCAAATGTCCCGCCCAAGGTAAATGTTGGATAGAGCTGGGCTTTATTCACACCAATCAAAGCAGATTGAGCCGCCGCATTAAATTCTGCCTGAAGGACATCGGGACGACGCCGCAATAAATCGATTGGCATACCAACGCCTAACTCAGTAGGCGGCCTCAAAGAGCCTTTGGTTGCCCCATAGGTCTTTTCATAATAATCAGGAGGCTCACCCAATAAGATGCTCATCGCATGTTGAGACTTTTTAAGATTGGCAATTAAACCGGGGATCTGAGCTTTAGTCTGCTCATATTGTGCTTGCGCTTGACTAAGATCGAGCATAGAAGTTGCGCCATATTTAAAGCGCGCACTGGCAATGCGTAGGCTTTCCTTTTGCAACTCCAAATTGGTTTTAGAAACAGCAATCAATTCCTCGTAGTTCCGAATATTGATATAGGTATTGGCAACGTCAGCCGTTAAGGAAACATCTGCAGAGTAATAAGCAGCTACGCCAGAAAAGTAAGCATTCAAAGAGCTTTCAATACCACGCCTTGCTTTTCCCCAAAAATCCAACTCCCAATTAAATTGCACCAATATATTTTTGGCTACTAGATTATTAGGATCGTTAATCGCTTCTTGGATTGCACTATTCCGATTATTGGAATACGTACCACTCAATGCTGCTGATGGTAAAAGCGCCGCATCACTCACACCAAGTTGAGCCTGCAATTGATAAATCCGTAATGCAGTTTGTTGCAGCGTTAAATTCTGTGCCGTGGCTTGCTTTAACAACTGATTCAGAGTTGGATCGTTAAAACTTTCCCACCACTGCACTGGATCCAGAATCTTGTTGGAATTCTCACCTAAAGACTCTGTGAACTCGGTTTGAGTTGGCGCACGGTATTGCTCGCCAGTCTTGACCGCAGGTCTTGAATAATCAGGTCCGACCATAAAACAAGCAGTTAGCCCAGTTGTAGCCGCTAGGGCTGCTAAATAGGCTATCGTTTTTTTAGGAAAAAGCATGCAAAAGTGGGTGATTTCAGATAAAGATCATTGAATATTAACCTTGAACACACTATTCAAGTTCAGCTGGGATTATCAACCACCCCCTGCTAGGGCTGCGTAGCCAGGATTATTAGGCTTTATGGCCTTGAGAGGCTTATATCTAGGTGGATATGGTGACTCACTCCAATATCCCAACACTCCGAGGATTTTCATCGCTCGATGCATTGAGATGACAGAAAAATGACTTGCACAACATCAGTGCTAGAAAAAGATATTTTCTAGAATGAAGCGGCCCAAAAGCCTTTAGCACAGCCCTTCTTCCTCGAATTTGGCATACACAAAAATGGTGCATACGATTTTCAAAATTGTGCAGAATGCAAGGGAATGCTCCTTTACACATCCTAAGATAGGGCATGCGTATCAAGATCACCAAAAGCCTTGTTCTGAGCGCTCAGATACAAGAAACAGAAACGATTCCCGAGGCACTCTTTCCTGAAGGGGAGTATTTGGCCAATCTGACCCCAGAGGGAAAGATTGAGGTAATCAATACTAAGAAGATCAAAGCGCTCTTTTCTTTTTCCCAGTTCAGAGAAAAAGTCTCACAAGGTGACTTTGTTGTAGTTGAAGCTTAGTGATTCAAATTAGTGATCTAAATCTAAACTCTGGACTAAGCTAGCAAGCTTCACTAAGGCTTCGAAGGCTCCTGAAGAGCTGGACTCGACATCCAGATTCTCCCAATTAAATTCTAGGGAAAAGTGGGCGGACTCAATAATCAACTCATAACTAGAGGAAGCTTTATGACTCGGGTTAGCATCTAACTGCTCAGTAACTGGGACCGCAAGCACCTTGATGCCCTCTAGCAATAATTGAACCTCAGCATTAGATAGCTCTCGGGTATGCAAGACATCGTCAGTTCTTTTGATGGATATCTTTGAGACTTCATCAATGACTACTTCATATTGATTTAAGCCCAAATCAAACCAAACAGTTAACTCTAGGGCAATTGGGTAAGTATTCATTTAGTCCACCTCGTCTGCATGGGTTTCATCGAAATGCGCTTTGTGCGGTTTTAGCTTTGCTTCCAGCTGAACCCATTTACTATGTTGCATTCTGTATTCACAATTTTCTGCATGGTTCTCCAAGAGACCAAAAATAGTCGTTGTCGGAATCTTGCAATATTGGCAGCGATAAGCATGCTGATGCTCTTCAATTTTTTCTTGGGGGTAATCAATATAAAACGGCTTCATAAAGCTCTCCAAAAACTGGGCATCCAATGAAAGAATCTTACTCTGCATTAAGGACAACTCATTCAAAATACTGCAACCTTGTTGCAATGCAATGAGGCTAGCTCTGCTTCCTCACTTCGCCTTCCAACTCACCCTCCCATTTGGAAATGACCGCAGTTGCCATCCCATTTCCCAACACATTGGTAGCAGAGCGAGCCATATCCAAGAAATGATCCACGCCCAAAATCAATAAAACGCCAGCTTCAGGCAGATTAAATTGGGATAAGGTAGCTGCAATCACTACCAAGGAGGCGCGGGGAACGCCAGCGATACCTTTAGAGGTAACCATGAGAACTAAGAGCATTAGCAGTTGTTGACTCAACTCCATTTGCACACCATAAACCTGAGCGATAAATAAAGCTGCAAAAGTGCAATACATCATGGAGCCATCTAAATTAAAAGAATAGCCAATGGGCAAAACAAAAGAAGCAATTTTATTTTTACAACCGAAGCGCTCCAATTGCTCCAGTGTCATCGGATATGCCGCCTCAGAGCTAGCGGTAGTAAATGCAAGCAATGCTGGTTCCCGCAACATCGATACCAAATGTAAGGCGCGCCATTTGAGAACAACCGAGCTAATCAAAATAATGACTATCCATAGGACAGCAATAGAAGCATAGAAGCTCAGCATGAACTTGCCATAGGTGAGGAGAATTGCCAAACCATTCTCTGCAATCACAGTTGAAACAGCTGAGAACACTGCGATTGGTGCCAACTTCATCACTGCACTGGTAATCTTGAGCATGATGTGGGAGAGCATATCCAGATTGCGAACGAATTCATTGGCTCGCTCACCCATACCAGCTGCACCAACGCCAAAGAACACGGCAAAAACAACAATCTGCAGAATCTCGTTTTTAGCCATGGCATCAAAGATGCTGATTGGGAAAATATGCCGCACAAAGTCTGGCAGATTTAAGCTGTTTTTATTTAACCCAGAACTAGCGGCAATTTCCGGAAGGGTGAGCTCAACGCCAACCCCAGGCTGGAATACATTCACCATCACCAAGCCTAGTAACAAAGAAACCAAGGACATAGAGATAAACCAAGCAAAGGTTTTTAATCCAATCCGCCCAATTGCTGAAGCATCTCCCATTTTGGCAATGCCAACAACCAAGGTTGAAAAAACCAAGGGAGCAATGATCATCTTGATGAGCCGTAAGAAGACATCGGTCAGTATCGAGATATAAGAGACGTAGCTACTGGGAAATGTGCCGCCAGCACCAAGGGCATGAACTAAATATCCGGCTACTATTCCTAGTACCATGGCCCCCAGAATATAGTTGGTTAGCTTTTTAGAGTTCATGGCAGTTCCTAATCTAGATGGAAAAGAGTATTGGCAGATTTTACCCATGAGCCCCAAAACATCCCAGCCAAAGTAAACTGCTGGAGTCATAATGAACCATTAATTTTTGCGAGTCCACCATGGAATTACTGCCTTGTATTGAATTAGAGACATCTCCCCAGCCGAGCGCTGCTGTTATTTGGTTGCATGGCCTTGGGGCTGATGGCAATGACTTTGTTCCCATCGTCCCGGAATTGGATCTAGCGGGCTGCCCTGCCATTCGCTTTATTTTTCCGAGCGCACCAAGCATGCCTGTCACCGTCAATGGAGGCTATATCATGCCTGCCTGGTATGACATTCTGGGGCGCAACTTAGTGGATCGAGAGGATGCAAGCGGTATTCAGGCGTCGGCATCCGCTATTGCGAAACTCATCGAACGCGAAGCAAGTCGTGGCATTGCTTATGAAAATATCGTTCTAGCAGGCTTTTCACAAGGATGTGCGATGGCCTTGCAGCTTGGTTTGCGCTTTCCCAAAAAGCTTGCAGGCATTATTGCCCTCTCTGGTTACTTGCCATTAGCAACTTCTCTGTCTCTAGAGAAACATAGCGCCAACCAAAACACCCCCATCTTTATGGCCCATGGTGAATATGATCCCGTTGTTGCACTCGAGCGCGCCCAAGCATCTTGTGCATTGCTTGAGAAATTGGGGTACTCCGTCAATTGGAATGAATATCCAATGGAGCACTCAGTCAATCCGACAGAGCTGATGGATATATCGCGCTTTTTACAAGAAGTGCTGAGAGCTAATTAAGCCCGTCTGCAATCAACTTGATACTGGCAATCAATAAGAAGAACTGCACCAGACGGTAATACCATTTGATAGATATTTTCTCGGCTAAATAAAAGCCGAGATAGACACCCACAGGTACGCAAGGTAACAGAATCGCTGAGGTAGCCAGTTGTTGAAAACTCAGTAAGTCTAAATAGGCATAGGGCGCTAATTTCCCAAAGTTTAGGAAAGTAAAAAATACTCCGAGCGTCGACGTGTAAGCCATAGGGGCTAACTTTTCTCTCAGCATAAAAATCGTGACTGGGGGGCCGCCATTGTGAGCCACAAACGAGGTGAAGCCTGACAGCACCCCCATCAAGCGTCCCAACCAAGGATAAGGTTTGGCCTCTTTCAAATCAAAATGGGAGGTGACCAGCATCTGGATAAGAAATAACAAAATGAAGATACCAACAAACAGGGTTAAAGCCTTGGGTGTGATGATAGTAAACAAGATCATTCCGATCAGCAGGCCAATAAATGCTGGTGGAAGAATCAACTTTAAAATTCGCCAATCGGCATTCTTAATGAAGCGTCGTAAGCCAACTAAATCAATGGCAATAAGTAGTGGCAATAAGATTGCCAAGGACTCATTCATGCTTGACTGGCTTGCCATTAAGGGTAAGGACAACACACCCAGGCCAGCGCCAAATCCACTCTTTGAAATTCCTACAACAATCACACTGACAATTGCGCAAATAAAGAATATTAAGGAATGTGCCTGAAAAGATTGGGCAATCGGCGCTAATAAAGTTTCAAACATCCTCTGGGTCTATCTCTTCAGTCTTTTACTATTTGCCGCCAACTGTCATGGAGCCAATCAAGATAGAGCCCGTCTCTTTAGTGCCTCGGATAAGGGTATCGCTACCGATGAGTGCAATGTCAAGCAACATATCGCGTAAGTTACCCGCAATGGTGACTTCTTCGACAGGATATTGAATCTCACCATTCTCGACCCAATAGCCAAATGCACCGCGTGAGTAATCGCCCGTGACATAGTTCACGCCCTGACCCATTAATTCAGTGACGAGCAGACCAGTACCCATTTCCTTTAATAGTGCAGGGAGACCGCCTTTGGGTGTCTTCTTACTTTTAAGGGTGAGGTGATGTGAGCCACCAGCATTGCCAGTAGTCTTCATACCCATCTTACGGGCTGCGTAAGTGGATAAAAAATATCCCTCTAAAATTCCTTTATCCACTACAGTACGCGCACTTGTTTTCACGCCCTCTTCATCAAATGGCGCACTCCCTGTCATTGACTTGAGATGTGGATCTTCAAAGAGGCTGATATGTTTAGGTAACACTTGTTTGCCTAAGCTATCCAACAAGAAACTGGATCGCCGATACAAGGCACCACCAGATACTGCCTGTACTAAGCCCCCCAAGAGGCCAGCGGCTAAAGGTGCCTCAAAGATCACGGGGCAACGACGAGTTGTCAGGGATCTCGCCTTTAATCGGGAGAGTGCACGCTGTGCGGCATATTTACCAATCGCGGCAGGATCTGCCAACTCTTCAGGTATACGAGAACTCGAATACCAATCATCCCTCTGCATATTGCTCTGTTTACCACCCTCACTTGCAATCGGCGCACAGGAAATATAGTGACGTGAGAATGGATATCCACCCATAAAGCCATGACTGGTCCCCATCATGAAATGTGCGTGATGAGCAGATACTGAGGCGCCATCGCTATTTTGAATTTGCTTGCTTACTGAGAATGCAGAGCCCTCTGCTATTCGGGCTATCTCTACTGCGTGTGCTGCGTCGATATTCCAAGGATGAAACAAATCTAGATCTAAGGGGTTTTTCTCCAGAAGCTCTCGTTCTGCAGGACCAGCACAATGATCTTCAGCAGTATGTTGGGCAATGTGATAAGCCGCATCGACGGTTGCCTTTAAAGAGGCTTCAGAAAAATCACTGGTGCTAGCGTTGCCGCGATGATGACCCAAAAATACCGTGACGCCCACTTGCTTATCCAAGCTTTGCTCAATAGTCTCCACTTCGCCCTTGCGTACCGTAACCGATAAGCCCTGCCCCTCTGATACTTCAGCCACTGCGTCAGAAGCCCCTCTTCTCTTGGCCTCTTTGAGCATGAAATCGACAATTTCTTGAAACTGGTTTGATGTGTAGGTAAACATGCCCTAATAATAGCTAGAATAGAAACATGAAGCAGAATGAAGCCCAAAACCCCATATCCTCAGACCAAATCACCATTGGCCTAATCTCAATCTCAGACCGAGCCAGCCAGGGCGTCTACCAAGACGAAGGTATCCCTGCCCTACGAACCTGGCTTACCAACGCTATTAGCAACTCCTGCACCTTTCACGAACGCTTGATTGCGGATGAGGCACCCTTAATCACCAAAACCATCATTGAGCTAGTTGATGTTGTTAAATGCGACCTAGTACTGACTACTGGTGGCACTGGACCCTCACGCAGAGACGTCACCCCGGAAGCGACTCTGAGTGCTGGCACTCGTGAGATGCCTGGGTTTGGTGAGCAAATGCGGCAAATTAGCCTGAAATTTGTACCGACAGCCATTTTGTCTAGGCAAGTTGCTACCCTGAGGGAGATTCAAGATCATGCTGCATTGATCATCAATTTACCCGGACAACCCAAAGCCATTGCTGAGACTCTTGAGGGACTCAAAGATGAAAATGGTAAAGCAATAGTTCCAGGCATCTTTGCGGCGGTACCCTACTGCATTGATTTAATTGGCGGACCTTATATCCAAACGAATGAATCCATTGTGAAAGCGTTTCGACCCAAGAGTGCTTTACGCAAGTAACAGTACTTTTGTTTTACTGCGGCAGCGGCACAATAAATTTATCGCGGTAGTACTTTAGCTCTTCTATCGATTCTTCGATGTCAGCTAAAGCAGTATGGGCCTGCTTTTTTGTAAAGCCTTTAACTAACTCTGGATGCCAACGCTTGCATAACTCTTTCAGAGTAGAAACATCCACATTGCGATAATGAAAGTACGCCTCTAACTTAGGCATGTACTTCGCCATAAAGCGTCGATCTTGTCCAATCGTATTGCCGCACATTGGCGCAATTCCTGCCTTGATGTATTTCTTTAAAAACTCGATGCACTCCGCTTCAACCGTTGCCTCATTAAGGGTAGATGCCTTAACCTTGTCAATTAATCCAGAGCGTCCATGGGTACCTTTATTCCAAGCATCCATCGCGTCTAAAACAGCATCATCTTGGTGTACCACCCAGACTGGGGCGGTGGCAATGGTATTGAGATGGGCATCGGTCACAATGATGGCGATTTCCAGGATTCGCTCGGTTTCGGGATTTAAGCCCGACATCTCCATATCCACCCAAATCAGGTGCTCATTTGCTGGTGCAGCCTTGTTGGCTGTTGTGTTTGTTTGTTCGCTCATATCTATAATGATCTCATGACCTTCACAATTATTTTTCTCATTGCCTTTATTGCTAGTTTTGGCCTTCGCCACTGGCTTTCCCAACGTCAAATTCGCTATGTTGCCCAGCATCGCGATCAAGTTCCCGCAGAATTTGCCGCAAAAGTCACGCTTGCAGAGCATCAAAAGGCTGCTGACTACACGATTGCTAAATTACGCCTCGGTATTTTAGAAAATGGAGTCAACGCCATCATTTTAATTGCCTTCACTTTAGTCGGCGGTTTACAACTTCTCAATATGGAACTACTCCAATTATTGGGCGAAGGCATTCCTCAGAAAATCGCTCTACTGGCCTCCATTGTCATCATCTCCGGCATCATTGATCTCCCCTTCTCTTGGTATAAACAATTTTCTTTAGAGGAACGTTTTGGCTTTAACCGTATGGGCAAAAAATTATTCTTTATCGATATGCTCAAAGGTTTGGTGCTGGGTGCCGCGATTGGGGTTCCATTACTCTGGATTATTCTAGCTTTGATGGCTCAAGCCGGGGATTTATGGTGGCTCTGGGCCTGGGGCGTCCTCACTGTATTTAGTTTGCTCATGCAGTGGATCTTCCCTACGTTTATCGCTCCACTATTCAATAAATTTCAAGCCCTAGAAGAGGGTCCTCTGAAGTCACAAATTGAAGCGCTCTTAAAGCGCTGCGACTTTGCTAGTCAAGGTCTGTTTGTTATGGATGGAAGCAAGCGTAGTGCGCATGGCAATGCATTTTTTGCAGGCATGGGCAAAGCAAAACGCATTGTCTTTTTCGATACCTTGATTGAGAAACTCAACCCTGGTGAAGTCGAAGCGGTATTAGCGCATGAGCTTGGCCACTTTAAATGCAATCACATTCGCAAACGTCTCTTGATCTCATTTGCCTTGAGCTTTGGAATGTTTGCACTACTCGGCTGGATTAGTACTAAGTCCTGGTTCTACACCGACCTTGGCGTCCTGCCTAACCTGAATGGCTATAACGGTGGTCTGGCCTTAGCCCTCTTTATGCTGGTATCACCGGTGTTTAGTTTTTTCTTCACGCCACTTGCTAGCTTAGCCTCCAGAAAACATGAGTATGAAGCCGACGGCTTTGCAGCGCAGAAATCCTCGGCAACAGATTTGATCTCTGCCTTAGTGAAGTTGTATCAGGACAATGCGTCCACACTGACGCCTGACCCCATCTACACTGCCTTCTACAGCTCTCACCCACCCGCTCCTTTGCGGATTGCTAACTTACAGCGTCTCAGTTAAATCTATATCTGCAATGGATACATTCCACGCGCTACTCACCGCCTCTTATGGCAGGCATTATTTAGCGCAGCGTTTGCTTAAGGATTCCAACGGCAATGAATCGCCCGATGGTCCCCTCATTCAGGTTAGCACCCCCAATAAACAACACGTTGGCGCCGTGGGTGATCGTTTGCTTTTAGAGATGACCTCATCAGATCAAGCCCGCATTATTCAAATCGAGCCTCGTGAAAATATTCTCTATCGCTCAGATGCCTTTAAGAGCAAGATCATCGCTTCCAATGTCGATCAAATTTTGGTGGTCTTGGCAACACAACCTGCCTTCTCTCCAGACCTCCTCGGAAGAGCGGTAGTAGCGGCTGAGGCCAATCAAATTGGTTTGCATATCCTCTTAAACAAAAGCGACCTTACAGAAAACTTAGAGCATGCTCGCAAGATTATTGCGCCCTATGCCCGTATGGGTTATCCAGTCAGCGAGGTGTCTGCCAAATTTGATCCTAAATCGATAGAGACGCTTCGCCCCGCATTACAGGGCAAGGTCTCGGTCTTCGTAGGCCAGTCTGGCATGGGCAAATCTAGCCTACTCAACGCCTGGGTTCCCAACGCAGCTGCGTTAACTCAAGAATATTCAGTACGCTTAGATACTGGCAAGCACACCACTACTGCTTGTCGTTATTTTGAATTACCCGAAGCTTGGGGCAGAGATACATCTGGTAAGTTGGGTGCCTTAATTGACTCGCCAGGCTTTCAGGAATTTGGTTTAGCTCACATGTCCGTCAGTGAATTGCAGCACGCTTTTAGAGAATTCAAAGATCTGCTGGGGAAGTGTCGCTTTCATAATTGCGCACATCAATCGGAACCCGATTGCGCAGTACGTGATGCAGTCGATAGAAATGAAATAGCGCCAGAAA
Organism: Polynucleobacter sp. MWH-Creno-3A4; assembly: GCF_018881885.1. NCBI lineage: Bacteria > Pseudomonadati > Pseudomonadota > Betaproteobacteria > Burkholderiales > Burkholderiaceae > Polynucleobacter > Polynucleobacter sp. MWH-Creno-3A4. The sequence goes on from NZ_JACXSA010000001.1 coordinate 255,816, forward strand.
GACTGGCGCTATTTAGACAACTTCGCTCTGACTCAAAAACAGCAGATACCCAAATTCAGGGAATTAGCCAAGCCAAAGAGCGATGGTCAGCATTAGCAACAAAGCCATCCAAGCGATAACCAAGCGCCATACCAAACCCACAGCAGAGCGCATCGAACGCTCAGTAGGCTCAAGACCTACTTCGTAGATCAAGGGCTCGCCAGCCTCAGCCATACGCAATGCTTCATCACTATCAGGCTCAGATAAAGGTTCGCCTAAACGCACGCCTAAAGCACCACTACCAGCGGCCAAAATAACGGCAGATAAAGAATCGTCCCATTTTTGAGTGAGATAACGCCAGCCATAAACAGCACCTTCAAAATTACCCACAATCGCAAAGCCCATCGCGGTGATACGCGCAGGAATCCAATCCAACACGTAGAAGAAATGACGAGCAGCTTCGCTCAAATTGAAGTCACCACGCTCAGACCATCGTTGTGCGGCAATATCCGACAAGCGATATAGCACTACACCAGCAGGACCCATTGGCATCATGAACCAAAATAAAACACCGAAAACATGGCGATGTGAACCAATAATGGCACGCTCAAGCGCTAGGGAAATCACATCGGTTTCAGAAAGATTGGAGGTATCGAACTCTGGGCCGTACCACTCACCTAAGGCTGCGCGAGCTGCAGGTAAATCATGGGCCTGAATTGCTTCATGCACCAAAGTGAATGAGTGGCTAAATTGGCGAAACCCAAAGAACAAATAAGCAATAGCAACGTTCCACAAGAAACCTAGGATTGGAAAGGTCACCATGCAACTAACGTAAATGACAAACACCAAGAAGGTTGGCAAAATAAATGCCACTAAGCAGGCAATACGTGCACCTACTGGACTGGCACCATCTTCACTCTTGCCACCAAACTCACCAGCGACCCAATCCAACCAGCGATTGCACATGCGCACAATCCAATGGTGAGAAGTGACTGGGCGATATTGCTCAGCAATGAGGGCGAAGAGAATAGAAAAGAAAGTCATACTTTTAATAAATGATAAAGGTTACGTAACATGCCTGCCGTGGCCCCCCAAATAAAGCGGTTCTCGTACGGCATTGAATAAAAGCGGCGACTACCTTGTTCGCTTTGCCACAAGCGAACTTGGTGATTCGCTGGATCTAGCAAAAAACTCAAGGGAACTTCAAAAACATCCGCCACTTCAAATTCATCCAAGACATATTCTGCCTGAGCTTCTACCAATGCTACTACTGGTGTGACGCCATAGCCAGAAACAGTTAAATATTCAGGCAAATGGCCAATAATCTCCACCCGGCTACGGTCTAGACCAATCTCTTCCTCGCTCTCACGTAAGGCAGTGTCATCTGGACTTCGATCTTCGGCATCCATTCGGCCACCTGGAAAGCTAATTTGGCCCGCATGATCTCGTAGGTGATCCGTTCTTTGGGTCAGCAATACAGACAAACCCCCTTCTCTCAGCAACAACGGAATAAGAACTGCTGCCTTAGTCACTTTGCCAGCAGCCTGCCGACGCGCAATGATATCGGCAGCAATCACATGACGGTTTTCATCGGTAATTTCTGGCTGCCAGCTGGGTTGGCACGCAAAGAGTGCTCTTAATGCCTCCGGGCTTAAGCGCTCTGCAGGAACCTTGTCTTGATAGTCACAAACTTCATGAACCGGAATTGCTTGCGCGTCAAACCCTGGAGGCGCAGCTACATTGATTGCATCATCTTCGGGTTTGGCAGTCTTAGTCATAGGCTTATTCTAAGGCAACAAAAAAGGCGACCTAGGCCGCCTTTCTGCTTGCATCAAAACGACAATTACTCAGCAGCTGGAGCAGCTGCTACTTTAGTGCGCGCTTGAAGCTTTTCTTTAATACGTGCTGACTTACCAGAACGGTCACGCAAGTAATACAACTTGGCACGACGGACATCACCGCGACGCTTGACTTCAACGCTAGCAATCAATGGTGAGTATGTTTGGAAAGTACGCTCAACGCCTTCACCAGAAGAAATCTTACGCACTATAAAGCTGGAATTGAGTCCGCGATTACGCTTAGCAATCACAACGCCTTCAAAGGCCTGGGTACGCTTACGAGTACCTTCAACAACATTCACACTAACAACTACTGTGTCGCCAGGAGCAAAGCTTGGCAATACTTTGTTAGCACTTAAGCGAGCAATTTCTTCTTGCTCAATTTTTTCGATCAAATTCATTTTTAATCCTTAAACATCTTATTAGCGTTTAATCCCGAGATAAAAATCTACGGACCTAATAGAGGATGCAGTTAATACCATTTCACTAAACCAAAAACCAAACTTTTCAATAGCACTCAATTGGATAGAGAGCGAAGAAATTGTTCATCTTCTCGGGTTAGCAACCCATTAGCTCTGGCAGATTCAATTAAATCTGGCCTTAGCCTGAACGTCAGCTTTAAAGACTGTTGCCGACGCCAATCCGCTATTTTAGCGTGATGTCCGCCTAAAAGCACGTCCGGCACTGATAAATTTTCATAAATTTCAGGGCGGGTGTAGTGCGGATAGTCCAAAAGACCGTTCATAAAGCTATCCTGGGCAGCGGATTCGCCATCCCCTAGCGCTCCTGGAATGAGTCTAATCACCGCATCCATCATCGCCATAGCGGGGATTTCGCCCCCAGAAAGGACAAAATCACCAATAGAGAGTTGAAAATCGACATTTCGGTCTATAAACCGTTGGTCCAATGCCTCATATCGACCACAAATGAAGTTGATATTGCCGTAATCCAGGATGGTGGCAGCCATTTTTTGGGAAAAACGCTCCCCTTGGGGGGCTAAGAGGCAGATAGGCCCCGTTTTTATCCCCGCAGCCTGATGAGACGCCTTAATCCCTGCAACTGTGTCTTCGAGGGGTTTGGCCATCATCACCATTCCAGGGCCACCGCCATAAGCGCGATCATCGACTGTCTTGCGGGGGTCTGTACAAAAATCCCGAGGATTCCAAAGATGCACGCTGGCTAAAGATTGTTCGCATGCGCGACCAGTAATACCCCACTGTGTAAGAGCAGAGAACATATCTGGAAATAAGGTCACAACATCAAAGCGCATATCTGAATTCAGACTCATTCATTACTGTGGGTTTTGCAATCACCAATCACTCTGCCAATCGAGGATGATGGTCTTATTGGGTAAGTCTACGTTTTGCACTACTTCTTTTACAAATGGTACCAATTGTTTTATCACTTTAGTTTGCGCATCACCGATTGCAATGACACCATGCGCACCATTCTCAGTAATGTCTATCACCTCACCTAAAGCTTCGCCTTGAAGATTAACAGCGTGACATCCAATCAAGTCAACCCAATAATAGGAGTCGCCATCCGGCTTAGGGAAGGTTTCTCGCGTTACCAAGATTCTGGCGCCCTTTAATGCAAGTGCTTGATCTCGATCGCCAACACCTTCAAGCGCCATCACGACATTACCGCTGTGCATCTTCGCGCTCTTTACTGTGTATTGCGTTAGTGAGGCTTGCTCTATAGACGCAGAGACACCCGCCTCCCGGCGTGGGATGAGAGATAGCCAAACTGCTTTAGAAGAGAGAAGTGCTACAGGGTCGGATGAGTGAGGTCTAACCTTCACCTGCCCTTGCAGCCCTTGGGCCTCAGAAATGGCGCCAAGTTCAATCAAATCATTTAGGGAAGGTGTACTCATTTGCAAGACACCTTATTTTCCCGAGATAGAACTACTGAAAATCCTGCCACTAAAAACTCCACCATGAGGATGAAGTCTCTAGCGAAATTATTTAAACAGCAGGATTATTTTTGATCAAACGAACAACAGTTGGAGATACTTGCGCACCAACACCAGTCCAGTAAGTCAAACGATCTTGAGCGATGCGCATTGCTTGCTCAGATGCAGCTGCTTGAGGATTGAAGTAACCAATGCGCTCGATGAAGTTCGAGTCACGACGGTTGCGCTTATCAGTAGCAACAATGCTGTAAAAAGGGCGCTTCTTAGAACCGCCGCGTGCCAGTCGAATGACGACCATACTTATTCCTTAAAAAATCTAAAATGAAAAGGTTGCTTCCAACCCAATGAAATTTCTACAAAAAATTCTTGGTTCCAGCCCACCAATAAAACATACGGCAATGCGGAAAACCTCATATTCTAGACGAAAACCCCTACTTTTTCCACCTGTTTGAAGGCCTAAGTCAGTAGAATAGCGGAATACAGTACATAAAAAATATATACAAAACAATAACTTAGAGAAATATGTCCACCAGAATAAGCGTCGATTTTTCCATCCAGGCACCCCCAAAAGACTGCATCCGGAATCTATTTGTGGTGTTTTTGTCTCTAAGCATGGCTTTTTTGACTGGCTGTGCCAACGTCATCCCACCGTGCAACGCTAAAACCAGTCCGCCCAGTAGCGAATTACGCAACACCAAATGGGAGCTTACGCGCTGGAATTTGCCCCCCAATAGCAATGGTGAAGTACGCACCCGCCAAATTCCGCAAGGTGAAGCTAGTAATCCGATTCAGATTACTTTTGATGCTAATGGTCAACGCATCAGTGGTTCTACTGGCTGCAATCGATTTACAGCGCTGCTAGATGAGGATGGTCGTGGCTTTACCTTCAGCAAAATCACCAGTACCAAAATGGCATGCAGCCCACAGCGGAATGAATTGGAGAATGACTTTCTCTATGAGCTCAATGACTACCGCAGCATTGTTCGAAACGGTGATCAATTACTGATGATTGGCAGTGACCGTGAAGTCCTTAGTTTTACTCAGCGTCCCAATACAAATCAATAAATCCATTAGAAAAATATAGATGAAAAACTCCAAACTGATTTTTTGTGCTCTCGGCTTATTTTTTCCTGGCAGCGGTCTGAACTGTTTTTACCTGCAAGGCTGGAAATCCTTTTGGGCTTGGGCGCAATTATTTGCATTGATTGGCGGCATAGCTGGCTGGACCATTCTGAAAGATACCCACTTTCATTCAGCAGCAGGCTGGATCCTCATTACCTTTGGTTTTATTGCGATTGAGGCAAGTTGGTTAACCACGATCGCCTTTGGCCTACGCCTTGATGAAAAGTGGGATGCGCAATTTAATCCTGGCATTGAAGAGCAGCATCGCACCCGCTCGGGTTGGCCGGTGATTCTTACTGTTATTTTTGCACTCGTTTTGGGTGCTGGTGTGATGATGACTTTTCTAGCAATTGCTTTCGAGCAATTCTTTATTTCACAACTCTACGAAGCCAGAAAGCTATCGCAATAATTGCTACCTAGAATTGCTCAACTTCTAAAGCATTTGTAGAGTGACCACTCTCTACAATTGATATTGTCAGCGCCTGAGCTTGTGGCAATAAATTTTCAGCGAAGAATCGTGCAGTAGCAATCTTGGCCCCATAAAAAGCAGGGTCGCTATCACGTAAACGCTCTGCAGCTAAAAGCGCTCGTGCCATTTGCCAGCCACCGAGCACCAAGCCTGAGAGACGCAAGTAAGCAAAGCTGCCAGCGTAAACTGCCTTGGCATCGCTCTTAGCATTTGCCACTATGTAAGCTACTGCCTCCTCGAATGCGGCGCGACCAATAGACAGCTGCTTGAGCACCGCTTTCGCATCAACAGAACCGCTGGCTGCTAGCGCTTTTTCGGTTTCAGCAATTTTTTGTGAGAGTGCTTTTGCGGTAGCTCCGCCATCACGCACTGTCTTTCTACCAACCAAGTCGTTCGCCTGAATAGCAGTGGTGCCCTCATAAATCGTTAGAATGCGCGCATCTCGATAATGTTGAGCTGCGCCTGTTTCTTCAATGAAACCCATGCCACCATGCACTTGCACACCGAGGCTTGCAACTTCAATCGACATCTCGGTTGAGAAGCCTTTCACAATTGGCACTAGGAACTCATAAATTGCTTGGTTAGATTTGCGTGCAGTCTCATCTGGTGCCGCATGTTGCGCATCATATGCAGCGGCAGCGTAATAAGCCAATGCGCGAGAAGCTTCTGTGTAAGCGCGCATGGTCATCAGCATGCGCTTGACATCAGGCTGATGAATAATCGCTACCGGACCTGCAGAGCCGGACAAATCACGGCTTTGGATGCGATCTTTAGCATATTGCACTGCCTTTTGATAAGCACGCTCCGCCACTGCAATGCCTTGCATACCGACTGCAAAGCGAGCTGCATTCATCATGACAAACATATATTCCAAGCCGCGGTTCTCTTCGCCAACCAGATAGCCAATAGCACCGCCATGATCACCGAATTGCAAGACAGCAGTTGGGCTCGCCTTAATTCCTAATTTATGTTCAATCGAGACACAGTGAACATCATTCCGCTCACCTAAGCTGCCATCTGCGTTGACCAAAAACTTTGGCACCACAAATAAAGAAATTCCTTTAACACCCTCTGGCGCATCAGGAGTTCTCGCTAATACTAAATGGACAATGTTCTTGGCCATATCGTGCTCGCCATAGGTAATAAAGATCTTCGTTCCAAAAATCTTGTAAGTACCATTGCCCTCCGGTACAGCACGTGCTCGCACCATTGATAAGTCGGAGCCAGCCTGTGGCTCAGTGAGACACATTGAGCCAGTCCACTCGCCTGAAATCATATTCGGGACATATTGCCCCTGAATTTCTGGGCTAGCTGCAGTGAGCAAGGCTTCAATTGCACCGTCTGTCAGCATAGGACACAAAGCAAAAGACAAACTCGCTGAGTGAACCATCTCAAAACAAGCGGTAGCAATGAGTTTTGGCAAGCCCTGACCACCAAACTCCGCAGGATGAACTACACCCTGCCAACCAGCAGCGGCAAATTGCTCAAAGGCTTCTTTAAATCCAGGGGTTGTTGTAACAACGCCATCTTTCCAGGAGCTGGGGTTTTGATCGCCTGGCCAATTGAGTGGCGCAACGACGTCTTGATTAAATCTGGCTGACTCTTCCAAAATCGCCGGAGCTAAATCCACATCCGCCCCAGCTTCAGCATAAGACGGATAGGCAACCACATCTGCTAACCCAGCTAATTCATTCATTACAAACAGCATGTCTTTTACTGGGGCTACGTATGGCATTACAACTCCTCTTTATTTAAATCACATCTTGCAGCATGACTAGTTACTCTTAGCCAAGCGCTTTTATAAGCTCTGGTACTGCAGTATTGAGGTCTGCAACCAAACCATAATCCGCCACACTAAAGATCGGGGCCTCAGGATCCTTATTGATTGCAACGATCACCTTGGAATCCTTCATACCCGCTAAGTGCTGAATCGCACCTGAGATGCCAACAGCGATATACAGTTGTGGAGCAACAATTTTCCCAGTCTGACCCACTTGATAATCATTCGGCACGTAACCCGCATCTACCGCAGCACGCGACGCACCCAAGGCGGCGCCCAGTTTGTCAGCTAAGGGTGCAATCAGTTCTTGGTATTTCTCACCAGAACCTAGACCGCGACCACCTGAAACAATAATCTTGGCGGCTGTCAATTCGGGACGATCAGACTTCGTGAGCTCGCGTCCAACAAAGGAAGAGCTGGTATTGCTTGCAGTAGCTTCTTGCTTTTCAATACTTGCAGAGCCTCCAGAAGCGGCCACAGGGTCAAAACCGGTTGTACGAACAGTAATGACCTTCACTGGATCGCTTGACTGCACAGTTGCAATTGCATTACCAGCGTAAATAGGACGCTCGAAGGTATCGGCAGATACCACCTTCGTAATATCGGACAACTGAGCAACATCTAGCTTGGCAGCAACGCGTGGCATCACATTTTTACCATTAGCTGTTGCTGGAGCAAGCAGATGGGTGTAGTGCTTGGCAATGGAAAGAATCTGGGCAGCCAAGGGTTCAGCCAATTGATCCGCTAGATGCGCAGCATCAACTTGAATAACCTTGCGTACACCCGAAATTTGCGCAGCCGCAGTCGCAGCAGCGTCAGCACTGTTACCAGCAACTAAAACATCTACTTCTGGAGAACACTGCAGGGCAGCTGCTACAGCATTTAAGGTTGCCGCTTTTAGAGATTGATTATCGTGTTCAGCAATAACGAGAGCAGCCATTTAAATCACCTTCGCTTCATTTTTCAGTTTTTCTACCAAGGCTGCAACATCAGCAACCATTACCCCTGCGCTACGCTTCGGCGGCTCTTCCACCTTCATGGTTTTGAGTCGCGGTGCAATATCCACACCGAGATCTTCGGGCTTCACAATATCAATCGCCTTTTTCTTGGCCTTCATAATGTTGGGCAAAGTGACATAACGTGGCTCATTAAGGCGCAAGTCCGTTGTAATCACTGCGGGTAAATTCAAGGCGATTGTTTCTAGACCACCATCAACTTCGCGTGTCACAGTAGCCTTACCATCAGCAATCACCACTTTAGAAGCAAAGGTTGCCTGTGGAATATCCATCAGGCTAGCCAACATCTGACCGGTTTGATTGCTATCGTCATCAATAGCTTGTTTACCCAAAATAATGACTTGGGCTTGTTCTTTTTCAGAGAGGGCTTTGAGAATCTTGGCAACCGCTAATGGTTGTAGTTCGGCATCGGTCTCTACCAGGATCGCACGATCAGCACCAATCGCAAGTGCAGTGCGTAAAGTTTCTTGGCACTGGGTTACGCCTGCAGTTACTACAACAATTTCAGAGGCAACACCAGCCTCTTTTAAGCGAACTGCCTCTTCAACTGCTATCTCATCAAAAGGATTCATGCTCATTTTGACGTTAGCTAGATCGACGCCTGAACCATCAGACTTGACTCGAATTTTGACGTTGTAATCAACGACTCGTTTTATTGCAACTAAGATCTTCATTTGGAATTCTCAATAATGACAAAAATTTGTAAAGCATTGTTTAACTACTTATTTTATCCGTCCCAGTGGGCCAGAACTACACATCAATAGCAGTGGCTGATCCCGCTTGCTTACGTAGTTCAAATTTCTGGATCTTGCCCGTAGAAGTCTTCGGTAAATCACCAAAAACAATCGTCTTTGGCACTTTGAATCCAGCCAAGTGTTGCTTACAGTGCGCAATGATATCGGCAGGGCTTACCTCGACACCCGGCTTAATTTCCAAAAATGCACAGGGGGTCTCCCCCCACTTCGGATCAGGCTTAGCAACTACTGCTGCGGCAATCACTGCTGGGTGACGGTAAAGCACATCTTCCACCTCAATCGAAGAGATATTTTCTCCTCCGGAGATGATGATGTCTTTACTGCGGTCTTTAATTTTCACGTAACCATCAGGGCTCATGACTGCCAAATCACCCGAATGAAACCAGCCACCCTCAAATGCTTCTTGAGTTGCCTTTTCATTCTTGAGGTAACCCTTCATCGCGATATTGCCCTTGAACATAATCTCACCCATGGTTTCACCATCAGCAGGAACTGGCTGCATGGTTTCTGGGTCAAGCACTGTGATTGCCTGTTGCAAGTGATAGCGCACACCTTGTCGCGCATTCAAACGCGCACGTTCACCAATATCTAAATCATTCCACTCATCTTGTTTGACACAAACCGCTGCGGGACCATAGACCTCTGTTAAGCCGTAAACGTGGGTTAAATCAAAACCGAGTTTTTCCATTCCTTCGATGATAGAAGCTGGAGGGGCAGCCCCTGCAATTAATCCTTTTACACCTGAAGGTACCCCCACCTTCATTTCATCTGGAGCATTGACTAAAAGATTATGGACAATTGGCGCAGCACAGTAATGCGTTACACCATGCTCTTTAATTGCCGCAAAGATATGCTGCGCATCTACACGACGCAGGCACACATTCACTCCTGCACGGGCTGCAACAGTCCAAGGAAAACACCAGCCATTGCAATGAAACATAGGCAGTGTCCATAAATACACTGGATGCTTATTAATATCCCAATCCAGTATGTTCGAGACTGCATTCATTGCGGCACCACGATGGTGATAGACGACGCCCTTAGGATTTCCGGTAGTGCCAGAAGTGTAGTTCAAACAAATTGCTTGCCATTCGTCTGCGGGTACCTGCCAAGCAAAATTGGGGTCCCCTGCGGAGAGTAATTGCTCATAAGTCAACTTGCCCAACTTCTCGCCAGGCACCTCATACTCTTTTTCTTCAACGTCGATTACCAAAATTTCGCGGCCAGTTTCTTTTTTGGCCATCTCAAGCGCTTTTTTCATCACCCCTGAAAACTCAGGATCAATGATGACTACTTTTGCTTCACCATGATTGAGCATGAAAGCAATAGACTCTGGGTCTAGGCGAGTGTTTAAGGCATTCAGTACCGCGCCTGCCATGGGGATGCCGAAATGCGCCTCTACCATTGGGGGAGTGTTCGGCAGCATCACCGCCACGGTATCACCTAGCCCAATGCTATGCTTTTGTAGGGCGCTTGCAAGACGACGGCAGCGTTCATACGTTTGCTGCCAAGTTTGACGTAATTTTCCATGAATGATGGCAGTCTTATTTGGATATATCTCTGCGGAGCGCTCTAAAAATAATAGCGGTGTAATGGGAGTGAAGTTCGCTGAATTGCGATCTAACCCTTGTTCATAAATATTTGCCATCATGTACTTTCAATAACGATTTCTTAACTACACGACTGTGACTTAGAGATCAGCCAAAGCCTTTACGTGAGCAACTACACTACGACCTAAAGCGGAAAGGTTGTATCCACCTTCTAAGCAACTCACAATCCGATTCTGAGAATAAGTCTTAGCAATCTCTTTTAGTTGCTTGGTAATCCAGGCATAGTCTGCCTCGACCAAGCCCATTTGACCTAAGTCATCCTCGCGATGGGCATCAAACCCAGCAGAAATAATGATCAGCTCGGGCTCAAAGTTGCGAAGTGCAGGTAGCCAACGTTCCTCAACGATTGAGCGCACCACATCGCCCCGTGTAGCAGCTGGTAGAGGTACGTTCACCATATTGTCAGAAGAATCTAAACCACTGTATGGGTAGAAAGGATGTTGAAAGAAGCTGCACATCATCACGTTAGGGTCATTAAAAAAGGCCGCTTCTGTGCCATTGCCGTGGTGCACATCAAAATCAATAATAGCTACCCGTTGAATACCGTAAGTTTCTTGTGCATAACGCGCTGCAATAGCTACGTTATCAAATAAACAAAATCCCATTGAGCGTGTTGGCTCTGCATGATGACCAGGTGGCCTTACAGCACAAAATACATTTTCTACTTCACCCTTCATGACTGCATCCACTCCTGCAATTGCTGCGCCGGCTGCCCGCAATGCTGCTCGGTATGTATGGGGATTCATGATGGTGTCTCCATCGAGCATGAAGTAGCCGCTTTCTGGAGAGCGTTCTTTTACAAAATTGACGTGGTCTGGGCTATGAACCAACTCAAGCTGAGCTTCGGTTGCCAATGGCGCATCTAGGTGATGGATAAACCCATCTATGCCACTCCGAATGAGCTGATCGTTAATCGCCTGAATCCGTTCTGGACACTCTGGATGATGGCTACCCATCTCATGTTTCAGAAAGTCTGGATGAGTTATGTATCCTGTTGTCATTGCTCAAAATCCTTAATAGCAAAACCATCGTTCTTATAATCTAATACAACGTGCTTAATTCTCATCAATCTCAAACTCATCGCATGAATCTTCGTGCCGCCTATTTTCTTGTAGCCCTGCTTCTAGCAGCCTGCTCCAGCGCTCCAACACAGCAAAATAAGACTGAACAAGCCATCGTAAACCAAGCTGATGATCCAGCCACTGAGGCGCGCTTTAGCCAAAATTTGAATGAACTACTAACCCAAGTCTCACAATCTCAAGAAATCCCCTTGCAGAGCCTAGAATTGGGCTTCTCAGATGCTAAAACGATTCCCTCGATCCGCAAATTGGTATTACCCCCATCGGGGACCTTTAAGAAAAATTGGCTTGCGTATCGCAAACGCTTTATTGAACCGGTTCGTCTAAAGGCTGGAAAGGTATTTTGGGAGGAAAACCAGGCCTTTTTGAGCCAAGTGGAGCAAGAATCCGGCGTTCCCGCCGAGATCATTGTTGCCATCATTGGCATTGAGACTATCTATGGACGACAAACCGGCAATTTTCGGGTCAAAGATGTCTTATCCACCCTCGCCTTCAGCTACCCTGATACCCCGAATAAGTTGGCTCGGGAGCAGCTCTTTAAAGATCAGCTAAAAGAACTCATCTTGTTGTGCTGGACTGAATCTGGCGGAAAAATCCCAGCCAAAAACAGCGCTCAAGGCGTGAATAATGCTCGCTTTAGTGCTTGCCTTAACCAAAATAGCTCTTACGCTGGCGCTATTGGTCTGCCGCAATTTATGCCCAGCAGCATTCGGAGCTTTGCGGTAGATGGCGATGGCGATGGGAGAATTGATTTAAAGCAAAGCCCTAAAGATGCTATTGCTAGCGTTGGAAACTTTATGAAGATGCATGGTTGGCAAGCGGGTATGCCAATTTCTTTTCCAGTACAAGCTGGAGCTATCTCTGCTGCCAAAGAATTAGCCGACGGTGAACCTCAGCTCAAATACACCGTTCAGGAACTCATCGACAAAGGCATTTTGACAAAACAGCAGGGAGATTTGCAAAGCGGCGGCGTTGAGCCCACTAGTAAAGCATTTATTGTTGACTTACCCTATCCTGATAAAGATGGTATTGATCAAGTGCAATATTTTGTTGGACTCAATAACTTCTTAACGATCGTGCAATACAACCGCAGCTATTTTTATGCTCAAAGTGTCGCTGAGTTTGCCGAAGCTCTGGGATATAAAAATAAAAGCGTAGTGCCGGTTGAAAATATCAACAAAGCGCCTACCGGCAAGAGTAGTACTGAAAAAAATAAATCGAAGAAATCAGGCTCAAAGAAAAAGCCTAAAGTAAATTAGGCAGGAAATACGCCGGTCGACAGATAGCGGTCGCCACGATCGCAAACAATAAAGACAATCGTTGCATTCTCAACCTGACGAGCAATACGCAAAGCGACAACTAAAGCCCCACCAGCAGAGATGCCGCAAAAGATACCCTCTTCTGCCGCCAGGCGGCGCGCCATCTCTTCAGCGTCTGCTTGAGTGACAAACTCAATACGATCAACTCTGTCGCCCTGGTAAATCTTTGGCAAGTACTCTGGGGCCCATTTACGAATTCCTGGAATTTGCGAACCTTCTTCAGGTTGGGCTCCAATAATCTGAATATTGGGGTTCATCGACTTGAGGTAAGTGGAGACACCTGTGATAGTTCCAGTCGTTCCCATTGCAGAGATAAAGTGCGTAATCTGACCATCCGTATCGCGCCAAATTTCAGGGCCAGTTGTTTCAATATGAGCCCGTGGATTATCGGGATTGGCAAATTGATCTAACAATCTACCGCGGCCTTCTCTCTGGAGTTGGAGTGCATAGTCTCGCGCAAACTCCATGCCACCAGAAGCGGCAGTCAAAATGAGTTCAGCTCCGTAAGCGGCCATACTTTGACGACGTTCAATACTTTGATTTTCTGGCATAACCAATACCATCTTGTAACCCAACATCGCAGCAGTCATAGCTAGGGCAATACCAGTATTACCGCTCGTTGCTTCGATCAGGGTATCGCCAGGCTTAATTTCGCCACGCTCTTGCGCACGCAAAATCATCGACAGCGCAGGTCGGTCTTTCACCGACCCGGCTGGATTATTTCCTTCTAACTTACCTAGAATGACATTATTACGATTGTCATTTTCCAAACCCGGAATGCGCTGTAAACGCACTAAAGGCGTATTGCCTACTGTTTGTGAAATCGTCAGGTAAGTTGGTTTGCTCATCAGGCCATTTTAGCCATAAGCGTACCTAGGCTCTGAAGGGTTTAATTTCTGCGGCCTGCTCCCGTACGCTCCGACTGATTGCGAGTATTAGCTTGAGTACGAGAATTGCGTCTGCTAGAGCTACCGCCCTCTTTCTTGGTCCTGCCATTGGGCTCCCGAAAGGAGCTGGGTGACTCAATCGTCAACCCGTTATCGACCATTTTTTCAACTGACCTCATGCCAATGCCCCGAACACGCTTTTGTAAGTCATTGGCATCTTGAAAATGGCCGCCATCCAAACGCTCAGCAATAATGGTTTTCGCTTTCGAAGGGCCAATACCCTTAATGCTTTCTAACTCCGATTGAGTAGCCGTATTAACGTTGATCGGTGAAGCAAAGGCAGTTCCTAATGATGAAAATGCTATGCCTGCTGCCAGTGTTGCAGCTCCCATCCAATTTTTTGCAGCATCAATCTTGAAATATCTCGTCATAAACTCTCCAGTAGTAAATAAAAAATCCACGGACACAAAGTGCGCGTGGATCGTTTACAACGTAGAGAGAGTAACTTAGTTGACCGAGCTACAAAGGGTCGGCTAAGAAATCAGAATTGGCCTCTAGCCATTCAATATAGCGACCTACACCTTGCTCAACATCGAGGAAGGGCTCGGTATAGCCTGCAGCTCGCAGTTTTGTAAGATCAGCTTGAGTGAAACACTGATATTTACCTCTGAGTGCATCCGGAAAAGGAATGTACTCGATCGCTTTTTCTTTCACTAATTCTTGCAAAGTAGCTGGTTGAGCTTTATCCAGTTTACGCATTGCATTAGCTACTGCATGCGCAACATCATTAAAGGGTTGTGCACGGCCACTACCTAAATTGAAGATACCGCTGATGTCTGGATGATCCAAAAAGAAAAGATTTACCTTCACGACATCTTCTACTGAAACAAAGTCTCTACTTTGCTCGCCAGGACCATAGCCACCATACTCACCAAAGAGTTTGACATGACCATTAGCTTTGTATTGGTGATACTGATGAAAAGCGACCGATGCCATCCGACCTTTGTGTGATTCCCGGGGGCCATACACATTGAAGTAACGGAAGCCGACTACTTGAGCGGTGTTGGCATTTTCTGAAAAACGCTTGCGCATCACTTGGTCAAACAAGAATTTAGAGTAGCCATAAATATTTAATGGTTTCTCGTGCTCACGACTCTCCACAAATACATCGGAGCCCCCATAAGTAGCGGCTGAAGAGGCATACAAAAGTTGTACCTTTTGAGCAGTGCAGATATCTAGCAAGTCCATGGTGTAGCGATAGTTATTCGCCATCATGAAAATGCCGTCGGTCTCCATCGTATCGGAGCACGCACCCTCATGAAAGACCGCCCGGACTTTGCCAAACTTGCCACTTCTAAATGCTTCTAGAAATTCATTCTTATCTAGATAGTCAATAATGTCTAAGTCCGCTAAATTGCGATACTTATCGGCGGGGTTAAGGTCATCCACTGCAATGATGTTTTTCTCACCACGAGCATTCAGTGCCTGAACAATATTTGCCCCAATAAAGCCAGCGGCTCCAGTTACGATAATAGTCACTGTAATTCCTCTGAAGTAACGGTTGCAGTACCAAGCTTACCAACCACAATGCCACCAGCACGATTTGCCAATGCCATCGCTTTTTCTAAAGGCCACTGCGCAGCTAATGCCACAGCTAGAGTAGCAATCACCGTATCACCCGCACCAGAAACATCAAAGACCTCTCGAGCCTGTGCTTTCACATGACTCACACCAGCCTCGGTATATAAACTCATACCTTCTTCTGAGCGGGTAAGCAGTAGAGCCTGAAGATCGAGAGATTTTCTCAGGGCTTGCGCTTTATTCGTGAGATCTTCTTCACTAGTCCACTTTCCAACCACTTGGCGCAATTCACTGCGGTTTGGCGTTAAGACATTGGCGCCATGATATTTTTCATAATCTTCGCCCTTGGGATCAACCAAGATGACTTTGTTTTGCGCTCTTGCTTGCTCAATCATATGAGCTACTTGACCTAAGGCGCCTTTGCCGTAATCAGACAGAATAACGACATCCGCATCACCAACCAATTTCTCAAAGCGCTCTAATTTATGGGCGAGGGCCTTCTCGCTAGGACTCTCTTCAAAATCTAAGCGAATAAGCTGCTGTTGACGGGCAATCACACGTAACTTCACGATCGTTGGCACATTGGCGTCAATTTCTAATTGACTATCGACGCCACCGGATTTGAGTAGCTCGCCCACCCGTTTGCCTGCTTCGTCATTACCTACAATACCTAAAATGGTTGTGTTGGCACCCAATGCTGCAACGTTACGCGCAACGTTCGCTGCTCCGCCAAGTCGTTCATCAATCTTTCCAACCTGTACTACTGGCACAGGTGCCTCTGGCGAAATACGATGCGTATCGCCAAACCAATAGCGATCGAGCATCACATCGCCCACTACAAGTAAGCGTGCCTTTGAAAACTGTTCGCGGTTAGCTTTTTCCATTGAATAATTTTTACTTAATTATGGCGACCAATGCCGTAGTACTCAACACCCAATTCTTGCATGGCGCTAGGCTCATAGAGATTGCGACCATCAAATACGATAGGGCGCTTTAACTTTTGCATTACCTGGTCAAAATCTGGGCTACGGAAAGCCTTCCACTCAGTCACGATCACTAAGGCATCGCATCCATCTAAGGCTGCCATTGGGCTTTCTACCATAGAGACCTTTTTAAGGCCCTCAGGATTGCCTTTGAAGTCTAAATCTAAGCAGTGTTGTGCCTCTGGCATTGCTACTGGGTCATGCGCTACTACTGAAGCGCCGCGCTTTACCAACTCTTGGATGATGACCCGACTAGGCGCCTCACGCATATCGTCTGTATTGGGCTTAAATGCCAATCCCCATAGAGCAAACTTCATGTTTGATAAGTCTTTACCGAAACGCTTCTCGATTTTTTCTACCAAGATATATTTTTGGAGCTCATTAACCGCTTCAACAGCATCTAAGATTTTTAGATCTCTGCCGTGTTCTTTAGCAGTTTTAGAAAGTGCTGATACATCCTTCGGAAAACAAGATCCGCCATAGCCCGTTCCTGAATATAAAAATCCATAACCAATGCGAGAGTCAGAACCAATACCTTGGCGGACCGCTTCAATGTCAGCCCCTACTAGATCCGCTAAATTGGCCAACTCATTCATAAAGGAAATACGGGTTGCCAACATGGCATTCGCTGCATACTTAGTCAGCTCTGCACTCTTAACATCCATGTAGTAAGTGCGTTCATGGTGACGATTAAATGGCGCATAAAGCTTGCGCATTTGCTCTTTAGCACGCAATCCTGCTGGAGTGCTTTCTGTACCTATGACGATGCGGTCTGGGCGCATGAAGTCTTCTACGGCCGCACCCTCTTTTAAAAACTCGGGATTAGATACTACCGAACATAAATCTTCTGGTTGACCTCTTTTTTCCAACTCTTCTTTAATGGCAGCAGAGACCTTATCTGCAGTACCTACTGGCACTGTGGACTTATCCACAATCACCTTAGGAGTCGTAGCATAGCGGCCAATATTACGAGCTGCAGCAACCACATATTGGAGATCAGCTGAACCATCTTCATCAGGAGGTGTGCCTACTGCAATAAATTGAATGTCGCCATGCTCTACCGAAGCCGCAATGTCAGTAGAAAACTGCAATCTGCCAGCAGCACGATTGCGCTCAATCATCTCTTTTAAGCCTGGCTCATAAATCGGCACGCCACCAGAATTGAGAATATCAATCTTCTTAGGATCAAGATCCAAACAAAAAACATTGTTTCCTTGCTCTGCCAAGCAAGCGCCAGTTACTAAACCTACGTAGCCGCTGCCGATGATGGTGACTTTCAAATGAGCTCCTGATTAATCTTTACTCTATTAAACATTACATTGAGGGGCCGCTTGGTGCAGCACCCTCGGTACGTCTCGGGGAGTATGCCTCCCAATTATTACAGCCAGGACACTGCCAATAGAATCTGCGCGCCCGAAATCCACAGTTGCCACAAGTATATCGAGCCAAACTGGTTGTACGCTGACGCAACAAATTCAAGATGGAATGCAACTCCAGGAGCCTTTCTGGATTGGCGCTCCCCTCCTCTAAAGCAAGGCGGGTTTCAGCCAGATTAGAAAGTGCGCTCAAACTAGGGGAATGCTGCATGACATCGGCAAGCATGATATTGGCAGCCTGCGGTCCACGAATTTTCATGAGCTGCTTGTGCACAATATCCAATAGCTCGCCAGATGCCTGAGTCTTTAATAGTGCGCAGAGACGATCCAACCCTTCATCTACCCGATCAATAGCGGTATGGGCAATCATCCAGCGGTCAGCCAATAAATGCATATAGGCTGGATGGGAGGCCGCCACTAAACTCCAAGCATCAATTGCTTGTGCTGGGCGCTCCATCGCCATCAAATAATCACCCTGCAAAATCAAAGCACGCGCATGATTTGAGACGGCCTGCAAGGCCCTCTGAATAGACTGTTCTGCTTCTGCCAAATCCTTACGACGCAAAGCCTCTTGACCCAACTCACAATGAAACTGAGCAATCTCTGTTTTATGAGATTTACCCTGCAGTGTTTCTAGCTCACTGGCAGCAATGATGGCTTTTTTCCAATCACGCTCTACCTGATACATCTCTAGCAAACTTTCTTTTGCAGGAACCGCAAATTTGCCGTCACCAACCCGATTCAAGGAAGCTTCAGCACGGTCCAGCAACCCAGCACGCAAAAAGTCACGGCCTAATTCATAAGCAGCATGATCACGATCGCGAGGTTTTAAATCATCACGATTAGCCAAGTGCTGATGCACTTTAATTGCCCGCTCAGTCTCGCCGCGACGACGGAATAAATTGCCCAACGAAAAATGGAGTTCAATAGTCTCTGGATCAAGCTGCGCAATTTTGACCAGCGTTTCAATTGCCTGATCCGGCTGCTCATTCAGTAAAAGGCTCAAACCTTTAAAGGTTGAACGCTGCTGACGCATGCGTTCACGTTCATCCATCCGATTCTCAAGACGAAGATCCCAGCGAGCAGCTAGCCACCCAACACCAAACATGATGGGTAGCAATAAAAGCCAAGATGTCGCTATCTGAATCATGGCGTACAGAATTTAAATAAAAAAATGGCCCGAATGGACCACTGAGGATAAGCCTGAATATTAGGCACCAGAACCCTCTTTGGGGCCCGCCTGTTTGAGCGGCTTGTAATCCACTCGTTCACGCAACTCTTTACCAGGCTTGAAATGCGGCACACGCTTTTCTGGAATCAAGACCTTATCACCAGACTTTGGATTGCGACCAGTACGAGCAGGACGATGATGCAGTACAAAACTGCCAACACCGCGCAACTCAATACGCTTGCCCTCAGCTAAAGCATGAGTCATGGTATCTAGCAAAGTTTTTACTGCTAGCTCTACGTCCCTAGGCAGAAGCTGCGGAAATTGTTCCGCAAGGCTCTCCACAAGTTCGGAGCGAGTAATTGCTTGTTGCTCTTGATCTGTCATGATCTATCAAAAAAATCGCCGCTCCCCCAACGGAAAGCGGCGATATTGCCTTAACCCTGATTGTCCAATTTTGCTTTTAACAAAGCACCCAAATTGGTTGTGCCAGACTGCGCATCACCTTGGAGTTTGCTCATTGCATCTTGTTGATCAGAACTGTCTTTTGCTTTGATTGAAAGATTGATGACGCGTGACTTACGATCAATATTAATGATCATTGCAGTAACGCTATCGCCTTCTTTCAATACATTGCGTGCATCTTCAACGCGATCGGTTGAGATCTCAGAAGCGCGCAAGTAAGCTTCAACTTCATCAGCCAAGTGAATCGTTGCCCCCTTAGCATCAACTGCCTTCACAGTACCGGTGACGAGGCTACCCTTGTCGCTGACGGATGTGTAGTTATTGAATGGGTCACCAGACAATTGCTTGATACCGAGAGAAATACGCTCTTTCTCAACATCAATTGCCAATACAGTGGCTTCAACTTCATCACCTTTTTTGTATTTCTTAACAGCTTCTTCACCTGGCTCATTCCATGAGAGGTCTGAGAGGTGAACTAAACCATCGATACCGCCAGGCAAGCCAATGAACACACCAAAATCGGTAATCGACTTGATTGCACCAGAAAGCTTGTCGCCTTTTTGCTGTGAACGTGAGAACTCTTCCCATGGATTTGCTTTGCACTGCTTGATGCCCAAGCTAATACGACGCTTGTCTTCATCAATATCCAAAACCATCACTTCAACTTCAGTTCCCAATGCAGTCGCTTTGCTTGGAGCAACGTTCTTGTTGGTCCAATCCATTTCAGAAACGTGTACCAAGCCTTCGATACCAGATTCGATTTCAACGAATGCGCCGTAGTCAGTCAAGTTGGTTACTTTGCCGAATAAACGGGTATTTGGTGGGTAACGACGAGCGATACCAACCCATGGATCATCACCAAGCTGCTTCACACCAAGTGAAACGCGGTTCTTCTCTTGATCGAACTTCAAAATCTTGGCGGTAACTTCTTGACCAACAGTCAACATCTCGCTTGGGTGACGCACACGACGCCATGCCAAATCGGTAATGTGTAAGAGGCCATCGATACCACCGAGGTCAACGAACGCGCCGTAATCAGTGATGTTCTTAACGAGGCCAGTAACCACTGCACCTTCTTTAAGGTTAGACATCAACTTCGCACGCTCTTCACCTTGGCTAGCTTCAACTACCGCACGACGTGACAACACTACGTTGTTACGCTTACGGTCAAGCTTGATAACCTTGAACTCCATCGTCTTACCTTCGTAAGGGCTGGTGTCTTTAATTGGGCGTGTGTCAACGAGTGATCCAGGCAAGAATGCGCGGATACCGTTCACCATCACAGTCAAGCCGCCTTTAACCTTACCGGTAACAGTACCGGTAACGATCTCGGCTTGCTCGAGTGCTTTTTCCAAATTCATCCATGATGCCAAGCGCTTTGCTTTATCACGGGAGAGGATAGTGTCGCCATAGCCATTCTCAAGAGCGTCAATAGCAACAGAAACGAAATCGCCAGGAGCTACTTCAATCTCTCCAGCGTCGTTATGGAATTCTTCAACAGGAATAAACGCTTCAGACTTTAAGCCAGCGTTAACAACGACGAAGTTGTGGTCGATGCGAAGGACTTCAGCCGAAATAACTTGGCCGGTCTTCATATTCGATCGGGTTAATGATTCTTCAAATAATTCTGCAAATGATTCAGACATGTGTATTCACTTTGTGCCGTCAGAAGGCCCGACGGGTTAGGTTAAAAAAGTCTTTAAGAAACACGCTAATGAAATGATCGCGTTGTGGAGTTTCCTAAGACGCCAAAACTACTACTTACATCTACCGCTAAAAACTAAACAATTGCAGATTGATACCAATCTAAAACTGTCTTAACTGCTTGATCTATCGAAAGATCTGATGTTTCAAGCACTTTTGCGCCATCTGCAACCAAGAGGGGTGCGGTACCTCGACTACTATCTCTGGCATCGCGCTCCTGCAAATCTTGCAGTAAGTCTGAAAGTTTAGCAGAAATTCCCTTAGCTATCAATTGCTTATAGCGACGCTCAGCTCTGGCAGCGGCTGTTGCCGTCAAAAAAACCTTCAAAACTGCATCTGGGAATATCACGCTGGCCATATCTCTGCCATCAGCCACCAATCCGGGAGATTGGCGAAAACTGCGCTGTAGGCCCACCAATGCAGATCTGACCTCAGGATGAACGGCTAAGGCTGAGGCTCTCAAACCGATGTTTTCCGCGCGAATCGCATCAGTGACATCCTCTCCATTCAAGAAAATTTGGTTATTTTTAAATGAAATCAATAACTTAGGAACCAAGAGGCCTAATTCAGGGCCATTTTTGACGTCAATTCCCTGTTTTTCACTAGCCAAAGCCACTAAGCGATAGAGCGCCCCACTATCCAAATAATGAAAGCCCAACTTTTCTGCCACCAAAGAGGCAACCGTCCCTTTACCGGAAGCAGTAGGTCCATCAATTGCGATGACTGGAAAATTACTCATGAATTGTTTTGAATTAACTCACAACTTTCGCAAATTCAGCGAAGTAGCTTGGGAAAGTTTTTGCTACGCAATTGGGATCATTGATCTTGAGTGCGTTCGGTCCTAACGCAGCAAGTGAAAAACACATCGCCATGCGATGGTCATCATAAGTATCAATGCCTTCGCTCGGTGACTTCCAGTCGGCTGGCGCTTTAGGTGCATTCACAACAATGTAGTCAGCACCTTCTTCAACAATCGCACCTACTTTTCTCAATTCTTTTGCCATTGCGGCAATACGATCTGTTTCTTTAACTCGCCAACTTGCAATATTGTTTAAACGTGTTGGACCCTCTGCAAATAAAGCTGCGATAGCGAGTGTCATTGCAGCATCTGGGATTTCTGTGCAATCAAGCGTGATCCCCTGAAGTTTGCCGTTGGCATTTTTCACACCCGAGACTTCAAGCCAATCCTCACCAGCAGCAATATTGGCACCCATCAAGGCAAGCGCATCAGCAAAAGCCACATCCCCTTGAATACTCTCCTTACCTACGCCCAGAACCCTTATAGGTCCGCCACCAATAGCACCAAGGGCCAAGAAGTAAGATGCGGAAGAGGCGTCACCTTCAACTGATAGTTGACCTGGACTTTGATACACCGCATCAGACGTCTTAACAGGGATCACAAATGATTGTGCATCTGGGCAACTAACCTTCACACCAAAGCGCGCCATCAGCTTTAAGGTGATATCAATATAGGGTCGAGAAATTAATTCCCCAATGACTTCAATACGGACCGGCTCATTTGCAACCAAAGGTAAGGCCATTAACAATGCTGTCAAGAATTGACTTGATACATCGCCACGTACCTTAACCACATCTTTAATCTGAATGTCTGCAGCCAAGATTTTGATTGGGGGATAACCTTCTTGTAATTCGTATTCAATCTTGGCGCCCACTTGACGTAAGCCATCTACTAAATCGCGAATGGGCCTCTCATGCATGCGCGCAACACCAGATAGGCGATAGTGACCACCTTGCATTGCTAGTGCAGCAGTTAAAGGACGAATAGCCGTGCCGGCATTACCCATGAAGAGGTCTGCATCACGCACCGGGAATTTGCCACCACAACCCTCCACTACACAAACTTTGTCTGCCTTGTCCGTCACAGATAAACCCAGTTGACGCAAGGCATTACGCATCACTTGTGTGTCGTCTGCATCTAAGAGGTTATTTAGCGGTGTTGTGCCCGAAGAAAGCGCTGCCAATAGCAAAGCACGATTTGAGATGCTCTTGGAACCAGGCAAAACAATTGAGCCTTGAGCTCGCTTGAATGGACCAATCTCAATACTAGGCAAATGAGTCATTAAGCCCCATCCAGATCTTGACGCGCTTTGCTTGCCTTATTAAATAATTTCTCTAGACCAGTACCATCATTTTCAGCAATCAATTTACGCATATGATTCACGATCAATAGATATTGATCTAACTCTTTCAGAATGGCTGTGCGATTACCTAAACAAATGTCGCGCCACATTTCTGGGCTAGATGCTGCAATCCGAGTGAAGTCTTTAAAGCCGGCGCCAACATGACCAAGCTTTTGATCAGCATCTTCAGAATTCACAACACTTGCCATCAAAGCGTATGACAAGATGTGTGGAAGATGGGATACGGCGGCATAAATTGCATCGTGTTGTACAACACCAATCTTTTTCACTACTGAACCGACTGACTCCCAAAATCTAATCATTAAGGCAATATCTTCAGGAGAGTTTTCCTGTAGAGGGCAAATAATCGTTTGCTTGCCTTTGAATAAATCTGCTTTTGCTGCTGCAGCACCATGTTGTGCTCCGCCTGCAATGGGATGAGCCGGTACAAACTGACAAGCTTTTTTACCTAGCACCTCTTTGGCAGTCAAGATCACATCGCCCTTAGTGCTACCGGCATCCGTAATCATAGTTCTAGGTTCAAGATGCGGTTCAATCATCTCAAAGGCTGCTCGCATTTGGGCAACTGGTATGCACAACACAATGACATCAGACTGCTTAGCAGCTTCAATTAAATCCACTACGCCATCAATCGCACCCATCTTTTGCGCTTGATCTAAATTTTCTTTACTGCGACCCACACCTAACACTTTGGTAACCACACCCGCTTGTTTGAGCGCCAAACCTAGGGATGCGCCGATCAAGCCCACACCAACGATGGTGACAGTACCGTAATTGCTCGCAGGATTCATGATGGTCATTAGGAAAGTATTTCTGCAGTGATTTCTTTTAGGGCTGCGATGAAAGCAGCATTTTCTTCTGGTAAACCAATCGAGATACGTAACCACTGCGGCAAACCATAGCTCCCTACCGGACGCACGATAATGCCGCGCTTTAGCAAAGCTAAATTGATGCGGGCCCCCGCTTGATCGTCGTTACCTACCTTGACGAGAACAAAGTTTCCAGCAGATGGCAGATAAGTCAGGCCTAAATCATCAAATGCTTTAGTAAGTTGTAAATAGCCAGCACGATTGAGTTCAAAACCTTCTTGTAAGAATGCTTTGTCTTGAAATGCCGCAATGGCTGCTGCCTGCGCAAGACTATTCACATTAAATGGTTGGCGAATACGATTGAGCAAATCTGTTAAGTGAGGCTGTGCAACTCCATAACCAATACGTAAACCTGCTAGGCCGTAGGCTTTGGAAAAGCTACGCGACAAAATCATATTTGGGAAGCGCTTTACCCAGGCAACCGCATCATAGCGCTGCTCTGGAGTTAAGTATTCGTTATACGCCTCATCAAGCACCACAACAACATGAGCTGGGACTGCCACCAGAAATTCTTCAATCTCTTTAGCGGTGAGATAGCTTCCTGTCGGATTGTTTGGGTTGGCTACAAAGACTAGCTTTGCTTTATCACCAGCAGCTTTGACTGCAGCCAACATCGCTGGCAAGTCATGGCCATAAGTAGAGCTTGCTGAAACCTCGACTGCCTTAGCGCCAACTGCTTGCGTTGCAAGGGGGTAAACCGCGAAAGCGTGTTTGGAGAAGATGACTTCGTCACCAGCCTGCGCCACAGCACGGGCCGCCAACTCTAGGATGTCATTGCTTCCATTACCCAAAGTAATCCAATTAGCCGGGACATCTAAGCGCTCTGATAAAACCTTTTTTAATTCAAAACCATTGGAGTCAGGATAGCGGCCCAGATCACTTGCAGCCTTGAGCATCGCTTCTTGAGCAGACTTAGGCATACCTAATGGATTTTCATTGGAAGCTAGCTTCACAATCTTGCTTTCATCTAAGCCATATTCACGAGCAACCTCGCTGATAGGGCGGCCACCAACATAAGGCGCAATAGCGTGAATGTGTTTTAGACCAATCTTAGAAGTCATGCGAACTTTACAAATGAATTAGGCAGAGTGTGGGTAAGAACCCAAATTCTTATAGAACGCCGCAGTCTCTTTTAACTCCTCAAGCGCTTTTACAACTTTGGCATCCTCTGCATGACCAGCAATATCAATATAGAAGTGATATTCCCAAGTCCCTTTACGGGCAGGGCGAGACTCAAAACGATTCATCGACACACCATGCTTTGCCAAAGGAGCCAGTAAACGGTGCACAGCCCCCGGCTGGTTATCAACCGACAACACTAAAGAAGTTTGATCTTTGCCTGTTGGAGTGCACGCATAGTTACCAACTACGACAAATCGTGTCCGGTTATGCGGGTCATCCTGAATCTGTGCAGCCACAGCCTGCAAGCCGTAAGCTTCTTGCGCAGGATCTCCCGCGATAGCCGCTAGGCTTGGATCATTTGCAGCTAGGCGAGCAGCTTCTGCATTACTACTGACTGCCTGACGCTTTAAATGCGGGGCATGCAGACTTAACCATTGTTGGCACTGTGCCAATGCTTGTGCATGAGCGCAAACCGTTGTCACGCCATCCAAGCTACCACTCTTCGTTAAGAGATGATGGCGTATCGGCAAGACGACTTCTCCGCTAATACGCATAGAGGAATCTAGCAACAAATCCAATGTGCGTGAGATCGCACCTTCACTGGAGTTCTCAACCGGGACCACGCCAAATTGTGCGGCGCCCTTCTCTACTGATTTGAAAACTTCATCCAAGCTCGCACAAGGCAAACCCACAATCGAATGACCGAAATACGTTTGCGCAGCCTGCTCAGAAAAAGTCCCTGCTGGCCCAAGATAGGCAATAGTTTGACGAGCCTCTAATGCTCTGCAAGCAGACATCACCTCGCGCCAAATAGCGGCGATGCCATCAGGCAACAAAGGTCCAGCATTGATTTCTTGCAGACGAGCAACTACCTGGCGCTCACGCTCAGGACGAAACACTGGGGATGAGAAGCCACCTTTGACATGACCCACTTCTTGCGCCGCTTTAGCACGCTGCGTTAGCAAATCTAGAATCGCTGCATCCAATGCATCAATCTTTTCTCGCAGGGGAGCTAAGCGCTGTTCTTCAGTACTCATTAAGCCCGCCTTTCAAAATCACGCATAAACTCAAGCAAGGCCTTCACACCTTCGATCGGCATTGCGTTGTAAATACTGGCGCGCATACCACCCGCCGCTTTATGACCTCGCAAGGCCACCAGACCAGCAGCATTTGACTGCGCCAGAAACTCTGCATTCAGGTTCTCATCTTTTAAGAAAAAAGTCACGTTCATCCGTGAGCGATATTCCTTAGTGACGCGATTTTCATACAGACTGCTTTGATCCAGAAAGCTATAGAGCAAGTTTGCTTTTTCTTGATTGCGCTTTTCCATCACCTTGACGCCACCCTGCTTGAGGAGCCACTTAAAGCCCAAGCCAGCCATATAAATCGAAAAAGTTGGGGGCGTATTGATCATCGATTGAGTGCCGGCCTGCACTGACCAATCCCAAATCGTTGGGGTGATACCCATGCTGTGACCAAGCAGGTCTTTGCGAATAATCACAATGGTCACACCAGAGGGGCCGATATTCTTTTGTGCACCACCAAACCACACAGCACATTGGGTGACATCCATCTCTTTTGAAAGAATATTGCTAGAGATATCTGCCACCAGAGGAGTACCCCCAACATCTGGTACATCCGGAAACTCAACGCCACCAATCGTCTCATTGGCACAGTAATGCACATAAGCCGCATCACTGGATAAATTCCAAGTGGATCTTGCTGGAATCGTGTTGAATTTTTCTGCAGCTGAAGAAGCCACCAAATGAGCAGCGCCATACTTTTGCGCTTCTTTAAATGATTTTTCTGACCAGACACCAGTGACTAGAAAGTCTGCCTTAGGGCCGTTTTTAGCCAAGGGCATGAGGTTCATGGGGATAGCTGCATTTTGTCCAAGTCCACCACCTTGCAAGAGCAAGATTTCATAAGAATCCGGAATGCTCATCAGCGTACGCAGGTCTTGAATCACCTCTTCATACACTTCCATGAATTCTTTACTGCGGTGACTAATTTCCATGACGCTAGTACCGAGTCCGCGCCAATTGAGCATTTCATCAGCAGCCTGCTTCAATACCTCCTCAGGTAATGTAGCAGGCCCCGCAGCGAAATTGAAGATGCGGCGGTCAAAAGTCATAAGCTACTAGTCTAGTGATAACGCTTTAAGCGTCACCTGCCGCATCAGAATTGGAATCAGTTGCTGAATCAGCAGATGCATCACCTTCTTCTGCTTCGTCGCCCTCTTCATCCGAGTCGCTCTCAGCAATACGCTGCAGACCAGATAAGCGAGTGCCCTCATCCACGTTGATCAAAGTCACGCCTTGAGTAGCGCGACCCATTTCGCGAATTTCAGAAACACGTGTACGCACTAAAACGCCACCCGTAGTGATCAACATAATTTGATCTTCAGGAGAAACCAAAGCGGCAGCAACTACTTTACCGTTACGCTCGCTTGTCTGAATTGCAATCATGCCCTTGGTGCCGCGGCCATGACGTGTGTATTCAGCAATAGGCGTACGCTTACCGTAACCATTCTCCGTAGCAGTCAACACACTACTTGGAATTGCAATGCCGTTTGCGTCTACCACTGCGGCTTCAGCACCTTCAGCAGCTTCTGCTGGGGCAACTAACATCGCAATCACTTGATGGCCGACGCCTAAATTCATGCCGCGCACACCCCGTGCGGTACGGCCCATTGGACGCACATCATTCTCATCAAAACGCACTGCTTTACCGGCATCAGAGAACAACATCACATCATGCTGACCATCCGTTATAGCTGCGCCAACCAAGAAATCATTCTCGTTGAGGTCAACCGCAATAATGCCGGCCTTACGTGGGTTGGAGAAGTCAGATAAGCGTGTCTTCTTCACAGTACCCAAACTCGTTGCCATAAAGACATACTGATCATCTTGGTAGCCCTTGATCGGCAGAATCACAGTGATCTTTTCACCTTCGATCAATGGGAACATATTGACGATTGGCTTACCGCGTGAAGTACGACTGCCTTGTGGAACTTCCCACACTTTGAGCCAGTACATGCGGCCACGATCAGAGAAACACAAAATCGTATCGTGTGTATTGGCTACGAACAGCGTATCAATCCAGTCTTCATCTTTCGTAGCGGCGGCTTGCTTGCCACGACCACCACGTTTCTGTGCACGGTATTCACTCAGCGGCTGACTCTTCATGTAACCAGTGTGTGACAGTGTCACCACCATATCTTGTGGAGTGATCAAATCTTCTGTGAAGAGTTCGGTTGCATTCATCTCAATGAATGAACGACGACCTGTATCACCGCCAGCTTTACCAAATTCAGCTTGCACTTCTTTTAGTTCGCTTTCGATGACTTGAGTAACACGTTCTGGCTTTGCTAACAAATCTAACAAGTCAGAAATTTCTGCCATGACTTCTTTGTACTCGTTCACAATCTTGTCTTGCTCAAGACCAGTCAAGCGTTGCAAACGCATCTGCAAAATTTCTTGTGCTTGACTGTCAGAGAGGCGATACAGGCCAGTAGTCTGCATACCGTACTCGGGCAACAAACCTTCTGGACGGTAGGCATTACGGCCTCCTGGTGTATCGGTCTCAGCACGCGCCAACATCTCACGCACCATCGATGAATCCCAAGCTTTACCCATTAACTCTTGCTTTGCAATCACTGGGTTTGCAGCCGCTTTAATGATGGCAATGAACTCATCTATGTTTGCTAAGGCAACTGCCAAACCTTCTAAGACGTGACCGCGCTCACGCGCTTTACGCAATTCAAAAATTGTGCGACGTGTCACAACTTCACGACGATGCTGCAAGAAATATTCCAGCATTTGCTTCAAGTTGAGCAAGCGTGGCTGGTTATCTACCAAGGCCACCATGTTCATACCGAAGTTATCTTGCAGTTGAGTGCTCTTATACAAATTATTGAGAACTACCTCAGGCACTTCACCGCGCTTAAGTTCAATCACAACGCGCATACCGGATTTATCTGACTCGTCACGCAAATCAGAAATGCCTTCAACTTTTTTCTCATTCACTAACTCAGCAATACGCTCGAGCAAGTTCTTTTTGTTTACTTGATATGGCAACTCATCAACGATGATGGCCTGACGTGCACCCTTGTCGATATCTTCAAAGTGAGTCTTGGCACGCATAACAACACGACCACGACCAGTTCTGTAGCCTTCGCGCACTCCTTGAACGCCGTAAATAATGCCGGCGGTGGGGAAGTCGGGAGCTGGAATGATCTCAATCAGCTCATCAATCGAGCATTCGGGGTTATGCAAGACGTGTAAACAGGCTGTAACGACCTCATCGAGGTTATGGGGAGGGATATTGGTCGCCATACCCACCGCAATGCCTGAGCTGCCGTTAATGAGCAAATTAGGCACTTTTGCAGGAAGAATCAGGGGTTCTTTCTCGCTACCGTCGTAGTTTGGCCCAAAATCCACGGTTTCCTTGTCCAAATCGGCCAAAAGCTCATGGGCGATCTTGCGCAGGCGGATCTCCGTATACCGCATCGCAGCAGCGTTATCGCCGTCTACGGAGCCAAAGTTGCCCTGCCCATCAACCAGCATATAGCGCAGGGAGAAGTCCTGGGCCATCCGAACGATGGTGTCATACACCGCAGAATCACCGTGCGGATGGTATTTACCGATCACATCGCCAACTATACGGGCAGATTTTTTGTAAGCTCGGTTCCAATCGTTGTTTAATTCATACATCGCGAATAAGACCCGGCGGTGAACCGGTTTGAGGCCATCGCGCACGTCTGGCAGGGCTCTGCCGACGATGACGCTCATTGCGTAGTCCAAATAGGACCGCCGCATTTCGTCTTCGAGGGATATTGGTAGTGTTTCTTTAGCGGCTTGTTCCATCCAGAAATAATATCATTTTGATGACGGATAGCCCCTATGCTAAGATTCTGTCAGTTTGTACGAAATTGAGATGTGTCGCTTTGCGGTTTTTTGCTTCAAAGTAGGGCGAATTACATTTAAGTTTGACTTTAATTAAAAAGAGATTTTTGAGGACTAAAAATGAACAAAACCCTAAGAGTGTTGCTCGCTTCTGTTATTACTGTTTCTGCTTCTGCAGCAATGGCTTCTGATAACTGGCAAAACGGCGACGGCCAATTAAACTGGAAAAACGGCGATGGCACATTGTGCTGGCGCGATAATAACTGGACACCAGCAACTGCAGCTAAGGGTTGTGACGGTGCGTTGACTGCACACAGTCCTGCTGGCGTTAGCCAAAGCAAAATCACTTTGCAAGCTGACACACTCTATGACTTCAACAAGTCTGATTTGAAACCAGAAGGTAAAGCTACTTTGGACAAGATCGCTGCTGATTTAAGCAAGATCAAGTTAGAAGTCATCATCGCTGTTGGTAACACTGACAGCATCGGTACAGATGCATACAACATGGCTCTCGGTCAGCGTCGTGCGCAATCTGTTAAGACATACCTTGTAAGCAAGGGTGTTGACGGTAGCCGTATCTACACAGAATCAAAAGGCAAGAGCAATCCAGTTGCAAGCAATGCAACTGCTGAAGGCCGCGCTAAGAACCGCCGTACTGACATCGAAGTTGTTGGTACAGCTAAGTAATTCACCTTACTTGTAAAAAAGCCCGCTTCTTGCGGGCTTTTTTATTTCCGCTATATTCGTAGAATCCTTTACCCGCCTTACTGAGAGCCAAACTCAAGATGAACGTTGATCAATCTGAAATCGCTAAATTTAGCGCCCTAGCTCACCGCTGGTGGGACCCTAATAGTGAATTCAAGCCTTTGCACGCCATTAACCCACTGCGCCTTGCTTGGATCAAATCCTTCGTAAACTTAGAGGGAAAAAAAGTGGTTGATATCGGCTGTGGTGGTGGCATCTTGGCAGAATCCATCGCTCAATCTGGCGCAGACACCACTGGCATTGATCTTTCTGAAAAAGCTCTCAAGGTTGCAGAATTACATGCATTAGAAGTAGGCGCAAAACTGACTTACCGCTCAATCTCAGCAGAGGCTCTCGCTGATGAACAGCCCGAACAATATGACGTTGTGACCTGTATGGAAATGTTGGAGCACGTCCCAAATCCTGCATCAGTTGCGCAAGCTTGTGCAAAGCTTTGCAAACCCGGTGGCACGCTCTTCTTTAGCACTTTGAATCGTAGCCCTAAGTCCTACTTATTTGCCATTATTGGCGCCGAATACATCCTCAAGCTCCTACCCAAGGGGACTCACGAATACGCGAAATTTATCAAGCCATCAGAGCTGGTTGCGTTCACCCGTCAAGCGGGCTTAGAGATGATTGGAATAAAGGGTTTGAGCTACAACCCAATCACTCAGGTGTATAGCCTCGGGGATGATGTAGATGTGAACTACATGATTGCCGTCAGGAAGTAAGGCATGAGCACCCTATCAAGCCCTTATCACGGGGTATTTTTTGATTTGGATGGCACTCTTGCAGATACAGCGCCGGATTTAGTGGCTGCAACCAATCAATTGCTGGTAGCGCGTCAGCTGTTACCGAAACCTTACGAAGTTTTGCGCCCTTGTGCGTCAGCTGGTGCACGGGGCCTATTAGAGGGTGCATTTGGAATTACTCCAGATCATCCGGATTTCATTGCATTGCGAGATGAGTTTTTTAAAAACTATGAAAATGCTCTATTAGTCCACAGCAAGTTATTTGATGGCATGGATGATTTGCTTGAGCAAATGGAAATCGCAAACCTTCCCTGGGGAATTGTGACGAATAAAAGTGAGCGCTTCACCAATCCACTCACTGAACTGATGGGCCTGCGTCAAAGAGCGGTCTCTACAGTGTCAGGCGATACAACGCCCCACTCAAAACCCCATCCAGAACCAATTCTGCATGCCGCCAGAATTGCCAATATTGATCCAACAAAGTCAATTTATGTAGGCGATGACATCCGAGACGTCATTGCAGGAAAAGCTGCAGGCATGCTGACGGTTGCAGCTGCGTATGGTTACTGCGGCTGCAAAGAGCCACCAGAAGCTTGGGGTGCTGATCACATCATCAACAGCCCCCTCGAATTATTACCAATCATCTTTCCTAATAGGGTTTAATGGCATCCCAAAAGATATTAAGCAATTTGGGGCTAGCGGCTTTAAAATAGATCCTCCTATGCATGAACTCTGGGGTCGACATGGTTTCGACGTGGATTACAAAGCATCAAGGGCATACCGAGGACCCGTTATCTCGTAAATCAATGGGAATGTAATAACTGCTAACGACGAACGTTACGCACTAGCCGCTTAATTGCGGTTGCCCCTGAACTGATTCTCTCTTGGGTCAGGTAGCGAAAGCTACATCAGGGTCATATACAAGAGATAAGACTATTTTGCGTCACGAAGAATAGTACGAAAACTTAGTGAATCGTCAGCGAGGAACGTGTCAATCTGTGCCTAACTGATTAAATTAAATGATATGACTAAGTATGTAGAACTTGTTGTGGAGGATTTGCGGACGCGGGTTCGATTCCCGCCGACTCCACCATATAAAGCAAACCCCTCTGAATTTTGGAGGGGTTTGCTTTACCAACTTGTGGTCCTGTTTTTATTTCACTACTAGCCGCCACAAAGAAGTGATCTCTTGAGATCTTGCCGCATGAAGTGCATCAGCTTTATCAAATACTTTGTGATGCTGAGGTTTGGTATCTAAGTGTCCCACAACCTTCAGTCCGGACTGATCAATCCAATCGAGCAATTGCTCTCTTGATCGCAAGCCGAGATGCTCAGCAAGGTCAGAAAGGATCAACCAACCCTCGCCACCGGGTAATAAATGCTCTTTTAATTTTCCTAGAAAGCCTTTTAACATTTGGCTCTCCGGGTCATATATTGCATACTCAAGAGAAGAGCTGGGACGCGCTGGCAACCAGGGAGGATTACATACAATCAATGCCGCTTTCTCTGCTGGAAACAAATTGGTCTTCTGAATTTCTATCTGGTGATTGAGACCCAAACGATCAATATTGTCTTGGGCGCATGCAATAGCACGATCATCTTGATCAGTAGCAATGATTTTTTTGATCTCTCGAATTGCCAATACAACGGACAGCACCCCAGTGCCCACCCCAATGTCAAATGCTATGGAGTTTTTTTGAATCGCAGCGGGTAGCGGCGCTTTGAGAACCAGTTCAATGTATTCACCGCGAATCGGTGAAAAAACACCGTAGTGTGGATGAATCCGAATCTCCTCATCATCCCTCGCTAGCACGGGAACACCTTTTTTACGCCATTCATGCGCGCTAATGACCCCTAGCAATTCTCGTAAAGAGACAACATAGTCTTCACTCTGCTTTCCATAAGCCTCCATACAGGCTTGCGCAACATCAGGCGCACGTCGCAATGAAATGCTGTGGTCTGCATGAATAGGAATCAGCAACATTCCCAGAATACGCGCCCTTTGCGATTGCGCTAAGCGGTGTAAATTGAAGGTGTCTAAAGGACTTTTGGTTTTCTCTTTTGCAACCCGATCAGCCCTAGTTGATTTCTTAGAAGGCTTATCAACCCTTCTTACAAGGGCCTGCAGTAGCTGGCGAGCATTTTGAAAGTCGCCTTTGTAAAGCATTGCAGTGCCTTCACAAGCTGAACGGTATGCTATGTCGGCCGTTAAGGTGTCATCAGCAATGATGACTTTCTGATGTGGCGCAATGCCATTTTCGGAGCGCCATTTAGCAGAAAAAGATTGTTCGCCTTCGCTCCAATGAATCATGAGTTCATGAAGTGGGTGGATGATCTTCGGGGTGAATATCCAAAGCAATTAAGAAGCGAGATACCATGTTGTAGGCAGCGATGACTGTTACTAGCTCCACTGTATCCGTATTTCCCAATGCTTTTTGAAGACGTTTCATGAGTTCGGGATCGACTTGAATATTGCGCGTCATCTGCAAGGTTAAGTCAGCAGCATCATTTTCCAACGGAGTAAATTCGTTCCGCGGGAAGTTGGGCTGACCGATCAATCTGAGGGCTTGTACTTGTTCTTCGGTGCCACCAGCCTTTTTAAAGGGAGGTGCATGATGAAAAAATTCATATTCAGCACCATTGAGCACTGCGACTCCGCACATTGCCAATTCCCTTAACTTGGGATCTAGGGACAAATTATTGCGAATCTCTCCAATAAAGTGATTCCAGCCCTCAGCAATCGGTACGCTATGCAAGAGCATTCGATCCAAGTTAATAAACTGCCCGCCACGTCTCTTACGAATAGCAGAAACCAGCTCAGCTGGCTCTGCTAAATCAATGGGTTGATACGGAATCGAACGTTCAGTCATGTGCGCTTACTGAGCAGTTTCTTTAATGCCGTTCTCAATGACGAACTTGCCCCAAATACCAATTTGCTTACCGATAAATTCACGGGCAGATTCTGGGCTACCACCCACAATCTCAATTCCTTGAGCTTTAAACTTCTCCGCAACCAAGGGAGTTTTTAAGGCCTTATTCAAGGCCTTATTCATGGCATCAATAATCGCAGGTGGCGTTTTTCCTGGAGCAATCACTGCCCACCATGCTGGTGCGCTAAAGCCTGGATAACCACTCTCAGCCACTGTAGGCACATTAGGCATTGTTGAAGTTCTCTTTGCTGTAGTAATCACCAAAGGAATCACACCACCGCTATCAACATGGGGCTTCACCAAGAACTCTGAACCAACAGCCAATGGCACTTGACCACCCAAAGCATCCTGCATCAAAGGACCGCCGCCACGATACGGAATATGGTTCCAATCAAAGCCTGCTTGCTTAGC
The DNA here is from genome assembly GCF_018881885.1 of Polynucleobacter sp. MWH-Creno-3A4. Taxonomy (NCBI): domain Bacteria; kingdom Pseudomonadati; phylum Pseudomonadota; class Betaproteobacteria; order Burkholderiales; family Burkholderiaceae; genus Polynucleobacter; species Polynucleobacter sp. MWH-Creno-3A4. Next base: position 290,756 of record NZ_JACXSA010000001.1, read on the forward strand.
AAGACGTGCCATCGATAGGTGTCCAAGACTACCAATTCCGATGGAGCCATAGCTAAATGGCTTTCCGGCTTTAGACATCTCTGTCAATTGCTTAAAGCTCTTAATTCCAGAATTTTTACTTGCTACCAATACCATTGGTGAGGTTCCCACCAAAATCACAGGTGCCAGATCTTTAATGGTGTCGTAGGGAAGTTTGTCTTTGAGGCTAGGATTGACGCCGTGGGTATCAAATACCACTGCAAAGGTATAACCGTCCGCATCCGCTCTTGCTAGCGCAGCAGTACCAATCACACCTGAAGCACCGCCAATATTTTCAACAATCACATTTTGCTTAAGCTCTGTTTGCAAGGCTTGTGCCAAGACTCGGGCAACCTGATCAACTGATCCACCAGCTGGAAAGACTGCTATCAATTTGATGGGTTTTTGGCTTGGCCAGCTTCCAACGCCAGCAGTTTGGGCAAACACCATGCCGCTTACCCCAAAGGACATTAGGGTTATCAATAGGGCTCTTTTGGCCATTTTTGCTAAATACAGCATAGATCGGTCTCCTTTGAATAAGGCTTAAGATTACCACCCCATAAGCCTGTTTGCTCGATAATATGGCAGTAGCTTGATGAGAGAAGAGATGAAGTCGATTTTGAACATTGCCGCCTATTTATTTGTCAGCCTCGACGGCTTGGCAGATCTGCGGGTAAAAATGCTTGAGGAATGCAATACCCGCAATCTGAAGGGGACTATTCTGCTTACCGGCGAAGGCATTAACCTCTTTTTGGCTGGTTCAGCCCCCGAGTTGCGTGGCTTTTTGGATTGGTTGCGGATGGACCCCCGCTTTAAACCTCTTGAAGCCAAAGAAAGCTGGTCAGAAGAGCAGCCTTTCAAAAAGATGCTGATCAAGCTCAAAAATGAAATTATTCGGATGAATCACCCAGCTATTCGCCCTGAAGAAGGTCGCGCAAATTTCATCAGCCCAAAAAAATTACAAGAATGGCTTGATCGCGGTACTGATGACTTAGGCCGCCCTGTCGTAATGGTAGATACACGCAATGCATTTGAAGTGGAATATGGCAGCTTTGAAAATGCCTTGCACTTCAATATCGAAAAGTTTACCGAATTTCCACAAGCGATTTCCGCTCACAAAGAAGCACTGGCAGACAAAACACTGGTGAGCTTTTGTACTGGTGGCATTCGTTGTGAAAAATCTGGACTCTATATGCGCGAAATTGGTATGCAGCATAGCTACCAATTAGAAGGTGGCATCTTGAAGTATTTTGAAGAGGTTGGCTCAGCACACTACCAAGGCAGCTGCTTCGTATTTGATGAGCGTGAAGCACTAGAACCCAATTTGGACTCCATTCCTATCGAGCGCTCGATACGAAAAAAGCTTAAAGCTGACTAATATTTAAACCAACTACTTTACCCACACATATCTATATCGAAAGTATTCCGCATGGCCTCACTTCCAAACATTGTCGTCTTAGGTGATTACGAACGCGCCCTGCGGCGTTTTTCAAACTGGGATCAATTAGATCAACAATCTCATCTAACAATTCATCATGAGCCATTGCGCGATGAAGCGCTGTATGAAGCTGTGAAAGATGCTGATGCTATCGCCATTGTGCGCGATCGTTCGCCCTTTAATGAGGCCATGATTGCCCGACTACCGAAACTGAAATTTCTGATGTTTACTGGCGAGCGCAACGGTACTCTTGAAGCTGCTGCATTAGTGTCTCGCAATATTCCAATGGCTTGCACACCAGGCGGTCCCTCTAAAGAAACCACTACAGAACTCACTTGGGCATTAATTTTGGGGGCATCAAAACGCCTCATAGAACAGAACCAGTTGATTTCTTCTGGTGGCTGGCGTGATGGATTGTCGGTATTGCCAATGCTCGCTGGAGAGCGCCTTGGCGTCATGGGTTTGGGATCTATTGGTAGTCGCGTAGCTCGCGTTGGAGCTGCTTTTGGCATGGAAGTGGTGACTTGGAGTCCACGCATGACGCCAGAACGTGCTGCCGCTGAAAATGCGAAAGCAGTTAGCCTGGAAGAATTATTGAAGACCTCTAAGATTGTTACGATGCACTTGGTAGCAGGACCTGGAACAAAGGGACTCATTAGTGCAGATCAACTTGCTTTGATGCGTCCGGATTCGATTTTGGTGAACACTTCCCGCTCAGCATTGATCAATATGGTTGATCTCCAAAAAGCGCTTGCTGCAGGCAGGCCTGGCCAAGCAGCAGTGGATGTATTTGATATCGAACCACTTCCTGAAAAAGATGTATTGCGTAACACACCCAATCTTTTGGTAACGCCCCATCTTGGATTTATTGCGGAACCTATCTTTGCAACTTTTTCTAAAGGGATTACAGAAACCTTAGAAGCTTGGCTCCATCAGAAGCCAGTACCCCATCCATTTAAGCCGCAGTGACTTTAAAAACACCAACCCCCAAGCAACTTTTCATTGGCTTTAGCAAGATTGGTATATCGGGCTTTGGTGGAGTACTGCCCTGGGCTCGTCGCTCACTTGTTGAGCAAGAAAAATGGATCAGCGCTGAAGAATTTAATGCCCTACTCGGTATTTGCCAAATTGTTCCCGGGCCGAATATTGTTAACTTGGCAGTCTGCGTAGGAAGCCGCTTTGCAGGCGTCTTTGGAGCGCTAGCAGCTGTTCTAGGTTTAATGCTTGGGCCCAGCGTGATCGTCATCCTCCTTGGAATGCTTTATGAACACTATAGCTATTTGCCAGCAGTTCAAGGAATGTTGCGTGGTATTTCAGCGGTAGGTATCGGCTTAATTGCAGCAACGGGTTTTAAGATGATGCGCAATGAGTTTAGCTTCCCACCCATGCTGTTGGTGGTAGTACTCACCGTGATTGCAGCAGGATTTTTTCACCTCAATTTAGGATGGGTTGTGCTCATTGCATCCCCTCTGGCGACTTTTCTGGCATGGAAAAAGGCGAAGCAAACATGAGTGCACTGCTGAGCCTATTTATCAAACTCTCGGCGTTCTCGGCTTTGGCTTTTGGCGGCATTAATGCGCTATTGCCTGCACTGTATGACCTCTCAGTCAATCAAGAGCATTGGCTCAATACGCAAACCTTTGCAGATTTTTTTGCAATTGCGCAAGCAGCGCCTGGACCCAACCTGATGACAGTGACCCTCATTGGGTGGCATGTGAGTGGAGTGATTGGCGCTATCGTTGCATCGATTGCCATTTGCTGGCCGTCATCGATCATGGTCTTCTTTTTGCAAAGGTATATCAGTAACCTACGTAACCCAATCACCAAGAAAACTATTCAGTTTGCTGCTAGCGCGTTAGCGGTTGGTTTGGTGCTCGGATCCGCATGGGATATCTCACAGCAAATTAATCATAGTCTGGCAGCGTTTGCCCTAACCTTGCTAGCAATTGCTGTAATGCTACTAAGCCGTTGGCACCCACTCTATCTCATTGTGATTGGTGCTGTATTAGGAGTTCTGGGGTTCATATAAGTGAGTGATTAAATATGCAATGTATTCACAAAATATTGATTAGGGCACTGAGCCTTGCGGCACTCCTCTCCCCCACTGCTTTTGCACAAAACGGATATCCCAATAAGCCGATCAACTTTATCGTACCCTATGGTGCTGGTGGCAGTGCTGACTCTCGCAGTCGTCAGATTGCCCAAAAGATGAGTGTCATTCTCAAGCAACCCATAATCATTGATAACAAACCTGGTGCAGGCGGCAATATTGGGACTGAATTTATAGCCAGAGCTGCGCCAGATGGATACACCATTGGCATGGGTAACTTTGCACCCATGGCTGTGAATAAAACACTGTTTGGAAATTTGCGTTACGACCCTGAAACAGATTTAAGTCCCATCATCTTGATAGAAAAAGGGCCGCTTGTTTTGGTAGTCAATCCAAACTCACCGTACAAAACCATTGGCGACATCGTGGCTGCTGCCAAAGCGAAACCTGGCGTCCTGACATTTTCTTCGGGCGGGATTGGTGGTAGTCATCAACTCTCTGCTGAGCTTTTTGAACTCAATGCTGGCATCAGCATGATTCACGTGCCATACAAAAGTGGCTCTGCTGCCTTAACAGATCTGATGGGTGGCAATGTCGACCTCATGTTTGATCAAATGTATTCTGCTGTTCCTAGCATTAAAGCCGGCAAGTTACGTGCTATTGCCATTACCAGCAAGAAACGCTCACCCTTGCTACCTGAGGTGCCAAGCTTTGCAGAGTTAGGCTACCCCAAAGTCGAGGTATTGAATTGGCAGGGACTCATCGCTCCAAAAGGCACACCCAAGGCAATTATTGAGCAATTAAATGCTGCAGCCAATCAGGCCCTGAGAGACCCGGCTCTGCGCGAATTAATGCTCTCGCAAGGGAATGAAATTGGTGGAGGCACTCCAGCAGAATTTGCAACTTTGATTAAAGCAGAGGCCAGCAAATGGAGCGCTGTTGTGAAGACAGCGAACATTAAGCCTGAGTAAAAATTACTTTAGAGCTTGATAGGTCAGAATACCTAAGAAGGTAAGAATGAGTGAGCCCGCTAAATGTATTAAAGCAGTGCCCATTGCCCAACTAAACTCACTCCGCTGCATCATCCCCACGACCTCAGCAGAAAAACTAGAGAAAGTTGTTAGACCGCCCAGAAAGCCAGTGATAACAAATAGCTTCCACTCGGGTGAGAGGTGGGGGTTATTACCAAAGAACGCAACGGCAATGCCGATGAGATAGCCACCCACCATATTCGACAGCAGAGTGCCTAAAGGAATAATTGAGCCGCTCCCCACCATCAGGAAATTAAATCCTGCCCGCAAAAGAGCGCCAAAGCCTGCTCCAAAGAAGATCGCGAAAATGGATATCCACATAATTTGTACTTATTGAATAGAAAAACCAAGCATGCTAATAGAACTCATCTCAATGCCGTCTGCATAGACTGTCGCATGCTCACCCGTCTCTTGTAAAGCCAAAGTGTACAAAGCAGGCCAATAATGTTCTGCCGTCGGAATAGACATCTGAGCAGGCTCACCATATTTTTGCCAGTCAATCAGTGGCTCATGATGATTGGCAATCATTTCTGAGATGAAGAAATGATTAAAGTCTTTAGCCCAAGGATAAGGCTGGGCATCTTCTTGCCAATGCATTGTCCGAAGATTATGGACAACATTCCCGCTAGCCAAAATCAGAATATTTTCATCACGCAGAGGTCGCAGCTGCTTGGCAAGCTCGTAATGCTGTCTGGCGGATTTAGAGCCATCTAGGCTTAGCTGTACCACTGGCACATCTGCATGAGGGTACATATATTTGAGGACAGACCAGGCGCCATGGTCGATCCCCCATTCGTTTTCCTCCATCACCACCGGCTCACTAATGCATTCTTGAACGCGATCTGCGAGTGCAGGACTACCAGGTGCAGGATATTCAATGTCAAAGAGTGCTTGCGGAAAGCCGCCAAAGTCGTGAATGGTTTTGGGTTTGGGCATTGCCGTGAGCCACACGCCACGAGTAACCCAATGTGCGGAGATGACTAAGATCGCATCTGGGCGCTTTAATGACTTGCCAAGAGCGGCCCATGCTGTGGTATAGCGGTTGGGTTCGATGGCGTACATCGGACTGCCATGGCCAGCAAATACTGCAGGTTGGCGATGGCTAGTCATTAATGCTAGTTAACCGAATACGTAACCAGTATGAGCTGCTACCAATGCAAACAAAATGGCCAAGCTAGTAGCTGCAGCCAACATGACAACCAAAGTGATGATCTTTTTATTAATCTCTTCTTTAGATTCGTTATGCCATTCGTTCATGCTAAATCCTCTGTAAATTCATTAATTTGTGGCTAGATTATCCACTATCGCCCGCGACCAGCCTTACGCATCATGCCTTTTCCACCACCAAAGCCTGCCTGAGGCCTGCCCGCAGGGCCGGATGGGCCTTTTGGGGCTGGTGGACGTGCTGGTGGCTTTGCAAGTACTGGCTTAGCCGGGTTTTTGGGGTCGGGTTTCTTATCGTCAGTCACTTTTAGCTCCTATGGATATCATATTGCCATGATTACTGACTATTCTATCCAAGCTGTCGCCATTAATGCGATTCCCCTGATTTTTGCCATCACCATCCATGAGGCAGCCCATGGCTACGCTGCTCGAAAATTCGGGGACAACACCGCATACATGCTTGGCCGCGTCAGCCTGAATCCCGCCAAACATATAGACCCGGTAGGGACCCTATTGATTCCACTGATGCTCATTTTGGCTGGATCCCCTTTTTTAGTCGGCTACGCCAAACCGGTACCGGTGAACTTTGGCCGATTACGAAACCCCAGAATTGACTCGATTTGGGTGGCCTTAGCGGGCCCTGGGTCGAACTTCATTCAAGCCATCATCTGGGCATCATTGCTCATTATTCTGGTGGGCTTTGGAATTGATGAAAAGTTTCTCATTGCCATGTCTCAAGCTGGCATTCTTTGGAATCTGGGGCTGCTAGTATTCAATCTCTTCCCTCTCCCACCCCTCGATGGTGGTCGTATTCTGGCTGGCTTACTACCCGCACGCCAATCGATCGCTCTAGGCAGGCTGGAGCCTTGGGGCTTCTATATCGTCCTTGCTTTGGTCTTTACCGGAATTATTGGCAGTCTTTGGATGGAGCCGCTGATGGCCTTTTTTAGAGGGGTTTTGTATCTCATCACGCTACCACTTCAAATGCTGTTTTAGGTCAAACAAAAGACATTGTTCTGAGGTATGCTGATTCCAGCGTGCATTTAGAACCAAAAGTCCTTATTCCACTCATCACAAGAGGTTTCATATGAAATTCCAAAAGATTGTTTTAGCAAGTACTGCAGCTGTTTTGGCAATGGGCGCAGGCACCGCGTTTGCTCAATTCCAAAAACCCGAAGATGCAATCAAATATCGTCAAAGCGTATTTACCGTGATGTCTAATTCGTTTGCAAAAATTGGTGCAGTCGTTAAAGGTGAAGCACCTTACAACAAAGAAGAAGTAGCTAAGAACGCTGCTGTAGTAGCAACACTAGCACCTTTGCCATGGCAAGCATTTGGTCCTGGCACTGAGGGTGGCAAAGCACAATCAGAAGTGTGGTCTGATCACGCCAAGTTCAAAGCTGCTTCTGAAAAAATGCAGTTGGCTGTCATTGACTTAAATAAAGCAGCTCAATCAGGTGATCTTGAAAGCATTAAGAAAACCTTTGGTGCCGCAGGAGCAAGTTGCAAAGGCTGTCACGACGATTTCAAGAAGAAGTAATTGTGAATCCCTTTGGTATCTACTTCGTAATAAAGTAGCCCACGGTCACAGCAATTAGACTTAAGAGCACCAAAGCTACAGTACGCTGCAAACCTCCATCCTTGGAGGCCCGACCCAAGTCAGAAGGCAAGTAACTTGCTTCCTCGCTTGGGTCGATTTCTTTGTCGCCGCTAATCATCGGTTTTATCAAATCTTCACCCTTGAATTTCTTATAGAAGAAGATTGCTGCAATATGAATCGCAATTAAGGCATAAATTAAGACTTGATTACTCTCGTGAATTTCAGAGAGAAATGAAACCGTTGCATTGGATACATACTTGGCAAACGGCCCTTGAAAAGCAACTTCATCATCAACAAACAAACCCGTGCTTGCTTGGACAGTCAGTACAAAAAGTAAAGCAAATACAGATAGCGCTCCGATTGGGTTATGCCCCAATACTTTTGGTGCCCTACCTTTTAAGTAATCCATGATATTGGTGATGTTGGGGAAAAATGTTACAAAACGTGCATGGGTTGATCCTACAAAACCCCAAACAATCCGAAAAATCAGCAAAGACAAAATGCAGTAGCCAAAATAGGCATGCCATTCAATAGCATTCCCGCCAAGATTAACGCTGACTAGACTGCCAACGATACAAAGCACTAAGAGCCAGTGAAAGAGGCGAAGTGGTAAATCCCAAACACGGATAATTTTTTTCATTTCTGTAGGATAAGGTAAAAGAATTGCAGTGATTTGATTCTAATCAAACTTATGCTGATTTTGCTGCGCCACAACATCAATTCCAGTGGGCTCGCCAATATTATTAGATAATTACCCGGTGAATAAGAAAGCAACTAGTCGCTCACTCCTGTCACGAGGGGCACTCATTCTGTTTGGATACATCTGCCTCAGTCTTTTGCCTGACTCTGTATCCATAGCGAATGCCCAGACAAATCAAGCCCGTAAAAAGGTAGTTGTCCAAAATACCAAGTCCGTAGGCTTTAAAGATACTACTGCACGAGGTAGCTCCAAAACCAACAGTATGAGTCTCAACCCCGCCCTTTTTCAACGTAAAGATCCTAGTGAACTGGAATTGGATAGCGCTGGTAACTTAGACTATCGCGTCATTCAAGGCTGCCTGCGTCGCAGCTTCAGCGATGAGAATTTACCCGCCAGTATTGGTATCGATAATCGCCAGTTTTCGGAGTTTTTCAGAAATCAGACGAAAACATTTTTTGATCGGATGCGCGGCGATTGCATTCCCTATGCAGCAGCATTTGGAAGCCGTAACCGCTTTGACTCATTAAGCATTATGAATGGGCCGGTCCAAGATAGCAAAACGGAGGTATGGACATTTACGCCCTCTGCATTTGGTGGATTTTTGATTCAGCAAGATTACTTAAAAAATGAATCCAAAAACTTGACTGAAATCCGCATTCCATTAAGAGAGGTTCTATACGACCCACGCAAAGTCGGTGACAAATTACCCGTGGAATTAGTTTGGGAGCTGAACTCACTGATTAAGCAAATCTACCCCGAAGAAAATAACTCCTTAGAGAATACGAATAGCGTTGTACGACTGATTGTCGATTTTGGAGACCGCGAACGCTGGGCGCAGATCTGGTCTGCTGAAATTATTGACCCAAGCAGTAAAGAAGTATTCGCTAGCGCGTTCTGGGTTGATCGCAACGATATTCCTGGGGGATTTTTTACAGGCGGTGGCGAGTCCTTGGAGCGCTCGTTTTGGACAAATCCTCTGAGCTATCGGCGTATTTCAAGGGGGGTTGGCATGGTGCGCGCATCCTCGTCGAACAAGCGCAGTAAAAGTAGTGTCCCTGCAACTCAGCCAACTCAGCCTAAACAGCAGCGTTATCGCGCCCATATGGGCATTGACTATGCTGCACCAATTGGTACACCCGTATTTAGCGTCGCCAATGGCAAGGTGGCGCACATAGGCTTTAGCGGTGCCTATGGCAACTTAATCGTTCTCGAGCACCCAGGGAACTATCACACCTATTACGCTCACCTGAGCAACTTTAATGTGGAGCTAGAAGTTGGTAATGAAGTACGCCGTGGTTTAGAGATTGGCTATGTTGGATCAACCGGAAGATCTACGGGTCCGCACTTGCATTTTGAGCTACGAAAGAATGGTGTGTATGTCGACCCATACGGTGCAAAAACACAACTTGATCTATGGTCAATGCGTGATAACGAAAGTGGCCAGCTCACTAGAGAAATTCTTCTTCTGGGTAGTCCGATCAAACATAATTAAACAGATGCAAAAAGGGTCCTTGCGGACCCTTTTCTCTAGCGCTAATTCCGCAATGATTAACCCAGCACTAGCACTGGCAATTTAGTATGCACAATCACTTCATGTGTTTCGCTACCCAGCAACACACCTGTGATGCCAGTACGCTTATGGGAGGCCATCACAATGACATCTGCTTTAGATTTTTTAGCAGCCTCCAAAATACCTTCTGATAAGTTGACATTAGAAACATGGAGGCTCTTTGCCTTCACGCTTGCACCAAGTGCCGTAGCGGCTTTTTTAAAGACATCTTTTGCATAAGCTTCGCAGACCTTGATGTGATCTTTTTGAGTAATGCCATAGCCCATGGTGCTATCGGAGTACACCAGAGGCGGCAAGGGGTCGGATACGTAAACCAAGGTCACTGCAGCCCCGTCTGATTTGGCAAGCTCTGCGACCTTCTTCAAGGATTTTTTGCTGACGTCTGAGCCATCGACTGGTACCAATAAATGCTTAAACATATTGACTCCCTTTAATTTGAACTACTAAGTGACACTTTCCATCATAATCCTTATTATTAGGCTAACAAAGCTCAAAAAGGTAAGTGAATTGCTCAAGTATTGCGGTATCTATCTTTCATTTTTAATTAGCTTAATTGCAATCGATTTAGTTTGGTTGCTGGGTGTCGCTAAAACTCTCTATCGCGAAGAGATGGGTGACTTAATGGCCAGTGAACCGAAACTCATCGCTGGTTTGGCTTTCTATCTTCTGTATGCGCTTGGGGCAACAATTTTTGTCATTCTCCCAGCCCTCTCAAAACAATCATGGCTTTATGCAGTGCAATACGGTGCTTTGTTTGGTTTGTTTTGCTATATGACTTACGATCTCACCAATCTTGCTGTCATTCGAGATTTTCCAACGCGCCTGGCATTCATCGATATTGCATGGGGAAGTTGTGTGACCGCCTTTTCCGCCAGCATTGCTTACTGGGTCGGAAATCGACTCTCCTAGATAACGAACCAGAAACTAGTCAATGTTCTTTCGACCCAAAATTCTGGATTGTTTCTCGAGCTACAACAAAGCCCAATTTGCAAAAGATGTTCTCGCAGGTCTAACAGTAGGTATCGTCGCGCTGCCATTGGCTATGGCTTTTGCAATTGCGAGCGGACTGAAGCCAGAAGCCGGTATTTTTACGGCCATTATTGCGGGAAGTTTGATCTCTTTGCTGGGCGGTAGCCGAGTTCAAATTGGTGGACCTGCAGGTGCTTTCATTGTGATCGTATATGGCATTGTTGAGCGCTATGGAGTCTCCAATCTATTAATTGCTACTGCGCTATCTGGGGTGTTCTTAATCTTAATGGGGGCTTTTCGCCTCGGCACTCTAGTGCGCTTCATTCCAGTAGCTGTGATTATTGGTTTTACCAATGGTATTGCGTTTTTAATTGGCCTATCCCAGATCAAGGATTTTTTTGGCCTCAGCATTGAAAAGATGCCAGCACAATTTTTTCCAGCGGTACGCACTCTATATCAAGCTGCAGACACCGTTAACCTATTTGCCCTAGCTGTCGCGAGCGGCAGTATTGCGCTCATTATTTTTTGGAAACTCTTTCAGGATCGACTGGGGTACCTCAGACATCTTCCCGGAACCGTGATTGCGATGGTGGTCGCAACCGTTATTACGACCGTACTGGAGTTACCGATTGATGCGATTGGTAGTCGCTTTGGTGGCATTCCAGCGGGGCTACCCCATTTTGAATGGATCCCAATGAGCTGGAGCACTACCCAATTTATGGTGGCTCCCGCTCTCACGCTGGCATTACTAGGTGCAATTGAGTCTTTACTCTGCGCCCGCATTGCTGACGGCTTCATTCATGATCGCCATGATTCGAACCAAGAGTTAATGGCACAAGGAATTGCCAACATCGTTACACCCTTCTTTAGCGGCATGCCAGCAACCGGCACGATTGCACGCACCGTTACCAACGTAGAAAGCGGTGCCAGCACACCTATCGCGGGTATTGTTCATGCTCTTGTGCTCTTCATCATCGTTTTGTTTGCTGCTCCCCTTGCTAAAGATATTCCGCTGGCAAGTCTTGCAGCTATCTTGATGTATGTTGCTTGGAATATGGGTGAATGGCGAAAGTTTATTGACCTCAAACAATTCCGCTTACCCTATCGCATTACCATCTTAAGTGTTTTTGCACTGACAGTAGTGCTTGATCTCACTGTTGCAGTGGAAGTTGGATTGCTGTTGGCCTTTATCACCTTTATCTATCGCATATCCAGTTTATCCCGCTGTGAAATTGCCGATGCGCAAGCTTATCCAGCTCTCGCAAATCTCCAAGGTCGAATCGATGCCTACCGTATTTATGGCGCAATCTTCTTTGGGGCCGTAAAACTGCTTGAGAAAATTGAAGCAAATCTTCCAACTCAAACCTTATTGCTGGACCTGAAGAACGTGATCTATGTTGACTCTTCCGGCATGGATACCATCGCAGAGCTTGCTCATTTATGCAAGGTGCGCAAGGTCAACTTCATTATCTGCGGACTGGATCATCAGCCTTATGAAATAGCCCAACGCAGCGGTTTCATAGACCAATTACCAAACGATTGTCTCTATCCTGACATTGTCTCAGGAATTGAAGCTGTAACCCATTCCTAAGAAATACAAAAGCCGCCTTGCAATAATGCTTGCGGCAAAACCCAGGCGCGATATAAACCAAATCCCCCCGCAGTAAACAGGAGTGTCACAGCAAAGTAGCGCACCCATGAGTACTGAGAAAACTGCGTCAGTGCTGCTGAGAATTTTGAGATGAGCAATAAATTGGGTAGGGTTCCCAAGCCAAATGCAAACATGAGGGAGGCACCCGTCAAGACATCGCCTGATAAAAAGGCAAGGGGTAAAACGCTGTAAACCAAACCACAGGGAACTAAACCCCAAAGCATCCCACTAAACCAGCGTGAAGGGCCACTCGCCATACGACCCAAATACTGAGCCCAATAGCTAGCAATTTTGCTGCTCAACCACTTACCCCCCAATGCCCCTTGCGACTTGCCCCAGCCCAGTAGACGAAAGCCCATCCAAATCAATATCAAAGAAGTGAAGACAAACAAAGGACGCTGAATAGGTACGATGTTTTGCTGCCAGACCACTAAGCCAAGCCAAGCAGCCAGCGCCCCCAATAATGAGTAAGTCGTAATACGCCCCAAATGCATCACTACCTGCAGGTAAAAAAGCTCTGATTTTGGCCTCAGGAGGCTTACTGTGGCGCTTGGACGTTCAATGGCAGCTGCGATACCGCCACACATCAGAGCGCAGTGCCAGCCGCTCACCAGAGCCCCTAGAAAGACCGCAAGCAAGAGGCTAGTAGTCAGCATTGGAATGGTAAAAAATAGGTAGAAGTTCTGATATTCACCCATATAGAATAAACTGCTCTTTGAGGCAAGCTCAATATGAATTACACACCTACCGACTCCCCTACCAGCAAATGCTCAGTCTGCGTGCTGGGGCAGTTTTGCCTACCAGTTGGACTTAGCAGTAGCGATGTTTCTAAAGTAGACACCCTAGTTAAAGAACGCGTCCACCTCAAGAAAGGTGAGAGCCTGTATCGCCATGGCGATCCCTTGAGCTCTGTATACAGCGTTCGCTTTGGCACTCTCAAAACAGAGTATTTCCTCCAAGATGGACGCCAGCAAGTGATTGGCTTTCATCTTCCTGGTGAGATCTTGGGTCTTGATGGAATCGGTGAAGGTCACTACCAATCAGATGCTATTGCTCTAGAAGATAGCGAAGTTTGTATTATTCGCTACGAGGCTTTTGAAGATTTGGCTCGCGAGATTCCAATGCTACAAAGCCAGTTTCACAAAATCATGAGTCGCGAACTAACACAAGATCAACGTCACCTACTCTCCTTAGGCACGATGCGCGCTGAAGAAAGATTGGCTGCATTCTTACTGAGTCTTTCGCAACGCTTAGCTGCTCGCGGTTATCTCAATAATGAATTTGACTTGCGAATGAGTCGCGTTGAAATTGGCAGCTATCTTGGCATTCAAATTGAAACCGTCAGCCGCATGTTGTCGCGCTTCGCTGAATCAGGTCTCATTCAGATTAAGCAACGTCATATCAAACTGATTGATATGAACGGCCTATATGAGCTAGCGGGCATTCCAAATCCTGATAGACACGCCTGCAGCACCGATATTCCAATCAAACAGGCTTAAATTAAGCCGCGATCGACTTCTTTGCCATCCGGAGATTCAATCCCTGGAAGAATATAGGCAGTTAAGGCGCTAGAGACTGCACAGAAGATCCAAATCACAAAAAAGCCAATGGTATAGATACCCTCATCGGAAACATCAGGATGATAACCAAAGAACAATAAATCTTGAGGGTGAACGACAGTAAACAACAGACCCTCCGCCATACCCGCCACCAAAAAGGATGGCCATAAAATCCAGATCAGCAGGCGGTATTTCATTTTTGAACCTGCGCATCTTTCAGTTGCTCAACCTTTAAGCCTTGCTTTACTACGCCATCGCGCAACGATTTATCTGCATGAAGATTTATAGCCAACCAAATAGTAATCGCACACCCAATCATCGCAACCGCTGGCCCACTAATTAATAGCCAAGGCCATAACTGCTTCCACCAGGGTTTTGTAGTTTGTTGATCTGCCATATTCATCCTCTCGATTCCTTTCCGCCTCAACGGGGAATAATAAAAGTTGATTTTTCATCGCGGGTTCTAGTAATCATCTCATTTCCAGAAATTTCTTGGGCAATCACATCGAAATGAATTGGGTAGTTACCAGGCTGATTCACTCCGCTTTCAGTGCTAACCTTAATTGGCATTAATAAATTACTGGCTGGAGCTACCTCAATCTCGGTGATAACCTGACCTTGAGAGTTCAGGATCTTTAGGCCATCTAAACCAAGAGCCTTCACCTGTACATTCATATTATTTTCGGAGGCATTCATAATCTGAATGCGATAAATGTTCTCAATACGAACGCCCTCAACCTCACGCGCTAAGGCGCCGCGATCACGCATCACATCCACTCTCAACGGGTTACGGGTTGCTAGAGACACCAAGAATGCGGCTGTAAGAACGGTAATGAAAGCGGTATAGATCAAGACACGTGGCCGCAAAATATGGCGAATGGCACTTTGATTCGATTCGCGATCTTCAATTGCTCGCTCAGTCGTATATCGAATGAGTCCTTTTGGATAATCCACTTTTTCCATTACTTGATCACAGGCATCAATGCAGGCACCACAACCAATACACATATATTGCAAGCCATCACGAATATCAATACCCGTTGGGCAGACCTGAACACAGATGCTGCAGTCAACACAATCGCCTAGACCAAGAGAAGCTTGATCTGCAGATTTACTGCGGCTGCCCCTGGGTTCACCACGCACCTTGTCATATGTAACCAAGAATGTATCTTTATCTACCATCACGCTTTGGAAGCGTGCATATGGGCACATATATTTACAAACCTGTTCACGCATAAACCCTGCATTACCCCAAGTTGCAAAGCTATAGAAGCACAACCAAAAAGTCTGCCATGGGCCCAAAGACAGGTGAATTAATGCGGAACCTAAGGTGCTAATTGGGGTGAAATACCCAATAAAGGTAAAGCCAGTCCAGAATGCGATCAATAACCACAGGAAATGTTTCGTAATCTTTAAACGCCATTTACGGAAACCCCAAGGCCACTCTTCGCCATCCAATCGAATCCGCGCAAAACGGTCACCCTCTACCTTGCGCTCGATCCACATGAAGATTTCGGTATAGACGGTCTGTGGGCATGCGTAACCGCAGAATAAGCGTCCAGCTACTGCAGTAAATAGAAATAAAGCGAGCGCAGAAAGAATCAATAAGAGGGTGAGATAAATCACGTCTTGCGGCCATAACACGAGGCCAAAGATGTAAAACTTACGCTGAATTAAATCAAAGAGAACTGCTTGACGACCATTCCAACTAACCCATGGCAAGCCGTAGAACAGCAGTTGTGTAGCAAATACCAAAATGAAACGCCAGCGGGCAAAGAGTCCTGATACTGAACGCGGATAAATCTTTCGCCGAACCTCATAAAGAGACTCCTCAATGACTTCTATCGGAACAGGTTTCCCACCCGGCGAAATATATGGCACTGATTACCAATCTTACTTGGCTGTTGCTGGTTGTTTATTGTTAGATAAGCCCCAAACATAAGCGGTTAACAGCTGGATCTTCTCAGGACTTAATACTTTGTCTTGAGCAGGCATCATAGCCATACGACCTTTGGTGACAGTCTCAACAATGGTTGCTTCTGATGCGCCATATAACCATACTTTATCGGTCAAATTTGGAGCACCAATAGCAATATTTCCTTTGGCATCAGGACCATGACAGGCTACACAATTTGCAGCGAATACTTGTGCGCCACGGGCTGCTTTAGCATCATCCGCCGACAAACCTGAGAGGCTACGTACATAGTTAGCAACATCCACAATTTGATTGCTATCTAGTTGTGGGAATGGAGGCATCACACCGCCACGACCATAGGTAATAGATGCTTTAATATTTTCCGGTGAACCTCCATAAAGCCAGTCACCGTCAGTTAAATTCGGGAAGCCTTTGGCGCCCCCAGCATCAGAGCCATGACACTGTGCACAAGAATTCAGGAAGAGGCGTTGACCCATTTCGCGGGCTTTAGGATCGGCCGCTACTTGCTCAACGTCCATCTTGACGTATTTTGCATACACAGGCTTTAGTTCATCATTTGCCTCAGTCATAGAGCTCATCAAAGCACCATCAGTGGTGTAGCCCATAATCCCCGGAAATGATCCCAGGCCTGGAAACAACACTAAGTAGACCAATGCAAAAATGCAAGAGATCAAGAACATCCACATCCACCAACGTGGCAATGGATTATTCAGCTCACGCAGATCCCCATCCCATACATGACCTGTATCAGCAACAGCACCATCGGCCGTATGCACAACCTTAGCCTTCCTTTGGGAGAACAAAAGCCAGATACACCAGAAAATTCCAACTAATGCAACTATGGCGATATAAGCACTCCAACCGCTGCTAAAAAAGTCACTCATGATTTGTCCTTACTAAATTCATCCGGAAGATCAAATGGAAGCTCTGCTGATTCCTGATTTGCTTTCTTACGACCAGGAGACCAAGCCCACAAAACAATTCCTACAAAAAAGACAAGGCCTATTACTGTAGAAAATGCCGAGAGGTAGGGAGTAATCTGTTCCATTTGATTTAAGTAGTTTTAATTAATAACCTTGTTAATTACTTCGCTACAACTTCTTCGACAGTAATATAGCGACGCGTAATGCCCAACCCCTGAAGATAAGCGACTAATGCATCTAACTCCGTCTTACCTTCTAACTCTGCAGGTGCATTTGCAATCATTTCATCGGTATATGGGATACCTAAGCGACGCATAGCAACCATGTGCGCCTGAATAGAATCAGTATCAGCCTTATTTTTTGCAAGCCAAGGATATGCAGGCATATTGGACTCAGGCACAACATCACGCGGATTATTCAAATGAATTTGATGCCAGGCATCAGAGTAACGACCACCTACACGAGCTAAATCTGGACCAGTACGCTTGCTTCCCCATAAAAATGGATGGTCATATACAGACTCACCAGCCAATGAGTAAGGGCCGTAGCGCTCTACCTCTGAACGTAAAGTACGGATCTGCTGAGAATGACAACCAACACAACCTTCGCGCTGATAGATATCACGACCAACTAAACGCAATGCGGTGTAAGGCACTACACCAGGGCTAGGTTCTGTTGTAGTGTGCTGGAAAAAGAGGGGGACGATTTGAACTAAACCTGCAATCGATACAACCACAATCGTTGCAATAATTAGCCAGCCAACGTTTTTCTCAAGCGTTCCGTGGGAAAAGAATTTATTTTCGCTAGACATTTTCTTCTCCTTTTAGTGTTCAGCAACGGTCATTGGAATAGGCGCATTGATAAAAGTTTTACCCTGGACAGTTTTAAAGACATTAAATGCCATCAAGAACATGCCGCTCAAGTAGCACAAGCCACCCATCAAACGAATCACATAGAAAGGGAATGTTGCTTTAACGGACTCAACGAAGCTATATGTCAAAGTTCCATCCGGCTCAAATGCTCTCCACATCAAGCCTTGCATTACACCGGCAATCCACATCGCAGCAATGTAAAGAACAACGCCGATAGTTGCGATCCAGAAATGCAACTCAATCCACTTAGTGCTGTACATCTCTTTTTGACCCACTAAACGTGGAATCAAGTAATAGAGAGAGCCGATCGTAATCATGGCAACCCAACCCAAGGCACCGGAGTGCACGTGGCCAATAGTCCAGTCAGTGTAGTGAGACAAGCTATTCACTGTCTTAATAGACATCATTGAACCTTCAAAGGTAGACATACCGTAGAAGGACAATGCCACTACCAAAAATTTCAAAATCGGGTCACGACGGAGTTTGTACCAAGCACCAGACAAAGTCATAATGCCGTTGATCATGCCACCCCAAGAAGGGGCCAACAAGATTAAAGAAAACACAGTACCCAAAGACTGAGTCCAGTCTGGTAATGATGTGTGTTGTAGGTGATGAGGACCAGCCCACATATAAGTAAAGTTCAAGGCCCAAAAATGGACGATAGACAAGCGATATGAGTAAATCGGACGCTCAGCCTGCTTTGGAATGAAGTAGTACATCATACCCAAGAAGCTGGTGGTCAAGAAGAAGCCAACCGCGTTGTGGCCATACCACCACTGCACCATCGCATCTTGTACGCCAGCATATGCAGAGTAAGACTTCCACAATGTTGCAGGCATTTCCAAGTTATTGAAAATATGCAGAATGGCAATCGTCAGAATGTATGCGCCGAAGAACCAGTTAGAAACGTAAATATGTTTCGTCTTGCGCTTCATGATAGTGCCGAAGAACACTACTGCATATGCCACCCAAACCAGAGTAATCAAAATATCAATCGGCCACTCAAGCTCTGCATACTCTTTTGATGTTGAGATGCCCAATGGCAATGTGACAGCGGCTAAGACGATAACCGCCTGCCAACCCCAAAAGGTAAATGCCGCCAACTTGTCACAGAAGAGTCGCGCCTGACACGTGCGTTGCACAATGTAGTACGAAGTGGCAAACAGCGCAGAACCTCCGAAGGCAAAAATCACTGCATTGGTATGCAAAGGACGCAAACGACCATAACTCAGCCAAGGAATGTTAAAAGTGATTTCAGGCCAAATTAATTGGGCTGCGAGAATAACCCCCACGAGCATGCCAACAATTCCCCAAAGTACGGTAACAATGGCAAATTGGCTGACAACCTTGTAATTGAAGGTATCTTGATTACTCCCCACGGTAAGTCCCATGGTTTCTCCTTTTTTGTGACCAAACAGCGACATAATCCAAATAGACTGGGTCGATTATCAAAGTAAGGTTGTAAAGGGAGTTTGATCCATATCAAAAAGGGTTGGTCAAATTCATGGCTGAAGCGTAAGAAAAACCCTTAGTATTTAAAAGTCTTAATTTATATGGCTATTTTTGAGAGTGTTTGCTAACATTTTGTGGTTTTGGGACATCATCATCCATCAAAATAGCTTCACCAGGACCATCCAAATCATCAAACTGACCGCTTTTAATAGACCAGTTCAAAATCCAGACCAAAAGTCCAATTAAAACAAGCGAGATCGGGATCAGAAGAAATAAGCTTTCCATCCCTATAGTCTAAGCTTTTCGCAAACGCCATGCGTTTAGAGTCACCGCAAGCGAAGATAAAGACATGCCAATACCAGCCACCCAGGGATTCACTAAACCCATCATGGCCGCAGGAATGGCTAGCAAGTTATAAATCAAGGCCCACAGCAAATTCTCTTTAATGATTAATTGCGTCTTGTCAGCTAATCGCAAAGTTTTTCCTAACGCCTCTAAAGATACAGCCGTCAAAATTGCATCTGCGCCTGCAGCAGCTAAAGGAGCTCCAGCTCCAACCGCAATCGAAATATCCGCACGGGCTAACAAAGGCGCATCGTTTACCCCATCGCCAATCGCCCAAACAAAGCGCCCCTGATTTTGCAAACGCTCAATGTACGCATATTTATCTTCAGGGGTACAGCCGCCCTGAAAACTCTCAATACCTACTTGATGTGCCCACCACGCAACGGTTGCAGGGTCATCCCCCGACACTAAATGTACAGCAATATTTCTGGATCGAACCGTTTCGAGAAATTGCTCCAGCCCTGGTCTAGGAGTGTCTAAAAATATGAAGCTCGCGACCAAGCCTTGAGCATCACGTAAATGCACCTGACCAAACTGCCCTGCTCGCCCATCCTGTTCCACTCCAAGCCAGGCAGCACTGCCTAAACAATAATCCCCCGAACTCAAGCCTTTACCCAATTGATTGATTACTGGCTCAGAGAGGATGGGAAGCGCTAAGTCTTCTAGTTCAGCTGCACGCAGTAAAGAGAGCGCTAAGGGATGTCGTTGGCCAGCCTCTAATGCTGCGGCTAGTGCCAGTGCATCTTCGCGGCGATAGTCAGACCGCAAATGCATTATTTCTTTTAGTACCGGCTCACCCATGGTTAAGGTGCCCGTCTTATCTAGCACAAGATCCGTTGCTTTTACTAAACCTTCCATCACATGACTGCGCACAATCAATAAGCCCAACTTGGTAACAGCCCCTTGAGCTGCAGCCATCGCAGTAGGTACCGCGAGGGATAGTGCACAAGGACAACTTGCTACTAAGACAGATACCAGCACCGTCCATGCTCGACTAGGATCGAAATAAAACCAAATCGCTGAGGAAACAAATGCACTGAGCAACAAGAAAGCCACAAAGTATCCAGCCCACTTTTCAGCAAGACTCACCATCACCGGCTTGGCTAAGAGGGCTTGATCTAATAATGAAGCAATCCCTGCAATACGAGTAGATTGCCCCACCGCCTCTATTCTCATGAAGAGTGGGTTGAGAATATTATGCGTACCCGCATAAACACGATCACCAATCTTTTTCTCAATCGGTTTTGATTCTCCAGTGAGTAGAGATTCATTAAGCGTACTGGGATTTTCGATCAAGACACCATCTGCTGGAACCACTTCACCAGGAGAAACGCGCAATACTTCTCCTAGATTGCAATTGACTACTGGCACCACCTGAACATCTTGCGAGCCTGGATAATTGAGAATGCGTTCGCAAGTGGCAGGCAATTGCTTTGCCAGGGCCTCGGCTCCACCCTGAGCATCTTGTCTTGCTAAGAGCTCAACATATCTAGCGGCCAAGATAAAGGCCACAAACATGGTGATCGAATCAAAATAACTCTGCCCAGATCCTCTGATCAAATTGATCGTGCCCGCAATAAATGCCAAGGCTAGCGCAAGGGCAATCGGAACATCCATGCCCAGCATATGTGTTTTTTTGAATGACTCCAGGCTACGCCAAGCCGCTTGAAATATCGGCCCAGCGGAATAAACCATGACTGGGACAGTTAATGCCCAGCTTGTCCAACCCAAAAGCAAATCAAACTCTGGAGTAATGTCTGCCCCCACATAGGTAGGCCATGCATACATCATGACTTGCATCATCCCCAACATGGCAACACCTAGTCGAGTGAGCAGTTGTCTTCTTTCTTTTTTAGCCCTATCAGCAGATAAAGAAGGCTCAAAAGGCCATGCCTCATATCCGATACGCTCGATTTCAAAAAGCAATCTTGCTAAGCTTGTTGTATCGGGCGAGAATCGGACCATCACTTTTTGTGTGACGTAATGGATTTGCACATCTTGGACACCATCAATTCTTCGCAAGTGTTGCTCACATAACCAGACACATGCTGCACAGCGGATTTTTTCTAAGCGCAGAGTCGTTTCAAGGTCACCATGTTCACCATGAGGTCTTGTAAACCGCCCCAATAAAGAGGGGTCATCGTAGGGCTTCAGCTTTTCTGGAATGTCATTACGAGCAAGATACTCGGCAGGTTTCTCGCTGGATTGGACACGTCGCGCATAGAAGACTTCCAAACCTTCACCATGGATTGTTTGGGCAATAGCCATACATCCTGAACAACAAAATGCTCGGACAATCCCACCCAATTCTGCCTCAATGAGGTCGCCAGGCAAAATTGGACTAGAGCAGTGATAGCAGCTTAGGGCAGCGCGCTTATTCATAAAATATTGATGGAGCAAATTTACTCTACTGCAATACACACTCTAAGAGACTATGTGCAGAGAACGTGAGCCCATTCTACTCGCCCCAATAAGATGGACTTTTATTGCTGTGATCGATTGGGCGCATCCTGAAAGCCATTGGATCTAAAAGTGAGAACCAAGGTATCGCGATAGCCATAATTTCCAAGCGGCTGAATTGGGGTAGATTCATGAATCATGCGCTCATCATTCATGAGGAGTAAGGACCAAGGCTGGGCCAATGTAAAGCGTAAACCCGCAGAACCCTGAGCATCAAATATTCTGGTTTCCCCACCCTTGATGCCAACTCTATTTAATAAAAAGACTGCTACAAAATCAACGCCATCACGATGAGCGCCTTCTGGGGTTGGTCTTCCGATGCCATCAGCGGTATCAATCCGAAATTGATGCGCCTCTACAAACCAAGTATTCACAGGTTTTAAGCTATTAAGCACATGTGCGAGACCAATTAGTAAGGCTTGCCATGTGGAATGAATGGCCAATTGGGTTTGTATAGGCTCAAACCAACGCTCAATCCCGCCATGCAATGCGTTGTAATCCACCGACTGCCAATGTGCACGATGTGGCACTAAATTGAGGTGATCCCCTTTAATCTCATAGCTTGCATGACGGCGGAAGCGATAACGACCGCCATCCTTAAGATAGGGATCACGAGGTAAGCCTTCCCAGAATGCGCTCAAACTCTGTAGATCAGATAAAGCAAGGTCACCTAGCTCAGCCACGGTTTCTGCAGAAGCAACAACATAGCCATCAGTTCGTAAAGCATCGACCAGCTGTTTAGCAGGAGTCAGTATTGGCGTTAAGGGGGTAGTGGTCATCAATAGATTTTAGGGCAAGACACCTTAGCTTGCAGCGTGTAAGCGATTACGCACCTGCTCAATATGCCCTTTGAGATCATAAAAATCTTTTGCGGAGAATGCTGAAATTTTCATCTGCATAACACGACGCTCTATCAATGCCAACTCTTCTAAGTGCTTCTGAAGTAACTCCCTCTTCGATGCATTTTTTTCAATCGTATTCAACTCAGCGTAAATGCCTGCAAGTTTCAGACGTAGCAAGAAATTATTCGCCGAAGAGATATAAGTAAATAGTGGAATAAAGATCACTAGCAACGGAATCACAATCTTGACAAAGCGCCCTACCCAAACTGCGGTCCAAAAGGGTAAATGCCGATGCAGAAAAGATGGTCCATCTTTTAGATAAATTTCTGCATCTTCATGAAGCGGAAAATCAAGGCCCGTCGCAGAAGGAAATTCGCCTAACTTTTGCAAGTGGCTATATGCAGGCAAGATGTCGTAGGTGGCTCCAAGCACCAAAGACAATAGAGCAGGACTTACATCTTGCTTGCTAACAAGAGTTGCTGTTGCAGACAGCACTTGAATATCTTTTTTTGGGACGTCATTAGCAATACTCAACAAACCTCTGGGAACATTGACTTTAGTTAGATAAGGTAGATTACGTACATATGCATCGCCTTGATCGAAATTCATGAGGAGAATGCCCGGTATGTTGTAAAACTTTTTTAAAATTGGAGATTCTGCTGCCACAACCGTAAAGGCAACATCTATTTCCCCATTGCTTAATTTTGCTACTGCCACATCTGGTGTTAAATGCTCTGCTCTAATCTCGCTTTCCTGAATTTCACTGAGCTTTAGCAAGGCATCACTTAAGACTGCAGTACCGCTGCCTTGATTACCAACAGATACTCGCTTGCCTTTGATTTGACTTAAGACCCGTAATTCGCCACCATCAGCTTTAAATGCTCCCGGGCGATACCAAACCCAAACAGGCTCATAAAACATCCCGCCAATAGAAACGAGGTTGGGATATTTCTCAAGCTCAGCTACTCCGCCCTGGACCATTGCAAAATCGACATCAGATTTTGGGTTGCTTAGTAAACGTAAGTTATCTACTGTGCCGCCACTTTCCAGCACCTCTAACGTAACACCCTCCTTAGCAAGCTCGCGCTTGAGACGCTCTCCAAATTGGTAGTACAAGCCTTGAGGAAGGCCCGTAGCCATTTTGATCGCCTTTGGAGGTGGAGGCGTGAGAATCCATAAAACCCCAAAAATGAATGCGACAAGTAGCACAAAAGCCAAGAGGATTGCTTGGGGGTTATAAAGATGATTTTTGAGGGATTTCATAAAATTCTCTTTTGTTTTTTGCATTATGCCCTGAGCCCAATAATAGGCAAAAGAATTAAATGTGCCCAATAAATCAGGATAAGATGAGCCTTTTCTAGCTACATTTATTCAATATGAATATGGACTCAAAGCACAATAAAGTGGCCCTGGTTACTGGAGCAGGAACTGGGATTGGCAAAGCCGCTGCCAAATCATTACTCAAAGGCGGCTTTCGAGTCGTCCTCACCGGCCGTAACTTGGAGCGCCTAGAAAAAGCGATTATTGATATTGGCGGAGATCAAGCAAGCTGTCTAGCAGCTGCATGTGATGTGGGCAAGCCTAGCGACGTAAAAAAACTATTCGCCGCATTGCAAGAAAAATTTTCACGTATTGACGTGCTATTTAATAATGCCGGCATGGGGGCCCCCGCCATTCCAATGGAAGACCTTTCATATGAGCAGTGGATGAATGTGGTCAATGCCAATCTTAGTGGTGCATTTCTATGTTCGCAAGAAGCCATTCGGATGATGAAAGCACAATCACCTCAAGGCGGTCGCATTATTAATAATGGCTCCATCTCAGCACATGCGCCACGGCCAATGTCAGCGCCCTATACCGCGACTAAACATGCTATTAGCGGTCTTACTAAATCCATTGCACTAGATGGGCGCCAATTCAATATTGCTTGCGGACAAATTGATATCGGTAATGCTGCAACAGAGATGACAGAGCCAATGGCTGCCGGCATTATGCAGGCCGATCAATCCATCAAGATAGAGCCGCGTATGAATGTTGAGCACGTAGGAGAGGCTGTGCTGCAAATGGCCCAACTTCCCTTAGAGAGCAACATTCTTTCGATGACCATCATGGCCACGAATATGCCTTTTGTCGGCAGAGGTTAAGCTTAAGGACGAACTTGATTTACTACAAGCTGGACATTGCTTGCGCCAACCTTAACAGTTTGCACAGCAGAGATTAAGTCTCCGGCTTCTTGTTTTGCCATTCCTGTCTTGGAGACCCTGACTTCAATAGTCACCTCAGATTGTTTTGAGAGCGGGTCACTTGGATTCATCGCCAAAGCATCGTTCAATACAAAGTTCATTGGAAATTCTGTAGCAGGCATCCTCAGAACGGCCACAGGCATGCGCTCACCAGGCTTGCGAGCAATCACCATTACGACAGCGCCGGGCTGTACTGTGGATATTAATTCTGCTGATAGTGCAATCTTGCCACTGATACTCTTAACTGTAACTGCCGCAGGGGATTTTGCAGGAAGACCGCCTTTGCTGCGCGCATCTGCAATCGAACCCTCAATTGAACGAGCTTCTTCAGTTCCCGGAGGTATTTGTTGCGCCAGCTTTTCCCAAGTCTGGACAGCAGCCCGATAATTTCCTGATGTATAGGAAGCCGTTCCTGAAAGCCAGAGAGCCATCATATTATTCGGATCCAATTTCAGTGCTTGCTGAATCAGTTGCAAGGGCTTACCAGCAAAATTTCCATTGGCTTTTACTGCCAGCGCATCTGCATAGTCAGCCAAAAGCTGAGGATCGGAATCAATAAAACTACCTGCATGTTCATAGGCTTTAATGGCATCATCATTGCGACCCAAAATCTTGTATGAGCGCGCTAACATCGCCCAGCCTTTTAGGTTTGTTGGGTCTTTTTCCATCTTGGCAGCGAATTCCGAGACCATTTTCTCAACACCCTCACGAGTCATGGGTTGCGCTGCTTTCATTTCGGCAACTTGGCTAGCATCTCCAAGAGAAAGATAAAGACCGGAAGACAGTAAAACAACAAAGATACACAGTCCTATGACAGTCTTTTTACCTGAACCCATTACGGCTTGGGCGTCTGCTTCATGGGTATCCTGAAAGAGGCGTTGACGCATTTCAGCATGGGCGATTTCATAATCAGCCGCCGTTAAATTACCAGCACTGCGCTCTGCTTCTAATTTATCAAGTTCCTCGCGATAAATAGCAGCATTCATTTGACGGCGGGAGGTGCCTGGAAACTTGGATGGAAAAATAAAAGGGCGCAAAAGCAACACCAGCACCAAGATCAACAACAGAAAAGCAGAGCTTAAAAAAATGATCATTAGATACCCTTTTCACCCTGACGATCACTCTTCAGGAGGTCATCTAAGCGTCGATTGTCTTCGTCTGACAAGGCGATATTGTTTGCAGAAGCATTCCTGCGGCGCAGATAAGTAAATAATCCTGCGACTCCAATTAAAAGAATGATGAATGGGCCGAGCCACAGCAGCCAAGTAATAGGCTTTACTGGTGGTCGATATAGAACAAAATCCCCATAGCGTTCAACCATAAAATTTCTGATCTGCTCGTCGCTCTTGCCCTCTTTAATCAGAACTCGAATCTGCTCACGTAAATCATTAGCCAAGTCTGAGCGAGATCCTGCCAAAGATTCATTCTGACAAACTAAGCAACGCATTTCTTCAGAAATACTAATTAGGCGTTGCTCTGTTACGGGATCATCCACCAAAGGAGCGGCATCTTTTGCTTGGGATATGCCAATACTCAAAAGGCAAAGAGCAATCAAGAAAATCTGCTTCATGATTTTTGCAGCTCCCTAATTAAGGGATACATTTTTTGATTGAGCAGTTCAATCGTTATTGGACCAATGTGTTTAAAGCGGATAATTCCAGCCTTATCAATCACGTAGGTTTCAGGAACTCCGTACACACCATAATCAATTCCCACGCGACCATTGGCATCAAAAGCAGATAGCGTGTAGGGATTGCCCTGCTTGGCCAACATTGCCAATGCATCCTCACGGCTATCTTTGTAATCTAAGCCAATCACTGGGGCAATGTGTGATTTGGCTAGCTCAACTAACACGGGGTGCTCTTCGCGGCAGGCCACACACCAAGATGCCCAAACATTGAATATCCAGACCTGCCCTTGCATACTGGCAGGAGAGAAAGATTGATTGGGCTCTGAGAGTTGTGGAATATTAAAAGCCGGTGCAGCTTTATTAATGAGCGGTGATGGCACTTCATGAGGGTCACGATTCAAGCCAATAGCCAAAAAGACTACCAAGACAATAAAAAGCATCAAGGGAATTAAAAATTTGGCCTTCATGATTGTCTTCTCAATTTCATCCGATAGCGTTTGTCAGACATTGCCAAGACACCACCCAAAGCCATCAATAAACAACCACCCCAGATCCAATCTACAAAAGGCTTGTAATAGACCCGAACCGCCCAAGATTTATCGGCTAATTCTTCACCAAGTGAAACATAAATGTCCCGAGTCAAGCCAGCATCAATTGCTGCTTCAGTCATTGGCATGGTAGATGAGAAATAACTACGCTTTTCTGGATAGAGTGTGGTTTCTAATTTGCCATCTTTCATGAGCAAGAATGCGCCGCGCATCGCTTGATAATTTGGCCCCGGAACAGTGCTGACACCCTGCAGCTGGATTGTATAAGCACCAACTGAAACTGTTTCACCCGCAGACATGCGCACATCTTTTTCTTCTTGATAAGCACCGACCATAGTGATACCAATCACGAATATGGCAATTCCAAGATGGGCAACTTGCATACCCATAAATGAACGGGTAGGTTTACCAACCTTTGCTTGGCGAATAATTTGCAAACAACCTGAAGCAATCACCCAAAAAGCCAATAGGAAACCGAGACCAGCTAACCAGGTGAAATCGCCCATGATCAACGGAATCGCAATGCCTGCAATGAGCGCTACTAAACCGGCAATCCATAAACGCTTAATCACCGTTAATAAATCTGTTTTCTTCCAACTTGTCCAAGGACCAATACCCATCAATACCAGCAGAGGAATCATGATGGGAACAAACACGCTATTGAAGTACGGTGGCCCGACTGAAATCTTCCCCAGATGGAGAGCGTCAATCAACAAAGGATATAAAGTGCCAAGCAATACGGAGCCTGCAGACACTACCAAGAAAACATTCCCGAGAAGAATAAAAGTTTCCCTTGAGCTCGCACTAAATTGACTTCCTGATGAACTCTTCGGTGCACGTAATGCAAACAAGGTCAATGAAGATCCCACAACCAATGCGAGGAAAATTAAGATGAAGATTCCGCGACGAGGATCAGTAGCAAAAGCATGCACAGAGGTGAGTACCCCTGAGCGCACTAAGAAAGTACCTAACAGGGAAAGCGAGAAGGCGATGATTGCAAGCAATACAGTCCAGCTTTTAAAACTGCCACGTTTTTCAGTCACCGCCAAGGAATGCAATAAAGCCGTACCTACTAACCAAGGAATAAATGAGGCATTTTCTACCGGATCCCAAAACCACCAGCCACCCCACCCTAACTCGTAATAAGCCCACCAAGACCCCAGAGCAATACCTAATGTGAGAAATACCCAGGCAGCAGTTGTCCATGGGCGAGACCAACGCGCCCAAGCAGCATCTAAACGGCCTGAGAGCAACGAAGCAATTGCGAAAGCAAAGGCTACCGAGAAGCCAACATATCCCATATACAACATGGGTGGATGAAAAACCAAACCCGGATCTTGCAACAATGGATTTAGAGAGCGGCCATCTTGTGCTGCGGGCAATAAGCGGGCAAAGGGATTCGATGTGGTTAATACAAAAAGTAAAAGTCCACTAGTCACTAAACCCAAGACCCCTATTACTCGAGCAACCATAAACTCATCAAGCTCTTGAGAAAGTTGGGCTACCAAAATCGTCCATGTGCTGAGTAGAAAAATCCAGAGGAGCAAAGATCCTTCATGGCCGCCCCACACCGCACCTAAGCGATAAACCACTGGTAACTGTGAATTCGAATGTTCGGCTACATACAGAACTGAAAAATCATTGACATAGAAGCTCCAAGCCAAGATTACAAATGCAATCGCCAGCAAAAGGAATACGGTTTGCGCTGCAGGTCTAGCCAGTATTAGTCCCTCACGTCGACCTTGATGTGCACCTATCAGAGGCAATACACCTTGAATTAAAGCAACACACAATCCCAGAATTAATGCGTAATGCCCAATCTCCGGAATCATGGTTTGCTTCCGTTTTTCTGTGCTTGCTCCAATGCATGCTTAGCTTCAGGAGGCATATAGTTTTCATCGTGCTTAGCAAGTACTTCACTCGCAACGAATTCGCCATTAGCATTCATACGACCCTGAACAACTGCGCCCTTACCCTCCTTAAATAAATCAGGAAGAATTCCGGTATAGGAAACGGGAATATCCTTAACCAGATCTGTGATCACAAAATGGACTGTTAGGCCATCACGCTTAAGAGAGCCATCCTTCACTAAACCACCAATCCGAAATGCTTGGCCCTTTGGTGCATTACCAGTTGCAACTTCACTAGGCGTAACATACAAAGCGATATTGCTATTGAGTGCATTCAAAATCAGAACTGCAGCCACCCCAATCACGGCTAGTGCTGCCAGAATCAATAATGCACGCTTATGTCTAGGTTTCACTCAATATTCTCTTGATCAAACTGGTCCGCTAAAAGCTCTTGTTGGAGTCTACGCACAATCGCCCTGTAGCGTGCACGCACAAACAAAGGCTCCAAAATAAGAACTAGAACACAAACACCAAAGCTACTCCACACATACAGTGCGTAGCCACCCATGGCAAAAAATTCGGCTGGGCTATTCCACATCAGCGCTTCACCTCACTCAATTGTCGCACCCAATCAGTATGGGCTTCACGCTCCAAAATGATGGCTCTTACCCGCATTAAACCGACCGCAACGGTATACATCCAGAAACACAGCGCCATTAACAGCATGCCCCACAACATTGTCTGAGCCATGGCTGGAGCCTTAGTTAAAGAAACCGAAGCACCTTGATGCAAAGTGTTCCACCACTTTACCGAGAAATAAATAATGGGTACGTTCACCACCCCAACCAAAGCCAAAATCGCACCGGCTTTATCTGCTCTGCGAGGGTTCTCAATCGATGCTTGCAGAGCAATGAATCCCAAATAGAGGAATAACAAAATTAATTCTGAAGTCAGTCGTGCATCCCATACCCACCAAGCGCCCCACATTGGCTTGCCCCAGAATGCTCCAGTCCACAGAGAGAGGAATGCCATCCATGCCCCTATGGGAGCTAAGGCTTGCGCCATCATGGCAGAGAGGCGCGTATTGAAGACCAAACCTAGACCAGCCCACGCTGCCATCACGATATAAATAAACATGGACATCCAAGAAGCAGGTACATGAATAAAAATAATCCGATAGCCTTGACCTTGGACCGCATCGACTGGTGCCACAAAAAAACTTACCCATAGGCCAGCTGCACCAAAGATCGCAGTCAGAACCCAAAAAATCGGGATGAGCTTTCCGGCAAGAGGATAAAAAGTGCTCGGGCTAGATAACTTAAACCAGTTAATCCAGCGATTATCAGAAAGGTGATTTACTTCATTCATTCGATTGCAATCTTTATGGCGGCAGCACTTACCCAAGGTACAAATGCTAAAGCCAAAATCAATAAAGCGCCCAGCAATGAGAAATGCCCCGATATATTCAGACCAACACTATTAGCATAGACCGCACCAGCACCAAAAATTAATACGGGAACATACAAAGGCAAAATTAATAGGCTCATCAATACGCTTCCACCCCTAAGACCCAAAGTCAGTGCAGCCCCAATAGAGCCTAGCAAGGATAGCACTGGCGTACCCAACAAAAGTGATGCCATCAGCACATATAAGGAGTCTGCATCCAAGTCAAACTGAATACCAATAATCGGAGCCAGTATGACCAGAGGAAGGCCGCAAACAAGCCAATGAGCCATAATTTTTCCAGAAACCAATAAGACTAGGGGCTGTGGCGCTAACACTAACTGCTCCAGAGTGCCGTCTTGATAGTCAGAAGCAAACATGCGATGAAGCCCAAGCAAGGTTGACAGTAAAGCAGCAACCCAAATCACTCCGGGAGCAACCTTTCGGAGCAAAGCAGGATCGGCACCGATTCCCAATGGGAAAAGACTCGTCACAACAACAAAGAAAAATAATGCTGTCAGGACCTCACTCTTGCGACGCATCACCAAAAGAAGATCGCGCTGAATAATGGCAAACATTGCGTTCATAGCTCAAGCACCCGAACACTTGGCAGGCTTACCGTCTGATGACTTGTTAGAACTACTAAGCCACCATCTGAAAGATGCTCAGCAATCAAATCTTGTAAGGCATTTACTGCCTTGGAATCTAAAGCGTTAAAGGGTTCATCCAAAATCCACAACTTGGCCTGGCGGGTCGACATACGCGCCATCAAAAGGCGACGTTTTTGCCCAGCAGACAAACAATGCACTGGTAAATTTTCACGTCCGCGTAGACCAAAGTGCCACAATGTAGCCAATGCTTTTTCAAGGGGCAAGGCAACATCATCTAACTCTGCATACATCTTCAGATTTTCTATCGCACTGAGATCTTCTTTTAAAGCATCTCTGTGCCCCAAAAATAGTAGCTCACGGTGATATGCCAGAGAGTCCAACCCGATGGATTGATTCCCCCAAAGCACCTCACCAGACTCAGGTTTAGATAGGCCAGTCAAAATACGCAAAAGACTGGTTTTGCCAACGCCATTCTCACCACGAATATGTAAGCACTGACCAGCAGAAACCGATAGATCGAGCCCAGAAAATAGTTGCCGTTCACCACGCACACAGCTCAGTCCTCGGGCTTCGAGTGCCAAGGTAGTTTTGCTAGAGGTCGGGGAAATGGTGGCTGTCATGTAAGGCTGCGGTGCGAATCAAAGCACCGCATGCATTGTCCAAGAGCACTCATAGGCTGTCAAACAACTGAAAACGGGTTTAAAAAATAATCTCTTTAAATTCAGATACTTACAGAATTATAACCCGAGGAAGGCTTTGAAATAAAAAGCCCCGCAGAAGCGGGGCTTAGATCTCAGAAAGGCCATCTTAAGGAATCATCACGATTGCGCCAGAGACCTTTCTGCCCTCGGCGGCACGGTGAGCATCAGCAGCTTCCTCAAGAGGAAACTTCGCACCAATTTGCACCTTCACCATTCCCTTAGCGATAGCCTCAAACACTGCCTTCGCATTTTCTTGCAGTAGTGCAGGGGTCGCATTGTGTGGAAATACAGAAGGTCTAGTTAAAAACAGGCAGCCCTTCTTATTTAATATCTCTGGCTGAATCTCTGGAGCCGCACCAGATGCGGCGCCAAATAACGCAACCGTGCCAAATGGAGCTGTGCAATCCAAGGAACCCAAGAAAGTAGTCTTAGCCACTGAGTCATACACCACATTCGCCTTCTTACCACCCGTTGCTTTGATCACCTCTTCGACCCAGTTCGGCTGAGAGTAATCGACCACTGCATCACAACCCGCTTCTTTAGCAGCAGCAACTTTTGCTTGTGAACCTACCGTACCAACCACAAATGCACCAAGCGCTTTGGCCCAACCAGCCAGAATTTGACCAACACCACCAGCAGCGGCGTGAACCAACACAATATCGCCAGCTTTTACTTTATAAGTTTTTTGGACCAGGTATTGCGCTGTCATCGCTTTGAAGAAAACAGCGGCGGCAACCTCATCTGAGACATTGTCTGGTACGGGAACCAATTTATCGGCGGCGACATTGCGTGCACTTGCATACGCCCCAATGCCGGCATTCATATACATCACACGGTCACCAACCTTGAAGCTCGTAACTCCTTCACCCAAGGCCTCAACAACACCAACTGCCTCGTGGCCCAGACCAGTCGGAAGATCAAGTGGATAAACCCCGGAGCGTTGATATACATCGATAAAGTTAAAACCAATTGCAGTTTGGCGAATTTGTACTTCACCCTTTGCTGGCGGAGGCAACTCTTTATCGATTACCTGGATTACATCGGCACTACCCAATGCAGAAAGACTAACTACTCGAGCTTTTGTCACATGTCACCTATGTTTGTTATTAAATAGAAAAAAATCATACAGTAAGGGCGTCTTCTTCAACTACAGCCCAAGTACTATCACCCAGCTTCTTCACGGCCATAGAGTAGTTCCAGCCATCTGGAATCCCGCAACTCCATTCTTTAGGGCCATTCTGTATCAGTACGTTGACTGCATTTCTGCTGTCGTAATACAAGTGATAGATTTTCCCGTGAATGGGATTAAAACCAAACTTTGCACCATGCACCATCTCGGTTGCATCAAGTCGTGCTTGTAGGGCGCGGGCTTGTTTCATTAATACTTCGGCTTGCTCCATGATGCGCTCATACTCTTGCTTAGCATTTTGCCGCGCAACATTGACAGCCTTATCTTTTTCTTCAACTACCTTAATGGGAGCAAATACAGGAGCCCCAACTTCCATGGGATATTCAATTCCAGCATGTCTTGCTGGATCAGTATCTTCTATTCTCATCGATGCCCCTGCATTTCCTTCAAATACTTATTTACTTAATTAAACCGCAGGCAATACGTGGGCCAGAATTTCCAGCAGGCTGTGATTTGTAGTCATCTGGGTCACGGTGAACCACGACAGAGCGCCCCACAATTCCAGTTGGGCCTGTATTTACCGCAAAACCATGCAAGGTGGCTGTGTAATTTGCATTGCCACTCGCATCCGACTTAATGTTCGGCAAATCACCAGCATGGTTCATGCCGCTATTTGGCATTCCGTGCGCTTTAGT
This sequence comes from Polynucleobacter sp. MWH-Creno-3A4, assembly GCF_018881885.1. Classification (NCBI taxonomy): domain Bacteria; kingdom Pseudomonadati; phylum Pseudomonadota; class Betaproteobacteria; order Burkholderiales; family Burkholderiaceae; genus Polynucleobacter; species Polynucleobacter sp. MWH-Creno-3A4. Next base: position 324,186 of record NZ_JACXSA010000001.1, read on the forward strand.
TTCAGGATTGAAGTGGCCACCTGCACTCACTGCATCTGGCGAAGAGCAATCACCTTTTTCATGCACATGAAAGCCCTGCTCTGCATTTGGCTTCAGACCAGAAAATTTTCCATTAATCAATACATCATTCCCCTGCCAAACAAATGTCACTTCACCTTTTGCAGTAGAGCCTGACTTTGACTCTAGACTTGCATTTGCTTTTTGACCAGTGCCATGCTCCATCGATTGACAAGCAACCAAGGCAAGTAATCCAGCCAGAGATAACCCCAGTGAAATCATTTTAAATTTGCGATTCATCTTCATCTCCTAGATATTTCTACGTTGATTAAAGCCTTATGAAATGCTCTTTGGCACCTTTGAGTAAAGTGTGACACAAATTGAGGGGGTCTGCTTAGCGCTTGTAAAAGCTCAGGGTTACCTCTCCAAGCTCAATGCCAAACTTACTCATTTTGGCCTTATTTAGCATCACCTTGGGCGTAACCAGATACATCCAGTCATTAAATTGCACATGGTAAACAGTGCCGTCTACCGGCAAAGCCAAGGTATAGGTCCAATTTAAAGCGTTACCAGCTAACTCCCCCTGAGCATCGCCAACGACGTCATCTGCTCGGCCGATATATTTACCTGGTCCCTGCTCAATGAGAGTCCAAACGCGTTTTTGCTTGCTACCATCCGAATACTCAAAGCTCTCATCCAGCGTGCCTACTTTTTTACCATCAACTACCTTCCAATCGGCCTTAATGAGAACTGTAAAACGCTTCTTCACTTCACCACTTCGGTCTGTAAATATTCCATAAGCATCAATCGTCCCTGAAAAATACTCACTCATATCTAGAGTAGGTTTTTCATTGGCATATTGTTGGACACTCGGACCGGCACAAGCAAGCAAGAAAATTGCTGTCGCCAAAATTACCAATAACTTAAAAATAGAGTGGATCATTTAGCAAGCCTCATTAAAAATAGGTGGGGAACAACTTTGACCCAATAGGTCTTTACGTAATTTAGGTGCGCTCGTTTTTGGATCTAACCAGATACCAAAAAAAGCTTTTGAAAAATCTGCTCCAGGAACTTGGGCGATCCGTTTGCCATCATGATAAAAAAGGGTTCCCTGGGGTGGGTTATAGACTGCAGTCAATGTCTGGCCAGATTCTATATCTGGCAGAAAGTTCGCCAACTCTTTTCCCCACAAGCTTGCTTGCGCCTCAGGCACGCCAATCTTTTTCATTTCCTCAACACTACGATTGGCAATTGAAACTCCACTAAATGACTTGTGATAGCGGATATCTAAAGCAAACTCTGATGATGCTGGGTTGGCAGAACGATAGAAAGACGCATCGTAGATATGAAAACCCCACCATGTGAGCTTGCCACTACCCTGCAACTTTGCGGAATTGAGTGCGCTATCGATATGCGTGATGTCGCGCGCAAAACTCATAGAGGCAAAGCAAAAAATGATGGTCCAGGCTAAAGCCATCTTCAGAATTCTCATGATCTAGCCTTCGAGGCAGTAATCTTCACTAGATATAAAGCAGGTGGACCAAACAGACTGGAGATTGCATGTCGGTTCTTAGCAAAGAATCGGTATGCGTGCCGCAATGACGGCTGGAGGGCCTTTCTAGAAAAGACCCAAGCCAAGAATGGCAAGTTAGCCCTGCGATAAGCCTCTGGAAATACAGCGGAGCCCTCTATTAAGCCACCGCTTTCATATTGCGCGTACATCGCTGCTAATGCTTGGTCGCAAGAAATACCAACTGCATCAGCATGAAATTGCTTCGAGTTCACATCAACAAACTCCAATAGGCCAGCTTGATTTCTTCTTGACAAAAACAGAATTTCCGCTTGGCACAAAGGGCAGGAGCCATCGTAAAACAGAGTGAGTTTTTCTAGTGAAGTCATCGCTGAGCAAGTTTACGGCTTATTGAATAAACTAGCTGAGAACACACTCAAAGGAAGTTATGAACAAAGAAGTTGCCCTAAACGTATTTGGAGAGCCACTCATTCCCTGCTCTTTTGACCCCCTTACGGGCTTCTTTCGTGATGGTTGCTGCAAAACCAATGAAGAGGATGTGGGTAGTCACTTAGTTTGTGCAGTGGTCACTACTGAATTTCTGCAATTTAGCCTTGAAAAAGGCAATGACTTAATTACCCCCAGACCGGAATATCAATTTCCTGGCCTAGTTGCAGGAGACCAATGGTGTCTGTGCATAACTCGTTGGGTTGAAGCGGCCAAGGCCCACTGTGCACCGTTACTTAAACTGGAAAGCACTCACATTAAAGCGCTTGAGACGGTTCCTTTGGATATTTTGAAACAATATTCGAGTGAAATTTGAAGGCGTTTTATACCGATCATTTCGTATTACCGCTACCAGCAGGGCATCGCTTCCTAATGGAAAAGTATTCGCGCTTGCGAGATTGCGTCAGTACCCTAAATGGCATTGAACTACTTGAGGCTCCTGCGGCAAGCGATACTCAAATCTTGTATGCGCACGATCCCTCCTATCTCATCAAGATTATTGAAGGTAAATTAAGCGCAGAAGAACAAAGAGAGATTGGCTTTCCCTGGAGCGAAAAAATGGTGGAGCGCTCACGGCGCTCTGCTGGAGCTACCGTTGCAGCAGCCAAAAATGCTCTACAAGAAGGCGTTGCAATTAATCTAGCTGGCGGCACCCATCACGCCTATCGCGATCTCGGCAGTGGCTTTTGCATCTTTAATGACTCTGCAATTGCTGCACGAACCCTACAAAAAGAAGTAAATGCAAAATTAAAGGTCGCCATTATTGATTTAGATGTTCATCAGGGCAATGGCACAGCAGCTATCTTGCAACAAGATCCCACAATCTTTACGCTCTCGATTCATGGAGAAAACAATTTTCCATTCAAGAAGGAGTTGAGCGATTTAGACATTGGACTTCCTGATGGCTGTGATGACCAAACCTACTTACCAGCGCTAGAGGACAGCCTCAGTCAACTTGACTCCAGATTCAAGCCAGACTGCTTAATTTACCTTGCAGGTGCGGACCCCCATGAGGGCGACCGCTTAGGAAGACTCAAACTGAGCAAAGAGGGAATGCGCTTAAGAGATGAGAGAGTCTTTGCTTTTGCACTCGATCAAAAACTACCCATCGCCATTTCAATGGCAGGCGGTTACGGCAAGGAAATAGAATCTACCGTAGATATCCATTTCCAGACCATTAAAACTGCTCTGCACTTTCAGCAGCAATATTAAATATTGGAGGCATTCTCCAAGCCACAATGGGTAAATGACTTAATCATAGTCACTCATGTAGTCTTTAATTAATTGAAATAACAGCTTGTGGCTTATCTAATTTGTAGTACTTGATTTCTTTTGCATTGACATCCATCTTCTTCATATCAAAAGAATAGATATTCGTAGTCTCAAACATTTTGAGGTAGTAGATCATATTTTTATTATCTGCAACGACGCTCCACTCCGTAACTTCAATACCGCCAGCACCACCACCATAAGCATTCGTTGCAGGCAAACTAATCGCACCTGGTGGAATATCAAAACTACCTAATATGTGCCAAGCAGTATTAGTTTGTTGAGCTGTTGTGTAGCTAGAGGGAACCGACTTTGTTAAAAATAACGCACGGATAAAGCGGCTTGGACTCAAATAATCTCCAGGCAAGCCATGCAGGCCACTGCCTGAGCTTGGGGGTACAAAACTGGCGCCATTGATGACTATAGGATTCTTCTCAACACTTGTGAGATTGGCATAATTCCCAATATTGTTTAGTTGATCTCTGAATGCAGGATCATTGGTCATAACGCCAGTGGGATTATCAGTAATCACTAATTCACCCTTCAAATACTCAATCACAATGCTTTTACCTTTGGCATCATGCAAGGTCATACGCACTGGTGCAGATTGATTGTTATAGGCAGGAATGATGGAGCGGTTTACTTTAATTTTCTGAAAACCTGCCTTCACTTCATCAACGCTTGCAAAATTACTTAGGGCATAAAGCAACATCTGAATCGAAGCAATACTATTAGCAGAGTCTACCGGGCTGACGGCCTGATATACCGCGGTATTAGGGGCATTCAACAAGCCTCCCACTAGACCCTTCTCGTTCATACCATCGACTAAAACTGGCATTCCTAGGCCATTCATACCAGCGACTGCATATTTAGTAGTCCAATTCAGCCCTGAACCTGGCTTACTATCAACACCGACGCCAAGCATCGGTAGATTTCTGGGGACAAGCGTTAACTGAGATTTCAGGGGAAGGCCAAACTCCATCGTACGGCCATACACAAATCCATTGTCATTGCCCTTCAATAGAAAACTAGTACATGCATTACTTGAAAGGGGGGCAAAGGCTAATGTGCTTGAAACTGCTATCGCTAAAAATTGCTTGGCCATTTTTTGATTCATCATTACTCCTGCAATTGATTAAACAATATAAGCTTTTCTTCAGGTCAAAACTATTCGCCTATATATGACAGATTAAACTAAAATTGAATCTCTGAAGCAATAAATTTAGGGAAAAATATGAGTCTCATTGATAAGCTGCAGTGGCGCTACGCCACTAAAAAGATGGATCCAACAAAGGCGGTTCCGCCGGAGAAACTAGACCAGATTTTAGAGGCTATTCGTTTAACAGCCAGCTCTAGCGGCTTGCAGCCTTATGAGGTAATCGTCATTAGCAATCCGCAGATTCGAGAAAAGATTCAACTGATTGCGAACGGACAATCTCAAATCACAGACTGCAGCTACTTACTCGTCTTTGCAGCCTGGGATAACTACACTACAGAGCGCATTAATGCTGCGTTTGATATGACCGAGAAGATTCGTAATTTCACCAGTGAATCCGGAACCGCTTACCGGCAAATGCTTCTCAAAAATTACCCGAACAGAGACCCTGAAATCAATTTCAACCACACTTCCAAACAAGCCTACATTGGCCTGGGCACTGCTCTCATTGCAGCAGCCTATGAAGAGGTGGATAGCACCCCAATGGAGGGCTTTGATCCACAAGCACTAGATACACTTCTGAATCTTAAGGAGCGGGGCTTACGCAGCGTAGTAATGCTCCCACTTGGCTATAGAAAAGCAGACGAAGACTGGTTGCTTAATCTTAAAAAAGTAAGGAGAGCGAAGGAGAATTTTGTGAGCTGGATCAAATAGAGCGCTACCCCCAAAGACAAAATGCCAACCTTGAGGTTGGCATTTTATTTTGGAGATATCAATCAAAAAAACTATAGGAATCACTAAAGACCACGGCTTGCCAGCAGCCCCAGGGCCTGAAATGAAGGTTAATGCCCGGATTTAGTAATAACTCAGAGGCTTAGTCTTACCCCAAAAAATTCGGTAAGTCATGAAGGTATAAGCCAAAATCGCTGGCAACACCACAACCACTCCAATGAAAATCACCCACAGCGATTCGGTAGCAGAAGCTGCTTGCCAGATATCCATCTTATCAAGCACTAAATACGGAAATAGACTGTAGGCAATGCCAATGAATGATAAAGTAAAGATAGCCACGGTTAACAGAAATGGGCTCCACTCGCGATGCAGATGGCCACCGGCAATTTTTTTGAGACGGCGAATAATTAAGCTGAAACACAAAATAATCAGCAAGGGAATTGGGGCTAAATACAGAATGTTTGGAAAGGCAAACCACTTTTCAAACATTTGATGACTAACCAGCGGTGTTGCAGCAGAAATAATGACAATGCATACGCCAGTCATGAACAAACTTTTCCTCGCCCAAGTAATTGCCTTAATTTGCAATTCACCTTCTGCTTTTAAAATTAACCAAGTTGCCCCTAATAAACAGTATCCAAACGGCAAGCAAATACCTACCAAAACTGCAAACAACCAGGCATATAAGCTATTCTCAAGCCCCAAAATCACGCGGCCTATCATGACTCCCTGACAAAAAGTGGCTACTAGGCTACCGATAAAAAATAAGGCGTTCCACAAGGGTTTTTGCTCTACATTGACCTTCACCCGAAAGTCAAAAGAAACGCCACGAAGTATCAGCGCCATCAACATGAATGCGGCAGGCAGATAGAGATCATGCAAGATTGCGCCATGTGCCATCGGAAAGGCTATTAATAAGACGCCTACACCCAGTACGATCCAAGTTTCATTCGCATCCCAAAAGGGGCCAATCGAAGAAATCATTTGATCTTTTTCAGAATCATCGACAGCATTTAATAGGATGCCTACTCCCAGGTCATAGCCATCCAAGATCACATAGAGAAAGATCGATAGGCCCATCGCAAACAAGAAAAAGAGGGGCAACCAATTTTGGGCAAGGGCGTAATTCATGCTATTCCCCCAACTTTAAATAAGGTGAAGTGGAAATATTCGGAAATTTTTCCTGAACACCATCATGAGGAACATCGGCACGGCGGGCCATGTAAAAAATAGTCCAAATATAGGCGCTCAGAAGGCAGAGGTACAAAATGAGATACAAGAGCAAGGTACTAAATACGATGCCACTGGGTTGATTGGTCACTGCGTCTACAGTCCTTAGCACGCCTGCAACTAAAAAGGGCTGCCTGCCAATCTCAGTGACATACCAACCTGAGACCACTGCCACCCAGCCTGAAAATGTCATCCACACCATGGACTTGGTGAGCCACATCGGTAATTGCTTTTGCTTGTATAGATACCATCTACCCAACCAAGCAGCCAGTAGCATAAGCATGCCAATGCCCACCATAATTCGGAAGGCAAAAAAGACTGGCGCTACGGGTGGAGTCTCATTGGGAAATGCATTGAGACCTTGAACCTCACCATCCCAAGTATGGGTTAAATACACCGAGGCTAAATTGGGTATAGCAATCTCATATAAATTGGTTTTGGTTTGCTGATCGGGTATTGCGAACAAGACTGCAGGAACATTCTTTTGGGTATTCCAAATACCTTCCATAGCCGCTAATTTTGCTGGCTGGTATTGCAGGGTATTTTGTCCGTGGAGATCCCCCAGAAAAATTTGCAATGGAACCAGCACTGCCGCAACGGTTAAAGCAAGTTTCAATACATGCCCATTCACTGCTGATTGGGAGTTTCGAGCAATTCGATAACAAGACACACCGATTAACACAAAGCTAGCAGTCAAAAATGAAGCAGTTAGCATGTGTGCCAGACGATAGGGCATCGATGGATTAAACACAATTGCAAGCCAACTAGTTGCATGGGCTTGACCGTTAATCATCTCGAAGCCCTGTGGGGTTTGCATCCAAGAATTGAGCACAATAATCCAAAATGCTGACAAGGTTGTTCCAAAGGCAACTAGAAAGCAAGCCAATAGATGGACTTTTGGAGATACCCGATCTTTACCAAATAGCATGACACCTAAGAAAGTGGCTTCTAAAAAGAAGGCTGTCAGTACTTCATATCCCAGCAATGGCCCCGCTATATTTCCAACGGTTTCCATATAACCAGGCCAATTGGTTCCAAACTGAAAACTCATCGTGATGCCGGAGACAACTCCAAGAGCAAACGTGAGAGCAAAAATCTTCACCCAAAATTTATAGGCATCATTCCAAATAGATACTTGTGTGCGAATATGTTTGAGCTTGAAATAGAAAAGAAACCAACCTAAAGCAATGCTAATCGTTGGAAACAAAATATGAAAAGTAATATTGGCCGCAAATTGAATTCTGCTGAAGATAAAGGTATCGATCATGAGTTCATGCCTTGTGAGATCTTAAATTGCACTGTATTTGAGCAATGTTACTCCTCTACCTAATATTGCAATATCCCCACACTTTGAGGTCATATAACAAACCCAACCATCTGAAGGGCGCCATATTGCTTACTTAGGCGACTGAACTGAGCCAAAGCGAGTCGATTTCGCTCAGCTTCATCGGATCAAAATGATCAATCACTTCCCAATAGCGCCCAGAAGGAGCCATGTAAGATAATTTCTCTTCAATGCCCAAGGCTTTGCTCACTATATTCGCATCAAGATTGAGGTCTGAATCGTCTAGCTGCCTTTTTTCTGTAAGGCTCATCAATTTGGAAAATGATACTTTCTGAAACAAGAGCCTTGATTCAGGCAATTCAGATAAATTGACAACACGACAATGATTCATTTGAGCAATCGCCATGAAGCGGACGGACTTTGCTTCCAGCGACTGCAAAGTAATATCAGCCCGCAAGGGATCGGGTGTACCAACGCCGTAGAAATGGGTGGGATTGACAGTAGCTTGTGAATAAACCATATCGCATCCCAAATATGCAATCACATCTGGCTTGAGGGCACCAAGAGCCCAGTAACCCGCAGTAAATGCCATTGTGCCGCCTGCATATACAAAGCCGCCAAAATGATTTTGCTCTGGAACAAACTCTTTTGCCGTAATCACATTCTTTTGGGCGAGAACTGCAGAGGATGGGAGACGATCTACTGGAAAATCTTCTGGATAAATTAAATAATCCCAATGCTCAATTAATTGCCAGGCGTTATTAATCACCACACAGGAGGTAATCCCAGAAAGGTCCCAATCCTGGATTCTGATTGCATCTGGTGCACTACCGACGATTAAAACAATATTCAATGAATGATCCTTGCTGACTATTTCAGTGCTTAGACCTCTTTTTAGCACTTATTCATGACATTTTTAGTCATAGAGGGATAGAAATAAAGCGGGGGCGCTACATCGCCCCCAATGATTGCATAATGTTAGCAGACCATTTGATATTGATTTCTTTAAAAACCTTTAATGGGATTACTTCCAAACCCCTTTCGCGCAATTGTTATTGGCTCCTCCGGCACGATTGGGGAGGCATTTATGCATCTGCTTGAGAACAATCCCCAATGTTCTAGTGTTGTAGGCATTCATCGTTACTCACAACATCCCATTGATTATCAAAATCTAGAGTCTATTAAGATATGCGTTGATGCACTTACATCAGAAGCACCCTTTCAACTGATAATTAATACGATTGGCATTCTCCACACTGGCGATTGGATGCCTGAGAAAAGACTTGCCGATGTCAATGCAGAGCAACTAGAGGAGCTGATGAGGATCAATGCAATTGGTCCTGCATTAACGATCAAATACTTCTCCAAGCTGATGGACCCAGCACACAGTTTGATGGTTACCCTGTCTGCTAAGGTGGGCAGCATTGAAGATAACCGTCTTGGCGGGTGGTACAGCTACCGCGCATCTAAGGCTGCCCTCAATATGCTGATCAAGACAGCGTCGATTGAATGGGCTCGTACCAAACCCAATAGCGCCTTAATTGCAATGCATCCAGGTACAGTGAATTCAAGGCTTTCAAAACCGTTTCGGGGTGAGCAAATTGGTAGACCAGCAAGTGATGCAGTGGCCGATATGTTCAAAGTAATTGAGGGTATCCAAAAAGAAGACTCTGGCAGCTTTGTTACCTATGCTGGCGAAAAACTTCCTTGGTAAATCGCTAGCACCCGATTTATGTTGGCGACTTAGGCGCTTTTTTTCTACAAGCATCCGAGCAATATTTAACAGCTTCCCAATTTTTTGCCCAAGACTTTCGCCAGGTCATCTCTTTTTGACAAACGATACAAATTTTGCTGGGTAGAAAACTTTTATTTCCCTTAAAAGAAGTTCCCATATCAAAACTTACAGATCATCCAAGTGAGTTAATAGATGCTTTGCATGCTCCACGATAGCATCTTGGTCTTCAAGGCTAATTCTCCTGAGGTTTGCCGTCATCAAGCGCGTACGTGGGCTAGCCTCAAACTGCTCGCGATGCTTAATTAAAAAATTCCAATACAAAGTAGTAATCGGACAGGCTGCATCTCCAAACCGCACATCCGGCTTGTATTGGCAGTCGCCACAGTAATTACTCATCCGCTTGATGTAAGCACCACTCGCAATATAAGGCTTACTGGTAAAGCGGCCACCATTGGCAAACAAAGCCATTCCCGCTGTATTGGGAAGCTCTACCCATTCAATGGCATCTACGTAGATCGCTAAATACCAATCACATACCTCTGATGGCAAGATCTCAGCTAAGAGAGCAAAGTTGCCTGTCACCATCAGTCGCTGAATATGGTGGGCATAGCCATATTGCAGGGTTTGACCAATGGCATCTTTCATGCAGGCCATATGGGTTTTTCCAGACCAATACCATGCAGGCAGTTTTCTTTGATGGCCATAATAATTATCTTCGGCCATCTTTGGCATATCTAAGTAATACATTCCCCTAACAAACTCACGCCAGCCAAGGATTTGACGAATAAACCCTTCAACCGTTGAAAGATCTAGGGAGTATTTTTTCCAAGCATCCAGAACAGCATCAATCACCTCACGGGGATTAAGTAGCTTTAAATTGAGAGAGCTAGAAAGAATTGAATGCCAACCAAATGGTGTATCTGTCCACATGGCGTCCTGAAAGACACCAAAGTTTCTTAAGCGATATTCCACAAAATAATGAAGCGCCTCTAAAGCTTGCTCCCGGCTAACAGGCCATCGAAAATCATTTAGTGACCCAGGATGCGTAGCATACGTCTCATTCACAAACTGAAGAACTTCCTTAGTAATCGCATCTGGCTCAAATAGCACTGGTGCATCAATCAATCCAGGACCCTTTTTAGGGTAAGGCTTGCGGTTGTCTTGATCAAAATTCCACTGACCACCTTCTGGGTTCCCATCGGCATCAATCAAAATGTGATGGGTCTTGCGCATCAAGCGATAGAAGTACTCCAAGCGCAACTCTTTTTTATCTGCAGCCCATTGTGCAAACTCTTGATGAGTACAGTAAAAGTGATCGTCAGAGCGCATCTCTAATGAGATTGATAACTCCTTAGCCAGCTCCTCTATTTGCTGCTTTAAACGCCATTCACCAGGTTCAATGCAAATCAAATCAGTAATCTGATCTCGAACAATTTTTTCTTTTAAGGTTGCAACGATTGAGAGTGGCGATTGTTGAATGTAAGTGAGGGAGTAATGGAGCTCTTTAAGCTTGCTTGCAAAGTGCCGCATTGCAGACAGAAATAATGCAATCTTGGCTTTATGTGACCAAACATATTGAGCCTCTGGAACAGACTCAACCATCAAGACTTTGTCATTCTTGAAATCAAAGTCTCTAAGAGCGGCGCTCTGTAAATCGAGCTGATCCCCCAGAATTAAAACCAATTTTTTAGTCGGTTTCATTTATTTTTATATTGCGTTGGGCAATAGGCCCTATCCACCAACTTACTCCGCAGAGCAACGTGCTTGGTTACCCTACCAGTTACGCGTTTACGCCACAACTCAAATGAATTTCTTTTCAATTGGTGGCGCATTAACTGAATTACTTGCGCTTCTGAGAGTCCAAAGGATTTTTCTATCGCATCAAATGGCGTGCGATCCTCCCAAGCCATTTCAATCAGGCGAGAAATATCAGATTCAGAGAGGTTTTTTAAAGGAAATCTTGGCACCCTGCAAGTTTATGACTTATTTACTAAACTTGCGGGACTCATCAAATATTTCAAAATCACATGATTGGAAAAATTCGCCGTAAGCTGATTGCGCTTACTCCTACCCCATCTCTGAAGGTGGTGAATATGGTGTGCCCGATTTGTGACCGTCCGATTCCAGAGTCTCAAAAGGATGCTCATCATTTAGTGCCCAAATCCAAAGGCGGCAAGAGCACCGAATATCTTCATCGTATTTGTCATCGCCAAATTCATGCTTTATTTAATGAAACAGAGCTGGCCGTAAAGCTCAATACTGCTGCAGCCCTTCAAGAACACCCTGAAATGCAGCGATTTATTCATTGGGTTAAATCCAAGCCGAATGACTTTTATGAAAAGGCACGGAAAAGTTCTCGGCTAAAAGAAAAGCCACCCAAAGGTGGCTTTCTAGCACAATAAATGGCTTATTTAATGAGATCTAAAAACTGAACGTTGTTATTGATATTCACAAAAGCGGAAGGGTCATAGGAGAAGTTTCCATTCTCAGTGAATAAAAACATGTATGCCTTGAGTGGGCCATAGCCGCCAGATTTCTCTTTAGCATTCACGTCACACACCACCATCCAACCAAATTTAGGCGTTTCATAACTAAATGCTCTTGCCCATGCCTTACGGGGAGGCGCACATTCTTTTTTAGCTGCTTCAGGCTCATTAATATTGGCCTTGAGATAAGTATTCACTTCCTTATCGATGTCCGCTTGCTTAGGTGCAGGTGCAAACTTAGCCTGCTGAATCTCAGACTGAGTCACTGGTGTGGCGCAAGCTGTTAACGCTAGTACTGCGGCTAAGCCGATTAATTTGGTTTTCATAAAACTTCCCCTTTAGTTTGATTTAGATAAGTACAAAATGAAATTGCTCGGCATGACATTTACTTCATGCACTAGATTGGCATCAATAAATTTATTGGGGGTTTTGCCAGGGCCAACGACCTGACATCTCCAAGGTGAGAGACCAACTCAAAAAACACCTTAATGTGATGATTGCACCCAATATGCCTACGCTTAGTAATGTAGGACTAATTGCAACTGTGCGAATAATATCGCTGGCCACCAATACCTCTAGGCCTAGCAATAGTGCACGAATAATCTGGTTGCGGAAAGATTTATACAAATCATCCACAGGGGTTTTGTTAATTGCATCCCTAATAAAGCCATAAAGCCCCCAGAGCACGCCTAATGAAACGATTGCGACCCCCAAGGCGTCCATGACGTTACTAACAATTTGTATGATTTCAATTTCGTTCATGGGAATAGTTTGCCATATTCAGATTCATCTAAGCACTTCTAACAGAAATCATATTGAGCCATCTGTTTTAGCTAGTTTCAGCACCACATGCACCGCGCACTGGCTTTTAGATAGCCAAACGTGACCATACCATTCAGGGTAATAATCACCGCCATTTGATCCTGGGCAGGAGAGGGTGGGCGATTTCCAATATGATTAGTCAGATGAATAACATTCTCTCCATTTCTCATCTTTACAAAACCTATCAATCTGGCTTTGAGGCTCTCAAGGATATCAATTTGGAGATTCCCAAAGGTCAAATCTTTGCCTTGCTTGGGCAGAATGGTGCTGGAAAAACAACCCTGATTAGTATCATTTGTGGGATTGTTAGTCCCACTAGTGGTCATGTATTGGTAGATGGCAAGGACATCATTCATGATTACCGTGATGCTAGAGAGTTAATTGGGCTAGTACCCCAAGAGCTGGCTACAGATTCTTTTGAGACGGTATGGAATACCGTGACCTTTAGTCGCGGTCTCTATGGCAAACCCCCTAACCCTGCGCTGATTGAGAAAATTCTCAAGGATCTCTCTTTATGGGATAAGCGTGACAACAAAATCATGACACTCTCTGGTGGTATGAAACGCAGAGTCATGATTGCCAAAGCCCTATCGCACGAACCGAGCATTCTCTTTTTAGATGAGCCTACCGCAGGGGTTGATGTGAGCTTGAGAAGGGATATGTGGAACTTAGTCAAAGTTCTAAAAGACAATGGCACTACGGTGATCCTGACGACCCACTATATCGAAGAAGCCGAAGAAATGGCCGACCGCATTGGCATCATTCGAAGTGGCGAACTGATTATGGTCGACAACAAATTGGCTTTAATGAATAAATTGGGCAAAAAAGAACTGACCCTTCACCTCCAAAATCCATTGATAAGTCTTCCAAAGGAGTTGGATTTAAGCGGGCTAAGCCTCTCAGAAGATGGTTATGAGCTTACCTATCAGTTTGATTCTCAGGATGAAGATATTGATATTGCACAGTTACTGCAAAAAATAGCCAACTTGGGAATTGTCTTTAAAGACTTACATACCAAGCAAAGTTCACTAGAAGAAATCTTCGTCAATCTTGTTAATTCAGAGGCTACTACCCATGAAGCTTAATTACTATGGCATCAGAGCCATTTATAAGTTTGAAATGGCTAGAACTCGGCGCACCTTAATGCAAAGCATTATTGCCCCGGTTATTTCTACCTCCTTGTACTTTATTGTTTTTGGCTCTGCTATTGGCTCTCGCATTACGGAGATGGAGGGCATTTCTTATGGCGCATTTATCGTGCCCGGTCTCATCATGCTCTCGCTGTTAACCCAAAGTATTTCGAATGCCTCCTTTGGAATCTACTTTCCCAAATTTAGTGGCACTATTTATGAAATCCTATCTGCCCCCATATCCCCTCTAGAAATTGTTATTGGCTATGTTGGTGCAGCTGCAAGTAAATCAATCATCTTGGGACTCATCATTCTATTTACCTCCGCTTTTTTTGTTCCACTGCAGATCGATCATCCTTTATGGATGCTGTTTTACCTAGTCATCACCTCAATCACTTTTAGCATGATCGGTTTTATTATTGGTGTTTGGGCTGATGGCTTTGAAAAAATTCAAGTCGTACCGTTGCTCATCATTACTCCCCTAACTTTCTTGGGCGGCAGCTTTTATTCAATTTCAGTATTGCCCGCCTTCTGGCAAAAAGTAGCCTTACTCAACCCAGTGGTCTATTTGATTAGTGGCTTCCGTTGGAGTTTTTACGGTATGGAGGATGTCTCTCTTTGGATCAGTCTAGGAATGACGATCTCTTTTTTAGCGCTATCGATTGCGGTAGTCATTTGGATCTTTAAAACCGGGTACCGCCTTAAAAAGTAATGGCGTATCAGGCCATACTTAGTGAGACGACTTACATAAAATAGCCATCTGATTTGGCCAGTCTACGCGCAACATGTACTGTACGCTGCATGTTGGCTAAATTGGCAATCGTCCAACCAAATGCGACCATCCCATTTAGAGCAATGATGACGACCATTAAATCCCAACCGGATGGGAGTGGAATGCTGCCATACCCTACCGTTGTGTAGAAACTGCCTGCAAAGAAAATAGCCTGGTCTAGATTGGGCACTAAACTAAAATAAAAAAGAGCGACTCCCCATAGATAGATCTCAATCAAATGAGAACCAACCAATACAAACGACATTGCGTAAAAAAGAAATAGGGTATAGCGATAATTCTGACTCTGAATCAATTTTCTAGAAATATTTTGGTATGTATTGGTAACAAAATAATTGTAGACAGCATGAAAAATTAGCATCAAAAGAAGAATCACGCCTCCCAAAAATAGAACATCGAAATTAAAGAGGTGTACAGGAGGGTTATTCATCAGCAAGCTTGGTTTATATAGTGCCTGATTAAAAGGGTGTTCTGCTAAACATTAAAATCAATGTCCTTTTACAGAAATTGCTCTAACTGTTAGGGCTGCAGCAACATCATAGACATTCTGAGCTCTATGTTTCGTATCGCAGTAATCACATTCTGTATATCTTGAGTACATATAATTGTCGAGCACATTCCCTTGGGCATCTTTAATGATGGCTGAGATCTGTGAATAATTGTATCTAGCCCAATCCAGCGCAGTGCCTTGACTAGCCAAAATGATTGATCCAGTAGTAGTTAATAGATAGGCATCTACTAGATTTAACTCCAGCTTGAGTCCACTATTGCCGGCCTCATCAAGCAATCCTGCATTAATGAGTCTTGTCTTGATCGTTTGCGCAAATTGCTCCTGAGAGAATCCCCGCTTGGCTAATTCAGGTAATTTAGCTTGAACTTGATCCGATATCGCAAATGTCATTGATGACAGCGGCTGATCTTTAGAAATAAGGACATCTTGTTTGGTAACTATGATATTCGGATTATCCAAAGCATTATCCCCGGTATAGGAATGTGCAAAGTTCAATCCAACATCATTGGCACAAGCGCTTAAGAGTACTGAAAGCAGCACTACAAAATATTGAGAAAATTTCAAGTGGTCTCCAAACTTTGGACTGATTCTGAATCCTTACAAGATATTACCTGAGATCACCATGGAATATATGTTGTGATAGATAACAAGCTAAGCGCCCCTTTCTCCATTTTTAATCTATTAAATGCCCTGTCTTCACAAAAATAGTACAGCCTTCTTTGCTAAAGGGTTGGTGCAAACTCATGTGGGGACTTCTAATCCATGATCCAGCCGGATAACGTCCGTGCTCATCCTCAAATACACCATCCACTACAAAGATTTCCTCGCCCCCATAATGCTTATGCGGGTTGAAATAGGTTTGCGGTGCCCAACGAACTAAGCTTGACCCACCTCCCTGTTGCATCAAGGGCATGACCGTAAGGCCTGAAACCATGCCCTGGTACCAAGGCGCAGTATTAGTGTCAACAATCTCCCGCACAACTTGATCCGATCCAAGATGTCTGAGTTTTACAAATAGTGTGCAGCCTGGATTACTAAAAGGGGCATGCGAAGAACCTGGAGGATTCATGATGTAAGTCCCAGCAGGATAGCTACCGGTCTCGTCGCTAAAAACTCCATCCAAAACCAAAATTTCCTCACCGAATTCATGGGTATGGGATTTAAATTGAGATCCAGGCTGATAACGCACTATTGAAGTTGCTTTTGCCACTTCATCGCCAAGTCGATCTAGCATTCGTCTCTCAATGCCTGACTCAGGACTAGGAACCCAAGGTAAGTCATGATGATTCATGACAACTCTCTTACTGTAGTCGGAATTGATGTTCATAATTTTTCTAGGGTCATTCTGCGCAGAATAAACCAAAATCGTTGCAAGAAGTATTCACTCAATTAATCATGTAAAGAAAAACGACTTAGGAATTTCTCCCTAAGTCGTTGACATTGCTGGTGGGCCCACCAGGACTTGAACCTGGGACCAAAGGATTATGAGAGCAGATATCCAAAGAAAACCTCTAGGATTTCAAGAGGTTATAGCGCCTGATTATCGGTGTGTAGCGTTTTGTGTAGTGGTTCAGATAGAAAATGGCCCAAAGATTTCTCTTTGGGCCATTCATTTGCTGGCTTTAATTCTACTTGTGACCGCCTAATATCGATGCAAACTGAAATAGGGATTGTGAAACCGAGCTATTTGTGGGGTTAGATGTCGGGGACCCCGCACCAGAACCGTTATCTCGATTTAGAGACCACATTGAGAGCTCAGCCACTCTTGAATCAGTCGCCGCATAGCTCGCCAATTGCTGCGCATCTGCAAGAGTAAATACCTCACTCACAATGTCATTTACACCAATCAGCGCAGTAGCACCAATCTTAGTAGATTGCATACCTAAGTTATTGAGCTGCGTTTCGGTGGCTTTAATTGCGTCAATTGCATTTTGACCCATTTTTCCACCATTATCGACCGTTGTTCCGTAGTCCATCGTCATGATGTTCACGATATCGATACGCACCCCATCTGCCTTAGCCTGCTTTAGTAAGTTCAATCCATTATCTACCAAGCCCTGAGGTAATACAGGTACGGTGTAGATCACTTCCAAACCAGGATTAGCAGCCTCTAATGCTTTCAGGGCTTGATCACGCAATTTATTGGCAGCAACGTTATCGATTGCAGCGCCCTCAATATCAAAGTCCAGTGACTTTACACCGTAGCGATCAATCACTGATTGGTATTCGGCTTGCAGTTGGGCGGCGGAAGTAGCTACCAAAGCAGGATCGATTCCAGCGGCTCCTCCGAATGAGATAGTCACCTTTACTAACGCAGCTTGAAGACCTTTAACATCGGCAAGCACGCTATTGCCATTCGGAAAAGAGTCATTGGCAATACTATCTATTCCAGCCCACCCAACACCGCCCTTGCCATTACTTTGAACAAAAGCCATTGTCAGCGCTTTCAGACCTGCAGTGGCTGCCATTTGCACAATATTTTCCCCGGGGTTTAACGTCATATCAACATAAGGTGAAAATACTGGCCCCGCTGGAGCAGCGGTTAATGTGGTGGTTGTCAGACTTGTAGTGTTTGGGGATACGCCTTGGGCATTCACTGCTTCGACCGAGAACTTATAAGTTGTGCCCGGATTCAATCCATTGATTGCAATGGCTGTATCTTTTGTAGTTGCTACCTGCACACCATTCTGAAAAACAATATAGCTTGTTGGCAAACCTCCACCACTTGCCCACGATAAACCAACGGCGGTATTTGTTTCACCAGTCATCGTTAAATTGATAGGCGCATTAGGAGCCGTAATTTTTGTAGGCCCAACGAGCGTCCAAGGCTGACCAGAGCTGGAGCCACCATTGTGAGTGGCAGGATCATCACCACTAACCCACCAATTTGCCTTATAGGTATTGCCGTTGTAGGTGACCAATTGACCAGCGGTATAAATTGCTGTCGCAGAGTAAACCAAAGGATCAGTAGTACTAGTTACTGGTGGCGTTACTACAGGCGGAGTCACCACGGGTGGCGTTACCACTGGTGGAGTTACTACCGGTGGGGTTACCACTGGTGGAGTAGTTGTAGCCCCTGACACAACAGTCCAAGGCTGACCAGTATTTGCCACTCCGTTATTTTTAGAGGGATCTTTTCCTTGAACCCAATAATTAGCCTTATAGATGACGCCGTTTAGGGTTACTGTTTGGCCAGCGGTATAGACAGCGGTTGCTGAATAAGCAGGATTAGTAGGGCCACCAGCAATGATGGTCCAAGGCTGACCAGAACTAGAGGTGCCACTATTTAGTGCTGGGTCTGTACCACTAACCCAATAATTTGCTTGATACGTAATTCCATTTAACGTTACTGTCATACCAGCGGTATAGACAGCCGTTGATGAGTATGTTGCAGTTGTTGTAGCCATTTGATGCTCCTTAGATAATATTTACAAAGTTAACTAAAGCCTTTTTGTGGAAGAAGTCATGAGGAGGGTTTCATTGCACACCGCCCTTTCCTAGTAGCCCAGCACTAGCCAATAGCCTTAAACGTGATGAGCGCCATTCAGAGATGCAGCGAATTTTTTCTTGCTGGGCTTCTGCTAAGGCAGTTTGTGTGGAGAGCAGCTCCAAAATATCAGCCGCTCCAAGGTTGTATCGCTTAACCGAGGATTGAACAGCAGAGTTGGCAGACTGTAATAACTTTTCAGAGGCGTCCAAATTGACAATCGATGCACTCGTATCTGCGTAAGACTTCACAATCTCCAGCAGAATTTGATGTTCGACCTCCTCCATCTCGGCCTCAGCTTTCTCGGCCTGAGCTTGAGCGCCACGAATTTTATAAGTCCTACTAAAACCCTCAAATAAGGGGATGTTAATAACGAATCCGACTGACGTGGTATTGGAATTAACAGGCTGTAAACCCTGATTGGGATAACCGTTTTTGTAAAAGTTACCTGAAAAATCAATCGTTGGCAGACCTTCCGAGCGTGCTGTAGCAATTTTTTCTTGAGCTGATCCCCACTTTGCTTTTGCTGCTTTAATTGCTGGATGTTCTTTTTGGGCAGCCTGTAACCATTCCTCTAAATCTTTTTGAGTTTGCTTTTGAGTTTGCTCTTGAGGATCCTGTAATGTTAATTTAGTTTGCGCACTTAAACCCATAGCAAAGATCAAGCTCGCCAGAGTCTTGCGATATTCACCTTGCGCCCGATTGCTTGCGAGCTGCGCCTTTGCCAACGCTGTTTCAGCTTGTAGAGTGTCGCTCTTGGCAGATACCCCTTTATTCTCACGACGAATGGTCGCATCTAAGGCTGCCTGCGCATACCGCACAGACAACTCCTTACTTTTAACCGTGGCCTGTGCAGTTAAGGCATCAAAATAATTGCCAATGATGGTCGACATCGCCTTTTGAATACTGGCATCATGAGCAGCTAGCGCCGACCTAAGCAATAAATTGGCTGATGTGCGATTCGCCTCTCTTCCGCCGAAGTCAAACAAGCGCCAATTTAAATTTGCATAGGTACTTTGTCCATTGGTAATCGTGTTGGCATAAGTAGCCTGTGGATAATTTACTTGGGTCTGCTGAGGGTTAATAGAAGCATTCAGGGTTGGTAAATAAGCTGCGCGTGACTCCCCAACAACCCCTGCCTGAATTTTAATATTTGCCCAAGCTTGCTTAATTTGCGGGTTATTGCATAAACCTAAATCAATCACTTCACTCAAAGCAAGGGGGTGATTTAAATCTACGGGTGCAGGACAAACAATGGTGGATTGATCAGGTAAAAATGGCCCCCTTGCCAACACTGGAGGCGCAGCTCCCAAAGGGTCGGCCCAAATATCAGGAAAACCGGTATCCTGCGAAGCTTGCGCAACACTTAAAACCAAAAGGCATGGCAAGACGAATAGCTTAGCGTTCATGCAAGCTCTCCCGGCCATGGGTAATTAAGGGAGAGAGAACATACTCAATGATGCGACGCTCACCCGTTTTAATCTCTACATTCGCTGTCATGCCTGGGGTTAGCGGCATTTCCTTACCATCTACCAATAAGCTTGGCTTATCAATATTTACCTTAACGGCATACAGCAATCCTTTAGCGCCATCCTTATTGGTTTGCGAATCTTTGTTGGCAATCGAACCAGAACCATTGCTTGAAAAATCGATGGCATCTCTCGATACATGGGTCACTATTGCTGGAACTGTGCCATATTTGGTGTACTCGTAGGCATCAATTTTGACTTGTGCTTGTTGGCCATCTCGCAAGAAGCCAATATCTTTATTTTCAATATAGGCTTCCAATTCAACGGTCTGGCTATCTGGCACCAGGACCATAATGGTTTGTGCGGCCGGTACTACGCCGCCAATGGTGTGAACTGCTAATTGCTGAATGGTGCCATTGACAGGCGCCACAATTCGTAACTGCTCACTATGCGCTGCTGCCTTATTGACATCTTGTGCTGCACCAGACCAAATACGAGTTGCTTGATAAAGTTCCTCTTGCAGAGTTTTGCGCGTCTCTGAGGTAAGTGAAGCTAATTGTGTTTTAGCATCATCTAGTTGCCCCAATATCTCAATACGCGCTTGCTCTTTTTCTAAATAAGCATGCTCAGAGACATCGTGATCCTTGGCTAGCTCAGCATAATTATTTGCACGTCTGGTAGCTAAAGGAAGTGCGGCGCTATATCGCTTTACTTGAGATGCAATCCGAGCACGCTTGGCAGAATATTCGCCCCACTGATCGTTCATATGACTAAGGGCACTTTGATAGTGTGCCTCATCTACCCCCTGAATCGGCCCCAACGTTGGAGGAGTATTTGTTTGAATAGCGCTCAGTAGTGCTTTGGAGCGCTCCATTTGCAATAACGCTAATTGACGATCGCCTTCTGCCTTATTGCGATCACTATCTGCACCTCGGGCATCTAACTCAATCAGAAGATCACCCGCTTTAACATGCTGCCCCTCTTCAACAAAGAGTCCCACTACTTTTGCTGTCTCAACTGAGGCAATGGTTTTTGTATAACCCCCAGCAATGATCTTTCCTTGACCATTGACGATAATGTCAACCTTTCCAAAAATTGACCACAATAGAATCAACAAAACAAAAGCAATCAGAATGCGGGCTACCCAACGCCCCGCTGGTGAGACAGGGGTAGCTTGCAAGGATAGGGCGGCAGGCAAAAACTCTGCCTCATGCGCCTTAAGCTCCGGAAGATCTAATTGCTTACGACGCTCCCACCAAAAATGAAAGGCCGCTTGATAACGATCAAGTAATTCTTTTATTGCTTCTACACGATGGTGCAAACTCATGATTTGCCCCCATCTTGCAGATGATGCAAATGATGGTAGATGCCTTCATGGTTATCCAGCAACTCTTGATGGGTACCAATTTCAACAATTTGCCCTTTATCCATCACGATGATGCGATTTGCATCTCGCACAGCTGATAAACGATGTGCGATGATAAGAACTGTTCGATCCTGACAAATAGACCGCATATTGTCTTGAATGATTTTTTCGGATTCATAGTCAAGCGCACTGGTTGCCTCATCAAAAATCAAGATGCGAGGATTGGTGATTAGGGCCCGAGCAATCGCAATACGTTGCCGCTGCCCACCAGATAAACCTGTGCCATGCTCACCAATCATGGTGTCATATCCTTCGGGGAGCTCACAGATAAACTCGTGTGCACCTGCTAACGTCGCAGCGGCTACGATAGCCTCAAAAGGTAGGCTAGGATTACTTAAGGCAATATTGTCTCTAACGGAACGATTAAACAGAGTATTTTCTTGAAGAACAACACCGATCTGCTGACGCAATGAGGCCGTATCTATGATGGCAATATTTTGGCCATCCACCAAGACTTTTCCTCGATCAGGGACATATAAACGCTGCGCCAATTTTGTGAGGGTACTTTTACCCGAACCAGAGCGGCCAACAATGCCAATGACTTCCCCCGGGGATACTGATAAATTCACATTCCTGAGAACTTCTACTCCATCCGCCCGATAACGGAAAGAAACGCCTTCAAAACTAATAGCTCCTTGTAGGCGAGAAAGGCGAGTTTTCTGACCATCTATCTCCGTATGCGTATTAAGAATATCTCCCAAGCGGCTCATAGAGATGCCCACCTGCTGAAAGTCATTCCATAGCTGAGCCAATCGCAAGATTGGACTAGAAACCTGGGTGGCAAGCATATTAAATGCGATTAACTCACCCACGGTTAATTTGTTATCAATGACAAGACCTGCACCAATCCACATAATGAGCGCGGTAACGACCTTGCTAATAAGGCCGACAGTGCCACTTGCAACAGTTGACACATTGGTTACCGATAAACCTGCAGTGACATACCCCGCCAATTGCTGATCCCATTTTTGAACCCATCGTGGCTCAACTGCCATTGACTTCACCGTATCAATGCCGCTGATGGTTTCTACTAAAAAAGATTGGTTTTCTGCCCCTTTGTTAAATTTCTCATTTAATCGATCACGAATGATTGGAGTACAGAAAAGTGAAATAACCACATACAGGGGAATGGATATTAGGACTATTAGGGTCAGTAAAGGGCTGTACCAGAACATGACTGCCAGAAAGATAAACGAAAAGAGAATATCCAAAACTACAGTCATGGCATTGCCAGTTAAAAACGAGCGTATGTTTTCTAATTCTCGAATACGAGCGACAGAGTCGCCAACCCTACGCGATTGAAAATAAGCAATGGGTAGGTTCAGGAGATGACGAAACAGTCTGGCACCCAATTCCACATCGATCTTAGAGCTGGTATGCGCAAAGACCCAGGTTCGAATGCCATTGAGAGCAGCCTCAAATACCATGGAACAAATTAAGCCTATAGCAATGACATTGAGTGTTTTCATTGCATGGTTGACCAAAACCTTATCCATCACGACCTGGAAAAACATTGGAGTAATCAGGGCAACGAGCTGTAATGCAAGTGAAATGATGAGAATTTCGCCTAATAATTTCCGATACTTCACTATCGCCGGGATAAACCAAGTGAAATCAAAGCGCGCCATCGCCCCAGCAAAGCTAGCCTTGCTCGTAAAAAATATGAATTCACCAGTCCACAGAGAAAAGAATTCATCCAAAGTGATTAGTAACGGCGCCTGCCCTGGATGCTGAATCAGCAGCTTTTCTTCAATGAGCTTTGCAACGATGAAATATTCACCCTCTTTATTAATGGCAACAGCTGGCAAAGGGGCTTTATTCATCCGGCTAACATCCTGCTTAACAAGCTTCGCAGTCATACCGAGATCACGAGCAGCCAACAGTATTTGCTGATTTGTCAGCTTGGCGCCAAAATCATGCGTGATTTTGGAGGCATCAGCCGAGATGCCATGCAATGCAGCCATCGAAAGAATGGCCCAAAGACCAGAATCTATCTTTGCCTCAGCATTGACATTGGAGTCTGCATTAGGATTAGTATCAGATTCTTTACTTATTTTGATGTTCATTTTTTGTTACCGGCAGTACTGCATATACATTTGAGTTAACTGCATTTGGGTACCTCTCTGCGACTGCTCCATTCGATCAACCGCTGCCAGATCAGCCGCTTTACCACCATCAATATATGGAACAGGCCACGCGGATGCTCTGGCCAAACTTGTTTGCAAGTTCGATTGACTGTATTGAATCTTTTGAGCTAGGTTTTTGCAAATCTCATCCTTTGTTTGAGCATTTACATGCCCAAAAATGTCCATTGCTGCTAAACCTACGATAATTTTTTTCAATTCTCGCTCCGGTCAAACTGTTTCTATGTAAGGATGTTACTCACACTTTTGGTCAAAATTAGCGTATTTTTATTCGGTAATGAATTTACTAAAAACCCATATAAGTAAAGGCTTATCAACCTATATATCGAATTCATTCGGTATTAATTTCTGAATGTTTTGTAATTTGCCGATAGAATTACTTAAATCCATTCAGATCTAAAATTTATGAGCAATTCTGATTACTACCTTACTAACGAATCCAAGCAAGATCGCAGCCAGGTACGCGTCGAGAAAATACTTGATGCAGTTGAGGATTTAATGGTCCAGACTCCATCGAAAAAGATCGACGTCCAGTCGATAGCCAAAAAGGCTTTTGTCTCAGTTGGAGCGATATATCACCACTTCCCTTCTGTTGATAGTATCTTTGCAAGTTTGTTAATACGAAAAGTTCGCCGAAGACTAAATTCATTAATTACATTGCTAGAAGGTCTAGGGCCTGAAGTGACCCTAGATATGGCTGCTGACAAAATGATTGACCAAACATTTGCTGAGTGGAATCAAAAGCCAATAGCAGCTAAAAAAGAGACTCTGTCCTTGTACTATCAAAATGCAAGCAAACCAGAGTTCTACTCCTCCTATTCTAAGGTTTTGTATCCGTACGTTAGAGCCTGTATTCAGCGCAACACTACCGGAACCATACGCGATATTTCTGAAGAAGAGTGGCCGTTCCTTAACCGAACATCTCTAACCGCAATAATCACCCCTTTTTTGGAAGAAAATCCCATTGCCGGCACCCAGGCTCACAAGACTATAATTAAAGACATTGTGCTGCGCATCTATTCAAAGTAGTTCCTGATGTCATGAAGAGGCCAGGTCGAACACAATAAGGTTGAGTCTTCGGCTGTGTATTTTTACTTGAAACTACTCCAACAGGCCGAGCTGTTTAGAGATCAATTTGGTAGCTTGAACCATCTCAAAAGCAGTTGTATTAGCTGGACTCAAGTCATTACCCGAGTCTATGGCTTCTTTTTACACTACAGAGTGTTGCAACCCACGGCTTTCAAATGTCAATTAATAGCCGATAGCAGTCCTTGAGCACTTACAAATCATGGGCAACAATTAGTTCGTTGCTCTAATGGCAGACCTATATATCTATTGGGGTTGCAGCGGAAGATGTGTGGAGATTGCTTACACACCTTGTTGCACAGAAAGAAAAACGACTTAGGAATTTCTCCCTAAGTCGTTGATTTCATTGGTGGGCCCACCAGGACTTGAACCTGGGACCAAAGGATTATGAGTCCTCTGCTCTAACCAACTGAGCTATAGGCCCGTTAATCCTTCAATCAATCCTCTTCGAGGAAGGTCTTGAGTTTGTCGCTACGGCTTGGGTGACGCATTTTTCTGAGAGCCTTCGCCTCAATCTGACGAATACGCTCACGAGTAACATCAAACTGCTTACCTACTTCTTCGAGAGTATGGTCAGTGCTCATCTCTACACCAAAGCGCATGCGCAATACTTTTGCCTCACGTGGTGTTAATGAGTCCAGCACGTCTTTGACGACATCACGCATAGATTCATGCAAAGCTGCTTCTGCTGGAGCCAAGGTGTTGCCATCTTCAATGAAGTCGCCCAAATGAGAGTCTTCATCGTCACCAATTGGTGTCTCCATAGAGATTGGCTCTTTAGCAATCTTCATGATCTTACGAATCTTGTCTTCAGGAATCTCCATCTTCAGAGCCAAGGTTGCAGCATCTGGCTCATGACCAGTTTCTTGCAAGATTTGACGGCTGATGCGGTTCATCTTATTGATCGTCTCGATCATATGAACAGGAATACGGATCGTACGGGCTTGGTCAGCAATAGAGCGGGTAATTGCCTGACGAATCCACCAAGTTGCGTAGGTAGAGAACTTATAGCCACGACGGTATTCAAACTTATCTACCGCCTTCATCAAACCAATATTGCCCTCTTGAATCAAATCCAAGAACTGCAAGCCACGATTGGTGTATTTCTTAGCAATGGAGATCACCAAACGTAAGTTAGCTACGGTCATCTCACGCTTCGCTTCACGGGCACGCTTCTCGCCAGCGATCATTTGCTTGTTGACTTCTTTCAACTCAGGAAGCGGAATCACTACATTCTTTTGAATATCAATCAACTTCTGCTGCAGTTCTTGAATTGCAGGAACGTTACGTTGCAAGAGTGCGCTGTAAGGCTTGTTATCTTTGAGTAACTTCTCAGTCCAGGTCAGATCCATAGACATCTTAGGGAAGTCTTTGAGTACTTCTCCACGATTAACGCCTACTTTATCTACTAACAAGCTCACGATGCCGCGCTCAAGCTTCCACACTTGGTCAACCTGTGAGCGCATGGTGTCACATAACTTCTCAACACTCTTCGCAGTAAGGCGGAAGCCTAGGAGCTCTCCACGGATAGCATCTTGTGCTTTGATATAAGCAGGGCAGTTATAGCCATCCTTATCAAAGGCACGACGCATCTTGTCAGCTTGCGTGCGAACAATCGCAAACTTTTCTAAAGAGATTTGCTTGAGTTCCTCGAGCTGTTTAGCGTTAGCTGTAGCAGCACCGCCGCCACCGCCGCCTTCATCCTCTTCACCCTCATCACCCTCTTCTGCATCAGGGTCGATCTCTGGCTCTTCAGGTCCCAACTTGATATCTTCTGCGTTTGGATCAACTAAGCCATCTACAAACTGGTCGATCTCCATCTCGCCGCTAGCAATCTTGTCGACGTTAGCAAGAATTTCTGCGATTGTGACTGGACAAGCAGCCAGTGCCATCACCATGTCTTTGAGACCAGCCTCAATCTTCTTGGCAATCACAATCTCGCCTTCGCGAGTCAAAAGATCCACGGTACCCATCTCACGCATATACATACGGACTGGATCGGTAGTGCGGCCAAATTCTGAATCTACTGTAGAGAGTGCGGCTTCAGCTTCTTCTTCGGCCTCTTCTTCAGAAGCTGCAGCTGCTGTGTTATCTGACAGAATTAATGTTTCTGCATCAGGCGCTTGCTCATAAACAGTAATACCGATGTCATTCAATAAGCTGATCAAAGTTTCTAATGCATCTGCATCAGATAACTCATCAGACATCACGTCATTCATCTCGCCATGGGTTAGATAACCCTTGGACATACCCATCTTGATCAATGTTTTGAGGCGAGCACGACGGAGCTCTTGTTGCTCTTCAGTGCCGAGCTGTTGTGCAGCAAATTCTTTTAAGAGCGCTTTCTCTTTGGCTTTACGCTCACGTGCTTTTTGACGGTCCGTTAAAACCGGTTCAGCACCCTCAACTGGAGCATCGACCTTAGCCTTACGACCGCGCGTCTTTTTCTCTTCTTCGACTGCTGGAACTTCAGCTTCAACAGTCTTGGATTTCTTACCTTTAACTTCTTCAACTTTTACGGGAGCTGCTGCTTTTGCTTTTTTAACTGGCTCAACCTTGACCGGTTTTGCAGGCACCTTAGCTGCAACTGTTTTTACAGCAACTTTAGCTGGCAACTTAGCCGGCGCTTTAGCAGGAGCCTTAGTAGGAACTTTAGCAACTGGCTTGGCTGCCTTTACAGTCCTGGCAAGCACTTTAGTTTTTGCTACTGGCTTAGCCGCAACTTTTTTGGCTACTGGCTTAGCAGGTGCTTTTGCAGTTTTAACTGGGGCTTTTGCTGGCTTAGCAATGGCCTTGGTTTTTGCCACTGGCTTAGCTACCACCTTTTTAGCTACTGGCTTAGCAGGTGCTTTTGTAGTTTTAACTGGGGCTTTTGCTGGCTTAGCAATGACCTTGGTTTTTGCTACTGGCTTAGCCGCAACTTTTTTAGCTACTGGCTTACTGGTAGATTTAGCGGCTGGCTTAGCAACTGTTTTGGCAGCTGGCTTAGCTGGCGCCTTTGTTGCTGGTTTAACTGGTTTTTTGGTCTTGGTATTAGGCATTGATTAGCACTTACTCACATTACTGTTATAGATATCGACTGATTAAGTACAGCCCCGTAACTCACTTACCCCAAATTTCATCAAAATAAAGCGCAAGTGGCTGAATTAATTCATTTTTTTCTTGGGAACAGAGGATTATAGTCGATTCCGACTTTTTTTAGCCCCTAATAGTATTAAATATGGGGTAATTTCAGAGAATTTCTAGGGATGCTTCAGTAAATTCTTAGGAGAATTTCAGCTTTTCACCCAATTCCCGATATCTCGCTCGATCTTGCTCATTGGCAGCGCTCCCAGCGATCTTTTGGGCAATTTCCGTCATTTCTTGTTTGAGCTGAGAAAGCTCTAGCTTTTTAAAGGCGCCCTCTAGATCTGCAGTTGCGCCCTCTAGATCCAGATCTGAGTCCATCACCCGCTTTCTGAGCACTTCATAAAGTGGGGCTAAGGCGCTTCTTGAAAGTTGATCTTGAAACATGGCAAATGCACCTGCACCAACAATCGCAGGTTTGCCGTTCTCACCCTGGACCAACTCCACAAGATCACATTGCACTAATAAATCTTGCATGAGGTCTAGTGCTTTGCTTGATCGTTGTTCAGCCGCTTTCAATGCAAGAGCCCGCTGATTAGCATCAAGTGCTTTTCCCAAATGCGGGAATTGAATTAAGACACGCAACATTTGCTCAGCCAAATCCATTGGGGCTTTTGGTGGCTCAATATTTTGTGTGGCAACTCTTTTGGCAGAACCTTTAGATGCTTGCCATGGTGCACCTTGCGCGCGATTGCCTGAATTTACAAAACTATTTTGTGGTCTTCCCGCATTACTTGAGTAAGTGCTTGGCGCTGGCGCAGGGGCTACAGTTAAGCCACAAAAAGCCTCAAGTTCTGCAGGCGTAGTATTGGTGCGAATCGCCAGTTCACGCAGGATCTGAGTACGCAACGCAATTGGTGGCATTGAGAGTAATAGAGGCTTGGCCGCATGATGGGTATGGGCTCGGCCCTCTGGAGTCGTTAACTCATGATCCTCACTGACTACCTTAAAGAAGAAGCTTGAAAGTGACATAGCTTCTTTAATGACTTTTTCAAAAGCGGGTGCACCGTAAGCACGAACATAACTATCTGGGTCATGTTCAGTTGGTAAAAATAAGAAGCGAATTTCTTTATCGTCTGACATGAGTGGCAAGCAAGCTTCTAAGGCGCGCTGAGCGGCGCGCTGACCTGCTGAGTCGCCATCAAAGGAAAACACGACTTTATCGGTTTGACGTAAAAGCATCCGCACATGATTTGCAGTACATGCCGTGCCAAGCGTGGCCACTGCATTTGGAAAACCCAATTGCGCCAAGGCGACAACATCCATATAGCCTTCACACACTAGAACATATTCTTGCGAACGAATCGCTTGTCTGGCTTCAAACAAGCCATAAAGCGTGTTGCCCTTTGAGAATAGTGGTGTCTCTGGAGAATTTAAATACTTAGGTTCACCCTGATCGAGAATACGGCCGCCAAAGCCTATCGTTTGACCCTTGGGATTGCGAATTGGGAACATCACTCGATCACGGAAACGATCGTAGCGTTTTACCGGGTGTTTATCTGCAGAAGCGCCTTCAGACTGCTCCCCCTGAATCACTAGGCCACCTTCCACCAAGGTCTTAGCGACCTCATCGTTGGTGTATGGACCAAATACCGCCTCAAGACCTTGCCAACCATCTGGTGCATAACCGAGTCCATAGCGTTTAGCGATTTCGCCAGTAAGACCGCGGCCTTTTAAGTATTCAACTGCACGAGTACTGCCCTTCAGTTGCTGACGATACCAATCTGCTGCTGAACTCATCACCTCACTTAGGGCCATTGCCTGCTGCTGTCTTGCCACATCATTAGCGGTGCGCTCTTCGCGTGGCACATCTAAACCCGCAGATCTCGCAAGATCTTCAATCGCATCGACATAACCGAGGCCTGAATACTCCATCATGAAACTGATAGCTGAGCCATGTGCGCCACAACCAAAGCAGTGATAGAACTGCTTAGTGGGTGATACGGAAAAAGATGGAGACTTCTCTGAATGAAAGGGACACAAACCTTGATAGTTTGCGCCTGCCTTTTTTAACTTTACGTGTTGCCCAACCACATCAACGATGTCAACCCGATTTAAAAGATCGGCAATGAAGGATTGTGGAATGAGCGCCATAAGGCTAGGAGTATGCGATGAGTTCTCTTATTTTGCGAGCGCAGCTTTTACCAGGCCAGAAACCTTACCCATATCAGCCTTACCAGCCAATTGAGCCTTGAGAACACCAATCACCTTACCCATATCTTGAGGGCCTGCTGCGCCAGTAGTCGCAACCGCTGCAGCCACTGCTGCCTCTACCTCAGCATCAGACATTTGAGCGGGCATGTAATCTTGCAAAATTACCATCTCAGCAGCTTCAATCGCCACCAAATCATCACGCCCTGCTTTTTCAAACTGAGAAATAGAGTCTTTGCGTTGCTTAATCATTTTTTCAATAGTGGCAATAATCGCTGCATCATCAAGCACAATGCGATCATCCACCTCACGCTGCTTGATTGCAGCCAACAATAGGCGAATGGTGCCTAGACGTGCTGTCTCTTTAGCACGCATTGCATTTTTCATATCTTCGGTAATTTGATCTTTCAGACTCATTGCATTGTTCCTAATGTTGAATGTACCAGGCAATTAAAAAGCAAAAACCCGCTGCGTTTCACCGTCAGCGGGTTTCAAAGCTTCTCGGTGAGGAGAGCTTTAAATTCTATTAGTAAAGCTTCTTAGGCAACATTTGGCTGCGAATACGCTTGTAATGGCGTTTAGCAGCGGCAGCCTTTTTACGCTTACGCTCAGCCGTTGGCTTCTCGTAAAACTCGCGGGCACGCAAGTCTGTCAAAAGACCATTTTTTTCAATGGTGCGCTTGAAACGGCGCAATGCCACTTCAAATGGTTCGTTTTCGCGGAGGCGGACTGTAGTCATACTTATTTAACTCGTATATGCTCGATAGATATCGAAAAAATTAACTGAATTGCGATTCTAGCACGACCAAGCGAAAAAATGATTGTTTTAGGCATAGAAACTTCTTGTGACGAGACCGGGGTGGCTTTATACAACACGACCCCCTGGGAAGAGGGAAAACCTGCCTTTAAGGGCATTCTGGGCCAAGGTTTGCACTCTCAAATCGCCATGCACCGGGATTATGGGGGTGTCGTACCTGAGCTCGCCTCCCGTGACCACATTCGCCGTGTTTTGCCCCTTTTGGATGAATCTTTGGCCAAATCTGGCCTCAAATTGACAGATATTGATGCTGTGGCCTTCACTCAGGGGCCTGGATTGGCTGGCGCCCTCCTCGTCGGCAGCGCCTTTGCCAAATCCCTGGCTCAAGGCCTTAATTTGCCCTCGATTGGGGTTCATCACCTCGAGGGACATCTACTTTCCCCGCTTTTAGGACAAACCGCCCCCCAATTTCCTTTTATTGCCCTTTTGGTTTCTGGGGGTCATACCCAGCTGATGAAAGTCTCTTGCATAGGCCAATATGAACTCTTGGGCGAAACCTTAGACGATGCCGCAGGCGAAGCATTTGATAAGACTGCCAAGCTATTAGGTCTTGATTACCCCGGTGGCGCTGCGATTTCTAAATTAGCAGAAAAGGGGCGCGTCGGAATATTTGACTTACCTAAACCGATGCTGCACTCTGGTGATTTAGATTTTTCCTTCTCTGGATTAAAAACTGCTGTTCTCAATCAAGTGAAAAAGTTTGAACAGCAAAAAACAGTAGATGCAATTGAAGTCGCACAATTTCATGCAGATCTGGCACGAAGTTTTGTGGATGCCATCGTTGCAGTCTTAGTGAGTAAATCTGAAAAAGCACTCAAGCAAACTACTTGTAAACATTTAGTACTTGCGGGTGGCGTAGGCGCAAACTTGCAATTGCGTAACGCTCTCAATGACAAAGCGCTCAAGAATCACTTCGAAGTGCACTATCCCCCACTCGAGTTATGCACTGACAATGGCGTGATGATTGCTTTTGCTGGAGCATTACGGATGCTTGCCAAAAATAATGGCTCCACAACTTCTGGAGCCTTTGATATCAAACCCCGCTGGGATTTGGAGAGCAATAACCTCAAGTAATGAGGAGAAAAAAGGGTTTACTTCTGGTGACTAATGCGCGCAAAAGCGCTGTGGTTATGAATAGACTCAAAGTTTTCAGCCTCAACCACAAAAGAACGAATTCGCTCATCAGCCTTCAGCTTGCCAGCTACATCGCGCACCAAGTCTTCGACAAACTTAGGATTGCTATAAGAGTGCTCCGTTACCCACTTCTCATCAGGGCGCTTGAGTAAACCCCACAACTCACTAGATGCTTCGCTTTCTGCAGCAGCAACCAAATCTTCAACCGTCATTTTGGTTTGTGAATCTAGGACTACCGTCATCGTGACATGTGAACGTTGGTTGTGAGCGCCAAACTCAGAGATCTCTTTAGAGCAAGGACATAAACTCATCACTGGTACTTGTGCACGTAAACCCAATTCAACATCGGTACTACCAGCTGTATTTTGTTTGGCAGTAGCCATCCAAGTCACTTCATAATCCATCAAGCTTTCAACACCAGATACTGGGGCAGCTTTTTTTACGAAGTGCGTATAAGTAAATTGCACATGACCTTCTTTAGCGTCGAGCAAAGGCAACATTTCTTTTACAAGTGCTACAACGGTAGTGCTATCAACAGCATGGTCTTGCTTTTGTAGCAAGGCCATAAAACGCGACATGTGTGTACCTTTGACATGAGCTGGTAATGCCACATCCATCTCAAAAGTACCTACTGAGGGAAAGTTCCCTGTTGCACTCCGAATGGTTAGGGGATGACGTACACCGCGAATACCTACTTGCTCGATTGGCAAGGCACGCTCATCCAAGGTGGATTGCACATCCGGCATGGCGCTGGCTTTTAAAAATGCGGGATTCATGTCATTCATGGCTCTATTTTCAAGCAAAACGGGCTTATTTGCCTGAAACCACCGAATTTAATGCTGCTATTGCAGGAAAACGACGCCCAATAGCATTACGAATGCCCTCTGCATCCAAGCCACACTTGCTCATGAGCAAGGCGTAATCGCCATGCTCAATAAATTGATCGGGAAGACCTAATTGCAAAAGGGGTTTGTTAATACCGAGATTCGATAAAGCTTCAAGGCACGCACTACCGGCACCGCCTGCAATCGCCCCGTCTTCAATCGTCACAAAATAATCGTGATCAGCCGCTAAAACTTTAATCAGATCAACATCTAGTGGTTTGACAAAACGCATATTGGCAACACTTGCGTCAATACTCTCTGCAACTTCTAATGCGGGATACAACAAAGTACCAAACGCCAAGATGGCAACGCGCTGTCCTGCAGATGCAGTTGATTTACGTCGAATCTCGCCTTTACCCAGTGGCAGGGTGCGCAACTCTTTAGAAGGAATAGCACCGATTCCAGCACCCCTTGGGTAACGAACCGCGCTGGGGTGTGGTTGATGAAATGCAGTCGTCAATAAATCTCGGCACTCTGCCTCATCCGCAGGCGTCATCACCAACATATTTGGAATACAGCGCAAGAAAGGAATGTCATACGCGCCAGCATGGGTTGCACCATCAGCGCCTACGAGACCAGCGCGGTCTAAAGCAAACAATACTGGTAGATCTTGCAATGCCACATCATGAATGAGTTGATCGTAAGCACGCTGCAAGAAGGTGGAATAGATTGCTACGACTGGCTTCATGCCTTCGCAAGCCATACCCGCAGCAAAGGTGACTGCATGCTGCTCAGCAATGCCAACGTCGTAGTAACGTTTTGGAAACTTCTGCTCAAACTCTACCAAGCCAGAGCCTTCGCGCATGGCTGGTGTAATTCCGACAAGCAATGGATCGGCATGAGCCATATCGCATAACCACTCACCAAATACTTGCGTAAAGGTTTTCTTGGTGACGGCAGCTTTTTTCACGCCTTCTTCAGGGTTAAATTTGCTTGGTCCGTGATACAAGACGGGATCCGCTTCTGCCAACTCATACCCCTGGCCTTTTTTGGTCACAACATGCAAGAACTGTGGGCCACGGCCCTCCAGCGCTAAACGCCGCACGTTTTGCAACATGGGCACCAAAGCATCTAAATCATGACCATCGATTGGACCAAAATAATTAAACCCAAACTCTTGGAAGATCGTTGATGGTGAAACCATGCCTTTGGCATGATCTTCAAGACGTTTTGCAAATTCTCGAAGAGGTGGAGCAATCGAGAGCACGCTATCGATACCCTTTTTCGTTGCGGAGTAAATATTGCCACTGAGCAATCTGGCTAAGTGACGATTCAGCGCGCCCACGGCTGGCGAGATCGACATATCGTTGTCATTGAGAATCACAACGAGCGGTAAATCATCGTAGACACCTGCGTTGTTCATTGCCTCAAATGCCATGCCACCAGTCATCGCGCTATCGCCAATGACCGCAACGGCCACATGCCGTTCACCTTTGGTTTGGAAGGCCCTAGCCATTCCCATGGCGGCAGAGATACTAGTCGATGAATGGCCAGTACCAAATGCATCAAACTCGCTTTCAGCACGATGTGGAAATCCTGATAAGCCTTTGAACTGACGCAGGGTATTCATGCGTTCCCGACGACCAGTCAGAATTTTGTGTGGATAACTTTGATGACCAACATCCCACACAATGCGATCGTCTGGCGTGTCAAAAACATAATGTAATGCAATCGATAACTCTACTGTGCCCAGATTGGAAGAAAGGTGCCCACCAGTCTTCGATACAGAATCCAACACAAACTGGCGCAACTCATCAGCCAGAGCTGGTAGCTCTTCGCGGCTGAGTTTTTTTAAGTCTTGCGGAGAGTTAATGGAATCTAAAGTCATTCGGGGTATTTCATCTATTTTGATTTCGCTCATTTGCCTCTATTGACCACCAGTAGAGCTAAATCTTTTAAGGCCTGTGCCTGATTGCCAAAATGATCTAAGCTCGCAAGCGCAGCGACCTGCAGCTCCTGTGCTTGCTTCTGTGCATAGTCTAAACCCATCAAGGTCACATAGGTGGGCTTTGCGTTAGCAGCGTCTTTACCTGCTGTTTTACCTAAGGTTTGACTATCCGCAGTTGCATCTAAGACATCATCAACAATCTGAAAGGCTAAACCTAGCGCTGCTGAATAGTTTTGTAATTGAATCATTTGGGCCTGATTAAGATGGGCTGCAATTCCACCCAACTCCACAGCACAAAAGAGAAGCGCGCCGGTCTTTAATGCATGCATCTGCTTTAAGCCAGCAAGATCGAGTTTTTTACCAACGCTTTCTAAGTCGATGGCTTGACCGCCAGCCATACCACGTGAACCCGATGCAGCTGCTAGCGCAGTAATCATGCGTAAGCGGGTACCAGCATCGCAGGGTGCTTGAGCAAGAATCTCAAAAGCACGTGTCTGCAATGCGTCGCCAACGAGTAGTGCTGTTGCTTCATCAAAAGCTTTGTGCACAGTAGGACGACCACGACGTAAATCATCATCGTCCATGCAAGGCAAATCATCATGCACCAATGAATAGGCATGGATACATTCAATGGCTGCTGCTGCAGCATCCAATACTTCTGCTTGAGCATTCCCAAGCGAACCTGCTGCGTAAACTAATAAGGGTCGAATACGCTTACCACCCCCCTGCGCTGCATAACGCATTGCTTCATGCAAACGACTAGGCGTTGTTTGCGCAGAATCCAGCAGGCTGTCTAATGCCGCCTCAGTTCGCGCAGAGTGCGATTGCACCCAATCCTGAAATTGATAATCCGGGCTCATTCAGCCTCAAAAACACGCACTTGTTGTTCAACTTGGGCCAGCACGCCTTGGCAGTGCTTTAGTAGTGCAGCTCCGCGTTGATAGGCCAATAAAGTCTCCTCCAAGGAAAACTTACCTGACTCCATGTCCGAAATCAGCTTTTCAAGCTCCTTAACAGCCTGCTCATAGCGCAAATCCGGGTCAATTTGGACCTCAAGACCGGGTTTTTGAGTTTCTGACTTTTTGCTGGGCATAAGCGATTTCCTTGGTGTTTCCTGTACGGATAGCCCTACATATTAAAGCGTTATGCCACTCAGATGGGTATAATCCACCCCTTCCTTTCCAATATCGATCCGTCGATGGTTGGATTGGTTATTCCGCTTAGCTTCGGCTGACGTTTTCGGGGGTGGGGAGAATGACTAATCTGGCTACCGCGCAGAAGCTTGCGCCGTCCAACTTACAACTGCCGGTTTCGGCATATTTTGACGCTGATTTATATCAGCGGGAAATTGAACTGCTATTTAAGCAGGGTCCTGGCTATGTTGGCCACGAACTCATGGTGCCAGAAATTGGTTCCTATCAAACATTAAGCGCAGAGAATGAAGGTCGCATTCTGGTTCGCAATGAATCGGGCGTTGAACTGCTTTCTAATGTTTGCCGTCATCGTCAAGCACGCATGCTCAATGGCAAAGGCAAGGCAGACAATATTGTTTGCCCTCTGCATCGCTGGACTTACGATTTAAATGGCCAGTTATTAGGTGCGCCCCATTTTGAAGACAAGCCTTGTCTCAATTTAGGCAAATCTCCTCTGCAAAATTGGCAAGGACTTTTATTTGAAGGTCCCCGTGATGTACGAAACGATCTTGCCAAACTTGGTGTTGCTGATGACCTGAAATTTGATGGTTACATGCTCGACCATGTTGAGGTACATGACTGCAATTACAACTGGAAAACGTTTATCGAGGTTTACCTTGAGGACTACCATGTAGTGCCGTTTCATCCTGGTCTAGGTAAGTTTGTTTCTTGTGAAGACTTGCATTGGGAATTCGGGGATTGGCACAGCGTACAAACGGTTGGCATTCATAAGGACTTGCAAACCCCAGGCTCGCCAACTTATCGCAATTGGCATGAAGCAGTCTTGCGTCAATTTGATGGTAAAGCCCCGCGTCACGGCGCTATCTGGCTGACCTACTACCCCAATGTGATGGTGGAGTGGTATCCAGGCGTTCTCTGCGTCTCCACTTTGCACCCCATGGGCCCTAACAAGACTCGCAATATTGTTGAGTTCTACTATCCCGAAGAAATCGCGCTATTTGAGCGGGAGTTCGTGGAGTCAGAGCGGGCTGCCTATATGGAAACTTGTATTGAAGATGATGAAATTGGCGAGCGCATGGATCAAGGTCGTGCCGCCCTCTATGCCCGCGGTATTAACGAGGTTGGGCCTTATCAAAGCCCAATGGAAGATGGCATGCAACATTTTCATGAATGGTACCGTCGCGTGATGAACTTTCAGGGCGCATAATTCAGTAAGATCTCCATAACGTCTCGCCCACCAATAGGAAGCCACATGTCTCCTCTAATTACCGCAAACCAGTTAGAAGAAATCCTCAATAGTGGCGAGAATGTATTGCTCTGTGATTGCCGCTTTGATTTAGTCAATCCAGAAGCCGGCAGAAAAGCTTATGAAGAAAGTCATATTCCCGGGGCGATTTATGTCGATCTCGATCAAGACTTGTCTGGAATCAAATCTGGTAGTAATGGTCGGCACCCGCTACCCTCACCCGAAGCTTGGGCAAAAACCAAAACCCGCTTAGGTATGAGTTCAAACACCTTAGTAGTGGCATACGATAAACAAGGTTCCGTCTATGCAAGCCGCCTTTGGTGGATGCTTAAAGCAACTGGCCACGCCAATGTTCGCGTCTTAGACGGCGGCTTAGATGCCTGGAATGGTCCCATGGGCAGCATTCCTCGCAAAGCTACTCCAAGTCAGCAATCGATCGAGCCGATGCCTTACGTTGGCTTGGTCCTAGTCGATGAAGTTGTCAACAATCTAGAGCCTCAGAAAAATCTGGTGCTTGATGCAAGAGCCAGTGATCGCTTTCATGGTCAGAATGAAACTTTAGATCCGGTCGGTGGACATATTCCTGGCGCTATCAATTACTTCTTTAAAAACAATCTTTCTGCAACCGCATTCAAAGCACCAGAACAACTATTTAAAAACTTTGTAGAAGCACTTGGCACTAGAAAACCTTCTGAAGTGATTCATCAATGCGGCTCAGGCGTTACTGCTTGTCATAATTTGTTAGCAATGGAAATTGCTGGATTAAAAGGTTCTCGACTCTATGCTGGCAGCTGGAGTGAGTGGTGTTCCGATCCGAGTAGACCGGTTGAGCTATAAATAGCCTTAGCGCAGGACAGACAGTAGGATGACAAATCCTACACCGCATGCAATCAAAATAATCTGACGCAAGGACTCTACCCAATGAGGGCGCCGATGCATTTGCGGAATTAAATCGCTTACTGCAATATAGATAAAGCTACTAGAAGCAATCACGAGTAAATAGGGCATTGCTGCATGCGCCTTCTCCAAAAAGAAGTATGCCAACACCCCACCAAGCACCGCTGATAGACCGGAAATTAGGTTGTACAGCAAAGCCCGTGCCCTAGAAAAACCAGCATTTAGCAGCACTATAAAGTCGCCAATCTCTTGGGGAATCTCATGGGCAATGATGGCAATCGCAGTGAAGAAGCCAATATGAAAGTCAGCCATAAATGCCGCGGCAATCAAGATGCCATCAACAAAATTATGAATGCCATCCCCTACCAAAATCATCCAGCCGCTACGCCCTGCATTCTCAGCATCATGTCCGTGATGATGATGATGGCCATCGCCTTCATGGTGGTGATCATGACGCAATAGAGCAATTTTTTCGAGCAAGAAAAAACCTAATAAGCCCGCTAGCAAGGTCGCAAATAGAAGCTGAGGTTTTGCACCCTCCATGGTGAACGCTTCTGGTAAGGAGTGAAGCAAAGCAGTGGCCAGCAAAATACCCACCGACAAACTCACCATGTTATTCACCATCTTCGATAACATGGATAAAGAGAAGCTAGCTGCCACTAATACACTAGCAGTGCCTGCTAGTGCGGTAACCAAGAGAATGCTTTGTAGAACTGACATGGGGACTAAGCTACACCATTTTTCTTAAACCAAGCAAGGCACTTTTCCCAGCCATCTTTTGCTGGACCCTCACGGTAAGAGGCACGATAGTCAGCATGAAATGCATGTGGAGCATCTGGGTACACCTCAAATAGCGATGCTTTAGCGGCTGGATTTTTAGGTGCAGCTTGGGCTAGAGCAGCTTTCATCTGCTCAATACTCTCTAAAGAAATACCAGTATCAGCAGCACCATACAAACCAAGCACTGGTGCCTTTAAATCGGCGGCAATATCCACGGGATGACGAGGATTACCCTCAGTCTTCTCTCCAATCAAGCGACCGTACCAAGCAACACCAGCCCGAACTTGAGGCAATGTTGCCGATAACCAGGTAATCCGACCGCCCCAACAAAATCCCGTTACGCCAACTCTTTTGAGGTCTCCGCCATTCTTTCCCGCCCACACTAAAGCAGCCTGAAGATCATTCAATACCTGTGAATCGGGGGTTTTAGAAATAATGTTGGTAAAGATTTCAGCAATCGTTCCATAAGTATTGGGGTCACCCGCACGAGCAAAAAACTCTGGGGCAATTGCAAGATAACCAAGCTTTGCAAAACGACGTGTGACGTCGGCAATATATTCGTG
This sequence comes from Polynucleobacter sp. MWH-Creno-3A4, assembly GCF_018881885.1. Lineage (NCBI taxonomy): Bacteria > Pseudomonadati > Pseudomonadota > Betaproteobacteria > Burkholderiales > Burkholderiaceae > Polynucleobacter > Polynucleobacter sp. MWH-Creno-3A4. The sequence goes on from NZ_JACXSA010000001.1 coordinate 363,598, forward strand.
AACGCCAAAGATTTCACTCACCACAATAATGATGGGCAAAGATCCTTTTGCATTTTGAGGGCGTGATACATAGGCAGGCATCTGAAAGCTGCCCACTGGAATCATTTGCTCGCCCGCTTTAAGGCCATTGAAATCAGTCTCAATGGCAGCCGCCAATACCGGCTCAGATGCTGATACAAACCCAACGCCCAGAGCAGTTGCCCCCAGTGCTGAAGTTTTAATGAAGCCTCTGCGACTCTTTTGTATATTTTCCGTCATTCTTGTCTCCTTGCTTTTCTAATGTGCTTCTTCCCAATTATCGCCAATCCCAATGCTCACTAGCAAAGGCACTTTCAGCTGGGCAACATTGCACATCAACCCAGGTAATTTTGATTTCACTAGATCAATTTCATCCACAGGGACATCTAATACCAATTCATCATGAACCTGCAGAAGCAATTTAGTTTTCAACTGTTCTTTTTCTAACCAATCCTCCACTGCAATCATCGCCAGCTTAATCAAATCTGCAGCAGTACCTTGCATCGGCGCATTAATCGCAGCTCGCTCGGCACCTTGCCGACGTGGGCCGTTGGAGCCCTTAATCTCTGGCAACCACAGGCGTCGCCCAAAGACCGTCTCTACGTAACCATTCTCACGAGCCTCTAGACGGGTTCGCTCCATGTATTGAGCTACTCCTGGATAACGATCAAAATATTTGGCAATATAGTTTTGTGCGGCAGAGCGCTCAATGCCTAAATTACCAGCCAAACCAAATGCACTCATGCCATAGATAAGGCCAAAGTTAATCACCTTGGCGTAACGCCGCTGCTCAGAACTGACTTCATCCAATGGAACACCGAAAATCTCTGCTGCAGTGGCTTGGTGAACATCCTTGCCATCCCTAAAGGCTGCCAATAAATTTTCATCTTCAGCAATATGCGCCATGATGCGCAATTCAATTTGAGAGTAGTCAGCTGAAAGCAACTTACAACCATCTGCGGGTACAAATGCCTCACGAATACGACGACCCTCTTCAGTACGTACCGGAATGTTCTGTAAATTAGGATCGCTAGATGCGAGGCGCCCTGTAACCGCAGTGGCTTGAGAAAAATTGGTATGGACGCGCCCCGTCTTAGGATCGGCCATTCGCGGCAATTTCTCAATATAGGTAGACATCAACTTGGCTAAGCTGCGATAGTCCAAAATGCGGGCTGGCAATGGATAGTCTTCAGCTAACTTTTGCAGCACCTCTTCGTCAGTTGAAGGTGCGCCCGAAGGGGTTTTTTTAATCACCGGTAATTCGAGCTGACCAAATAGAATTTCGGCGATTTGCTTCGGCGATTGAATATTGAAGGGTTGTCCTGCTAGTTGATGAATCTCTCCCTCGAGCGCTAGAAGGCGTTTGCCCACTTGCTGACCCTGCTGAGCCAGTAAGGCTGAATCAATCCGAATACCATTGCGCTCCATGATGCCCAAGACGCGCATTGCAGGCATTTCAATCTTTTCATAGATGTATAGCAAACCAGGATTTTCCTGAATCTGCGGCCATAGTGCCAAATGTAAGCGCAATGTAATGTCAGCATCCTCAGCCGCATAGTCTGTCGCAATTTTCAGGTCTACTTGATCAAATCCAATTTGATGCACGCCCTTCCCGCAGACCTCTTCATAACGAATAGTCTTCATCCCCAAATGGCGCTCAGCCAAGCTATCCATATTGTGTGGCAGGTGAGACTCCAACACATAAGATTCCAGTAAGGTATCGAATGCAATGCCATTTAAGGTAATGCCATAGTTTGCGAAAATATGGCTGTCGTATTTTAAGTTTTGCCCTACCTTTAAATTCGATTTACTTTCTAACCAAGGCTTCATACGAGCAAGTACCTTAGCACGATCCAATTGCACTTCACCATTACGATGTGCCACGGGAATGTAACAAGCTTCACCGGGCTTCACTGATAAAGAAATTCCCACGAGTTCTGCTGCTAAAGCATCAAGACTGGTTGTTTCTGTATCTACCGCAGTAAGTTCTGCAGATGCAATTTTCTGCATCCACTTTTCTAAACCGGCTTCATCAACAATACATTCATAATGTTTTTCAACAGCGCCTTGTAAATCTCTCACTTCCTGGGAAATTTCTTTTGTTGGTGCACTTGCAATATCTGTAGATCTTTTAGCGGGAATCTTTCCATCTGTGCCTGCAGCGGCAATCGGCGTGCCAGCTAAATCGAAACTAGGAGCCGGCCTAGAATCCCCATCAGCTGGCTCTGTGAGCTGCTTTTCTACATCGCGTAGCCAAGTTTTAAATGCATAACGCTCAAATAATTCACGCAGCAAAGTCGCATCTTCAGACTTTGCATGAAGATCATCTAGACCTGGTAAATACGGAGATAAATCACAATCCGTTTTCACGGTAATGAGTTGACGTGCTTGTGGTAACCACGTTAAAGAGGCGCGTAGATTTTCCCCCACTACACCTTTGACTTGATCTGCATTGGCCATTAAGTTATCAAGATCGCCAAACTCAGCTAACCACTTGTTTGCAGTCTTTGGTCCAGCCTTTGGAACGCCGGGTACGTTATCTACTGCATCACCAATAACGGAAAGGTAATCCACAATACGCTCAGGTGGGACGCCAAACTTCTCAATGACTCCATTGATGTCCAACTTCTCGTTCGTCATGGTATTAATGAGAGTCACTGATGGATTGACCAATTGCGCTAAATCTTTATCACCAGTCGAGATGATGGTTTCCCAACCTGCTTCTGTGGCTTGACAGGCCAAAGTGCCAATGACGTCATCGGCCTCTACACCAGACACCATTAAAACTGGCCAACCCAAGGCCTTCACAATCGCATGAATAGGCTCGATTTGTTTGACCAGATCCTCAGGCATTGGAGAGCGATGGGCCTTGTACTCGGAATACATCTCATCCCTAAAAGTCTTGCCTTTGGCATCAAAAACACAGGCAATATGGTCTGCCTTCAGCTCTGATCTGGCGCGCCGCATCATATTGACCATGCCATAGATAGCCCCAGTAGGCTCCCCAGCCCCATTTCTCAGGTCTGGCATGGCGTGAAAGGCACGGTAGAGGTAGCTAGAACCGTCTACCAATAAGAGTCTATGTTTAGTCATACCGCAATCGTACAATCTAGTTGTGAATTGCCTACAGGACTGGTTAGGGAACCGCCCGAGAATAGGCTTAAAAAGGTGAAAAATGATGCATGCTCTTACTAACTTAATTGGCCACGCCCTCAATCAAAACCTTGCTCTGATGAGCTTTTTCATGGTTTTTGCACTTCTAGGAATGACGCCCGCACAAGCTCAGAATAACAGCCAGGCCTTGAGCACCTCGGAACTGAACCGCATCAATAACCAGCCGTTGGCCCCTGCGGTGAGTCCAACAGGCCTCGCAGAAGGTCCGCAAACTCGCAAACCTAGCTATCAGTATAAGAATGACCGTGGCACCGAAGTCACTGAATATAAAGATGCCAACAGCCCAACCCAGGTTCAGGTAAAAACAAAATACACCACCTATGAGATGTCTCCACCTGACTCTGTCATGCCTGGACCACCATCTAGTGATGGCTCTCTGTTGAGCGTGCCAAGTATCAGCATTCCAATTCAATAAGAATCTGTTGCTTCATGGCTGTATTTACTCCGATTGAACTTGCTGAGATCTCACCGTGGATCTCACAAGAATTCAATATTGGGGAAGCAACAGGAATACGCGGCATCCATGGTGGAATTGAAAACTCCAACTTCTTCCTAGACACTCTCAAGGATGGTGAAAAACAAGAATATGTTCTCACCATTTTTGAAAGACTCACTGCCGAGCAACTCCCTTACTACCTTGAATTCATGCGCCATTTGGCTAACCAGGGCATTCCAGTCCCTAAGCCGATTGAGAACCGTCAAGGTCAAATTTTATTTTCACTGAAAGGTAAACCGGCCGCAATTGTTAGCAAGCTGCCAGGATTATCAAGACTTGAGCCAGAAGCAAAACACTGCGCCATGGTTGGTGAGATGTTGGCCAAGATGCATTTAGCTGGAAAAGATTTTCCAAAAACCCAGGAGAATCTGCGCAGTCTAGGCTGGTGGCAACAAACCATTCCTTTGGTATTGCCTCATTTAAATGGATCACAAAAAGATTTACTGACACACGAGCTCGCTGCACAAGAAGCATTTTTTAGCTCCGCAGCATATGATGGACTTCCGCAAGGGGCCAGCCACTGCGATCTTTTTCGTGACAACGTGTTATTCGATCCCAAAGGATCCTCAGATACCTCACAAGATCAATTGGGCGGCTTCTTTGATTTCTATTTTGCAGGTACGGACAAGTGGTTATTTGACTTAGCAGTAACCGTGAATGATTGGTGTCTCGCAGACAACAAACAAGATTTAGACCCTGCTCGCTTTGATGCACTGATGAAGGCCTATCAAGCAGTTCGCCCGCTAACCAGAGAAGAACAGGCTAGCTGGACATTGATGGTACGTGCTGCAGCACTGCGCTTTTGGGTATCCCGTCTTTGGGATTTTTATCTCCCAAGAGATGCGCAAATGTTAACGCCTCATGATCCAGCCCACTTTGAACGCATTCTTCTTAGCCGCCGCTCATTATGAAACTCAATTCCGTCACTTCAAGTGAAGGCTATACCTGGATAAAACAGGGTATTTGGCTTTTTAAACAAAATCCCCTCGGCTTTCTCATGCTGGTCTTTATGTATGTGTTTGTTGCGCAGTTAGCAGTGATGGTGCCAGTGATTGGTGTATTCGCTGTTTTGCTACTAACACCCACTTTAGCGGTGGGTTTTATGACAGCATGCCGCCAAGCAATTCAGAAAGAACGTATTAGTCCAGCAGTGTATTTAATTGCCCTTAGGTCTGGTAGCTTAGTGCGTCGACGCATGCTCCAACTGGGCTTAGTCTATGCAGCCCTAATACTACTTCTCAGCTTTGCCTTGAGTCTCTTGGTAGATTTTGAGTTACTGCTACCGCTCATGACGAGTGATCAAGTTATCACCCCAGAAGCTCTTCGCCAGATTTATTGGGTACTTTTCTTTGGGGCTATTCTGTATATTCCTGTGGCCATGTTGATGTGGTTTTCCCCTGTACTCGTAGCATGGGCTGATATGTCGATTGCACAGTCTCTCTTCTCTAGCTTCTTAGCCTGTTGGACGAATAAGGCAGCTTTTTCTATCTATCTGGCGATCTGGGCTGCAGTTCTAGTGGCTATCCCACTGACAGTGGGAATGATTTTTGATGCTATCGATCTGGGGCAAGTTGCATCGTTCATCATTGCGCCAATTTCCATGGCGGGCTTAACAGTCATGCACTGCTCATTCTATGCAACTTGGAAAGCTTGCTTTACCGAAGACCTGGTGACTATCAGTCAATAGCCGCAAGCTTTGCAATACTCAGTTGTAGCCATTTCACGCCATGGCGTTTAAAACTAACTTGAGCGCGCGCATCAGCATCTACTCCTTCTAAACCGGTCACGCGTCCTTCACCAAACTTTGTGTGAAATACATTTTGACCAATCTTAAATGGATAATTACCACGCGGTGGAGATGCTAAACGCTTAACCTCCATTGCAGCAGAGCCCACTCGTTTGACTGGCCTTTGTTCACTACCCGAATCAAAAAAGTCATTTGACTCATACTCCCGCTGTCGCGTGTAACCGTCTTGCCAGGTAGATCCCCCTCTATTACTACCGCCCCAACGGGCGTCTTTTGCTTTTGGGGTGAGCCACTTTAGGGAGTCGGCGGGCAGTTCTTCTAGAAAACGTGATGGCATGTTGTAGCGAACTTGTCCATGCAACATACGTGACTGGGTATGTGAGAGATACAGACGCTCTTTGGCACGTGTGATCGCGACATACATCAGACGCCGCTCTTCCTCTAAACCATTTTGCTCATTCACACTATTTTCATGAGGAAATAATCCCTCCTCAAGCCCGGTAATAAAGACGGATGTGAACTCTAAGCCTTTTGCAGAATGCACAGTCATCAATTGCACTGCATCTTGACCGGCTTGTGCCTGGTTATCACCAGCCTCTAGTGAAGCATGGGACAGAAAGGCGGCTAATGGTGAGACTTCGACGACACCAGGCGCATTCTCACCAGGCAGCATCGCTGCGACAGCATCTTGGCCATAACCCTCTTCCGCAATAAATGCCGTTGCTGCATTGATTAATTCTTGTAAGTTTTCAACACGATCTTGACCCTCGCGCTCAGATAAATAGTGCTGAATTAAGCCGCTATGCTGAATCACAAACTCGACTGTCTCAGGCAAGGTGTTATGTCGGGTGGCTTCTCGCATATGATCCACCAAGCGCACAAAACCGCCAAGCGCAGCTCCTGCCTTACCTTCCAAGGATGAAGCAGCCGTATACAAAGACGATTGCTGACTTCTGGCAGCGTCTTGCAAAGCTTCGATAGATCTTGCGCCGATACCCCGCGTTGGGAAATTCACAACCCGCGAGAATGAGGTGTCATCGTTTGGATTTTCAAGAAGTCGTAGATAAGCAAGAGCATGCTTAATTTCTGCGCGCTCGAAGAATCGCAATCCGCCATACACGCGGTATGGAATAGCAGCTGAAAATAGTGCATGTTCGATGATGCGTGACTGTGCATTGCTACGATATAAGAGGGCGATTTCAGTACGCTTAATTCCGCTATTTACCAGTGCTTTAATTTCATCAACTAGCCAAGCTGCTTCGGCATGATCGCTGGGCGCATCAAAAATACGGACTGGTTCACCATGACCTGCATCTGTTCTGAGGTTTTTACCAAGACGTTCTGAGTTGTTGGCAATCAAGTGATTTGCGGTATCTAGAATATGGCCATGCGAGCGATAGTTTTGCTCCAGCTTGACCAACATAGGATGAAATTGTTTTTCATAGAGACGCATATTCTCGACGTCTGCGCCTCGGAAAGCATAAATACTTTGATCATCGTCACCAACCGCGAATACCGAGCTGCTTCCTGCCCCACTCAAATTGACACGACTAGCATCATGGCCTGAAAGTAGTTTTAACCAAGCGTACTGCAAAGCATTAGTGTCTTGAAACTCATCGATCAAGATGTGCCGAAAGCGCTCTTGATAATGCGTGCGAATGGCTTCGCTATGTTTGAGGAGTTCATAGCTACGCAAGAGAAGTTCTGCAAAATCTACCACTCCTTCACGCTGACACTGCTCATCATAGGCCGCATACAGTTGCGCCATCTTTGCCTGAAAGTCATCTCCAATCGCTAAATCCTTGGCACGTTGGCCACGCTCTTTAGCGTGAGCAATAAAGTACTGCAGCTGCTTAGCTGGATACTTTTCATCATCAACCTTCAAGCCTTTTAAAAGACGCTTGATTGCCGATAGCTGATCTTGGGTATCCAGAATTTGGAAAGTGGATGGTAAGCCAGCTTCTTTATGGTGAGCCCGCAATAAACGATTACAGAGGCCATGGAAAGTGCCAATCCACATCCCCCTGGTGTTGATAGGCAACATCGCACTTAAGCGCACCATCATCTCTTTAGCGGCCTTATTCGTGAAAGTCACTGCCAAGACCCCTATTGGGGAAACTTGGCCAGTCTGAATCAACCAGGCGATCCGGGTAGTCAGGACGCGGGTCTTGCCACTTCCCGCTCCAGCCAAAATCAAGGCTGACTGGGCCTGGCCATCTTCATTTACGGGAGGAAGGGTCACTGCCTCGCGCTGTTCGGGATTAAGGTTGGCGAGCAAGTCTGAGTACATCGCCCCAATTATAATTTGCCTCTTATGCCAAATGCCTCAAATACCCCTAATTCACCAGCGACCAGTTCAGTAGATGAGCTCGCTAAATCCTATGAACCCGCCCCAATAGAAGCCTACTGGGGTCCAGAGTGGGAAAGCCGGGGAATTGCCAATGCAACGATGCTTGAGGGCAAGGAGAATTTTTCTATTCAGCTCCCGCCGCCAAATGTGACGGGCACCCTCCACATGGGACATGCTTTTAACCAAACCATCATGGATGGTCTAGTTCGACACGCCCGTATGTCTGGCAAAAATACTTTATGGGTTCCTGGAACTGACCATGCAGGTATTGCCACTCAAATTGTGGTTGAGCGTCAGCTCGATGCGCAAAAAGTTTCTCGCCATGACTTAGGTCGTGAAAAGTTTTTAGAAAAAGTTTGGCAGTGGAAAGAAACTTCCGGCAATACGATTACCAGACAAATTCGTCGCTTAGGCGCTTCAATCGATTGGGGTAAAGAATATTTCACCATGGACAGCAAGATGTCCAAAGCAGTAGTGGAAGTATTTGTGCGCTTGCATGAGCAGGGCTTGATTTATCGCGGCAAACGCTTGGTGAACTGGGATCCTGTGTTGGGTACCGCTGTATCGGACCTAGAAGTGGTCAGCGAAGAAGAAGATGGCTCGATGTGGCATATCCGTTATCCACTGACCGATGGCTCTGGTCATCTAACCGTTGCCACCACTCGCCCGGAGACCCTGCTGGGTGACGTTGCGGTGATGGTGAACCCAGAAGATGAGCGTTATAAGCATCTGATTGGAAAATCAGTCAACTTACCCTTATGCAATCGTCCAATTCCGATCATTGCAGATGATTATGTTGATCTGAACTTTGGTACTGGTGTAGTTAAGGTTACCCCTGCGCATGACTTTAATGACTATGCAGTAGGTCAACGTCATCAATTACCAATGATCAATATTCTGACATTGGACGCCAAGATTAATGAGAATGCACCTGCCGCCTACCAGGGCATGGAGCGTTTTGCTGCTCGCAAACAAGTTGTTGCTGATTTGGATGCCGCTGGTTTATTAGAAAAAGTACAGCCACATAAACTGATGGTACCTCGTGGTGATCGCACCCAAACCATTATTGAGCCCATGCTCACTGATCAGTGGTTTGTGGCAATGTCTAAGCCTAGCCCAGATAACCAATATCAACCCGGTTCATCAATTGCTGGTGCTGCATTAGATGCCGTGACAAAAGGTGATATCAAACTTGTTCCAGAAAATTGGATCAATACCTACACACAGTGGCTAGAAAATATTCAGGACTGGTGCATTTCTCGTCAACTCTGGTGGGGTCACCAAATCCCTGCTTGGTATGGCGATGACGGTCAAATCTTCGTAGCTCGTTCAGAGGAAGAAGCCAAGACAAAGGCTGCAGCTGCAGGCTATACCGGCAAGCTCAACCGCGACCCAGATGTTTTGGATACTTGGTTTAGCTCTGCACTCGTCCCATTTAGCTCATTAGGTTGGCCAGAAGAAACACCTGCGCTCAATCACTTCTTACCTTCATCAGTGTTGGTAACGGGCTTTGACATCATCTTCTTCTGGGTGGCACGCATGGTGATGATGACTTGCCACTTCACTGGCAAGGTGCCATTTCATACGGTCTATGTTCATGGTCTTGTGCGTGATGCCGAGGGCCAAAAGATGAGTAAGTCCAAGGGCAATACCTTGGATCCGATTGACTTGATCGACGGTATTCAGATTGATGATTTAGTTAGTAAGCGAACTACAGGCTTGATGAATCCAAAGCAAGCTGAAAGTATTAGTAAAAAAACAAAAAAAGAATTTCCCGAGGGTATTCCGGCATTTGGTACAGATGCGTTGCGCTTTACCTTTGCATCCCTCGCCTCACTCGGTCGCAACATTAATTTTGATCAAAAACGCTGCGAGGGCTATCGCAACTTCTGCAACAAGCTCTGGAATGCAACACGCTTTGTTCTCATGAACTGCCCAGGTAGCGATGAAGACAATGGTTTTGCTCCGTGCGACAAACAGTGTGGCCCGGATGGCTACCTGGATTTCTCACCAGCAGACCGCTGGATTGTTTCTCAACTGCAAAGAACTGAAGCCGAAGTAGCCAAAGGTTTTGAAAACTATCGCTTTGACAATATTGCGAGCAGCATCTACCAATTTGTTTGGGATGAGTATTGTGATTGGTACTTAGAGTTAGCAAAGGTACAACTGCAAACTGGAACCCCAGCACAACAACGCGCAACTCGCCGCACCTTGTTGCGTGCGCTTGAAACTATCTTGCGGATGGCGCATCCACTGATTCCATTTATCACTGAAACGCTTTGGCAAACTGTTGGCCCTAAATCTGGAAAAGATTTAGCCAAACAAGAAAAGCAAAGCATCGCACTGCAACCATACCCAGTTGCTCAAGCAGATAAGATCGATGAACAAAGCGAAGCATGGGTGGCACAAATCAAAGCGATTGTCGACGCCTGCAGAAACCTGCGTGGCGAAATGCAGGTCCCCCCAGGTCAAAAAGTACCACTCTGGATTAGTGGGCCAGAAGCCTTCCTACAAAAAGTTACCCCATATTTACTCGCACTAGCTAAATTATCTGAAGTCAAAATCTATCAAGACGAGTCTGCTTTAGAAAAAGATGCGCCAGATGCACCAATGGCACTCGTGGGCGATCTGAAGCTTCTTCTCAAAATTGAGGTAGACGTAGGCGCTGAACGCGTTCGCCTTGGCAAGGAAATTGAGCGTCTAGCTAATGAAATCACCAAAGCTCGCAGCAAACTGGGTAATGAAAGCTTCGTTGCCAGAGCGCCAGCGGACGTTGTAGCCCAAGAAAAACAGCGTCTTGCTGGTTTTGAACAAAATCATGAGAAGCTTGTTGCACAATTAGAGCGTCTGAAATAAAACCTTAGCAAATCCTGAGCGATTGGAATCCTTATGCCATTGACCACTAAAGCTGTTACTAAAGCAGTCTTCCCTGTTGCGGGTTTAGGCACTCGTTTTTTACCAGCCACTAAAGCAAGCCCTAAAGAGATGCTCAATGTGGTTGATAAGCCGCTTATTCAATATGCGGTAGAAGAAGCGATTGCAGCCGGGATTACTGAAATGATTTTCGTAACCGGTCGCAGCAAAAGGGCAATTGAAGATCACTTTGATAAAGCATATGAGCTTGAGGCAGAGTTAGAGGCAAAGAATAAACAGGCCCTTCTAGAAATTGTTCGTAGCGTCAAACCAAGCCATGTTGATTGCGTTTATGTCCGACAACCTGAGGCTCTTGGTCTTGGTCATGCTGTTTTATGTGCTGAAAAACTCGTGCGTGATGAGCCATTTGCCATCATTCTTGCAGATGACTTATTAGATGGACAGCCGCCTGTTTTAAAACAAATGCTGAAGGTATTTGAAGAGCAAAATGGCTCTGTTATTGCCGTAGAAAAAATCGATCCTGCCAAGAGCGGTTCCTATGGCATCGTCTCAGGTTCCGAGGTTGCCAAAGGCATCTATCGTCTTGATGGCATTGTTGAGAAACCTCAGCCTAAAGACGCTCCCTCGAATTTAGCGGTAGTGGGACGCTATGTACTTTCTTCAGATATTTTTAGTCATATTCGCAATCTCAAACCGGGTGCCGGTGGTGAAATTCAGCTCACAGATGCTATTGCCGCTCTGCTCAAACAAGAACCTGTCTTTGCTTATGAGTATGAGGGTGTGCGTTATGACTGTGGCAGCAAGCTTGGCTACCTTAAGGCATCAGTTGAGTTTGCTCTACGTCACCCAGAAGTGGCAAGCGACTTCGCTGCTTACTTAAAGAGTCGCTCTCTAGTCTAAGCTCTATCTTCGCTTCAAGAAGAACACTAGAACATTACCTTCAGAGGCACTGGCAATCAGTTCATTGCCAGTTTGCTTGGCAAATGCAGGGAAGTCATGGGCAGCACCAGCATCTGTTGCCTTTACTTTCAATACCTCTCCAGACTGCATCGTTGCTAAGGCCTTTTTAGTCCGCAGAATCGGTAATGGACAGTTCATGCCAATGGCATCCACTTCTACATTAAATACAATTGCATCACTCATTTACTAGCTACCCAATCTTTGACAGCATCTAGTGCAGCGCCTAATTTACTAGGATCATTTCCACCGGCCATGGCCATTTCTGGCTTGCCGCCGCCCTTACCGCCAACCTGCTGAGCCACGAAGTTCACCAAATCGCCTGCTTTTACTTTGCCGATTGAGTCTGCAGTGACGCCAGCAATTAGACTGACTTTATCGCCCTGTACTGATGCCAAGACAATCGCTGCTGTTTTCAATTTACTCTTGAGCGCATCCATAGTTTCACGCAGGACTCCTGCATCAGCACCGTCCAAACGTGCTGCCAATACTTTGATGCCATTGATATCAATCGCTTGTCCTGCCAATTCGTCACCCTGACTAGCCGCCAACTTAGAGTTCACTTTTTCTAATTCGCGCTCAGCTTGACGCAAACTCTCTTGCAACTGTGCAACGCGATTCACCAAATCGCCTGGATGCGTTTTGAGAATAGCGGCAGCTTCATTGATTTTGTCTTCCATGCTCTGCAAGAACTTCAAGGCATTGTTTCCGGTAACCGCCTCGACACGACGGATGCCAGCAGCTACGCCGCCCTCAGAAACAATCTTCAAACTACCAATATCGCCGGTACGAGAGACGTGGGTGCCGCCACACAACTCCTTCGAAGTACCGATTTCCAATACTCGCACCTCATCGCCATATTTCTCACCAAAGAGCATCATGGCGCCAGTCTTTTGAGCATCCTCTAAAGACATGACCTTGCCTGAAGTGGCGGTGTTCTCCAGAATCTCTTGATTCACGATCTCTTCGATTTTACGAATTTGCTCAGCAGTGATAGGTGCATTGTGTGTAAAGTCAAAACGGGTTTTGCTAGCATCTACCAATGAGCCCTTTTGTTGCACATGCTCACCCAAAACTTCACGCAAGGCTTTGTGCAAGATATGAGTAGCGCTGTGATTGCGCATGGTATCTGTTCTCTGCTGAATATCCACAAGCGCATTTAGACTATCGCCAACCTTGAGTTCACCCTCAAGAACTTCACCCTGATGTCCAAATACATCCGCCTGGATCTTGAAGGTATCTTCAACTGCAAAACGGACGGTCTCGTTGCGAAGCTCGCCTTGATCACCCACCTGGCCGCCAGATTCTGCGTAGAAGGGGGTATTATCAAGAACGATCACAGCCACATCGCCAGCTTTGACCGATTGCACTGCAGATCCATCGACGTAAAGAGCCATCACTTTGGCGCCCTCATGCTTGAGAGTGTCATAGCCATGAAACTGGGTAGGCGTCCCTTTGTAATCGAGGCCCTGAGCTACTTTGAACTTGCCAGCTGCACGCGCTTGATCACGCTGCTTTTGCATTGCTACTTCAAACCCTTCTGCATCTACAGTGACGCCACGCTCACGACAGACGTCTGCGGTTAAATCCAAAGGAAATCCGAAAGTATCGTGCAAGCGGAATGCTGTTTCACCATCAACTACTTTGGCGCCACCAGCTAATGCACCATCTAAAATTTCCATGCCATTCGCAATGGTCTGGAAGAAACGCTCTTCTTCTTGCTTGAGAACTTCGCTAACCTTATCTTGTGCTGCACGCAATTCAGGATAGGCATCACCCATCTCTTTTACGAGTGCGGGAACTAGTTGATAAAAGAATGGTTTGCGAGCCCCTAACTTATACCCATGCCGAATTGCGCGACGTGCAATGCGACGCAATACATAACCACGACCAGCATTACCAGGAATTACGCCATCAACAACTATAAAACTACAGGCACGAATATGGTCAGCAATGACCTTGAGTGAGGGACTCTGAGCATCACAATTCTCACCGCCCGCCGTATCTACAGCCTCTTTTGAGGCCTTGATCAGATTGACAAAGAGGTCGATTTCGTAATTTGAGTGCACATGCTGCAAGACAGCTGCAATACGCTCCAGGCCCATTCCAGTATCCACGCTTGGCTTAGGCAGTGGATGCATGACGCCAGCCTCATCACGATTGAACTGCATGAAGACGTTGTTCCAAATTTCAATGAAGCGATCGCCATCTTCCTCGGGACTGCCAGGGGGGCCGCCTGGAATATGTTCACCGTGGTCATAAAAAATTTCAGTACAAGGTCCACATGGACCAGTGTCACCCATCATCCAGAAATTGTCAGATGCATACCGTGCACCTTTGTTATCTCCAATGCGAATGATCCGATCGGCAGGTACGCCAATTTGGTCTTTCCAAATTGCATAGGCTTCGTCGTCTTCCGCGTAAACGGTGACCAAGAGTTTTTCTTTGGGTAGCTTGAATACTTGAGTCAATAAATCCCAAGCAAATTGAATGGCGTCTTTCTTAAAATAGTCACCAAACGAAAAATTGCCCAGCATCTCAAAAAAAGTATGATGGCGAGCGGTATATCCAACGTTATCTAAGTCATTGTGCTTTCCGCCTGCTCGAATACATTTTTGGGCAGTCGTAGCCCGCTGATAGGAGCGTTTGTCAAAACCTAAAAACACATCCTTAAACTGATTCATGCCCGCGTTGGTAAATAACAGGGTAGGGTCATCCCCGGGGACTACGGGGCTAGACGGAACAATTTGATGGCCTTTTTGGGCAAAGAAATCCAGGTAAGCCTGGCGAATTTGGGAGACTTTCATGCCAACAATTATCGCATCGGCACCAGCCTAGGGCAAACGCTAGGCCCCATAGCCTTTTCCTGCCTTACAATCCCTGAACATTAATAAAATCGGCTTATAAGTCGACAACCAGGAGCGCAACTTGAAAATCCGCAACCAAAAAGATTTTGGGGCTGGCCTAATGTACATGGTCATTGGCCTCTTTTTTACCTTTATGGCGACCCAGTATCCAATGGGTACAGCTGCAAAAATGGGGCCTGGATATTTCCCATTTTGGCTTGGCCTAGTCATGACTGCTCTTGGCCTTTTAATCTTGATTAAGTCTCTTGGCGCCAAGGCTGCCATTGAGAAAATCCCCCCATTTAATTGGAAGGTGATTGGCTTGATTACCGGCTCAGTTATTTTGTACGGAATTCTTTTGCCAACTATGGGCTTTATTGTGGCTGTCTTTGCTTTGGTGTTTGTATCTGCAAGCGCTAGTCATGAGTTCCACTGGAAAGGCACTTTAGTCAATGCTACTTTTCTAGTCGTCTTTACTTACTCGGTTTTCGTGTTGGGCCTGAAACTTCAGTTCCCACTTCTACCTATATTCCTACAACAATAATAGACAGGGACTCTAAAAATGGATTTATTTGCTAATTTAGGTCTCGGTTTTGAAACCGCGTTTACCTTACAAAATCTTTTGTATTGCTTGATTGGCTGCGTCTTAGGAACGCTCATTGGCGTTTTGCCTGGTCTTGGTCCAATTGCCACAATTGCCATGCTCTTGCCAGCAACCTATGCACTTCCTCCAATCGCTGCATTAATTATGTTGGCTGGTATTTATTACGGCTCTCAATACGGTGGTTCAACTACTGCAATTCTTCTGAATATCCCGGGGGAGACGTCGTCGGTGGTCACTGCGATCGATGGCTACCAAATGGCACGGAATGGTCGTGCTGGTGTTGCACTCTTTACTGCCGGCATGGGCTCATTCTTTGCTGGTTGCGTAGCAACGCTCGTTTTAGCTGCTTTTGCTGCCCCGCTCTCACAACTCGCCTTTAAGTTTGGCCCTGCCGAGTACTTCTCGCTCATGGTTTTAGGCCTTATCGGTGCGGTGGTATTGGCCTCGGGCTCCTTAGTAAAAGCAATTGGTATGATTGTGCTTGGCTTACTAATGGGCTTGATCGGTACCGACGTAAATTCTGGTGTATCGCGCTACGCTTTTGACATCCCAGAGCTCAGTGATGGCATTGGCTTCGTAGCGGTTGCAATGGGTGTCTTTGGCTTCGCCGAGATCATGAGCAACCTTGAGAAAAAGGATGAGGATGAGGGCTTCTTAAATAAGATGACGACCATGATCCCAACCAAGCAAGATGTGAAGCGCATGATTCCATCTATCTTGCGTGGCACAACGATTGGCTCCATCTTGGGCATCCTACCTGGCGGCGGTGCAGCACTAGCAGCATTTGGCGCCTACTCTGTAGAAAAAAAATCATCCAAGTACAGCCATGAATTTGGTCACGGCGCCATTGAGGGGGTTGCTGGTCCTGAATCAGCCAATAACGCCGCTGCACAAACTTCATTCATTCCTCTGCTCACACTCGGTATCCCACCGAATGCCGTGATGGCCTTGATGGTTGGCGCGATGACTATCCACAACATTCAGCCGGGTCCACAGGTGATGACGAGCAACCCAGCATTGTTCTGGGGCCTGATTGCTTCCATGTGGATTGGCAACGTGATGCTGATTCTCCTGAACCTACCCTTGATCGGGATCTGGGTAAAACTCCTGAAGATTCCATATCGCTTCATGTATCCAGCAATTTTGGTGTTCTGTTGTATCGGCGTTTATACAGTCAATAACACTGTATTCGATGTATACGTCACTGCTGCATTTGGTCTGATTGGTTATCTTTTCTTCAAGCTTGGTTGCGAACCCCCTCCATTGCTGTTGGGCTTCGTACTCGGACCCATGATGGAAGAGAATTTCCGCCGCGCGCTCTTGTTATCTCGTGGCGACTTCTCCACCTTTGTAACCCGTCCACTCTCCCTAGGATTGCTCATTGCAGCAGCCCTTTTGGTTGTGATTGTGGCCCTACCAGCAGTGAAGAAGACTCGCGAAGAAGCATTCGTAGAAGATTGATTCTGACCCTCTGCAGAAACAAGCCCGCAGCAGTTTGCGGGCTTTTTCTTTATGGGACGGGGGTTTTCTCTACAATGTGACTATGTCCCAAGATAGCAAACCTTCTAAAGCTCCAGCAAGTGTCATTGCTGAACCTTCTAACTTCTTACGTCAGATCATTGATCATGACTTAGCAAGTGGAGCATTTGACAAGCGTAGCAATTTAGCTGGTGAAGCCATTCCAGCCATCATCACTCGTTTTCCGCCAGAACCAAACGGCTACTTACATATTGGTCATGCAAAAAGTATTTGCCTTAATTTCGGTCTCGCTGCTGATTACAACAATCTAGCTGGTGGAGCGCGCTGCAATATGCGTCTTGATGATACTAACCCCGTTAAAGAAGATGTTGAGTACGCGGATAGTATTTTGGATGCTGTTAAATGGCTTGGTTTTGATTGGGGTACACACCTCTATCATGCTAGTGACTACTTTGATCGCCTCTACGAGTTTGCAGAAATTCTGATTCAGAATGGTAAAGCTTATGTAGATAGCCAAAGCGCTGATGATATTCACTCTAATCGTGGCAACTTTGGTCAGCCAGGAAAAAATAGTCCTTATCGGGATCGTACTCCTGAAGAAAATTTGTCCTTATTCCGCGAGATGCGCGATGGCAAATTTAAAGATGGCGAACATGTTCTGCGCCTGAAAATTGATATGGCCCATCCAAATATTGTGATGCGTGACCCTGTGGTCTACCGCATTCGCCATACCGAGCATCACCGGACTGGTGATAAATGGTGCATCTATCCCCTTTATGACTTCACCCATTGCATCTCTGACGCCCTGGAGAACGTATCTCACTCGATTTGCACGCTTGAGTTTGAGAACAATCGCCCGCTATATGACTGGATTGTGAGCTCCCTGAAAGAATTGGGCGTCTTCAAAGATCCTGTACCGCATCAATATGAATTTGCACGGCTTAATCTGACTTACACCATCACCAGTAAGCGTAAGTTATTGCAGTTGGTCGAAGAAAAGCATGTTGATGGTTGGGATGATCCACGGATGCCAACTATTGTTGGTATCCGTCGTCGCGGTTACACCCCAGAGAGCATCCGCCTATTCTGCGAACGCATTGGCGTTTCAAAAGCAGATAGTTGGATTGATATGAGTACTTTAGATCAAGCCTTGCGCGATGACCTCGAGGCTAGAGCACCGCGTGCGACTGCGGTATTAAAGCCACTCAAACTGGTGGTTGAAAACTTTGATGCTGCGACTCAAGAGTCTTGCTCTGCGCCACGCCATCCTCAACACCCCGAATGGGGCAATCGTGAATTTCATTTCACGCGTGAGCTGTGGATTGAGGCTGATGACTTTATGAAAGAACCTATTAAAGGTTTCTTTAGACTCTATCCACCGATCGGTGACCAACCTGGTAGCCGCGTTCGTTTGCGCCACGGGTTTGTAGTTGAATGTACTGGTTTTGAGACCGATGCCCAAGGTAATGTCACCCAAGTGAATGTGGCCTACTTCCCAGATAGTAAGAGCGGCACCCCCGGCTCAAATAATTACAAGGTTAAGGGCAATATTCATTGGATTAGCGCTGCTGAAGCGATCCCAACTGAAGTCCGCCTCTATGATCACCTCTTTACCGATCCACATCCGGATAGTGGCGATAAGAATTTCTTAGATGCCATTAACCCAAGCTCCAAAGAAACTATTGCCGCATATTTAGAGCCTTGCATGAAAGATGTCAAAGCCGAAGATCGCTTTCAGTTTGAACGTCATGGCTACTTCGTTGTTGATAAAACAGACTCCAAACCAGGCAAGCCCGTTTTTAATCGGACAGTTGGCCTCAAGGATTCTTGGAAGTAGTCTTCAGAAAATCCGCTACGCTGGGATAACGTAGCGGAGTTTTCAACTCGTGTAATCGAGTATTGGTTACGCGTCTTGATTCCCGCATAAATGACCACAGCATTGGACTCACCAATTTCTGCAGCTCACTAGCTGGCTTGCGGGACGGCCTGCCCAAGCCATATGCATCAGCCACTTCATCGAAGTAATCACCCATTTTAGTTTCACAGCCATCACAAGCATTAATAATTCGTTGTGGTTTGCCGTGATACACAGTCGCACAAATTAATCTGGCGAGATCATCACTATGGATGTGATTAGAATAAGCGTCCTCTTCGGGAAGCAGGGCTGGAGTCTGCGACTGCAGACGCTCAATTGGCAAACGATTAGCTGCGTAAATTCCTGGGACACGCAAAATCGTCAAGGTCACTCCATGTGCTGGCGCCCACAAACGCAACACTCGCTCTGCGTCAACCCTTCTATACGCTCGCTCACTCTCAGGACTCACTGGCGTGGTTTCGCTGACTTTTGCACCCTTGTGGTCACCATAAACACCAGTGGTGCTGATATAGATGAAGCGTCTGACAGCATTAGAGCCTTGGGCTAAAATTCTCAACAGGTTGCGGGTTCGATAATCACGATTCCCTTGATTTTGAGGTGGCGCTAAATGGATTACCGTTTGCGCCAATCCAGACAGTCGCCAAAGTGTCTCTGGCTTATCTAGATCACCCCAAATTGGAATCGCGCCAACATCCCTCAGCTCCTGAAAGCGATTTTTCGAAGACGTTAAAGCAAACACTCGATGACTACGGGACAATTGTTGTGCCACTCGCATGCCAATGTCGCCACAGCCAATAATGAGGATAGAAGGTTTGCTAAAAGATTGCATAGGTAACATCGTAACGATTTATTGAAAGGAATGAGAGTGTCTTTCCAGGTTACGCTCAAAACGAGCGGCAAACAATTTACGGTTAGCCAAGATGAAACACTTTTGGAGGCAGCTCTGCGTCAAGGGATTAACCTGCCCTATGGTTGTAAAAATGGCGCATGTGGCTCTTGCAAAGGGAAGATCGTAGAGGGCCATGTCACTCACGGCCAGCATAGTGAAAGTGCGCTCAGTAAGGCGGATGAAACCACAGGCAGCACCCTATTTTGCTGCGCTCACCCCCACTCCGACCTACTGATTGAAGCCCGAGAAGTTCAGGGCGCAGGTGATATCGCCATTCGAAAAGTACCCTGTCGAGTCAATAGCATTGAGAGGCCCACAAGTGATGTCGCTATTCTCAAGCTACAGTTACCGGCTGCGGAACGCTTCCAGTTCTTAGCGGGGCAGTACCTAGAATTTTTACTGAAAGATGGCCAGCGACGTGCTTACTCCATTGCGAATGCGCCAGCTCAGGAAGGCCCCTTAGAGTTACACATTCGTCACTTACCTGGCGGCCTCTTTACTGATTTTGTATTTGCTGCAGTTACTCCCGCCTTAAAAGAAAAAGATATTTTGCGCTTTGAAGGCCCCTTGGGCAGCTTCTTCTTGCGCGAGGACTCTCAGAAACCCATCATCTTTGTTGCTGCAGGCACTGGATTTGCGCCAATTAAATCCATCATTGAGCAAATGCAATCCAAGAAAATTCAACGCCCAATTCATCTCTATTGGGGTGGGCGTCGTCTAAGCGATCTGTATTTGGATGCCTTATGCAAGACCTGGGAAAAGGAAATTACAGGCTTTAGCTACGTACCCGTGATTTCGGACGCCTTACCCGAAGATGCCTGGCTGGGCCGCAGCGGGTTTGTTCATCAGGCGGTCATGGCTGACCACCCCAATATGAATGACTTTCAGGTATATGCCTGTGGCGCCCCAGTGATGGTGAATGCTGCTCGGGCAGATTTTTCATCCCAGTGTCACCTACCTGAGGAAGAATTCTTTGCTGATTCCTTCACCAATGCTGCGGATTTAGCTAAGAACTAAATTGGTTATCGTTAGATAATAGAAACTACTTTTGACAACCCAATTCTTTTAACTCACATGAATAAGCCAGCCCACGATATCGATACCCACTCAGTGATGTTTATTACCCAACGCCCAGAATTGGTAATGGTGGAAGGCAATGGCTCGTGGATGACAGACAACAATGGCAAACGTTATTTAGATTTCTTGCAAGGTTGGGCGGTCAATTGTTTGGGTCACAGTAACGCTGGCATGATTGCAGCGCTAAATGCACAAGCCAAAAAGCTGATGAATCCCAGTCCTGCGTTTTACAACGAGCCGATGATTGGTTTATCCAATCTATTAACAAACAATAGTTGCTTTGATAAAGTTTTCTTTGCTAATAGTGGCGCCGAGGCAAATGAAGGTGCTATTAAGCTTGCTCGCAAGTGGGGCCAGCTTAATAAAAATGGTGCTTTTGAAATCATTACCTTTGATCACAGCTTTCATGGTCGTACCTTAGCCACGATGAGCGCCTCTGGTAAGCCTGGTTGGGATACGATGTTTGCCCCACAAGTTGCCGGCTTCCCAAAAGCAGATTTAAATGATTTAGAGTCCGTTAAAAAGCTGGTAACTGATAAAACAGTTGCAGTCATGCTTGAGCCAGTGCAAGGCGAAGGCGGCGTAATCCCTGCGACTAAAGAATTTATGCAGGAGCTGCGCAAGTTCACCCAAGAAAACAATATTCTCTTAATTGTTGATGAGGTACAAGCTGGTTGTGGTCGTACAGGCAGTCTCTTTGCCTATCAACTGTTTGGTATTGAGCCAGATATTATGACTTTAGGTAAAGGTATCGGCGGAGGTGTGCCACTCTCCGCCCTGCTGGCCACCGATGCAGTAGCTTGCTTTGTACCCGGAGATCAGGGCGGCACCTATAACGGTAACCCACTCATGACGGCAGTGGGCATCAGCGTTATTGAGCAGCTATTGGCCCCAGGATTCTTAGGCAGCGTTAAAGCTAAAGGAACATTGCTGCAATCCGAGTTGTTAAAGCTCTGCGCAGAATTTCAGCTTGAAGGTGAACGTGGCGAAGGTTTGTTACGCGCCCTCATGCTGGGCAAAGATGTTGGCCCAAAACTTGTGGAGCTTGCTCGTGAGCGCAACCCTGAGGGCCTCCTCATTAATTCACCAAGACCAAACTTATTACGTTTTATGCCAGCCCTCAATGTGAGCGATGATGAAATTCGCCTAATGTGCAGCATGCTACGCGAACTACTCAAGCAAGTAGACTAAGTCCTACCCAACTAAATTTTTGGGCAGGGAGAAGGTAACGTCTTCCACTACCCCATCAAGCGCCCTTACCTGCCGGGGGCCAAATTCTTGAATACGAGCAACGATGGCTTGCGCCAAGCTTTCGGGCGCTGAAGCGCCTGCCGTTAATCCAACCCGCTTTTTACCGGCGAACCATTCAGGCTTTAGTTGCTCTGGTGCATCCACCATGTAAGAGGGAACACCAAGCTTTTCAGATAACTCCCGCAAACGATTAGAGTTTGAGCTTGTCGCACTACCAACCACAATAACCAGCTCGACTTGGGGTGCCATAAATTTCACAGCATCTTGCCGATTCTGTGTTGCATAACAAATATCTTGCTTACGTGGCTGAACAATATTGGGAAATTTTTTAGTAAGTGCCTCAACAATTTCTTTGGTTTCATCAACTGATAGTGTGGTTTGTGTCACGAAGGCAATTTTTTCACCGCTTGGGAAAGATAGTGAATCAACATCACCAACTTTTTCAATCAGAAATACACCTTCCTTGACTTGCCCCATGGTGCCTTCAACCTCAGGATGACCAGCATGACCAATCATCAGAACCGTAAAGCCTTCTTTGCACATCTTCACTACTTCAAGATGCACTTTGGTAACCAAAGGGCAGGTAGCGTCGTATACCTGCAAGCCACGGTCTTGGGCATCCTTACGAACCTCTTGAGAAACGCCGTGAGCACTAAAGACAACAATGCCGCCTTTAGGAACCTCACGCAACTCCTCAACAAAAACTGCGCCCTTTTCGCGCAGTTCATTCACCACATAAGCGTTATGTACGATTTCATGACGTACATAGATCGGCGCTCCAAAACGCGTCAGCGCCTCGTTCACGATATTGATTGCGCGATCAACACCCGCACAAAAACCGCGGGGTTGAGCCATCAAAATTTCAGCGTTATCTGAAGTACTCATGATTTACAGAATAGCCACAATTTCTGCTTCGAATGTCACCGGTCTTCCGGCCAAAGGATGATTAAAGTCAAACCATGCCCCCTCTTCATCAATCGATT
This sequence comes from Polynucleobacter sp. MWH-Creno-3A4, assembly GCF_018881885.1. NCBI lineage: Bacteria > Pseudomonadati > Pseudomonadota > Betaproteobacteria > Burkholderiales > Burkholderiaceae > Polynucleobacter > Polynucleobacter sp. MWH-Creno-3A4. The sequence goes on from NZ_JACXSA010000001.1 coordinate 386,219, forward strand.
GCAACACGCCTGCATATTGCGCACCGCCCGGAGCATTGAACTCAATGACATCGCCTGGATTAAATTCGATGTCATCATCGCGCCCCTCTTTGAGCGCCTTCAAGGAAACCCATTGCACCAAATCTTCTTTACGCTCGCCAAAACTTTCTTCTGGCGCAAGTAGTGCACTTTTTTTCTCACCAACCTCTAGTCCCAACAACACTTTTTCAAAGCAGGGAGCAAATTGTCCAGAACCCATCAAAACCGTCGCAGGACGGTCAACAAAAGTATTGATGTAATCATCCCCATTAGGCAAAGTGAGCCGGTAGTTGAGGGTCAAGTAGGAATTGGGCAAAACAGTAAGCTTAGTCATAAGGTGATTGTATCTAGGCCCGTGCCTGTAGTGAATTCCCCAATTACAGCTTGGCCAAAAAGTGAGCAGCCCCGCGAAAAGTTGCGCCACCTAGGGGCGGAAGCTCTCTCAGATGCAGAGCTACTGGCAATATTTTTACGGGTGGGAGTTAAGGGGAAAAGTGCTGTAGCCCTAGCCAAAGACTTGCTCCATCACTTTGGCAGCTTGCCACGGCTCCTAGCATGCACCCGTGAAGATTTCACCCGCATCCATGGCATGGGATTATCTAAATGGGCCCAGATTCAAGCTGCATACGAGCTAGTCAAACGCAGTCTTGAGGAGGGCTTGTCGGAGGACGGCATATTTTCCTCGCCTAGTCATGTCAGGGAATTCTTGCAGGCTAAGATTGGCCGCTTACCTCACGAAGTCTTTCTATGCCTCTACTTAGACTCACGCCTTCATTTAATTGAGTGCCAAGAGCTCTTCAGAGGCTCTATTACCCACACCACGGTCTACCCCCGAGAAATCCTGAAGGAAGCCCTTGCCAGAAATGCCAGTGCCCTCATCGTCGCCCACAACCACCCTAGTGGCAATCCATTGCCGAGCAACTCCGATCAAGAGCTCACCAAAACCCTCATGAATGCTTTGCAATTGGTGGATATTCCCCTTTTAGACCACTGCATCGTCAGTGGTAGTGGATTTTTCTCATTTTCCGACTCTGGCCTGATGAATATTGACAATTAAAGGTAGTAATCACTAACTTATAGAGAGAATAGGGGGATTTATGACCATCTTGAATCCCAAACCCCATCGGAAAAGGCATTTAGGACTAGCCCAAAATAGGCTAGGACTGATACAATCTTCTTTTTTCGCAATTAATGGAGTTATGTCATGGCAAAAGTTTGCCAAGTCACTGGGAAGAAGCCGATGGTTGGCAACAATGTATCCCATGCAAACAATAAAACGAAGCGTCGCTTTTTGCCTAACCTGCAAAACCGTCGTTTCTGGGTTGAATCTGAAAACCGTTGGATTAGCTTGCGCTTAACCAATGCTGGTTTGCGCGTAATCGACAAGAACGGTATTGATGCTGTGTTGTCTGATCTCCGTGCACGCGGCGAAATTTAAGGAGCACAGAAATGGCTAAAGGCGGCAGAGAAAAAATCAAGTTAGAGTCATCAGCTGGTACTGGTCACTTTTACACAACATCAAAAAACAAGCGTACAAAGCCTGAAAAAATGGAGATCATGAAATTCGATCCAACCATTCGCAAGCACGTTGCTTATAAAGAAACAAAGCTGAAGTAATTTACTTCCAGCAAATAAAAAACCCGCTTAGTTGCGGGTTTTTTATTGCCTTAAATACTTACTGCATTCTGGCCGCTTAAGCGTAGCGACGCAATCTCAATGAGAACTCGCGCAAACTGCTTAAGCCGCTATCTTCAGCACGCTGACACCAAGCGTGTAACTGTGAGAGTAATTGCTCTCTCGTGGCACTAGAGCGCCCCCAGATTGCCTGTAGATCCCGACGCATCTCAATCATCTTGCGCAGCTGAGCATTGCTTGCCATCAGCTCCTCCAGCTTGGATTTCTCTTCCTCACTTAAACGAGACTCATCCTTAGACAACCATGTTCTGGCATCAGTTAAATGCGCTGCGAGAACTTGCATATGTTGCACTTCATTGCTGAAAAAATTGCGCAGTGTCTTGCTGTAGCGAGCCATAATTTCATAACGATTGGCAATGATGGCCTCCAATGTATTTTGATCGGCTGGACGCAAATCACTAAGCACAGGTTTAGGCGAAGTCTTTTTCACTGTTGCCAAGCCAACTAGAGCCATCATCTGAATGTAGAGCCAACCAATATCAAACTCATACCATTTATTAGAAAGTTTGGCGCTTGTTGCAAAGGTGTGATGATTGTTGTGCAACTCTTCACCTCCAATCAAAATTCCCCAAGGGAAAATATTGGTTGAGGCATCTTCACAATCAAAGTTGCGATATCCCCAATAGTGACCAATGCCATTAATAACGCCAGCTGCAGTAATTGGAATCCATAACATCTGCACTGCCCAAACAGTCAGGCCAATGCCCCCAAATAAAAATACATCAATAATGAGCATCAGGGCTACACCCTGCCAAGAAAACTTGGAATAGATATTGCGCTCCACCCAGTCATCCGGAGTGCCATGGCCAAACTTTTCTAATGTCTCCTGGTTTGCAGCTTCATTTTTATAGAGCTCTGCCCCGCGAGAAAGGACTGTGCCAATCCCCAAAATTTGCGGGCTATGTGGATCATCCACAGTTTCACATTTGGCATGATGCTTGCGATGAATAGAGGCCCATTCCTTGGTAACCATGCCAGTAGTGAGCCAGAGCCAAAAACGGAAGCAATGGGCTGCAAGCGGGTGTAATTCAAGCGCTCGGTGGGCCTGGCAGCGGTGTAAGAAGATGGTTACTGAGGCAATAGTGATATGAGTAGCTATCAAGGTAAACAGAGCAATCTGCCACCATGACCAATCTAAGTAGCCATTAGCAAGCCAATGCAGAAACAAATCCAAACCAGAAACTGTATTCAAAAGTAAGTCCTAAAGTAGTATTAGCTCTTATTTTAATGCTTTTTAGGTCTTTTTGACCTTATCTTTCGTTAACTCTTCAGATTTGGGCTTTTCTGACTTTTCAGATTTAGTACCTTTTTTCTGAAAAACAGCTCCAAAAAAGCCATCTGTGCCATGAATATGTGGCCAAAGTTGCCACCATGGATTATCTGAAGAGCATCCTAAAGGCAATTTATCCTTTGGAAACAATGGTTTAAGAACCTCAGCAGCTGGAACGGCCTCAAATTCAGGATGTTTATTGAGGAAATCTTCTGCAATCGCTTGATTTTCCTGGGGTAAGAGACTGCAGGTGGCATAAACCAAGCGGCCACCAGGCTTTAGTAAGCGAGCAGCTGAGGACAGAATACTCATTTGCTTTTGATTGAGCTCCAAGACGCCTTCGGGGGTTTGACGCCATTTCAGGTCAGGATTGCGGCGTAGGGTACCCATGCCACTGCAAGGGGCATCTACCAAAACCCGATCAATCTTCCCAGCCAAGCGCTTGATCTTGGCATCGTTCTCGCTATCAATCCATACTGGGTGAACGTTAGAAAGGCCGCTACGGGCCTGCCTTGGCTTCAAATTCGCCAAACGACGCTCGGATGTATCAAAGGCATAGAGGCGTCCAGTTGAGCGCATCAAGGCGCCAATCGCAAGTGTTTTGCCTCCGGCACCTGCACAAAAGTCAACCACCATCTCGCCACGCTTTGGCGCAAGCAAGTAAGCTAAAAGCTGACTGCCCTCATCTTGCACCTCAAACATGCCGGCTTTAAAGCCAACTGTATTTTGCAAAGCAGGCTTACCCATGATGCGCACACCATCAGGTGCATACGGAGTTGGAATAGCTTGATATCGACCGCCCAATGCGTTCATTTGCGCGAGTAATTCTTCGCGATTGGTTTTCATCGTGTTGGCACGCAAATCTAGGAGCGCAGGATGCATTAATGATTTAGCTAGCTCTTCACGTGTTTCTTCACCAGGATATTTTCCAAATGCATCCCATAGCCACTCTGGCAAATTGTTGCGCACAAGTGGATTCAATGCTGCAGGATCAACCGTAGGAAAACGTTGCAACCATTCATATTCGCCAGATTTCAGTACGTGCGCCAAATCCGCAATCGCACTCTCCGCGCGGTTCGCTGAACCTAAACCACCCTCAGATAAAGCGGACAGCAAACCCAATAGGGCTAAGCGTCTAGCCTGAGAGCCTTCTCCGCTTACCGCAAACTGGGAGAATTCATTTTTACGACGGAGAATGGCAAACGCACTCTCAGCAATTAATGCGCGATCGCGATTTCCAAGTTGTGGCTCGGCTCGAAAATAACGACTCACTACACGATCTGCAGGTTGCTCAAAACTAAGTAACTCAGGCAGCAATCTCTCTAGATGAATAGCATGTTGAGGAAGAGCCTTGGCATTCGAGAAATTCTTTTGACCTTCAGGTGCAATTAAATTGCCACTAGCATTGCGTCGCTCGGAGCGACGCAGAGGATCTTTAGTTTTCGCTGCGTAACTTTTGTGCGGTGCTAATCTGTTGCCAGATTTACGTGGGGGGCGTTCTGCACTCATAGTTTAAAAAATTGCGACTCGGGGGGTTGTAACTTCACTTGATTACCTTCTATTCGCAATCGTCCATCAAGGAACCATTTTACGGCCCGCGGGTAAATCTGATGCTCCGCACTTAAAACACGCGCGGCCAAAGTATCTGCATCGTCACCTTCTAGAACTGGAACGGCAGCCTGACAAATAATCGGGCCCTCATCTACCCCCTCGGTCACAAAGTGCACTGTAGCCCCATGCTCCTTCACACCAGCCTCCAAAGCTCTCTCGTGGGTATGCAACCCAGGGAAAGCAGGCAAAAGCGCTGGGTGGATATTGATCAAACGACCCTCAAAGTGACGAATAAAGCCTGGAGTCAGAATTCTCATAAAGCCCGCCAAAACCACTAAATCGGCCCCTAACTCATCAATTTTCTGCATTAAGGCAGCATCAAAGGACTCGCGGGTGGCATGCTCCTTGTGCTCGATCACAAAACCCGGAATGCCTTGGGAGCGAGCAAAATCAAGGCCTTTAGCCGCAGAGTGATTCGCAATCACCCCCACAAATTTGACCGGCCATTGCTCTTTTTGAGCCGTTTTGACGATGGCCTCGAAATTGGATCCGCGGCCAGAGATTAAGGTAACGATAGAAAGCATGCCCACAATATAATTGATGGCTACCCTGAAAGCGATTTTGTGAACGTATTCCGTGGCCCGACCCAGTTTTCTGCAGGACCTGCTTGTGCCCTAACCATCGGTAATTTCGATGGGGTGCACAGGGGTCATCGCGCCCTGCTCAAGCAGTTAGTTGAGGGCGCCAAAACTCGAGACCTCGTTAGTTGTGTGATGACCTTTGAGCCTCACCCGAAAGAATTCTTTTCACCCGAAGAAGCGCCTCCCCGAATTTTGAACCTGCGAGATAAATTGGCAACCCTATCAGAACTTGGAATCGACCAAGTAGTGGTGGAACACTTTAACTCTGCTTTTGCGCGACTAACACCCGAAGAATTTGTTTCAGAAATTATTGTCAAGCGCCTAAACGCCAAATGGATTTTGATTGGCGATGATTTTTGCTATGGTGCAAAACGTGCAGGTAATTTTGAAACCCTGAAAGCGGCCGGCAAACAGTACGGCTTTGAAGTATCCAGCATTCAAACCATCTTGGAAGATGGCGAACGTATTTCTAGCTCAGCTTTGCGTACCGCGCTTGCGAGTGGCGATATGCGTCAAGCAGAAAAATTATTAGGTCGCCCTTATGGAATTTCTGGTCATGTCATTCACGGACAACAACTAGGACGTAAGCTCGGCTTTCCAACACTGAACCTTGCAGTAGCAAATCATCTGCATCATCGCAAACCTGCGACTACAGGAATCTTCACTGCTCGGGTATTAGGATTAGGCGATCAGCCCCTGCCGGCCGTAGCCAGCCTAGGCGTTAGGCCGACAGTGGAAGATGAAGGCAGGGTATTGCTAGAAACCCATATTTTTGATTACAACGCAGATGTCTACGGAAAAATTATTACCGTAGAACTCTTAGAAAAAATTCGTGACGAGGCCAAGTATGATGACCTCGACGCTCTTACAAAAGCCATTGCAGCAGATGCAAAGCACGCCAGAAATTATTTCCAGAAAAAAGCATATGTCTGAAAAAGAAAACACCTATCCCGTCAACCTGCTAGACACTTCATTTCCGATGCGTGGAGATTTAGCCAAGCGTGAACCGCAATGGGTTGCACAGTGGCAGAAAAATAAACTTTACGAGAAGATTCGTGCAGCACATGCCAATCAAACGAAGTTTATTTTGCATGATGGTCCTCCATATGCGAATGGTGATATTCATATTGGTCATGCGGTCAACAAGATTTTGAAGGACATGATTGTGAAGTCTCGTTGGCTTATGGGCTTTGATGCCGTCTATGTTCCCGGCTGGGATTGCCACGGTATGCCAATTGAAATTCAGATTGAAAAAGAGTTTGGCAAGAATCTGCCAACCGCTGAAGTCCAGGCTAAGGCTCGTGCCTACGCCCAAGTTCAAGTAGATAAGCAGAAAAAGGATTTTGAGCGCCTAGGGGTGCTCGGCGACTGGAATAACCCCTACCTCACCATGAATTATCGGAATGAGGCTGATGAAATCCGCGCACTCGGCAAGATCTGGGAAAAGGGCTACGTCTTCCGCGGCTTAAAACCCGTGAACTGGTGTTTTGATTGCGGCTCTGCTTTGGCGGAGGCTGAAGTGGAATACCAGGACAAGACTGATCCAACAGTCGATGTCGGTTTTGCCTTTGATGATGCGCAGCGTCCGCTACTTGCTAAAGCCTTTGGCCTGACTGAGTTACCCAATAAGCCTGGTCAAATCGTGATTTGGACCACAACACCTTGGACCATTCCTGCAAATCAAGCGATGAATGTGCATCCTGAGCTCACTTACGCCTTGGTGGATGTTGGCGATAAGTTATTGATTTTGGCAAAAGATCGTGTTGAAACCTGTTTGCAAGATTATGGCTTAGAGGGCAATGTGATTGCCACCTGCCAAGGAGCACAGCTAGCAAATATTTCTTTCTGGCATCCACTAGCTTCATTGCATGAGGGCTATAAACGACTTTCACCTATCTATCCCGCTGAGTATGTCACGCTGGATACAGGCACAGGCATCGTGCACTCTGCGCCCGCTTATGGCGAGGAAGACTTTAAGTCTTGCAAAGCCAATCAACTAGACGACAAAGATATTCTCAATCCAGTGATGGGCAATGGGGTTTATGCCTCTTGGTTACCACTGTTTGCAAACGAATATATCTGGAAAGCCAATCCCAAGATCGTGGAGGCAATGCGTGAGGCTGGCAGTTTGTTGCATGATAAAACCTATACCCACTCATACATGCATTGCTGGCGCCATAAATCACCCATTATTTATCGCGCCACTTCACAGTGGTTTGCGAGTATGGATAAAAAGCCATCTGATGGCAAAGCAAGTTTGCGAGAGACTGCTCTAGCAGGCATTGAGAGTACTGAGTTCTTCCCTAGCTGGGGCAAACAACGCTTACACAGCATGATTGCCAACCGTCCTGACTGGACATTGTCACGTCAACGTCAGTGGGGTGTACCGATGGCTTTCTTTGTTCACAAAGAAACAGGTGACCCACACCCCCGCACTGTGGAATTACTAGAAGAGGTGGCTAAGCGAGTAGAAAAAGATGGTATCGAAGCTTGGCAAAAACTTGAAGTAGCAGAGTTACTTGGTGATGAGGCTAATCAATACGAAAAGAATCGCGATACGCTAGACGTCTGGTTTGATTCAGGCACAACACACTGGCATGTCATTCGTGGCTCACATCGTGATGAATTGCTAACGGCTGAAGCCCAAACCCCTCAAGGCCGCCTGGCTGATTTATATCTAGAGGGTTCAGATCAACACCGTGGGTGGTTCCATTCATCACTCCTTACTGGTGCGATGCTCGATGGCAAGCCTCCCTATAAGGCCCTGCTGACCCATGGCTTTACCGTTGATGGCCAAGGTCGCAAGATGAGTAAGTCAGTAGGTAATGTGATTGCACCCCAACAGGTAGCTGATAAGCTCGGAGCGGAAATTATTCGTCTTTGGGTAGCTTCGACTGACTACTCTGGCGAAATGACCATCTCTGATGAGATTCTTAAGCGTGTTACTGAAAGCTATCGCCGGATCCGCAATACCTTGCGTTTCCTACTGGCCAATCTTTCTGACTTTGATCCAAGCAAGCATGCCATGCCTGTTGATCAATGGCTCGAGATTGATCGTTATGCAGTAGCTCTCGCTAGTCACCTACAAGGCGACATCGAAGCCCACTACAAAGCTTATGAATTCCATCCAGCAGTAGCACGTATGGTTTCATTTTGCTCAGAAGATTTAGGGGGATTCTATTTAGATATTCTGAAAGATCGCCTCTACACCAGTGCTCCGAACTCTCCAGATCGTCGCGCTGCACAAAATGCCTTATTTCATATCACTCGCAATCTTTTAAAGTGGCTTGCGCCATTCCTCTCTTTCACAGCAGAAGAAGCATGGCAATCATTCCCACATATGTCAGGTAATCAGGCAGAGTCCATTTTTATGGAAGAGTTTGCTAGCTTTCCTGAAATTCAACACGCAGATGAATTACTCGCCAAATGGAATCGTATTCGCGAAATTCGTTCTGAAGTGACCAAAGCAATTGAAATCGAACGCGAAGCTGGCAATGTAGGTTCATCCTTGCAAGCGGAGTTGACCATTAAATTGGGGGATGTAGATTTCGCAATCCTTCACTCACTCAATGATGATTTGCGTTTTGTCACTATCACTTCTAGCGCCAATATTGAACTGAGTAATGGCGGCTTAGAAGTTCTAGTGCGCGGTAGTCAATATAAAAAGTGTGGCCGTTGCTGGCATCACACCAAAGATGTTGGCAGCAATGCTGATCACCCTGATCTCTGTAGTCGCTGTATTAGCAACCTCTTTGGTAATGGCGATCATCGTCTCTTTGCTTGATGTGCAGAATCTGATGAGCCCCACCTTTCTTCGCTACATGACCATTGCAACGCTAACGTTGTTTATTGATCAAATTACAAAATGGCAGGCATTGAGCCATTTGCAACTAGGCGTACCAGAGCAAGTACTCCCTTTTCTGAATTGGTTGCTACTTTTTAATCCAGGGGCAGCTTTCTCTTTCTTGGCTCAAGGCTCTGGTTGGCAACGTTGGTTCTTTACCATCCTCGGGCTCATTGCCTGCGCCTACATCATTTGGCTGCTACGTAAAAACCAAAACGACAAATTACTATGCTGGGCCCTCAGTCTAATCCTGGGGGGAGCGCTAGGTAATGTCCTAGATCGCCTCATGTGTGGTGCCGTGATTGACTTTATAGATTTTCATTACGCCAATTGGCGTTGGCCGGCCTTTAATATTGCTGATAGTGCTATTTGCATAGGTGCAGTACTCATCATTTTTGGCGAATTGCGTAAGTCATTTGGCAAATCCTCACAATCCCATTAAGCTGGCGCCATGCAATCACTTTTAAATAAGAAAATCCTTCTTGGCATCTCCGGCGGAATTGCAGCATATAAAACGCCTGAGCTTGCACGACTTCTGATTCAAGAAGGCGCTTCTGTTCAGGTGGTCATGACAGAGGCTGCTACCCAATTTGTGACCCCCGTCACAATGCAGGCGCTTACTGGAAATCCTGTCTATACAAGCCAATGGGATAGCACCATTCCGAACAATATGGCTCACATTGAGTTATCGCGCTCGGCAGATGCCATTGTGATTGCGCCTGCAAGTGCTGACCTGATGGCAAAAATTTCCTTGGGTTTAGCAGACGACTTGCTGAGTACTCTGTGTTTAGCCAGAGACTGTCCGCTATTAATTGCACCAGCAATGAACAAACAAATGTGGGAGCATGCCGCTACCCAAAGAAGCGCGCAGCGACTTCATGATGATGGGGTTGGGCTGCTCGGGCCAGCCAGTGGATTTCAGGCTTGTGGTGAAGTCGGTATGGGTCGCATGCTTGAGCCCTCAGAACTTGCTGAACAAGTCATTGCATTCTTTCAGAAAAAATCTTTAGCAGGCAAGAAAGTCCTCATTACTGCTGGCCCTACTTTTGAAGCAATTGATCCAGTACGTGGCATTACAAACCACAGCTCGGGCAAAATGGGTTTTGCTATTGCACGTGCCGCTTTAGAAGCTGGCGCACAAGTTCATTTGATTGCTGGGCCTTGCAGTTTGGAGACCCCATTGGAGGCAAGCGGCAAAATCACCCGCACCAACGTAACGAGCGCAAAAGAAATGCATGCTGCCACCATGAATGCAACAGATTTCGATATATTTTTTGCTGTAGCTGCTGTAGCTGATTGGGGCATTGCAAAACCCGCTAAAGAAAAAATTAAACGACAAGGCAAAGAGGCGCCCAACATCGAATTTATCGCTAACCCCGATATCCTCATGGATGTTGCTAAAGCTGTAAAGACAAAAAACGGTAAGCCCTATCCGTATTGCGTGGGCTTTGCAGCAGAATCCACAGATTTGGAAGCCCATGCGAGCGAAAAGCGAAAGCGCAAAGGCATTCCAATGGTTGTTGGCAATATTGGCCCAGATACCTTTGGCAGCGATCTCAATGAGTTACTTGTGGTGGATGACGCTGGCAGCAAGAAAATTGCGAAAGCCGAAAAACTTCAGTTAGCACGTCAGCTCATTCAACTGGTCGCCAAAAAGATTTAACCCAAACCATCTTTATTTACTCTCTACGTTTCAGGAAATACCATGCAAGCCCTTCAAGTCAAAATTCTCGATGAACGTATGCGCGATCAGTTGCCAACTTATGGCACCCCAGGAAGCGCCGGACTTGATTTGCGCGCCTGTATTGATGAAGCCATTGAAATCGCGCCAGGCCAAACTGTTCTCGTTCCTACTGGTCTAGCGATTTATGTTGAAGATCCAGCCTATGCCGCATTTATTCTTCCCCGCTCGGGTCTGGGCCATAAGCATGGGATTGTCTTGGGTAACTTGGTTGGATTAATCGACTCTGACTATCAGGGTCAACTGATGGTGAGCACCTGGAACCGTGGTTCAAGTGCATTCAAACTAGAGCCCATGGAGCGCCTTGCCCAATTAGTTGTGATGCCAGTGCAACAAGTAGAGCTCAAAGTTGTTGAAGAGTTCGCTGAGAGCAGTCGTGGCGCAGGTGGCTTTGGTAGCACAGGACGAGCCTAAACTATCAAGTACCTAGAAAAGAAAAAGCCACCCGCGGGTGGCTTTTTTATTCAACAAAATTCAGCTCAAATTTTACTTGCGGATATGCGCTTTACGAGCAGCATCTTGCGACATTCCTGCACCAGCACCTTCACGTGACTCTTTTTCAGCAGTAATTTCTTTACGACGCTCTTTGCAAGAGCCAGCGATCTCTTGTAAGGCTTTGCGTGCTCGAGTTGCGGAAGCTTTAATCCCTTTGCCTTCGAACTTTTCATGCTCCGCCTTATAAACCTCAAAAGCATCCAGTAATTTATCGTGATGTGACATATTTTCCTTTTATCAATAATTCTGTGTTGTTTAAATTTCTTCTGCTGGAACCACATCGGCTTTAGCCGCTTTACCCGGCAATACTGGTGCATCAAAATCTAGATGGACTTTACCATCAGCATCAATATCAACAGCCACATGACCGCCTTGAGCCAATTTGCCGAAAAGTAACTCATCGGCGAGCGCTTTGCGAACAGTGTCTTGAATAATCCGCTGCATAGGACGAGCGCCCATCAATGGATCAAAGCCATGCTTAGCCAGATGAGCGCGCAATGCTGGACTAAAAGTAGCGTCGACTTTCTTCTCATGTAATTGTTCCTCTAGTTGCATTAAGAACTTGTCGACCACCCGCATGATGATAGTTTCATCGAGTGCTTTAAAGGAGACGATGGCATCCAGACGATTGCGGAACTCAGGAGTGAAGAACTTCTTAATGTCGGCCATCTCATCACCCGACTCACGTGCATTAGTGAAGCCAATGGTTGACTTCTGCATTGCCTCTGCACCAGCGTTAGTAGTCATGATGATGATGACGTTTCGGAAATCAGTCTTACGACCATTGTTATCAGTCAATGTGCCATGGTCCATCACCTGCAAGAGAATATTGAAAATATCCGGATGGGCCTTTTCAATTTCATCAAGCAAGAGAACGCAGTGGGGCTTTTTATTCACAGCCTCAGTTAATAAACCGCCTTGGTCAAAGCCAACATATCCTGGGGGTGCACCAATCAGACGACTTACTGCATGGCGCTCCATGTACTCTGACATATCAAAACGCAACAACTCAATTCCTAGGATGTAGGCAAGCTGCTTTGCAACCTCTGTTTTACCAACGCCAGTGGGGCCAGAGAACAAGAACGAACCAATTGGACGGTCAATCTTGCCAAGACCAGCGCGGGTCATCTTAATTGCGCTTGCTAAAGCCTCTATTGCGGGATCTTGACCAAATACGACACTCTTGATATCACGATCTAAGGTTTGCAACTTGCTGCGATCATCCACAGTGACGGACTGAGGCGGTATACGAGCAATCTTGGCAACAATCTCTTCAATCTCTGGACGTCCAATGGTTTTCTTTTGCTTGGACTTCGGCAAGATGCGCTGTGCAGCACCTGCCTCATCAATGACATCAATTGCCTTGTCAGGCAAATGGCGATCGTTAATGTAACGTGCCGAGAGCTCTGCTGCTGCCACTAGAGCACCGGCAGCATATTTGACACTATGGTGTTCCTCAAAGCGAGATTTGAGTCCACGTAGAATTTGCACCGTTTGATCAACAGTTGGCTCAACAACATCTACCTTTTGGAAACGACGCGATAAAGCTGCATCTTTTTCAAAGATTCCACGATATTCAGTAAAGGTAGTTGCGCCAATGCATTTGAGTTGGCCATTGGACAAAGCTGGCTTTAGCAAATTACTTGCATCTAAAGTTCCGCCCGATGCAGCACCAGCACCGATCAACGTATGGATCTCATCGATAAATAGAACGCCATGCGCATGGTCCTTGAGAGACTTGAGAACGCTCTTGAGGCGTTGCTCAAAATCACCACGGTATTTAGTACCCGCAAGCAAAGCGCCCATATCTAAAGAATAGACAGTAGCATTAGCCAAGATTTCAGGGACGTCCCCCTTGACGATGCGCCATGCAAGACCCTCTGCAATAGCGGTTTTACCAACACCGGCCTCACCCACCAATAGCGGATTATTCTTCCGACGACGGCATAGCACCTGAATCACCCGCTCAACTTCGCCTTCACGCCCAATCAAGGGATCAATCTTGCCTTGACGAGCCAACGCATTGAGATTTTGGGTGTATTGATCTAAGGGGCTTTCTTTGCCAGATGAGGCACCCTCTTCAGCTTCTTGTGCAACATCTGCGGGCTTAACATGCTCAGCTTGATCTTTGCGAACGCCATGGCTGATGAAATTCACCACATCTAAGCGAGTAACGCCTTGCTGCTGCAAGAAATACACCGCATGCGAATCTTTTTCACCAAAGATAGCAACCAACACATTAGCGCCCGTCACTTCTTTCTTGCCATTGGAAGTGGATTGGACGTGCATGATGGCACGTTGAATCACCCGCTGAAATCCGAGTGTGGGTTGAGTGTCAACCTCATCATTACCGGGAACAACTGGGGTGTTGTCATTAATAAAATTTTTCAGCTGAGTACGCAACTCTGCGATATTCACAGCGCAGGCTTTGAGCACCTCAACAGCGGTTGCATTGTCTAGCAACGCGGCCAATAAATGTTCGACCGTAATGAACTCATGTCGCGATGCCCTTGCGTCAACAAACGCCATGTGCAAACTTACTTCTAATTCTTGGGCAATCATGCTTCCTCCATAGTGCACTGTAGTGGGTGGCCCGCTTCGCGGGAGAGTTCAATAACTTGATGCACCTTCGTAGCCGCAACATCGCGAGTAAATACCCCGCAGATGCCTTTACCAACTAAATGAACTTGCAACATGATGCGAGTAGCTGTCTCATGATCCTTATTAAAATACTCCTGAATGACCATCACTACAAATTCCATTGGGGTGTAATCGTCATTCAATAGCAAAACTTTGTACATCGAGGGAGCTTTAACCTTCTCGGCCTGCTTTTCGAGAAGAATGGTGTCCTCAACATAGGGATTGGCTGGTACGCCAGTAGTGGGATTTTTCGGTGTGCGGCTCATGAGAAACATTCTAAACACAGATATCTAAACTTTAATTTACTAAGGTCTTGTGGTGAAAAACCAGCAAAAACCTCTCTTTAACCCATATTGGGGCATTTTTCTGTAAAAAAAGGGGTGTTTATAGGGGGGTAGACCCATATAACTCCTTGACACCCCTAGAAAAAGGGCAAACAATCGGGGGGTAGGCTTCAAAAGAGGTTCTATTTAGGCGTGTTGTGGAGCGAGACTGATTAAAAAGTATTTACCCTCATCACGGTTGTTTTAAGTTTATGTAATGGAGTTCGCATGGCGACCGGAATTGTTAAGTGGTTCAATGATGCAAAAGGTTTTGGCTTTATCAAACCTGATGATGGTGAAGAAGAGTTGTTCGCGCATTTCAGCGCAATTACTATGCCTGGGTTCAAAACCCTCAAGGAAAACCAAAAGGTAACGTTTGACATTACCCAAGGCCCTAAAGGCAAGCAAGCTACCAATATCCAAGCGGCTTAATAGTCCTTAGATCATTATGGAAAACCCAGGATTCGTTCCTGGGTTTTTTTTCGCCCGCAATTTGCATCACATAAAATCTCATTCATGCATACAAAAAAATATTTAGCTCAAAAGCTTTTTCTAGCCGCCTTATTCATACTCCCAGCAATCGTTCTAGGGCAAGTCAATACAGGATTACCAAGCCTTGAATTAAAAACAGGGATCTATCGCATCCAAGCAGAAATTGCGGATACACCGCAAGCTAGAGAAATAGGTTTAATGAATCGCACGAGCATGCCAATAAATTCTGGAATGCTTTTTATCTTTGAACAAAAAGCTGGTCATTGCTTTTGGATGAATAACACCAAGATTCCCCTATCGATTGCATTCATTGCAGACGATGGCAAGATTGTGAACATTGAGGAGATGCAAGCCAATACAACTAATAATCATTGCCCTAAAGCGGCTATCCGTTACGCTCTAGAGATGAATGCTCAATGGTTTGCTGAGCGTACACTCACCCCTGGCACGGTGATTACAGGACTGCCCAAGCGATAAGCCCCTTGTCCAATAAAAAACGCAGACCGAGGTCTGCGTTTTGTTTTCAATGCCGCTGGGTTTATTCAAAGTGGCAAACATAGTGCACTGGCTGCTCAGCCCTAATGATGAAGTAACCGCCCTTTTCTACCTCCCAGCTCTGCCCCGCTTTAAATTCTTGTTCTGGTGCACCATTAATACTGACAAATGCATTGCCATCAACTACTTCCATAACCTCTTTAGTGCTGAGATCAAAACGCAGAGTGCTCGGTAATACGACACCAACAGATTTACGAACACCATTTGGCAAGGTAACCGTGTGTGAAACACACTTGCCATCAAAAAATACATTGGCTTTTTTGCCTACTGAAACTTGATCAAATTGCATCTTGGCTCTTTCTATTGTGTTTGGTTCTAGTGTCGATTATTTCTTAGCGCGCTTGCGCTTTGCTATTTCAGCAATCCGCATTCTTAGGGCGTTGAGCTTGATAAACCCGCCGGCATCCGCTTGATTGTATGCACCACCATCATCATCAAATGTAGCGATGTTCTGATCAAACAAAGTATTTTCTGAATCGCGTGAAATCACAGATACAGAACCTTTGTAAAGCTTGAGACGCACAAGACCGTTAACCATCTGCTGCGTATGATCAATCAAGGTTTGCAAAGCAATGCGCTCTGGAGACCACCAAAGTCCGTTGTAAATGAGACTTGCATAACGCGGCATCAGGTCATCCTTGAGGTGGGCGACTTCACGATCGAGAGTAATACTCTCAATGCCACGGTGAGCCTTCAAAAGAATGGTGCCACCGGGAGTCTCATAGCAACCACGGCTCTTCATCCCAACAAAACGGTTTTCTACCAAGTCAAGGCGGCCAATACCATGCTTGCCGCCAACGCGATTGAGTTCAGCCAATAACTCATGGGGCTTATAAGCCTTGCCGTTAATGGCTACGGGATCGCCAGCTTTAAATTCGATTTCAATAATTTCTGGGACATCTGGAGCCTTCTCTGGAGAGACCGTCCAACGCCACATGGACTCTTCTGCCTCCGCATTTGGGTTCTCTAGATGGCGTCCCTCGTAACTAATATGTAAAAGGTTGGCATCCATGGAATATGGTGAGCCGCCTTGCTTATGCTTCATCTCTACTGGAATGCCGTGCTTTTCTGCATAGGCCATCAACTTCTCGCGCGAGAGAAGATCCCATTCGCGCCATGGAGCAATCACTTTGATTCCTGGCTCAAGAGCGTAGTAACCCAGCTCAAAACGTACTTGATCATTACCCTTACCAGTAGCGCCATGCGAAACTGCGTCAGCACCGGTCAGACGGGCGATTTCAATTTGACGCTTAGCGATTAATGGGCGCGCAATCGATGTACCCAATAAATACTCGCCCTCATAAATCGTATTGGCACGAAACATTGGGAAAACAAAGTCACGCACAAACTCTTCACGCAAATCATCAATAAAAATATTTTCTGGCTTGATGCCAAATTGCAATGCCTTTGCACGTGCTGGCTCAAGTTCCTCGCCCTGACCAAGATCCGCTGTAAAGGTCACGATTTCACAGCCATAAGTATCTTGAAGCCATTTCAAGATTACGCTAGTGTCAAGGCCACCGGAATACGCTAGCACTGCTTTTTTAATATCGGACATATTTTTATTCAATCAAAATTAACGAAAACAAATTACTTGATATTTTATTGCGGATGTTTTTTTGCTTAGTCTAAGCGACCACAGAGCAAATACTCCATTAAAGCCTTTTGCACATGCAAACGATTTTCTGCTTCTTCCCAGACAATGCTTTGCGGACCATCAATCACTCCAGCAGATACTTCTTCGCCGCGATGCGCTGGTAAGCAGTGCATAAATAAAGCATTAGGTTTGGCTAAAGACATCAACTCCTCATCAACCATCCAAGCTTTGAAGGCATTCATACGCGAACTGTTTTCAGACTCGTAACCCATGCTTGTCCACACATCAGTCGTGACTAAATCTGCGTCTTTACAAGCATCTTTAGGATCAGAACAAATCGTTAAGTGTTTTGCAGCGGCGGCAGTTAGGCGGGAGGCGTCTAACTGATAACCCTCGGGTGCCGAGAAGCGGATTTGAAAATCTAAACAGATAGCCGCCTGTATCCAGGTGTAGGCCATGTTATTAGCATCCCCAACCCACGCCACTATCTTGCCCTGAATTGGGCCGCGAGCCTCTACAAAAGTGAAGATATCTGCCAAGACTTGGCAAGGATGAAATTCATTCGTGAGGCCATTAATTACCGGTACACGTGAGTTCGCAGCAAAGCGTTCGATGATCTCCTGACCAAAGGTGCGAATCATGATGATGTCAGTCATCCGTGAAATAACCTGTGCAGCGTCCTCTACAGGCTCACCACGGCCCAATTGGGTATCGCGGGTGTTCAGGTACACGGCATGTCCACCAAGCTGATGGATGCCCGCCTCGAAGGACAGGCGGGTACGTGTGGAATGCTTTTCAAAAATCATCGCCAAAGTACGGTCATGTAGTGGGTGCCAAGTCTCATAGCTCTTAAATTTGGCTTTTAACCACGCGGCTCTTTTAAGCAGATATTCATATTCTTCGCGAGTAAGGTCGGCAAACTGCAGATAGTGCTTGACCTGACCCGGCACTTGAGGCTTTGCCAGAGATGTCATAGTTGAGCTTTCTACTAAAGTTTTGGCTTGCATTTTTTTCTTAAACCATTCGACTGCACGAAAATAGAACCTAAAGTCATCTTACGGCCAACTCAGGCTGTTAAGCTAGAGGGCTTAGTTATACCGATTCCTACCACCTTCTTTACGCGAACTTGAACCACAAAAAGCTTTTCATTCAAGGCATTACAACTTCTGGCAAACCATTTCGACCCAGTGATTGGGCGGAGCGTCTATGCGGAGTGATGGCTACTTTTCGCCCACCCGGAGATTCTGGAGATCCCCGCTTCACCTACTCACCCTACGTGATACCCGTCGTGATTGCTACAGTGAAATGCGTTGTTGTTGATACCAGACTAGGTGAACTTGATCCTAGAGCTCTCGACTTTGTATGCAACTTTGCCAAAGACAACGATCTACCAATCGAAGAAGCTTGTGAGTTTGAACCCAAACCCCAAGCCCAGTCCTAAAAACAAAAACCCGCTCTGATGAGGAGCGGGCTTAGGTCGAAACTACTTCGACCAGCCTAAAACGAATACTGTATTACGCTGCCATCGCCTTGATAGCTGCAGACAAACGTGACTTCTGACGTGCCGCAGTATTTTTATGAGCAATCTTTTTATCAGCAATCTTGTCGATTGTTGACTGAGTTGCTGCGAATACTTTTGCAGCAGCATCTTTGTCACCAGTTTCGATCGCTTTGCGAACTGCCTTAATGGAAGTGCGAAGCTTTGAACGCAAACTGGAGTTGTGCTCGTTCTGTTTTACTGCCTGGCGTGCGCGCTTACGCGCTTGTGCTGTATTGGCCATCTTTAAACCTTGCCTCTATAAAATGCAAAATGCGATTAGTTAAAAATCTCGCGGACTTGCCAATTCCTAAGCAAGCTCGCCAAAACCCAAGATTTTACCCGAAAGGGGCAAAAAAGCCCAGTCCACCCATAAATAGGTGAAAATCGGCTCATGAACCTGCTTTCTGCCGCCGCCAAGGTCAGCTCACTCACAATGCTTTCCCGTATTACGGGCCTACTGCGAGAGACCCTCATTGCCCGTAGTTTTGGGGCCTCAGAGTGGACAGACGCCTTTAATGTGGCTTTTAGGCTGCCCAATTTGCTCCGGCGCCTTTTTGCCGAAGGGGCCTTCTCCCAGGCTTTTGTGCCAATTTTGGGGGAAATTGCCACCAATGAGGACCAAAACAAGGCCAAAATCCTCATTAATGCTGTCGCCACGCTCTTATTTTGGGCTTTGCTCCTAACAGTACTCCTTGGTGTCATTGGCGCCCCCTTGCTGATTCTGGTGATTGCTACGGGATTTGTTGGCGGACCCGCCTATGAGGCCAGCGTTGTCATGACTCGCATCATGTTTCCGTATATTGGCTTGATCTCGATGGTCTCGCTCTCAGCCGGAATCCTCAATACCTATCATCGCTTTGCGATTCCAGCCTTCACCCCAGTATTGCTGAATCTCGCCTTAATTGGCAGTGCGATATTTTTAGCACCCCACTTAGAGCAACCCATTTATGCCCTGAGCATTGGTGTTTTACTCGGCGGTATTTTGCAATTGGCCATTCAGGTTCCAGTGCTTGCTCGTCTAGGACTGCTGCCACGAATTGGCTTATTGCCTGGCGCCATTAAAGCAGCGATTACCAATCCTGATGCACGACGCGTATTAAAACTGATGGGGCCTGCAGTCTTTGCGGTATCGGTTGCACAGATCTCACTCATCATCAATACCAATATTGCCTCTCGCCTTCAGGCGGGGAGCGTGTCCTGGCTTTCTTATGCAGATCGCTTGATGGAATTTCCTACAGCCCTACTGGGTGTTGCACTAGGCACTGTTCTTCTTCCAAGTCTCAGTAAAGCAAATGCTAAAAATGATTTAGCGCACGCAGGTGAATTATTAATCTGGGGATTACAGCTCACCTTCCTCTTGGCGGCCCCAAGCGCAATTGCACTCTTTATTTTTGGTGAACCCTTGGCGGCAGTGCTTTATCACTATGGCAAATTCAATGCTCTAGATGTACTCATGACACAACGTGCATTGGCTGCTTACGGTGTTGGTCTGATTGGCTTGATCCTGGTAAAAATTTTGGCGCCCGGCTTTTACTCCCGCCAAGATATTCGCACTCCCGTCAAAATCGGCTTGCTTGTCCTCGTTGCCACCCAGTTGGCTAACTTGGTGTTCGTGCCCTGGCTTGGGCATGCCGGGCTGGCACTATCAGTGGGTGCTGGTGCCTGCCTCAATGCGGCCCTTCTGTGGATTGGCCTTCACCAAAGGGGCGCTCTACCCAACGCGTCATGGGCTAAATACCTCGGCCAACTCTTTCTGGCTCTCATTCCCTTCTCAGCCGTCCTTTTCTATGCTGCGAGCGCTCACAATTGGATCGCACTCCAGGCAGAGCCTTGGGTACGAATCGGCCTGGTGGCCCTCTGGCTTGCCGTTGCTGCCTTAGTTTATTTTGGGGGTCTCGCCTTAGTTGGAATTCGCTGGCAAAAATTCTTGCGTCATGCAAAATAGAAGATATGCCAACACAACAACTCGACTATTTCACCTCCTTAGTTGCTGAAGACGAACACTTCCCACTAACGGAGGCTGCGATCGCAGTTGCGCAACACGCTTATCCGGATTTAGATGTCCAAGGGGTACTGGATCAACTCGATGAGATGGGCAATAAATTAAAAGCTCGGATTACTCCAGATACTTCACCGATACAGCGCCTGCAAATTCTGAAACATTTCTTTTATACCGAATTAGGCTTTGGCCCCAATCCAAATGATTTTTATGCGCCTGAAAATTCTTACCTACACTATGTACTTGAGAATCGCAGAGGCATTCCAATCTCTTTAGCAATTCTGATGATGGAGTTAGGTCAACAAATTGGTTTAAAGATCCGAGGCGTTTCATTTCCAAATCACTTCATGATGCGCATCTCTTTGCAACAAGGCGAAGTCATCATGGATCCGCTGACTGGCGAATCTCTCTCCAAAAATCAATTGCAAGAGATGCTTGACCCTTATCTCGATGCCAAAGGCTACCGGGGTGAGTTGAGCCTGCCGCTCAATGTATTCCTGCGTGCCTCAAATGCCCGCGAAATACTCTCCCGCTTCTTGCGAAATCTGAAAATGATCTACTCAGAACATGAGCGTTGGGAGCGCCTACTAGGCATTCAAGAGCGCTTGGTCATTTTGCTACCAGATTCGATTGAAGAGGTTCGTGATCGCGGACTGATTTTTGCCCAGCTTGAATATTTACGTCCCGCCCTAGAAGATATGCACCGCTATCTCAGTGAATTACCAGAAGCAGAAGACGCTGGAGATATTCGCGAGCATATTGCGACACTCGAGAGTCAAACAAAATTTCACTAGAGCCTAGTGCTCAGCTTTTATTGCGCTTGAAAATTTTGTAGAGTGCAGCCAAGATGACTGGCACTGCAGCAGCGCCGACACCAAGCAAAACAATCACGTTTAAGTTTTGACGAATGATGGGAATATTTCCAAAGAAATAACCAGCAATGACTAAGCCAAATACCCAAAGTGCAGCCCCAGTAATGTTGAAAAACTGAAAGCGGGAGAAATTCATCTCCGACACGCCTGCAATGAATGGTGCAAATGTACGAATAATGGGTAAGAAGCGTGCCAGGATGACGGTCTTACCGCCATGCTTCTCATAAAAAGCATGGGTCTTTAATAAAGCCCCTTGATCGATCCAGCGTGATTGACTGCTAAAGACTCTTTTACCAATCCAGCGGCCAATAAAGTAATTTACGGTGTTGCCTGCTACAGCAGCTAGCAATAAGCCACTACACAAAGTCCAGATGTTGAAATGTTCTGTCGCACAGTAAGCGCCAGCAATAAATAACAGCGAGTCGCCAGGCAAAAATGGGGCAACAACTAAACCTGTCTCTGCAAACACAATGGCAAACAACAAACCATAAGCCCAAGGACCATATTGCGAAATTACTACATCGAGGTGACGATCAATATGCAGCAATAAATCACTAAGCTGTAAAAGGGTATCCACTGGCACTCCATAGATTGGCTTGATGCGGATATTAACAGGCTCTTATAATCAGGTATGCAAACTGAACCCTACATTCAGCCTATGCATGCTCCAGAGGCCGCTCCAATACTATGTATTGTTGGCCCTACTGGTGCAGGCAAAACCCATCTCGCTATGTCTTTAGCTGAGTACGCCAAATCTATTGGCAGCACTATCGAACTCATTAGCATGGACTCTGCACTTGTCTACAGGGGTCTAGACATTGGTAGTGCAAAACCCACCAAAGCTGAGCAAGTAGCTGTTATTCATCACCTAATTGATATCCTGGATCCAACCGAAGTGTACTCAGCAGCACGCTTTGCAAAAGATGCCAAACGTTTATGTGAAGAAATACACAGCAGGGGAAATATTCCAGTAGTTGTTGGCGGCACCATGTTGTATTGGCGTGCTTGGGCATATGGGCTTTCCTCGCTTCCCCCAGCCAACCCTGAGGTTCGAGCACGACTTGATGAAGAAGGTAAAGCACTGGGTTGGCCTGCAATGCATGAGAAGCTTGCTAAGGTCGATCCAGAAACTGCTGCACGCTTGAAACCTAACGACTCTCAGCGCGTGCAACGTGCGCTTGAAGTTTATGAAATTACTGGCAAACCGATGTCTGCTCTACTGGCTGATGCACCAAGCGAAGACGGTAGAGAAGGCTCGACTATACCGCCATGGATTAAATTGGTATCACTTGAGCCAAGCGATCGCAAACGATTACATCAGAATTTAGAAAAGCGCTTCGACGAAATGCTACTAGCTGGATTTTTAGATGAAGTGAAAACGCTTCGCGCCAATCCAGAATTGCATGCAGATTTACCAGCGATTCGATCCGTTGGTTACCGCCAGGCTTGGGAGTTTCTGAATGGTGAAATTGACGCTGAGCAGATGCGCTACAAAGCGTTTGCTGCAACGAGACAGCTTGGCAAGCGCCAACTTACCTGGCTAAGAGCAATCGCAGGCAGAAATACCTTTGACCCCTTCAACCCAATCGAATTGAAGGCGGCCTTAGATTACTGCAAAAGTAATTTGAAAAAATAGGTTTACAGCGATTGCTTAAATAACAATCGCTTGTGGAGCATCCTTAGGGCGCTCGACTACTTCGCCAACTGTCCACGCTTTTAAGCCTTGAGCAGTTAATAACTTGATGGCAGCATCTGCTTGGCTTGGAGCAACAATTACCACCATGCCGATACCGCAGTTGAAGACGCGGACCATCTCAGCATCAGCTACGCCACCCTTCATCTGCAACCAACGAAAGAGCTCAGGCATTTGCCAGCTACTACGATGCAAAACTGCTTGTGTGTTTTCTGGGAGAACCCGTGGAACGTTATCCACTAAGCCACCACCAGTAATATGAGCCATACCCTTCACATCAATTTCAGAAATCAGCTTGAGAAGCGGCTTCACGTAAATCTCTGTTGGAGCCATCACAACATCGCCCAATGGACGACCACCTAAATCATCGCTTGGCTTGGCGCCAGCGCGCTCAATAATTTTACGTACCAATGAATATCCATTGGAGTGAGCGCCACTAGAGCCGATTGCCAGCACCACATCGCCAGGCACAATCGTATTGCCCGTAATGATTTTTGATTTCTCAACAGCGCCTACTGCAAATCCAGCGAGATCATATTCGCCTGGTGGATACATTCCTGGCATCTCAGCGGTTTCACCACCAATTAATGCGCAGCCAGATAATTCGCAACCTTTCGCAATACCGCCCACGACAGTAGCGGCCGTATCAACAGTTAACTTACCGCAAGCAAAATAATCCAAAAAGAAGAGAGGCTCAGCGCCCTGAACCAAGATGTCATTCACGCTCATGGCTACCAAGTCTTGACCAATAGTGTCGTGGCGATTCCACTCAAAAGCCAATCTCAACTTTGTTCCAACGCCATCAGTCCCAGAAACCAATACTGGCTCTTTATAGCGCTTGGGCACCTCAAAAAGGGCACCAAAACCACCAATTCCGGCTAAAACGCCTTCTCGCATGGTCTTCTTAGCAAGGGGTTTAATCCGATCGACTAAGTCATCTCCAGCGTCAATATCGACGCCAGCATCACGGTAGGAAAGGCCTTTTGTGGAGGAATTGCTTGAAGATGTCATATCAGAGATGGAATATTGGTGAAAAATGGCACTTGGTCAGTAGAATCATTGAATTCTAGAGGATTACTCAACATGGCAGAAATTTTTACCCCTTTTCTCACCGCTTTTATCCTAGCTTATATCCTACGGCCTGCTTTCCTATGGCTCCAAGGACGCCGCTTGCACCCAATCTTGGCTGCTGCACTCACCGTCATATTTGGTTTAGGGGTGGTGTTGGCAATTTTGACTCTTTTCATCACCTTGCTTAAAACAGAGTTGCCTTTGATTAAAGAGCAATTACCCGGCTGGATTCAAAACACCCAAGCATGGCTTGAGCCCCAGTTAGCCCATATGCATATTCATGTGAAATGGGACACCCTCAGAGACACCGCAACTCAAAAAATTACAGAACACCTTAGCGAAAATGCTGAAACCTTAATGGGCAGCACTTTTGAGACGCTCTTATCATCAGGTAGCTCTGTGATCACAGGTTTTGTCAACTCGGTACTTATTTTATTTGTACTGTTTTATTTATTGATTGATTGGAACCAATTCTTTCAATATATGCAACAGCTTGCACCGCGTCGTGCCCAGGCAACTATTCGTCACCTTGCGATGCATACCGATGGTTTGCTATCACAATATTTGCGCGGCATGATCATCGTGATTTCCATCATGTCTGTTTTCTATAGCGTGGGCCTGAGTATTGTTGGCGTCAGGGGGGCGGTTGCCTTGGGTGTATTCACTGCACTCATGATTGTCATACCCTATATTGGTATCGCGCTGGGCTTAAGTCTCTCAGTCATCTCTGCAATTTTGCAATTTGGTCTTGGGCCTGAACTACTTGGTGTTCTGGGTATATACGGATTAGGTCAAATTCTTGAGGGCTTCTTTCTAACGCCCCGCCTGGTTGGTGAGCGCATTGGTCTACATCCAGTTGCAGTCTTGTTTGCGTTACTCCTTTTTGGCAATCTTTTTGGCTTCTTTGGTGTGCTTTTAGCTTTGCCAATTAGCGCAATTGCCCTGGTCTTAGTGCAATACCTGTGGTCTGTTTACACGCAAAGTTCTTGGTATCAAAAATAATTTCGCATTAATGAATACCAGCTCACTTCCTAGACAATTTGCCCTAGATATTAGTCACGCCCCTAAAGCCAGTTTAGAAAACTACTTACCAGGCAAAGATCTTGCTTTGGTGTCTGCATTAAGGGCGCTATGTAAAGCTTGGGAGGAAGTGCCTGAAGCGCAATCCAATAATCCGCTGAACCATCGCTGGATATATTGGTGGGGGCCAGCAGGATCGGGGCGCACCCATTTGCTCGAAGCAATGAGAAATACTGCCGAGCATTTAGGGCTTGAATATTTCTCCCTCTACCCCAAAGAGCCGAGCGCCTGGGTTCGTCTTGAAGAAAAAATATCTGGCCTAGGGCAAAGTGCTGCCCCCTCACTCATCACTGTGGACGATGTAGAAAGCCTGGATGAACGCTTAGTCGCCGCATTATTTCGTATTCTCAATGGTGTACAGGCCAGCAAAAACATCTCTATTTTGATGGCTGGTAAATCTGCTCCAGCCAATCTCAATCTGCGTGAAGACCTGCGTACCCGCTTGGCCTGGGGATTGGTCTTTCAGACCCAACTTTTAGGGGATGATGAGAAAATACAGGCATTAGAACAAGCCGCTAAGGCTCGAGGACTAGTCTTATCGCCAGATGTATTGCCCTGGCTATTAAATCGCTTTTATCGAGATATGCCTAACTTAATGGCCTTAATGGATGCTTTGGATGCGTATTCACTGGAAACCAAACGTGCAGTAACCTTGCCTTTGGTACGCGAACTCCTTCAGCCAAAATAATTTATTAAAGATTTCATTTGTGACCCAATTAGCTCTCTTCGACTTAGACCACACTTTATTGCCATGCGATAGCGATTATGAGTGGGGGCAATTTTTAGCCCGGATTGGCGTAGTCGATAGCAAATACTATGCAACCCAAAATGAACGCTTCTATCAGGATTACAAAGAAGGCAAGCTCGATATTCATGAGTTTTTGCGCTTTGCCTTAAAACCTCTTTCAGAACATTCGCGCGCCCAACTCAAAGAGTGGCATGACGCCTTTATGGATGAGGTAATTCATGGTCAACTTCGTCAGCAAGCACTGGACCTCGTAAAGCGACATCAAGATCAGGGTGATATTTGCTGCGTGATCACGGCAACGAATAGTTTTGTTACCCGCCCCATTGTGGAGCGCTTTGGTATTGAGCATTTGATTGCTACTGAACCGGCAACAACCAATGACGTTCCCTTAGCCAATTACACTGGTGAAGTGAAGGGTATCCCCAATTTCCGCGAAGGCAAGATTCAAAATCTCCAGAATTGGCTGGCGAGTCAAAATCTTTCCTTAAGCCAATTACCGTATAGCTATTTTTACTCAGACTCAATGAATGACTTGCCCTTGCTAGAACAAGTCAGTCGCCCAGTTGCCACCAACCCTGATGATCGCCTACGGCATGAAGCCAAACAACGCGGTTGGCCCGTTCTTGAATTGTTTGCATGATCACTAAATTTATTAAACGCATCTTGCGTCGTGACCCCATGGTCAGACATACGCAAGTGAATCAGTCTAGGGCGCCAAAACGTATTGCCAAGAGAATCCATCGCATTGATCCGCATTTGCTTTCTAAAAATGCAGTCAAAGTTACTCACACACTGCAACAGGCTGGATTCGAAGCATTTATTGTCGGTGGCGCTGTTCGTGATCTGGTTTTAGGAATTGGTCCAAAGGATTTTGACGTTGCTACCAACGCCACCCCCGATCAAGTGCAAAGACTTTTTCGTAAAGCGCGCTTAATTGGTCGTCGCTTTCAGATTGTTCATGTCACCTTTTTTGGTAAAGGCCATCCTGAAATTATTGAAGTCTCCACTTTCAGGGCACTACTCGATAACGCTGGTGACCATGTTGCGGAAAGCGGTCGTATTCTGCGCGATAACGTTTGGGGCTCACAAGGTGAAGATGCGGCAAGACGCGATTTCACCATCAATGCGATGTACTACGATCCCTCTACAGAAACTGTGCTCGATTACCACGGCGGCATGGCCGATATGGAAAAGAAAACCTTGCGCATGATTGGTGATCCTGCTAAACGCTACCGTGAAGATCCCATCCGCATGCTGAGAGCTATCCGCTTTGCTGCCAAAACTGGATTTCATTTAGATCCAGCGACACGCGCGCCAATCGCTAAGCTAAGCAATCTATTACATGACGTTCCTTCTGCCAGACTTTTTGATGAAATTCTTAAGCTCTTGATGTCGGGATATTCTTGGGCAGCCATTCAAGGTCTGCGTGATGCAGGCTTACATCATGGTCTTTTGCCATTGCTAGATCACATCTTAGATAGTGGTGCTGATTCTAAGGGCGCTAATGATTTCGTGAAATTGGCGCTAGCCAATACGGATCAACGCATTCAATCCGGTAAAAGTGTTTCTGCAGGATTCTTATTCGCTACCCTGCTTTGGCCAGATCTCCTTAAGAATTGGAAGGCCAATATTGCCAAAGGGATATCTAATATCCCGGCTCTACATGATGCGATGGACGACACGATTGCTACGCAAAGCAGTGGGATGACGATTCAAAGACGCTTTGAGAGTGACATGCGCGAGATTTGGGCTATGCAACCCCGTTTCGAAAAACGCGTCGGTCGCTACCCCTATCGCCTGATTGAATCGCCACGGTTTAGGGCTGGTTATGACTTTATGCTCCTGCGTTGTGCGACTGGCGAACAAGATTCTGCCCTAGGGGAGTGGTGGACCAGCTTTATCGCCGCAGACCCAGCAGGTCAAGATGCCTTGATGGCCAGCGCCAAGACTGAGCTAGGGAGCGGCGCCACATCTCCAGCAAAGCGTCGTCGTCGCAGAAAACCTAAAACTACTACGCCTCCAGAAACTTCAGCAAGCTAAGCAGACTTCAAAAAAATTCAGTAAAGTAGTTTCATCTTGGGTTTGGAATCTTATGGCAAGAGCTTTTATTGGATTTGGTGGAAATATCGGCGATACACGTCAGCTCATTACTGACGCAATCGTATGCTTAGCACTGCGCTCTGAATTGCAAATTCTTACAAAAAGCTGCTTTTATCAAAGTGCTCCTGTGGAAGCGACAGGTGGTGACTATATCAACGCCGTCATTGAAATCGAAACTGAACTTAGCCCATACGGCTTATTGCATCTTTGCCAAGCCATTGAACAGCAGTTCGGTAGAGAGCGTCCATACTCAAATGCGCCCCGCACGCTTGATCTCGATATCCTCTCTTTTGAGGGCGTCACTCAAAATGAAACTGAGCTGATGTTGCCCCACCCCAGAATTATCGAGCGCTCTTTTGTTCTTCTTCCCCTCCTGGAAATAGCCCCTGATTTTTTCTTACCCAATTTAGGGGAACTCAAAGCCTATCTCCCTAAAGTAGCCCACCAAAGAATCGAAAAACTCCCCTGCAGGAACTGCAATTGCGGAGAAAAAGACGTTTATAGCCAATCGGCGCATTAATTCATTAAACTCTCGCCATGAGTTACTTACAAGGCGATAAGCCAATTACCATCACCAAACTACTCTCAATGCATGCTGAGGGTGAAAAAATCACCATGCTAACTGCATATGATTCGACCATGTCCGCACTATTAAATCGTTGCGGGGTTGAATCTATCCTGATTGGTGATTCCCTAGGAAATGTGATTCAAGGTTATTCCAGCACTACCCCCGTGACCATTGAACAAATGGCTTATCACACCGAATGTGTGGCACGTGCAAATACTCAAGCATTTTTAATTGCTGATTTGCCGTTTGCTAGTTATGGTGACCCTGTTCAAGCTCTAGACTCTGCTGCCGAGCTCATGCGTGCTGGTGCTGATATGGTTAAGCTTGAAGGTGGCGGAGATTGGCAAGTTGAGATCATTGAGTACTTAGTGGAGCGAAGTGTTCCGGTGTGTGCCCACCTTGGTTTATTACCCCAGTCAGTTCATCTCTTGGGTGGTTACAAGGTCCAAGGTAAATCAAAGGATGCTGCTACGATCATGCTCGAACAAGCAATCGATTGCCAAGATGCAGGTGCACAGATGGTAGTACTTGAAGCAATTCCTTCGACTCTAGGTGAAAAGATTACTGCTGAACTTCATATTCCCACCATCGGAATTGGTGCGGGACCCGATTGCTCAGGTCAAGTATTGGTTCTGCAAGACATGCTGGGTATTAGCCCTGGTAGACCACCCAAGTTTGTCAAAAACTTTATGGATGGCCACCACTCCATTGAAGCCGCTATCAAAGCCTACGTACGCGAAGTCAAGTCCGGCAAGTTTCCCGGACTAGAAAACGCCTTTGCGGGCTAGTGGAAGAAGCTCTTCACACCCTCAAACCAACCTTTTTGCTGCGGATTGTGTTTATCCCCGCCAGACTTGAGGCTTGCATCAAACTTCTGCAGTAATTTCTTCTGCTCTTCATTCAGCTTGACAGGCGTTTCAACCAGTACATGAACAAATAGATCGCCTACTAAAGTCGAACGCAATCCTTTAATACCTTTATTGCGCAAGCGGAAGGTCTTGCCAGTCTGAGTGCCTTCTGGAATCGGAAACTCCACTCGTCCTGAGAGTGTAGGCACTTCAATTTCACCACCAATCGTCGCTGTAGCAAATGAGATTGGCATCTGCACATGCAAATCACTACCATCACGCTCAAATACGGGATGGGGTTTGACGCGCACCTCTACATAAAGATCGCCAGAAGGGCCGCCGTTGATGCCGGGCTCGCCATTACCGACTGAGCGAACGCGCATGCCATCATCAATGCCGGCTGGGATTTTGATTTCTAGGGTTTTTTGCTCTTTATGCTTACCAGTACCGTGACAAGTCTTGCAAGGCTTTGGAATGTACTCACCAGTGCCGCGACATTTTGGACAGGTTTGCTGCATCGAGAAGAAGCCTTGCTGTACCCGAACTTGACCGTGGCCATCACAGGTAGGACACTTCTCTGCTTTTGTTCCAGGCTCTGCACCAGTGCCATGACAGGGTTTGCAATTGCTCCAGCTAGGCACCCGAATTTGAGTGGTATACCCTTCAGCAGCCTGCTCAAGAGTAATGTCCATGTTGTAGCGTAAATCAGCGCCTTTATAGACTTGTGGGCCGGATTGACGACCGCCACCTTGACCAAAAATATCCCCGAAGATATCGCCAAACGCATCAGCAAATCCGCCGCCGCCGAAGCCACCGCCGCCAAAGCCGCCACCCATCGATGGGTCTACGCCAGCATGGCCATACTGGTCATAAGCAGCACGCTTATTAGGATCGGTTAGCGTTTCATAAGCCTCTTTAGCTTCTTTGAATTGGGCTTCAGCTGTTTTGCTATCGGGATTGCGATCCGGGTGATACTTCATTGCCAACTTACGATAAGCTTTTTTTAGCTCTTCTTCGCTGGCACCTCTTGTTACACCAAGCACTTCATAAAAATCGCGTTTACTTTTAGGCACGGCCTATTCCTCTCAACAACCTGAATGACACAAGTCGGCACGAGGCCGACTTGTTATTTAAGTACATCAAAACTACCTTATAAGATTTCCAATGACTTGATTATTTCTTGTCATCAACCTCTTTAAAGTCAGCATCAACCACATCAGCATCGGGTGCTGCTCCAGGAGCGGCACCACTAGGAGCTGCACCAGCTGCGGCACCTGCTTTAGCCTGTTCAGCAGCCATGACTTTCTCGCCCAGCTTCTGACTCGCTTTACCCAAAGCCTCAGTCTTCGCTTCAATCACTTCTTTATCGCTGCCTTTAATTGCTTCGTCCAACTCCTTGAGAGCGGCTTCAATTGCTTCTTTTTCAGAGGTCTCTAATGCAGCGCCATGCTCCTCTAGAGCTTTCTTAGTGGAGTGAGCCAAAGCATCAGCAGTATTGCGTGCCGTTACCAACTCAAGCGCTTTCTTATCTTCAGCTGCATTAGCTTCGGCGTCTTTCACCATGCGCTGAATTTCTTCTTCAGTCAAACCAGAGTTTGCCTTGATGGTGATCTTGTTCTCTTTGCCAGTAGTTTTGTCTTTTGCAGTCACGTGCAAAATACCGTTAGCATCAATATCAAAGGTCACTTCAATTTGTGGCATACCGCGCTGGGCAGGTGCAATCCCTTCCAGGTTAAATTCACCGAGCAACTTGTTTGCAGCAGCCATCTCGCGCTCACCCTGGAAGCACTTAATAGTTACAGCTGGCTGATTGTCTTCCGCGGTGGAGTAAACCTGTGAATGCTTGGTAGGAATGGTTGTGTTCTTAGGAATCATCTTGGTCATTACGCCACCAAGGGTTTCGATACCCAATGACAACGGAGTAACGTCCAAGAGCAATACGTCTTTACGATCGCCAGACAATACAGAACCTTGAATTGCAGCACCAACAGCCACTGCTTCATCTGGGTTTACGTCTTTGCGTGGCTCTTTACCAAAGATTTCTTTTACTTTGTCTTGTACTGCAGGCATACGAGTTTGACCGCCGACCAAAATCACGTCGTCGATATCCGCCACGTTCACGCCAGCATCTTTAATGGCAGTTAAGCAAGGACCAGCAGTACGATTAATCAGCTCTTCAACCAATGACTCCAACTTGGCACGAGTCAACTTCAAGTTCAAATGCTTCGGACCGCTAGCGTCAGCCGTCACGTAAGGCAAGTTAATTTCGGTTTGTTGTGCAGATGACAACTCGATTTTGGCTTTTTCAGCAGCGTCTTTCAAACGTTGCAATGCCAAAACGTCTTTACTCAAATCAACGCCTTGCTCTTTCTTGAACTCAGCAATGATCCAGTCAATGATGCGTTGGTCAAAGTCTTCACCGCCCAAGAAAGTATCGCCGTTAGTGGAGAGCACTTCAAATTGCTTTTCGCCATCTACGTTTGCAATTTCAATGATTGAAACGTCGAATGTACCGCCGCCTAAGTCATATACAGCAATCTTGCGATCCACTTTGTCTTGCTTATCTAAGCCGAACGCTAATGCAGCTGCAGTTGGCTCATTGATGATACGTTTTACATCTAAGCCTGCGATACGACCAGCATCTTTGGTTGCTTGACGTTGGCTATCGTTAAAGTAAGCAGGAACAGTAATCACCGCTTCAGTAACCTCTTCACCGAGATAGTCTTCAGCAGTCTTTTTCATCTTGCGCAAAATTTCTGCAGAAACTTGCTGTGGGGCCATTTTTTTATCGCGCGCTTCAACCCAAGCATCACCATTGTCCGCTTGAACAATTGCGTAAGGCATGAGGCCAATATCTTTTTGTACTTCAGGATCGGTAAATTTACGACCCATCAAGCGCTTCACTGCGTAAATTGTATTTTTAGGGTTTGTCACTGATTGACGCTTTGCTGGCGCGCCAACCAATACTTCGCCATCTTCAACGTAAGCGATGATGGATGGAGTTGTGCGAGCGCCTTCTGCATTCTCGACAACTTTAGGTGCATTGTTTTCTACAACTGAAACGCACGAGTTAGTGGTTCCTAAGTCGATTCCGATAATCTTTCCCATAATGGCTCCAAAAAATTAAATTGCTTTGTTGTACTTCTGGTTGATGTTTGGTAACTCGCTTGAATTACCGAAAATATTTCAATACCCAATAAATGGGGTCTAAAAAGGGGAATTCAAGGGCTGAAATAGGAAAAAGGCAGAAATCTGCCTTTTTCATGTCATTTTTGGGGTTTTACCCCAATGATTGAGCTTATTTAGGGGCGCTGACGGTCACCAAAGCGGGTCTGAGCACACGGTCTGCCACGGTATAGCCCCGCTGAAGGACAGAAACCACGGTATTGGCATCCTGCTCAGAAGGAACTGAGGCAATTGCCTGATGGTGGTGGGGATCAAATTTATCACCTACCGCAGGGTTAATTTCTGTCATCCGCCCTTTTTCGAAGGCAGATAAGAGTTGCTTCAAGGTAATTTCCAGACCTTCCTTGAAGGCCTTGGCATCAGTTGCATCAGTACTTAGCGCAGCATAAAGACTATCCGTTACTGGCACTAAATGTTCCGCAAAACTCTCAATTGCAAATTTGTGGGCCTTCGCAATATCTTCCACAGCACGACGGCGAATGTTTTCACCTTCAGCTTTGGCGCGCAAGAAATTGTCCTGGAGCTCACCAATTTTTTCATTGAGCGCAGCAATCTCTTGCTCAGGTGTTTTTGGAACTGCTTGCGCTGTTGCCTCTGCAGTTGCTTCTACCGCGGGTTCAGCCGCAGCTTGGTCTTGCTCTGGAGAAGGGTTTTGATTTTCTTGTGTCATGGAGATGCATTCACTTTTCGATAATAGGGACGATTACTTTGCTATGTGGGGCTAGTTTATTGAATTTCAAGTCTTGGCTTTTTCAGCTTGCTCAGCTCTTGCTGCACGTTGGGCAAGCTCCTCATTGGACTCAGCGCCTAAAGACCATCCTAACAAATGCTGATAAGCAATATCGCTTAAGGCCTCGATCCACTTTGGATTGCTGTTTAAGCAGGGAATATAGCGGTAATCATTGCCGCCATGATCTAGGAAGATCTCTTTAGCCTCCATTGCAATCTCTTCAAGAGTCTCCAAACAATCGGCCGGAAATCCTGGGCAAAAAATATCGAGTCGCTGACAACCTTCTTTTGCTAATTTTTCTACTGTAGGGGCGGTATAAGGCTTTAACCACTCCGCTTTACCAAAACGAGATTGAAAGGTCACGATGTATTGGCCTGGCTCAAGACCTAAGGATTCCCCAAGCAGACGCCCCGTTTTAAGGCACTCACAATGGTAGGGGTCACCCTTCATTAAATTGCGTTTTGGCAAACCGTGAAAGGACATCACAAAACGATCACCTCTTGCAAAATCAGGACGCCCATCTTTATCCCAATGACTGAGAACTTGATCTCTCAATGCAGAGATATAAGCAGGGTTATCGTGATAATGCTTTACCAAGCGCAACTCTGGTTGATTGCGCCATGTGCCGAGCACCCGAAAGACTTCATCAAAGCTAGATGCCGTCGTTGTGGCTGAATACTGTGGGTATAAGGGTAAGAGCAATAAGCGCTCCATACCTTGCGCTTGAAGACTTTGAAGGGTTTCCTGGGTCGACGGTTTGCCGTAGCGCATCGCCAAATCCACTAAAACAGTATGGCCTTCGTTGGCAAATTTCTCACCAAGTTCTTTGGCTTGTAAACGCGAGTAATGCATCAGGGGTGAGCCTAACTGAGGTAACCAAATTGATGCATATTTTTTGGCGGAGGCGCTACTGCGAATCGGCAAGATGATTCCATTTAATATGCACCACCAAATAATGCGGGGGATTTCAACTACGCGTGGATCAGAAAGAAATTCTTTTAAATACGCTCTCACCGCTTTAGGTGTTGGCGCAGAAGGCGTTCCTAAATTTAACAACAGCACTGCTGTTTTAGAAGCTCGTAAGTGTGGGTTTGGATTCAAAGCGGTGCCTTTAATAATTGTTTAAGAGCTCAATGCGCCAGATAATAATTTCGATGTAATGTCGACAATTGGAATGACTCTGTCATACGCCATACGGGTTGGGCCAATCACACCCAAAGTACCAACAATTTGGCCATCTACGCTATAGGGCGCGCTGATGACCGCTAAATCCTCATAGGGTAATAGATCACTCTCGCCGCCAATAAAAATTTGGATGCCATCTGCATGACTAGATACATCGAGCAATTGCATCAGTACTGATTTTTGCTCCAACATATCGAACATCCTGCGCAACTTGTCAAGGTTTGAACTCAGTTCACCGACGTTAAGCAAACGACGTTCGCCTGAAAGTACCATCTCGCCACGACTCATATCGTAATCAGCGACACCCGTTTGAAGCGCCAAGGCCATCAAACCTGAAATGTCTGTTCGTAAATTATCTAGATCCGATTTGAGATGCATACGCACTTGCTCAAAACTTTTACCAGCAAACTGAGAGTTGATGTAATTGCCAGCCTCAATCAATTGACTGGGGGTGTAATCCTGAGTGGTCGGCAGAATGCGATTTTGGACATCCCCTTCTGGGGTCACCATAATCAGCAAAATCTTACCTTCGCCTAGACGCAAAAACTCGATATGTTTAAAAACCTGAGCGCGCTTTGGAGTAATGACAACCCCAGCGAAATGGGTCAAATTAGACAAAATCTGCGCAGCAGAGTTCAAGACCCGCTGTGGCGAGTCTGGCAAGAGACCTTTTTCGACCTCACGGGCAGCCATCTCCTCAAGGGGTCGAACGGTCACCATGGTGTCGACAAACAAACGGTAGCCTTGTGGTGTCGGAATTCGACCTGCAGAGGTATGCGGGCTGGTCACCAAGCCCATTTCCTCTAAATCCGCCATCACATTCCGAATGGTGGCTGCGGATAGGTCTAAACCTGAAAATCTGGATAGGGTTCGGGAACCAATAGGCTGACCCTCCTCGATATAGCGCTCGATGAGGGTTTTGAGTAAGGCGCGGGAACGTTCGTCCATGATGGAAAGGATTTTATGCCTATGGTTTAATCGTTATATGTTAAGCCCATCCCCAAATTCCACCAAGAAGGCATTTAGCCGGGTTGCGCTTGTCGGCAAATTTCAAGCGGACGGCATTGAGGAACGCCTCAATGACATCGCCAAGCTCCTCACTGGATTAGGTTGCGAAGTCTTTATCGAGGCAGATACTGCCAACCATCTGGGACTAAAGGGCTATTCCACCAAAACTGCGCAGGACTTTGCTGGAGCAATTGACCTTGTCGTGGTCTTGGGTGGCGACGGCACGATGTTGGGAATTGCCCGTCAGTTAGCAGGCAGCAATGTGCCACTAGTGGGCATCAATATGGGTCGCCTTGGCTATATGACCGATATTCCCATTCAGTCCGTACAAACCACCCTACCGAAAATGATTGCCGGCGAATATGAAGCTGACACCAGAACATTGTTAGACGCGGTTGTGATTCGTGATGGTAAGGAAATTAATCGCGCCTTGGCACTCAATGATGTGGTTGTTAATCGCTCTGGCATCTCTGGGATGGTCGAGCTAGCAGTTCATGTCAATGGCTCCTTCATGTACAACCAACGCTCTGATGGTTTAATAGTCTCCACTCCTACAGGCTCAACTGCTTATGCACTTTCTGCTGGCGGCCCCATCTTGCACCCTCACGTTGCAGGCATTCTGCTGGTACCAATTGCGCCGCACTCACTCTCCAATCGCCCCATCGTCTTACCGAAAGATAGCCTGACAGTGATTGAAGTAGTCAATGGCCTTGAAGTAATTGTCAATTTTGACATGCAGTCTCAAACAGATTTGCAAGCTGGTGACAAAATTGAAGTGCGTCAATCTGATAAAACGATCGCCCTACTTCATCCCAGCAATCACAGCGACTACAAAACTTTGCGCGAGAAGCTGCATTGGAATGAATACCCATCGACATTCTGATGTCGAGTACTTTGCTACGCTAAGCCATGCTTCAAACCATCTCACTTCGTGACTTTGTCATTGTTGATCAGCTTGAACTAGATTTTTCTACTGGCTTTACTGTACTCACTGGCGAAACTGGCGCTGGAAAATCCATTCTCTTAGATGCCTTGAGCCTAGTGCTTGGAGAACGCGCTGACAGCAGCCAAATTCGTGAGGGCTGCAATCGCGCAGAAATCTCTGCCCGCTTTCAAATTGAGGATGACCAAATACAACGCTTCACTCAGTGGCTTGATGAGCAAGGCTTTCCAATTGAAGATGAAGGACATAGTCTTTTACTCAAGAGAACAGTCGAGAGCAATGGAAGAAGTCGCGCATTTATTAATGGCAGCGTGGCAACCTTGGCACAACTGCGCGAAGCTGGGGATCAACTAGTAGATATTCATGGGCAGCACGCGCATCAACTTCTCCTCAAGGGTGGCGCGCAACGGGAATTACTCGATCGACATGCTGGTTTGCTACTGCTAGCTAGTGAAGTCGCTCAAGCATTTAAAACCCTGAATGATTCGCGCCGAAAATTAGAGCAGGCTGAGAATGCCGGACAAGATATCGAGAGAGAACGGGAACGTCTGGAATGGCAACTTGAAGAGCTCACGGCTTTATCTCCACTCGAAGGTGAGTGGTCAAGCATTCAAGGTGAGCATGCTCGCCTAGCCAATGGTGCCAAACTCATTGGCGGCTGCCAAGAGGCAATTGAAGTATTGAGTGATTCTGATAACGCAATTGAATCCAGCCTTTCTAAAGTCTGCAGCAATATCAGCACCTTAGCGGAGCATGATCCCGCCTTAAATAGCATCAGCGACTCCTTGCAAAGCGCACAAATTCAACTGGATGAAGCCATTCATAGCCTGAATCGCTACGTACAGAAACTTGATCTTGATCCCGATCGTCTTGTGCAAGTGGAAGAACGCATGCAAGCACTCCATGGGGCTGCTCGAAAATATCGTACCGATACCGATGAGCTTCCAAAGCTACTACTAGAAACTAGTGAGCGACTCGATGCATTAACGGCTTCACAAAATATTGATGCCCTTCGTGAAAAAGTCCAGCAAGAAGAAGTTGCTTATCTCAAGCTTGCCAAACAACTATCCCAAAAACGGAAAGCAGCTGCAACTGATCTTGGCACATTGGTTACCAATGCTATGCAAGACCTGTCGATGGCAGGTGGACGCCTAGAAATCGCCCTCATACCGCTTGCCGAAGGTGGCTCCTACGGATTGGAGCAGATTGAGTTTCTTGTAGCCGGTCATGCTGGCAGCACACCGCGCGCCCTTGCCAAGGTTGCGTCTGGGGGAGAGCTTGCCAGGATTAGCTTGGCCATTAGCGTCATCACCAGCAAAGCCTCATTCACGCCTACCTTAATCTTTGATGAGGTTGATGCCGGTATTGGTGGAGCAGTTGCTGAAACTGTTGGCAAACTCCTGCATCAACTAGGTCAATCCCATCAAATTCTCTGTGTCACCCATTTACCGCAGGTTGCTGCTCAAGGAAATCATCATTTCAAAGTCAGCAAAGCGCAAAGTGGTGAGAAAACCATTTCTCAAGTTCAACCCTTGGGCAGAGTAGAACGTGTTGAAGAAGTGGCCCGAATGTTAGGTGGCGCAACGATTACAGATACTACACGTCGCCACGCCCGCGAATTGCTAGAACAAAGCTAAGTTGTTTAATTCGCTGAAGGTGCTTTAAAAATCTTTAGCCATAGCACCATCACAGCATCTCTAGCAGCAATCAACTCAGGTTCATCTTCAATGTTGATGCGTGTTTTTTCTGCACCGTCTAAGCGCAAGCGGTGCTGGCGAGACCGTAACAAGCGGTAAGCATTCCCGACCAATAAAGCAGCCTCGCGATCTATTAGACCGGCTTCGCCAGCAATCCGCAGCAGTGCAATATTGCCTAGGTTATGAATGAGCTGCTCGTGTTGGTGGGAATATGCCAGCACCAGATACTGAACAATAAATTCAATATCGACCATACCGCCAGAATCATGCTTGAGATCAAATAGACCGCTTACATTGGGGTGTCCGGCGTGCACTTTTCGGCGCATCTCTAGAATTTCAGTCCGAAGATGGTCAATATCCCGCTTTTGGCTCAGCACCTCTGCTCTCACCTGATCAAAATCAGCTCCGACTGCAACATTACCTGCTGAGCAACGCGCCCGCGTGAGGGCTTGGTGCTCCCATACCCAGGCAGCGTTATTGCCTTCGCGCATTTGGTATTTCTTAAACGCATTAGCATTTGTCACCAAAAATCCTGCCGAGCCATTGGGCCGCAAACGGGTATCAATCTCAAATAAACTACCAGTCGCCGTAAAAGCAGTTAGCCAGTTGATCATTCGTTTTGCTAAGAGTGCATAAATTTCTTGAGCTGAAAAATCAGATTCATCGGATTGGTAGAGGAAGACTAAATCTAAATCGGAGGCATACCCCAATTCTTTGCCGCCCAACTTCCCGTAAGAGATGATTGCAAATGGTGGGGCTGTTTTAACCACTTCCTGAGCTAGGCCAAATTTTTGTGCAACCTCAGGCCACACACGCTCAAAAGTGATCTGCAAAATCAAGTCTGCTAAAGCTGATAAATGATCACTCACCTTTTCCACCGGCAGCGCCTGCTCAACCCCAATACCTAAATCAGCTAAAAGCGTAATGAATGTTTCTGTATGGTGGGTGACTCGCAAAATATCCATAGCTTGCTCAGAACCATCAGCATCGGACATCACGTCATCAAGACGAATGTTCAAATTGGCTTTGACTTCATGCCAATACTCTTCAGGATGCTCGATCAAAGCTTGTTCAGTGCGAGAGTTCAGTAAGTGATCCAACAAATGGGGGTGTCGAGTCAGGTACTGCGCGCCCCAATGAGAAGCTTTTAATAAGTCCAATACATTTAGCAATGCTCTGGGGTACTCAGCCAAAATAGAGAGATAAGCACTGCGCCTCGCGATAGCCTCTAACAAATCAAAAAAACGTAATAAGGTTTGATCAGCATGAGTTCGATCAACGCCATCCTCACTCAAAATACGAGCAGCTGTCCGCATTAAATTAACAAAAATTAAGCGACTCTTCTCGGGCAACTGTCTTTGCTTGGGGCTCTCAACCCAAGCCTGCCAGCGCAGCAATGACTGTGGAAAAACTTGGGACGGCGGCTCCCAAGCAAGATCGATTGGCGCAAGATCCAAGCGAAGACTGTCATCCAGTAAAAATGCCTTCTCAAAAAGAGCGGCAACATTATTTTGATGGCGATCTAACTCAGCCATAAAGCCATCGACATCCAGGCTCTGATCTTTATCAGCCATGGCAGCTGCTAAACGTTCACGAGCAGAAAGATCATCGGGGAGGTAATGCGTTTGCTGATCATCCCAAACCTGCAGGCGATGTTCTAGGCGCCTCAGAAATCTGTATGCTGCCTGCAAGGACTCAACCTCTTCAGTTGGCAAGGCGCCCTTTTGTCCAACCCAATTGAGCACTTCTAGGGTGGGGCGCACTCTAAAGCGGGGATCAGTACCACCCCGCATCAGCTGGAACATTTGCGCAAGAAACTCAATTTCCCGAATACCGCCTCGACCTAATTTAATGTCCCGCGAACGACCTTGATGATGAGAGGATCTTTTATCTGCTTCATGTTGAATCTGAGCATGAAGATCTCGTATGGAAGCGATTACCCCATAATCCAAATGCCGGCGGTATACAAATGGCCGAATGAGCTGCTCCAACTCTTTTGCGCAATGTTCATAATTTGCCGTTCCAGGCGAAGGAGCAATCAGGCGCCCCTTAATCCAGGCATAACGCTCCCACTCCCTGCCTTGCACGATCAGGTACTCTTCGAGCATGTCCAAACTACAAACCAATGGGCCAGAGTCGCCATTGGGTCTTAGGCGCATGTCCACCCGAAATACAAAGCCATTCTCGTCAAGCTCGGCCAGTAACTTCATGAGTCGTTTGCCCATGCGAGAAAACCATTCTTGATTCGATAGGCTTTGAGGGCCCCCTAGGGTTTCACCCTCGTGCTCGTACAAGAAAATTAAATCAATATCAGACGATAGATTGAGCTCAAGGCCGCCAAGCTTGCCCATACCAACCACCATCAACGGCATTTCTGAATGACTGGTCATGCTCCAGGGCAAACCAAAGCGACTCTGGAGATCTTGCCGAATATACGCAATGGATTTTGCGATTGCTAACTCGGCAAACTGACTAAGACTATGGGTGACCTCATCCAAATCAGCCATTCCATTGAGATCCCGAAAAGCAATCCACAGCATGAGGCGCTGTCTAGCCAGGCGTAAATTGGCCATAAACTGGGACTCGTCTTGGGATGCAGCTGCACTCTCAATTTCACAAGCGGCTAACAAATCGGCAATTCCCTGCAAATTCAGCTTTTTTGACCCCTGGATTCGAAGCCAATCAACCCACTCAGGGCGAGCATTGAGCCAGCGACGCGCATAAGTCGAATGCTGCTCTAAAAATGCGATTTGCCGAGAAAATTCATCCATTCCCCCATCTTAATCTGTCGCCAGAAGCTTGGCGACCCAGTAAAGGCTGACGGATAATAGAGCTCATGCTGCAAAAGTTCATTCCGCCTCGCCTCAAGAGCGTGCTTGCAAAACGTCCTCAAGGTTCTGGTGGACTTTGGCGTAAACGCGCGCTCATTCTTTGCGGATTGATTTTGCTACTCATGGTGGTTGGCCACCTCGGCATTCGTTTTATTGTTTGGCCTCAAATTGAAAAATCCAAAGCATCAGTAGAGCGACTCCTTAGCGCTCGGATTGGCACCAATGTCACCATGGACGAATTGAAAGTCTCCTGGACTGGCATCCGACCCAATTTTGAAATTGAAGGTTTGCGTTTTAATAGCCCAGACAAGACGAAACCCTTATTACAAATTTCAAAAATTAGCGGGGAGCTTAGCTGGAATTCTTTCTATCACCTAACGCCTTACTTTCATGAGCTCAATTTCAAAGGCGCTGAAATTTATGCTCAAAGAAATGCTAAAGGGATCATCACCATTGCGGGAATTCCGATACACAGCAATTCAGGAGATCATGGTTTTGAAGACTGGCTATTTTCTCAAGACGATATTTTGGTGAGTGACGTCAAACTCTATTGGACTGATCAGCAGGATAACAAGGCGCCTACTACCATTGAGATTCAAAATTTATCGCTCAGCAATGGCATTCGAAGTCACAAAGCGCTTCTCACCACTCGCACACCATGGACTACTGGGCCACTGGAGATCAAGGCTGACTTTGTTCACCACCTAGGCGGTCAAGCGGGCGATTGGCGTGATTGGATTGGCACTGTTTCCTGGAATCTCAATGATCTGAATCTCACTCAAATTTCTAAGGAGTTTTCTGTTCCCCTCAATACTCTAGAGGGCAAGTTGAGCTCCAGAGGAAAACTAAAACTGGATAACGGAAAACCAGATGGCGGCGAAGCCTATATTGCCGCTGACAATCTCACTATCCAGCTAGCAAAAAATGAGGATGCTATTGCCCTTGGTCGACTAGAGACAAATGTGGTTCAAGAAAATGAAAGTGGGCTCATTTCTATCACTACCAAAACATTTGCATGGCGAGATGCCGAGAGCCCGAATACAGCACCACTCGAAAATTTAAGCCCCATGACTTTTCGCTGGAAGCCACCGGGTGCTGATGGTGAGATTAAAGAATTTGGATTTTCTTCACCAAAAATCCTGGTGGAAGACATTGCCTTATTTGCGCTGAACCTACCCCTATCGAAAAAAGTACATCAATGGATTAAAGTTTCTGAAGCCGACGGAGAGCTCCAAGATCTTGACATTCACTGGTCAGAAAGTAAGTCTCCATTATCAGCACTCAATATTCCAGGCGGCTGGTTTAAATCGAATAAGCTTGATTTTTCAGTCAGCGCCAAACTGATTAACCTGAGCTTCGTAGGCATCAACAAATCGATGCCTTCTGTTACTAATCTCTCAGGCTTTGTCTCCGGCGATCAAAATCAGGGTAGCCTCACTTTAAATTCCAAAAATCTGGGGCTTGAGATCAATGACTTTTTGGCCGACCCCAAAATTCAATTAGATCAAGCAAGCGGACAGATTTCCTGGTCTAAGAAAAGAGGAAATTGGCTAATTAATGCCAAACAACTCTCACTCAGTAATCCTGAAATTAATACGACCCTGAATCTGAGTTATCTCATCGGTGACCCTAAAAAACCCGATTTGATGACCTTGGATATGAACTTTGCCAAAGCAAACTTAACTTCTGCCTATCGCTATTTACCTCTTGGCATGGGCAAGGATGCCAGACTCTATTTAAGTAAGGCTTTTTCTGCGGGAACTATTCAGAACGGTAAGCTCCATATCAATGGCGACCCCAATGACGTTCCATTTCCTCGTGGTAACCCAGGCGACTTTACTTTAAGCCTGCCAATCGTAGGGGCAACATTCAGCCCAGCCCCACTGATACCAAGCAACCAGGGAGTGTGGTCTGCGTTCAGCAATATTGATGGCCTAATGACCATGCAAAACGCTGCGCTATCCATTGATATTGATCAGGCCAATTACAAACAAGTTGCACTGAAAAACTTTCATGCTGAAATTCCTAATGTCAGCGCAAATCATCTGACACTCTCCGCCAACGGTAATGCGCAAGGCGATGCTCCGCAAATGTTGGAGTATTTATTTGCATCTCCATTCGCTAAGAAACAAAATAAGCTTGAAAAGAATTTGCAAGTTAACGGCCCTGTAAACCTTGCTCTTGGACTAAAACTGCCGCTGTCTGGTGATGCCGATAGCAATATTGATATCAAACTAGATCTCAGTGGCAATAGGGTGCAATGGGCTAAATTGCCTCCACTTGAAAATCTCAAAGGAAAAATTCGGATTACCGAAATCCACCCAGAATTTGAAGACCTCACTGCCAATTTTTTAGGTGGGTCCTTAAGGATCGATAGTGCTCAGTCTGCATCAGGTCAGAGCTTCAATATTGCAGGTGATTTTTCTGCGGATTTCATTAAGAGTTATTTTGCGAATACGCTTAGGACAGATTCATCACCCATCCTCGATGGAATGAGTGGTCGAGCCAAGTATGAAGGCACTCTGAACTTCAATAAAGCAGGTAGTGAAACTAATCTCAAATTTGATCTGCGCGACTGGGCCAGCGCCTCACCCATCCCAGCCAGAAAACTGATGGGTGCGCCGATGCAAGGTCAACTTACTTTTAAAACTTTCCCAAATTCACAATCGGGTAATGACCGCTTTAGTTGGTCTGGCAAGTTTGGCGAACTCTATTCAGTTCAAGGAGAGGGTAATGGGGATGATGAATTGCGTTATGCACTAGGAATTGGTGCTCCTGCAATGCTCCCCCAAGATGGTTTCCACTTAAATTTGGCTAGTAATGAATTAAATCTTGATTCCTGGATTGAGTTTTTTGGAAAACAAAAGAAAAAGGGCTCTGCAACTGAATTGAATGATCCCAAAGCAAGCCCTATTCAGGTAACAGCCGAAATTAGAAAGCTCGCCCTGCAAGATCGCATCTGGCAGGACCTCAATTTATCCGCTGTCAGTAAAAATTCTGTATGGAAGCTACGCCTTAACTCACCTCAAGTGGCTGGCCAACTTCAATATCAAGAATCGAATCCAAGTTTTTACAGTGGACTTATCAGTGGGCGCCTCAGTCGTCTCACTATTCCAGACGAAGCTACGAAAGTAGAGCAGAAAAAAACAGTCAGCAAATCTAAATTGGATCCTGGAACGATCCCTAGTCTTGATGTATCAATCGATGAGTTCAATTGGTCTAAAGCTCAGCTTGGTCAAATCAAAATTAAAACCAAAAGCACTGCTAACTTACTCACCCTTGAGTCCCTGCAAGTAAATAATCCTCAAGGGAGCTCAATGGTTTCTGGGCAGTGGATGGGCGCAGCTCTGAATCAGACAGAGCACAGTAAGCTCAATATCGATATGGAGATCAAGGATGCAGGTCATATCATTGCCCACTGGAGTTCACAAAAATCTATTGAGGGCGGAAAAGGCAAACTCAATGCAAATGCAGAGTGGGATGGCTCTCCATTTACACCTCAATATGACTCTCTTGCGGGCAAGGTCAATCTTAACCTTGAAAAAGGACGCCTACTTGAAGTCAATACCAGTGGCGCCCAAATTCTGGATGTTTTAAGTTTGCAAAGTTTATTTAGATTTGCAACGTTTGATCTGCAAGGCAGCCTAGGCAATATTGTCACCAAAGGCACTCCTTTTAATAGCATCAACGCAAATTTTGAAGTGAGTAGTGGAATTGCACAAACCAAACAATTTTCTATGGGCTTAGATCAAGCTAGGGTGGCTATGACGGGACAAATCAATATTCCCAAACAAACTCAAGACCTACGCGTTACTATCTTCCCCACAATTGATGCAACCGCTGGATCATTAGCTGCTTTCGCAATTAATCCGATTGTTGGCCTGGGAGCATTGG
The DNA here is from genome assembly GCF_018881885.1 of Polynucleobacter sp. MWH-Creno-3A4. NCBI lineage: Bacteria > Pseudomonadati > Pseudomonadota > Betaproteobacteria > Burkholderiales > Burkholderiaceae > Polynucleobacter > Polynucleobacter sp. MWH-Creno-3A4. The sequence continues at coordinate 431,074 of NZ_JACXSA010000001.1, forward strand.
TTGGCCAATACCTCATTACTAATCAAATCAATCGCAATTTTCAATCGGACTATTTAATCCAGGGCTCCTGGGAAAATCCCGAAGTCATTGCGCTAGATCAAAAAGGTCAGCCGATTGATGTAAAAACTTTAGAAACGATCCGCAATAAAGAACTTCTAAAAGAACAAGCGAAACCCAGCAACAATACGACTCCAAATCCAGTACCGCAGCCTCAACCCCAATGATTACATCCACTAATCCCCTTGAGCTACAGGTTACCTCTATTCAGATGGTCTCCACTCCCAGTGTGGATGAAAACATGGAGGTTGCTAACAACTTCATTCACGCCGCAGCTTCACAAGGCGCTCAATTAGTCGTGCTACCAGAATACTTTTGCTTAATGGGCCTTAAAGATACAGATAAGATCCGAGCAAGAGAAGCGATTGGTCAAGGCCCTATTCAAGATCGACTATCAGCTATTGCAAAAGAACATCAGGTGTACTTGGTTGCAGGAACCATTCCCCTTGTAGCTAAAGATCCGAATAAGGTTCTCAATACGACACTGGTGTTTGACCCAGCAGGCCAGCAAATCTCTCGCTACGACAAGATTCACCTATTTGGATTTCAAACAAATACAGAACGCTATCAGGAATCCGAAACGATTGAAGCTGGTGAACATCCCGGCATTCTGAAAATCTCTGTGGATGGTCAAGATTGGGCTTTTGGTCTTAGCATTTGCTACGACTTAAGATTCCCCGAGCTTTATCGCGCCCTAGGTCAGGTCGATTGCCACATTATTCCTGCTGCATTTACCTACACCACCGGCAAAGATCACTGGGAGATTCTTCTGCGAGCACGCGCAATTGAAAATCAATGTTACGTCTTAGCTTCAGCGCAAGGTGGCACCCACCCAAATCGTCGTAGAACCTGGGGCAATACTATGTTGATTGACCCTTGGGGCGAGGTATTAAGCAATCTCCCTGAAGGGCAGGGATTCATTTCAGGGGTATTGAGCAAAGATCGCTTAAACGAGGTACGCTCTAAGCTACCCGCACTTGCACACCGCAAGCTTTAAAGAAAGTTCTGCCGAATCACATGAATGCACCAGAAGCACTATTTCCCGCCAAGTGGGCCAAAGCCAAAAAGCAGGCAGATTTACTGAAACTGGCTAAATCCATTTTGCTTGAACCAACAGGATTATCAGAACAAGATTTGCATCAGACTTTTGGCAATATGTTTACCCACCGTCTTGACGATGCTGATCTATATTTTCAACATACTCGTAGCGAGAGCTGGAGTCTTGAAGAAGGAATTGTGAAATCCGGCAGCTTCAATATTGATCAAGGTGTTGGTGTCCGGGCTATATACGGCGACAAAACGGCTTTTGCCTATTCCGATGAAATTAATTTGGAAGCGCTTCACAAAGCGGCCAAAGCCACTCGGGTCATTGGTCCGCAAGGCGGGAAACAAGTGGTGGCTAGTAAATTATTTCATCCTGCATCTAATAAACTGTACTCCGACCTCAATCCACTGGACTCACTGCAACCCAAAGAAAAGATTGCTCTTCTAGAAAGCATTGAGCGTCGTGCAAAAGCCCGTGATCCTCGCATCATTCAAGTGATGGCAAGTCTTGCGGGTGAGTTTGATGTGGTGTTAGTGGTACGAGCTGATGGCTTGCTAGCAGCTGATGTGCGGCCCTTGGTGCGCGTGTCGGTACATGTGATTGCCGAGCAAAATGGTCGACGTGAATCCGGCTCCTCTGGTGGCGGCGCGCGCCATGACTATCATTATTTTGATACGGCACTAATCAACCAGTATGTAGATGAGGCCGTTGATGGTGCTTTAGTCAATCTAGATTCACGCCCCGCACCTGCTGGCCCAATGACTGTTGTGATGGGGCCAGGTTGGCCTGGAGTGCTATTGCATGAAGCTGTTGGGCATGGGCTTGAAGGTGACTTTAATCGCAAGGGCTCTTCAGCTTTTGCGGGTCGCATCGGTCAACGCGTGGCCGCAAAAGGGGTTACTGTAGTAGATGATGGCACGCTTACTGGCCGCCGAGGCTCATTGAATATTGATGATGAAGGCACACCCACTCAGTGCACTACCTTGATTGAGGATGGGATTCTGAAAGGCTATATTCAAGACAGTCTGAATGCCCGTCTCATGAAAATGCCTCTGACCGGTAATGGTCGCCGCGAAAGTTTTGCTTCACTTCCGATGCCGCGCATGACAAACACATATATGTTGGCCGGCAAGGATGATCCCCAAGAAATTGTGGCCAGCATTAAACGTGGACTTTATGCCGTCAATTTTGGTGGTGGCCAAGTGGATATCACCAGCGGTAAATTTGTGTTCTCCGCTTCTGAAGCGTATTGGGTAGAAAACGGCAAAATCCAATACCCTGTAAAAGGAGCAACCATTATTGGCAGCGGCCCGGAGTCCTTGAAGCAGGTCTCCATGATCGGCAACGACCTTAAATTAGATGGTGGTATCGGGGTGTGCGGCAAGGAAGGTCAAAGCGTTCCTGTCGGGGTTGGGCAGCCAACTTTGAGGATAGATAGCCTCACCGTGGGCGGAACCGCCTAAGATTGCCAAATTACGGCTTAAAATAGCCGGATGAGCCAACAAAACACCAACCCAAATAATTGGTACTCCGTCGTTGATAAAACGTCGGACACCGACGACCAACGCATTAGCAACATTTCTGTTCTGCCTCCGCCAGAGCATCTGATTCGCTTTTTTCCAATCTCTGGAACCCCAACCGAAGCATTGATCAGCAAAACCCGCAAAAAGATTCGCGACATCATTCATGGTAACGATGATCGCTTGCTCGTCATCATTGGGCCATGCTCTATTCATGATCCCAAAGCAGCATTGGAATACTGCCAACGCCTTTTAGCTGAACGTGAACGTTTCGCTGGTGAGTTAGAAATTGTGATGCGCGTCTACTTTGAAAAACCGCGTACTACTGTTGGCTGGAAAGGTTTGATTAACGACCCTTACCTTGATGAAAGCTATCGCATTGAAGAAGGTCTTCGACTTGCTCGCCAGGTTCTGATGGAAATCAATCGTCTTGGCATGCCTGCAGGTAGCGAATTCCTTGACGTCATTTCTCCGCAATACATTGCCGACTTAATTTCTTGGGGCGCAATTGGTGCACGCACTACTGAAAGTCAGGTTCACCGTGAACTTGCCTCTGGTTTGTCTGCGCCTATTGGCTTTAAGAATGGCACTGATGGCAACATCAAAATTGCAACCGATGCAATTCAAGCGGCTGGACGCCCGCATCACTTTTTATCTGTTCACAAAAATGGGCAAGTCTCCGTTGTCGAAACCAAGGGCAATAAGGATTGTCATGTCATCTTGCGTGGCGGCAAGGAGCCCAACTACGAAGCCAAACATGTTCAAGCAGCTTGCGCTGAGCTTGCTGCTGCCAAGCTTCCAGCGAGTTTGATGGTGGATCTATCCCATGCAAACTCCAGCAAGAAACATGAGCGTCAAATCATTGTTGCGGATGATATTGCCCAGCAAATTGAAACTGGATCAAACGAGATTTTTGGCGTCATGGTTGAAAGCCATCTCAATGATGGTGCTCAGAAATTTACACCTGGCAAGGATGATCCAAGCAAACTGGAATACGGCAAGAGCATTACGGATGCCTGTATTAATTGGGATGATTCTGTGAAAGTGCTTGAGCGTTTGGCAACTGCTGTGAAAAAACGCAGAAGCAAGAAAAAGTAATACGCCCTGTAACTACTGCAAAGCTAAAAAGAGACTAATTTACTTAGTCTCTTTTTTTTCATGCTTCCAGAGTATGTCAGTACCACCGGCAGCACGGTTCAAAATGCGTGAGAGCACAAACAATAAATCTGATAAACGATTAACGTATTGACGGGGTGAGTCGTACAAAGGCTCGGCCCAACCTAGGCGCACAATTGAGCGCTCTGCTCTTCTGCAAACAGTTCGACAAACATGCGCTTGAGCAGCAGCACGCGTGCCGCCCGGCAAAATAAATTCTGTTAAGGGCGGTAACTGCTGGTTATATTTTTCCAGCCAAACATCCAACTGAGCAACATGCTCAGGATTGAGTAACTTGTAATTGGGGATACAGAGTTCGCCCCCCAAATCAAACAAGTCATGTTGCACCTGCAAAAAGAGTGCTTTTAATTCTGGGGCTATAGATTCCGGGATCTCTTCAGTCATCAAAACACCGATTTCTGAGTTCAGTTCGTCCACATCGCCCATGGCGCAAATCCGCAAATGATCCTTTTCTACGCGACTTCCGTCGCCAAGGCCAGTCATCCCGGCGTCGCCCGTTCTAGTGGCGATTTTTGATAATCGATTTCCCATGAGCCTAATTATAGGTATATGGCTAAAATGATTCTTATGAATATGGTGACCCCACCCCCCGATTTAGCAGCGATTAGCGCGCTTCAGTCCAAACTGGTCTCAGCCCTTCGCCCTATCCTCCCCGAATATGCATTGCTTTGGGAGCCTGAAGACACGATTCCTTATGAATGCGATGGCTTGGCTGCCTATAGACGTATGCCTTTGGCGGTTGCCCTCCCAGAAACCGAAGAGCAAGTTGCTCAGATTCTCAAAATTTGCTTTGCCATGCAAATTCCAGTTGTCCCACGGGGATCTGGTACTGGCTTGTCTGGCGGGGCAATGCCAATTTCGCAAGGCTTGGTTTTATCGCTAGCTAAGTTAAAGAAAATCTTGAGTATTGATCCGTTCACCAGAACGGCCGTGGTGCAACCGGGTGTGCGCAATCTTGCCATCTCCGAAGCAGTTGCACATTTAGGCCTCTATTACGCTCCCGATCCTTCATCACAAATTGCTTGCTCCATTGGCGGCAACGTGAATGAAAACTCTGGTGGCGTACATTGCCTTAAATATGGCTTGACCCTACACAATGTCTTACGTGTTCGTGGTGTGTTGATGAATGGCGAGATTGTTGAGTTTGGTAGCTTATCGCCTGACTCCCCAGGCTTAGATTTACTTGCGATCTTGATGGGTAGTGAAGGCATGCTAGCTGTAGTGACTGAAGTTACTGTGAAGTTAGTAGCAAAGCCAAAGTTGGCCCGAGTCATCATGGCGAGCTTCGACGATATTGAAAAGGGCGGTAATGCTGTGGCTGCAATCATTGCGGCAGGCATCATTCCTGCTGGCCTAGAAATGATGGATAAAGCCACTACGCGTGCAGTAGAAGAATTTGTTCACGCAGGTTATGACTTAGATGCGGCTGCAATCTTGCTCTGTGAATCAGACGGTACCCCAGAAGAGGTTGCCGAAGAAATCGAGCGCATGACTAAGGTCCTTGAGCAAGCAGGTGCCAGCGGTATTCAAATCTCAAAAGATGAAGGTGAGCGACTAAAATTTTGGAGTGGCCGCAAAAATGCCTTTCCTGCGGCAGGCCGTTTAGCGCCAGACTATTACTGCATGGATGGCACTATCCCAAGAAGACATATTGCAACTTTGCTAAAGCGCATTGCTGGCATGGAAGAGAAATACGGTCTGGGTTGTTTAAATGTGTTTCATGCTGGTGATGGCAATATGCATCCACTCATTTTGTTTAATGGCGCGGATCAAGAAGAATGGCATCGCGCTGAAGAGTTTGGTACAGAAATTTTAGAAGCCTGTGTTGAACTCGGTGGCACCATCACCGGTGAACATGGAGTAGGTATCGAAAAGATCAACTCAATGTGCGTACAGTTTGGAGAGGGTGAGCGCGAAACTTTTTGGGGCGTGAAGGGTGCTTTTGATCCAGAAAAGCTACTCAACCCTGATAAGGCGATTCCCACACTCACTCGTTGTGCTGAGTACGGCCGGATGCGCATCAGCGGAGGCAAACTGCCACATCCTGAGTTGGAGCGCTTCTAATGACTGCCTCTAACCCAACGATTAATGCATTTCGGGAGCAAATTCTCGATGCGGCCAAAAATAATACCGTTCTCTCAATTCAGGGTGGCGGTACAAAATCTTGGTACGGTAATCCGAACACCTATAACAAGCTAGATACCCGCAGCTACTCTGGTATTTTGGAATACCAACCAGAGGAGCTGGTGATTACCGCTTGTGCTGGCACTCCATTGCGGGAAATTGAAGCCGCACTCGCAGAAAAAAATCAGGTGCTTGCTTTTGAGCCACCACACTTTGGTCAGCACGCTACTTTTGGCGGTGCAATTGCAGCAGGCTTGGCGGGCCCAGGTCGAATCAGTGTCGGAAATTTTCGTGACTTCGTATTGGGTGCTCGAATTCTGGATGGCAAAGGTCAAGATCTTTCTTTTGGCGGCAAGGTTATGAAAAACGTTGCCGGCTATGATGTGTCGCGCTTACTGCCAGGCTCCATGGGCACACTCTCTCTACTTTTAGAGGCATCAGTTAAGGTTCTGCCTAAGCCAGCAGCTATCGCAACCCTGCAATGTGCCATTTCCCAAAAAAATGCATTGAAGGTATTAAACGAGTGGGCTGGCCAACCTCTGCCGATATCTGCAAGCTGTTGGATTGGTAATGCCAATGATGAAGGTCAATTGATGATTCGCTTAGCTGGAGCTGCGGCCGCAGTCAAAGCCGCAATTCCGCTAATGAGCTCCCTCGTTATTGCCACCGAAGTGGATCCAAATGTTGCAACCACTTTTTGGAATGACTTACGCGAGCACAAACTGTCTTATTTTGCAGACCTTTCTCCAGATCAAACTCTATATCGCTTAGCACTTCCCGCTGCATGTGGAACGCTAACGATTCCAGATGCAAGTAAAGAGGTGCTACTTGAGTGGCATGGCCAGCAACGCTGGATCAAAGCTCCCGGCGATGAAAAGACATTTGCTGCTATCAAACAACTCGCTACAAATCATGGTGGACATGCCACTCGCTTTAGGCAAGGCGCAAACGTTGACCCAAGCTTTCAACGCTTTACATTATTGAGCGAGCAAGCCCATTCCAATGCCCTAGTCACAGTGCAAGAACGCTTAAGATCCGCTTTTGATCCGGCTGGTGTCTTTGCCACTAAACGTCTTCCTTAAGTATTTTTATGCAAACTCAACTCGCCCCGCAATTCGCTAATACCCCCGAAGGGATTGAAGCTGCTCGCATCCTTGGTAAATGTGTTCACTGTGGCTTTTGTACTGCCACCTGCCCCACCTACCAACTCTTAGGCGATGAACTAGATGGCCCGCGTGGTCGCATCTACCTGATCAAGCAGATGGCTGAAGGCCAAGCGCCTACAGAAAAAACTCGCCAGCATTTAGACCGTTGCCTTACCTGCCGAAATTGTGAGAGCACTTGTCCCAGTGGCGTTCAATACGGCAACCTAGTAGATATCGGACGCAAATGGGCTGAAGAAAATACGCCAGCTCGCCCTATCGGGGAGCGCTTAACGCGTTGGGCCTTAATTGAAGGCTTAACTAAGCCTGCTTTGTTTAACTCAGCAATGACACTTGGTCGTCTTGTACGCCCTTTGATGCCCAGCAGTATTCAGCGCAAAATTCCTGAAGCTAAAAATAAAGCCTTGAGCAAATCAACAGATCCTTACGCTAGGCCAAGTACTGTACATGCTCGCAAGATGCTCATCCTGGAGGGTTGCGTTCAACCTGGCATGCTGCCGAATATCAATTCAGCAACTGCACGTGTTTTAGATGCGTTAAAGATTCAACTCATCAGCGCACCTAATGCGACTTGTTGCGGAGCATTGCGTTACCACCTAAATGATCAAGCAGGCGGACTAGAAAATGCTAAGCAAAATATTGATGCTTGGTGGCCTTTAGTAGAAAGCGGCGTTGAAGCAATCATCATGACGGCATCTGGCTGCGGCGTAATGGTCAAAGATTACGGCCACCTGTTTGCCAACGATCCTGCTTATAGCTTAAAGGCTAAGAAGATTTCGGGACTTACCAAAGATATCTCTGAAATCCTGCCAACCCTCCAGGAAGAACTCATTGAGCTCATTGGAACCGATCAGAAACCGGGGGTTGTCTATCACCCGCCCTGCACTTTGCAACATGGACAGCAAGTCCGTGGCAAGGTTGAGGGCTTGTTAACGAGCATTGGCATTGGTGTCCGCCTATGTGCAGACAGCCACCTATGCTGTGGATCAGCAGGCACTTATTCTGTAACCCAACCAGAACTCTCTGAGCAACTTCGCAAAAATAAGCTTCATCACCTCAATACCGCCTGCGAAGAATCTGATGCTCAATTTATCGTCTCTGGAAATATTGGCTGCATCACCCATTTACAACAAGAAGATACCCCGGTACTTCATTGGATTGAACTTGTCGATCAACTCATCAGCAAATCTCCCAAGACCCGATGAATTCGATAGTTGTTAATCTCATGCAAGTCAAGCAACGCATTGAACTTGCAGCCCTATCAGCAAAGCGAGAACCTGAAGATATTGAGCTTCTCGCAGTCAGCAAAACTTTTCCAGCAGCTGCAATTGAAGAGGCAATGCATGCAGGACAATCGGCCTTTGGTGAAAACTATGTGCAGGAAGCTGTTGAAAAGATTACTCAACTTGCTAAATTGCGTCCCTGGTTGGTATGGCACTTCATTGGACCACTCCAGAGCAATAAAACGAGAGAAGTAGCTGAGCATTTTGATTGGGTGCACAGCGTTGACCGCCTGAAAATTGCCGAACGCTTATCAACGCAACGCGGTGAGTTTCCAGCGCTAGCCGAACTGCAGGTCTGCGTGCAGGTCAATGTCAGTCAAGAGGATAGTAAAAGTGGAGTGCCTCTTGATCAAGCGGAATCTCTTTGCGATGCGATTGCCAAATTACCCAATATCGTGCTTCGCGGGCTCATGGCTATTCCCGCACCAAATCCTGATCCAAATCAGCAGCGCGCAGCATTGTCTCAGGTACGTGCCTGCTTTAAGCATATTCAAGCCAGCAGATTTACCGATCCCCGCTTTCAATTCTTTGACACCCTATCTATGGGGATGTCAGATGATTTAGAGGCTGCCATTGCAGAAGGCAGCACCATGGTTCGAATAGGAACTGCTATTTTTGGGAAGCGCGATAAGATTAACAAATGAGTACAAGTCAAAACACCCAAAACCTGAGCCAAGTTCACATCACCTTTATTGGTGGTGGCAATATGGGACGAGCCCTCATTAGCGGTCTCATCTCCAACGAATTTCATGCAAACCAGATCTCCGTAGTGGAAGCCAATCCAGCTACTGCTTTAAAGCTCAATGAAGATTTCGGCGTACAAAGTATCAGCGCTTTAGAACACCTTGCTTTTGACTTCTCTAAGAACAATGTCGTAGTAATGGCAATCAAGCCTCAAGACTTTAACGTTGTTGCAAAAAGTCTCGCTGACAAACTAAAGCATGCCTCTGCTCCGAGTCCCCTTATTCTCAGTATTGCCGCAGGAATTCGTGTACAAGACATGAGTCGCTGGCTTGACCACACGCGATGTGTCCGCGCTATGCCTAACACCCCTGCACTCATTGGTAAAGGTATCACTGGCTTATTTGCGGATGCTGTAGTGAATCTATCTGATCGTACTTTGGCACAGACTATCTGCAATGCAGTTGGTCAAAGTATTTGGGTAGATGAAGAAAATCTGATGGATGCAGTCACTGCCATATCCGGTAGTGGTCCTGCTTATGTATTTGCTTTTTTAGAAGCGCTGCAGTCTGCTGGAGAAAAACTCGGCTTAGATGCTGAAAGTGCCCGCAAACTTGCGTATGCAACCCTTGAAGGTGCAACCCAACTTGCACATAACTCCGATGAGCATGCTGGGGTGTTGCGTGAGCGGGTGACCTCTAAAGGCGGCACTACTGCAGCAGCGCTAGAAGTGATGAAGCAGCAAGGCTGGCATGGGATTTTAGAAAAAGCCATTGATGCGGCAAGCGAACGAAGCAAAGCAATGGGTGATGAATTAGGTAGAAGCTAATTCAGCGCTAAACCCAACACGATCCCTAGAAACAAAAACCCACCAAGCCAGCTGTTATGGCGAAAAGCCCGAAAGCATTCATCTCTTTGACGTGTAGAGATGAGTTTGAGGTGATAAACAGCGCAAGCTAAAGCTGCAAACCAGCCAATCAAGAAATAATTATTAAGATTAGCTAGTTGCGCCACCCAGATTTGACTGATGAATAAGGCGGCATAGCAAATTTCAATCGCCATCACATCATGCTTACCAAATGTAATTGCCGATGTGCGTAAACCCAGACGTAAATCATCCTCTCGATCCACCATCGCATATGCGGTGTCATAGGCTATCGCCCAAAAAATATTCCCAACAAACAAAATCCATGCTTCAAACGGAATCGAATTCTGAATAGCGGCATAAGCCATGGGAATACCGAAACCAAATGCAATACCCAGCACGGCTTGAGGCATGGCAAAAAATCGCTTCGTAAAGGGATAAATAAAAGCAACAGCTAATGCCAAAAAAGAGAGTTTCTTGGTATACGCATTGAGTGGCTGAATGAGCAAAAACGCAATCGCTGCCAATACAACAGCAACCAGTACCGCTTCTTTTCCAGAAACTTTTCCACTGGTTACGGGGCGTCCCTGTGTTCTTTGCACATGACGATCGAAATCACGATCAGCATAATCATTGATTGCACACCCAGCACTTCGCATTAAAAAAGTACCCATTACAAAAATCAATAGGGTCTTGGTATCTGGGAACCCACCACTTGCCAGCCAAAGTGCCCATAATGTGGGCCAAAGAAGCAATAGCGTACCAATTGGCTTGTCTAAGCGAATAAGGTAAGCATACGAGGTAAGTCGGTCTTTGAATCTCATAAGCTCATTATCACGCCTTCAGAAATTCAGCACGTGATCCAAGCCAGCGCTCCAGATGGCGTTCAACTAAATCTGCATGCTCAGCGAGTAAGCGATCAGCAGCCTTCTGAGCCAATTCAATCAACCAGGCATCCCGTTGTAGATCCACAAAACGCAACATCGCATCACCAGATTGTTTTGCCCCGAGTAATTCACCTGGACCCCGAAGCGAAAGATCTCGCTCAGCAATCACAAAACCATCCGAGACCTCACGCAAGGTTTGCAGACGTTCTTTGGCAGCCATGGATAAGGGCTCTGCATACATCAAAAGACATACTGAATCAGCCGATCCACGCCCTACGCGCCCTCTCAACTGGTGAATTTGAGCATAACCAAAACGCTCAGCATGCTCAATCACCATCAGCGCAGCATTGGGCACGTCTACCCCGACCTCAATAACGGTGGTTGCCACTAAGAGTTGAATTTCATTGGCCTTAAATGCAGCCATCACCGCTGCTTTTTCTTCTGCTTTTAAACGACCGTGAACTAAGCCGACCTTAAAGCCAGGTAAAGCTTGTGTAAGCTGCTCAAAACTTTCGACTGCTGTTTGCAACTGGAGTGCTTCAGACTCTTCAATCAATGGACAAACCCAATATGCTTGCAATCCTTTAGCTAGCCAACTTTGTAAACCGCCAATGACCTCGTCACGGCGACTGGATTTAATCACCTTGGTAGCGATGGGCTTTCTTCCGGGAGGTAGTTCATCAATCACAGAAACATCAAGATCGGCGTAATACGTCATAGCTAAAGTCCGCGGAATCGGTGTTGCAGACATCATGAGTTGATGGCAATAAAACAATTCAGATCCGAGTCGTTGCTGAATCTCTAAACGCTGCCTCACTCCAAAACGATGTTGCTCATCAATTACCGCTAATCCCAGCTTCGCAAAACTCACGCTTTCTTGGATGAGTGCATGGGTGCCTACGATGAGTTGTGCAGTACCGCTCTCAATCATTTCTTGAGCCAATTTTTTATCTTTAGCCTTAAGACTTCCAGAAAGCCAAGCGATCTGGACACCTAATGGCGCAAACCATTCTTTCATCTTGAGGTAGTGTTGTTCAGCTAAGATCTCCGTCGGCGCCATAACAGCTGCTTGATAGCCATAATCCATAACGCGTGCAGCGGCTAAAGCGGCCACCACAGTCTTACCACTACCTACATCGCCCTGTAAGAGACGATTCATCGGAAAGGATTGTTCTAGATCTTTCCCGATCTCTGACCAAACGCGATCTTGTGCAGCAGTCAATTTAAAGGGAAGCACTTTCAGTAGGCTTGCCTCTAGGCTTTTATCGTTACGAGGCTTTGTAAAGCTCGGAGCATGACGCTCTCTTCGAATCGCATGTGCGCGCTTTAATGAAATTTGCTGCGCGAGCAATTCTTCAAACTGAACACGCCGCCAGGCTGGATGAGTTCTTTCTAGCAGAGCCTGAGTATTTGCATCGGAAGGGGGTTGATGCAGATACTGAATGGCAGATTGCAAACTAGGCCAATCATTGCTTGGAAGCAATTCTTGCATCAAGGCCGCAGGAAGAAACTCTGCCAAACTGTCTCGTAAACTTGGGTCACGCAATGCTTGTGCAACTGCCTTACGAATCACTGTCTGTGAAATACCAGCGCTCGCTGGATAAACCGGGGTTAAGCTCGTTGGCAGTGGCGCATCAACTGCAACAGCTTTCACTGTAGGATGAACCATTTCTGGGCCTTGAAATCCTTCGCGCACTTCGCCGCGAACCCGAATATGGGTGCCAACTGCCATTTGCTTTTGCTGACTTGGATAGAAGTTCAGGAAGCGGAGCTGCAAAGTGCCGGTGTCATCTTCAATTGTGACCAACATCTGTCGCCTAGGTCTAAATAAAACCTGATTACGAATGACGACCCCTTGAGTTTGGGTCGAACTGAACCGGCCCTGGTTTAATGCCTCTTCGATGGTGAATAACTCTGTCTCATCCTCATATCGAGAAGGAAGATGCAAGGCAAGGGCCATTGGGCTGTCTAAACCCATCTTTTGGAGTGTGCTTGGCGTTGGTTTGGTAGTCATCGTTAAAATCCAATACCTGATGGTAATGCTATGCAACTCTCCGACTTCAATTACGAACTTCCTGCCGATCTAATTGCCCAGCACCCACTGGCCAATCGAACTGATAGCCGCCTTTTAGAGGTCAAGGCTGACGGGCCCAGTCACGCGGTATTACTTGATCGCCAGTTTAAGGACATCCTTGGCCTTATCAAACCTGGGGATTTACTAGTCTTTAATGACACTAAGGTTATTCCGGCACGACTCCATGGCAATAAAGAGACTGGGGGTAATGTTGAGTTGCTGATCGAGCGCATTAGCGGGGATAAACAAGCCTGGGTCCAAATTAGAGCGTCAAAGGTTCCTAAAACAGGCTCCATTGTTCACATTCACAATCCAGCAGGAGAGTCTTTTCCAGTAGAAATGATTGGCTACGATGGGCGTTTTTACGAAGTTCGCTTTCCAGAAAATGTATTTGCCTTGCTGGAACGATTTGGTGAACTGCCACTTCCACCCTATATCGAACACCGCCCTGATGGTGAGGATGCGCAACGCTATCAAACGGTAGTAGCTAAAAATCCTGGGGCGGTCGCAGCACCCACTGCAGGACTTCATTTTGATCAATCCATTCTGCAGGAATTGAAGAATCTAGGAGTCCAGCAGGCTACAGTTACGCTTCATGTGGGTGCTGGCACCTTTACCCCAGTCCGCGAGGAAGATCTCTCTAAACATAAGATGCACTATGAGTGGTTCTCCATTCCAGAAGCAACCTTGCAAGCAATTAAAGAAACGAAAAGCCGGGGTGGACGAGTGATTGCCGTGGGTACAACTAGCCTCAGAGCCCTAGAGAGCCAGGCTATCAGCCAACAAAGTAGTGGGGAGACCAACCTCTTTATTACCCCTGGCTTTCAGTTCAAAACTGTGGATTGTTTGCTCACAAACTTTCATCTGCCAAAATCTACTCTGTTAATGCTGGTAAGCGCCTTTGCGGGGATGCACAATATCCGCGCTGCCTATCAACACGCCATTGCTCAAAAGTATCGTTTCTTTAGCTACGGAGATGCGATGTTTTTATCCCGACTTGAGAATACAAAGCCATGACCAAACCTGTCCACTTTAATATTTTGGCCCGCGACTCACAAAGCCCTGCTCGCCTTGGTCAACTTGATCTTCCACATGGCAGCGTGCAAACACCGATTTTTATGCCCGTCGGAACCTATGGCACTGTGAAGGCAATGACTCCACGTGATCTGCATGAAGCCAAGGCGCAAATTATTTTAGGGAATACGTTCCATCTGTGGTTGCGCCCAGGTTTAGACGTGATTCAAAAGCATGGTGGTCTGCATCGTTTTATGGGATGGGATAAGCCAATCCTAACTGACTCTGGAGGCTTTCAAGTTTTTAGTCTGGGAGCACTACGAAAGATTTCAGAAGAGGGTGTGACTTTTGCTTCCCCGATTAATGGTGACAAACTTTTTATGTCTCCAGAGGTCTCAATGGAAATTCAAGCGGTATTAAATAGTGATATCGCTATGCAGTTTGATGAATGCACCCCATATGAAATGAAGGGACAACCCACCTCAGAGAAAACTGCACGTGCCTCTTTGGAGATGTCTTTGCGTTGGGGTGATCGCTCCCTGAAACGCTTTCGGGAACTCAATACCGGCAATGGTCTCTTTGGTATCGTCCAGGGCGGCATGTTTGAAAATCTCCGTGAATTTTCTTTAGATGCTGTTAGCCAGCAGGGTTTTGATGGAATTGCAATTGGCGGTCTTTCCGTTGGAGAACCCAAGCCTGAATTTGAACGTATTTTGAACTTCACAGCCCCTAAGCTACCTGAACATATGCCCCATTACCTGATGGGGGTGGGAACCCCCGAGGACTTGATTTTGGGGGTAAGTTTGGGGATAGATATGTTTGATTGCGTGATGCCTACCCGCAATGCGCGCAATGGTTGGCTCTTCACACGCTTTGGCGATCTGAAGCTTCGTAATTCTGGCTATAAGGACGATGATCGCCCTGTTGACCCGACCTGTGCTTGCTATACCTGCCAAAACTTCACTAGGTCCTATTTAAACCACCTACAGAAGGCCAATGAGATCCTAGGATCACAACTCAATACCATCCACAACCTGTCTTACTACCTTCAATTAATGACCGAGGTGAGGGAAGCCTTGAGCAAAGATCGTTTTAGCGCATATCGAGAAGAATTTCATACCAATCGCCAACGTGGGGTTGAGCCTGGGCAGGATTAATAGCCCCATAAGGGGATAGAGCCTGAAAACCGCTCCGTAGCCCCATACAGTTTAGAATTGCGGGTTTAGGGCTTTACTTAAAAGCCTAAAACTAAAGCAGTTTCCAAATAGTCTTTAACGGAGGTTTTATATGTGGATTAGTAACGCTTTTGCCCAAGCTCCAGCTGCGGGCGCAGATTCTGGTGGCCTAATGAGCTTTCTCCCATTAATTTTGATGTTTGCAGTTTTGTACTTCATCATGATTCGCCCACAAATGAAGCGTCAAAAAGAAGCTAAAGCGATGCTAGAAGCATTAGCTGTTGGCGATGAAGTAGTCACCGTTGGCGGCATCATGGGCAAAGTATCTGCATTAAAAGATCAAGTAGTTACTGTTGAAATTGCAGCTGGTACTGAAGTGCAATTACAAAAGGGTGCAATTACTACTGTGTTGCCAAAAGGCACTCTGAAGTCTGCTTAATCTCTTTGCTTAAAAGTTACTGCATATGAATCGCTACCCACTCTGGAAATATATAGTTATTGCCATTGCTTTATTAATTGGCGGACTATATTCATTACCCAATTTCTATGGTGAGGCACCAGCAGTTCAAATCTCGTCCGCCAAACCAACCATCAAGGTTGATTTGGCGACGCAAGCTCGTGTAGAAAAGATTTTGGCCGAGGCTGATATCAGCAACACCGGTGTTTTCTTTGAGAACGCCGCCAATGTAGGCTCTATCAAAATTCGTTTTAGTAATACAGACACCCAGCTCCGCGCCCGTGATCTGCTGCAACAGAAAATCAATACCGATCAAAATGATCCAAACTTTACCGTTGCATTAAATCTCTTATCAAACACTCCAGACTGGTTGCATGCGATCAATGCCCTACCGATGCCTTTGGGTCTTGATCTGCGCGGCGGGGTGTACTTCTTATTACAAGTAGATATGAAGGGTGCCGTCCAGAAGAAAGTGACGTCCCTCGCAGCTGATATTCGCGCCCAATTACGCGATAAAAATATCCGCCATCAAGGTATTGAGCGCGGCGCAGACAATATCACCATTAATTTTGGCAATACTTCGGATGCAGATGCTGCTCGCGCTGTATTAATGACCTCTCAGCCTGAACTCATTTGGCAAGTTAAACCTACCGGCTTATCACCTAAATTGGTTGGCGAATTTAAACCTACGGCTTTGAAAGAAATTCAGGATAACGCGGTTAAACAAAATATCATTACCTT
Organism: Polynucleobacter sp. MWH-Creno-3A4; assembly: GCF_018881885.1. Lineage (NCBI taxonomy): Bacteria > Pseudomonadati > Pseudomonadota > Betaproteobacteria > Burkholderiales > Burkholderiaceae > Polynucleobacter > Polynucleobacter sp. MWH-Creno-3A4. Next base: position 447,336 of record NZ_JACXSA010000001.1, read on the forward strand.
AAACAAGCGGGTAAATGAGTTAGCAGTTAAAGAACCGGTCATTCAACAACAAGGTGCCGAACGTATCGTGGTGCAATTGCCTGGTGTTCAAGATACCGCTCGCGCAAAAGACATTATTGGACGAACAGCAACTCTAGAGTCCCGCCTCGCAGATCCTATCGTTTCGACCATTAATGTTGGTGAAACTCCTCCACCTGGCATGGATACCTTCCGCTTCGGAGAAAACCGTTTAGGGGTTTTCAAAAAATCAGTCATCTTTAGTGGCGAAAGCATTACTGATGCGAGTGCTGGCTTTGATCAAAATCAACGCCCCGCTGTCAATATCTCACTTGATGCTGCTGGCGGAAGAGTCATGCAAGAAGTCACACGTGAGAATATTGGCAAGCCCATGGGTATGATTTTGTTTGAAAAAGGCAAAGGCGAAGTTTTGACAATTGCCACCATTCAAGGTGAGTTTGGCTCCAAGTTCCAAATTACTGGCCAACCAACTACTGCTAGTGCGAATGACTTAGCACTCTTACTCCGTGCAGGCTCATTAGCAGCCCCGATGGAAATCATTGAAGAGCGCACTATTGGCCCAAGTTTAGGTGCTGAGAATATTGAAAAAGGCTTTAAGTCTCTTTTAATCGGCTTTGCAGCCATTGCTATTTTTATGATTGCCTACTATTTGCTGTTTGGCACTTTCTCGGTAGTCGCTCTTGCCGTCAACCTACTACTACTGATCTCCGTACTATCGATGTTGCAGGCAACTCTGACCTTGCCTGGAATTGCTGCGATGGCTTTAGCGCTCGGTATGGCGATTGACTCAAACGTTTTAATTAATGAGCGTATACGTGAAGAACTACGCAATGGAGCATCGCCTCAAACTGCTATCGCCGTTGGCTTTGATAAGGCTTGGGCAACTATTTTGGATTCCAACGTCACTACCTTAATTGCCGGCCTTGCCTTATTGGCTTTTGGTTCGGGCCCAATCAAAGGATTTGCGGTTGTGCATTGCCTGGGTATTTTGACTTCGATGTTCTCGGCTGTCTTCTTCTCGCGTGGCCTTGTTAATCTTTGGTACGGCAGACACAAGAAGATTCAAAAACTCGCTATTGGCCAAGTTTGGCGCCCCCAGGAGAAATAAGCTATGGAATTTTTCCGCATCAAAAAAGATATTCCTTTCATGCGCCATGCGTTGGTGCTCAATGCGATTTCTTTCATTACTTTTTTAGCTGCAGTATTTTTCCTATGGCACAACGGCTTACATCTCTCCATCGAATTTACTGGCGGTACAGTGATGGAGGTCAGCTACCCCCAAACTGCGCCACTAGATTCGATCCGTGCTAAGGTCGAGAAACTGGGTTATGCAGATACCCAAATCCAAAACTTTGGTAGCTCACGTGATGTCATGATTCGCCTGCCATTGCAAAAAGATGCTGCAGGCAAAATGATCTCCTCTGCGGATCAAAGCGCAGCAGTAATGCAGGCCCTTGAACCAGCAAGCTCAGGCGCAAAACTTCAACGCGTTGAGTTTGTGGGACCGCAAGTTGGTCAAGAACTCGCCATGGATGGCCTAAAAGCACTGATATTTGTGATTATTGGCATTGTTGTTTACCTTTCCTTCCGCTTTGAGTGGAAGTTTGCAGTAGCCGGCATCATTGCGAACTTGCATGACGTGGTAATCATCCTTGGTTTCTTTGCTTTTTTCCAGTGGGAGTTCTCACTCTCCGTCCTGGCTGCAGTGCTTGCTGTCTTGGGTTACTCTGTAAATGAATCTGTGGTGATCTTTGACCGAATTCGCGAGAACTTCCGCAAGTACCGCAAGATGAATACTCGCGAGATTATCGATAACGCAATTACCAGCACCATTAGCCGTACAGTAATTACTCACGGCAGTACTGAAATGATGGTGTTAGCCATGTTGATATTTGGCGGTCCAACTCTCTTCTACTTCGCCCTAGCACTAACAATTGGTATTTTGTTTGGTATCTATTCTTCAGTATTCGTTGCAGCAGCCTTGGCAATGTGGCTAGGTGTAACGCGTGAGGACTTGGTGAAGGGCGATAAAAAGCCTGACGACAACGCTCGTAATGATGACCCCAACTACGGGGCACGGGTTTAAAACACCCTAACTGAGAGAGAAATTCTGTTGCTCAAGGTCAACTAAGATTCTTTTAGTTGCACCTTGATGTTCGATTGAATAGGCCTTAGCAGCCGCACTCATCTTGCCAAGCTCAGCGGTATTTAAAAGCAAGTTTTTCAGAGCCTCCATCAAAGCAATTGAGTCACCTAGTAATAAGTCGCCCTGAATCCGCTTTGCAGCACCTGCTGTCAGGGCATCTAAAGCGGCTTGTTGAAAGTTATAGGTGTGCTCCCCTAGAAGAACGGGGCAGCCTGCAGCACAAGCCTCAATAAGATTCTGTCCACCAAAAGGCAGGAGACTGCCGCCCATTAAAACCAAATCAGCCGCGCTGTAGTACATGGGCATCTCGCCCATTGAATCGCCTAGGATGACATCCACACTGCTGCAATCTTTTGGAATTCCAGTCCACTCGCTACGACGGCGGAATGCTAAGCCTGCAGCCTGAATCTGGTCAGCAACCTCAGTAAATCTTTCTGGGTGACGTGGCACGATGCAAAGTAATGGCGCAAGTTCAAATGTATTACTCGATAACAAATCTTTCCAAGCCTTGAGGATGATGGCCTCTTCTCCATCACGGGTACTAGCAGCGCACACCATCATTCGATTGCTTGCATGTAAATCTTGTTGCCATAATTGTCCTTGGGCAACTAACTGAGGATCAAGTGGCACGTCAAATTTGAGATTGCCTACAATGCTGACATTGCGCACACCAAGACTGCGATATCGCTGCGCATCAAAATCGGTTTGCGCCAAAATTCCTTTAAACGCCTGAAATAATGCGCGACCTGCCTTACCAAAACGATTTACACGCCGTGCACTACGTTCAGAAAGGCGCGCGTTCACTAGAAACAAAGGCAATCTAAGATCCGCACAACGAAAGACCACCGTTGGCCAAGCTTCAGTTTCCATAAAGAGGCCAAGCTTAGGTTTAAAAGACTTCAGAAAATTCTCTACAGACCAACACAAGTCGTAAGGCAAATACACCTGATGGATTTGACGCGCAGCAATTTCTTTACCAAACAACTGCCTTCCGGTGCGGCGACCATTTAAAGTCATATGTGTCAATAAAATGGTTTCGCCACGGGCAAGATAGGCTTCAATTAATGGTTGAGCCGCCCTAGTCTCACCAACAGATACCGCATGAATCCAAATAGACCCCTGCTGAATTGGTTTGTCATAGCCAAAGCCAAGTCGCTCTGGAATGTGGTGCATGTATGCAAAAGAATGGCGAGCGCGCCAAGCCAAGCGGATAAATGCTAATGGCAATAATAGATGCCACAGCAGTTGATAAGCAGTAAACCAGATTAGAGGTCGTGCCCCGTAATCTGAGTCAGTGCGTACACTCACTTTTTAAGGCGCTCTGTCAGTTCAACTGCCTTGCCTAGATAGGAAGACGGCGTCATGTCCAGCAAGCGTGCTTTTGCATCTTCTGGAATCTTGAGCCCTCGAATAAAAGTTTGTAGATCTGCTTGGTTAATTCCTTTACCGCGAGTCAATTCTTTTAGCTGCTCATAGGGATTTTCAATGCCATAACGACGCATCACTGTTTGTACTGGCTCTGCTAATACTTCCCAGCACGCATCCAAGTCTGCAGCAATCGCGGCATGATTGACTTCCAACTTACCAAGGCCACGAAGAGCGCTGTCATAAGCTAATACGCTATGGCCAAATGCAGGACCTAAATTCCGTAACACTGTGGAATCCGTGAGATCACGCTGCCAGCGAGAGATTGGTAATTTTTCTGCAAGGTGGCGTAACAATGCGTTAGCAATGCCCAAGTTACCTTCAGAGTTTTCAAAGTCAATCGGATTTACTTTGTGAGGCATGGTAGAAGAACCAATCTCACCGGCTTTAGTGCGTTGCTTGAAGTATCCAATAGAAATATAAGCCCAAAAATCTCGGTCCATATCTAAGAGAATGGTATTTGCACGGGCAATAGCATCGAATAACTGAGCCATGCCATCGTGCGGCTCAATTTGAATCGTATAAGGATTAAATGTTAAGCCTAGACGTTTCTCAACGACATTCTTAGAAAAGCCCTCCCAATCAAAATCAGGGTATGCAGATAAGTGCGCGTTGTAGTTACCCACTGCACCATTCATCTTTCCCAATAAAGGAACAGCAGCAATAGATTCAATTGCACGCTCAAGACGTTTTGCAATATTGGCGATTTCTTTACCGAGAGTGCTTGGAGAAGCAGGTTGGCCATGCGTACGAGAGAGCAAAGGTACTTTGGCGTTCTCAAGAGCCAGCTCAGTTAAGACTGAAAGCACTTTGTTTAGTTGAGGTAAAAGCACTTCATCCCGCGCGCCGCGCAACATCAAACCATGTGAAGTGTTATTGATATCTTCAGAGGTACAAGCAAAATGAATGAACTCACTTGCTTTTAACAAATCAGGACGCCCTGCTACTTTTTCTTTTAAGAAATATTCAACCGCTTTGACATCGTGATTTGTGACAGCTTCAATATCTTTAATGCGCTGCGCATCCACATCTGAAAAGTTTTCTGGAAGCGCGAGCAAGAAAGCTTCATCAGCAGCATTAATTTTCGGCACATCAGGAAGGCCGGCAGCGGCTAAGGCTAATAGCCAATGAATCTCTACAAACACTCGCTGGCGCATAAAAGCTGCCTCAGAAAGCCAAGGGCGCAGGGCATCAAGTTTGCCGGCATAGCGGCCGTCTAAAGGGGAGAGGGCATTGAGGGTGGAAAGCGGCTGACTCACGAATATTGCCTTTGCATTGAATATGTCAATAAAACCCAATTTTAATGCGTTCCCGGATCGAGCAAACCCCCTTTAGGATGGCTATACTGTGCCCATGAAACTCATCGGATCCCTTACCAGCCCCTATGTACGCAAAGTACGCATTGTTTTTTCAGAGAAAAAGGTCGATGTTGACCTGGAACTCGAGAATGTATGGGCAGCTGACAGCAAAATCACCAATTCCAACCCCCTAGGGAAGGTTCCTTGCCTCATTTTGGAGGATGGGGAAGCTATTTATGATTCCCGGGTCATTGCCGAATATGCAGATGCCTTAAGCCCTGTTAGTAAGCTCATTCCTGGCGATAACCGTGAACGGGCTTCAGTCAAAACCTGGGAAACATTGGCTGACGGAATCATGGACGCCGGCATTTTGGCTCGTCTTGAGCGCACTTGGCGTCCAGCTGAGCAACAAAGCTCGGCTTGGGTTGATCGTCAAATGGGCAAAATTGATGATGCGCTAGAAGAAATGTCTGAAAAGCTTGCTGAAAATACTTGGTGTCACGGCAATCAAATCACCTTAGCAGATATTGCAACAGGTTGTGCGCTGGGCTATTTATTATTCCGCTTTCCAGATTTGAAATGGCAAGCTAAACACCTGAACTTAGATCGTCTTTATCAAAAGTTGCTGCAAAGACCTTCATTTATTGAAACTGAACCACCTGCGGCATAAATTAGTTTTCAAACTACTGATGGGATTAGGCGGAAATAATTCCGCCGCCTAAACAAATATCACCATCGTAGAGAACCGCTGACTGTCCTGGAGTGACTGCCCATTGAGCCTCTGGAAAACTTAATCCAAATTGCAAAGGGGCATCCGCTAAGTTGAATGTGCAAGCGGAATCCGCTTGGCGATAACGTGTCTTTGCAGAGTAACTTCCGGAATCTGGTGCTACGCCGGCAATCCAACTTGCGTCCATCGCCTCTAACCTATTAGCCAGTAACCATGGGTGTTCATGACCTTGAGCCACATATAAAGTGTTATTGGCCATGTCCTTACGCGCCACATACCAAGCATCCCCATTCCCATCTTGACTGCCACCCAAGCCAATACCTTTGCGTTGACCTAAGGTAAAAAATGCTAAGCCCATATGTTCACCCACAGTCTTGCCTTCAGGTGTTTTAATCGGACCAGGTGTGCGTGGTAAATATCGGTTTAGGAATTCTCTGAACGGGCGCTCCCCAATAAAACAAATACCGGTGCTATCTTTTTTGCGCGCATTGTGTAAACCAATTTTTTCAGCAATCTTACGCACTTCTGTTTTCGGAATGTCTCCCAAGGGAAACATCACATTAGCTAACTGCTGCTGCGTTAGACGGTGTAAAAAATAGCTTTGATCTTTAGTTGCGTCTATTGCTTTCAATAATTGCGCCTTGCCATCTTCATGGAGTACTCTTGCATAGTGCCCAGTAGCAATCGCATCAGCACCTAAACTCATGGAGTGATCTAAGAAGGCCTTGAATTTAATTTCTGCATTACACAAGACATCCGGATTTGGAGTTCGCCCTGCAGCGTACTCGCGTAAAAAGTCCGCAAAGACGCGTTCGCGATACTCAGCAGCAAAATTGACTGCCTCAACATCAATCCCAATTAAATCGGCCACTGAGACAACATCCAGCCAATCTTGGCGTGCGGAGCAATATTCATCGTTATCGTCATCTTCCCAATTTTTCATGAAAAGACCTACTACCTCATAGCCCTGCTCCTTGAGCATCCAGGCTGCTACCGACGAATCAACCCCTCCAGACATGCCAATAACGACTTTCTTGGGGTTTGTAGGTGGTATTGAGGAAGAATTGAGCTGGATCATCAAAAAATGCGAAAATTCACTATAAGCTAACAGTCCATATTGTAAAAGTCTTAGCCTGATTTAGCTGGTAATTAGCCAAAAACTCTGCAAGTGGACATGAAAGTCAGTAAATGGGTGCAACTAAGCCCATTTAACTAAAATAGATTTTTTGAAAAATTTTGCTTTTGGAGACATGCCATGCGCATAGGAGTGCCACTGGAAACTAGGCCCGGGGAAACTCGAGTTGCTGCCACACCAGAAACCGTTAAAAAACTGATTGGCCAAGGCCACACTGTTGTCATCCAAAAAGATGCTGGCGTACAAGCAAGTCAGCCCGACTCTGCTTATGCAGCTGTTGGCGCCACAATTGGTACTGCAGCGGATGCCTTTGGTGCTGAAATTGTTCTGAAGGTCCGTGCGCCAGAGGCCGCTGAGCTGAAACAAATTCAATCTGGTAGCGTGCTGATTGGCATGCTCGATCCATTTGATAATGACAACATCGCAGCAATGGCGGCCCAAGGTATTACTGCGTTCTCACTAGAAGCTGCACCTCGCACCACTCGTGCACAAAGTATGGACGTCTTGTCATCACAAGCAAACATTGCTGGTTACAAAGCAGTGATGATTGCGGCTAATGAATATCAACGCTTTATGCCGATGCTCATGACTGCAGCCGGTACAGTTAAAGCTGCGCGCGTCTTGATTCTGGGAGCAGGTGTAGCGGGTTTGCAAGCAATTGCTACCGCTAAGCGTCTTGGCGCTGTGATTGAAGCATCTGATGTCCGTCCGGCTGCGAAAGAACAAATTGAGTCTCTTGGCGCTAAGTTTGTTGATGTTCCTTACGAAACCGATGAAGAGCGTGAGATTGCTCAAGGCGTTGGTGGGTATGCCCGCCCTATGCCAGAGGCCTGGATGAAACGTCAAGCCGCCTTGGTTGCCGAGCGCGCACAGCAAGCAGATATCGTCATTACCACCGCCTTGATTCCTGGTCGTAAACCGCCAGTTCTTTTACACAGCGACACCGTAGCCAATATGAAACCTGGCTCTATAGTGATTGATATTGCCGCTGGTCGTGGTGACAATGGTTCTGGTAACTGCCCTTTGACTCAAGCAGACAAAGTTGTGGACATCAATGGCGTGAAAATTGTGGGCTACACCAATTTAGCCAGCATGGTTGCTGCTGATGCATCCGCACTTTATGCGCGGAACTTAATCGATTTCATGAAATTGATTATTGATAAAGAAGCGAAGTTAGTCATTCCAACTGATGACGACATTGTTACTGCCTGCTTAATGTGCCGTGATGGCCAAGCCGTCCGTAAAAACTAATAGAACATTCATAAGAAGGAATCATCATGGATCTCGCTGCTTTTCAAAGCATCCTTACCGTCCAAAACATCACTGTGTTTGTACTAGCCATCTTTGTTGGCTATCACGTTGTTTGGAACGTCACTCCTGCCCTGCATACCCCTCTAATGGCAGTGACTAATGCTATTTCTGGAATCATTATTGTGGGTGCACTTTTACAAACCGAGGTAATAGGTGGCGATGAAATCACCCTCACCAGCATTATTGGCGCAGTTGCCGTTTTCCTCGCATCTATCAATATTTTTGGTGGCTTTATGGTCACGCGGCGCATGCTAGAAATGTTTAAGAAAAAAGCACCGAAGGCAAATGCGGCTGATGTAGCCAAATAAATAGAACAAGATCTATAGAGACCCAATCATGTCAAACATAACCGCTATTTCCTATCTCATTTCATCAGTGCTATTTATCCTCGCACTACGTGGCCTGTCATCACCTACCACTTCACGCCAAGGTAATACCTTTGGCATGATTGGCATGTTTTTAGCTGTCATTACCACTTTCTTTATTCCTGATTTCAAGCCAGCGGTCTCGTTAATTGCTGCTGCGGTTGTAGGCGGAGCAATCATTGGAACCATTGCAGCCAAACGTGTACAAATGACCAAGATGCCAGAGCTAGTTGCTTTGATGCACTCTTTTGTGGGTTTATCAGCAGTCTTAATTGCTATTGCAGCGGTATTTAATCCTGCGCATGACCATACTGGCGCCCAGAAAATTGAATTATTCATTGGTGCATTTATTGGCGCAATTACATTTACCGCCTCAGTGATTGCTTTTGGAAAACTCTCCGGCAAAGTCAGCGGTAAGCCAGTCAGCTTCTCAGGCCAACACTTATTGAACTTGATATTGGCAGTCGCCATGGTGGGCGGGGGCATTGCCTACTTTATGACCGACAGTCATGCTGCTTTCTTGGCTATGTGTGCAATTGCATTGGTTCTGGGTGTAACTTTAATCATCCCAATTGGTGGCGCAGATATGCCCGTGGTTGTTTCTATGTTGAACAGCTACTCCGGTTGGGCGGCCGCAGGAATTGGCTTTACCTTAAACAACCCTGTTTTGATTATTGCAGGTGCTTGCGTAGGATCTTCTGGCGCAATTCTGTCTTACATTATGTGTAAAGCCATGAACCGCTCTATTTTGGCAGTCTTGCTTGGTGGCTTTGGTGCAGAAGCTGCTACAGGCGGTAGCGATGATGGTAGCCCCAAGAATTACAAAACTGGTTCACCAGAAGATGCCGCCTTCCTAATGGAAAACGCAGATACAGTCATCATTGTTCCAGGCTATGGCTTAGCAGTTGCTCGTGCGCAGCATGCTCTTAAAGAGTTGACAGAGAAATTGACTCATCATGGCGTTACTGTGAAGTACGCAATTCACCCTGTAGCAGGTCGTATGCCTGGCCACATGAATGTACTTTTGGCTGAAGCTGAAGTTCCTTACGATCAAGTGTTCGAAATGGAAGATATCAATAGCGACTTTGGTCAAGCAGACGTAGTGTTAATTCTGGGCGCAAACGACGTTGTTAACCCAGCTGCACGTACTCCTGGTAGCCCAATCTTCGGTATGCCGATCTTAGAAGCATTCAAAGCCAAAACCATTATTGTGAACAAGCGCTCAATGGCAGCGGGTTATGCTGGCCTCGATAACGAACTCTTCTACATGGATAAAACCATGATGGTCTTCGGCGATGCAAAGAAGGTGGTTGAAGATATGGTCAAGGCTGTTGAATAGGTCGTTTACTTAGGACGATAAAAAAGCTGCCAGTGGCAGCTTTTTTATTTCCTCAAACTACTTCACTTTTGAGTTTGTTGTGCCGGAAGTGAGGTTTGCTGACTTACTGGCGGCAACGCATTTGGTTGGGCTGCAGGAGATGGGCTCCCATCTGGCGTCAATGAAATTACCTGAACCACATAATCATTGCTGTCATAGCTAACTTCATATGCTACTAAATTACCATCGGCAATCGACTCTACGGGTGTAGTGATAATCTCTGCAGCTCCCAAAGTCATGACATCCGCCACACCCTCAGCGAAGGCACGTCCAGCTTTTGCTTGCCCACTATAACCCTGAGTAAACCGAAAAATTTCATACTTTTGTCCATTGCGAACTTCACTGGATACCGGCTGACCAAATTCAGCAATCAGGAAGGCTCTTGGGGTGCCTGGTTTAAATAGCCCAACATTTTTTTCAGTTGGCTGATGGGCTGCCATATAAACGGAACAGCCCCCCAATAAAAAGACCAAAGCGGCCATGAGAACTAATTTTGCAAACTTCATTACATACCTCGCATTGATTTTTCTGGAGTTAGTTTATTCGATAGTCAAAAGCATATAAAAAAACGCCTGGTCTTATGAACCAGGCGTTTTGATTTTCCACGGCTAAACAGCCGAAGGAATGGGCTATTACATCATGCCACCCATACCACCCATACCACCCATACCGCCCATATCAGGCATTCCGCCGCCAGCAGACTCATCCTTTGGCGCTTCAGAAATTGCACAGTCAGTAGTGAGCAACAAGCCAGCAACAGAAGCTGCATTTACCAATGCAGTTTTAGTTACTTTAGTTGGATCAATCACACCTTGGGCAACGAGATCACCATATTCACCAGTAGCCGCGTTGTAACCGTTATTTCCTTTGCTTTCCTGCACGGCATTCACAACTACACCAGCATCTTCACCGGCATTGCTAACGATCGTACGCAATGGCTCTTGCATAGCGCGTAATACGATGCTGATACCAGCATCTTGATCAGGATTGTCGCCCTTCAGGCCTTTGATGCCTTGCATTGCACGAATCAATGCTACGCCACCGCCAGGAACAATGCCCTCTTCAACAGCTGCACGAGTTGCATGCAATGCATCGTCGACGCGAGCTTTCTTTTCCTTCATTTCAACTTCAGTAGCAGCGCCAACACGAATCACGGCAACACCGCCAGCTAATTTAGCTACACGTTCTTGCAATTTTTCTTTGTCATAGTCGCTAGTAGCTTCTTCGATCTGAACACGAATATTCTTCACGCGAGCTTCAATTGCTTTAGCATCGCCAGCACCGTCAATGATGATGGTATTTTCTTTGCCAACTTCGATACGTTTTGCTTGACCCAAGTGCTCAAGAGTGGTTTTCTCAAGTGTAAGGCCAATTTCTTCAGCAATCACAGTACCGCCAGTCAAAATTGCAATGTCTTCCAACATGGCTTTACGACGATCTCCAAAGCCTGGAGCCTTAACAGCACAAGTTTTAATGATTCCGCGGATATTGTTCACAACTAAAGTTGCCAAGGCCTCACCTTCAACATCTTCTGCAATGATCAACAATGGACGACCAGACTTGGCAACTTGCTCGAGTACTGGGAGTAAATCACGGATGTTAGCAATCTTCTTGTCAAACAAAAGTACGTATGGGCTTTCCAATACGGCAACTTGTTTCTCTGGTTGGTTAATGAAGTAAGGAGAGAGATAGCCACGATCAAACTGCATTCCTTCTACCACTTCTAGCTCATCTTCTAAAGACTTGCCATCTTCAACAGTGATAACACCTTCTTTGCCTACTTTTTCCATTGCTTCTGCAATGCGCTGACCAATACTGTGATCGCTGTTTGCAGAAATCGAACCTACTTGAGCAATTTCTTTTGTAGTGGTGCAAGGCTTGCTGATTTTTGCAAGCTCTTCGACTGCAGCTGTAACAGCTTTATCGATACCGCGCTTCAAGTCCATTGGGTTATGGCCTGCAACTACGTATTTCATACCTTCACGTACGATAGACTGAGCCAACACAGTAGCAGTAGTAGTACCGTCACCAGCGATGTCAGCGGTTTTGGAAGCAACTTCCTTTACCATTTGCGCGCCCATGTTCTGGAGCTTGTCTTTTAATTCAATTTCTTTTGCTACTGATACACCATCTTTAGTGATGGTAGGGCCGCCGAATGAACGCTCAATAACAACGTTTCGACCTTTTGGTCCGAGAGTTGTTTTTACTGCGTTCGCAAGAATATTTACGCCTTCGACCATCTTGGTACGAGCGTTATCTCCAAATACAACGTCTTTTGCTGCCATGATTGAATTCCTCTCTTAAATACCGAAATTACTTCTGTACAACAGCCATGATGTCTTCTTCGCGCATTACGAGAAGCTCATCGCCATCGACCTTAACTGTTTGACCTGCATATTTACCAAACAAGACGCGATCGCCTACTTTGACGTCAGGTGCATTTAATTTGCCGCTGTCATCACGCTTGCCTGGACCCACTGCCAAAACTTCACCTTGATCAGGCTTTTCTGCAGCTGCGTCAGGAATGATGATTCCGGAAGCGGTTTTTGATTCTTGATCCAAACGCTTGATGATTACGCGATCATGTAAAGGACGCAAATTCATCTCTTCTCCTATGTTAGTAAGTGTTAACTAATTAAAAATCTATATAAATCAATTGATTACATCCTCATTACACGGAATATCGGTGAAATTTACGAAGAAATTTCGCTTTTAGCACTCGCGTGTAGAGAGTGCTGATTATATAGGTCTGATTACAAGAATTTCAAGGGTAGATCCCTCCAAATTCTTGTGGATTTGACCAATCTTTATAATTGGGACAGGTTAGTAGGTCGTTTCCTACAAATAAATCAGCCTTAAGCCCTTACCCCTCCAATCCGTCCTGCCTAGACTGGACAGTCACCGATTGGAGAATGCTGATGAGCCCGAAATCCCGGCTGTACACGCTTGTAAAGGCATGGAAGAACAAACCCTTCCAAGAAGTCCGCGACGCCTCTGGCGCGCCCTGGCTTGGTATTAGTCACCAAGCTCTCGAAGAGCACCAATCCTGGTCCAAGCGACAAGCGATTAGCCACGAACCCATCTTTAACTGCAAGGGAACAAAACTGACCGGATCTTTATTTAGACCACTATTAGAAGCCTCTGACATGCAATTACTACGCATGTTCATGGAAGGCCTAGATACGATTTCTTACTGGTATCGAAGCGGTCGCTTCATACCCGGCATTTTGCCGGTGCCATCCCATGCAATTATTTCCAGCGACTATATCGATGCATTGAGTGATCTCATTTTGAACTCTCGTCTACCCGTCGGACTGGTTGGCTTGGGAATTTCTACAGCTCCCAATCCAGAGAATGCTGATGCATACAAAGAGGGTTTACAGCGAATGAGACGACTAGGCGTATTACTCCATTTCATGAACTTCTCTGGAAGAGAGGATGAATTGCATTGGATAAGTCAAATGCAAATGGAAGGGATTCACATCGATATGCGTCAGTGCCGAGAAAAGATGATTTCTGATGCAATGGTTTCCCATTTACGACTGTCGCCTTATTCATCAACCAAAATTTACGCGAGCCATGTGGGGCTAGTGAAAGATCTAGAAAACGCATCCCTAATACAAGTTGATCATTGCTATGGGGGCTTGATGATGTCACCACTCAGTCGGCATCAGATGCTGCAAGTCAATGACAGCCGTATCGCTAAAGCTATTTATTCGCTGCACCCTCATCCACAACCAAACCAAAACGGAGACAAGTAATGAGAAAACGCGTGATGTTGGTAGATGACCATCCGGCTATGCTGATGGCTCTAAAAAGTATGTTGCAAGACCAGTTGCTATTTGAAATAGTTGGGCAAGCCCAAAATGGCGAGGAATGCCTTAGATCTATGAAGGAAATAAATCCCAATATGGTGATTCTTGATCTGGACATGCCTAAGACTGACGGCTTTGATGTGATTCGTCGAATCGGACTGATGCACCCAGACGTTCGTATGCTCGTTTTATCAAGTATGGATGAAGCTGTATATGGCGGCAGAGTTCGTTCGTTGGGCGGCCACGGATTTGTGAATAAGACAGCTGGGGCAGATGTCATCTTAGCAGCCTGTGTTGCCATCTCACAAGGCTATAACTTTTTTACACACGGAAAAAATGGTAATAGCTCATTGAGTGATAACGAAAAGTTAGCCCTTATCTCTGATCGTGAATTGCAAGTCATGAAATATCTTGGTAAAGGCAATACCAATCAGCAGATCTCCGACATGCTTCACATTAGCAATAAAACGGTTGCAACCTATAAAACTAGAGTCTTTGACAAATTAGGTATCAATAATATTGCCGATCTGATCTTATTTTGTCGCATGAACAAGATTATCGAAAGCTAAAAGACATATGCATCGATTGATCGCTTTCGGCTCTCTTCTGATTTACTCTGTGATTAATGGAGTAAGTGGGGAGGCGTTTGCGAGCCCCATGGGTCAAGAAGAACAGCGATGGATCGATGCCCATCCGAAAGTTCACTATAGTATTCATGAAAAATATACGTCTTACTTGCAAGCTGGTGATGACCACAATGAGCCTGGAGTCTTTCATCTTTTCTTGAAAAAACTGGGCCAAACCACTGGACAGGACTTCATTCCCAGGTGGAGAGCAACAGATCAGGAAGGCCTGGAGCAATTAGCGAATGGTGAAGTTGACTTCATTATTGATCCACCTATCTTTGATGGCGAATATCTCAAATATGCATCACTATCAGAGACTCTCTTCTGGGGCCAAGATGTCATCCTCAAAAAAGCACTTAAGAAGGAAAAGGTGATTGATGTAAGCAATATTGCGTACTTTGATCGTGGCTATGAAAATCCACCTCAACCTATTCATCCTCAGGCAAGCATCTCTAAGAGTGCAGAAGGACTGGCATTAGATCTTCTCAAAAATGATATCGAGGCCTTAGTCCTTCCTATTCGGCTGGCCAAACAACTCATAAAGCAGTTTAATTCGACCGATCTTCAAATTGAGGGGCCATATAGTCATGAACCTTTTGAATATCGGTGGCTCATTTCCAATGAAGATCGAGCGTTGCATGGAATCTTAAGTCACTTTCTAGGCAATCTAGACCCCATAGAGTCTGGTCAACTCTTTTCAATTTGCAATAGCAGCATTCAATCCAGAACGCATAGCCGCATCCATTCTCTGTCCTGGCTATCAACCATAGTAGTGCTTTTTATTGGCAGCCTCTTACTCTGGCGTATGTACAAAAGACAATGTATTCAGAAGCAAGAGGCGGCAGCTCTCATTTCCTCGATAGAGCATGCTGAGAAGGCTAATGCTGCTAAGTCTGAATTCCTAGCAACGATGAGCCATGAAATTCGTACACCAATGAATGCGATCTTGGGTGTTCAAGAACTTTTATTGGCCAGTAGAAAATTTTCTGATAATGAAAAATCATTGCTGAAGAGTGCCCATACTTCAGCTGAGTCCTTGTTGGGAATCTTAAATCAAGTCCTCGATCTTTCAAAAATTGAAGCGGGAAAACTGACCTTGAATTTAGAGCCTTGCTGCCTCAATACCCTAATTGATGAGCTGGATTCTGCATTCTCAACACTAGCCAGAAAACAAAAATTGGTTTTGCATACCTCAAAAGATTCCCGTATTGCTCCAGTGCTAATGTTAGACGCCCTACGATTACGTCAAATTTTGCAAAATCTACTGAGCAACGCCATCAAATTCACGAATCATGGCGAGATCTATTTTTCAATTAGCGTGTTAGCAGATGATCATGCAGGCCAATTAATTGAATTTAGAGTGATCGATACTGGTATTGGAATGGGTAGCGAAGAAATTGAACTGGCCTTACAAGCCTTTGAACAAATTCCGGGACAGAGCGAGCAAAACGGGACTGGCCTAGGCTTAACCATTACCAATCATTTGGTTACATCTATGGATAGCCAACTGTATTTTGAAAGCGCGCCTGGTTTTGGGAGCAATATTCATTTTTGCATTGCGTTTCCCCGCACAAGTATTGCCGCATCTAAAAGGCCGTTTATTGACAATGCATCTCCATCTAGAAAATTGGTATCTCAAAAACCAGGGCTAGAAAATAGCGCACTGCAAGCTTTGGTAGTCGAGGATCATCCGGCCAGTCGCCAAATTATTTCTCTTCAACTTCAGGCTCTCGGGTTTGTAGTAACAGTATGCGAGAGTGCCAGTGCGGCCTTGCAATTTATTTCAGAAAAATCCTATGATCTTCTGTTGACTGACCAATCTATCCCGGGAATGCTAGGATCTGATTTAGCGAAAACTATTCGTGCCTTGGGCTATCGTGAGCTCATTATTATTGCTATCACAGCAGATATTTATGCTCTTGACTCTCGTCACCAGTTTTTGGCTGCTGGCATGAATGGTGTTCTGATTAAGCCGCTAAGCTTAATGACGCTTGAAAATGAATTAAGCCGTTTTTTCACCAGTCAATGTAGCTTGGATGCTGACGAAGGCTCTGCCCTAACGGAAGAGTATTCATTTGACGCATTTGCCAATCTCTTAAAACAAAACCCAGACCATATCGTCGTGATCTTAGATGAAATTCGGAAAGTCCATGATGAAGCTCTAGATGCACTCAAGAATGAATCGATTGATGAGTCCGATTTGGCTAGCATGCTCCATAAAATCAAAGGGGGAGCCCAACTGCTTGCTGCAAAGAACTTTGTGGAACGTTGTGAGTGTTTAGAAAAAATGGGGCCTTTACCAGAAAAAATTGCTTCTTTCATCACGTTATTAGAAGAACAAAACCAAATCATTACAAGATACCAAGCAAAATATGCTGGCTCTTAGATAATTAGATTGTTTTACCTGCTTGCGCTGTAGGTTTATCCTATGGGCAATGAAATCATTTTTTCAGCGCCTCTTATCTATTGCTGCCTCAGCAATTTGGCTAGGGATTTGTCTCTTTGCGCGGAATGTAAGCGCCGAAGAACTCAATTCTCCCCAAATCCCCCAAGCTGTAATGACTAGTCTAGAGCGTAGTCAAATCCCCAAAGAGGCTGTAAGTATTTCTGTAGTTGAAATTGAACCTAGTCGCACAGGAAAGTTTCTAGCGAAGAATGTATTAGATTGGCGCTCAGATGTTGCCATGAATCCAGCTTCAACAATGAAGCTCTTAACTACCTTAAGTGGCTTGGATATTTTGGGGCCCCAATATCGTTGGCGTACCAATGTCTACACTGACGGAGTTATTCGTCAAGGCGCACTAAAGGGAAATTTGTATCTTCAGGGAACGGGAGACCCCAAACTCATCCCCGAGGAGCTTGTCAAGATGATGAAATCTTTGCAAGGGCTTGGCATACAAAAAATAGATGGCAATTTATTCTTTGACCGTAGCGCATATGCTTCCAGCGTAATGGAGCACAATACCATTGACGGCGAATCTCTGAAGGCCTACAACGTTCCGCCAGATCCTTTGCTCTATGCCTTTAGAACACTTGCTTTCCAGCTAGGAAAATCTCGAACTGCTGACTTTATTGATATCTCTTATACCCCAGCACTCTCACAACTAAAGATCGACAATCAACTCCAACTAGTCGATCGATCCTGTGATAACTGGAAAAGCAATATTCGCTTTAACCTTAGCCCAGATAGCGAGGGCAATACGAATCAACCCCTCATTGCACAATTTTCTGGCGCCCTTCCAAGTACTTGTCGGGGGGTGAACTACAACGTAGTTGCACTAGATGCCAACACTTTCTTAACCCAGGGATTTGCTGCTGCCTGGGAATTATCTGGCGGTTCCTGGGTTCAGCCCCCTCTGGGCAAAGACGGCACCGTTCCATTGGCAGCAAGATTACTGCTGCAATTTGAGGGCATCAATCTTGCAGATGATGTTGTCGATATCAATAAGTACTCTAACAATGTCATGGCACGCCAACTGTTACTTACCTTGGCGCTAGAGAAAATGGGCAAGCCAGCCACTACTACTAATGGACAATTGGTGATTCTGAGTTGGCTGAAAAAAAATGGTATGGATTTTCCAGATCTGGTCATTGAAAATGGTTCAGGCCTCTCACGCAATGAAGCGATCTCAGCATCACAAATGAATCAACTCTTGATCGCCGCTCGCAATCTATCTGTTGGAGAAATTTTCTACAACAGCCTGCCTATTGCTGGAACTGATGGCACGATGAGAAATCGCTTGATGACCCAATTGCGTAAATTTCTACACTTGAAGAAAAAACCGGAAGTCAGAATGAAAACTGGCTCACTTGCTGATGTACGTGCCATCTCTGGATACGTTGTTAGTAAATCCGGAAAAATGTATGCAGTCACCTCGTTCATCAACCACCCCAATGCCTGGCGAGGGCTAGAGGCTCACGATCAATTACTTTCGTGGCTCTTAGAGGATGGGCCAGAACCAAAACACGCACGCTGAAGACGATCTCTCACGCCATCCCACTCTTCACCCGTTGGTGGCTCAGGAAAAAGAATTAAATCCCAACCCTGCTGGTCTAAATCTCTGAGTGTGCGATACAGCTTGCTAGCAAAACTGGCAGGGTCGCTAGACACAATGATCTCCGACACATCAATAGAAGGATGATCTTCCAAAACTAGTGAGGATTCAGAATCCCAAACAGCTACAGCAACACGCGATTTAATATCTGGAAATTCGCTCAAAGCATCCAAGGCGCGACCCGGCGCATATAGAATAAGGGGCGTAGTTGGGGCATAGTGCGCCTTCAAGCTTCCAGAAACTCTGGGGACATCTGCGCCTTCATCGCTTTCATTATTTTGAAGATGAAGTTGACCAGGCAGATAAACATGAACACCTGTTTTAAACAAAATCTCTTTAGGAGTAATGACACCGGGGCGCAATAAAATTGCTTTATCACCTGACGAAAAATCAATGATGGTGGACTCAATTCCAACTTCGCAATCCCCACCATCCAAAATCATCAAATCCAATATTCCTTCAAATTCATTACGCACATCGGCAGCGCTAGTTGGCGATACCTTGCCAAAACGATTGGCTGATGGAGCAACAACAGCACCCTTAAATTTTCGCAATAGGGCTTGAGCAATAGGGTGTGCAGGCGCGCGTATGGCAACAGTATCTTGCCCGCCAGTCAGCGCATTCAAGACACTTTTTTCTTTTTTAAAGACCAAAGTTAACGGTCCCGGCCAAAAGGTGTTGATTAATTTCAAGGCATCTTCAGGAATATCTCTAGCCCAAGGAGCCAATAAAGGGATCCAATCTATCTGCGGCACATCAAATTGATTAGCGGCAGCAATATGAACAATTAATGGATGATCAGCAGGCCTGCCTTTTGTAGTGAAGATCTTCTGAATCGCCTCAGGATTTTTGGCATCGGCTCCCAGGCCGTATACGGTCTCTGTTGGGAATGCCACTAGACCACCATCACGAAGGGTCTGTACTGCCTCATTAATCACTGCAGATGATTGCAGTGGCGTACTGGCTGAAGACATTCTATGGCTCGATACCTAATTCCGCGGCAACGGCAGCACAATTTTGACGTGCTTCATTTAAAGCTTCACCCAAGCAATTAATGTGACCCATTTTTCTACCGATGCGCGGTGCTGACTTACCGTAGAGATGTAACTTTGCATCAGGGTGTGCCAAGACTTTATTCCAAGCAGGCTCTTTAGCATTCTCTTCGCTACCTTCAAACCAAAGATCTCCTAGGAGATTTAACATCGAAACCGGCGCTAGCTGTCGAGCATCGCCTAGCGGTAAGCGCGCCATTGCTCGAACTTGCTGCTCAAATTGACTCGTGACGCAGGCATCCAAGGTGTAGTGCCCTGAATTATGTGGGCGGGGCGCAATTTCATTAGCCACAATATCGCCGTTCTTGAGCACAAAGAATTCAATACAAAGAACGCCAACGTAATCAATCTTCCGAATTAATGCTTTGGCCGCATCAATAATTTTCCTCTCTTGCACGGGCTTTAATGAGGGCGCCGGAACAGTAGATGTATGCAAAATACCATCGCGATGAATATTTTGTGCGACTGGATAGGCTACTACTGCATCGTCGTAACCACGCACTACCAAAGCAGAGACCTCGAAATCCAAATCCATCCGCTTTTCGAGAACACAGGGCACGCGCCCAAAATTATTCCATGCAGAAGCCAATTCTTCAGCATCATAAACAGTGGCCTGCCCTTTACCGTCGTAACCCATGCGTGCAGTCTTCAGTATTCCTGGGAGCAAATCTTCTGGAACATGTGCAATATCGGCATCATGCTCAATGACAAAATTTGGAGCGGGGCCAATATTGGTCTCCGCCTTCCAAGTTGCTAAGAATTTTTTCTCTGCAATGCGATTTTGGGCAAGAGAGACGCAACTACTTCGAGGCGCCACAAAAACCCCTAGAGACTCCAGCTCATCTAAGGCTTGTGCTGGAACATTTTCAAACTCAGTACTTACCGAGGCACATAAGGATGCCATTTCTTTTAAAGCAGCTGAATCTGTGTAATCTGCTTGAATGCATTTTTCTGCAATTGAACCAGCTGGGCTATCAGGACTAGGATCTAAGACGCACACTTTATAGCCCATAGCTTGTGCAGCTTGAGTAAACATACGCCCCAGTTGACCGCCACCCAAGATACCTAAATATGAACCCGGCAAAATGGGCTCTAAATACTCTGCCATGTATTAATATCCCGGCAAATTCATGGAGCGTGCAGTATCAGACTGCTTACTGCGAAACTCCTCTAGACGTTTTGCCAAGTCTGCATCATGGAGAGCAAGGCCAGCAATCACGTGCAAAGCAGCATTTGCTGCACCTGCCTCACCGATAGCAAAAGTAGCGACTGGTACTCCCTTTGGCATTTGGACTATCGAATACAAAGAATCTTCGCCACGCAAATATTTGCTGGCGACCGGAACCCCATAAACAGGAACAATGGTTTTAGATGCCAGCATACCCGGCAAGTGGGCTGCGCCGCCTGCACCAGCAATGATGGCTTGTAGGCCATTAGCTCGTGCCTTTTCAGCGTACTGGAACATATCATCAGGCATGCGATGTGCAGATAGGACCTTGGCTTCATGCGCAATACCAAATTGCTCGAGCATTTGAGCAGCATGCTGCATAGTGTCCCAATCTGAATTAGAACCCATCACTATTCCGACTATTGGCTTCTTGCTCATTGCTTCTCCGAATACCTTAAATTCTTCTAAGACCTCTATTATCCCTGAGTTAGACGGCTGAGGGCTTCACGATACTTTTGGGCGGTTTTTTCAATAACTTCAGCAGGTAATTTGGGAGCTGGCGCCGTCTTAGGCCAAAGTTTGCCATCTACCATGGCAGTTTCAAGCCAATCACGCACAAACTGCTTGTCATAAGAAGGTGGGTTTGATCCAACGTAATAGGTCTCCGCCGGCCAGAAGCGAGAAGAATCCGCTGTCAGAATTTCATCCATCAAAACTAATTGGCCCGCATCATCTAAACCAAACTCAAACTTGGTATCAGCAATAATGATTCCCCGAGTAGCGGCGTACTCAGAAGCCTCTTTATACAAACGAATACTCACTTCGCGGATCTGGTTGGCCAATTTCTCACCAATCAGTTCCACCACCTTTTCAAATGAAATGTTTTCATCATGCTCACCCACTTCTGCTTTAGCAGCAGGCGTGAAAATCGGCTCAGGTAATTTTTGCGCATTCTCTAGACCATCAGGCAGGGCAATTCCACAAACCTTGCCAGTCTCTTTGTAATCTTTCCAACCACTACCTGCTAAATAACCGCGTACCACGGCCTCAACCAAAATTGGCTTCAAGCGCTTGGCAACTACTGCACGTCCCTGGACCTGAGAGACCTCTTCTGCAGTAACCACGGATGTTGGATCAATTCCAGTTAAGTGGTTTGGAATAACTTTGGCCAACTTATCAAACCAGAAATTAGCCATTTGATTCAGAACGACCCCCTTCTCGGGAATCGGGTCACCCATCACCACATCAAATGCAGATAAGCGATCAGTAGTGATCATCAATAATTTGTCATCACCGAGCGCGTAAACATCACGCACCTTACCCTTAGATAACAAAGGTAATGACTGAATAGAAGTGGCATACAAAGCTGGCATTGTTAAATCACTTCACAATCTGAGCGAGTTTTCCGCTTTTATAAAGTTCTGCCATCTTCTCTAATGGAATGGGTTTAATTTTGGATGCTTGACCTGCTGAACCAAAAGCCTGAAAGCGTGCAATACAGACTTTTTTAGCTGCTTCACGGGCAGGCTTTAAATAATCGCGTGGGTCAAACTTACTAGGATTCTCAAATAGATAACGGCGAATCGCTCCTGTCATTGCTAAGCGAATATCGGTATCAATATTGATCTTACGAACGCCATTTTTAATACCTTCTTGAATCTCTTCTACTGGCACGCCATAAGTCTCTTTCATATCGCCGCCAAATTCTCGAATCTCTGCAAGTAATTCTTGCGGAACACTAGATGAGCCGTGCATGACCAAATGGGTATTCGGAATACGCGCATGAATTTCTCTAATGCGATCAATTGCCAAAATATCGCCAGTGGGTTTCTTGGTGAACTTGTAAGCACCATGACTGGTACCAATTGCGATGGCTAAAGCATCGCATTGGGTAGCTTTCACAAAATCAGCAGCCTGCTCAACATCCGTTAACAACTGCTCTCGAGTCATAGTGCCGTCTGCGCCATGGCCATCCTCTTTATCACCCTTCATTGTCTCGAGTGAGCCTAATACTCCCAACTCGGCCTCTACAGTGACTCCAATGGAGTGAGAAAACTTCACTACCTCTCTAGAAACATCTACGTTGTATTCATAGCTCGCCACAGACTTTCCATCAGCCTCTAAAGAGCCGTCCATCATGACACTAGTAAAGCCACTCTTGATTGCTGCCATACACACAGCTGGACTTTGGCCATGATCTTGGTGCATGACGACTGGAATATGCGGATAGGCTTCAACAGCAGCAGAAATTAAATGGCGTAAAAAGGCTTCACCTGCATATTTACGTGCACCGGCAGAGGCCTGCATGATCACTGGGGAATCAGCTTCATGAGCCGCCTCCATAATTGCAGTGACTTGCTCTAAATTATTGACATTAAATGCCGGTAAACCGTAACCATTCTCAGCAGCATGATCCAAGAGTTGACGTAAAGATACTAAAGCCATGATGTTCTCTTTGTTAATAACGTTAATAGTAGTAATTCAATATTTCAATGTAATAGGTAGATGAAAAAATTTAATTGGTTTTCACCTGGATA
This sequence comes from Polynucleobacter sp. MWH-Creno-3A4, assembly GCF_018881885.1. NCBI lineage: Bacteria > Pseudomonadati > Pseudomonadota > Betaproteobacteria > Burkholderiales > Burkholderiaceae > Polynucleobacter > Polynucleobacter sp. MWH-Creno-3A4. Next base: position 470,395 of record NZ_JACXSA010000001.1, read on the forward strand.
ATTTTGAGGCTGTTGGTACCGCCCGGTTCGCCCATTGGCTCGCCTGAAGTTAATACCACTGTATCGCCCTTTTTAATTGCACCAGCTTGCTTTAAACACATTTCTACTTCTTGCAAAGCAGTATCCCGATCGCGGCTGTAGTCCAAACCGAGTGGGGTGACATTACGGTAGGTGCTTAAAGCACGTTGCGTAGCAATCTTCGAAGTCAAAGCAAAAATGGGTACATGAATATTGTGTCGACTCATCCAAATTGCTGTTGATCCAGAGTCAGTCAGAGCTGCAATCGCATTGGCATTTAAATGATGAGCGGTAAATAATGCACCCAATGCAATGGTCTGATCAATTCGAGTAAAGGTTTGGTCCAAAAAGTCCGTGTCCAATTGGACTCGATAAGACTTCTCTGCCTCTACGCAAATCTCTGCCATCGCTTTGATAGTTTGTACTGGGTACAAGCCTGTGGCAGACTCCGCAGAAAGCATCACTGCATCTGTGCCATCTAGCACAGCATTCGCCACGTCACTGACTTCAGCGCGTGTTGGCACTGGGGCACTGATCATTGACTCCATCATTTGAGTAGCAGTGATCGTAAACTTATCCGCCTCACGTGCCCAAGCAATCATTCGCTTTTGTAAAGCGGGTACAGCAGCATTCCCTACTTCGATCGCTAAATCACCACGGGCCACCATAATGCCGTCACTCTCCGCAATGATGCTTTTGAGGGCATCTGGCTCAATAGCTTCGGCGCGCTCTACTTTAGCAATGGTTTTTACCTTGCCCACTCCATACTTAGCGCTTGCAGCATCTGCCAGCTTACGGGCATAGGCCATATCTGCACCATCTTTAGGGAAGCTAATCGCCAAGAAGTCGACGCCCATCGCAATCGCTGCATCTAAGTCAGCAATGTCTTTTTCAGTCAAGGCTGGAGCAGTTAAACCACCACCAGCACGATTAATGCCTTTGTTATTAGAAAGTGGACCGCCTTGCTCAACGAGAGTAAAAATTTCTCCACCTTTAACGCCTTCAACACGAAGTACAACTAAACCATCATTTAATAGCAGACGATCGCCCGGCTTCACATCATTTGGTAACTCTTTGTAATCAAGCCCTACACGCCCTTGATCACCCAAGTGACATGCAATATCTAAAACAAATTTTTCACCTTCTTTGAGGAGGATTTTGCCTTCAGCAAATTTACCCACACGAATTTTGGGTCCCTGCAGGTCAGCCATAATGCCCACTTCTTTACCTACATCCGCAGAAATACTTCTCACCAAATCATGACGAGCTTTGTGATCTGCAACCGTACCATGTGAAAAGTTCAGGCGCACAACATCAACGCCCGCACGAATCATGTCACTCAATACCTCAGGCTTTTCGGATGCCGGCCCCAGAGTGGCGATGATTTTGGTTGCTCTTAGCATGATTAGTCTTTCGCCCGTTCGGCCAGTACTGCAAAGGCTGGTAAGGTTTTGCCTTCAAGAAACTCTAAGAAAGCGCCGCCACCAGTAGAAATGTAATCCACTTGATTTTCAATACCGTATTTTGCGATTGCTGCCAAAGTATCGCCGCCGCCAGCGATGGAAAATGCGGGCGAATGAGCAATAGCAGCGGCGAGCATTTTCGTGCCGCCGCCAAATTGATCAATCTCAAATACTCCTAATGGGCCGTTCCAAACAATCGTGCCTGCATGCGCAAGCATGATGGATAAGCGTGCTGCAGTCTTCGGTCCAATATCCAAAATCATGTCGTCCTCTGCCACTTGGTCAGCAGGCACCCGGTTTGCACGCGCTAAAGGTGATAGTTCATTCGCTACAACAACATCCTCAGGGATCGGAACATGAGCGCCACGCTTTTCCATGAGCTCCATAATTTCTCTGGCTTCTTGCACTAGATCAGGTTCAGCAAGTGATTTACCAATTGGCAGACCTTTGGCAAGCATGAAAGTGTTGGCAATTCCGCCGCCAACAATCAGTTCGTCAACCTTATCAGCCAAGGCTTTAAGGATAGTGAGCTTCGAAGAAACTTTAGAGCCTGCAACAATTGCTACTAGTGGACGCTTCGGACTTGCCAATGCTCGACTTAATGCATCCAATTCAGCAGCCATCAAAGGGCCAGCACAAGCTATCGGTGCAAACTTAGCAACCCCATGAGTAGTTGCCTCAGCACGATGGGCTGTACCAAATGCATCATTGACATATACATCACACAGAGCGGCAATCTTTTTTGCTAGCTCGTCGCTATTCTTTTTCTCACCCACATTTAAACGGCAGTTTTCTAGAAGCACTACTTCCCCTGGCTTCACCTCAAAACCGCCATCAACCCAATCACTAATGAGAGGCACTTTGCGATTCAACAAAGTAGCAATGCGATCAGCTACTGGGGCCAAACTATCCTCAGGTTTAAATTCGCCTTCAGTCGGACGGCCTAGGTGAGAGGTGACCATTACTGCTGCGCCAGCATCCAAACATATCTGCACTGCAGGCATAGAAGCCCGAATGCGGGTGTCTTCAGTAATATTTCCCGCTTCGTCTTGGGGGACGTTGAGATCAGCGCGAATGAGAACCCGTTTTCCCTTTAATTGGCCTGATTGGGCTAATTCACTTAAACGCTTAACTTTGAATAAGGTATCCGGCATGAGATTGAGTAAATAAGGTGGTTTATTGGGAATACTCCATTCTAAATCGTCCAGCCCTCCTACCCAAGGGATCCGGGCCATCAAACCGCCCCGCCTGCTCTACAATAGGAGCTTAGGCGCATTTCCGGTCTAGGGCACTTAAACCCCAGACTGGATGCCGCGATTAACCAGATACAAAAAAGGTAGAGAAAATGTCGATGTCCGACCGCGATGGCTTTATTTGGTCCGATGGGAAGCTAATTCCTTGGCGTGAGGCCAATATTCACGTCCTCACCCACAGCCTCCATTACGGCATGGGCGTATTCGAAGGTATTCGAGCATACAAAACGCCTCAAGGAACGGCCATTTTCCGCCTCCCAGAACACGTTAAACGCCTCTTCAATGGCACCAAAATCTTCCAAATGAATATGCCATTCAGCCAAGAAGAAGTCACTAAGGGGATTATTGACGTCGTGAATAGCAACAAGCTCGAAGCTTGTTATATTCGCCCCATTATCTTCATTGGCTCGCAAAAACTGGGCATCTCCCCGAAAGGCAACTCCATTCATACTGCGATCGCAGCCTGGGAATGGGGCGCTTATTTAGGCGAGGATGGCATCAACAAGGGTATTCGCGTTAAAACCTCCTCATTTACTCGTCACTTTGTGAACTCCTCATTAGTGCGCGCTAAAGCTTCTGGCTATTACATCAACTCTATTTTGGCTAACCAAGAAGTCACTGCCAACGGATATGACGAAGCCTTGTTGCTAGACACTGAAGGCTATGTCTCTGAAGGATCCGGAGAAAACATTTTCATGGTGAGTGATGGCATTGTTTATACGCCAGATCTAGCATCATGCTTAGATGGCATTACACGTGACTCTATTATTGAGATTGTGAAAGATCTCGGTCTAGAGTTACGCGAGAAACGCATCACACGTGACGAAATCTATTCTGCAGATGAGGCATTCTTCACTGGTACCGCAGCTGAAGTAACCCCGATTCGCGAGCTTGATGATCGTACTATCGGCGATGGCAAGCGTGGTCCAATCACTGAAAGAATTCAGAAGGCGTATTTTGATGCTGTTTATGGCAGAAATGATAAATACAAATCTTGGCTCACCTACGTGAAATAATTTCTTTTAGTATTTAGGAATAGCATATGACTCAAGCTCAAGTAGTAATGGTAGATGGTAAAGATCTCCCATTACATTGCCCAACGAATCAAACACCAACCTGGAACTCTCATCCACGGGTTTTCTTGGACATCACCAAAACCGGGGAAGCAAAGTGCCCATACTGTGGCACTGACTACAAACTCATTCCCGGCACTGAGCCACACGGACACTAAGCCTCATCGGCGCCTATCAATTGGCGCTGAGTCGGGATACAACATATGCAGAGTATTCTGATCATCGCCCCAAACTGGATTGGGGATGCTGTTACCACCCAGCCACTTCTAGCCGCACTTAAAGTTCAGTATCCAAAATCCAAAATTGATGTCCTTGCTAGCCATTGGGTAGCTCCAATCTATCGCGCTTGCTCAGAAGTTGATCACGTGATTGAAGCAAAGTTCGAGCATCAAAAACTGCAATGGAGTCTACGCAAACAATTGGCTAAGGAGATTGAGTCTAAAAACTATCAAGCCTGTTTTGTATTACCTAATAGCCTTAAGTCTGCTCTCATTCCTTGGCTGGCTAATATTCCATTTCGTATTGGCTATCGTGGTGAATGCCGTTTTGGCCTGATCAATGTAGCGCTTGATAATCCCAGCAAAGTGAATCGCCCACCGATGGTGGAACACTACTTAGCACTCAGCCATCTCCTTAAAGAAGGTGAGCTAGCCACTTCGGTCAAGCTAACACCCAAGCTCAATATCCCGCAGATAGCAAAACAATTAGTAGAAAAAAAGATGCAGGATCATGGTGTCAATCCTGACTCTATTTACGTACTGTGTCCCGGTGCAGAATATGGCCCTACTAAGCGCTGGCCTACCGACCATTTTGCAAAGCTTACAAAGCTTTTATTAGCCGAAAATTCTAGTAATCAGGTGATCTTATTAGGCGGTAAAGGTGACCATATTCTTGCCCAGGAAATTACATCCCAAGTGGGAGCTGCAGACAATCTGCAGAACTGGTGTGGTGAAACCTCGCTAGATGAAGCGATTGCCCTAATTAGCATGAGTAAGGCCGTCATCAGCAATGATTCGGGCTTAATGCACATTGCAGCAGCTCTCAATACTCCTCAGATTGCTATCTTTGGATCCAGTGATCCAGCCCATACTCCACCCCTTTCCAATAAGGCTAAGGTGATCTGGTTGAATATGTCTTGCAGCCCATGCCATAAAAGAGAGTGTCCTTTAGGCCACTTACTGTGCTTAAAAGACATCCTGCCGGAACAAGTATTCGCTACACTCAACACCTTGTAGTAATTTCTCAGGAAAAGTGAGCTATGTCCAAACTTGCCAGACTCTTTCATAATGCAGATGAAGTAGTGGATGCTTGGCGCGATGCATTGCGTCATCGGGATGTACAAAGCGCCTTAGATATTTGGCTTGATGATGATTCCATTACTTGCGTACTTCCCGAAGGTCACCGCTTAAGTGGGCATGCTGAAATCCGCAAGGGTCTAGAACGTTTACTCTCTAAGCAGCCCTTATTTCTTGAGCCAATTGCTTGTATTAGCCACACTATCTTGGGTGCTGCGGTATATGACACCACAGAAGCAGTTCACCTCAGAGCAGATCAAGTAGAGGCTGAGTTTTTTCTTAATATCACCTTGGTCCTCCTGCAAGATAGTCAAGGTTGGCGCATCGCCCATTTACACGCAAGTCGCTCTACCGAAGAAACATTTGACGCTCCGTCAACACCACACGGACTGCATTAATCATCATCATGGATGAGCAAGTATTACGATCGCTCATCAAATGGCCTAATGTGCCAGATTGCTACGGCTGGCTTGCTTTAGATAGAAGAGGTCAATGGCGCATGCGGGATGAATTTGCGCAGCAACATCAATTACCAGGACAAGTCATTAATCATCAGGGATTAAAAGAATTTATCGCTAGAAACTATGCCAGCGATGATCAAGATAGATTCTTTTTTCAGAATGGTCCACAGCGAGTCTTTATCACCCTTGATGCTACGCCCTGGATAGTACGGATCAACTCAAATAATGAGGGTTTACAGTTCACTACTCAATGCCACAATACGATTGAACCACGCGCAGCATTCAGTGATGAGCTTGGAAATATCTACATCGCTGGCTCAATATATCCAGCGCCCTATAAAGAGCAGAATGCGTCGTCATTTACCCATGGAGCTCACATGAGCGTAGCGCTCTTACATGATCATGACTTAGATCAATTTTCTGAATTAGCAAAATTGCATCAGGCTGCCTGTAGTTTTGCTGGCACTTGGACTTGGCAAGAAAAGCAGCTTCCACTGGACCCGATACACTCCGATGAGCTGGCTAGTCGCTTTCATTTCATCCCAAAACCAAGCAATCAGAGCAGTGTTTAGCTCGGTAACTTACCTTGCTCCTTGAGTTCATCTCGGTATTGCCTTTGCATTTCACGTAAGCGGGCATCGATACTAGAGCCTTGATAGTAATCAGAGTCGCTAGCCGTGCGAGCGATCTTTAATTGCTCAATTGCAGAGGGCCATGCACCCTCCAAGGCATATTTTTCACCCAATGCGAAATGACGCATTGCTACATTTTTAGCCTGATCATAGGCCTTAGATAATAAAGTCCACCACACAATTTCATTTGGCTGTAAGCGGGTACGAGCCTTGAGCCAAGTAATTGCATCATTGGTACGCCCTAATGCCAACTCGGCATTAATCATTGCCGCCCCGGCTGCATAAGATTGAGGATACGCGCGCAAGGTGGTTTGCGCAATTTGTAATGCCTCTTCTCCTTTACCTTTAGCTAAAGCCAATTCAGAGGCAGTGATATCCAACGATAGGCTTTGCCGCTGAATTGGTGAGCCTGGAGCACTAGCAGTCTGAGCAAGATTGCGCGCTTGCTGCAAATAAGACTCCGCTTGATCTAGCTTTCCTTGGCGTTGCGCAATAAGAGCCAAACCATAGAAGCCCTCCATTTGCTTGCCAACTTGAGGCTGTTTACTGAGACTCTCAAAGGTATTTTTAAGATCATATAGGCCACTGGAAGTTCCAGACTGCTCCATCCGCGCTCTTGCTTTGATGAAATAAAACTCTACTGAGGTTGAAACATTTCGCGAGGCAACAGTTCTAGCTCGATCTTGCATGTCTGCTATACGATCCGTTGTTAATGGGTGGGTACGTACATAGGAAGGAACCCCTTTATCCATTATTCCCGTAGCTTTTTGCAAGCGCTGAAAGAAACCAGGAGCACCATTTACGTCATAGCCACTTGCATCTAGAATCTGAAAGCCAACTCGATCAGCCTCACGCTCTGCATCCCTCGAATAGGAGAGTTGATTGTCAACGGCGAGAGCTTGACCACCCTGGATTAGACCAGCACCTGCGGAAGGGTTGCGAGACATGGCCAAAGCACCAAGTACCATTCCCGCAATAGCAATCATTGTGTTGGTTGATTGCTTATCCATCTGGCGAGCAAGATGGCGCTGCAATACATGCCCAGTTTCATGACCCATCACTGAAGCCACTTCGGAGTCCGTCTCTGCACTGACAAGCAAACCCGTATGAAAGCCTATAAACCCACCCGGTAAAGCAAATGCATTGATACTGCTATCTTTAACCGCAAATACTTCAAAGTTATAAGCGCCACTCCCTTGCTCGTTAGCCCCACCAAGTTGCAGTTTTTTTGCAGCCTGCAGTAAACGACGCTCCATCGTGTTGAGGAAATCATAGATAGGCAGATCATTGGAATAATCTGGATCGGGTCTGATCTGACGCATGATCATCTCGCCATATTTACGCTCATCGATGCGGCTTAACGAATCGCCGCCAGGATCACCCATATCCGGCAAAATAATATTAGGCTGACTTCTTGAGGTATTTCGAGGGGGTAATTTTGAAGATTGCGCCTCGGGAGATTGCATGGCCCTGCCGATATTCTGTATAGCTGCGGAATTACCTTCCACGGATACATCTCCAGCAGGCGCTGCTACAACTGGGATAGCCCCATAGGAGGTCATGGCCAAAATCAGCTGTATTGCCAAAACTCGATGCCCAAAAGAGGTTTTTCTCAGAAGCTTTATATCCTGCATCCCTATATGGTAAAACTTATCCCATGAACAAACTAACTCATTTTGATGACAGTGGGCAAGCCCACATGGTAAATGTAGGTGATAAAGCTGCCACGCACAGGGTGGCCATTGCAAGCGGCAAAATCAGCATGCTTCCCGAAACCTTCAAGATGGTGGGGGCAGGCGCCCATAAAAAAGGTGACGTGCTTGGAATCGCCAGAATTGCAGGTATACAGGCATCCAAGAAAACGGCTGACCTAATCCCCCTTTGTCACCCATTAGCTTTGACCCATGTCAGTGTAGAGTTTGAAACGAACTCAACAGACAGCAGCATTAACTGTAAAGTCCGAGCAGAAACTACAGGGCCCACTGGCGTTGAAATGGAAGCCCTTACTGCGGTGCAAGTCGCCCTTCTCACAATCTACGATATGTGCAAAGCAGTAGACCGCGGCATGGTGATGGGTGGCATCAAGCTACTTGAGAAGAGTGGGGGTAAGAGTGGGGGTTGGAATATAAAAGAGTAGTTGATAATAAAGCCAGGGGTTACCAAACATTCAAACCTTTCTTACCGCCCACTTTTTTTAGACCAATGAAATCGGTAAAACTAACCCTCAATATCATATTTAAAATTTAATATTCCCATAGAATGCATACTTTTTAGAGCCAAATCTGCTGAACGCTCCCAAGTATAGTGAGTGCGAATTATTTGACTTGCCTGCATCGCCACTTCCACATTTTCTTTGTAGCCCTCCATAATCGCTTGTAGACTTTTAGAAATACTATCAATGCTTGGGTTGGCCCAACTCCCATAATCAGAGTTAGTGGGTGGCCAGTAACTCTTAAACTCAGCATCTAAAATTTTTTCCAACTGATAGTCAATTTCAAAAAACTTGCCTCGTATAGGCTTAAGGAACTCAGTGTGCCCACTATAAAAAGTAGAGGCGACTGGAAGCCCACAAGCTTGGGACCCATATAAGGTCAGCATACTCATACAAGTTTGCTAGATATTCCTGCGGCAATTTATCTGACTCAAAAATAGCCCAACAAATATTAAAACCTTTGGCAGATTTAATTGCTGGGTGCTGCCAAAACCAAATATTTATATCGTCAAGATTAGATTGAGCTACCGCCGATTTCAACTTATCTAGATCAAATGGGTCTACTTCTTCTATATATTTACCAATGTAATAGAATTTCTTAAATGCATCCGACAATTCAGAAAAAAATGTACCTACACCCAAATGATTTCTTTGGCCAAATAATGAAATTTTCATTTAAATCACTTAGTAGAAAAATTATTGAACATTAAGTAAAGCCATGATTACCGCCTTACTTGGCAGCTTAACAAAAATAAAAATCCGTAGAAGCTAAAAACTAAATATGTGCTGAACTCAGGTCTAGATTCACTCTTTTGAGAAGGTTATCCCAATCGCCAAGAGCTTGTTGCCTACAGAGTTTAATGGACGGATACCACGGGCTATCTTCTCTCTCTAGCAACCATCTCCAATCCGGTACGTAAGATAGCAGAACCCAGGTCTCTTTGCCAAGCGCAGCACTTAAATGAGGGATGCTAGTACACGTACTAATGACTAGATCGACACATTCTATTAGCGCGGCTGTTTCACTAAAGTCCTCAAGGTCGTCACCAAAAAATTTAATATTTTTATAGGAATGCAAAAATTCTTTGTCGCAGTCCTTTAGTTCTTTTTGCAAGCAAATATATTCGTAACCTTCAGTGGGAAGGGCTTTCACAAAATCCTCAAGCAATAGACTTCTTTTGGAATCCCCCTTAAAAGCTGACGTACTGCTCCAAGCCACCCCTATCCTTTTATTTTTACCCTCTCCTAATTTGAGCTTCCACTTGGCCACTTTATTTGGATCGCTTACCAAGTAGGACTGGCTTGCAGGAATATTTTCAACCTCAGTCTTTAAAGCAAATGGGAGACTTAAAAGTGGGCACTGATAATCAAAATCTGGCAACTCTTCGCCCTTAATTACCAATTGGGCTACCCCTTCAAGTCCAGAAAACAGTTGTGCAAGTGGCCCTGGAACCTCTAGAATAACTCTCGCCCCAAGATCTGAGACTAGTTTGGCATATCGAGAAAACTGGATTAAGTCTCCAAAACCTTGCTCATCATATAAAAGAATTGTTTTATTCTGCAGGGGCTGGCTTCCAATCCAAAGCGGTTGAGTGAGGTTTCTTTTGCCAGCAATGCGACTAACCTTTTCTGACTCCCATCGACTCTCATAAAGTTGTAGGCCATTTTCGAAATCACCCTGCAGCAATAAAGCAATACTTTTATTAAAAGATGCGTCTGCAAATTTAGGATTTATGCTGAGTGCTTGGTCAAAATGAGAAAGTGCTTGATCCAATCGCTTTAGCTCAAGCAATGCAACTCCTTTATTAAACCAAGCGGTGCAATCATTTTGATTGAGTTTAAGCGCCTCATCATAATGAATGAGAGCATCTTCAAACTTTTTAAGTTCTTGTAGAGTTATTCCCCTATTAATCCAAGCATTCGGGTTTGAATAATCAATATTGAGTGCTGCATCAAAACTGATAAGCGCATCCCCAAAGCGCTCAAGCAGATGAAAGACAACTCCCCTATTGACCCATGCCTCGTGATAGTCAGGTTTAAGCTTAATGGCCTCGTCAAAATGAATGAGCGAAGCATCATAATGTTCAATTTCTTGTAGTGCCAGTCCTTTATATGCCCATGCTTTGTGAGATGCTGGATTTAGCATCAAAGCTCTCTCGTAATAAATAAGAGCCTCGTCATAACGCTTTAATTCATAAAGTACATTCCCTTTATTTGTCCATGCCTCAGCAAGATTTGGGTTAATTTTTAGCGCTTTTTCAGAAGACAGAATTGCTTCTTCATATTGCCCTATTTTTTTTAGTGCTGCGCCTTTATTAAGGTAAGCCTCTGCATAATCTGGATTAAAGCTTAATGCTTTGTCATAGCAAAAAATAGCTTGCTCATCATTACCCAAATTAGATGTAGTCTTGCCATAATTCAACCAAGCCTCAGGATTATTCGGCATCAATTCAACTGCTTTTTTATGATGTGGCAAAGACTCTTTCTCTAAACCACAATCAACCATCGCTTTAGCAAGATTGTATTGAATAGATGCATCGTTTGGATTGATACGAGCTGCCCTACTGAGCAATTCGGCAGCCTCCTTATATTTTTTCTGAGATGCCTGAATTAGGCCGAGAACATGCAATGCGGGAAGATTTTTTGAGTCGACCTCAATAATTCTTTTGAGTATGGAATTAGCTCCCTCAAAATTTCCACTCTGAAAGGCCTGGATACCCTGTTGAAGCATGATTTGGAGCTGAGGATTCATTGGGCCATTTTATAACTACCAATAAAGTTGAGAGCTCTAACTTAGCCAATCCATAGTATGGCTTGGCTAAGTATTCTCAACTGCTTATTTACTAATTCTGCATTCTGAAGGCAGTAATTGAGGCAAAAGATTCGTTTCTGTCGATCTACAAGACCATCCGCCAGACCATGTTGCCCCCTCTGGCTTTGACAAATCTAGTGACTGAGGTGAATTTGCGTCAGGATTATTTGTGGGTACTAGATGCAATGTGTTCTTACCTTCAGGTGCAACGCTCACTTGGTAGTCAATGGCAATGGCGCCCGAAGGTGTAATCTCTATTAACTTGACGCTGCGTGTTGGGCCAAAGGTAAAAGAACCGTTAGTAGCCTCATCCATCGCAACCGTTCCTCGACTAGCAAACGCCTCAGTAACCGCAAGTTTTGCACTAGAAGATAAATTCATGCCTTCAACCACACGGCTACGAGCAATGTAGTCTTGATACTGCGGGACCGCTACTGCGACTAGTATCCCGATGATGGCAACAACCACCATGACTTCAATCAAGGTAAATCCAGATTCTTTGTCTTGCGTTTGTGTCTGCATATCTTTTAGCTCCTGAGGTGAAATTCCTCATCATCTACTCTATACCTCTTGAACTCAAGGCAGCTATATGTAAAAAAGCCAGCTTTAGAGGCTGGCTTTTACTGATAGTGGTACAAGAAATTATGCTGGCTTGCTGGAATTCTTTTTCTTTAAATAGGTTCCCAGCAAAATCACAATGGCAACCCCAACACCTTCAAAAATCATATGGGCATCTTCCATAGCAGCTTGAATCGATTCCTTAATTGCTGGGTCTTCAACCAACATTCCGCCAGCCAATAATCCTAATAGTCCTGCACCCAAGGTAATAATGACTGGAAAACGATCCATCACCTTTAACAACATCGTGCTACCAAAAATAATCAATGGAATAGAAAGCCCCAAACCAATAATAAGCAGTGCCAAGCGAGTTTCTTCTGGCCCTTTTTGCGCGGCTGCAGCAACTGCCAAAACATTGTCTAAACTCATCACCAAATCAGCGACTAGGATTGTTCTAATAGCACCCCAAATATTAGAGTGCCCCTTCATTTCAGCTTCATCATCACTATCAGCTAATAACTGAACGCCAATATAGACCAGCAAAATTGCGCCAATTATCTTCAAATAAGGCAAGGTGAGTAGTTGAACAGCAGTGATGGTTAACACCACACGCAAAATAATTGCAGCGGCACTACCCCAAAAGATAGCTTTCTTTTGTTGATGGGATGGTAAATTCCGAGAAGCCAAGGCAATCACCACAGCGTTATCGCCAGATAGCAAAATATTCGCCACAATGATTGATAAAAGTGCAGCCCAAAATGCTGCACCTGAAAAGACTGAAAAATCCATTTTGTCTCCCTACTTTTTTATTTTTTCTTGTCTAACTATTTAATACTAAAAAGGGCGCTGTTTAAACAGCGCCCTTTTAATTACAACATGACTTTTAATAAAGCAGCCATCTCAGATGGGTTCTTTGTTACTTTGAAGCCACATTCCTCCATCACAGCAAGCTTGGCATCGGCGGTATCAGCACCACCAGAAATCAAGGCACCAGCGTGGCCCATGCGTTTTCCAGGAGGCGCAGTCACACCGGCAATAAAACCAACTACCGGTTTTTTCATATTCGCTTTGCACCAACGGGCTGCTTCAGCTTCATCTGGACCACCGATTTCACCAATCATGATGACGGCATCTGTTTCTGGATCTTCATTGAACATCTTCATGATATCGATGTGCTTCAAACCGTTAATAGGATCACCGCCAATACCAACTGCAGTAGATTGACCCAAACCAATTGCTGTCAATTGACCAACAGCTTCGTATGTCAAGGTACCAGAGCGACTGACAACACCAATGCGGCCCTTTTTATGAATATGGCCAGGCATGATGCCGATCTTAATTTCATCTGGAGTGATGATTCCAGGGCAGTTCGGTCCAAGCAATAAGGTTTTCTTACCGCCAGCAGCTTCTTTGGCCCTCATCTTATTGCGCACTTCCAACATATCGCGCACAGGAATGCCTTCAGTAATACAGATTACAAAATCGAGGTCAGCCTCAACCGCTTCCCAAATAGCAGCTGCTGCGCCCGGAGGCGGAACATAAATAACAGAAGTAGTGGCACCAGTCTGCGCAGCTGCTTCTTTTACTGTTGCATAAATTGGAATATTAAAAATTGACTCGCCTGCTTTTTTCGGATTTACACCCGCAACAAAACAGTTTTTACCATTTGCATATTCTTGACATTTTTCAGTGTGGAACTGACCAGTCTTACCAGTAATACCCTGGGTAATGACTTTAGTATTTTTATTAACCAAAATAGACATTTTGAAATTCCTTGATTATTTGTTTTTGGCAACAGCAGCAACTACCTTAGTAGCAGCTTCAGCCATTGAATCGGCACTGATGATTGGCAAACCAGAGTCAGCAAGAATTTTCTTACCAAGCTCTTCGTTTGTACCCTTCATGCGCACAACCAAAGGCACTGTGAGGTTTACTGCCTTACATGCAGTAACAACACCATCAGCAATCACATCGCAACGCATAATGCCGCCGAAGATATTGACCAAAATTGCCTCAACGCTCTTGTTTTTCAACATGATCTTGAATGCTTCAGTTACTTTCTCTGCTGTCGCACCACCGCCAACGTCCAAGAAGTTTGCTGGCTCACCACCAAACAGCTTAATGGTGTCCATGGTTGCCATGGCCAAACCAGCACCGTTAACCAAACAACCAATATTGCCATCTAAAGAGATATAAGCAAGGTCAAACTTAGAGGCCTCAATTTCAGCTGCATCTTCTTCATCGATGTCGCGATAAGCAACGATTTCTGGATGACGGAATAGTGCGTTTGGATCAAAGTTGAACTTCGCATCGAGCGCCTTGATCTTGCCGTTGCCCTCAAGAATTAATGGATTAATTTCGACCAATGAAGCATCGGTATCCCAATAAGTCTTATAAAGGTTTTTGAATACATCGCGAGCCATTGGAATAGAGGCTTCAGGAACGCCAATGCCTTTTGCAACGATATCGCAATCTGCATCTGTTAAGCCAAGCAATGGATCAACAAAGACTTTGATAATTTTTTCTGGATGAGATTCAGCAACTTCCTCAATATCCATACCGCCTTCGCTAGAGGCCATGATCACATTTTTCTGTGTTGCGCGGTCAGTAACGATACTGAAGTAGTACTCTTTTTGAATATCTGCACCGTCTTCGATTAAGAGACGATTGACTTTTTGGCCTTCAGGTCCTGTTTGGTGAGTCTTGAGTTGCATACCCAAGATTTCAGAAGCGTATTTCTTCACGTCGTCCATGCTTCTAGCCAACTTCACACCGCCGCCCTTACCGCGACCACCTGCATGAATCTGGGCCTTTACAACCCATACTGGGCCGCCTAGTTTTTCAGCAGCTTTCACTGCCTCATCAACACTAAATGCAGGAATGCCGTTAGGAACAGGCACATTAAATTGGCGAAGAAGCTCTTTGCCTTGGTACTCGTGAATTTTCATAATTACTCCGAAACGGTATCTTTTTTAGCAAGTGATGAGGATTAGTTAAACCGATGTTGCCTGTATCTCATACTTACCCTAGAAATAGCCAAATTAGCTAAATTTGAATAAATGCGAACGGCTTGACCGACTCCATAAGTCTATCATGCTGCAACGCGGCAAATCCTCGCTGGTGATCCGTAATTGCCCTAATCAGGCTGCTGACCGCCAATGATTTTGCCGACCACTTCCGAGCTAAAACCCTTCGAAGCTAAGAAGCGATATTGCCTGGCACGCTCTTGCTGATCCTGTGCTTTTATCCCATATTTGCGGAGCCACAGTTCATAAGCCCGTTGATATTCAGTCTCCTTGAGTGACTGTAGCAGCTTGCTTGACTGAGCCGCCCCAATGCCAGCCCGCTCTAACTCACCTTGAATTTTTCGCATTCCGTAGCGCTCGCTGCGCCTACGTACCAGTGCTTCAGCAAATCGCTCGTCTGAAAGCCAACCGCGCCCCTCAAAATCATCCAAAACAGCTTCAATCTTTGATTGCATAGACTCGGAGGTTTGATCCACTTGCTCAGCCCCGAGCTTTGCCCATCTCGCCTCAGATTCTGCAAGCTTTGCTGCTAATCCTTTACGACTGTATTCGCGGAGGGATAAAAGGCGCAAAGCCCGAGCTTTGAGACTCGGGCTTTGCTTGACTCTTTCTTTGCTGCCTAATTCAGACATCGACTTACTCGACTTCCTCTTCTTCGCTCAGGACATCAGTGACTACTGCAGAGCCAGTTTTAACGCCTAACTTTTCCCGAATCTTGGCTTCAATATCTTTGGCAATCGCTGGATTTTCTTTCAAGAAATCGCGCACATTGTCTTTGCCCTGACCGATACGGTCGCCGTTATAGCTATACCAGGAGCCAGATTTCTCAACGATATCGGCTTCTACGCCCATATCAATAATTTCACCTTCCCTAGAAATGCCAGCGCCATACATGATGTCAAAAATTGCTTCGCGGAATGGTGGTGAAACCTTGTTTTTAACAACTTTCACTCGCGTTTCATTGCCAACCACTTCATCGCCTTTTTTGATACTACCAATGCGACGAATATCCAAACGCATAGAAGCGTAGAACTTGAGTGCATTGCCACCAGTAGTGGTTTCTGGAGAGCCAAACATCACACCAATCTTCATACGAATTTGGTTAATAAATATCACTGTTGTATTGGTGCGCTTGATAGCGCCAGTCAATTTGCGCAAAGCTTGACTCATCAAACGTGCTTGCAGGCCTGGCAATGAATCACCCATATCACCTTCAATTTCAGCCTTTGGAACCAAGGCAGCAACAGAGTCAATCACAATCAAATCAATAGAGCCTGAACGCACTAAAGCGTCTGCAATTTCTAAGGCCTGCTCACCAGTGTCAGGTTGAGAGATTAATAAATTATTTACATCGACACCGAGACGTGAAGCGTACTGCACATCCAATGCGTGCTCTGCATCGATAAAGGCGCAGGTTCCACCAAGTTTTTGCATTTCTGCAATCGCATGTAAAGTTAATGTTGTTTTACCGGATGACTCTGGGCCATAAATTTCAATCACACGACCACGTGCAAGACCGCCGACTCCAAGGGCAATATCTAGACCCAGGGAACCACTTGATACCACCTGAATATCTTGGCTAATTTCAGCGTCGCCCAATCTCATGATTGAGCCTTTGCCAAATTGCTTCTCAATTTGTGCCAAGGCTGCTGTTAGCGCCTTTTGCTTATCTCCGCTCATTCCTTCAAATTCAGAAGAGGCTGATTTTCGTTTGTCATCCAAGGCCATTTTTGATTCCTTTTCGCTTTGTATTGGGCTTTTTCCCGAAGTTTTATCTACTGTTCCACAACTTAGGACTTACTGTATATAAAAACAGTAGTCTTTGCAAGCGACTTTTGAAAGGAATTTACGGATTTGCTAATAAGCCACGCTCTAAAGGGGTGCGGTCCCAATAGAAAAACAGGGGTATTGCCAACCCCCAAACTAGCGCAAGCAGGATAAAACCGATCAATGAGCCCCCAGGGCCCCATGTCCCAGCCCCCAGCCGAATGCCAGCCTCATAGGACAATGGGCCACAGATAGCTCCCAAAATACCGGCCAGAATAGGTCGACCACGCAACCAAGATAAGGATCCATTGACGGTGGTTGCCACCAAAAGCCAAAGAGTCCACATCCACAATGGCGATAAATAAGGTGAAGGCCAGGAATCCAGAAAATCGATGTAGCCCAAATGCATGATGAGACTGTCAGCAATCATTCCAAAGATGAGAGCCTTGATTAGAAGGCGCATTTCCGCCCTTGGGAAGGGTGAACGCCATGCATGGAAGGCAATATAAGCCAAGGTCCCAAGAACCGCCCATAGGACCTGCCGGTTGGCAGCGCCCAAGACACAGGCAAACCAACCAACCTGAAAGAGAACAAAGTTCCAAAATTTAGCCATACAACGATTCTAGCCAGCCTATGAAAAAGGCCACTGCCGGTGGGCAATGGCCTTTAGATTTGGTGGCGAATCAGGGATTTGAACCCCGGACCTGCGGATTATGATTCCGTCGCTCTAACCAGCTGAGCTAATTCGCCGAACTCGTAATTATAGGGTCAAATTGCAGCTAGAGCCAGCCCGACTGGATCCAATAGTCTGAGATCTTCAAAATCCCGATTTTTGTTGGTTTTGGGTTGGATTCCCATTCCAAGCGGAAGTGACTAATTACAAGCCATATTTGCGGGAAACTTTTTTTGTGCAGCCCGCTGAGCCATGAGCTCAAACCGACTGCGAATACTATTTTTGATGAAGTACTCAATCACTACTGTTGGAATCATTGAATTAGGCTCAACGACGGACTCATATCGAAAGAGGGTCTTCTCCTTATCTGGAGTTAACCTCCATGTGCCCTTGTAGAGCTTCGTATCGCCACTAATCTGCTCAAAACTCAGATATCGATTTGAAATCTCGGTGTACTCAATAACCGATTGAATCTCAATCGGAATAAATAAAATTTGCTCCTCAACCACTCGCTGTACCCGCACTCTATTGCCCGACCTTGAAATCACTTTTGACTCTGTGATACCCGGAATATTTTTAGCATCCTCATAGTCACTTAGAAATGCAAAGGCATTGCACAGATTGATCGGCACAAGATAGCTGGCATGAATTTGAAAGCGGCCATCAATTGCATTAACGGTAGTTTGTACATCAAAAGGATTGCCAGATTCTTGAGCAAATACTTGCAGACAACATAAAAACAGCGTTGCGGAAAAAATCCATTTCATTGATGGGCTTTATGAGTGAAATAAACCATTGAAGAATAGCAAAAAACCACCCGAGGGTGGTTTTCCTGCACGTATCTCATGAGTGCTGAATAAATTAATTTGAGGTTCCCGTCGTATAGTCGTATACGGGCGCAGGGCTCCCCGCAGAACCCTTCAGGGCAAGGCTATGAACCGTTTCCGCCTCATCTGCTTGCACCCCCTTGGTCGCACCTAACAAGTCCTTGATCTCTTGCTTGACAACATCCAGTCGGTCCTCTAGACGACGAAAGCGCGGATTCAATTCATCAGGGATCTGATGAGGGTTGCTTAATGCAATCTCAGATTGATCTTGAATATTGGCCTGCACTTGAGTAGCAACAACTCCGATACCCACACAAAGCGCAGTCAGCACAACAAAACTGAGGCGTGGCTTACTTTTAATAAATTGATATGGCATTTATAGCTCCTGTGAGTAAATTAATAGGCTTGTTCTTGATTAAGGGCTTGATTGAGATAGGAAATCACTTGCTCAGTTTTTGGTATTGGATCTCCAACACCAAGGGTGCTAGCACTCACGAGCCCAGCAAAAAAGGACATTGCAGATACCAATATGAAAGCATTGAACTTATTCATCGCCACCCCTTTTTTAGAAATCATTTGCGACCCACCTACTTCAACAATGTAGGGTGAAATTAAGTCACTTTAGTGATGGATTTATGACAAGTTAGCGTCTGCTGGTGTTTGGAAGACCTAAAAATGTGGGGCTGATTTTTTAATGGAAAAATATTTTGAGCGGCGGTAGAAATGTCATATTTCTTCCTGAAAAATGAGGCTGCTTGTGGGGTATCAAGCGCTATTGAAATGGGGAGAAACAAATGACCACCTTTACAACTGAAGATCGAGAGCTGTTTGAGAGAGAGCCGATCCCGTTTTACGGATACTGCTATTTAACAGACCCAGCTGCGCACGATAAGAATTTGATGGGTCAGCCTGTCTTTAAAAAGATGAAAGTGGAATATCGGATTGACGATAGCAGCGAAGATTTAGAGAGCTAATCGACTCTTATTGGCTTTACGTCTTACTATAGAGGGATGCGATTCCATCCCCATGTACTCGTTTCTTTCTGCATTTTGAGTGCCCTACCACCATTAGGCGCATCAGCAGCGCAAATTTACATCACTAACTACCCATCTGAAGCCAACGCCAAAGTTTATGTAACGAAGTATGCATCCGAGGCAAACTGTATTGTTTATGAGACTCAATACTCCTCTGAAACTGATCCAGGAGTCTGGTTTTATACAAAATACAAAACTAATGCGCGTGCCGTGATCTATTACACCCAATACAAATCCGAAGCAGATCTCATTGTGTATTTCACAAAATACAAAAATGAAGCCCGCTGCCGCTATTAAACCTTAGTCACTAAACCCTACATCACTCTCCCATGAAACTACTCTCCATATCTGCAGGCAAAGTTGTACCGCTTTTTGGCGACCATCACCCCAACTACCAATCTGTTGCTTCAGCGATTCTTAAGAAGAGTATTAGTAACCTACAAAACCCTACCCCAGTTGAGATTGGCGTATTAGGCGTAAAGGATGATGAACAAGCAGACCTCAGTGCTCATGGCGGGATTGAAAAAGCGATCTACGCTTATCCGGCTGAGCACTACGCATTTTGGAATCAACTCTTGACTCGTGAAACAAAGAAGTTGACCGCTCTAGAGTTCGGAGCGATAGGCGAAAATTTCACGATTGAGGGCTTGCTAGAAACTGAGGTATTTGTGGGGGACATACTCCAAATTGGAGAGCTCGAATTTGGAGTAGTCAAACTTCGTGAGCCCTGCTTTAAATTCAATGCCACAGTCGGTTATAAAGGCGCCGTCAAAGCGATGTTGCAATCCGGCTTTAGCGGCTGGTATCTACGCGTCTTAAAAACGGGAATATTGACTGCTGGCGCACAAATCAAACTCATCCCCGGACCAAGAGAGCTTTCCATTGCCCAGCAAAATCGCAATCTACTCCAAAGCCGTAATCAACAAAATTTGTGGGAATAAAAAAACCCGACCATTGCTGATCGGGTTTCTTATTTGATGCAGACTACAGAAGCTTAGTAAATCTTCTTAGTCACGTGCGTAGATATCTACGTCTTTGGTTTCTTTAACAAACAGTGTACCGATTACCAATGTCATCGCAGCGATGATGATTGGGTACCAGAGACCGTAGTAAATGTTACCGTTTTGCGCTACCAAGGCAAAGGAGATCGTTGGCAACAAGCCACCGAACCAACCGTTACCAATGTGGTATGGCAAGGACATAGAGGTATAGCGAATGCGGGTTGGGAACATTTCCACCAACATCGCAGCGATTGGACCATAAACCATGGTTACCAAAAGCACTAAGTAAACCAACAAGAGCAATACAGCAACATAGTTAATTTGTGCTGGATCAGCTTTAGTTGGATAACCTTCTTTGTTCAAAGCTTCACGAATTGCTTTCTTGAACTCAGCATCCTTTGCTTTAGCTTCAGCAGGGTCAAGGCCCTTAGAAGAATAGCCAGGGATTTCTACATCACCGATTTTCACTACAGCAACCGTTCCTGCTGGCGCTGGAATAGTTGTATAGCTAGCAGAGTTAGAGGCCATCACTTGTTTTGCAATATCGCAAGAACTTGTGAATTTCGCTGTACCAGTTGGGTTGAACTGGAAAGTACATTCTGCTGGATCAGCAGTAATGGTTGCTGGTGCAGTAGCCATTGCTTTTTCTAACGCTGGGTTAGCAAAGTGGGTCAAGGCATTAAACACTGAAACTGGTGTGTTAGGAATGTAAGTAATTACAGCCAATAACAAACCAGTCATGATGATGACCTTACGACCAATCCTATCTGACAAGCTACCGAATACCACGAAGAATGGTGTACCGATGACCAATGAAGCAGCAATCAATAAGTTTGCAGTCTTAGCATCCACCTTCAACACTTGGGTGAGGTAGAACAAAGCATAGAACTGACCTGTGTACCAAACCACTGCCTGACCTGCAACCAGGCCAAACAATGCCAAGATCACAATCTTCAAGTTCTTCCATTGACCGAATGACTCGCCCAAAGGTGACTTTGATAGTTTGCCTTCTTCTTTCATCTTCTTGAAGGCTGGTGATTCATTCATGGACAAACGAATCCATACAGATACAGCCAGCAATGCGATAGAAACGATGAAAGGAACACGCCAGCCCCAAACTTCAAAGTCTGGGCCAGTAAATTCACGTGTGAACAAAATCACGAGCAAGGAGAGGAACAAACCAAGAGTTGCAGTTGTCTGAATCCAAGCTGTGTAGGCACCACGCTTGCCATGAGGGGCATGTTCTGCAACATAAGTGGCAGCACCACCATACTCACCGCCCAAAGCCAAACCTTGAAGCATACGCAATGCAATCAAGATCACTGGAGCAGCAACACCAATAGTTGCATAGTTAGGAAGGATACCCACAATGAAGGTTGCGCCACCCATCAAGAGGATGGTGACCAAGAAGGTATATTTACGCCCGATCAAATCTCCCAAGCGGCCAAACACCAATGCACCGAATGGACGCACGATGAAACCAGCAGCAAACGCCAACAAAGCAAAAATGAAGGCTGAGCCAGCATCTAAGCCTGAGAAGAACTGCTTGGCAATAACGGCAGCCAAAGAACCGTAAAGATAAAAGTCGTACCACTCAAAAACCGTGCCCAATGAGGATGCAAAAATGACTTTGCGTTCTTCGGCGGTCATTGGGGCTGCTTTAGTTGATGTTGACATCAGTAGCTCCTAACTATTTTTATTGAAATAAAAAACAACGGGTCGATTATGCTTTGAAAAAAATCAAAGAAATCCACTACTTAGGGTAATTCCCCATCAAAATGTCTCGGGGTTTTCCCGAGAAATATGCAAACTAGAGGTATTCAAGCCACATGCCTAAGCCTAGCGTCTAATTGCATGGGGATTGGGGTCCGCAAAGTGATAGCGCAATTAGCGCGTTTTAGTAATAAACATTTTGGGAACATGGAGATCCCAATAAATCGCTGCTGCACGTAAGCTAAAAATACAGAACATACAAATCACAGAACCCTCTAGTGCATATTGCGGAATAAAGTTCAAAATCAGTACGTAAGCGCAACAACCCAAGGTCACCGGAATTGCATAGAGTTCATGTGACATCAAGAGCGTTTTGCGTCCAGCCAACACATCTCGCAATAAGCCTCCGCCAATTGCGGTAATTACGCCCAAGATCACGGGTGCAACAGGCAAACCAAAGTTCATGATCCAGGCCTTATTGGCTCCTTGAATAGCAAACAGCGCTGCGCCAAAGCCATCGATATACAACATCCAACGATAAATTTGTGGCTGAGTAAAAAAAGATTCAGCAAAAAAGGTAAGTGCGCCTGCACCCAAAGCTAGCCAAACGTAGATTTGGTTTTCTGACCAAAAGATGGGGGCCTCTAAAATGATGTCTCGAATCGTACCCCCACCAATTGCGGTAATTAGCCCTAGTACCAACACCCCAAAGAGGTCGACCCCACGATCAGCAATTGCTAGAACGCCTGTCACAGCAAATGCCATGGTTGCTATCACGCCAATCCAGAAATTAATCTCTTCCATGGCAATAAGTCTAAAGCACTTTAAATACGCTCTTACCTAAATTGCTGCCTGTGAATATACTCATCTCCATGTCTTTAGCAAAAACTCTCTATGCAAACCAAGCTCTATAGTTTTTGGCGTAGCTCCGCCGCCTTTCGAGTTCGGATTGCTCTAAACCTCAAGGGCGTGGACTATGCAGTTATTCCGGTGCACCTAAATAAGCATGGTGGCGATCAACAATCAGCAGAGTATGCAGATAAAAATCCGAATCGCTTAGTTCCCCTACTAGATGATGGAAAAAATTCTATTCATCAATCGCTAGCCATTATTGAATACCTTGAAGAAATTCACGCTGAACCCGCTTTACTTCCAAAAGTGTTAGTGGATCGTGCTTGGGTGCGCTCACTCGCCATGGACATCGCCAGCGATATTCACCCCATTACCAACCTGCGTGTATTGCGCTATTTAATAAAGCAATTGGGTATCAGCAAAGAAAATAAAGATATTTGGTATCAGCATTGGATGCATCTAGGGCTTGAAAGTCTAGAAAAGCAGCTCGGCAAGGATTCTCGAGTAGGCCGCTTTGCTTATGGTGATCAACCGGGTTTGATCGATATCTGCCTTGTGCCCCAATTATTTAATGCCCTAAGCAGTCAAATGGATACTAGTTGCTACCCCACACTCATGAGAATCTTTGGTGAGTGCATGAAGTTGCCGGCATTTATCGATGCGTCCTGGGAAAACCAAATAGATGCCGAAGGATCAAATCCTACTGTTGCTCCATAGAAACAGTGAGAGCGTTACCAGGGAACCCATAGTAGTAATTAATACAACACGAGAAATCACGCTCCCATCTGCTTTGTAATACTGTGCCAACATAAAAGGCCCGGTCCCCGTTGGTAATGCACTCAAAATCACAATCGCATTTACCCAAAGTGTGGGCAAATCCAAAATTTGGGCAGCAATACACCATGCGATCAACGGTTGAATAATAAGTTTGGCAAAACTAATACTCCATGCCTGAGCTGGAAGGGAGTCGCTTTTTTGCGTCAGAAATAAACCAATTGAGACCAAGGCACAGGGGGTGGCAGCAGCCGCTAAAAAAGCAATTACTTGTGATGCAGGCCCATACATCTGAAATTCACTTGCAGCCCAAAGTAAGCCTGCTACTGGTGCTATGAGTAAAGGGTTTGTACATAAAGATTTGAGAACACTCAGTATGACTTCATGGGATTTTTTATGCGACAACATGCCCACCTCAATCAACACAGTCGCTAAGGCAAACATTACAAACACAATAAAAGTAGAAATAATGGCTGGCGCTAAACCATCTTGCCCCAATGCCAATGCACAGAGGGGAATGCCCATGTATCCAGTATTCGAGTAAGAGGCAGATAGCCCATCAAAACTCGATGCTGCTAAATCATGAGTGCGATACCAGCTCACACCAAGGACGAGGATAAAAACCAGAAAACAACTCATCAGGAAAGCAAAAATGAATTCTGGTTGCCACAGTGTTTGCCAACCACTAGTTGCCGCAAAATTAAATAACTGGGCTGGTAATGCAAGCCAGACCACAAAACGATTGAGCTCAATAGAGGCGCTTACCCCCAACTTACCAGTACGGCCACAAACATACCCTATAAGTATGAGAGCAAAAACGGGTAAAACGACATTGAATACGTAGAGCAATTGACTTGGCTTGGAGTTAAGCTATTTTCTTTAGGGATTTGATGTAACGCTGTGCGTTTTTTACGTAACGTCCCGCGATATCAGCGATACCCGCAATTTGCTCAGGGCTCAGGGTCTTCACCGCTTTGGCAGGAGAGCCAATAATCATGGAGCCTTCTGGAAATTCTTTTCCCTCAGTAACTAGAGCGCCTGCCCCAACGAGGCAGTTCTTACCAATTTTTGCGCCATTCAAAATCACCGCACCAATTCCAATTAAGCTACCATCGCCGATTTTACAACCGTGCAACATCACTTGATGTCCAACCGTGACATGCTTGCCAATCAAGAGTGGATAGCCAGGATCAGTATGCAAAACAGATGCGTCTTGCACATTGCTGCCCTCGCCAACCTGAATCAGATCATTGTCGCCACGAATCACAACCTTTGGCCAGATGCTGGCATTTTTATGCAGCTCTACTTTGCCAATTACTTCCGCGCTTTCAGCAACCCATACGCCTTCAGATAATTGAGGGGTGTATCCGTCTAGTTCATATATAGCCATGACCCATTATAAGTAAGACTAGGGTAAGACCTAGGTCTGGAGTCATTACTGAGGCGCAAACGATAAAATGGATCGGTTATGATGATTTTTCACACACTTAAGGGAGAACCCATGAAGAAAGTCCTCGTTGTTTTAGCTGCGCTCGCAGCATTTTCTGGTCTGGCCCAGGCTCAAGAAACCATCAAAGTGCTGAGCACTCAAGAATTAAGTAGCGTTTGCAAACTCCCTGCAAGCCCGGAATCACGAAGCTATTGTGTGGGCTTCACAACTGCGGTCTATGAAACCTATTTGGCAACTCGACACCCACAGCGCGCCAAGCCATTTATTTGCGTTAAGCAACCTGCGCCAGCACGTGATCAAGTCATTGGTGACTTTGTAAAGTTCGCACAAGAAAATCCTCAAGTAGCTGATAAACCAGCAGCAGGCGTTTTCCTAGGCTTCTTGGCTTCACGTTTTCCTTGCGCCCGAAAATAATCGGCACATCTAGCTAGTTCAAAATACATTTAAAGGATCAGTTGATATGAAAAAAATTATCGCGATTACGGCAGCAACCTTAGCAATCGTTGGTTGCTCTAATATGAGTAATACTGAACAGCGCACACTTTCAGGCGCTGGTATTGGTGCAGCTGCAGGTGCAGTCGGCACCGCTATTTTCCATGGCAACCCGATTTGGGGCGCAGTCGGTGGTGCAGCAGTTGGTGCAGCATCTGGCTATGTATATGATGCCTACAAGAAAAACCAAGCCTCTGAATACAATGCTGGCTACAACGCTGGAAAAACAAATCAGCCTGCTGCAGCTCCGAATTAAAAATAGTATTGCAGTAGCGTAAACCGAGCCCAGCTTGTATTAATTTACAAGCTGGGTTTTTATTTGGATCTCTCCGGATAAAGCTTTATGTATAGGGCATTTGTTGGCAATCTCTAGCAAACGCGCCTTTTCTTCAGGGCTTAAATTTCCGACTAGCGTGATATCGCGAGTGAATTTCTCTACATCATCGCTTCGCTCAATGTCTACAGTCACAATTGCATTCTCCAAGCCCATTGCTTTGCGAGTGGCATACATTTTCAAAGTCATGCTTGTACAAGCAGCCAAGGCAGCGCCTAAGTATTCGTGAGGATTAGGGCCTGATCCACTACCGCCCTGATCAAGCGCTGCATCGGACAGAAATTGCAAGTCATCTACTAGCAGTTTTTGCTGTAGCGGCCCATCGCCAAACTGCGACTGTACTTTTCTCATATCAACCTTTCAACTCAGAATTTATTTGCTATTAAGCAGTATGTGGCTTACTCACTTTAGCCGCCGTAGGCAGCTCCGCTTTCTTCCAGGCACCAAAACCACCCTCTAAATGCGACACTCTGGGTACACCCATTTTTTGCAAAGTTTGCGTGGCCAACGCAGAGCGCCAAGCAGAGGCGCAATATAAAACCAAATGCTTACCTTCACCAAAGATAGGCTTGAAATACGGGCTTTCAGGGTCAACCCAAAATTCCAGCATGCCACGGGGAGCATGCAGAGCGTTAGGAATCATGCCATCTCGCTCTAATTCACGAACATCTCGTATATCTACAAAGACAGTGTCTGGATTCTCCAATAAAGCACCGGCCTCTTCTACAGATACCGTTTCAATTTCAGCCATTGCCTGGGCTATAAGGTCTTGATACCCAATCTTTAATTTCACCAAAATCTCCTAAAGTAACAATCTATTGAAGTGCTTCATCATTTGCTACCATTCTGCTATGAACTTTACCCCGATAGAGCTTGGTGCCAGCATTATTTTTGCAATTGCCGTGTTGCATACCTTCTGCACTGCGTATTTTGAATCCCTTGCAAAAAGATCTCCCTCCCATGCCGGACTATGGCATCTGTTGGGCGAAGTAGAGGTTGTCTTTGGCTTTTGGGCTGCCATTTTATTTATCTACATCTCCCTGATCGGAAATTTGGATACCGCAAAAGATTATCTAGATAAACGCAACTTTACCGAGCCCTTATTTGTTTTTGCCATCATGATTGTGGCTGGTAGCAAACCGATTCTGTATATCTCTACTGAAATCTTGCAGCTACTCGCTAAAGGATTGCAGCTTGGATTGCGCATGAGAGCCACACCTGCCCTTTATTTTTTAACCCTCTGCATCACACCCTTGCTGGGCTCTCTGATTACTGAGCCTGCAGCAATGACTTTGGCTGCTTTTTTATTGCGCGACCTTGTTTATAAACATCAATGCTCAAAAGCCCTATTATTTGGCACTCTCGGAGTTCTGTTCGTCAATATTTCGATTGGCGGAACATTAACCAACTTCGCAGCCCCACCTGTGCTCATGGTAGCTTCAACTTGGGGCTGGAGTTCGGGCTTTATGTTTGCCAACTTTGGTATTGAATCTTGTGTTGCCATATTTATTAATGCATTGTGCGCGACGCTGATTTTCCAAAAGCAGTTGATTGATTCAGGGAGTCCTGGAAAATCGATAAAAATTCCAGCAGCAGTGATTTTGGTGCACTTACTCTTTTTGCTTGGTGTAGTGGTGTTTGCTCACGACCCCACGATTTTTATGTGGTTGCTACTATTTTTTATCGGATATACCACTGCATATCCCAAGCATCAGAGCCCACTCATTCTCAAGGAAGCTTTATTGGTTGGATTCTTCTTGGGTGGATTGGTGGTCTTGGGCGCCCTTCAAGGATGGTGGCTACAACCCATCCTCTCAAACATGAGCCCCAGCGCAGTGTTTTATGGCAGCCTCGCTCTCACAGCAATTACTGATAATGCTGCGCTGACCTATCTTGGCTCTCTCGTTACCGGAACATCTCTTGAATTCAAACTTGCCTTGGTTGGAGGCGCTGTTGCTGGTGGAGGTCTCACTGTGATCGCAAATGCACCAAACCCAGCAGGCATCGCTATCTTGCGTCAACACTTCCCAGGTGGCGCAGTTTCTGCTCTCTATCTATTCCTAGCTGCGCTTCCGCCCACATTTATAACAATTCTGGCGTATCGATTCTTATAAACAGTAAAATCTGAGCTTCGCCCCCAGCTATAAACCTGAGAACGGCATATGAAAAAGCTCTATATCAAAACCTTCGGCTGTCAAATGAACGAGTATGACTCGGGTAAGATGGCCGACCTCTTACATGCCGATGACGGCATGGAGCTCACAGATAAACCCGAAGATGCCGATGTGGTACTTCTGAATACCTGTTCAATTCGTGAAAAAGCCGAAGATAAAGTTTTTTCTGATCTCGGTCGCTTACGTGAACTCAAAAAAACCAAGCCCAATTTACTAATTGGTGTTGGTGGTTGCGTCGCTAGTCAAGAAGGTCAACAAATTGTGAGTCGTGCGCCTTATGTGGACGTAGTATTTGGTCCGCAAACCTTGCATCGCTTATCGGATCTGCTTGCCCAACGTCGGAAGACTGGCGTATCGCAGGTAGATATTTCTTTTCCGGAAATTGAAAAGTTTGATCACTTACCCGCCTCAAGGCAAACCCGCGGGTCTGCCTATGTTTCAATTATGGAAGGCTGCTCCAAATACTGCAGTTACTGCGTAGTTCCCTATACGCGAGGCGAGGAAGTCTCAAGACCCTTTGATGATGTCCTCACCGAGGTGGCAGGGCTTGCAAGTAAAGGCGTAAAAGAAATCGTATTACTGGGACAAAACGTTAATGCTTATCTTGGGAAAATGGGCGGTACGGATGAGATTGCTGACTTTGCATTGCTGATCGAATACATTGCTGATATTCCTGGGGTCGAAAGGATACGCTTCACCACGAGTCATCCAAAAGAATTTACTCAGCGCCTTATTGATGTGTATGCAAAGGTTCCGAAGCTAGTGAGTCACTTACATCTCCCTGTGCAGCATGCATCAGACTCTGTTCTCTCTGCTATGAAACGTGGCTATACAGCGCTGGAATACAAAAGCATCATTCGCAAGATGCGAGCAGTGCGCCCAGACCTCACTTTATCCAGTGATTTCATTGTTGGTTTTCCAGGTGAAACGGAGGCTGATTTTGAAAAGCTTTTAAAGATGGTGCAAGAACTAGAGTTCGATAACAGCTTTTGCTTTATCTTTAGTCCTCGTCCCGGGACCCCAGCTGCAAACCTGAGCGATGACACCCCCTATGAAACTAAACTCAAACGACTACAAACGCTGCTGGCTCTCGTTGAGAGTCAAGCCAATCACATTAGTCAAAGAATGTTGGGTAATACAGAGAAAATTTTGATCGAAGGCCTGGCAAAGGATGGGGTTAATCTACAAGGTCGTGCGGAGAACAATCGAGTGGTTCATTTCACAGTGCCTGATCAGGATATTGAATCCTTGATTGGACAAATTGTGGACATTCGCATCACAGAAGTGCTCAACTACACCTTGAGAGGCGAACTGGTTCAAGCATATGCCCACTAAACTCAATATCGATATTCAGTTTGCGAGTCCTACTATTGAGGCAGCATTAGCAAAGACAGCTTCCTCGATGTTGATAAAAAAATGGGTAAGAGCCGCAACCGATCATAGCGGCTTCCTTACTCTGCGCTTCGTAAATGCAGCGGAAGGCAAAAAACTGAATTTCGCTTTTCGCAAAAAAAACTATGCGACCAATGTTTTAACTTTTCCGTATGACTTATCTAAAAATAGTTTGACTGCGGATATTATTTTTTGTCTCCCGGTTATTCAGAAAGAAGCTAAAAATCAAAATAAGACCTTAAAAGCCCATTTAGCGCACCTCATCGTCCATGGTTGCTTGCATGCACAGGCTTACGATCATGAATCACAAAAGGATGCTGTAAAGATGGAGGGCTTAGAGGTCAAAATCCTGCAAAATCTGGGTTTTCCAAACCCTTACCTAGATCAATAACTGCCTATCAACGGCCCATTTAACGATTCAACATATTTCTACGCTATTCTTGCAACATGCCTGACCCCAATAAATCTCTTTTAAATCGCTTGGCGGAATTTTTAACGCCCGAGCCATCCAGTCCTAACGAACGTCGCCAAGAACTCATTGCCACACTGCGCGAAGCCCAAACTGAGGGCTTAATTGATGCAGATGCACTCTCTATGATTGAGGGGGTATTTCAAGTAGGTCGCTTGTGCGCACGAGATATTTTGGTACCCCGCGCACAAATTGATTGGATTGATATTAATCAACCCCTCAATGAACTCATCAAAAGTGTGATCGAAGCCGCTCATTCACGCTTTCCTGTCTTTGAAGGTAGTCGTGATAACGTGATCGGCATCTTGTTAGCAAAAGATTTGCTCCGCCATGCAAGTGAAAAAGATTTCCAGGTACGCGACTGGTTACGTCCCGCAGTATTCATTCCGGAATCAAAGCGCTTGAGTGTTCTCTTGCGTGACTTTAAAGACAACCGCAATCATTTGGCGATCGTTGTCGATGAATATAGTGGTGTAGCGGGAATTATCACCATTGAAGATGTTCTTGAACAAATTGTTGGCGACATTGAAGATGAGCACGATATTGACGAGGAAGCAGATAACATCATTTCTTTAGACAATGGCGATATTCGTGTCAAAGGAATTACTGAGCTAGATCAGCTCAATGAAGCGCTGGGTACACAATTTGCAGAAGAGGATATTGAAACAGTTGCTGGCCTAGTTGTACAAAAACTGGGGCGCGTTCCCAAAATTGGCGAGCGAATTGCAATCGATGGCATTGAATTTGAGGTGCTTCGTGCAGATCCTCGGCAGATTCATATTTTGTTGGCTCGCCAAATTCTTAAGCAACTTGACTGAGAATTGCCTTGCTTGATTTGCATTCCAGTAAGGATCGCTTCAACCCTAATGCTTTAGCATTCTTAACGCTTTTTATTCTGGGCGCGCTGATTGCGCTTGCTGCGGAACTTCCTTACGGCGGTTGGATTCAAATTCCACTGCTGAGTTTAGTGTGGTGGCGCTTTAGTTTGCAAAATCAAGGTTTACGCAAACACTATCTTTTCTCAGGAATGGTTTTTGGGCTTGGTTACTTTGTAGTCGGTCTATGGTGGCTCTACATTAGCCTGCATGATGTAGGCGGAATGAATGCTCTCCTATCTTGTGCGGCTGTTTTTTTACTATCTGCTTATGTTTCCCTGTATTTTTCGATAGCGTGTTTCTCGCTTCATTGCTTTAAATATTCTCGCTTCACAGGTTTATTTTTAGCCGCCAGCTGGGTAGTCAGTGAATATTTACGTGGTGAATTATTCACAGGCTTTCCATGGATGGGTCTTGCTGAATCCCAGGTTAATGGGCCTTTTGCAGCAATGGCACCTTATTTTGGCGGGTTAGCATGCACCTTTTTGGTGGTGTATGTCTCCTGGCAAATCTTTCAGCTCAAAAAGTATGTTGCCTATACGACTTCAACACTTTTTCTTCTGGGCTGCATTATGGTTGCAGCAAACCAATGGTCCTTTACTAAGCCGATTGGCGAGCCAGTCACAGTTGAGCTCATTCAAGGCAATTTCTCACAGAGCCTGATCTTCAAACCCGAAGGCGTACTACAACAAATTCATTTTTACAGCTCTACCATGCTGCAATCCAATGCAGAATTAATTGTTGCTCCAGAGACTGCTTTTTCTTGGCCTGAAAATAATTTACCCAATGGTCTGCTTGAGAACTTGCAAAGCTTCGCAAATTCCACTGGCAGTAATTTGCTATTTGGCGTCATTGGCCGAGACCCCAAACCCCAAGAGTTTTCAAATCGCGCCTTTGGACTCTCTCCTTCAGAGAATCCCTATCGATATGACAAAAATCATTTGGTGCCTTTTGGAGAGTTCATTCCCCCAGGCTTTCATTGGTTCGTAAATGCTTTTAGTGTTCCATTAAGTGATTTTGCGCGCGGTGGAAATGCTCAAGAAAATTTCATGATCCACAGAAAAAATCAAGATCCGGTTTATGCCGCTGTCACCATTTGCTATGAAGATGTATTTGGTGGTGAGCTAGCTAGTCGAATTCGAAATAATCCCAAGCCCACCAACCTATTGATTAACCTGACAAATCTTGCTTGGTTTGGCAAGTCTCAGGCACCGACGCAACAATTGCGCCTCTCCCAATTACGCTCTCTAGAAACTGGCTTGCCTGCCTTAAGAGCCACTAATACTGGCATTACGGCAGTATTAGGCCCCGATGGCAAAGTGCTGCAAGTACTTCCAGAGTTCATACAAGGCACCCTAAGCACTCGAGTTCAGGCTTACACCGGAAAAACGCCCTATGTCATGTGGGGCAATTTGCCGATTTTGAGTATTTCTTGTCTCTTACTGATCTGGGGCTTGATTCGTCATCGTCGTTTTTAGCGACTTTTGGCCGTCACCCTTGCTAGCCATGTAAAATCAATGGCTTAGCCAGGTTAAACATGCTTACTTTTCAGCAAATCATTCTCAAACTACAAGATTATTGGGACCAACAAGGTTGCGCCCTGTTGCAACCTATCGACCTTGAGGTTGGCGCTGGGACATCTCATACTGCAACCTTCCTGCGGGCGATTGGTCCCGAGCCTTGGAAGGCTGCTTATGTCCAACCTTCGCGTCGACCGAAAGATGGTCGCTACGGAGAAAATCCCAACCGACTACAGCACTACTATCAATATCAAGTTGTCCTAAAGCCTGCACCAGAAAATATTCTGGAACTGTATCTTGGCTCTCTAGCAGCTTTGGGTCTTGATCTCAAAGAGAATGATGTGCGCTTTGTGGAGGATGACTGGGAGAACCCGACATTAGGCGCCTGGGGGCTGGGTTGGGAAGTTTGGTTAAACGGCATGGAGGTGACGCAGTTCACCTATTTCCAGCAAGTCGGCGGTCTTGACTGCAAGCCCGTTCTTGGTGAGATCACCTACGGTATTGAGCGTCTTGCGATGTACATCCAAAACTGCTCAAATGTTTATGACCTAGTTTGGGCTGATGGCATTACCTATGGTGATGTTTATCACCAAAATGAAGTCGAACAGTCTTGCTATAACTTCGAACACTCCAATACGGATTTGCTATTTGCAAACTTTACAAATTTCGAGAGTGAAGCAAAACGTCTCATGGAAGTGCCATTGGCTTTACCCGCCTACGAGATGGTTCTTAAAGCAGCGCATACTTTCAATCTACTTGATGCTCGTGGCGCTATCTCTGTTACAGAGCGTGCAGCCTATATTGGTCGCATTCGCAACCTGTCACGCTCAGTAGCGCAAGCCTACTTTGAATCTCGAGAAAAACTGGGATTCCCAATGTGTCAACGCCAAGCAATATGAGCACTACTAATAATCCGATTCAATTAGCCACTCTGTTGATTGAAGTATTTACAGAAGAGCTTCCGCCCAAATCACTTCGCCGCTTAGGCGATGCATTCGGTGAAGGCATCTTCTCCGCTTTAAAAGCTGCTGGTTTGGCAACAGCAGATTCGCAAGCTACTAGTTTTGCAACACCCCGTCGCTTAGCAGTACAGATCAGCAATGTTTTGAATCAGGCACCAGACTATCCTGTGCGCGAGAAGTTATTACCAACGAGCATCGCCTTCGATGCTCAAGGACAAGCAACAGCGCCTTTACTCAAAAAATTGAGTGCTCTTGGTTATAGTGATATTGACCTCTCTGCCCTGGAGAAATCAGGCGAAGGAAAAAACGAGGCTTTATATCTGAACGTCATTGCTCCTGGTGCAGCACTGAATCAAACTGCACAGACAGCTCTTGAGCAAACACTCAGCAAATTACCAATTGCCAAAATGATGCACTATCAAGTGCTACAAAAAGATGGGCAATTGGCCGATGTTCAGTTTGCTCGCCCAGCCCATCGAATCTTGGCTTTGCATGGTGACCAAATTCTCAATATTAATAGCCTAGGGATTTATGCTGGAAATCTTACAGAAGGCCACCGCTTCCTAGCCCCAGGAAATCTCACCATTGCCTCAGCAGATCAATATGAAAATGATTTGCAAACTAAAGCCAAAATTATTCCGAGCTTTAACAAACGTAGGGCACAAATTGAATCTGCTCTTTTAAAAGCTGCTGGCAGTGATCTTGTCTTAATGCCAGACAGCCTCTTGGATGAAGTAACAGCTTTGGTTGAGTGGCCAGTGGTTTATGAATGTCACTTTGATCAAGAATTCTTAGAAGTACCACAAGAGTGCTTGATTCTCACGATGCAGACCAATCAAAAATACTTTGCGCTGACAGATCAAAATGGCAAGTTGCGCAATCGCTTTTTGATTGTTTCTAATATTGAAACCGCTAAGCCTGATGCGATTATTTCTGGAAATGAAAGGGTTGTACGGCCCCGCCTTTCAGATGCGCGCTTTTTCTTCCAGCAGGATCAAAAGCGTCCTTTAGCATCACGCGTTGCTGATTTGGGGAAAGTGGTTTATCACAATCAGTTAGGTACTCAGCTTGAGCGCAGTAAACGTGTTCAGGCAATCGCAGTGGGTGTTGCAAAAAAACTCTCTGCAGATGAAGCCCTTGCAAGCCGAGCTGCAGAAATTGCAAAAACAGACTTACTAACCGACATGGTCGGTGAATTTCCAGAACTACAAGGCATTATGGGTCGTTACTACGCCACTCATGACGGAGAGCACAGTGACGTTGCCGCCGCTTGCAGCGAACATTACATGCCTCGCTTTGCGGGCGACACATTACCGCAAACCCCTACCGGCACCATCTTAGCGATTGCTGATAAGCTTGAAACCTTGGTTGGCATCTGGGGTGTAGGCCTTGCTCCAACTGGCGATAAAGATCCCTACGCTTTGCGCCGCCACGCTCTAGGTATCTGCCGCCTGCTCTTGGAAAAAAATCTCCCCTTGAGCCTGCCAGAGTTAATTGAATTATCTCGTAGTCAATTTCCACAAAAAGATGTTCAAGAAAAGGCAAATGCTGCAGCGATATATGAGTTCATTATTGAGCGCTTGCGTGCCTACTTGCGCGATCAATCTGTTGCAGGAAAACCCTTTACTAGCGCTGAAATTGATGCCGTCCTCAGCCAAGGTCCCGCACAAATCAACGATCTTATTGAGCGCTTAACTGCCCTACGCGAATTTAATGCTCTGGCAGAATCTGCTCAGCTAGCAGCAGCAAATAAACGCATCAGCAATATTCTGAAGAAAACGAATACCCCTATTCCAGCTTCTTGTTCTAGCAAGTTACTGCAAATACCAGCCGAAGCAACTCTCTATCAGACTTTAGAAGCTATTACCCCTGCACTTAATACTGCTTATGAGAAGCGTCAATTCGTTGAACTCCTTAAAGCACTGGTTGCCTTAAGCGGTCCCATTGACCAGTTCTTCGCCGATGTAATGGTGATGGACCCCAATACTGAACTGCGCGACAACCGCCTAGCTCTCCTGCAACAACTTCACCAGAAAATGAATCTCATTGCCGATCTCGGCAAATTGGCATGAGCACTAGCTCCACAAAACTCATCATCCTTGATCGCGATGGCGTGATCAACGATGACCGTGATGATTATGTGAAATCGATTGATGAGTGGGTTCCCATACCAGGAAGCCTAGAGGCAATTGCACTGCTGAATCAAGCAGGCTACCAAATTGCTGTGGCAACCAATCAATCGGGTTTATCAAGGGGTTATTTCACAATTAATGACCTGCATGCCATGCACAGCAAGATGGATAAATTGCTACAGCCATTAGGCGGTCATATTGATAGCATCTTCTTCTGCCCACATACAGACGCGCATGGTTGTGACTGCCGCAAACCTGCGCCAGGTCTCATGAAAGAGATCGCACTACGCTATAAAAAAACCGATAGTACGCAAGCTCTTTTGGGGGTGCCCATTGTGGGGGACTCATTGCGCGATCTTCAGGCCGGCTTAGCTCTAGGAGCGATCCCCCATCTCGTTCTCACCGGAAAGGGCGAGAAAACTTTGGCCAAAGGGGATTTGCCTGAGGGCACTCAAATTCATGCGGATTTGCTGTCGTTTGCACACTCACTTCTCGAAGATAAGGTTTAGAAAACTGATGACTTTTATTCGATCACTACTATTCGCTCTTTTTCTCCTCATCTTCACTCCAATTTGGTCAGTGTTATGTATGCTGGCCTTCCCTTTCCTTAGTCCAGAACATCGTTATAACTTCATTGGCTTTTGGAACAAGGTGGTGATTTGGCTGCTCTGGCATCTTTGCGGAATACATTATGAAATTCGCGGCATGGAAAATATGCTTGCAGTACTCAACCAACCAATTGTGATCTTGAGCAAACATCAATCTGCTTATGAAACAATCGCCTACATTGCCTTACTACCAAAGCAGCTATGTTTTGTCTTCAAACGTGAATTACTTTGGATTCCCTTCTTTGGCTGGGCTTTGGCTTTACTCAAAATGATTCATATCGATAGAGCAAATAAACAAACTGCAGCACTTTCAGTTGCGAGTCAGGGACGCAAGCGATTAGCTGAAGGTAAATGGATCATGTTATTTCCAGAGGGCACCAGAACACCCAGAGGGTCTACAAAGCCATACCGCAAAGGCGGCGCCCGCCTTGCAAGTGCTACTGGTGCTTTAGTTATTCCGATTGCACATAATGCTGGTAATTTCTGGCCTAAAAATAGTTTTTTGAAACAGCCTGGTACCGTGATTTTCTCAATTGGCCCAGCTATTGCTTCTGAAGGTAAATCTGGTGAACAGTTGCAACAAGAGGTTGAAGGCTGGATCGAAGCTGAAATGCGTCGCATTGATCCAAGCGCTTACCAATAAAATATTTAAGCGGCTAAGATCTTAGCCCATTCAATATAGCGCTGAACCGAAATATCTTGCGCTCTGGCTTTTAATTCAATCTCAGTCAATTTCAATCTTTCAGAATAAGCCTGTAAATTGGTTCGCAGCATTTTTCTTCTTTGTGAAAAAGCTGCAGCCACTACCTGCTCTAAGGCGCCCCATTGAGTCGAACTAAGATCAAAGTCTTTTCGGGGAATCATGCGCACTACAGCGGAGTTCACTTTTGGCTGAGGATCAAATGCTTCGGGAGGAACCTCCAAGACAAGCTCCATATCGTAGCGAGCCTGCATCATCACTGATAATCGACTAAATTCAGAACTACCCGCTGTGGCAACCATTCGCTCCACCACCTCAGCTTGCAACATAAAAATCTGCTCATCAACATCATTTGCAGCGGCAACAAGATGAAATAGTAGCGGAGAAGAAATGTTGTAAGGCAAATTACCAACTACCTTACATAGTCCTTTTTTGTCAGTGCGATTTTTAGCCCACTCTGAAAAATTAAATTGGAGAGCATCCCCTTCAATTACTTTTAAGCCATCAAGATTTTGCTGATTCCAATAAGCAACTAGGTCGCGGTCAATCTCCAATAGATCAAGCTGCTCTAGGTTTCTCAATAAAGGCCTAGTCAATGCGCCAAGGCCAGGGCCAATCTCAATCACATGCATTTCTGGGGCAGGCTTAATTAAGGCCACAATGGAGTAAATAACGCCTTCATCTTGCAAGAAGTTTTGACCAAAACGTTTTCGTGCGCGATGCATTCCTTAATTTTGCTTTCGGGTATTTAAAGCTAAGGTATATGCCAAGCGGAGCGCTTCCAACATACTGCCGGAGTCTGCAATTCCTTTTCCAGCGATATCTAAAGCCGTGCCATGATCAACCGAAGTCCGAATAATTGGTAGGCCTAGAGTCACATTTACACCCCCGCCAAAGCTTACAAACTTAAAGGGGGCTAAGCCTTGATCATGGTACATCGCAATAAAAGCATCTACTTGCTCAAGTGCCCCAGCATCAAACATCGTATCCCCAGGATAAGGTCCTGTGACATCAATGCCCTGCTGCTTAGCAGATTCAATTGCAGGTGTAATGCACTCCATCTCTTCAGCGCCCAAATAACCTGCTTCTCCTGCATGCGGGTTTAAACCGGCAACTCGAATATTGGGTTTAGAAATACCAAATTTGGCTCTTAAATCTTGGTCAACTATCTGAATTGTTTCCAAAATCAGGTCATATGTAAGCGCAGCTGGCACATCCCTCAAGCGCAAATGAGTAGTTACTAGAGCAACTCGCAAGTCTCTAGGACTCTTGATTCCTAAAAAACCCTTTGCTAGTGGAGCGCATAGCATCATGACAACATGCTGCGTATTGCAATGCTGTGCCAAATATTCTGTATGGCCAGTAAAAGAAATGCCAGCATCATTGATGACGCTCTTTTGAATTGGCGCTGTGACCATTGCGTCATAGCGCCCCTGTAAGCAAGCATGTATAGCTTGATCAAGCATACTGAGAACGTATGGAGCATTAGAAGAATTTAAGAGCCCCAGCGCTGAAGGAGCAACTAAGGGAACAGGGTCAACCGTAAGGCGTTTGAATATACTTGGATCAATTTCTGAGTCAACCCTTAGTAAATCTGGGTCACCCAAAAGAGTAATGCGTGCATTCGGTTGTTCCGCCAAAAAGTCTTGTGCGGCAGCCATGGAAACCTCAGGACCAACCCCAGCTGGTTCGCCGGTAGTAATTACCAGATTAACGAGGGGCTGAGCTTGCTGCATCATCAACATTCAGGATTTTGACGGTTGCTGTATCACGCAACTCGCGAACCCAATCCTGATAGGCTTGCTCAAATTTTCTTTCGCGGATCGCTGCACGTGCAAATTCTCTTTGCTTCTCAACCGTTAATTGCGCATCCCGACGCTCGAGTACTTGAATCAAGTGCCAACCAAATTCGGATTTGACTGGGTTACTAACTTCACCGATTTGAAGTCGATTCATTGCTTGCTCAAATTCTGGCACTAAATCTCCAGGTCCCATCCAACCCAAATTTCCGCCATTAGCAGCTGAGCCATCCTCAGAGTACTTTTTAGCTAGGTCACCAAAATCAGCGGTCTTGGCGCGCACTTGATCACGATAACCTTGTAGACGTCTTTCGGCATCTTGATCAGACAAGCCTGCCCTATTTTTCAACAAAATATGGCGTGCCATAGTTTGGGTAATGGGAATATTTTGAGGGTTAGATGAGGCTTCTGGTGCAGCTGCCTGCTGCTGCGCAGGGGCACTGGCGCTCATTGCGCGACGATCTATCACCTTCAGAACATGATATCCAGCAGGACTCTTAACCACAGAACTAGCTACCTGACCACTGCCAGTATTTCTAACAGCTTCATAAAATAATTGCGGTAAGCGATCAGGGGCTCGGTAACCCAAATCCTGAAATTTAATTTTCGGATTTTCTTTTGCTGCTGCTGCACCGAGTTGCAAGAAGTCGACATCACCTCTAGCGTCTCGCAACAAAATTTCAGCCTGCTTCTTTGCTTCAGCCTGGGCACCAGCACCTGCACTAGCATCAACCGGAATAAAAATTTGCGCTACATCAATTTCTTCTGGCGCACCTTTTACAGGGGGCGCAGAGCGAGGTGCCCCAGCACCTACCATGGCACGTTGACGATCGGCAATAAAATTATCAATCTCCGCATCAGAGATTTTAATTTTTGACTCTACTGATCGTTCGCGATATCGAGTAACGATGATATCTTCACGCAAATTTTCTTTATATCGCTCAAATGACATACCTGAGGCAGTGACCTTCGCTTTGAACTCTAGATATGTCAACCTATTCTTAGCAGCAATATCGCCAATGATTTTGTCTAGCTCCTTATTGGTCACTGCGATGCCATCTTGTGATGCATTTTGTAGTTGAATTTTTTCAAGAATTAAACGCTCTAACACTAACTTACGCAAATCGGGGCCATCAGGCAGCTTTACGCCTTGTTTCTGAAGTGCCGTGATTCGATCATCAATCTCTTTGCGAGTGACGTAACCAGTATTAACAACTGCGGCAACGCCATCAATATTGCGGATCTTGCTATCTCCCCCAGTAATTCCGCGAGAAGAGTCTTGGGCGTATACGACCCCCACAAGTAATGGAGCTGCCAATAAGCAAATGACAGTAAAACTCTGTTTTAAAAAACTCCTACAAAGCATCATTGGTAGTTCTCATATATGGAGGGTGGTATTGGCTTCGAGGTAGGCATATATCCTGGAACATTTAACCTCATGATATCAACTGGATTACTACCAGCGCTAGCAAAGCCCCTAAATTCTATCTGGAACAGGACCTGGGTGGTGGTAATCAAAGAAGTATTAACGGCCTGAGAATATGCTCCACGAAAGGTCCAGCAGTCTCTAGTCCACTCTAATCCAACTAGAGTATTGAGAGTTTTAACAGTTAAAGCATCATAACCCCAACGCCCCAACACAGATACTTCTCGCGAGAGAGGCCATTGACCTGAAATATTGTATTGATCAGTCGTTGTAGCAGCAGGTGTTGCAGTTTGATTGTTCTGTGTAGAAGCTTGAATTGGAGGTGACCAGACATTACGATAACCAAAGTTTAGACTTCGGCCAGGAGTTGGTCTCCAGCTAGCACCCACGGTTGTCTGGACAAAGCGATTTAACTGGGTGTTGTACTGACCAAACATATCTGCACTGAAGTTGCCCAATAGACGCACCGATGCAGAACCCAGAGTATCTGA
Organism: Polynucleobacter sp. MWH-Creno-3A4; assembly: GCF_018881885.1. Classification (NCBI taxonomy): domain Bacteria; kingdom Pseudomonadati; phylum Pseudomonadota; class Betaproteobacteria; order Burkholderiales; family Burkholderiaceae; genus Polynucleobacter; species Polynucleobacter sp. MWH-Creno-3A4. The sequence continues at coordinate 510,663 of NZ_JACXSA010000001.1, forward strand.
ATAGGTAGTTGGACTAGCGATATTTCCATTCAGACCAACTTTTTGACCTGTAAATTGTTGCTTTTGTGCCAGCGTAACATTGGCCCGCTCAGCGCCAGTATTGGCCTCAATCATTCGACTAGTAAGACCAACTGTTGCAGCATTAACGTCTGATATACGGTCGTTACCAATAAACGTATTTGCCGTAAAAATCTGAGATACACCAAAGCCTGCATCAGCAGTATCAAACAATGGTGTGTTTGCTTGGCTTTGATAAGGGGTGTAAGCATAAAAAGCACGCGGCTCCATTGTAAGAAACATGTCGCGCCCAAAAAAACTTTTTAACTCCGAAGCATCTCTCTCAAACGCTACACCAGAATCCAATGTAAAGGTTGGAATGGTAAATCCCTGAGCGTTTGGGGTGCCAAGCGTGTAGGCAGTTGCGTTATAAGTGTTTGACTGAAAGCTAATCGTAGGGGTAATGTAATAGCCAGGGGTGACTTGCGGAAGCGAAAGCGCACCTTTAACAACAGTTCTGTCAGCCTGAGTGTATGCGCCAGGTGCAGGGGCATTAAAGTTGCTACCTAAAGCATAAGCAAACCGAGTGTAATCGGTAGAAAAAGTAGTTTTTGGACCAGTAGGTAATGCCAGGTATTTACCGCTTGCATCCGATACGGTAGGACTCAACTGGCTATTGTATGCAGCAGTGATGTTTGGCATGACGTTGTATGGCGCTTGCACAAGATTGTTTGGATCCGGCTGCAAGGTTTGAAAGTTAGCGACCTTTGCCCCAACAACCCAATTACTCAACTCACCAGTTAGCTGCTTACTAGTGCCTGCCTCTTGCCTAAATTGATTCGTAATCTGCCCAGCAATACTTTGAGAAAAATCGGTTGGGTACAAACTATCTGAGACACGAGCCATATTGACGTAACCCGACCATGATCCAGGCATCGGGGCACCTCCAGGACCAACCCCCCCAGCAAAAACTTGTCTTTGCTGCCAGTCATATCTCCACCGGTTTGTGCCAGTTTGTTTATCGTATGGTAAATAATCGCCGCCTAAAGTTCCAGAGTACTGGGGATCTAAAAAACGATATTGCGCACCCAACATAAAACCTCGATGATTCATTTCTCTAGGCAACAAGAGCAAATCACGGTTGGGGGCGATATTGACGTAGTAGGGCTGCGTAATATCTAAGCCATTGTTTGAGTTATATCCGACCACTGGAGCCAATAAACCTGAACGACGCTGCCCGCCAGTGGGGGCGGTGAAATATGGGACATAAGCAATCGGAACATCAAAGAAACGCATGACGCCATGCGTACCAACCATCTCTTTTTGCTCATTGTCAATTTCTAAAGTACTTGCTGTGAAATACCAATCCATATTTTCTGGAGTGCAAGTGGTATAGGTGGCTTTATCAAATACAAATATATCTGGGCCAGCAATAGTTAACTTTTTAGCAGAGCCACTAGCACGGTTATCGCGCAACTCATATGATGGCGTCTCCATTGCACCTTCTCGAGCATCTACCTTGAATTGACCTGCTGGACCCTTAAATGTGACATTGCCTTTAGATAGTTCAGCATTTCCAATTAGGTCAGCAATATCCGTATCTGGGTTGTAAGTTATTTCGTCTGCCTTTAACGCCGCTCCATTGCGACGAATTTGTGCGCGACTCTTTAAGTGCATATCGCGGTTCACCACACCATCGATCGTGTCACTTGAAGTAAAAGTTAACGCCTTTCCATCCTCGATTGGCTTGCCAACTCGTAGTTGGTCATCTAACTTCAAAACAGTGACATTACCGCGATCTGGTAAGAGCACAGTAATCGTATTTAGCTGTGTCACAGGAGGCAAAGGAGCAGGCGCCTGGGCATAAATCGGGAGCGCGAATTGAAGCAATACCACCCCCGTCATTACTCGCGGGGTTATAGCCAAAAAAAGAGGGGCGCAACGGCCGGCGCAACGGCGATAATGACTCATGGATCCAGACCAGCCTTATTATACGAATCGACCATGACTGACGCTCGCTTAAACACCCTTCACGCCTGGCTAAAAGCCCTCCAGCCTAACTGGCAATTAGATCTAGACTCCCTGACCCCAGCCTCTGCAGATGCGAGCTTTCGGAGGTATTTCCGAATAGAGTCCCAAAAACCTGGTTTTGGGACTTTGATCGTGATGGATGCGCCACCTCAACACGAGCCCTTAGATACCTTCATTCAGGTGGATTTATTGCTCTCAGATGCAGGATTAAATGTGCCAAAAATCTTGGAACAGAACATTGTTGATGGCTTCCTTTTATTAAATGATCTCGGCAGCAAAACTTATCTTGCAGAACTCAATAATGCAACAGCTGATCACCTATACAAAGATGCCACACATGCTTTAGTGCAAATGCAAATAGCAAGCAAGTCTGGCGTATTGCCAGACTACGATAAGGCCTTGTTACAGCGTGAATTAGATTTATTTCCAGAATGGTATTTACGCAAACATCTCGACATCGAATTAAGCACATTACAAGAAAATCAAATCAAGCAATCCTTTGCGCTCATCATTGCTAATAATTTAGCGCAAGCCAAGGTATATGTACATCGCGATTACCATTCACGCAATTTAATGGTGACCACTAAAAATAATCCTGGGGTGATTGATTTTCAGGATGCCGTGTATGGTCCCATTACCTACGATGCATCCTCCCTATGGCGTGATGCTTATATCGCTTGGCCAGAAGAACGCGTTATTGACTGGGTAATCAAATTTTGGGAAGAAGGTCGGAGAGCTGCACTTCCAATGCCAAATGATTTTGGTGAGTTCTATCGCGATTTTGAGTGGATGGGATTACAGCGCCACCTCAAGATTCTGGGCATCTTTGCCAGGCTCTTTCACCGGGACGGCAAAGACGGCTATCTCAAAGACATCCCATTGGTATTAGAGTATGCGATTACGACTGCCAACCGCTATATCGAGTTAAAGCCCCTAGCGCGCATTTTGGAATCCACTCGCGAAAATAAGGCCTAAGTAAATTCGAATGCGCAAGATCAATTCTCTTCCTTGTTTTTTGCTTGCCGCTGGCAGGGGGGAGCGGATGCGACCGCTCACAGATCATTTACCAAAACCTTTACTCACCATCAACAACAAATCCTTGTTGGCGTGGCATCTTGAAGCACTCGCCAACGCACAATTCAAAGAGGTCGTCATTAATCATGCATGGCTTGGCGAAAAAATAGAAGCCGCACTGAAAGATGGTCGCGAGTTCAATTTACATATTCAATACTCGCCAGAAGGTACTGCTCTAGAAACAGCCGGCGGAATAGTCAAAGCACTAGCCCTCATCAATGCCCAGGATTACTTTTTAGTCATGAATGGTGATGTATTTGCCCCCGGCCTACCAATGAATAAGCTTATCGAGACCGCCAACAAACTTCGTATTGATCCGAGTAAACCATTGGCACACCTGTTGATGGTTCCAAATCCCGCTCAACATCCTCATGGAGATTTTTATCTCCATGGAAGCATGGTTAGCAGTGAAGAGTCCCCAGACTCTGAAAAGTTGACGTTTTCAGGGATTGGCCTCTATCACAAGGATCTCTTTAAAGACCTGCTAATCGGGGCTCCCGCCAAACTAGCTCCCCTTTTGCGAGAGGCGATGACGCAAAATAAGGTCACTGGTGAAAAATATTCTGGTCCATGGCACGATGTAGGAACTCCGCAACGCTTGCAAGAGCTAAATGCAGCTTATGAATAAAACAACTATCTATCAAGACCGCAGAAACGCATTAGCAAAACACATCTTCAGTAAAAGCGGTGGTGGTATTGCAATCATCTCCACTGCACCAGAAGTGAGTCGCAATCGCGATAGTGAATTTCCTTACCGCCATGACAGTGATTTCTTCTACCTAACCGGATTTGAAGAGCCAGGGGCAACTTTAGTCATGCAAGTTAGCAATAGCGGAAAGAGTTACGAACTTCAATCGCATTTATTTTGTAGACCCAAAGATCCAGAGCGAGAAATTTGGGATGGCATTCGTCTTGGGCCAGAAGCTGCACCTGAAGCACTTGGAATTGAATTTGCTCATAGCAATCACACTTTAGATCAAAAGCTCAGCGAACTTCTGGCCGATCAAAAAGCAATTTATATCCGACTTTCTGAAAGTGCCGAAGCAGATCGACGCTTACGCCATTGGATGAAAGAAGTCCGTGGTAAAGCACGCGCTGGCGTCAATCCACCATCCGAGTTGCATGATGTTGAAGCCCTGATTCATGAGATGCGCTTATTTAAAGATGTACATGAGATAGACACTATGCGTCGCGCTGCGGCTATCTCAGCCCGCGCCCATATCCGCGCAATGCAAGCTTGCAAACCCGGAATGCACGAGTACCAACTGGAAGCAGAATTGCTGCATGAGTTCCGCAACAGTGGTGCACAGAGCGTTGCCTACAACAGTATCGTGGCTGGGGGAGCAAACTCTTGCATCTTGCACTACCGTGCTGGGAATACTGAATTACGCAGTGGTGAACTATGTCTGATTGATGCTGGTTGCGAATTAGACAGCTATGCTTCTGATATCACCCGCACTTTTCCGGTGAATGGAAAATTTACTGGGCCACAACGGTCTCTTTATGACATTACCCTAGCCGCTCAAGAAGCTGCGATTGCCGTGACAAAGCCAGGAAATAGCTTTATGCAGCCTCATGAAGCAGCTCTTCGCGTGTTGACACAGGGTCTGCTTGATGAAAAATTACTCAAACTCTCTGAGTTGGGTTCGCTTGAAAACGCAATCGAGACCGGTGCCTATCGTCGTTTCTATATGCATCGGACATCTCACTGGTTGGGAATGGATGTCCATGATGTTGGCTCCTATCGCGAGGTAACTCAAACTAATGTTGCCGAAGATAAACCTTGGCGCATCTTGCAAAGCAGTATGGTCATCACAATTGAGCCAGGACTCTATGTGAGACCTGCAGCAGATGTTGATGAAGCCTTTTGGAATATTGGCATTCGGATTGAAGATGATGCCGTTATCAACGATACCGGCTGTGAATTAATTTCTCGAGGTGCTCCAGTTAAGGCAGATGAGATAGAAGCACTCATGAAAAACCAATAAATCATGCGTTCTCAATCTTGCGATATCTTGATTCATGGAGGCGGCCCAGTTGGGCTTGCTTGTGCTGCTTGGACTTTACAAAAATTTCCAGGGGCGCATCTCACCCTCCTAGATCGCAACCCAGAAAATGATGCTGATCTTGCAAGCGCTGATAGTAGGGGGATAGCCCTATCCCATGGCAGCAAACTCTTATTAGATACGATCCATGCTTGGCCTCAAGAATGCGCCGACATTCACCGAGTACATGTATCGCAAGCCAGTCGCTTTGGGCGTGCACTAATGACACGAGAAGAACTCAAGCAAGATGCTTTAGGTCATATTATTCGCTACCGTGACATTCACATCACCTTACGCCAAGCACTCAGAAAAATTCAAGCAAACAGCCCCAATTTTGTTTGGCAACATATTCATGGCAATGATGTGGCTAATTTAATTCCCGCTAAGTGCGTTGTGCATGCAGAGGGTGGTTTATTTAAAAAGCAGGATTGGGTTGAGGCCGGTCGAGACTATGGGCAATCTGCCTTAGTGGGTTTAATAGAGGTCGAGAATGCCGCCCCCTATACAGCCTGGGAGCGCTTTACCGCTGAAGGCCCCTTAGCAGTTTTACCAAGTCACTACGGACCCAATACTTTAAATCTTGTATGGTGCGGATCTCCAGAATCTTCACAGCGTCGCCTGCAATTAAGTGATGCAGATTTTCTAATCTCCTTACAAAATGAATTTGGCTCTCGTATTGGGCGCTTTATTAAAATTCAAGATCGTCGCCTGTATGAACTCGGCTTGAACTATCGCAAAGAGATTACTCATGGAAATGAGGTTTGGATTGGCAATGCTGCTCAAGCTTTACATCCAGTCGCAGGGCAAGGACTGAATTTAGGATTACGCGATGCTTACTTGCTCGCTGAAAAATTAGTTGGGGTATTTTCAGGATCGACAGAAAATCAAACTCTACTTACCATCCAAGATGCATTAGAAGGTTACGCCCAGAGCCGCAAAGCAGATAGAACAACCACAATTGGCCTGACAGACTTTATGGCCAGAGTGTTCACTTCAAATCTCATCCCAATTGTGCTTGCCCGCGGATTGGCTTTATCAGCCCTTCAGTGGCTTCCCCCGGTGAAAACAGCCTTAGCTCGCCAGATGATGTTTGGCAGGCGCTAAGACGCTCCAATCGGTTCCAAACTCTAGCTTCTAGCCCCCTCCTTAGATACTGCAATCTGCCTAAAAAATAGGCAGATTTAGGACTATTTGTGCTAAAGTGTCATGCTTTACGCACTCACTCCTGGCTATAACCCCAATAAATGAAGATTGGCCCTCATCTCCTCGCAAATAGACTATTTGTAGCCCCTATGGCCGGAGTCACTGACCGACCATTTAGGCAGCTATGCAAAACATTGGGTGCTGGCTATGCAGTTTCTGAAATGGTCGCCTCTAATGCACTGCTTTGGAAAAGTGAAAAAACGCAACGTCGAGCCAATCATGTGGGTGAATTCAAACCAATAGCAGTGCAAATTGCAGGCGCTGATCCGGCGATGATGGCGGCAGCGGCAAAAATCAATGTGGAACACGGCGCACAAATTATTGACATCAATATGGGTTGCCCGGCTAAAAAAGTTTGTAACGTCGCCGCGGGTTCAGCATTACTTCGTGACGAGCCCCTAGTGCAACACATTTTAGAGGCTGTAGTCAATGCCGTAGGCATCGGCCCCGATGCAGTGCCAGTCACACTAAAAATTCGAACTGGCTGGGATCGTGAACATAAAAACGCAATTGAAATTGCAAAGCTTGCGGAAAAATCTGGTATCTCTATGCTAACCGTGCATGGCCGCACACGCGCTGATCTGTACCATGGAGAAGCGGAATATGAAACGATTACTGCTGTAAAAAATAGTGTGAGAATTCCTGTAGTAGCCAACGGCGATATCAACACTCCTGAAAAAGCAGAACTGGTTTTAAAAACCACTGGTGCTGATGCCATCATGATTGGCCGCGCAGCTCAAGGTCGTCCTTGGATCTTTCGCGAGATTAACCACTACCTCACTACTGGCTGCAAAATGCCAAACCCAGAGATTAATGAGATTCAAGGCATTATGAATGCCCACCTACTCGATCACTATGAGTTCTATGGCGAGCACATTGGCCTGCGAACAGCCCGTAAGCATATTGGCTGGTATTGCAAAGGTTTAAGAGATTCTCATGCTTTTCGTCAGCGCATGAATACTGCCGACGATTGCAAAACCCAATTACAGATGGTCAATGATTACTTTGATGAGATGGGATCACATTCTGACCGCCTACTTTTTTTAGAAGCAGCTTAGTTCATGCTAAGTTATTTTCGTTTTTAGCACTGCCATTATTTATGACCTATAGACATCCCATTACCGAATGTATTGAAACGCAATTACAGCGCTATTTAGAAGACCTCAAAGGTACGCCGCCAAGCGGTATCTATGACATGGTTTTAGCAGAAGTAGAAAAACCGATGTTACAACTCGTCATGCAGCATGCTAAACAAAATCAATCCTTAGCCGCGCAATATCTGGGGATTAACCGCAATACCTTGCACAAAAAGTTAGTCGAACACCAGCTGCTGAAATAATTTAAAGCGAACCAGCAATCCATTTATTTAAAAAGATCTCTCAACAATATGATCCGTACAGCCCTACTCTCCGTTTCTGATAAAAATGGCATCGTCCCTTTTGCCAAAGCCCTGCATGAGCAAGGCATTCAGCTTATTTCTACTGGCGGCACTGCAAAGCTTTTAGCGGAAAACAATCTACCAGTGGTTGAAGTGTCTTCATTAACCAAGTTTCCAGAAATGCTTGATGGTCGAGTGAAGACTCTGCATCCCATGGTGCATGGGGGCTTATTGGCGCGCAGAGATTTTCCTGAGCATATGGCAGCCCTGAAAGAGCATGGCATCGACACGATCGATATGTTGGTAATCAACCTTTACCCATTTAATCAAACCGTTGCTAAGGAAAGTTGCTCCTTCGAAGATGCCGTTGAAAACATTGATATTGGTGGCCCTGCCATGCTCCGCGCTGCTGCAAAGAACCATCAAGACGTGACGGTATTAATTTCTCCTGAAGATTACGCCCCCGTATTAGCAGAAATGAAAACCAATCAGAATGTGGTGTCTTATAAAACCAATTTAGCTTTAGCCAAAAAAGTGTTTGCCCATACCGCTCAATACGATGGGGCAATTGCCAACTACCTCTCCGCCCTAGGCGATGACCTTGATCACAAATCCCGCTCCGCCTATCCAGAGACGCTCCACCTTGCCTTTGAAAAAGTCCAGGAGATGCGCTATGGTGAGAACCCGCATCAATCGGCCGCTTTCTATAAGGATATTTTCCCTGTCGCTGGAGCACTTGCGAATTACACGCAATTGCAAGGTAAGGAATTGTCTTACAACAACATCGCTGATGCAGACTCTGCCTGGGAATGCGTCAAAAGTTTTACTGGAAATGTTGGTGGGGCTGCAGCCTGCGTCATCATTAAGCATGCCAACCCTTGCGGCGTAGCTGTTGGTGCTAGCGCACTAGAGGCCTATCAAAAAGCCTTTAAAACTGATCCTAGTTCTGCTTTTGGTGGAATTATTGCGCTCAATGTTCCTTGTGATGGCGCTGCTGCTGAAGCGATCTCCAAGCAATTTGTTGAAGTCCTCATTGCACCTAGCTTTAGTGTGGAAGCGAAAGCAATTTTTGCCGCCAAACAAAATGTGCGCCTCTTAGAGATTCCATTAGGGGATGCTTTTAATGCATTCGATTTCAAACGCGTCGGCGGTGGTCTACTAGTGCAGTCACCTGATGCGAAAAATGTTTTACCAAGTGAAATGCGGGTTGTCAGTCAAAGACAGCCGACACCTAGCGAGATGAACGATATGCTATTTGCATGGCGGGTCGCCAAGTTCGTGAAATCCAATGCAATTGTGTATTGCGCCAATGGCATGACTCTGGGTATCGGCGCTGGTCAAATGAGCCGCGTCGACTCCGCTCGGATGGCTAGCATTAAAGCTGAGAATGCTGGATTAAGCCTACAGGGTTCAGCTGTTGCTAGCGATGCCTTTTTCCCATTTCGGGATGGCTTAGATGTAGTTGTACATGGTGGTGCAAGTTGTGCAATTCAGCCAGGTGGCAGCATGCGTGATGATGAAATCATTGCGGCAGCAAATGAGCACGGTATTGCCATGATCTTTACTGGCACACGTCACTTCCGTCATTAAGCGTAAAGATATAAAGAGCACATGCGCTGGATTGGAATTGACCCAGGATTACGTACTACTGGTTTTGGCGTCATTGATGTCGATGGTCAAAAACTGACCTATGTAGCTTCTGGAACTATTGAGAGCGGGGACCCTGCTAAAGGGTTGCCCGAGCGCTTAGGTGCGCTCTATAGCGGGGTAATAGAAGTTTTAGATACTTACCAACCGGGGTCCGCGGCGATCGAAGAGGTTTTTTTAAACGTCAATCCGCGCTCTACTCTGATGCTTGGCCAGGCGAGAGGCGCAGTGATTGCAGCATTAGTCTCAGCCAAGTTACCAGTTGCTGAATACAGCGCATTACGAGTCAAACAGGCAATTGTGGGAACAGGTAGGGCAGCTAAGCCTCAAGTTCAAGAGATGGTCAAAAGATTACTACGCTTAAATCGTGCTCCTGGAACGGATGCGTCGGATGCTTTAGGCGTGGCAATTTGTGCTGCTCATCATGCGCAAATTCCTAAGGCGATCACCGCCGCACTCGCAAGCAAGAAGCATAGTAAGTAAAAATACACATCACAGGTTAAGATCTTCATATGATTGGTCGCATTCAAGGTACTCTCGTCTCAGTTCACCCCCCTAGGCTTTTAGTCGACTGCCAAGGGGTTGGCTATGAAATTGATGTGCCCATGAGCACCTTATATCAACTGCCGGAAGTAAATCAAAAAATTACTCTCCTCACCCACTTCCAAGTCCGAGAGGATGCACAGCAACTTTTTGGCTTTGCCACTGAAGTTGAGCGTGAGGCATTTAGACAACTGATTAAAATTAGTGGTGTCGGCTCCAGAACTGCTTTAGCCATTCTGTCAGGTATGAGCGTCAATGAGTTGGCACAGGCAATTGCTCTACAAGAAGCTGATCGCCTCACTCAAGTTCCTGGCATTGGAAAAAAGACTGCTGAACGGCTTTGCTTGGAACTCAAAGGAAAGCTTGCCCCTGATTTAGGAATCGCCAATGGCAAGCCACAGGCGATCGAGGCAAGCAGTGAAGTGTTGCAAGCGCTCTTGGCCCTTGGTTACTCAGAAAAAGAAGCGCTCTTGGCACTTAAACAAATTCCACCTGACAGTACAGTTTCTGATGGTATTCGGATGGGCCTGAAGTATCTATCTAAAGCCTAATTAGCTAAACAGCACTACACTTGCAGCATGGCAATTCATACTGACGATCTCAACTCTATTCCTGAAGATTTACCTGAGGGTAATGATCGCATCGTTAGTGGTGCCGCAGGTAATGCCGAAGCTGTTTTTGAAAAAGCACTTCGTCCTAAACAGCTTGATGAGTATGTGGGGCAAACCAAAGCTCGCGCTCAATTAGAAATTTTTATTAGCGCTACCAGAGCAAGGCAAGAAGCTCTTGACCATGTTCTCCTCTTTGGACCCCCAGGACTTGGTAAAACCACGCTTGCTCACATCATCGCTAGAGAACTTGGTGTCAATTTGCGCCAGACTAGTGGCCCTGTGCTTGATAGACCAGGTGACCTAGCAGCCTTATTAACGAATCTAGAGGCAAATGATGTGCTTTTTATTGATGAGATACATCGTCTTTCACCAGTCGTTGAAGAAATTCTGTATCCCGCATTAGAGGATTACAGCCTAGATATCATGATTGGTGAAGGTCCTGCAGCACGTAGCGTCAAGATTGATCTCAAACCATTTACCTTGATTGGTGCAACCACACGCGCCGGAATGCTGACCAACCCTTTACGCGATCGCTTTGGTATCGTGGCAAGACTCGAGTTCTACACCACTGAAGAACTGACCAAGATCATCAATCGTTCTGCAAGCCTACTCAAGGCGGACATTGATCCGGAAGGTTCAGTAGAAATTGCTAAGCGTGCCCGTGGAACACCGCGGATTGCCAATCGGCTGTTACGCCGTGTACGGGACTACGCTGAAGTCAAGGGTACCGGCACCATTACCAAAGCCATGGCTGATGCTGCATTAAAAATGTTAGATGTGGATCCAAGCGGATTTGATGTGATGGATAGAAAGCTACTCGAAGCCATCATGCATAAGTTCGACGGTGGACCAGTTGGTATTGATAACTTAGCCGCAGCAATTGGCGAAGAACGCGACACTATTGAGGATGTTTTAGAGCCCTACCTTATTCAGCAGGGTTATCTACAAAGAACCTCGAGAGGACGAGTAGCAACTCGTCAGGCATACGAACACTTCGGCTTAACACCGCCGAGTGGCAATGCCAGCTTAGACCTGTAGGTCTAATCAGCTCAGTGTCACTTTTGCAAACTTACGTTTGCCGACCTGCACAACGTAGATTCCTGCTTCAATCTTAGCTTGCTTATCTGACACGGTTGCGCCATCAATCTTCACACCATTTTGCTCAATATTCCGCATCGCTTCGGATGTGGATGGAGCTAAACCAGCAGCCTTTAAGAGACTTGCAATAGCCATCGGAGCACCAGCAAGACTTACCTCCGGAATCTCATCGGGTACGCCGCCCTTAGCACGATGATTGAAATCTTCTAATGCTTTTTCAGCAGCAGCCTGAGAATGAAAGCGCGCTACGATTTCTTGGGCAAGTAGGACCTTGTAATCTTTTGGATTACGGCCAGCAGAGACTTCTTGCTTCATTAAATCAATTTCTGAAAGTGGTCTAAATGAGAGCAATGTAAAGTAATCCCACATCAAATCATCCGAGATACTTAACAGTTTGCCAAACATCTCTCCAGGCGCTTCGCTGATGCCAATGTAATTGCCCTTGGACTTACTCATCTTCTCCACGCCATCGAGCCCAACTAAGAGCGGCATGGTCAAAATGCATTGTGGCTCTTGGCCATATTCCCGCTGGAGCTCACGCCCAACCAGAAGATTAAATTTTTGATCTGTACCACCAAGCTCTAAATCACTTTTGAGGGCTACAGAGTCATAGCCTTGCATTAATGGGTATAAAAATTCATGAATAGAAATCGGTACACCATTGCGATAGCGCTTTGTAAAATCGTCACGCTCTAACATTCGGGCAACAGTATGTTTTGCTGCAAGCTGAATCATGCCACGCGCACCCAATGGGTCACACCATTCACTGTTGTAACGCACTTCGGTTTTGGATGGATCAAGCACCATGCTGGCTTGTCGATAGTAGGTCTCTGCATTCACGGCAATTTCTTCTGCAGTCAATGGGGGGCGAGTGGCATTACGGCCTGATGGATCGCCAATCATACTGGTGAAGTCACCGATCAAGAAAATAACCGTATGCCCTAAATCTTGAAGCTGACGTAATTTATTCAAAACAACCGTATGCCCCAAATGAATATCGGGCGCAGTAGGATCTAGACCCAATTTAATCCGCAAAGGGGTCTTAGTAGCCTGACTACGAGCAAGCTTTTGAACCCAATCAGCCTCCACTAAAAGCTCATCACAGCCTCGCTTAGTTACTTCTAGCGCTGCAAAGACTTCGGGGGTTAAAGGATATTTTTGTTCTGGTTTAGCCGTCATGCTGATTCGCTTAACTGTTTCAGTTAAATTAGTATTTAAATTGCTAAAGCATAATTGTCGCATTCCTGAGAACCCTATGAACAATCCGCATTCTCTTTACATTGGCCTGATGTCTGGCACCAGCCTAGATGGGATAGATGCTGTTTTGGCGAAGATTGGACCTAAGGGCGAAACCAAAGCTCTTGAGGCGGTAAGCACGCCCTTTGCGCCTGGACTTCGAAAAGCCCTCTTTGAACTCCAAACCCCCGGTCCAAATGAGCTGCACCGAGAAAAGCAAGCGGGCAATGCTTTAGCCTTAGCCTATTCACAGGCAGTAAACCAACTCCTCGAAAAAGCCAATTTACTTACCTCAGATATCGCAGCTATTGGCGCTCATGGTCAAACGATTCGCCACCAACCCCATCTCGGCGAGCTGGCTTACACACATCAAACCCTGAATGCCGCACTCTTGGCTGAGAAAACCGGAATTGATGTGATTGCAGATTTTAGAAGTAGAGACTTGGCTGCTGGTGGTCATGGTGCACCCCTAGTTCCCGCATTTCATGCGCAGCAATTTAAGTCCACCGAAAATCTCGCTATTCTCAATATTGGTGGTATCGCTAATCTCACGCTACTTCCGACAAGCGGTGATGTCACAGGATTTGACTGTGGCCCTGGAAATATGCTGATGGATGCCTGGATATATGAACATCAAGGTAACGCTTTTGATGAGAATGGCAATTGGGCAACCCAAGGAAAAGTGAATCAAGAATTACTAATAAAAATGTTGGCTGATCCATTCTTTAAAAAAGCTCCGCCAAAAAGTACTGGTCGAGATGACTTTCATCTGGAGTGGCTAAAAGAAAAATTGGGTAAAGAAAATCCTCATGCTGAAGATGTGCAGGCTACCTTATTGCACTTAACCGCTCACGCAGCACTAGAAGCTTTAGAGCAGCACGCCCCGCAAACCCAGAAGTTAATTATCTGTGGAGGGGGTGCATACAATCGGGCTTTGATGAATTTATTTAAGGTAAAAGCGCAGAGTCTTTTCAAAAAACCTTTGGAAATCACTTCAAGTGATACAGCAGGAATTGATCCTCAACTCGTTGAAGGCCTAGCCTTTGCATGGCTTGCATGGGCGTATAAAGAAAAACGGCCAGCAAATTTGCCAGCCGTTACAGGAGCGAGGGGCTCTAGAATTTTGGGCGCTTGCTATCCTGCGTAGTGAATTGTTATGCGGAGAAAGAAGATCCGCAACCACAAGTAGTAGTGGCATTTGGATTCTTAATCACGAACTGTGAACCATTGATATCTTCTTTATAGTCAATCTCAGCGCCCACCAAATACTGAAAGCTCATTGAATCGACCAATAAAGTAACGCCATTCTTTTCAAAGAGAGTGTCATCTTCATTCACAGCATCATCAAATGTGAAGCCGTATTGAAAGCCTGAGCATCCACCGCCCTGAACGAATACACGCAACTTCAACTCTGGATTGCCTTCTTCAGCAATCAGGTCAGCCACTTTGGCAGCAGCAGCATCCGTAAACACCAAAGGGGTTGGTGGCTCAGCTAAATCCTGTACGGGCTGTGTTGTAGCTAATTCAGTCATGATTTACTCCTAATTCAAAAGGCAATGTCCCATTTTAGGCTTTTAATGTCTAGCTTGCTGAAGGGTTATTAATCCGCCAGTTATGGGGAAACCGCAATCTGGGTTAAGCCGGTGGTTTCAGGCAAGCCAAACATGAGGTTCATACACTGCACGCCCTGGCCTGAAGCGCCCTTCACCAAATTGTCCTCTACCACCAAAATAACCAAAGTGTCGCCGCCACCAGGACGATGGATAGCGATACGCATACCATTACTACCGCGCACTGAACGTGTTTCGGGATGACTGCCAGCAGGCATTACATCCACAAAGGGCTCATCCTGGTAGAAGTTTTCATAGAGCTTTTGGTAATCAACCTCTTTACCTGCATCTGTTAAACGCACATATAGCGTTGAATGAATACCTCTAATCATCGGAGTTAAGTGAGGCACGAATGTCAAACCAATCCGATCGTGACCTGCAATAGCCTTTAAGCCTTGGACAATTTCAGGGAGATGACGATGGCCCTTAACGCCATAAGCCTTGAAGTTATCGCTGGATTCTGAAAGCAGCGTTCCAATTTCTGCCTTACGTCCTGCACCAGAAGTCCCAGACTTAGAGTCAGAGATGATGTGCATCCCATCGATCAAATCCTTACCTCCAGTCGACTTAGGAGAGAGAAGTGGTGCAAGTCCCAGCTGAACAGAGGTTGGGTAACAACCTGCCAACCCAACAACTCGCGCCTTTTTAATGGCCTCACGATTGATCTCGGCCAAACCATACACCGCCTCTGCCAGAATGTCTGGGCAGCTATGTTCCATGCCGTACCATTTGGCAAACTCTTGCACATCCTTCAGACGGAAGTCTGCCGCAAGATCCAAAATCTTCACATTATTTGCGAGTAATTCTTTCGCTTGCGCCATCGCAACACCATGCGGAGTCGCAAAGAACACAACATCGCATTCATTTAACTTAGCTTCATCTGGCGTCGTAAATTGAAGATCAACCCGACCACGCAAGGATGGGAACATCTCAGCAACTGGCATGCCAGCTTCTGTACGAGAAGTGATAGCAACAATTTTTACCTCGGGATGCTGCGCTAATAGACGTAGCAACTCCACTCCGGTATATCCAGTGCCACCAACGATGCCAACCTTAATCATATCTTTCTCCAAAATACTGCCTAGTGATTACTTCAACTTGTAAAGATTAATACAAGATTCTTACAATTTACCCAATTGTAGAAACAAAAAGGGCCGCTTGCGCGACCCTTTCGATAAAACAATAGCGACTGAAAGAAATTAGCGCTTGCTGAACTGCTTGCGACGACGCGCGCCGTGCAAACCAACTTTTTTACGCTCAACTTCACGAGCATCGCGAGTCACCAAACCTGCTTTAGACAGAGTTGGCTTCAAAGCGTTATCGTAGTCGATCAATGCACGAGTAACACCGTGACGAACTGCACCAGCTTGGCCAGTTTCACCGCCACCAGAAACGTTTACTTTGATGTCAAAGGTCGTTAAGTGGGCTGTGAGAGCCAACGGCTGACGAGCGATCATCCGTGATGTTTCACGAGCAAAATAAGCATCGATAGGCTTACCATTAACAATGATTTCACCTTTGCCAGATTTAATGAATACGCGTGCCACAGAGCTCTTGCGACGACCGGTACCGTAATTCCAATTTCCGTAATTAATAGCCATTTGGTTTCCTTAAATCTCTAACGCTTTTGGCTGTTGAGCCGCATGCGGATGATTGGCGTCGCCATAGACTTTTAATTTCTTAATCATGGCATAGCCTAGTGGGCCTTTTGGCAACATACCCTTCACAGCCTTCTCCAAAGCACGACCTGGGAAACGGTCCTGCATCTTATCGAAGTTTGTCGAGCTAATACCGCCTGGGTATCCGCTGTGACGGTAATAGATCTTGTTCAAGCCTTTTGTGCCTGTAACACGCAGCTTAGAAGAGTTGATGACAACAATAAAGTCGCCAGTATCAACGTGTGGGGTGTATTCAGGCTTGTGCTTGCCGCGTAGACGGAGTGCCACTTCACTGGCGACACGACCGAGGACTTTGTCCGTAGCGTCAATCACGAACCATTCATGCACTACCTCATGGGATTTTGCAGAAAAAGTTTTCATGATTTCTCAAATTGTTATGGTCAAAAAAATTACCCCAACCAAACTACGTCCACCTTGGCCCTGCTTATGTTTGCAAGCTCGCAGATTCTGTAATTCAACTGGTACAACAAATTACCGCTGACCGGCTCGGTAATTCAGTAAAGCCTTGAATTGTAACCCAAAAAAAACCCAGGAACTAGTCCTGGGCTGGAATCCACCGATGTTTGGGTGGAGGAGACATTGGGAGGTAAGTCGCAGTCTTGTATAAGACTGACTACCAATATGGTTATTCTACACAAGATTTATTGTGCAATGCAAGATAATTGACTGAAATCAATTTTTTGATGTTTTTTAGCCAAGTTCAAGGTCCTTACCTCCGCCCTATAAATTGGTAAACTATTGAAAATATTGATTAATTTAGTAAGTTAGGTGTCACTAATATGGAATGTCGAGTAAGTTGGTTGGGTAATGGTGGCATGGCTTTTTCAGCCGAAACCGGCAGCGGCCATTTAGTGAACATGGATGGGGCCCCAGAAGCGGGCGGCAAAAACCTAGCCCCACGGCCCATGGAGCTCCTATTAGCGGGAGCAGGGGGCTGCTCCGCATTTGATGTGGTTTTAATCCTACAAAGAGCGAGGCAAGCCGTTAGCACCTGTGATGTCACCCTGCAGGCTGAAAGAGCTTCGGAAGATCCTAAAGTCTTTACCAAGATCAACTTGCACTTCACGGTCAAAGGAAAAGACCTCGACCAAACCAAGGTAGATCGCGCTGTCAAACTTTCTCATGACAAATACTGCTCTGCGACCACTATGCTGGCTAAAACAGCTGAACTGACTTACAGCGTCGAAGTCATTTCTGAATAAGTGCAGAGCCAATCGATAAGCCGGATTCTGTCGCCTAGATTTGCATCTAGGGGCAATCATTCCTCTAGGCCGGCAGTTACCTGACGGCTCAAGCTCCCTACCCGCAGACTCAGCGGGACGCCTCATCGCCTGCTTACTTGGGATTGCTCCAGGTGGAGGTTACCGCGTTTCACCGTAACTAAATACGCTCGTCTCTGTGGCCCTATTCCTCACGTCGCCGTGGATGGCCGTTAGCCATCACCCTTCCCTATGGAGTCCGGACTTTCCTCCCCCTCAATAAAGAGGCGGCGATTGCCCAATTGACTCTGCGCCTGCAGTCTAACGCAGTCAGAGCAAATTGGCTTGTAAAAACAGTGGGGGGCGTATTTAAAGCAGTGACCAAGCAATGGTCTCGCCTGCACGTAAGGGAACGATCGTAGTGTCACCTAAAGGCAATTCAGCGGGAATACTTTGTGCTGTTTTAGAAAGAGTAATTTTTTTACTATTGCGGGGCAAAGAGTAAAAATCAGGGCCAAAGAAGCTAGCAAAACCCTCTAGCTGATCTAATTTACCAACGCTTTCAAACGCTTCAGCATATAAACCCAAGGCATTGAATGCGCTATAGCAACCAGCACAACCACAGGCCGCTTCTTTAGCGCCCTTAGCATGCGGCGCACTATCGGTACCTAAAAAGAAACGGGGGTTGCCGCTAGTAGCAGCTTCTAATAATGCAAGACGGTGCTCTTCACGCTTGAGCACTGGCAAACAATAATTATGCGGACGAATACCACCAGCAAAAATCGCATTACGATTCATGAGTAAATGTTGGGGAGTAATCGTAGCGGCAATCACATTGTTTCCACCACTCGCTGCATCACGAACGTAGTGCGCTGCTTGCTTGGTAGTAATGTGTTCAAACACAATCTTGAGTTCAGGAAAATCTTTTCGTAGTGGCGCAAGCACCCTATCTATAAATACTGCTTCACGATCAAAGATGTCGATTTCAGCATGAGTCACTTCACCATGCACCAAGAGAGGCATGCCTGCAGCTTGCATCGCCTCCAAAGCTTTATAGCAATGCTTGATATCGCTGACACCAGCATCACTATTAGTGGTGGCACCTGCAGGGTACAACTTAAATCCTACAATCCCTGCCGCTTTAGCCTTCTTCACTTCTTCCGCAGTAGTGTTATCAGTGAGATACAAAGTCATCAGTGGTGTAAAGCTGGTGATCCCTAAAGACTTGAGATTGGATTCAATACGAGATTGATAGGCCTTAGCCAAGTCAACAGTGGTCACTGGGGGCTTTAAGTTCGGCATGATGATGGCGCGCGCAAACTGACGCGCAGTATCTGCCAATACATCCTTCATGACCTCGCCATCACGAATATGCAGATGCCAGTCATCTGGTTGGATTAATTCGAGGTGTGTAGGACTATTGGACATATTATTTATTCAGCAAGATGATACGGAAATCATTCACATTCGTCAGTGTAGGGCCAGTTTCCACCAAAGCACCCAATTCTGCAAAGAAACCATAACAATCATGGCCCGCTAAGAATGAATCAGGCTCCATTCCTTTGTTCTGACTTACTTTACGAATGTCGCTTGTAAACCAGGCCCCTGCATTCTTTTCGCTACCATCAATACCATCAGTATCCGCAGCCAGCGCTGCTAGATCCGGCATATCAACGCTTGCAGCAAATAGCGAAAGAAGGTATTCGCTGCAACGACCGCCGCGCCCTTTCACTCCCTGGGGTATCGTTACAGTGCACTCACCACCAGAAATAATGGCTACTGGCTTCGGAAGCCCTTTTGCTAAATGTTCTCGAGCCAAGCGTGCTTGTGAAACACCAACTTCCTGAGCCTCGCCAGTAATCGTATCCCCTAAAACGATAGGCTCATAACCTTGACTACGAACATAGTTGGCAGCAGCCTCTAAACTTTTATAGGCTGTAGCGATCACATGATTAGCCACTTGAGCATTAACTAAGTCGATATCTTTAAGTGTTTCGGGCTTGTTTCCTGCAAGTCCTTGCGCAAGATGACTCAGTACCGAGGAAGGAATTTCATTTTTCCCTAAATGGTATTTTTCAAGAACAGTTATTGCGTCCAAGTAGGTCGAATAATCGGCAGCGCACGGTCCACTAGCAATATCTGCAGGAGCGTCGCCTGTCACATCAGAAATCAATAAAGCCTCAACACGGGCGCCACGGGCAATCGCTACCCGAGCTAAATTACCACCCAAAATAGCAGATAGGTGCTTACGCACCACATTCATTTCTTCAATCGGAGCACCACTGCGCAAAAGTGCCTCAGTAGTCTTGCGCATATCCTCAATTGAGATACCCTCTTGCGGCAAAGTTAATAGGCTAGACCCTCCACCAGAAACTAGGCAAATCAAAAGATCGTCCTGCCCCAATTGATTAGTTAAGGCGTATATTGCTTTCGCTCCATCCATGCCCGCCTGATCTGGAACAGGATGACCTGCTTCTACGATTTGTATCTTGCTTGTTGGAGCAGCATGGCCATAGCGCGTTAATACCACCCCCTCAATTTTTACTTGGGGCCAGTGGGTATTGGCATAGGCCTCTACAGCGCTTGCCATTGAAGCGCTGGCTTTACCAGCGCCGACTACTAAACATTTTCCCTTTGGTTCTTGGCCAGGTGGGAATATTTTTGCCAAGTGTTGCGGAACAATCAATTGTGGATCAGCCACGGCAACTGCGGCAGCAAAGGCCTTTTTCAGAATTGCTTCTGTCGATACGGTATAGGGAGATTGCTGCATCAATCTATTCTAAGTGCTATTTTCGAGAAAACCATTTCAGAATTGCATCGCCGTTGCTAGGAGAAAAACATTTTTTGGCAGCCAGCTCAAAGGGAAGCCACTCATATGCCACATGCTCTCTTGGAGAGAGCATGATTTGGATATTATCGGGCACCTGTAGCGCAAACCAATGCTCAGTATTTCTTGTAACGCCAGGGCCGTAACGAAAGCGCCACTCAGGATAGATCTCATACTCAATCTGATGGTGCATATTTTGAAGGGCATCCTCAGGCAATTGGTTGACTGCGATACCAGTCTCTTCAAATACCTCCCGGGTAGCTGCTAATGCAAGATTTTCATCCGGAGCATCTAAGCTGCCCGTGACAGACTGCCAGAAACCTTTTCTATCAGCACGCTCTATCAATAAAACATCCCTATTCGATTTATAGATCAGAACTAAAACCGAGATAGGGATTTTCAAGATGGGATGTTGTTTTTTGCTTATGCCGCAGGCGCAGCCTGACGCAAACGAATATGCAGCTCGCGCAACTGACGCTCATCTACTGGGCTAGGAGCCTGAGTTAACAAACATTGTGCACGTTGTGTTTTAGGGAAGGCAATCACATCACGAATTGATTCAGCACCAGTCATCATCGTGACGATGCGATCCAAACCGAATGCAATGCCGCCGTGTGGAGGTGCGCCATACTGAAGAGCATCTAGCAAGAATCCAAACTTCGCTTGCGCTTCTTCAGGGCCGATCTTCAAAGCACGGAAAACTTGGCTTTGTACCGCTTCTTGGTGAATACGTACAGAGCCACCACCGATCTCGCTACCGTTTAAAACCATGTCATAGGCTTTAGCCAAACATTTTCCTGGATCAGATTCCAAAAACTGCATATGCTCATCTTTAGGGCTGGTAAACGGATGATGGCAAGCTACCCAACGCGCCTCACCTTCATCGTAATCAAACATCGGGAAGTCAACTACCCATAATGGCTTCCAGCCTTCAGTAAAGAGTCCATGCTCTTTACCCCAAGCAGAAAGGCCGATGCGCAAACGTAAATTGCCAATCGCATCGTTCACAACTTTTTCTTTATCAGCACCAAAGAAAATGATGTCGCCATCTTTCGCACCCGTGCGCTTCAAGATGCCTTCAATTGCTGCATCATGCAAATTCTTAACGATCGGAGATTGCAATCCATTGCGACCTTCAGCAACGGAGTTCACCTTGATCCAAGCCAAACCCTTAGCGCCGTAGATGCTGACAAACTGAGTGTAGTCGTCGATTTCACTACGACTAATCTCTGCGCCGCCTGGCACGCACAAACCTACTACGCGGCCACCTTCTTGATTGGCGGCGCCTGAAAACACCTTGAAATCCACATCCTTCATCAAATCCGTTAATTCAGTGAACTCAAAGTTCACACGCAAATCGGGCTTATCAGAGCCAAAGCGCGCCATACCTTCAGAGTAAGGCATGGTTGGAAATGGATTGGGCAACTCGACATTCATGGTTTTCTTGAAAATATGGCGGATCATGTTTTCAAACAGCTCACGAATTTCTAATTCACTTAAAAAAGCAGTTTCACAGTCGATCTGCGTAAATTCAGGTTGACGATCTGCACGTAAATCTTCATCTCGGAAGCATTTAGTGATTTGATAGTAGCGATCGAAACCTGCCACCATTAACAGTTGCTTAAAGAGTTGTGGAGATTGCGGCAATGCAAAGAACTGACCATCATGCACGCGTGAGGGAACCAAATAATCGCGCGCGCCCTCTGGTGTGCTTTTGGTCAACATTGGCGTTTCAATATCAATGAAGCCGGCATCATCTAAATAGCGGCGGCACTCCATGGCAACGTTGTAACGCAAACGCAAATTCTTTTGCATTTGTGGACGACGTAAATCTAAGACACGGTGAGTCAAGCGCGTAGTCTCGGATAGATTCTCATCATCAATCTGAAATGGTGGAGTCACAGAAGCATTTAAGATAACTAAGCTATGGCAAAGTATTTCTACTTTTCCACTCACTAAATCTGTGTTTTCAGTACCTGCAGGACGTGCACGTACAAGGCCTTTAATCTGGATACAGTATTCACTTCTTACTTGTTCAGCGAGCGCAAACATCTCTGGACGATCTGGATCGCAAACCACTTGAACAAAGCCTTCGCGGTCACGTAAGTCAATAAAGATCACGCCCCCATGATCACGACGGCGATTAACCCATCCAGAAAGGGTAACTTCTTTTCCTATCAGTGAATCGGTTACCTGACCGCAGGTATGGCTTCGCATCGACATAACAATTTCCTAAAAATCAAAAATGGTGTGGTGACTGGGTTGCAGTCATACCGCTAGAACTATTGGGTGGTACCGAGCCCATTGAAACAATATGCTTCAATGCTTCCTCAACACTCATATCCAATTCAATCGTTTGTGCACGTGGCACGATCATGAAAAATCCAGAGGTTGGGTTAGGAGTTGTAGGCAAAAATACATTGACATAGTCTTCGCCCAATTTAGTAGTCACTTCTCTAGCGGGTACACCCGTTTGAAAAGCGATTGCCCAAGAATCAGCGTGAGGGTAACGAATCAGCAGAGCCTTGCTAAAGGCTTGACCGCTTCCAGAAAATAAAGTGGATGAAACTTGCTGAACGCTTGAGTAAATTGAGCGCACAATCGGAATGCGATTAACAAACTTATCCCAGACCTTTAACCACCACTGACCAGCAAAATTAATTGCCAGTAGACCAGTCAACAATATGACTGCAATCACGATCAAGATGCCAACACCGGGAAGATCTCGGAAATGCTGGAGGTCTCGCGCAGCGTCTTGCGGAAGAACCACAATAATGGCGTGCATTACTGAACCAAATACGCCGTCGAGCAAGCCCAAGCCCCATGCAATTACCCAAACGGTAATTGACAATGGTGCCCAAACGAGGATGCCTGCAATAAAGTATTTTTTCATGTGTTCTGCCTAGCCCGCTATTTTAGCGGTTTAGGAGCGAAACAGCGAAAGCCTAATAAATACCTAGACTAATGATCAAAATTCCGGCCAAAAATCCACCAGCAAAGAGCAAAGCGCCCACGACCAAGCGACGGGTACGCCGTTCTTCAAGCAAAAGCGCCTTTAAGACCTCCAACTCACCAGTTTGATCTTTTGCTTGATGATTGGCCTGAGTCAGAGCATCCGCAATTAGACGAGGCAAAGTTGGCAAGATCTTGGCCCAGGCAGGAGCCTCATCTTTTAGGGAATCGATTAACCCGCGCCAACCCAACTGTTTACTAATCCATTTTTCGAGGATCGGTTTGGCGGTTTTCCACAAATCCAAATCGGGATCTAGCTGACGTGCAAGTCCTTCGACATTTAACAAGGTCTTTTGCAATAAAGTGAGTTGCGGCTGAATCTCTACTTTAAAGCGACGCGAGGTCTGAAAGAGTCGCATCAAGACAATGCCCAGGGAAATTTCTTTTAACGGACGATCAAAGTAAGGCTCACATACAGAGCGCACAGCCCCTTCTAATTCCTCTACCCTGGTATTTGCTGGCACCCATCCTGACTCAATGTGCAGCTCCGCTACACGGC
Source organism: Polynucleobacter sp. MWH-Creno-3A4 (assembly GCF_018881885.1). NCBI lineage: Bacteria > Pseudomonadati > Pseudomonadota > Betaproteobacteria > Burkholderiales > Burkholderiaceae > Polynucleobacter > Polynucleobacter sp. MWH-Creno-3A4. The sequence continues at coordinate 534,352 of NZ_JACXSA010000001.1, forward strand.
GGTAATCACGATTAAAGAATGCTAAGAAATTGAGTGCTAAATAATTCTTATCAGACTCACTTAAAGCGCCCACGATGCCAAAGTCTAAAGAAATAAATCGGCCGAAGGTTTCTGGCTCTAAGCTAATCATGATATTTCCGGGATGCATATCTGCATGGAAAAATCCATCTTCAAAAACTTGGGTAAAGAATATTTCTACACCATCAGCCGCTAATTTTTTGAAATCAACGCCAGCAGCACGTAGCTCGGCTGTCCGCCCAATAGAAATGCCATACATTCTTTCCATGACAATCACATTGGTGTGACAGAGATCCCAATACATTTCAGGAATCATCAACTTTTTGGAATCTACAAAATGTCGACGGATCTGACTTGCATTCGCCGCCTCACGCATGAGATCTAACTCATCGTGTAAATAGGTATCGAATTCAGCCACATTCTCACGCGGCTTTAAACGGCGTCCATCCTCAGAACTCTTTTCAATGACTTTGGCTAAGTCATACATTAAAGCCAAATCACCCTCAATCACCGGCAGAATTCCAGGGCGCAAGACTTTAATCGCAACTGCTTTGTGATCCCACTCCGGATGCTTCTCAGTTGCACGCAAGATTCCGAAGTGCACCTGAGCCACTGATGCACTTGCTACTGGTGTGGCATCAAAACTGATAAAGACTTCTTCAATAGGTTTGCCAAGAGCTTCTTCGATTAAACGACGTGACTCTGCATTTGAGAATGGAGGCACTTGATCTTGTAGCTTCGCTAATTCATTAGCAATATCTTCTGGCAATAAATCGCGTCGTGTTGACAGTACCTGACCAAACTTAACAAAGATTGGCCCTAGTGCCTCAAGCGTTAAACGAATCCGCTCACCCCTAGGCAAGCTGGCGCCGGGCGAAGTCCAGCAGACGACTGTTAATAGGCCCCTGCTCACTCCAGGCTTGAGGATATCGCGCAAGAGTGGCAATAAGCCATAACGCCAGGCTGTAAAGAATATAAAACAGAGACGAGCTAAGCGGCGCACGATTTATTTCACCTTCTGCTCTAGTAGTTGAATGCGCTTCTCGATCCGATCTACCGATTCGCGCAAATCATTTAATACGGCTTTATGGGCCATAAAGTCTCGTTTATTCAAAAGTACTTTTCTTTCTTCGCTCACGTACTCGACAATATTGTCCAGTAAATCACCTGCGGCAGAACGAGAAGCAGCAACCAATTTCTTACCCTGCCTAACTGCAAAGTTTGCAGGCGCATCCCCAAACAGACGCGCTAAATCTTCCTCGTACTCCCAGCGCAGCTGACCGGCTAAACGACCCAATAACTGAGCTAAGTCAGCATCCCCGGTAATTTTGACTGCTTTGAAGGCTTGCTCACGCAAACTTCCAGTAGTTGCAGCCAGTTCGCCAAGAGCTTTAGTTGAAACCTCTAAGCTTAAAGAAGGATCATTCACCACTTCCAGGGGATTTAGTAAACCCGTCGAAGAAATCTCAAAACCCAAATCTCCCAAAGGTAATTTCAACAGAATCGTTTTCCCAGCATGCTTAGCTAACTCAGCTAATGCCCAAGGCTCACTTTCTAATACATGATTAATCCCGCGGCATGCAGCGCCAGCGGCAAAAGTATGGGTAGAGGTTAAATGGCTATTCATGAGTGTAAAAAACCCGCACTAGTGCGGGTTTTCCAATGGAAAGTACCTTAAGCTTAAACCAACTGAGAAATACCCGCCAGTACCCAGCCGCCAGGGCCGTCAACAGGCTTACTCAAATTCCAGATTTCAGAGAAATCGCTTGCTGGGGCGCCTTGCTGTTCACGAATCATGCCGCCAAACTGCACGCTGCAGTAGTAGTGAGCATCAATCGTCTCAATACCTAGAAGTCGCGCATTGATTGTCACAACATCAGTCTGGTTACAAGCCTCAATTCTTCCCGCCAGATCTTGCTGAATGGTGGCAAACATTTCAGGCGTCGTAAATTCACGCAAAGATGCTAAATCACCTTGATCCCAAGCTTTTTGCAGGGTAACGAAATACTGCTTCGCATTTTCAAGAAACGTATGCTCATCAAAACCTGGTGGCAAAGTAGACTGAAATGGCTCAGGCTCAGTACTGACTCCACCAAAGGCATTCGCTGCCGGATTAAATGCCGGCTCTTGTCTTGGTGACTGATCAAGATTGCTTCGTTGCATTGCAGGGTTCACTACATTGGCATTCTGGCCAGCACCCGACATTGCTGGGAGCAATTTTCTGATCACAAACATAATCACAAAGCCAGCCAACATCGCAATCAATAAACCGGTAATGAGTGATGAGGCAGCCTCACCTAAGCCAAAGTGAGAAAGTAAATAACCAATACCTAAACCCGCAGCTAAACCACCTAAGATTCCGCCCATTCCACCAAAGCGACTGGGTGCCGGTGCTTGAGGAGCTGGGGCTGGAGTAGCTGGTTGTGCTTGTTGAGCTGGTTTTTGAACAGGAGCCGCTTGACGTTGCATTGGCGCACTTGGAGCGCGTCCAAAGCTTCGGCCGCTACCTAAACGACCCGCTTCAGCCTGACCAATAGATGCAAACACCAAGATCATGCTTAAGAGAACTGCTTTGAAAAAATGCTTATTCATTGTGATTTACCCCTTCATATAACTTCTTTACAGCTTGAGTTTTTAAGAGCTTAAAAACTATACAACTATCAGTATTTAATACCAATATGTAAGGCAACGATGCCCCCAGTCATTCTATGGGTTTCTACTTCATCAAACCCAACGCTCAACATGATTTCTTTCAAAGTCTCTGCATCAGGATGCATACGAATAGATTCCGCCAAGTATCGATAACTTTCTGAGTCTTGCGCAATCTTCTCGCCTAACCATGGCAATACCTTAAATGAATATGCGTCATACACGGGCTGCAAGAAGTCATCAGGCTTAGAAAACTCCAAAACTAGAACGCGCCCACCTGGCTTGATGACGCGACACATCTCCCCCAGGGCCACATCTTTATGGGTCATATTACGCAAACCAAATGCAACAGTCACAACATCAAAATGGTTCGCTGGAAAAGGGATTTTTTCGGCATCAAATTGAACACAAGGCAGAGCCATGCCTCGGTCTAACAAGCGGTCACGACCAACCCCCAACATAGAAGCATTGATATCACTCAACCATACTTGCGCATCAGGGTTGTGCCCCCAATCAGCTGCTTTCGCGAAAGCAGCAGCAAGATCGCCAGTGCCGCCCGCAATATCCAAAATCTTTTGTCCAGGCCTAACATTGGCGCGTGCAATGGTAATTTTTTTCCAAACGCGGTGCAAACCAAATGACATTAAGTCATTCATCACATCATATTTACTGGCAACTGAGTGAAAGACCTCAGCAACCTTGCTCGCTTTTTCTGCCTCATCGACGCTTTGATAGCCGAAGTGGGTTTTACTCATTAGTGACTCCCACAAGAATGGCCAGCTTGCGTCATCGGCGCATCACGATCAAGACCTGCTGCTGCCAATTTGGCTAAATATTCTTGCCAGACTTGTTCTTGGTTTTCACATAAGAAATATAAATATTCCCAAGAATACAAACCAGAATCATGCCCATCAGAGAAGGTGGGCTTCAACGCGTAATGCCCCACAGGCTCAAGACTAGAAATCAATACCTCACGTTTACCCGTTTGCAAGGTCTCTTGACCTGGACCATGACCCTGCACCTCAGCCGATGGTGAAACCACTCTGAGCAACTCAAATGGCAAACGATATGTAGGGCCACCTTCGTAAGAAAGCTCTAGCACCTTAGATTGTTGATGAACAACGATATTGCTTGGAATCATTAAACGAGAACCCTCTCAATGCCACCTTGGTTTGCTTTGGCAACATAATCTTGCATCCAGTCTTTACCCAGTAATTTTTGTGCCATCTCCACCACGATATAATCAGCAGTCGTATCGCTATCAGCATCAAAACGAGTCAAGCCCTGCAAACAAGATGGGCAACTAGTCAATACCTTGACTTCCCCTGTGAAATCGCCTTTGCGCAAATCATGAGCGCCTTTTTCCATTTCAATTTGCTTGCGGAAGCGCACTTGCGTCGAAATGTCTGGACGCGTCACTGCGAGCGTGCCTGATTCACCACAGCAACGATCATTTTTAGCAATCGCTTTACCGTCCTCAAGCTGAATCAACTCATTTACAGTTTTCAATGGATCTTGCAGTTTCATCGGGGAGTGGCAAGGATCGTGATACATATACTTCACACCCGTTACACCAGAGAGCTTGACGCCCTTCTCAGCCAAGAATTCATGAATATCAATGATGCGGCAGCCTGGGAAGATCTGGTCAAACTGGTACCCAGCCAATTGGTCGTAACAAGTGCCACAAGATACGACGACTGTCTTGATATCTAAGTAATTTAAAGTATTGGCTACACGATGGAATAACACACGGTTATCCGTAATCATCTTTTCCGCTTTATCAAAGTCGCCATTACCCCGCTGTGGATAGCCACAACATAAATAACCTGGGGGTAGAACGGTTTGCACTCCTACGTTCCATAACATCGCTTGCGTAGCTAAACCAACCTGAGAGAACAAACGCTCAGAGCCACAACCGGGGAAATAAAACACAGCCTCAGTATCTGCAGAAGTCGTTTTTGGATCACGAATGATCGGTACGTAGTTTGCATCCTCAATATCCAAGAGGGCACGCGCAGTTTTCTTTGGCAAATTGCCAGGCATCTTCTTATTCACAAAGAAAATAACCTGCTCTTTAACGCTTGGCTTACCTACTGTTGCAGGTGGGTGAGCGGTTTGCTGTTTGGCAAACTTCCGCAGAACATCATTACCAAGCCGCTGCAAGCTATAACCCCAGCCAATCATGGTCTTGCGAGCCAAATGAATTGTTTCAGGGCTGGTGGCATTCAAGAAGAACATAGATGCAGCAGTTCCAGGATTAAAGCGTTGTTGCCCCATCTTGCGCAATAAGTTACGCATGTTCATCGTCACATCACCAAAGTCAATCTTGACGGGGCAAGGTGTTAAACACTTATGACACACCGTGCAATGTGCTGCAACGTCATCAAACATTTCCCAATGACGGATAGAAACACCGCGACGTGTTTGCTCTTCATATAAGAAGGCTTCAATCAACAGAGAGGTTGCCAAGATCTTATCGCGCGGACTGTAAAGCAAGTTTGCGCGCGGTACATGGGTTGCACAAACCGGTTTGCACTTACCGCAACGTAAGCAATCTTTCACGCTATCAGCAATCGCACCGATGTCACTTTGCTGCATGATGATGGACTCATGGCCCATCAAACCAAAGCTTGGCGTATACGCCATACTCAGGTCAGCATGGGGCATCAACTTACCTTTATTGAAGCGGCCCTCTGGGTCAACCCGGTTCTTGTAGCTGCGGAAGTCTTTTAACTCAGCTTCGGTCAAATACTCTAGCTTCGTAATACCGATGCCGTGCTCGCCAGAGATCACACCATCTAATGAGCGGGCCAATTTCATGATACGGTCCACGGCCCGATGTGCATCCTGCAACATTTCATAGTCATCAGAATTCACGGGAAGATTGGTGTGAACGTTTCCATCACCCGCGTGCATGTGTAAGGCTACGAATACGCGCTTACGCAGAATATTTTTATGAATGGCCTCGAGCTCAGCCAGAATTGGCTCAAACGCCAAGCCACCAAAAATAATGCGCAATTCGGCGCGCACTTCCTCTTTCCAGGATGCACGTAGACTGAAGTTCTGTAACTTCGGGAAGTAAGTATCCATTTGCCTGAGCCACTCAGCCCAACGGGTACGTACCTTACTGATTAAATCCAAGGCCTGTTGAACGCGATCACCTAAGATTTCAGCAGTAGGGATCTCATACTCTTCATCGCTCTTACCCAACGGCAACGCACTCTTCTTCAAAAACGATTCGAGGCCATCAAGTACTTGTAATTTATTCTTAAGAGATAGCTCAATATTGATACGATCAATGCCATCGGTGTATTCGCCCATACGCGGCAAAGGAATCACAACGTCTTCATTGATCTTGAATGCATTGGTGTGGCGAGCGATAGCCGCTGTACGTGCGCGATCTAACCAAAATTTCTTGCGTGCCTCTGCGCTCACAGCTACAAAACCTTCGCCAACGCGCAAGTTCGCCATCCGCACCACTTCGCTTGTAGCTGCAGCAACAGCTTCTTCGTCATCACCAGCAATGTCGCCAATCAAGACCATCTTGGGCAAGCTATTTCGCTTAGATTTGGTCGAGTAGCCAACTGCTCGTAAGTAACGATCATCCAAATGCTCAAGACCGGCCAGAATTGGGCCGCCTTGTTTACTCAAACCATCGAGGTAGGCTTTGATTTCAACAATACTTGGAATGGCTTCACGTGCTTGACCAAAAAACTCCAAGCAAACTGTACGCATATATTTCGGCATACGATGCAACACCCAAGTTGCACTCGTAATCAAACCATCACAACCTTCTTTTTGAACACCAGGTAAGCCAGATAAAAATTTATCTGTAACGTCTTTACCTAAACCTTCTTTACGAAAACGCTTACCCTCTACTTCGAGTAATTCTGTTTTGAGAATACGTTGGCCTGGTTCACTATTACCATCTGACCAAGTGAGTTGGAAACGCACAGTTGCGACATCATGGATCTTGCCCATATTGTGATCAAGGCGCTCGACATCCAACCAATTTCCTTCTGGATCGACCATGCGCCAGCTGGCAAGGTTATCCAATGCAGTTCCCCATAGAACTGCTTTTTTACCGCCGGCATTCATCGCAATATTGCCGCCAATGCAGCTTGCATCGGCAGAAGTTGGGTCAACAGCAAACACCAGCCCTGCATGCTCTGCGGCATCAGAAACACGACGTGTTACGACGCCTGCACCGGTAAAAATAGTTGAGACTTCATGGTTCAGCCCCAGTAGGCGTTTCGATTGAACTCCGCCAATATCTTGTAATTTTTCAGTATTAATGACTGCAGACATTGCATACAGAGGAATTGCGCCACCGGTATATCCAGTGCCGCCTCCACGAGGAATAATTGTGAGTCCCAATTCCACACAAGCTTTTACAAGGCCGGGGATTTCAGATTCATAGTCAGGCTTCAAAACGACTAGCGGGAATTCCACACGCCAATCGGTTGCATCAGTTACATGCGCAGCACGTGAAACGCCATCAAAACAAATGTTATCGCTGGCAGTGTGACGGCCCAACTCTTTACGAGCGCGTTTGCGAATTTGTTCAACCTCTTTAAAACCGTTCTCAAAATTTTCAATAGCGCGGTAAGCGGCGCTTAATAAAATTTCAACTTGTTCTGCAGAGTCACCGTTATTGCGTTTTTTAACTTCGCCCAAGCGATGCCATAAAGCGTCAATCAATTGTTTCCGACGATGGGGGCTATCTAGCAAATCATCCTGCAAAAAAGGATTGCGCTGAACGACCCAGATATCTCCCAGGATTTCAAACAACATACGAGCAGAACGGCCAGTCCGGCGCACACCCCGCAAGTCATTCAAAACGCGCCATGACTCCTCGCCCAACAGGCGAATCACAATTTCTCGGTCAGAAAAGGAAGTGTAGTTGTAAGGAATTTCACGAAGACGGGGAGAACCCGCCTCAGCATCCAACAACTGGTTCAAAGCTAATGGAGCATTCATAGCGTCATATTTGGTAAATAAGCATTTTAATTGAGCGAACCTGATAGTGGCAGGAAACTGGGAAAGTTGTTGTCCAAAGTAATAAACCCTTGCAAATCTAAGGGCTTAGGAGCCATCCGTGGTACGCTCATTGGATGGCAACGAACTATTTAAAGAAAATTTTATCGGCTCGCGTCTACGACGTGGCCAGAGAGACCGAGCTCCAGCTCGCCCCTGAACTCACCAAGCGTTTAGGCAATCAAGTGCTCCTAAAAAGGGAGGATAACCAGCCGGTTTTCTCTTTCAAACTACGGGGCGCCTATAACAAGATGGCCCATTTACCCCCAGAAGCCTTAAAACGCGGTGTTATTGCTGCCTCTGCAGGCAATCATGCGCAGGGAGTCGCTCTAGCTGCAGCCAAAATGAAATGCAAGGCAGTCATCGTGATGCCCGTGACAACACCTAGCGTCAAAATCGATGCCGTTAAGGCTCGAGGTGGGTCTTGGGTAGAGATCATTCTTCATGGCGAGTCATACAGTGACGCTTTTCAACATTCTGAAGTGCTTGGCAAAAAACGGGGGCTCACCTTTGTTCATCCTTTTGATGATCCTGACGTCATCGCTGGTCAAGGCACGATTGCTCATGAGATTTTTACTCAATACGAAAAACCCATCGATGCAGTTTTTGTAGCAATTGGTGGTGGTGGCTTGATTTCAGGTATCGGTGAATACATCAAAGCAGTCAGCCCAAAAACTAAAGTCATTGGCGTTCAAGCATCGGACTCCGATGCGATGAATCAATCACTCAAAGCAAACAAACGTATTGAGATGAAGGATGTCGGTTTATTTTCAGATGGCACTGCCGTCAAATTGGTTGGCAAAGAAACTTTTCGTATCTGCAAAAAAGTTGTAGACGAAATTGTCACAGTTGATACCGATGAAATCTGTGCGGCTATTAACGATGTCTTTACGGATACTCGCAGTATTCTGGAGCCTGCTGGTGCCTTAGCTATTGCCGGCATGAAGAAATACGTAGAACAAAAACATATTAAGAAGAAAACCTTGGTGGCAGTTGCGTGCGGCGCCAATATGAACTTTAGCCGTCTGCGCTTTGTGGCAGAGCGTGCAGACGTTGGCGAGTTTCGTGAAGCTGTATTTGCAGTAACGATTCCTGAAGAGCGCGGCTCCTTTAAGCGCTTCTGTGAATTACTCGGCAAGCGTAATGTCACTGAATTTAACTATCGCATTGGCGATCAAAGTGAAGCACATATTTTTGTAGGTATTGGCACACAAAAAGCGGGTGATAGTGAAGCGATTGCTAAACATTTCCGAAAAGCGAAGTTTGCAACGATCGATCTCACACATGATGAGTTAGCAAAGTCTCATTTACGTCATATGGTTGGTGGCCACTCTGCCCTTGCCAAAGATGAGTTGCTCTACCGCTTTGAGTTTCCAGAGCGTCCGGGTGCACTCATGAAGTTCTTAACCAGCATGGCACCTAACTGGAATATCAGCTTATTTCACTATCGGAATCATGGCGCTGACTATGGTCGTATCTTGGTCGGTATTCAGGTTCCCCAAAATGAACAGAAGAAATTCCAAACCTTCTTGGCGAAATTGGGCTACCCCCATTGGGATGAGAGTAATAACCCAGCTTATCGTTTATTCCTGAAATAAGATCTAGCAAACATGTCATACACACTCACTGGAAAACTTGTCGTTGCGATCTCCTCGCGCGCCCTGTTTGATTTTGAGGAAGAGAATCGCATCTTCGAATCCACCGACGATAGTGCATATATGAAATTACAGCTTGAGCGCTTGGGTATTGCCGCTCAGACTGGAGTTGCCTTTCCATTGGTTAAAAAACTGCTCGCATTTAACGAGGAAGGTGAGCAACGGGTTGAAGTTGTTATCCTCTCCCGAAATGATCCTGTGAGTGGGTTACGGGTATTCCGCTCTGCTGAGCATCATGGCCTTCATCTCGAGCGTGGCGTATTTACAAGAGGCCGGCCTCCCTATCACTACTTGCGCTCATTACATGCCAACCTCTTTTTATCTGCAAATGAAGATGATGTTAGAGCAACAATTGATGCGGGCTTCCCTGCTGCACGTGTCTATCCCGAGTCCAGCAAAACCGCCGAGTCGCACCCTAATGAAATCCGTATTGCGTTTGACGGAGATGCAGTGCTCTTTTCAGATGAAGCAGAGCAAGTCTTTCAGAAAAAGGGGCTTGAAGCTTTCGTCGATCACGAGAGTAAAAAGGTTGATATTCCACTGCCTCCAGGTCCTTTTAAACCCTTACTAGAGGCCCTCCATAGACTGCAGCGCTCCACCAGTGAAAACGGCATGCGCATTCGTACTGCCCTAGTAACTGCACGCTCTGCACCAGCACATGAACGCGCTATTCGTACGCTAATGGCATGGGGCATTGATGTCGATGAAGCCATGTTTTTGGGTGGCCTTTCCAAGAGTGAATTCTTACGCGAGTTTGAGCCAGACTTTTTCTTTGATGACCAGACTGGACATTGTCAATCAGCAGCCTCTGTTGCCCCGACTGGCCACGTTGTATCAGGCGTATCGAATAGACCTAAAAGCTAAAAATAGACGAAGCAATTCATGGCAACATTACCGCTTGGACAATCAACACAATACCCAGATCAATATGATCCGAGTTTGTTATTTCCAATTCCTAGAGTTGAAAATAGAAAAAAGCTTGGCCTCAAAGCAGATCAAGCATTGCCCTTTGTCGGCGTTGATATTTGGAATGCTTTTGAGCTCAGCTGGCTCAACAAAAAAGGTAAGCCACAAATTGCATTAGCCGAGTTTCAGATTCCAGCAGACTCACCCAACATGATTGAATCTAAATCCTTCAAGCTCTACCTTAATAGCTTCAACAGCGCTCGTTTTGAAGATGAACATGAAGTGAGAGAGAGACTGATCGCTGATTTATCTGCGGTGGCTAGCAGCAAAATCACCACTCGCATCAACCCAACGGAGTCCATTGCTAAAAAGGGGATGCAAGAGATGGGTGGCATCCTGATGGATCGCCTCGATCTTGAAGTAGATCCAAACTTACCTGCAGACCCAAGCCTACTGGGAGTGAATGAGTCTTTTGGTCCTATTGAGCAATGCCTGGTTTCACATCTCCTCAAATCCAATTGTCCAGTGACCGGCCAGCCTGACTGGGCCAGCGTGCAAATTCGCTATCAAGGCAGGCCAATTCTTGAAGAAGGTTTATTGCGCTACCTGATTGGCTTTAGAAATCTCGGTGAATTTCATGAGCACTGTGTTGAAACCATATTTACAGACATAAAGCGTCAGTGCAAACCAGAAAAACTCTCTGTGTATGCGCGCTATACACGGCGTGGTGGCCTAGATATCAACCCCTTTAGAACCGATCACAATTCACCCTGGCCGGATAATGTTCGGCATGCAAGACAATAACTTTGCCTAAATCCAGATAAATAAAAACCCCTTGTAGGAAATCCTAGAAGGGGTTTTTATTGTTACAGTCAGTGCCGCTTAGAACGGGATATCGTCATCCATTGCGCCTAGTGAAGCAGCATTTGATGAGGCTGGAGCCGACTGCTCAGCCGGCTTTGAGCGTGCATAGCTTTCGCCACCATCACCACTTCCGCCTACAGGCTTGCCACCAAGCATTTGCATTGTTTCTGCAACGATCTCAGTGGAATACTTTTCTTGGCCACTAGCATCAGTCCACTTGCGGGTACGCAAACGACCTTCAACATAAACCTGCGAACCTTTTTTGAGGTATTGACCAGCGATTTCTGCAAGTTTGCCAAAGAATGCAACACGATGCCATTCTGTGGTTTCTTTCATTTCGCCAGTTTGTTTGTCTTTGTAGCGATCAGATGTTGCTACTGAAATATTGGTAACGGCGTCGCCGCTTGGCATATAACGCGTTTCTGGATCGCGTCCTACGTTACCTACGATGATGACCTTATTTACCGAAGCCATGTTGTCTCCCGAAGAAAAATGCTGCTGTTATTACTACTAAAAAATGATGCAAACTTAAATGAAACCAATGAAGCTACGGTTACGTCTCTGTGGATACGTCCTTTGATTCTGCTGCTCTTGTTGGCATTTCGCCCATCGACCAAGCAATTATAAGCCAGCAAACTAAGAGTGCTGCGCCCATTGCAAAGACCGATAAATCGCCATGGCTATCCATTAAATAACCCCCAATAGCAGCACCCATAAACAAGCCAATCGATTGGGTGGTGTTGTAAACGCCCAGTGCAGTGCCCTTGGATTCTTTTGCAAAACGTGACACCAAAGAGGGTTGCAAAGCTTCAAGTAAATTAAAGCCTACAAAATAAATGAGTAGAGCTGCTGCAATAGCTATCACTGAATTAGCCTGCATGAATACTATTTCAGCAATGAATAACAAAATAATCGCAACCAACAATACTGTTCTTAATTTCTGTTTCTTTTCGCCGAAAATAATTGCGGGTGCCATGAATACAAAAGAAAGTAAAACGACTGGCAGATAAATTTCCCAGTGTGAAGAAAGTGGCAAGCCGGCTTGCACCAATAAACGTGGTACCACTAAGAACATGGCTACTTGAGTAGCGTGCAGTACGAAGACACCCAAGTTCAAACGCATTAACTCTGGACGAAAGAAAACTTCTTTCAATGAGGCTTGTTGAACTTTTGCTTCCGGCTTACTCGATGGTAAAACGTAGTAGCTTACAAACATGGCGATCACACCCAGTACTGCCAGAACAATAAAAATTCCACTGAGGCTAATTGCCCGATAAATTGGTGCCGCGATCACCAGGGATAAGGCAAAAGACAAGGCGATACTGCCGCCTACCAGAGCCATGGCTCGAGTTCGTACCTGCTCTCTGGTTAAATCAGCTACCCAGGCCGAAATAGCGGCCGATACTGCACCAGCACCCATCACCCCACGCCCAATGGCTATCCAGAGGAGGTCATCTTTGGCTGCGCAGATCAATGCTCCCGCTACAAATAAGGAAAGGCCCCATAAAACAACCGGTTTGCGCCCAATTCGATCCGATAAGCGCCCTAAGGGGATATAGAAACAGGCCTGAACAATATTAAAGATCCCCAGGGTCAAACCGACCCAGAGGGCATGCTCCCCACCCGGTAAGCCCAGAGCATGGATGCTAAAGACGGGCAATAGCAGAAATAGGCCCAGCATACGGAGGCCAAAGATGCCTGCTAAGGCCAGAGTGGAGCGGAGTTCAGAAGGATTCATGGGAAAGAGCTATATTAACAAGTTAAGCAAAAAAATCATGAATAACGAAATTAAGATCCGCGGTGCCCGCACCCACAACCTCAAAAACATCAATCTAGACATCCCTAGAGAGAAACTTGTCGTTCTCACTGGTTTATCTGGTTCTGGCAAAAGCTCCTTGGCTTTCGACACACTTTATGCCGAAGGTCAACGTCGTTATGTGGAATCGCTTTCTGCATACGCTCGTCAATTCTTGCAGTTAATGGAAAAGCCGGACGTTGATACGATTGAAGGGCTTTCACCAGCGATCTCCATTGAACAAAAAGCGACCAGTCACAACCCGCGCTCAACTGTGGGTACCGTTACTGAAATCCACGATTACTTGCGTTTGCTCTTTGCACGTGCAGGCACTCCACATTGTCCCGACCATGATCTGCCACTCGAGGCGCAAAGCGTTTCACAAATGGTCGATACCGTACTGTCGATGCCTGAAGATACAAAGTTGATGATTCTGGCTCCAGTAGTCAGTGAGCGTAAAGGTGAGTTTGTTGACCTCTTCCAAGATCTGCAGGCACAAGGCTTTGTGCGCTTTCGGGTGCGCTCTGGTGGCGGCACAGCTAATGCTGCCAAAGCAGAAATCTTTGAAGTTGATCAACTTCCAACCCTGAAGAAAAACGATAAACACTCCATTGAAGTCGTAGTCGATCGTATTAAAGTGCGTCCCGATATTCAGCAACGTCTTGCGGAATCTTTTGAAACAGCACTTCGTCTCGCTGACGGTAAAGCCATGATCGTCGATATGGATACCGGCAAAGAAATGATTTTCTCGAGCAAGTTTGCTTGTCCGGTTTGCTCCTACTCTCTCCAAGAGTTAGAGCCACGCCTCTTTTCATTTAATAATCCGATGGGTGCTTGCCCCTCATGCGATGGCTTAGGTCATCAGTCTTTCTTTGACCCCAAGCGCATCGTGGCGCATCCAGACCTCTCCCTTGCTTCAGGAGCAATTAAAGGCTGGGACCGACGTAATCAGTTCTACTTCAAGCTATTGCAGACCCTGGCAAAGCATGGTGGCTTCGATGTTGAGAAGCCATTTGAAACCCTCTCCAAGAAACAACAAGATCTCATCCTATTGGGATCAGGCGATGTCACGATTCCGTTTGAATACATCAATGAGCGTGGCAAAAATAGTATTCGTGAACATGCTTTTGAAGGCATCGTTGCGAACTTTGAACGCCGCTATCGCGAAACTGACTCTGTCACAGTGCGTGAAGAATTAGCCCGTTACCAAAATATTCAAATTTGTCCCGAGTGCAATGGTAGTCGTTTGCGCAAAGAGGCACGCTTTGTCAAAGTAGGCGAAAAGAAACAATCCCGCGCCATTTATGAGATCAGCGCCTTACCGCTGAAAGATGCAAAAGAATATTTTGAGGCGCTTGAACTCAAAGGTGCCAAACGTGAAATCGCCGACAAGATTGTGAATGAGATCAGCGCACGCTTGCGTTTCTTAAATGATGTTGGCCTAGACTACCTTTCTCTGGAGCGTAGTGCTGACACCCTCTCCGGTGGTGAAGCCCAGCGTATTCGCTTAGCCAGCCAGATTGGCTCCGGCTTGACTGGCGTAATGTATGTATTGGATGAACCATCGATTGGTCTACATCAACGTGATAACGATCGCCTCATCGGTACCTTGAAACATCTGCGTGATTTAGGAAATAGTGTTTTAGTGGTTGAGCACGATGAGGACATGATTCGTGCTTCTGACTGGGTAATCGATATTGGCCCTGGCGCCGGCGTTCATGGTGGCGAGATTGTTGCTCAGGGGACCCCTGAGGAAGTCGAGGCCAATCTGAACTCTCTGACTGGCGCTTATCTCTCAGGTCGCGAAGCCATTGCCGTTCCAGAAAAACGCATTCCGGTAAATGATCGCTTCCTTGAAATCATTGGAGCTCGTGGTAACAACTTGCAATCAGTGCATGCCCAGATTCCTGTAGGACTGCTGACTTGTGTCACAGGCGTTTCAGGCTCAGGCAAATCCACTCTAATTAACGACACTTTGCACCATGCTGTAGCCCAACATCTCTATGGCTCTAATGCAGAACCTGCAGCACACGATGCAATGAAAGGTTTAGAGCATTTTGACAAAGTGATTAGTGTTGACCAATCACCGATTGGCAGAACACCACGTTCTAATCCGGCAACGTATACCGGCTTGTTTACCCCAATTCGTGAACTATTTGCGGGTGTCCCAGCGGCACGTGAGCGTGGCTATGAAGCTGGGCGCTTCTCCTTTAACGTCAAAGGTGGTCGTTGCGATGCCTGTGAAGGTGATGGCGTTCTGAAGGTGGAAATGCACTTCTTGCCTGACGTATACGTTCCTTGTGACGTTTGTCATGGCAAGCGTTACAACCGGGAAACTTTAGATATTCGGTACAAAGGTAAAAATATTCATGAAGTGCTCTCAATGACTATTGAGCAAGCCCATGAATTTTTTGAAGCAGTACCGGTTGTAAAGCGC
This sequence comes from Polynucleobacter sp. MWH-Creno-3A4, assembly GCF_018881885.1. Taxonomy (NCBI): domain Bacteria; kingdom Pseudomonadati; phylum Pseudomonadota; class Betaproteobacteria; order Burkholderiales; family Burkholderiaceae; genus Polynucleobacter; species Polynucleobacter sp. MWH-Creno-3A4. The sequence continues at coordinate 549,713 of NZ_JACXSA010000001.1, forward strand.
AAGCTCAAAACACTGCTTGATGTTGGCCTCGGTTATGTAAAGCTTGGACAAAGCGCCACTACCTTATCTGGCGGTGAAGCGCAGCGCGTGAAGTTATCTCTTGAACTTTCTAAAAGAGATACTGGCAGAACGCTTTACATCTTGGATGAGCCAACAACAGGCTTGCATTTCCATGACATTCAACTTTTGCTCACAGTAATCCAAACTCTGAAGAAACAAGGCAATACCATCGTCATCATTGAGCACAACCTGGATGTGATTAAGACTGCGGATTGGATTATTGATTTAGGACCCAAGGGTGGCGCAGGCGGCGGTCAAATTATTGCCACAGGCACTCCGGAAGAGGTTGCCAAAAATCCAGCGAGCTTTACTGGCCACTACTTGGCGCCATTACTTAAGCCTAAAGCTGCTAAGCCTGTTGTGGTTAAGAAAAAAGTGAGCGAGAAGGCAAAAGCAACCCATTAATCTCAGAGCAATTTAGCTTCAGCCAAGTCAATTGCCTCCGAATTTCCTGAGATTACTAAAATGTCATTTGCGCGCAGCTCAAGTTCTGGACTCAGAGGCAATTTCACATAGTCTAAGTTTGTCTCTTTGCGACGCACAGCTTGAACGCTGATACCTTCATTTTCGAGATCAAGTTGATCTAAAGTTTTCCCAACTGCCTGTGAATGCGGAAGCAAAGTAACTGAATGTAAACGCCAAGACTCATTCGACCCAAAGTCATCATCTGCTGAACCCCGGAAATAGCCCCTTAATAAGCTATAGCGCTCCTCACGGGCCGTCGTAATTCTGCGAACTACCTTGCGCATTGGTACGCCCATGATAAGTAGGACATGGGATGCCATCATGAGGCTGCCTTCAATCAATTCTGGAACAACTTCTGTAGCACCTGCAGCTTGCAGCTTGGCGATGTCAGAGTCGTCTCTAGTACGAACAAGTACCGTCATCCCGGGACGCAAATGCTCAACCTGACGCAGCACGCGCATACTTGCTGCACTATCGGCATAGGTAATCACTACGGCCTTAGCCCGTGATAGTCCAGCAGCCATTAAATAGTTCTCACGACTCGCATCCCCATAGACCACGTTATCGCCAGCAGCAGCCGCCTCTTTTACGCGATCTGGATCTAGGTCTAAAGCGATATAAGGAATTTTTTCTTGATCAAGCATCCTTGCCAAACTCTGCCCAGAACGTCCAAAGCCGCAAATAACGACGTGATTTTCATTCCGCACACTCTTGGCAGCTACACGCGTTAATGCAAGTGACTGCAATAACCACTCATTACTGGAAAAGCGCATCGCAATGCGATCGCTGTTTTCAACCAAGAATGGTGCGCAAAACATGGAGAGCAGCATTGCAGCAAGAACCGCCTGACTCAATGTGGGATCAATCAAATCCAAACCATCAATTTGAGTCAGCAAAACAAATCCAAACTCACCAGCTTGTGCTAAACATAGCCCAGTTCTAATGGAGATGCCAGGACTTGATCCAAACACTCTGGATAACAAAGTGATTAAGCCGAATTTAAATAAGAGTGGGCCCACCAAGAGCGCTAATACCAGTAGCCACTGCTCCTGGATCACTCTGAAATCCAGGAGCATCCCGATAGTGATAAAAAATAATCCCAATAAAACATCGCGAAATGGTTTAACGTCCTCTTCAACTTGATGTCGGTATGGCGTCTCTGAAATCAACATGCCGGCGAGAAATGCGCCTAAGGCTAGAGATAGGCCAAAGTGCTCTGTAAGGCCGGCCATACCCAAAACAATCAGCAGGAGATTGAGCATGAATAACTCTTGCGAACGTAACTTAGCAACCAATCTGAACCAGCGACTCATGAGTGTCTGACCAATAAAGAAAATCAAGGTCAATGCAACCGTGATCTTGATAGAGGCTGTTGTCAGAGCAAAAAATAGATCCTTAGGGTTTTTTCCTAAGGAAGGCAGCAAGATCAATAAGAACACGACTGCCAAATCTTGGAATAACAAGATACCTACAACATTTCGCCCATGCTCTGCCTCAAGCTCGGAGCGATCCGAAATCAGCTTCGTCACAATCGCGGTGGAAGACATCGCTAAAGCACCGCCAAGGGCAATCGCAGCCTGCCAAGAAATGGGGTAAATCCAGTTCATCAAAAGGCTGGCTGGAACGGCCAAGAGCATTGTCAAAATGACCTGGCTGCCACCCAGACCAAATACGATCTTGCGCATTGCCCGTAACTTATGGAGGTTAAATTCCAGGCCAATGGAAAACATTAGGAAAACTACGCCAAACTCCGCCAAATACTTGACGGTAGCTGAATCATTGGCAATACCCAGAGCATTGGGGCCAATCAGAACCCCAATGGCCAAATAGCCCAAAATGGGGGGTAAGCCAAAATAGCGGAAAATAAGCACTCCGGCCACACCAGAGGCCAAGAGAATGAGAGTTAACTGAAGGACTGACGGCATATACTTACTCGATGATAGCTAAGACTCGTGAACGTACCCTAAAGCTTGCGCGCGACACCCTCACAATCGAGGCTGCTGCACTGCAAACCATGCGCGATCGCCTTGAAGGGGCCAATGCTGATGCCCTAGTGCTCGCTGTTGATCTATTACATGGCTGCAAAGGCAGAATCGTCGTTTCCGGCATTGGCAAATCGGGCCACATTGCGCGCAAAATTGCCGCCACCTTTGCCTCAACTGGTTCACCCGCTTTTTTTGTTCACCCAGCGGAAGCCAGCCATGGTGATTTAGGCATGGTGACTAGGGACGACGTTTTTGTTGCGCTATCCAATTCCGGTGAAACCGAAGAATTGCTAACTATCGTTCCCATCGTGAAACGCACTGGTGCAAAACTGATTGCACTGACTGGTGCGCCGAACTCCTCACTCGCTAAATTGGCAGATGCGCATTTAGATACTAGCGTTGAAAAAGAAGCGTGCCCACTCAATCTTGCGCCAACCACTAGCACTACTGCTGCGCTCGCCATGGGCGATGCTTTAGCTGTTGCACTTTTAGATGCCAGAGGTTTTGAAGCAGAGGATTTTATTCGCTCACATCCAGGTGGCAGACTAGGTCGCAAGCAACTCAGTCACGTCAGTGAAGTGATGCGCAGCTTTGATGACACACCAAAGATTTCCATTGATGCATCTTTACAGGAAGCTCTTCTAGAAATGACCTCTAAACGCATGGGCATGGTGGTCACCTTAGATAGCAACAAAAAAGTATTTGGCATTTTGACCGATGGTGATTTACGTCGTTTATTGGAAAAAAATACCAACCTTGATGGCATCACACTAAAAAGCGCAACGACGCCAGCACCACGGACGATTCCGCCAGAATTACTTGCCGAAGAAGCCATCGAGATGATGGAAAAACACCGCATTAATCATCTTGTGGTTACCGACAGCAATGGTCAACTACTAGGCGCACTCAATTTGCATGATTTATTTGCTGCAAAAGTGATTTAGTCATTCATCCTATTGAACTTTATGCCCAGCGCGTTTAACACCCACAATACCAATCCTCTTGCACAGTATCCCCAAGCATGGGAGCGCGCGGGCGCTGTCAAGCTTCTAGTCTTGGATGTTGATGGTGTTTTAACCAATGGGCAAGTATGGATTAGTGCAGATGGTAAAGAATCGCTAAAAGCATTTGATATTCAAGATGGTCTAGGCATTAAATTATTAGAGCAGTGTGGCATTCCCACTGCGATCATCACTGGTCGCAACTCAAAAATGGTTTTAGCCCGCTGCGAAGAACTGGGAATTAAACAGGTTCACATGGGCGTTGCAAATAAAGCAGTCGCTCTAGATCAGATACTCAAAGGCTTGCAATTAAGCGCTGCTGATTGTGCGGTAATGGGTGATGACTGGCCAGATTTAGCGATGATGAAAAATGCGGGTTTCAGAATTTGCCCTGCCCAAGCCCATGATGCCGTTAAAGAGGTGGCGCATTTTGTCACCTCGCGAACTGGTGGCAATAGCGCTGTGCGAGAAGTGTGCGATCTGATTTTGAAAGCGCAAAACCGCTATGAGGAATTGCTCAGCAAGGCCAGTAGTTAAGCAATGCAATTGAGCTCTCAACATATTAAGCAAAGCATTGGTCGCACACTGTTGCGCCTCATGCCATTGCTGTTAATGGGTGTACTAACACTGCTGACTTTTTGGCTAGTCCAAAAAAATACACCACATGAAAAATCTGCACTTGAGCGCGTCAGACTTCATGAGCCGGATTACACCATCAACAATGGTACGCTTTCAGCTCTCAATGAACTTGGCAATACCAAGTATCGAATCTTGGGCAATAAAGTCACGCACTATGATGATGATGCTTCGATTGATATTGCGACGCCCCGCATGCGCTTGTTCCAGCCCGATAAGGCCCCGGTAACGGTCAAATCTGATACCGGTCACCTTGATGGTGATCTCACCATTCTCGACTTAATTGACAATGCCAGTATCTTCCGGCCCGCGCAGGCTGCCACCGCCACCGAACCGGCTACCCTTCGCATGCTGGCAACTTCCAGTTATTTCAAGGTACTGATTAATGATGACATCATTGAATCAGATAGACCCATTACGCTTGAACAAGGCATGTCAATCATGCACTCCACCGAAGGTGGCATTTTTCATAATGTTGAACAAAGCATGACGCTCTTGGGTCAAGTAAAAGGACGTATTGAGCGCGCACCGCGAGGAAGTCCACAACAATGAAGGCACATTCTCGCTCCACCAGTGCATTTTTCATTGCCTTGCTTTTCGGGCTGAGTATCAGTGGATATACCTGTGCGGAAAAAGCGGATCGAGATAAACCTTTGATTCTCGAAGCTGAAAAAGTATCGGTAAACGATGTTCAACAGGTCTATGACCTAAATGGTCAAATCTTGCTCATTAAAGGAACCATCGTTGTCACCGGAGAAGATGGTCACATACAGGTTGACCCAGAAGGATATGAATTTGTTGATGTGAAGGGCTCGCAAAACACCATTGCTAGCTTTCGCCAGCGACGTGAAGGACCTGAGGATGAATTCATGCAGGGCACAGCCAATCAAGTTGCTTATAACGCCAAAACTGAGATCCTGACACTTACTGGTGATGCTAATTTAAAGCGCCTCCTCAATGTGCAAATGCTCGACCAGTTACGTGGCTGGAAAATTGAGTATGACGATGTAAAGCAGTACTATCGGGTTACCCCTCCTCAGGACGCAAAGCCGGATGATCTGCCTTTGGCAAGAGCAATCCTTTCACCAAGACGAAAAGCCACACTAGAGAAATGACAACGGATTTAGCTCAGACCAATCACACTGCAACCCTTAGCGCGCATCACTTACAAAAGCGCTACGGCTCTAGAACCGTTGTACGAGATGTCTCTATCGAGGTGAAATGCGGAGAAGTAGTAGGACTTCTTGGGCCTAATGGTGCTGGCAAAACAACTTCGTTCTACATGATCGTTGGCTTAGTCCCTTTGGACGGCGGCAATATTGTTCTGGATGGCGCAGATATCACCCACCTACCAATCCACGAGCGCGCTCGTATGGGTCTGTCTTATCTTCCACAGGAAGCTTCAGTATTTAGAAAGCTGAATGTTGCGGAGAATATTCAGGCTGTTCTAGAGCTTCAAGTTCAAGGCGGCAAACCTCTGACCAAAGCTGAAATTGCCAATCGTCTCGATGAGCTTCTGGGTGAACTTCAAATCAGTCATCTGCGCAACAATCCCGCCCTATCACTATCGGGCGGTGAGCGTCGTCGCGTTGAAATCGCAAGAGCACTGGCATCTCAACCCAAATTTATCTTGTTGGATGAACCATTTGCCGGTGTTGACCCTATTGCTGTTGGGGAAATTCAGCGGATTGTGCGCTTCCTACGCGATCGCCAAATTGGCGTTCTGATTACTGACCATAACGTACGGGAAACCTTGGGTATTTGTGACCACGCTTACATTATTAGCGAGGGTAGCGTTCTTGCTGAAGGTAAGCCCGATCAAATCATCCAAAATGATGCTGTCCGTAGGGTTTATTTGGGCGAAAACTTCCGGATGTAATCTGGACGGTCTTTCTGGCCGTTTTATTGAATAAAAATCGTTTTCCCTCTTGGATTTCGGCAAATTCGCTGATACGCTGGAGGTTCATGATGTTCCTTTCCCAAAATACTGCTCAAATCATTTCAGGGGCTTGCTGCGCACCCCATGCATGAGCATGCGCACGCGTATATCCGAGGAGATGCTAATGAATTTAAAGATTAATAGCCGCCATGTGGAAGTAACACCAGCCATGCGCACACATCTTGAAGCTGGGATGGCCAAAATTCGCAAGCACTTTGACCATGTAATTGATGCCTCCGCCTTTCTGGTCGTCGATAACGCCAAAGAGAAGGATCTACGTCAGAGCGCCGAGATCACCATTCACCTCAAAGGCAAGGAATTGTTTGCTGAAGCTCACAATGCCGACCTTTACCACGCGATGGATGCCGTGGTCGATAAGTTAGAACGGCAAGTGGTTAAGCACAAGGAAAAGATCCAGGACCACCATCACGAAAAGCGATTTGAGTAAGTCTTGTCGTCAGGACACCTATAATCAATTGCAATGAATGCCCTGACTAATCTTTTTACCCCTGACTGCATTGCATTAGAGAATCCTGCCAAAAGCAGATCTGATGCATTTGCAGCAGCTGGGAACCTCTTTGCCAAACAAGTAGGTATCGATGCAAATGCTGTCGTTGAATTCCTCAATGCTCGTGAAGATTTAGGCTCTACCGCTCTCGGAGCTGGCGTAGCCATTCCTCATGGGCGTGTCAAAGGTTTAAAGCAGCCGAGCGCTGCTTTCATGAGACTAAAAGACCCCATTGATTTTGCTGCTCCAGATGGTCAGCCCGTCTCCATTTTGATCTTTTTGTTGGTTCCAGAAAAAGCGACTCAACAACATTTAGAAATTTTGTCTTCAATTGCTCAGTTATTGTCAGATGCCGACACGCGTGAATTTCTATCCACAGCTACGGATCCTGTAAAGGTATGTGAAAAACTACAGCACTGGGGTGCAGCAAAATGACACAGCCCTTACTCCTAGAGGGAGTAACTGCTCAGCAGATTTTTGATGACAACGTAGCAGATCTCAAATTTTCTTGGATTGGTGGATTAGAAGGGGCTGACCGCACCTTTCCAACAGAAGCAGTAAAAGCAGCTGCAGCCAGTTCAGATTTGGTTGGCCACTTAAACCTCATTCACCCGAGTCGCATACAAATCTTTGGTGAGCAAGAGGTGGATTACCACGCGGCACTAGAACCAAAACAAAAACAAGAACAAATTGCCAATTTGATTTCAAAAACGCCACCCTGCGTCATTGTGGCGGATGGTAAAACTGCAGATCCAGACCTTCAGCTTTTTTGCCAGCGCTCTTCGACTCCCTTATTTACAACGTCGATCTCCGCAGCAGAAGTGATTGATCATCTGCGTATCTACCTGACCAAAATTGGCGCACCCCAAATCACAATGCATGGGGTATTTATGGATATCTTAGGTTTGGGAGTCTTGCTTACCGGGGACTCTGGCTTGGGTAAGAGCGAGCTGGGTCTTGAATTGATTTCTCGCGGCCATGGTTTAGTAGCAGATGATGCGGTAGATTTTGCCCGTCTTGGTCCAGACTATATTGAAGGCCGCTGCCCTGTAATTTTGCGCAATCTGCTCGAAGTACGTGGCCTAGGGCTATTAGATATTCGCACTATCTTTGGTGAAACTGCAGTGCGTCGCAAACTGAAGCTCCGTTTAATTGTTCAACTGGTTCGCAGGACGGATGGAGAGTTTGAAAGACTGCCTCTTGAAGCTCAACATATTGATGTCTTAGGTGTACCCATTCGCACCGTGAAAATTCAAGTGGCGGCTGGTCGCAACTTAGCTGTTCTAGTTGAAGCAGCTGTTCGTAATACGATTTTGCAATTGCGCGGTATTGATACCCTAAAAGAATTCATAGAGCGTCAACGTCAGCAAATGAATGCAGAGGCTGACTCTGTCAAATCCCAAGGTCGACTCCTCTAAGCCATGCAAATTAATCTGATTACCGGAATCTCTGGCTCGGGTAAATCAGTTGCCTTGAGAGCATTTGAGGATGCAGGATATGACTGTGTAGACAATCTACCTGTATCTCTACTAGAAAGCCTCATCAGCACCCTAGAAAAAGAAAATAGTGAACGCATTGCGGTCGCCATTGATGCCCGTCGTGGCCAGTCGATTGCTGATCTTCCATCAATTCTTGAAAATTTAAGACGCAATCATCAAGTTCGTGTAGTTTTCTTAAACGCCAATACCGATGCTTTAGTTCAGCGCTTTTCTGAAACGCGCAGGCGTCACCCTTTATCAGGCAATACCACTCAATCTGAATCCGTTACCTTAATTGAAGCAATCGATAAAGAACGTAATTTGCTGGAGCCCCTGCGCCCACAAGCGCATACGATTGATACAAGCAATCTACCTGCACACGCATTACGCTCCTGGATTGGTGATCTTCTTAAAGACAAACCTCTTGGCCTTTCAATCATCTTTGAATCTTTCGGATTCAAAAAGGGGGTTCCTAGTGATGCTGACTTGGTATTTGATGCGCGCTGTCTCCCCAACCCCCATTACGATAAAGACCTCAGGCCCTTAACTGGCAACGATAAGCCCGTCAAAGAATTTCTTGAAAAGATTCCTGCAGTCATCAGCATGGAAAATGACATTATTCAATTTATTGATAAATGGTTGCCTCACTATATTGCTGATGGCCGCAGCTACTTGACAGTTGCTATTGGCTGTACTGGTGGCCAACATCGCTCCGTCTACTTAGTCAATCGGATTAGCGAACACTTCCGTGCACAAAAAGATTTAGCTGATCTACAGCTTAATTTTTTAGATCGCCATCGCGAGCTTGACTCAATCCCTGTAGCAAAATCTTAATTGGTTGCGGCAATCCATAGCGACCCAGTTGATTTAGCGCGACCCACTGCACATCTGGATTTGAAAATTCCAGTGGTTTTATAAAATCCAACTCCCAAATTTGCATCCATAAACGACGGTGCGTAAATACATGTTTGATTTGCTCGCCCTGAAATAGCTGTTGACACGACTTCAGTAATCGCCCCACCTTCTCTTGTGGCAAAGTTGCTACTAGCAGTTGCTCTAATGCTGGGGGAGCCCTTAAAGCCTGAGGAGCCTTAGGTCTCCAAGCAGACTCTGGCAAACACCATAGCCCGCCCCAGATTGCTTTACTTGGACGTTTCTGCAATAGCACCGAATTCCCAGACCGAATTAATACCATGTCGGAATCGAATTCAGGAGATTTAGCTTTGACAACCTTCTGAGGCAAGGCAAGTACTTGATCACTAAGATTTGCTTGGCAAGCTTTTTCAAAAGGGCATTTTCTTTCGGAGCCTAAACAAACTGGTTTGCGTGCGGTACACCAAGTAGCGCCAAAATCCATCAAGGCCTGTGTATACACCGGCATATCTTGTGGATCATTAGGTAATAACGCTGTTGCCAATTGCCATAGGCGGTCATTCACGACCTTATCCTGAATTGAGCCCTCAACAGCAAACACTCTTGCCAAAATTCTTTTGACGTTGGCATCAAGAATCGGCGCTCGTTCATGAAAAGCAAATGCTGCAATCGCACCCGCAGTCGATCGACCAATACCCTTTAACTGCTCAAGTAAGGCAGGATCACTTGGAAATTTTCCAGAAAATTCTTGCATCACTTGTTGTGCACAAGTATGCAAATTTCTGGCCCGCGAGTAATAACCTAAACCGGCCCACTCCGCCAATACTTCATCAATATCCGCAGCAGCCAATTTTTTGACGGTGGGAAAACGCTTCATAAATCGGGGATAGCGCTCTAGTACGGTTGTAACTTGCGTTTGCTGGAGCATGATCTCTGAAACCCATACTGCATAGGGATCTCGGTTCCCTTGCCAAGGTAAACCAGAGCGACCGCTATGGCCGTGCCAGGCAATCAGCCGAGCAGCAAAAGTATCGCTTAGCGCTTTTGACATTGGGGACAGAAATAGGTGGACCGTTGCCCTTGGACAATTTGTGAAATGGGGGTTTTGCAAACTTTGCAAGGCAATCCCTTGCGATCATAGACTTTGGTTTGCACCATGAAATGTCCAGGGTCTCCGTCACTGTTCACAAAATCTTTCAAACTACTACCCCCTGCAGCAATGGCTTTTTTTAGAATTGATCGCACTGCATTAGCCAGTCGTACACATTGGGGGCGCGTCAATTTACCCGCAGGTTTTGCAGGATGAATGCCTGCATCAAATAAGCTTTCCGAACAATAGATGTTGCCAACACCAACAACTGCTTGTCCAGCCAATAGAAATTGCTTAACTGCAACAGTACGCTTTCGAGAACTCTGATACAGCACTTGGGCGCCAAGCTCGCCTGCGAATTCTGCAGAAAAAGGTTCGACTCCCAATTTTTGCAAAAGGGTATTCTTTTCAATTGGGCCTTTTGTTCTGGGATGCCATAACACTGCACCAAATTTTCTGGGGTCATGCAAACGCAGACTCAATTTGCCAAACTCTAGCGTCACTCGATCATGGGTCTTCAAGGGCTCTGCACTCGGTAAGACCCGCAAAGTTCCGGTCATGCCCAAATGGATGAGTAAATGTCCAGTATCCATTTCAAGAAGCAAGTATTTACCACGTCGGGCAATCGATTGGACTGTTTGTCCAGGCAAAATCTTGGGTAAATTGCTGGGCACCGGCCAACGCAAGCGCCCATCAAGCACTTTGACGACGCTGACCTTACGCCCTTCAAGATGAGGGGTAATTCCTAAACGGGTGACTTCTACTTCTGGAAGTTCTGGCATACAGGGATTGTAGATTCGCGGATTAGAATGTGCTGATGAGCCAATTCCTACAAAAATTCCTGATTCGAGGTCTATTACTTGCCTCTTTATCGAGCGGCCTTGTTCTTGCTAGCTCAGCTTTAGCCCAGACAAAAGGCTCAGATAGCGGGGAAGCTATATTTGAAGTGCTTGCCTCTGAAATCGCTCTGCAACGAGGTGAGGCTGGTTTAGCCTACAACACCTATCTGGAAATGGCTCGTCAATACAAAGATCCGCGCCTTGCCCAAAGAGCGATGGAAATTGCCATTATTGGAAATTCACCTGAGCTGGCCCTCCAAGCAGCAAAGACTTGGGATGAACTTTCTCCAGCTTCCGAAACCAAACCTAAAGAAGTCTTTGTTACCTTACTGATCTTGGGCAATCGCTGGTCAGATGCTATCAAGCCAGCGATAGCACTTTTAAAGCAAGAAACCCCGGCACAACAAGAAAAAACTTTATTGCAATTGCAAGCCCTCCTTGCAAAAGCAAAAGATGAATCAGAAGCATTGAGGGCCTTCTACGAAATTGCATCCACCGTCAGAATCTCACTAAAAGATCCTGGTCTACTCTATACCTATGCGATGTCTGCAGAAAAAGCCGGTCACATCGATGTGATGGAAAAAACCTTGCGTGAAATTTTGCGTAAATATCCTAATGATGCAAACACATTAAATGCCTTGGGCTATTCATTAGCAGACCGCAATACCAAGTTACCCGAGGCATTTGCACTGATTAGCAAAGCGCACCAGCTATCACCAAAAGATAGCTTCATTTTGGATAGCTTGGGTTGGGTGAACTTTCGCCTTGGCAAAAATGCACTTGCCTTAGAACAACTCCAGCAAGCATTCGCTATGAAGCCTGAGGCTGATATTGCTGCCCATACAGGTGAGGTTCTCTGGGCAATGAATCGTCGTCCTGAAGCCGAAGAAATATGGCGACAAGGTCAAAAAATTGATGCAAACAATCCCACTCTAAAAGAAACTTTAAAACGTTTAAAGCCTGACTGGTCATACCCAGAGCCAAACTCCAAAGGCTCATGGGACGGGCGCTTTGCTGTGAAAGTCGTTGGTATTACTGAAAGCCAAAATCAGGGTGGCTCAGGCGGATTTACTCTGACACAGGATGAGCTTAAAGATATTCTGGAGATTCGTAACCCAATGGGTGGATCGATTGCAAAAATTACGATTACTCCTGGTGAAGCAACTCTTGAACGTGATGGTCAAGTGGTCACCGCCATTGACGCAGACACCTTAGTTCAAAATACCTTGGGACTACCACTCCCTGCACGCGGATTGTCAAGCTGGCTAAGGGGTGAAGTCAGACCTGGCAGTGAAGCAAGCATTGAAAGAAATGCTAAAGGGCAAGTCAGTAAAATTAATCAAGATGGGTGGGACTTGGTTTATACCTGGAGCAAACAGAATCGCCTGGAAAAACTCAGCATGACTCGCAGTTCTAATATTGGGTCAATTGATATTCGACTGGTATTTGATAACCCGAATGAGTAAACATCATTTGGTGCTACCCGCACCAGCCAAGCTAAATCTTTTTCTTCATATTATTGGTCGCCGTACCGACGGCTACCATTTACTCCAATCCGTTTTCCAATTGATTGATTGGTGTGACATAGTTAGCCTAAAGAGCATTCCAGAAAATGCAGTACGCCGCATTAACCCGATAAGCAACGTTCCTCCAGAAAATGATTTAGTGGTTAAGGCTGCAAAATTATTAAAAGAATTTTCTTGCTTTGAAGGTGGCGTAGAAATTGATCTCACCAAAGAAATTCCGATTGGAGCAGGATTGGGTGGCGGCTCTTCTGATGCTGCAAGCACCCTCATTGGACTCAATACCCTCTGGAACCTTGGGCTCGAGAAAGAAACTTTGGCCAATTTAGGCCTTCAGCTGGGTGCAGATGTGCCTTTTTTCATCTGGGGCCACAACGCTTTTGTGGAGGGAATTGGCGAAAAAATCCAAGAAATTACCCTGGAAAATCGTGACTTCTTGGTCATTTTCCCCAAACAGGGAATTGCCACAGCTAGCATTTTTCTAGACCCTGAATTGACCCGAAACCACGCCCCGATTACAATTGATGGTTTTCTTGCATCGCCATGGTCGAATTTATCGAACGATTGTGAGGCGGTAGCGATGCGGATTTGTCCTGAAGTGAAGCAAGCTTTGGATTGGATTACCCAGGCAGTACCTGGCTCAGAGCCCCGTATGTCTGGTTCTGGAAGCAGCGTTTTTACCCTCTTGGATCCCAAGACGGATTTCGCAAAACTGGATAATCTTTTACAAAATCTTCCAAAAGGATGGGTGGGACGAGTTGTTAGTGGGTTAAATAAGAATCCCGCTTACAATTTGATTTCTTCAGATTGACCTGTAGGGGAATCGCCAAGCTGGTTAAGGCACTGGATTTTGATTCCAGCATGCGAAGGTTCGAATCCTTCTTCCCCTGCCAAATACTGTAGAAACGTTAAAGACAACCTTTTGACCCGATAAAGCCTGATTCTATGACTGCCTCTACCCACTCAGATTTACTGACGCTATTTACAGGCAATGCAAATCCCATTTTGGCAGAGGCTGTCGCTAAAGAACTTCATCTCCCAATGGGCAAAGCGTTTGTAGGTCGCTTCTCTGATGGCGAGATTCAAGTAGAAATTCAAGAAAATGTCCGTGGCAAGAATGTTGTGGTTATTCAATCAACTTGTGCGCCTACTAACGACAGCTTGATGGAACTCATGATCATGATCGATGCACTTAAGCGCGCATCTGCTGGTCGCATCACTGCAGTTATTCCCTATTTTGGATATGCCCGTCAAGATCGCCGTCCACGTTCTGCTCGAGTTGCAATCTCTGCGCGCATTGTGGCCAATATGCTCCAGTCGGTTGCAGGCATTGAGCGCGTACTGACGATGGACCTCCACGCCGATCAAATTCAAGGTTTCTTTGATATTCCAGTAGATAACATTTACGCCTCGCCAGTGCTCTTGGCTGACCTAGAGGCTCAGAAGACCCAAAAAGATCTCATCATCGTCTCACCCGATATTGGTGGTGTAGTTCGTGCCCGTGCAATGGCAAAACAGCTAGGTACAGATTTAGCGATTATTGATAAACGTCGCCCCAAAGCCAACGTTTCAGAAGTGATGCATTTGATTGGTGAAGTAGAAGGCCGCCATTGCGTCATCATGGATGACATCATTGATACCGGCGGAACTCTCTGTAAGGCTGCTGAAGCACTCAAAGAGCGTGGTGCCAAGGGCGTAACCGCTTACTGTACCCACGCCGTTCTCTCTGGCGGTGCTGTAGCTCGTATCGCCGCTTCAGAACTGGATGAACTCGTCGTTACTGACACCATCCCATTGACTGCAGAAGCTCTCAAAGTGAGCAAAATTCGTCAGTTGACCGTAGCCCCCTTGCTAGCAGAGACCCTTTCTCGCATTAGCAAAGGCGACTCCGTGATGTCGATGTTTGCGGAATAAGGCAAAAACCCCGTTTTACCCCGTTTTTGGCACTTCTCAGGCGTTTTTTGAGTATTTTTAGGCAAAAATACCTCTTCCCACGATATAATCGAAGGCTTTTCTGTTTGGTCGCGAACGGAAATTAACCTTAACTAGGGAATTTATTATGAAAGTAGTAGCCTTTGAAAGAAGCGTACAGGGAACGGGTGCGAGCCGCCGTCTGCGCAATTCCGGAAAAACTCCGGGAATCGTTTACGGTGGTAAAGATCCAGTTGCTGTTATCGAGTTAGACCATAACGCACTGTTTCATGCTCTCCGCAAGGAAGCATTTCACTCATCCATTCTAGATTTGGAAATCGGCGGAGCCGCACAAAAAGTGTTGTTACGTGATTACCAAATGCATCCATTTAAACCATTGGTATTGCACATTGACTTCCAGCGCGTTTCTGCGACTGAGAAAGTTCACATGCGCGTTCCATTGCACTTCGCCAATGCTGACACTTCCGCTGCAGTGAAATTGCAAGGTGCTGTTATTAGCCACATCCTCAATGACCTCGAAGTATCTTGCTTACCAGCAGACTTACCAGAGTTCCTTGAAGTGGACTTGGGCAAAATTGAAGTGGGTCACTCCATCCATGCAAAAGACGTTGTATTGCCAAAAGGCGTTACCTTGGTATTGCACGTTGAGCAAGAGAACCCGGTGATTGCAAACGCCCGTATCCCAGCTGTAAAAGCCGCTGAGACTGAAGAGGCCGCTCCTGCTGCCGCTGCAGCTCCAGCCGCTGCTCCGGCTGCTGATGCAAAGGACAAAGCTTAATTTATTAAGCTGCACTGTTTGCAAACGAAGGCCCGCGCAAGCGGGCTTTCTTTTTTCTTTTGTCGAAATGCGTTGAAATCTTTACACTCTCACCATGACTAAATTAATCGTTGGACTGGGTAACCCTGGAGATGAACACGAAGAGGATCGGCATAATGCCGGCTTTTGGTTTGTCGATGCCTTGGCGAAACAATTAAATACTCGCTTTGAATCTGAAAAACGCTTTCAGGGCAAAGTAGCAAAAGCCAAATGGGAAGGTGAAGATCTCTTTCTACTCAAACCGAGTACTTATATGAATTTGAGTGGCCAAGCAGTAGGTGCACTTTGTCGCTTTCACAAAATGACACCAGCAGATATTTTGGTTGTTCAAGATGAACTTGATCTAAAGCCTGGAACTGCCCGCATTAAATTGGGTGGGGGCACTGGTGGTCATAACGGCTTAAAAGATATTCAAGCCCACTTAGGGACTCCTGATTACTGGCGACTACGCCTGGGTATTGGTCATCCACGAGATGTGGCTGGTGATGGCCGTGTGATGGATGTGGCTGATTATGTTTTACGCAGGCCGCAGTTAGCAGAACAAAAATTAATTGATGCCAGCATTGAAAATGCTTTGCAAATCTTGCCGCTCTTTATGAAGGGTGATACGCAAACTGCCATGCTGGAGCTGCACTCCAAAGGCTAAATTGCTCAGTTAGCTGAACTTGCCTTTTTACTAGCCGTTAATAGCCTGTACTTTGCCATTAACTGGTCTTGAGATTCGGTATAGCTGGGATTAAATGGGATGCAATCGACCGGGCAAACCTGACGGCATTGGGGCGCATCGTAGTGACCAACACATTCGGTGCATTTATCGGGATCGATCTCATAAATCTCCAATCCCATATAAATCGCATCATTAGGACATTCTGGCTCACACACATCACAATTGATGCATTCGTCCGTAATCATTAAGGCCATGATTTAGTAACTAGCCCTATGCTTTATTTTGCTGATTACTGGCAATCTTCTTGACCAACCACTTCTCTACGGATGGGAAAACAAACTTGCTAACGTCACCGCCCATTGAAGCAATCTCACGCACAAAGGTACCCGAAATAAATTGGTATTGATCAGAAGGAGTTAAGAATAAAGTTTCAACATCCGGCAGGAGATAACGATTCATGCCCGCCATCTGAAACTCATACTCAAAGTCAGAAACAGCACGCAAGCCGCGCACAATCACCCTAGCATTGTGCTCACGTGCAAAATCTTTTAATAAGCCATCAAAGCCAACTACCTTGACATTAGAGTAGTGCCCCAATACTTCAGTAGCAATATCAATACGCTCTTCCAATGAGAAGAATGGATGCTTGCTGCGACTAGAGGCAACCCCCACAATCAACTGATCAAAAATGCTGGATGCACGACGCACTAAATCTTCGTGACCACGAGTAAAGGGATCAAAAGTTCCTGGGTAAACAGCGACAGTCATAACTCTCCTAAGGCTTTATCAGCTACAGGCAAGAGTTTAGTCCCTTCCACCCCGAAATAGACAAGCTTTTACCTGTCCCGCCTCTAAGTATTTTCCACAATGCCACTCCGGTAAGAGGGCCTCTACCTCCTCGCGGCTTCGCTCAGAGGGAAATTCTACATAAATGCCACCGCCGCTCGAGTCATCGCACACTCTCCCAGCTTCTATCACGGCCTGATCCAACAATCGCGTATCTTGAAAAGGCGGATCTATGAAAATTAAATTGCTGGAGTGATCTGCTTGTTGCTTTAAATACTCCAAACTGTCTCTGTGCAATATTTCAATTTGCCCATCAACTGGGGAAGACTGCAATAAAGAAAAATTTGTCAAAAGGTTTGCATGGGCTTTTTTATCTTTTTCTAACAACACCACAACATCCGCACCACGAGAGGCCGCTTCAAATCCTAGAGCGCCAGTGCCTGCAAATAGGTCTAAACACTGCAAGCCCGTTAGGTCTTGACCAAGCCAGTTAAATACAGTTTCTCGGATGCGATCAGTAGTGGGTCGCAGTCCAGGTAAATCCAATACCGTGAGTAAACGACTCCGCCAAAGCCCCCCAATAATGCGGACTTTTTTTGGAGGCTCTTTCAGATTTTTGATCTGCTTATTTATTTTGAGCCCCCAAAACTACAATTCTCATGCGATCCATTGCCAGATATTTTTGAAATGCAGCCGTCACTTGTTCTAAAGTCACTGCCTCAACTTGCTTAGTCCAAATCTCCATCGTATCCAGTGGCAAATTATTCCAAGCGATCGATGAAACGTTATCCAAGAGCTTGCGATTGTTATCAATACGCAGTGGATAGCCGTTCACCAAATTCGACTTGGCAGCTAGGAGCTCGGCAGGCGTGGGCCCATCAGCAATAAATTTAGCAATGGTTGAACTCATTACCTCTAGGGCAAGAGAAGCTTGATCGCCTTTGGTCTGCAAGCCTGCCTGGAAAATGCCTGTGTCTTTACCAGGGGCAAAATAACTAAAGACGCTGTAGGCAAGGCCACGCTTCTCGCGCACCTCAGACATTAAGCGAGAAACAAAGCCACCGCCGCCCAAAACATAATTACCAACCAAGAGCGGGAAGTAATCTGGGTTGTTCCGGGTCACTGCTGTCATACCCATTGCAATATGAGCTTGCTGAGAATCAAATGGAATTTGCTGTTCACGCTGCGCCAAGGGTTCTATAGGGGACCGTTGCAATTCTGGCAAGCTAGGAATCACAGGGCCTGATTGAGGAATTTTTTGCAGCAAAGCCTGCATGATCTCATTAGCTTCTGCGCGATCAACATCCCCCACAATACTCACAATCATGCGCTCACTGCGATAAAACTGCTTGTGAAATTGCAGCAAATCCGTTGTGTTTAGTGATGCTACTGATTTAGTGGAGGGTGAATTCGCTAATGGGTAATTACCATAAACTGATTTAGTAAAACTACGCTCCAACACATACTCTGGCTTGGTTTCGGCCTCAAGTAAATTAGCAATCGTTCTTTGTTTTTCTCGATCAACAATTTTGACGTCATAACTTGGGGCGCTGAGCATCGCGGAAGCCAACTTCACAGCCCGCTCTCGCAAATCTTTTCTACTTAGACTCCGAATTCGTAAAATGGCTCGCTCACCACCGACAGATAGACCGATATTCGCGCCCAAATCCGCAATTTCATCCGCAATTTGCGCCTCATTTAAGTATCCTTGATCTCCCCGAACCCCATAATTCATCAGGGCTGCCGTCATATCTGCGAGTCCACTTTTGTCCGCTGGATCATAACGATCCCCAGCATCGATGCTGACTTCAATATCGACCATAGGAAGCGCTTTGGTTTGTACTAAAAATCCCTTGGCGCCTTTATAACCATCCAGTTGCTCTATCGGCAAAATTGCATATGCAGCTCCATGACAGGTCAATGCCAGCATGCAAGCCAGAATCGTTTTATTGAGAGCATTCATTATTTGCCCTCCTGAGTGGCTGCAGATTTTCGAGCTACTGGATCCAGCACTGCAATAGTTAAACCTTCATCAACTAGATATTTTTTAGCAACTGCTTGAACTTGTTCAGGCGTTATCGTTTGCATCTTGTCTAGCATATAGTTGATATCCCTCCAAGAGAATCCTGCCATCTCAGTGCCCCCAATTTCCATTGCTTGCCCGAATATAGAGTCACGCTTATAAATCTGCTCAGACAAAATACGCACTTTGATACGCTGAAGCTCTGACTCCAAAATTCCTTTTTGCTTGAGTTCTTCTAAGGCCCTACGAATGCTCGACTGAGCTTGAGTAACCGTCTTTCCCTTAGCTATCGAGACATTAACAACAAATAATTCTGGTCCACGTGACACCATGTCATATCCCACGCCAACATCATTTACTACTTTTTCTTGCTTCACCAGCACCCTATTTAGGCGAGCGTTGTCATAACCATCCAATACAGCTGTCAGTAGTTCAAGGGCATATGGCTCAACATCATCGAGCTTGCCGGGCTCTAGACGTGGCGCTTTCCAAGCCATGGCCAATTGGGGACTGTCTGCAGGGGCTTTCACTTGCACCTGTTTAATACCTTTTTGGGGTGGCTCTAATTGCGGCTTGCGCACTGGCAACTCTTGTGCGGCAACTGCTCCGTAATATTTCTCGACCAGTGATAGCACCTGCTTGGCATCAACGTCACCAGAAATGACCACAGTTGCATTATTGGGCTTATACCAACTGCGATACCAGTCGCGTGCATCAGATGCAGTCATGTTTTGGAGATCATTCATCCAGCCCACTACCGGATGACGATAAGGTGAACTCATATAGGCAGTAGCCATTAATGATTCATTCAATAAGCTACTTGGATTATCTTCAGTGCGCAGACGTCGCTCTTCCATCACCACCTGAATTTCTTTTAAAAACTCAGCATCATCAAAATTCAGATTCGACATACGATCTGCCTCTAGCTTGATGACCTCATCGAGTTTTGATTTTTCAACCTGCTGAAAATACGCGGTGTAATCACGTGACGTAAAGGCATTCTCACGACCACCCACTGCTGCAACTAGACGAGAAAACTCTCCCGCCTTTACTTTCTCAGTGCCTTTGAACATCATGTGCTCAAGTACGTGGGCTACACCCGTGCGCCCATTGACTTCGTCCATTGAGCCAGCCCGGTACCAAACCATATGCGCTACCGTAGGCGCGCGATGATCCTCGCGAACAATCAGCTTTAATCCATTATTGAGCATGAATTCATGGGTATCTGCTAAATCACTATTAGCAGCCCATGACAGTGGTGCTAATACCAAGAATAAAAAGAGAATTCGGAGTAAATTGGAGCGCATCTGCTAAATCACCATATCCCAAAATTAAATTGATAAGATGCAAGGTTTAAATTGTATCGATTATGTTCGGCTTACGTAAAACCCTCGGATCCCTTTTTAAATCAAGCAAAATAGATGAAGCTTGGTTTGATACTTTAGAAGAGTCACTGATTCAAAGTGACGTGGGACTCCCCACGACTGAACAACTGATTAGCAAGCTTCGCAAAGCGGCTAAATCTGAAAAAGCATCTAGCCCTGAAGAGTTACAAGCCCTCCTGATTGAAGAGGTGGCTACTTTATTAAGGGTCCTAGAGCCCTCACCAAATCCACTCTTTAGACCCATTAAAGGCAGCATCCCTGAGGTCTGGTTAGTGGTCGGCGTCAATGGCGCAGGTAAAACCACCACCATTGGCAAGCTTTGTAGACTCTTTCAATCTCAAGGTAAGTCCGTCTTACTGGCTGCAGGAGATACTTTTAGAGCGGCGGCACGCAATCAATTACAAGAATGGGCTGGTCGCAATCAAGTAGACGTCATTACCCAAGAAGGCGGCGATGCTGCTGCGGTTGCGCACGATGCAATTCATTCTGCGATCTCGCGCAAAAGCGACATTCTCATTATTGATACCGCTGGACGTCTGGCTACCCAAGACCACCTCATGGAAGAACTAAAGAAGGTCAAGCGGGTTATCGGCAAGGCACTTCCTGGAGCGCCTCACCACACCTTGCTAGTTCTGGATGGCAATACTGGACAGAATGGTTTAAGCCAAGTGAAGGCCTTTCACGCAGCCTTAAGTCTTACTGGAATCATCGTTACTAAGCTCGATGGCACTGCTAAGGGCGGCGTTATTTGCGCTTTGGCACATACCCTTCAAGAGGGGCCAAAACCGGCCATATTGGCCCTGGGCAAAGGTGAGGGTATTGATGATTTAGCCCCATTCACCGCCAGACAATATTCTTCTGAATTATTCAATTAAATCAATAAGTTAAAGATCAAATAAACCATTAGCACTCTCTTGACAGGAGTGCTAAAATAGTCTTTCATTCAAACCTCATATTGATAAGAAAAATGGTTCAAAAGAAATCTGACAAACCGAATATGCAAAGGCTGCCTGTAGCGCAGGCTGCAGCGGCGTCTGCGTTTCCAATGCTGCCATCCCTTGGGGTTGGCACTCTCGATTCATACATTGCGTACGTGAATCGCGTACCAATGCTTAGTGCTGCTGAAGAGTTACATCTTGCGCAGGAATTTCGTCGCACAGAAAATGTCGATGCTGCTAAAACTTTAGTGCTCTCCCATTTGCGTCTCGTTGTTTCTGTTGCTCGTCAATATCTGGGCTACGGCATTCCGCATGCTGACTTAATTCAAGAAGGCAATATTGGCTTGATGAAAGCTGTGAAGCGCTATGACCCAAGCAATGGCGCTCGCCTAGTGTCTTATGCGATACATTGGATCAAAGCAGAAATTCATGAGTACATTCTCAAGAATTGGCGTTTGGTCAAAATGGCAACGACCAAGGCACAACGTAAGTTGTTCTTTAACTTGCGTAGCAACAAACCTAGCTTAAGCGCTCTCACTCCAAGCGAGATCGATGCTTTAGCAAAGGCGCTTGATGTTAAGGGCTCCGATGTGAAAGAAATGGAGATGCGCTTGGCTGGTGGTGATATTGCGCTTGAAGGTGAAGATACTGATGAGGATGCAGCCTATGCACCAATTCAATGGCTGGCCGATAACAGCCAAGAGCCAACAGAACGGATTGCGAGCAACGAAACTGATGCCCTGCAAGGCCCCAAGCTTGACCAAGCTTTGATGGCCTTAGATGAGCGCAGTCGCAACATTGTCCAATCCCGCTGGTTGGCTATGGATGCCGATGGCAATGGTACAAAAACATTGCACGACCTTGCCGCTGAATATGGCATCTCTGCTGAGCGCGTTCGTCAAATTGAGACTGCAGCCCTCAAGAAGATGCGCGGCATGCTGCAAACTGCAGCAGCTTAATCAAAATCCTACTTTAGAAGTTCCTTCAAGTCATGTGCCAAGGTCTCAGGGCCTTGCGCATGTTTGATATAGAGGCGTAAGTGACCCTCTGGATCGAAGGCATAACTTCCCGCAGTGTGATCCATAGTGTATGAACCAGGGCTTGTGCCTGGCACTTTCTTGTAATAAATCTTAAAGTCTTTTGCGACTTTCTCTAAAGCAGCATCATCTGCTGGACGCAAACCTAAGAAACGAGAATCAAAAGAAGGTACATACTGTTTCAATATCGCTGCGGTGTCGCGCTCTGGATCAACCGTAACAAAAAGTACCTGTACTTTATCCGATTGTGGGCCTAGAAGAGTCATCACCTGCTGCATTTCAGTCAGGGTCGTTGGACAAATATCGGGGCACTGGGTATAGCCAAAAAACATGACCACGACTTTACCCTTGTAATCAGCAAGTGTTTTTACATTGCCGTCTGGATCTACCAAACTGAAGTCTTTCCCAAATGCACTGCTGCCAGTGATATCGATATTCTTAAACTCAGGCTTAGGACTGCAGGCAGTTAATGCAATGAGAAGAGCGGCAACACAGCAATTACGCAAAAAAGTCATATTCATCTTAGAGAAAATAGTGATCTACCAGCAAGGCTGCAAAAAGCAATGACAAATAGGTAATGGAAAAACGAAAGGTTTTCTTTGCTAACGCATCGCTATACGACACAAATAAAGCGATGGCATACGCTAAGAAGATCAAACCTAGAACAATAGCAGATATTAAATACACCATGCCACTCATACCGTAGATATAGGGCAGCATTGTTGCGGCAATTAAAATCAAGGTATATAAAAGAATATTCAGCAGCGTAAAGCGTTCCCCATGAGTAACTGGCAGCATCGGTAAACCAGATTGCACATAGTCATCGCGACGGTACAAAGCCAAAGCCCAGAAATGGGGTGGTGTCCAAACAAAAATAATGAGTACCAACAGCCACGCTTCTGCTGAAAGGGTATTGGTCACAGCCGCCCATCCCAGGGCTGGCGGCATCGCACCAGATAAGCCACCAATGACAATATTTTGGGGGGTCGCCGGCTTCAATAGCCAGGTATAAATCACTGCGTAACCGACAAAGGTTGCCAAGGTAAGCCACATGGTTAATGGGTTACAAAAATTCCACAAAATAATCATGCCCAGCGAACCCAGGATGATGGAAAAAACAATGATGTGAAACGGGGTAACCTCTCCAGTTGCTGAGGGGCGCCATGAAGTGCGTTTCATCTTGGCATCAACCGCTTGCTCAATTAAACAGTTCACTGCAAAAGCTGCACCAGCTAACAACCAAATGCCTACAATTCCGCCAAAGAGTACTGGGTAAGGAACCATTCCTGGGGTAGCCAAGAACATCCCAATGACAGCACAAAACACAGCGAGCTGAGTCACCCTGGGTTTTGTTAAAACCCAGTACTGACGCCAACGCGGCATTGCCACTGGTTTTGATGTCTCAAGTGCGCTCATGAATTCATCTTCTTTTGAGTTGTTGAGTTCCAAGATGCCCAATAACTCATTCTGACCAAGCAGAATACCAAAGCGGCAGAACCCGCAGTATGTAAAAGGGCTGCTAGCAAGGGCCACTGAAATACTACGTTCGATATTCCAGTGATCACTTGCAGAACAAGTAAGGTGAGCAAAAGCTTAGCAAAGCGACTTAGACTGGATAAAACTGGGGTTGCTAATTTCATGGTCTTCCAACTTAATGTAGCCAGAACAATCAAAACAACCATCGCAAATAAACGATGTGCCCAGTGAATTGTCTGCAATGCCACCGGGGAAATAAACTCACCTTGTGCATTAAGACCTAATTGACGCCAGAAAGTGAAGCCCTCACTCCAATTAGTTTCAGGCCAAGCACTACCTAGGCAAGTCGGAAAATCAGGACATGCTAGTACGGCGTAATTAGTGCTAACCCAAGCGCCTAAAAAGATTTGGATCGTTAGCACTACAAAAGCCAAACAGAGCAGTTGAGCTGGTACAGGACGAATACGAATTGTTCGTACCGTAGCAGATTTAGCCTCCCAATCTTGTTGAGCATAAGCAGTTAAGCCAGCCAATAAAAGTAATGCCAACATCAAATGCGTTGTCACAATGATGGGCTGCAATTTTAGGGTCACAGTCCAAGCCCCAAATGCACCCTGAATACAAACAAGCAAGAGCAGGCCTAGACTACCGAACAATGGTGCCTTACCTAAAGCCTTGAGCTTGCTAAATGCTAGGGCAACTTGAACCAAAATTAAGGCCCCTACCGTCATCGCCAAATAGCGATGAATCATTTCAATCCAAGCCTTAATCACCGTAACGGGACCGCTTGGTAAACTGGCTTCAGCCTGCTGTATTTCACCTAAAGCATGAAAAGGATTTGATACTCCATAGCAACCAGGCCAATCCGGGCAACCGAGCCCTGAGTCAGTTAAGCGAGTAAAGGCGCCAAACACAATCAGATCAAAAGTCATGAAGACTAAAACCCAGTTGAGTTTTTGAAAAAAGCTATACCCTGGCTTTCTCCAAAGATAGGCCAAGGGTAGGCCTGCAAAAATGATTGCTATCAACGCAAGCTCTAGAAGCAATACAAAATTAGGCATTACAAATTCTCGCCCTTGTGATTGAGCTTCAAAAGCTTTTCTAAATCTTTTTTAATACTCGCAAATTCCTTGGGAGAATTCGTAACAGGGAAATACATCATCTTTGCAGGACTTGGATCCAGTAGCTGAATTTCTTGCCCAGCGCCCTCTTTGTTAAGCCAAGCCTCAAAGGCTGCTTTTGTATCAGGGTCCGACGGTAGCCCAACCACTTTCAAGCCGGCTGATTGCTCGTCATAAACCTTAGCCACTTCAGGATCAACAGGCCGCCCATCAGTATTGACCCATAAAAGTTGTACACGATTACTTTCTCTGCCCATCGCAACCTTCACTTGACGCATTAAAAATAATGCCTCGATACATTTTTCATCCTTGATGCTGCACTCTCCAGCAGGACGGGCAATCAAGAGGGTCCACTTCCCCTGCAAAGGAACATTCAGCCAAGCGGTATTCAATTCTTGAACGGGATAAACCAAAGTACCAAAATTAGTTTTGCCGCCCTCAGGCTTAATCACGTAATACGCTAAATAAGAAGCAATGACCGGTGCTGCACAAGCAAGCAATAACAAGAGCATTTGGATGCGACCACGTCGAGTCTGTGCATTGATCGTCGATGCATCAGTCTGTGAAGCCGGAATTAACAACTCTTTATCGCTCACGCTCAATCCCCATTTTTACTATTCCGCGAATATTGCCGCAGACCAGTAATCAGCCAAAATAAGAAGCCACAAGTGGCTAAAGCAAACCACTGGAATGCATAAGCATAATGGCGATCGACTCCGGTTGTCAGAGGCGCCCACTCCCGCAATAAGCCATCCGCAATACCAGCCTCAACCTCACGCAAAATAAAAGGGCTTTGATCCCAGTTGTGGAGCCTAGCTTCAGCTGCCAAATCAAAGTTTTGCTCAATACGGGGTTTGCCTGTTTCAAGATTTGGCTTGCTGCTACCCAATTCATAGACTTTGCCGGGGTGCGCAAAGACAATACCCTCGATATTGACAACCCCTGAGGGGGTCTTCACCGATGGCAATACTTCACGATCCTCATTATTGCGAGGCGCCCAGCCGCGATTAATCCAAAGCACATCCTTTTTCCCTTCAAGACGCATAGGCATCATCAGATAAAAACCGGATTGTGAGCTACTACTTCCAACTGGTGGAATGGGTCTTGGGCGGTTATCTAGCCATATCGCTGCTTCAGGGATATATTGACCCCGTGCAATCATGCGCCGCTCACTCACCTCCTCTAAAGCCCAAGGACCAGCATTAGCGCTCAATATTGGCATTTGTTGACGAGCTAATAAATTGGCTGCCAAAGCGATTTTGGTTTCCGCTCTATTGATTTGCCAAATTCCTGCGCCACAACCAATTGCTATCACCAGTAAGGCTGATACAGTAGCAACTAGGCGCTTAGCGATGAGAGTGTTAAATAGATTCAAGATAAGGATGCGAGATGAAGTGGATTATTCCGGTTGCCCTACTATTGATTGTTGCCAGCCTAGGATCAGCCCTGTATTACATGATGAAAGATCGGGGCAATAGCTCGAGAATGGTTCACTCTTTAATGCTGCGGATTGGCCTCTCCATTGCACTTTTCCTTGGCATTTTGGTCGCCTATCACTTTGGCTATATACAGCCTACTGGCATCAAAGTCGGCATCAACTAAAACTTCGCTGCTAAAAACTAATCGGGGCTTTACGCCCCGATTTTTACTTCAAATTACATCCAGTAGACGGCAATATAAAGGCCAAGCCATACAACGTCAACGAAGTGCCAGTACCATGCTGCACCTTCAAAAGCGAAATGGTGTTGAGCTGTAAAGTCACCACGAATCATGCGGCGTAAAACAATTGCCAACATAGTGCCGCCAAGGAATACGTGGAAGCCATGGAAACCTGTCAACATAAAGAAAGTTGAACCATAGATACCTGAAGTTAACTTCAAGTTCAGCTCATGGTAAGCATGGTAGTACTCATAGCCCTGGAAACCCAAGAAGATTGCGCCCAAAGCAACAGTTGCAGCCAAACCAATAATGGCTTTCTTCATATGGTTCTGCACTAAAGCGTGGTGAGCGATCGTAATAGTTACACCAGAGCTCAACAACAACAAGGTGTTGATAGTTGGAATCGGCCAAGGCCCCATGGTAGTGAATTTCTGTACCAAGCCTGAAGGACCATCATTCGGCCAAACTGCCTGAAAGTCAGGCCAGATGAGTTTGCTCTCAACACTACCCAACCATGGCATCGCAATATTGCGTGCATAGAACAAGGCCGCAAAGAATGCGCCGAAGAACATGATTTCAGAGAAGATGAACCAAGCCATTGACCAGCGATAAGAGATGTCTACGTTGACACCATTCTTGCCAGCATTCGATTCTGCAATCGTGTCGCCAAACCAGTTATAGAGCACGTACAGGATCCAAGCCACACCAACCAATGCCAGGGAGCCGCCCCAAGAAGTGTGATTCACCCAACCGGACATGCCAAAACCAAAGGCGATTAAGCCAAAGGCCGCCATGGCTGGATGTCTAGATAGTCCTGGGACGAAATAGTATGGGGTTGAATTGGATGACATCTTATTCTCTCTATTCAATCAAAAAATAATCAATGGGACACAACTGCTTTCACTATCAATAACAGGACGCCCATAAAAATCAAGGCACCAAGTACACCTGCAATGATAATGTGTACAAAACTGAGTGAAGCTACATCTTCCTGCAAACCTGCTTTTTTACGCACTCCCAAGAAGCCCCATAAAACAGCTTTCATAGACTGCATAAAACTACTTTTCTTCTTCATGACACTACCTTTGATTTGGGTGCGGGCGGAGTGCCCAGTCCTAACTCAAAGAAGGTGTACGACAACGTAATTGTTTTCACATCATCAGGCAAGCCTGCATCAATCACAAAAACCACCGGCATCTTCTTCGTCTCATTTGCAGCCAGTGTTTGCTCCTGAAAACAAAAACACTCTAATTTCGTAAAAAACTCTGTTGCGCTTTTAGGCGCATAACTCGGTATTGCCTGAGCCCGTACCGTACGACCTAAATTGTTTGTTACTTCGTACACAATCTCGGTCATCTCACCAGGATGCACTTCCAAGAAGTTCTTCACTGGCTTAAAAGTAAATGGCCCACGACTATTAGAGTCAAATTCAATGGTCACTGTACGGGAGTAATCTACTTGCGTATTACCAACCCGATTAGGACTAAATGCTCTGACACCATAATCATTCTTACTTGTTACTACGTTAATTCCGGTAACCTCACACAAGGCCTTATACATTGGAACCAAAGCGTAACCAAAACCAAACATCATTACTGCTGCAATGAGGAGCTTCAATAAAATCTGTCGATTCAGTGATTCAGTAGAAACCATCGCAATCGGCGGGATTAACCCAAGAAGCTCCGTTTAATCACAATTCCAATAAAAAATACCAACACTACGCTCAACAAGACAAACCCTAATCTGCGGTTATTGGCAGCTAGGGTTTGCTTGGCTGAAGAATTAAATTCCTGCTTCACGCATTTGCTCCGCACTTGGAGGAGTCTCAAAAGTATGGTGTGGCGCTGGTGAAGGAATGGTCCACTCCAAACCTTTCGCACCATCCCAAGGTTTTGCTGAAGCTTTGACACCATGACCGCGGTATGCAGGCAAGGCTACGCAGAATAAGAAATACACCTGCGCTAAACCAAAGCCTAAAGCACCGATCGAAGCAATCATATTGAAGTCAGCAAACTGAGTTGGATAGTCAGCATAGCGACGTGGCATACCTGCAAGACCCAAGAAGTGCATTGGGAAGAAGGTGATGTTGAAGAAAATCATGGAAGCCCAGAAATGGATCTTGCCGCGAGTTTCATTAGCCATATAGCCAGTCCACTTTGGACACCAGTAGTAGAAGCCAGCAAACATCGCAAACAATGATCCCGCTACTAGTACATAGTGGAAGTGGGCAACAACGTAGTAGGTATCTTGAACACCAATATCAATTGGCGCCATTGCCAAGATCAAGCCGGTGAAGCCGCCCATCGTGAATACGAAAATAAATCCAACTGCCCACAACATAGGAGTTTCAAAGGTCATTGAACCTTTCCACATGGTGGCTACCCAGTTAAAAATCTTCACGCCAGTTGGCACAGCAATCAACATAGTCGCATACATGAAGAACAATTGACCAGTCACTGGCATGCCAGTTGCAAACATATGGTGAGCCCAAACAATGAATGACAAGATCGCAATGGATGCCGTTGCGTAGACCATTGAGCTATAACCAAACAATGTTTTTCTAGAGAACGCAGGAACGATTTCGCTCACGATTCCGAATGCCGGAAGAATCATGATGTAAACCTCTGGGTGACCAAAGAACCAGAAAATATGCTGGAACATGATTGGATCGCCACCACCAACAGCGGAGAAGAAAGAAGTACCGAAATGACGGTCAGTCAAAACCATAGTGATTGCACCAGCCAATACCGGCATCACGGCAATCAATAAATAAGCAGTAATCAACCAAGTCCAACAGAACATTGGCATCTTCATCAATGTCATGCCAGGAGCGCGCATATTCAAAATAGTCACGATGATGTTAATAGAACCCATAATGGATGAAGCACCCAATAAGTGAAGGGCAAAAATCGCCATATCCATACCAGGGCCCATCTGTGAGGTCAATGGAGCGTAGATTGTCCAACCACCTGCAGGAGCGCCGCCGGGAACAAGGAATGAACTCAGCAACAAAGTAGCTGCAACTGGCAGAATCCAGAAGCTGAAGTTATTCATGCGAGCAAAGGCCATGTCAGATGCGCCAATTTGCAAAGGCACCATCCAGTTGGCAAAACCAACGAAGGCCGGCATGATTGCACCGAAGACCATTACCAAACCATGCATGGTAGTTAATTGGTTAAAGAATTCAGGGCGGAAAAATTGCAAACCAGGCTGAAACAGCTCTAGGCGAATACCCAATGCCATCACACCACCAGCCAATAAGCTGATGAAGGAGAAGATCAAGTACATCGTGCCAATGTCTTTGTGATTGGTTGCAAACAACCAACGACGCCAACCGTGTGGCATGTGATCATCATGTGCGTGATCGTGTCCGTGGTCAATAGTAGTAGAGACTGTGCTCATGGATTACTCCGGTTTCGTTTTATCTGTATTAGTAAATGGATTACTGGCCGCCACGTGCAGTAATAATGTCTTGGGTCTGAATCACTTCGCCCGTCTTATTACCCCATGAGTTGCGGGTATAGGTAATCACTGCGGCGATATCACCATCAGAAATCACGCCAGCCCACTTCGGCATTGCATTCTTACCGTTTAGCAAAATATTGAACTGGCCTTGTTTTGGACCATTCACCACTTTGCTGCCATCTAATGCTGGGAAGGCACCTGCGCCCTTACCATTTGCTTGGTGGCAAGCAGCGCAGTTAGCTGCATAGACTTTTGCACCACGCTCTTTTTGTTCTTCTAGTGTGTAAACCTTAGTAGGATCATCACCGCCTGCGCCCATTTCTTTTTTCTTTTGCGCAACCCAAGCAGTGTAGTCCTCTTGTGAAACAACCTTCACAACGATTGGCATGAAGGCATGCTCTGCACCACACAACTCTGAACACTGACCGCGGAAAGTGCCAATCTTGTCAGCTCTAAACCATGTATCCCTTACAAATCCTGGGATCGCATCTTGCTTTACACCGAATGCAGGAATGGTCCAAGCATGGATCACATCATTTGCGGTAGTGATCAAACGAATTTTCTTGCCAACAGGCACAACCATTTCGTTATCTACTTCCATCAAGTAAGTATTGGACTTAGGCGCAAGGTTGTTAATGGCTTCACGAGATGTAGACAGGGTTGATAGAAAGCTAATGCCTTCGCCTTCGCCCTTGATGTAGTCATATCCCCATTTCCACTGATAGCCAGTGGTCTTAATGGTGATGTCTGAGTTGGTTGTATCTTTCATTGCTACAACCGTTTTGGTTGCAGGCAATGCCATACCGATCACGATGAGCAGTGGAATCACGGTCCAAATAATTTCAACCGTGGTGCTCTCATGGAAAGAAGCAGATTTATGGCCCAATGATTTGCGGTGCTTGAGAATGGAATAGAACATCACGCCAAACACGCCAACAAATATTACTGCGCAGATGATCAACATCATCCAGTGCAACCAATGAATTTCTTGCATGATTTTGGTTGCTGGTGCTGCGAAGTTCAGCTGATTAACAGCTGGGCCTCCTGGCATGTTTTCTGATGCCTGCGCAAATGCTGTGCCGAAGGCTGCTACTAGATAGAGCGAAGCCCTAATGACTTTTCCAAATAAATTCATCTTATTCTCTGTTTATTGTCGTGAGCAAAGTGCTAAAAACGCTCCAAAAATGCCCAAAAAGCGGTTTTAAGCCAATACTGCCTGCGGTGATTATAGGGTTAATTGAACACAAGAACAAACAGGGTTATCCCAGCTCAATCCAATCTTGGTGTAGGTTTAAATGATAGTAAGCACTTACACTTAAGCAGAATCTCGCCTAGTCTTGCGTCCAATTTGATTTACGTCAATATAGGCAATATTGTCCTGCGGTTTAGCCAGGTGCTTTCCAATGGCCCAGGCATGGCCGTATACCACCTCTAAAGTCATTTTTTTGGGCAAAAGATCCTTTTCAGGGATTTCCTTTGCAGCCAATTGCAGTAATTTCAATGCATCGGCATCCGCTAGCAAAAGTGCATCTGTTTCGTAATCAAGATGAACAAATTCCATATCCGTTACAGGATCAGAAAAACGCTCAGCCATAAGGGCATCACCCATATCATGCATATCCCAAGGATTTAATAAGCTCTTCAGCTGAAGGGCGTTGGTTTGGAGTCCGCGCAATTCTTTTCCGGTATCGGGCCCCAAATAGCTAAAAGTAATGAGGCCGCCCTCTCTCAGGACACGCCAACACTCCTGAAGAAAGTGTCGAGGATCCACCAAGTCCTGCATCAAAAGATCACTAAAGACTAAATCTACAGAATTATCAGGAAGGTCAAATTTACCGATAGATAAATATGTGGAAAGTGCATTTGTACTACCACCAAATATTGCACGCCAATTTGCCATTGCCTTTGCATATTTCAGATCGAAGCGGGGAATATTCTCTTCTGTCAGACTATGAATATTGGCATGGGGATAGCGCTTAGCAAAAGATTTCAAATGCCTGCCAATAAAGTCCGGAGCAATCAAAATATCTTTGACATCAAGTTTGACGATATCGAGTTTTTGCAACATACGGTCTGCAATTTCGTCCTGTAACCATCTGATCGGCTGGGTCATTGGCTCAGTATACTCAGCGCCCTATGGGATTTCTAGAGAAGCTTCTTCAGGCTATTGGCAGATTCGGCATACCGAGCGCCTGCATCGTCTGCGAGCGCTATCAATGCGATACGATTTGCACCAACTGCCTAGAGTCTCTGGCGAATGATGCCTTGTTTAATTACGTATGCTGCTCCCAATGTGGCATTGCACTTCAAGCATCTGAGATAGCAAAACAGAAATGTGATTCATGCACCCTCAATCCACCATATTTTGATGCAAGCTATTGCTTAGATCGCTATGAGGGAGCACTTCAAAACGCACTGCATCAACTCAAGTATCAAAAACGTCTTGCTTATGCGCATGGGCTTGCAAACGCCTGGAACAAAATATTGTCAGAACAATTAAAAATGATTGATGCACAGCTCTTATTTCCAGTACCACTGAGTATTCAAAAATTGGGCGCCCGCGGTTTTAATCAAAGCTGGGAAATTGCTCGCAAAATTGAGTGTGGGCAAGGTCTCTTAAAAACACCCTTTGTACTAAAACGCCATCATCATGAATTTGCACAGGCGGGAGAGAAATTTTCCACTAGGCACCTGGCAATTCAGAATATGTTTTATCTCGACCCTCAATATAGGCAGTTACTAGATGGGCAAAGCGTAGTAATTTTTGACGATGTCATGACTACCGGGGCTACGCTCAATGAAATAGCCCGACTTCTGAAGGACAATGGAGCATCCCAAGTGATGAATTGGGTTTTATTGAGAACTACAAGAGCACCGCATGTTTAATATTGTCTTATTCGAGCCTGAGATTCCGCCCAACACTGGCAATATCATTCGCCTGTGTGCCAACACTGGGGCGAAGTTGCACTTAATCGAACCCCTAGGCTTTCCGATGGAAGATGCGAAGTTACGCAGAGCTGGCTTGGACTATCACGAATTCGCTCAAGTCAAAGTTCACCCTAACTGGGCAGAGTTTCTGAAAAATGAGGAAGTCGACCCAGAGCATCTATTTGCGCTCACAACCAAAGGGAACACAAATTTTCATGATGGGAAATACGCCCCCAATGACTACTTTGTGTTTGGCTCTGAGACCAAAGGCATCACAGATGAAGTGCGTAACTCTATTCCAAAAAAGAATCAAATGCGTCTTGCGATGCAAGACAGTAGTCGCAGCTTAAATTTATCGAATACCGTAGCGATCGTAGTTTACGAAGCATGGCGTCAAATTGGGCTTGCGGGCGGAAGCTAAAAACTCGAAGACCCTAAGCTTCTATTTTTGGATCACGGCCCATGAGCTTTTTTAAGGCCTCTTGGGTGTTTAATCTTCCAGATAAGACTTCGCCCATCATTGCAGTAATGGGCATCTCAACATCTAAGCGTTTTGCTAAATCGGTCACTGCGGCGGCACACAGCACTCCCTCGGCAACATGACCTAATCCAGAGAGTATTTCTGCTAAGGGCCTACCTGCAGCAAGCTCCAAGCCGACGCGACGATTGCGGGAGAGGTTCCCAGTAGCAGTCAAAATTAAATCGCCTACGCCTGTCAGCCCCATGCAAGTCTCAGGTCTGCCACCTGCCGCTTTCACTAGACGCATCATCTCAGCAAGGCCTCGCGTCAGCACTGCAGCGCGTGCATTTAAGCCTAGGTCCAAGCCATCACCAATTCCGGCAGCAATTGCTAAAACATTTTTGATAGCACCGCCTAACTCAACACCAATCAAATCATCACTTGCATAAACGCGCATATTGCTATGATGAAACGCTGACTGTACTACCGCACACAAGTCACTTGAATTACTCGCGATGGTCAATGCACATGGCATGCCAGCCCCTACCTCTGCAGCAAAACTTGGGCCTGATAATGCACCATAAAAATGTTTGATGCCACAACTGTGTAGCTTGTCTTCACGCGCAACAACTTGGTGCGGCAATAGAGCTGTTGTCGGCTCCAATCCTTTGCATAACCAAATAATATTGAGCGGATGCTCAGCAATCGCCAATACTTTAGCAATCGTTTCTGAAAGTCCAGACATGGGTGTGGCGATGACCAATAGATCATCTGCAGAGAGTCTCTTAATAGCCTGAGAAAAGTCACTCTCAAACTGAAGGTTTTTAGGCAGCTCAATGCTAGGAAGATATGGGCGGTTCTCACCGCTTCTCTCGATTTCTGCGAGCTGCGCTTTGCTACGCGACCATAAGCAAACTTGGCCATCTTGAAGATGGCGAGCCGCTTGGGCCGCCATCGCTGTTCCCCAGGCGCCAGCGCCAATCAGGGTGACTTTCATGATCTGTGTGGGATTACAGCCTAGTGAGGGAGAATAATCTTGCTCTCATCAGCAGCGTCGTTCTCTTTGCTAGCTGCTTGTTGAGCTTGCATCAAACGATGCTCATACATGCCGTGGAAATTAATCTCATTCAAATGAATTGGCTGGAAGCCTGCGCGGCTAATAATGTCGGCAATATTAGAACGAAGGTAGGGGTACAAAATGGTTGGGCAAGCGATACCTAGCATCGGATCTAACTGTTGTGGTGGGATATTGTTAAATTCAAAAATACCAGCTTGATTGGCTTCAACCAAAAACAATACTTTTGAATCTAACTTAGATGTCACAGTAGCAATAATCGAAACTTCAAAAAGTTCATCACTCAATGGATTGACCGCAACATCAACTTCCACCTCTACTTGCGGCTCAGAGGCAACCAATAAAATTTGCGGCGCATTAGGCTGCTCAAGAGACAGGTCCTTAAGATAAATACGCTGAATACGAAATCCAGGCTCTTTAGAGCTGTCTGCTTGGGGTGCGGAAGTTTGTTCAGTCATTGCTGTCTTTCTTGACGATTGAATACATTAAACTAATAAAGGGTCGAGCTTACCCGCACGATCCAAAGCCACTAGATCATCGTATCCGCCAACATGAGTCTCACCAATATAAATTTGTGGAACCGTACGACGACCAGTGCGAGTCATCATCATTTCGCGCTGTGCTGGATCACGATCAATCAAAATCTTTTCTAAATTTTCGACGCCTTTTTTGAGTAATAGTTTTTCAGCCATTACGCAATATGGACAAACTTGGGTGCTGTACATCGTTACTTGAGGCATAAATTCCCTTATTTAACCAATGGGAGGGAAGCTTCTTTCCAGGCTTTAACGCCGCCATCAAGAACCCCAACTTCAGAAAAACCGAGCTTTTGCACATCTGTGAGTGCCTTGCGAGAGTGAGCGCCCGTATCGCAAACCAAAACAACTGGGTACTTACGATCCAATTTCAGCTTTTCAATAGCAGACGTGATCTCCGCTGAGTTAACTAATTTAGCGCCTGGCAGTCGACCCTCTTTAAATGCAGCCTCTGGGCGCAAATCGAAAACATAAGCCTTACGACGATTAATCCAAATAGTCGCTTCCGTAGGCGATAAGCCTTTTCCGCTAATAAGCGTAGATAATGTAGGTAGGAAAAGCGCGGCGCCCGAAACAACTAAAAGGGCAATAAGCGCTAAATTATCAATTTGAGTGAGAAAGTTCATCACTGGATTATAGAATGGCTCTATGAAACAACTCGTCCTTATTCGTCATGGCGAATCCGCCTGGAACCTCGAAAACCGCTTCACTGGCTGGGCGGATGTTGACTTAACCCCCAAGGGTGCGGAACAGGCCCTGAAAGCAGGGGAAAACCTCAAAAAAGCAGGCTATGAATTTGATGTGGCCTATACCTCAGTTTTAAAACGTGCCATTCGTACCCTCTGGCATGTTCAAGACAGCATGGATCTCATGTGGTTACCGGTGATTCATAGTTGGCGATTAAATGAGCGTCACTACGGAGCGCTAACGGGTTTGAATAAAGCAGAGACTGCCACTAAATATGGAGACGAACAAGTTCATATTTGGCGTCGCTCTTATGATGTGCGTCCACCATTACTAGAAGCAGAAGATGAGCGCAATCCTAAAAATGATCAGCGCTACTCCAAGCTCAGTACAGAAGACGTTCCTTTAGGTGAGTGTCTCAAGGACAACGTTGATCGAGTATTGCCTTTATGGAATGAATCTATTGCGCCAGCCCTAAAAGCTGGTAAACGTGTTTTGTTAGTGGCGCATGGCAACAGTATTCGCTCGCTCATTAAATATTTAGATCAAATGTCTGATGAGGCCATTATGGAAATTAATGTACCTAATGGCGTCCCGCTCGTATATGAGCTCGATGACAACCTTAAACCCATTCAGCACTTTTACCTAGACTAGATTAAAAAGAAACATGCGTAAATTTCTCAAGAGCTTTGCCCTCATCGCTGTGGGCCTTATTGCTGGTGTAACCGCTACCATCCAACTGTCGGCTACTGCTCAACAAAATACGCAGCTTCCACTCGATGAGCTCCGGACCCTTTCCAATGTCTTTGCACAAATCAAGCGTGAGTACGTTGAACCTATTGAAGACAAGCAACTACTGACCGATGCCGTCAAGGGCATGGTTAGCAGCCTCGATCCGCATTCCACCTTTTTGGACAAAAAAGATTTTGCTGAAATGCAGGAAGCTACTTCTGGAAAATTTGCAGGGCTGGGCATTGAAATCACTTCTGAAGATGGCGTTGTTAAAGTGCTTAACCCAATTGAAGATAGTCCAGCAGCACGGGCAGGACTTCAGGCTGGAGATTTAATTACTCGCCTAGATGACAAACCAGTGCGCGGAATGTCACTTGATAAAGCCGTACGCACTATGCGCGGCACACCCGGCACCAAAATCACCTTAACGATCTATCGAAAGAGCGAAGAGCGTAGCTTTCCGGTAACTATTACTCGAGCAGAAATCAAAGTTCAGTCTGTTAAAGCAAAGATCTTAGATAACGATATTGCTTGGGTTCGAGTGACTAGCTTTCAAGAGCGCACCGTTCCTGATCTTGCCAAAAAATTAACGGAACTAGCCAATCAAGATCCAAAACTTAAAGGCATCATTCTTGATTTACGAAACAATGGTGGCGGCCTTCTACAAGGTGCGGTTGGTGTTGCTGCTGCATTTCTACCAGCCAATGTTGTTGTTGTGTCTACTAAAGGTCAAGCTCCAGACTCTCAGCAAGTATTTAACGCAACCCCTGCCATGTATCGTCTGAGCGAATCCGGAGATCCTTTGGCAGGCGTGCCAGAAATGTTCAAAAAATTACCCATGGTCGTTCTGGTCAACGCCTATTCCGCCTCTGCTTCTGAAATTGTTGCGGGTGCATTGCAAGACTATAAGCGTGCCACCATTATTGGTAAGACAACATTTGGTAAGGGATCCGTGCAAACCGTACGGCCCTTAACGAATGACTCTGCTTTGAAAATCACTACGGCTTACTACTACACCCCAAGCGGTAAATCGATCCAGGCGTTTGGCGTCAAACCAGATATTCCAGTTGATCAAAATAAAGATGGTGATCCTGATGATGTCCTGATCACCCGTGAAATTGATAGTGAAAAACATCTTCGTAATAAGCAGTCTGCCGAAGATAAACTCATTAAAGATCGTGAGCAGCGTCGTCTCGAGGAGTTACAGCGCATTGAAGAAAAGAATGCAAAGAAAACTCCTGAAGAGAAAGAAAAAGATAAGAACAAAAAGCCGCCTGAGCTTGGTAGTGCAGATGATTTCATGCTGACTCAAGCAGTGGCATTTCTGAATGGCCAACCGGTGAAGCGCTCTTCATCCAAGCTCGAGTAGTTTTCACTAATCTACCCATGAATGATGAGCAGTTACTTCGCTATTCAAGGCATTTACTGCTTGAAGAGATCGATGTTTCCGGTCAAGAGAAACTCTTAAATTCTCACGCCTTGGTAATAGGGGCCGGAGGACTTGGTAGTGCTGCGGCCCCCTATTTATCTGCCGCCGGCCTTGGGCACATTACCCTGATAGATCACGATCAAGTGGAGATTACCAACCTCCAGCGGCAAATCATGCATGCAGAGGCACGTGTGAATCAAAGCAAAGTTGCCTCTGGAAAGCAATTTTTACTGGGTCTCAATTCTGGCATTCGGATTGAAACTATTGAAGCCAAAGCAACATCTTCTCTGTTAGATGAATTATTGCCGATCGTAGATATTGTTTTAGACTGCACCGATAATTTTTCTACCCGTCATTTGATCAATGCAAGTTGCGTCAAACATGAAGTGCCATTAGTTTCTGGATCAGCACTCCGCTTCGATGGTCAGATTACGGTATTTGATCCACGGAATACTGCTTCACCCTGTTACGCTTGCATCTTCTCACCAGATGAGCATTTTGAAGAAGTGAGCTGCTCTTCAATGGGAATCTTTTCTCCCTTAGTGGGCATTATTGGTGCGATGCAGGCTGCTCAAGCAATACAGGTGCTGGTAGGCTTCGGAGAGAGTTTGGTGGGCCGTATGCTTCTGTGGAATGCGCGGACTACGCAAATAGATGAATTCAAAATGAGCCGCAACCCCGAGTGCTCGGTTTGCGGCAAGCCCCACTAGGCCAGTAGACGTTCCAAAGCCTTGGCTTGGGCCTCTGGCTCATAAGCCTTCAGGACTCTGGGAATAAGGCCTTTTAACATTCCTACATCAGCCTTCAAAATCTCACGCTTAACTAACAGCAGTTGACTGAAATGCATTGAAAAATCGGTCAAGCCTAAAGCAAGTAATAACTTCGTTAAAGCAGGATCACCGGCCATCTCACCACACACTGCAATCGGCACATTAGCGCGTTTTGCCTGATCAATAATGCTTGCCAACAACTGCAAAATGGCTGGGTGCAACGGATCATATAGATGGGCTACTGCATGATCAGCGCGATCAATTGCCAAGGTGTACTGAATGAGATCATTCGTACCAATCGACAGGAAATCAAATCGATTGATAAAAAGTGGCAGCACTAGAGCAGCTGCCGGAATTTCAATCATAGCGCCCACTTGAATATTTGGGTTGTAGGGTTGGCCACGTTGAAACAGTTGCTGCTTTGCTTTCTCAATCAAGCGGAAAGTTTCATCAATCTCTTTGGCGTGCGCCAACATGGGGATCATAATCCGCGCTTGGCCAAAAGCAGAAGCACGCAAAATTGCCCGCAGCTGGGTTAAGAATATTTCGGGCTCTGTCAAAGACCAGCGGATAGCCCGCAAGCCCAGTGGTGATGTGCCAGTTTGCGATACATCCATTCCTCCAGCACCCAAGGCTTTATCAGCCCCAACATCAATTGTTCTAATGTTGACAGGTAGTCCATGCATTAAATCCACTACCCGGCGGTACTCTAGAAATTGCTGCTCCTCATCAGGGAGTGCTTGCTTACGATCCATGAATAAAAACTCTGATCGAAACAAGCCCACGCCTACTGCGCCCAGCTTGACGGCCTGTACCGCATCCTCAGGCAATTCAATATTGGCGAACAACTCAATCTCAACATGATCCAGAGTTTCTGTTTTGGTGTGCTTGAGCTCCTGCAGTTTGCGAGCTTCTTTGATAGCCTGGCTTTGTAGTTTTCGATACTCTTCAAGCAAGTTAGCATCAGGAGCTACCACTACTACACCTTGCTCACCATCGAGCACCAGCCAATCGCCATGCCGAATCATTTCACTTGCATGGCGAACACCCACCACAGCAGGAATTTCCATGCTACGCGCCACAATCGCAGTATGCGATGTCTTGCCGCCAAGATCAGTAACAAATCCAGTGAAAGCAGAGTCTTTAAAACGCAGCATGTCATGCGGGGCAATATCGTGAGCTACGATGATCGAATCAACCCCTAATTCGCTGGGCGACATTAAATCCGCACTATCCAATGAATCTTTATTCTGGGCATTGATGGCTTTAATCACCCGCTCAGCCACTTGTCGAATATCGTGCGCACGCTCTTTTAAATAGGGATCTTCGATTTCAGAAAACTGCTCTAAAAGATCATTTAATTCGGTGGTGAGGGCCCATGCAGCATTCATGCGCTGGGTGCGGATCAATTGCATTGGCTTTTGCGCTAATGCGGGATCCTCCAAAATCATGCCATGCACATCAAGGAAGGCACCCATCTCCTGCGGAGCATCTTTTGGTAAACCTTTTCGCAGTTGGTTTAACTCTTGTCGAACCTGATCAAAAGCATCTAAGAGCTTTTGAACCTCAAGTTCTTCTTTGCCTGGCTCAACTAAATAATGACTTACCTCCAAAGCTGCACGTGAAATCAGTACTGCCTTGCCGATGGCAATGCCTTTTGATACTGGGATACCGTGCAATGCAAATGTCATTGCTACTCGCCTTCACCAAAGCGGTTATTGATTAATTCTGTCAGAGCCTGCATCGCTTCATCTGCTTGCTCACCGACAGTCTCTAAGGTTACGGTGCTACCAATCCCTGCAGCTAACATCATGACGCCCATAATGCTCTTAGCGTTGATTTGACGCCCATTGCGTGACAGCAGTATTTCACATGGAAATTGTGCTGCCAACTGAGACAGCTT
Organism: Polynucleobacter sp. MWH-Creno-3A4; assembly: GCF_018881885.1. Lineage (NCBI taxonomy): Bacteria > Pseudomonadati > Pseudomonadota > Betaproteobacteria > Burkholderiales > Burkholderiaceae > Polynucleobacter > Polynucleobacter sp. MWH-Creno-3A4. Next base: position 589,933 of record NZ_JACXSA010000001.1, read on the forward strand.
GGCAGAAGCACGAGCATGCAAACCTAATTTATTGATGATTTCGATTTCAGCAACTGGCATGGCAAATTCACTCCCTATTATTCTTGGCCAACCTTAGCGCCGAGACGCAAAATTCCATTTTGGCCACCCGCTAAGGCTTTTTGTGCCAATTCCTCTAAATCCTCTCCACGGTGAGAGATGCAGCGCATCAGCATAGGTAAATTCAAGCCCGCAAGCACAATCACCGGAGCATTCAATCCTGATAATGGTCCAAGCGCTTCAAGCTTAGACGCCACATTCGCAGGAGTTGCACCCATGACATCTGTCAAAATGAGTACGCCATTACCTGTATTCACACCATAGGCAGCCTTCATCACCCGATCAAAGCTCGCTTTAGTATCTTCATGCGGAGGGACATCCACAGCCCTAACGCGCTCAGGAACAATGCCAAAAGTATGCTCTGCAAAGTTCAGCATTGCACTAGCAATCGGTGTGTGGGCAACAATGACGATTCCAGCCATGTTAAGACAAAGCCTTTTCAAGTGTTGATATAAAAAACTGAGCAACATTGAAATCACTTTGGTCTGTGATTTCTACAAAGCATGTAGGGCTAGTGACATTAATTTCAGTGAGATAGCCCCCGATTAAGTCTAGCCCAACCAAGAACAAACCGCGCTGATTCAGGATGGGTGCAAGTCTTTTGGCGATAGCGTTTTCAGCATCACTTAATGGCATTGCAACGCCCTTACCGCCAGCAGCTAAATTGCCACGGATATCTTTACCTTGAGGAATGCGTGCTAATGCAAAGGGCACAACCTCTCCACCAATTAATAGCACCCGTTTATCGCCCTCGGCTATCTCTGGCAAAAAGCGTTGCACCATCAAAGTCCTAGCGCCATTTTCACCAAGGGTCTCCACAATACTAGCCAGATTCAGGCCATCAGAACCTACTCGAAAAACACCCATACCACCCATGCCATCTAAGGGCTTAATGACAATATCTTGATGTGTCTGATGGAATCCCTCTACTGCGCTCAGTTCGCGAGTTACTAAAGTGGGTGGAATGAGCTCTGGAAATTCTGTGATGGATAACTTTTCAGAATGATCACGAACTGCGGCAGGATTGTTAAATACTTTTGCACCCTGTCGAACCGCCGCAGAAAGCAACCAAGTGGTATTGAGATATTCAATATCAAAGGGTGGGTCTGTGCGCATCAATACCGCAGAAAATGATTTGAGCGTGCGTGACTCTAAATGGCCCAGCTCAAACCAAGAAGAAGCACTAGGTTTAACTACCAGGGTTTGACAATCAGCAACAACAGATTCGTCTCTCCACAAAATGTTGCGACTCTGACAAAACCATAAGCGGTGGCCCGCTTCTTGTGCAGCACGCATGATTGCCAAGGTGGAATCTTTTTTAATCTTAAAAGATTCGAGAGGATCGGCAATAAATAGAAAGTCCATGTTTATCAGCTCAATTAAGCCGCTTCAGCATCAGGATCAGTACGCTCAAGCTCTAAAGATGCCGCAAGCAATGCCAGTCGAGCCACTACCCCGTATAAATAGAAGCGATTTGGGGCGGCACTTCCAGGCTTAGCACTCATATCTGGCATGGAATTTTGTTCAAATGCTAAGGGCACAAAATGCATCCCTGGGGCATTGAGATTTTCGTCAGGGCCACGGTCGGTATGTACACGGTAGAAACCGCCAATCACATAGCGATCGATCATATAAACGACTGGCTCTGCGACTGCCTCATTGACCTTCTCAAAGGTATACACGCCCTCCTGAATGAGCACGTCGCTTACTGCTAGACCTTCTTTGACTACGCTCATCTTATTGCGGTCTTTGCGGTTTAGATCCTTGAGTTGTGAAGGATCATTCACCACCATGACACCCATGCCGTAGGTACCGGCATCCGCTTTGACAACAACATAAGGTTTTTCTTTGATGCCGTATTCACGATATTTCTTAGCAGTCTTTTTCAAGACTTGCTCTACGGCAGCTTGAAGTTCTTCTTCACCCTTGCGCTCATGAAAGTTCACATCCGAACAACTCGTGAAGTAGGGATTGATCATCCAAGGATCAATATCAACTACTTTGGCAAACTTCTTGGCAACCTCTTCATATGCAGCAAAATGATTCGACTTGCGACGGACATGCCAGCCAGCATGGAGGCCGGGCAAAAGGTATTGTTCATGCAGATTTTCCAAAATGGGTGGAATGCCTGCAGATAGATCATTATTTAAAAGGATTGAGCATGGATCAAAATCTTTTAAACCCAAGCGTTGTTTCTTTAAGCCCAAACGAGAGAGGGGTTCCATTAATAGGCGATTGCCATCAGGTAACTCAATCCAAGTGGGTTTCTTGATTTCTTCCGAAAAAGTACCCAGGCGCACATTCAAACCAGCTTGACGCAAGATGGAAGACAAGCGTGCAATATTTTGCAAATAAAAAGTATTGCGGGTATGACGCTCTGGAATCAATAATAAATTTTTGGCTTCTGGGCAAATCTTCTCAATGGCAGCCATTGCAGCCTGAACGGCCAAAGGCAACATCTGCGGAGAAAGATTATTAAAGCCGCCAGGAAAGAGATTGGTATCTACCGGCGCTAGCTTAAAACCAGAATTTCGTAAATCAACTGAGCAATAGAAAGGCGGGGTATGTTCTTGCCATTCCAACCTGAACCAACGCTCGATGGTTGGGGTTGCTTCTAGAACCCTAGACTCTAGTTCGAGTAAGGGGCCGCTTAAGGCTGTGATGAGATGTGGAACCATTCCACCATTGTAAGATTATTAAAAGAAAGACGCGGAATCCAAGGATTCCGCGCTTAAAAACCGAGCAGCCAACCAAGGCCGCCCAGTGAGGGGTAATTTACTGATTAAGACTCGTATGCAGCCTCACCGTGTGAGCTGATATCCAAGCCTTCGCGCTCTTCTTCTTCTTTCACACGTAAACCGATCACGATATCAATCAATTTAAATGCGATATAAGAAACTACGCCAGACCAGATCAAAGTCGTAATCACACCTTGAGCTTGGATCCACAATTGGCTAGCCATGGAGTAGTCAGGGGCTGTAGCATTCGCTACGTAATCCCAGATACCTGTGCCGCCCAATGCTGGATCAGCGAAGATGCCGGTTAACAAAGCGCCTGAGATACCACCTACGCCGTGCACACCAAATACGTCCAAGCTGTCATCTGAGCCCAAGATCTTCTTGAGGCCAGTTACACCCCAGAGGCAAACTACACCAGCAAATGCGCCGATTGCGATTGCGCCCATTGGGCCAACAAAACCAGCAGCAGGAGTGATAGCAACCAAGCCTGCTACGCAACCAGAAGCTGCGCCCAACATGGATGGCTTACCTTTGAGAACCCATTCAGCAACAGACCAACCCAATACAGCAGCAGCAGTAGCTAAATATGTGTTCACGAAAGCCAATGCTGCGCTGCCGTTTGCTTCGAGTGCAGAACCAGCATTGAAACCAAACCAGCCAAACCACAAGAGTGCAGCACCAGTCATGACATAAACGAGGTTATGTGGCTTCATTGCTTCTTTGCCGTAACCAACACGCTTGCCGATCACGAAAGAACCTACCAAGCCAGCAATCGCGGCATTGATATGAACAACGGTACCACCAGCGAAGTCAAGAATACCTTTTTGCCATAACCAACCAGCACGAGCAGTAATTGCTTCGAGTGATGCAGCATCTTTGATGTCATCAGGACCAGGCCAGAACCAAACCATGTGAGCGATTGGCAAGTAGCTGAATGTGAACCAAATAACCATGAACACCAAGATTGCAGAGAACTTAGCACGCTCAGCAAAGGAGCCAATGATCAAGCAGCAAGTGATAGTTGCAAACACAGCTTGGAATGCCATAAATACATACTCAGGAATCACAACACCCTTACTAAAGGTTGCTGCTACTGAGTCTGGATTCATACCAGTCAAGAACAGTCGATCGAATCCACCAATGAATGCGCCACCTTCCGTGAATGCAATGCTGTAGCCGTAAATTGACCAAAGCACGGTAATCAAAGAAAAGACCATAAAACATTGCATGCAGATCGACAGAATGTTTTTACTACGTGTCAAACCACCGTAGAACAACGCCAAACCAGGAAGCGTCATCAACAGCACTAATGCTGTAGATACCATCATCCAAGCGGTATCAGCCTTATTGCACTTTTCAGAGCAAAGTACTGGCGCAGGTTCTGCAGCTGCAGGAGTTGCTGCCGGAGCAGTAACTGCAGGTTTTTTTACTTCATCAGCATGCGCTGGCGAAGTAACTACTACACCAGCAGCGCCAATGGCTAAAGCCACAGCACCACCAGCAACGAGTCGTTTCATCCAAGTTAACATTTTGAACCTCTCTTTAAAGTGCTGACGCGCCGGTTTCACCGGTACGAATACGAATGACGTGCTCAACTGGTGAAACAAAAATCTTGCCATCACCAATCTTGCCTGTACGTGCAGATTTTTCAATTGCTTCAATCGCACGCTCCAAAATGCCATCTTCAACAGCAGCTTCAATTTTTACCTTAGGCAAAAAGTCGACAACATACTCAGCACCACGATACAACTCGGTGTGACCCTTTTGACGACCGAAGCCTTTAACTTCAGTGACGGTAATGCCCGAAACTCCCACTTCTGAGAGAGCTTCGCGCACTTCGTCAAGCTTGAAGGGCTTGATGATTGCGGTAATTAATTTCATATATTTCTCCGTTCAGAGTGGAAATTAGAAAGTCTTTGTTAAAGAAATCAAGCCAGTGGACTTACCCAAGTTCTTGCCCTGTGGGCTTGAATAAGCATAACCACCCATATAGGTTGCTGCATTAGTTCCCACATAAGCAATCGCTGCAGATAAGCCGCCACCGAAATCTTTAGTCACGCCTAATTTCCAATCGGTATAGCTGTACAAAGTGCTATTACTCGTTCCGTTGTTAATAGTGTTTCCAGCATATGATGTCGAACCATTATTCAGGTTTCCAGCAACGTACTGGTAACCTACGTGGCCATTCAAGGCTAAGCCCCAAACACCAGTATCGTAATTTACCGTCAAGTCTGGATAATATGATCCAGATGAATTAGCAGTACCAAACAATGTTGAAACTGCATAAGACACTTTTGCAAAACCAGTTACAGGGCCAAAAGTAAAGTTTTGCGCCACATAAATCTCACTAGTATTTGGATTGGTTGAGCCATTAGGCAAGCCTGAAGTTGGGTAGTAGTACTGAAGGAATCCAATATCTGAAGCAAAACCCTCGCCAATCAATTCCTTTTTGAAACCAGCATAGAAGTCCATTTCAATCGGCGCTGATACAGCTGTGCCTGAAGAAGCCTTGCCACCGTAGCTACCAGCCTGGCCATATGAATCACTGATCCAGCTAATTGAGCTATTCCAGTTTCCAATATAGAAACCACTCTCGTGAGCATAGTCAAAACCGCCTTGAATCGCTGGCTTAAAGTTTGATTGGCTGATACCACGATAGCGGTAATCATTAACGATAGTCACGTTTGCGGTAATTGGGCTAACTTCTGGTGCTTCTGCAGCTGCCTCTTCAGCAAACACAGATGAGCAAGCCAAGCCGCTCAACAATGCTACTGCTGCTGCAGACATTGCTTTCTTGTGTAAAGTTTTCATGTAATGCTCCTTACTGGTTGTAATAAAAAAGGGTTGAATGCCAAATGCATGGAGTGATATTGATGGTTTGGGGGTTCATGGATTTGTCACAAATCCCCTAATTAAGGCATATGCACTTTATTGGTGCTTAATATTGCACCATGACTGTGAATTTAAGGTCTTTTTGGGCATTTTTAGCTGTTTTACCCCTTTTTTGGGACCCAACATAAAATATCAATGTGTATCTTTTATGCAACTTTTTTAAGAACTGCAAAGGCCCCTCATGCAAAAACCTGGCGAAATCCTCGAGCAAATGCAACGTATTGCAAGTGATATGCAAAACAAGGTGAGTGAAGCTATTCGCAATTCACCAGCACAAGAAATAGAAAAAAATGTTCGCGCAATGATGAACCAAGGTTTTCAGAAAATGGATCTGGTCACTCGCGAAGAGTTTGACTTGCAAACCAAAGTGCTTTCAAAGACCAGAGAAAAGCTAGAAGCGCTCGAAGCTAAAGTTGCCGCCCTAGAAAAAACTGTTTAAGTTTTTTTACTCTGGGTAGAACTCATTAAAAAAGTTTGCGTATTCTTCTTGAGATAAGAGAATCTTCGGAGAGTCTCCATTTGCATTTGAATGCAAAACAGATACTTGATAAATCATTGCATCTCCATTACTCGACTGCCGCGTGATCCAGCGCACTCGCATTTGTTGCTGCGCTCTTTCATTCAAATTAAAAGTGATGAAATAATCCGTCGTTGCCAAACGTTGACGATTGTTTGTTTGGTAGGTTGTCGACTCTTCTATTACTGTGCCACCAGATGCCTTAGCTCTATCGAGCAAATTACTTTTTAGTTTCACAACAATCTTTTCGGTCACGGCAGCTTGATTCACGGGAACCTGGATCGTACCAATCGAATAAATATCATCATCCACCTTTGCTGCCTCAAGGGTTTGATTGAGCTCTTGATCTTGGTACGGAATATGGCGCTCTAATTTATCTGGCTTGCCAGGAAACAAAGCGCTATATCGCTCTTGAGGTGATTGAACAGTGCGCCAATCTAGCTTCGGACTACAGGCTACCAACAAAATAAATGCTGACAGTAATACGCCAACCTTAAGGACTCTAAACAACTCCTGCTCCGTGAGCTTGTTGATCCGCATGGTAGCTAGACCGCACCATAGCACCCACAGCAGCATGGGAGAAGCCCATGGCATAGGCTTTCTCTTCAAACATCTTAAATACATCTGGGTGTACATAGCGACGCACTGGGAGGTGGTGGCCAGAAGGCGCAAGATACTGGCCGATTGTTAGCATGTCGATATTGTGCTCACGCATATCTCGCATCACTTCTAATATCTCTTCATCTGTTTCACCAAGGCCGACCATCAAGCCACTCTTGGTAGGAATATTGGGAAAGCGCTCTTTGAAATCTTTTAAGAGCTTTAAAGAGTGCAAGTAATCCGCACCTGGCCTCGCTTCTTTGTATAGGCGTGGAACAGTTTCGAGATTGTGATTCATCACATCAGGTAAACCGTTAGGCGCATGCTCTGCAAAAATATCTAAGGCTTTATCAAGACGACCACGAAAATCTGGAACTAAAACCTCAATACGAGTACTTGGTGATAGGGTGCGCGATTCAGAAATACATTCCACATAATGCATTGCGCCACCATCACGTAAATCATCGCGATCCACGCTAGTGATTACAACGTAATTTAATTTCAGGGCCGCAATAGTACGGGCAAGGTTACCGGGCTCTTTCTGATCCAAGGGATCAGGTCGGCCATGACCCACATCACAAAATGGGCAGCGACGGGTGCACTTATCACCCATGATCATGAATGTGGCAGTGCCTTTACCAAAGCACTCACCGATATTGGGACAACTTGCTTCTTCACATACGGTAACCAATTCATTTTCGCGAAGAATCTTTTTGATCTCATTAAAACGAGAATTTCCAGAAGCCGCTTTTACCCGAATCCAATCTGGTTTTTTTAAGACATCTTCTAGAGGAATAATCTTGATTGGAATGCGCGCAGTTTTTTCTCCAGACTTTTGCTTACGAGTTGCATCGTAGTTAAGGTCTTGACGAGACTCTATCGTTGTCTTGGTATCAGTTTTATTGGTGGTCATGTGGCATCAGTTGCTTTTGTAAATGCTCCAAAAGCCTTTGGCTAATAATGTCTATATTGTCCTTGATCCCAAGGGTTTGCATATCCACCGTCTTTAAGCCCTCATAACCACAGGGGTGGATGCGGCCAAATGCCTCCAAATCAGTCGCCACATTGAGCGCTAGGCCGTGATATGAACAGCCTTTAGAGACCTTTAGACCTAGAGCAGCGACCTTGGCCCCAAACCACTGAGCGGGCACTCCAGGCTGCTTAGAAACATAAATCCCTGGAGCGCCAACTTGCCTTTCCGCAGCAATTCCACAATCTTTCAAGGTATCAATTAAGGCTTGCTCGATTCTGAAGACCAACTCTTTTACAAAAATTCCAAGTCGCTTGAGGTCAAGCAAAAGATAAATCACGATTTGCCCGGGCCCGTGATAAGTAATTTCACCGCCACGATCCACTTGTATTAACGGAATTTGATTGCTTGGTGAATGTAAATTACTAGCATCACCCGCAAGACCCAATGTAAATACTGGTGGATGCTCTAGAATCCAAATCTCATCTGGAGTTGAGTGATCACGCTGACTAGTGAAGACGAGCATCGCCTCATAGGTTGATGCGTAATCTGCAATGCCAAGATGCTTTACTAAGACAGACATCAACTAAATTACAGAACAATACTAACGAGTGGGTGTGTCGATAGTGTTCGATACAACTCATCTAGCTGCTCACGACTCGTCGCAGTAATCGGCAAAGTCAGACCCAGGTAGTTACCATCCTTAGACGGGCGTTGCTCGACCTTGCTCTCATCAAATGTGGGATCAAATTGTTTTGCAATATGCAAAATCGCAGGCAAATACTCAGGATTCGTCTTGCCCATGACCTTAATCGGAAATAGCGAAGGATACTCAATGAGGGATTTTTCTTCAGCCATAATTTTCTCTTATCTCAATGATTGTTTACGGTGGTCTGGCATGCCCAGCCAGGCACCAGTAATGATGTTACGAATGCAGTGCAACCTGCGGTGGAAGAAATGGTCTGCACCTGGCACCACTTGTACTGTGAGCTCTTGTGGGCGCGCCCAATCTAGTACATCAATGAGTGGAATTGTTTCATCCAACTCACCATGAATCAAAATAGTATCAGCAGGTACAGGAGCTAAAGTCCACTTACCGGCAGCGCTACCGACCATCACTAGTCGCTCAGCTGGGCGACCAAGGTCAATCAGTCTCTGTACTAAATGGCTCCCCACAAAACTGCCAAACGAGAAACCAGATACCACCAGTGGCAATGCATTCACAGTGCTAACCCAAGCTTGCTGGGCGGTAGCCTCAAAGGATGTCCAACTTGAAGGCGTTCTCATCCAATCAGTTACATGCAACAAATCCTCAAGCTCACCGACACCATCATCATGCAGGCCTGCAGTGCCTCCAACCCCACGAAAATTCGGACGCACGCTAACAAAGCCTAGCTGATTAAAAGCCCGCGCCATCGTTGCCGCAACCTTGTTATCCATGGTGCCCCCCATCAATGGATGAGGGTGTGCAACTAAAGCTAAACCACGAATTACAAATGTTGGATCATTTTTCAATTCATCTGGAAGATCAATAGACATTTCTATCGAACCCACGAGGCCATCAATATGAATGATTTTTGTACGGCTATTCATGAACATACTTTCAACAATAATTAAGCCAACTGCAGGCGCTCAACTGGGCGCCCAGAAATTAAATGGGATTGAATGATTTCTTCTATGTCTTCCTCATCTATGAAGGTATACCAGATACCCTCTGGGTAAACTACCATCACAGGACCCTCTGCGCAGCGGTCCAAGCAACCCGCTTTATTCACCCGAATTTTTCCGGGACCCGCAAGACCCAGTTCTTTCACTCGATTTTTTGCATAATCAAATAGCGCAAATGCATTATGTAGATCGCAACAGTTGTCTCCATTGCTGCGTTGGTTCAAACAAAAAAATAGGTGGTGTGTAAAACTCATAGACATTATCTTTTTCTGTACTGCGGGTTAAATTCGCCAACGTGATAAATCATCCAAGTCAATGCGATTGGTAACCATACTACCGAAACCCATTGCATCAAATCATTAAAATGTAACAAGCGTCCTTGATTCCAGTGCCGCAAGTTCATGATGAAATAAGGATTATCCGGCAAGACGTTAATGGCAATAGTGGCGATACCTAAACAGCACAAAGCTAGCCAAAACTTACTGCCCTGACCTAAGCGCAAAGCCCATCTCAACAAAATGCTTGCTAACACCATGCCCCATAAGGCGCCTGCTGTCAGCCAGATCAAACTAAATTCGCCACCGAATTGCAGGGCAGTAAATAAGATCTTAATCAACACCGTTAAACACAAAAGTCCATTCAGAATTCGCCACTGCGGGGCCTTGGAACGTAACCCTAAAGACAGTAACAAAGCGACGCCAAGCCAACATAAAGCAGTGATTAAGGTCTCTTGGACTACTTGATTGATTACTAGGGTTCCCCAATCAATCGAGCCAAAAATCGCATGGCCCCATACACCTGTACCCAACCAAGAACTTTGAGGATAAATTTGCGACCAAGGAAATAGTAGGAAAAGAGCGCAGGCACCCCAATTCAATCCAAACCATTGATCAAAACGTCGTCGTACAACGCTGCCTGATAACCATTGAGGGCCTAATGGAATGGCTAGCAAGCCCCCCAAGAGACCTCCAAAGATATTAGCCCACCAGTCCATCAAACTGGGTACTCGGGTGGGTAACCATGACTGTAAGGTCTCTACACTGATCGCCAAAATGGCGCTGAGGCTTAGAGCAATCCCCAAAGCAACAAAATTGCGCCACCGTGGATAAGCAGCAAATACCAACAAAAAACCAAACGGGATATATGCGAGGATATTGACTGAAACATCAAATAAAGTAATAAATCGCGGTAGAGGAGCGTCTATCCAAGACCAGGCATCAATGCCATTCTGAAAGTCAAAGTCAAAGGGATTTAGGCTGATGTAAATGATCAAGAGTGCATAACTGAGGCTCATGACCCTAGCTAAAGGCATGGCCTGCAAAGGCCAAACAAACTTATAGGGGCGCTGATCTTTTTGATCCATCCCACAATTCTAGGTCAGACCTTTCTACAATGGCGAAATGACTGCCAATTGCATCCTTGAACGCGTTACTGAAACTCAATCCACAAATGATGACCTCCTGGAGCGCTGGCGCGCGGGAGAGCTTATTGACCCCGTCGCTCGGCTTGCCCATAAGCAAACCGCAGGCAAAGGCCGGGCAGGGCGGAGCTGGTTCGCCAAGCCAGGCGACTCCATCAGTTTTTCATTAGCCTACCCCTTCAAAAGAACCCCCGCAGAAATGACTGGACTGAGTCTTCTGGTTGGAATGGCTGTTATTACCGGAATCGCAGAAGCCTTAAATCTTGATTCCAATGTTTTGCATCAAGCAGGCTTACGCTTAAAGTGGCCAAATGATTTACTTCTAAATAACAGCAAACTCGGCGGCATTCTCATAGAGGGCGGCCAAGCCAAAGCAGGCAATAGCACTTGGATGATTATTGGTATTGGCATGAACTTGCGCAATCGCGCTGCTATTGAAGCTGGACTTGATAATCCGTCTGGACTCAAGATAAGCACACTAGATCAACTCATTACAGCGCCTGCAGAGTTACCCGATACGGAATATCTTTGGATCAAATTGATTGCAGCTCTAGAGAGTGCACTCAAGCAATTCGATGAAGTCGGTTTTGCCCCATACCAAGCACAATGGAAACGCTGGGATGCCTACACTGGTCAGGCGGTGTCTATATCGGGTATCGGCAAAGAGCCCATTCATGGTATTTCACAAGGCATTGATGAAACCGGCGCATTACTATTGCAGCAAGACAATAAAACGCTCGTGATTCATGCGGGCGATGTATCCCTAAGAGCACAATCATGAGCCTTTATTTACTGTTTGATGTTGGCAATACACGCCTTAAATGGGCTGCAGTTGAGTCTACTCAACAACCCTCAGACCGACAGAAAAAGCTATGGGCTTACTCTGGATCGATTAGCAGTAAATCTTTAGCCTCGCCTGAACATAAAGCAGAGCTAACAGATTACATTTCGAAGACTTTACCCAAACCTGATGCGATTGGCTTTACTTGCGTTGCTGGTAGCGAAGCTATTGAAAATCTCAAATCACTTTTTCCACAATGGAGTGATGTCCTTTGGCAGCAGCTCAAAGGCAATAGTGAATGTGCGGGCCTGCGGACACTCTATCAAGATTCGAGCAAGCTTGGTGCCGATCGCTGGGCTGCAATGATTGGGGCACGCGCACTTTCAAACACCAATACCATCGTCGTTAATGCCGGCACCGCAACTACCATAGACCTTCTCGGTGCTAATGGAGTGCACTATGGTGGCTGGATATTGCCAGGACTTGAGCTGATGCAAAAGAGTTTAGCGGGTAATACAGCCGCACTCCCTCTGGCCGTGCGTGAGGGAGACTCTGATGGATTTGGTTTATCAACTAATCAAGCCATTATTGGTGGATGTGATGCTGCACAAATTGGCGCTATTCAGTATGCAGTCGCTCTAGCAAAAGAAATGAATTGTCCAGTTGAGCGAATTTGGCTTGATGGCGGCAATGCTCAGATTTTTGCGAGAGAGATGCACAAAATGAAATCTCAAACTTCCTGCGTCATAGAGATCACTGAGGGCTTAGTGCTACGAGGAATTTGGGCGTGGCTACTACAAAATCTCTAAGAGCGGATCTTACCTAACAAGCTTGTCGTAGAGCGCTCGTATAAGAATGGGATCGCAATAGCTTTTCCGCCCCAGGTCTTGACTAACTTTGTTTCCGCTAGAGTATCGATTTCATAATCGCCACCCTTGACGTAAATATCAGGACGCATTTCTTCAATCAAATTCACTGGCGTTTGCTCAGTAAAAAGCACTGCCATATCAACACTCTCCAGCGCAGCTAACAGCGCCTGTCGATCTGCTTCAGAGTTAATAGGTCGGTCATCACCCTTACCCAACATCTTTACTGAGCTATCTGAGTTCACCCCCACCACCAAACTTGCCCCTAAAGCACGAGCCTGCGCCAAATAACTGGCGTGACCTCGATGCAAAATATCAAACACTCCATTAGTAAAAACCAAGGGTCTAGGTAGTTTTGCCACTCGGCTAGCCAGTTCATCCAGAGGGCAAATTTTGGATTCGAAAGAGGGCAGTGGCAATGTACTCATAACTCAATATTAATAGCATTAGCCAATGCTCAGCGATATTGCCCAGAATGTCTTAGACTTGCACTCTATTCACCCAATCCCAGAAGGTCTCAATGCCTCGCCAGATATCACCTTACCCGCGCCATCTCATCAGCGTCTGGGTCTTTGCCCTCCTGACAATGATCTGGGGTAGCCAAACTGCCAATGCAGCCTCCAGCTGTAGCCCTCTCCTCTCCCAAACCTTTTTGCGCCTTCAAGATGAAGCACCTCAAAGCCTTTGCCAATATCAGGGCAAAGTCATTTTGGTTGTGAATACCGCTAGCTTTTGCGGATTTACCAGCCAATATGAAGGTCTGGAGAAAATCTATGCGAAATATAAAGATCAAGGTTTTGTAGTGCTAGGCTTCCCTTCCAACGACTTCGGACAACAAGAGCCTGGCAGCAATAAAGAAATTGCTGACTTTTGCAAGAATACTTATGACGTGAAATTTCCGATGTTCGCTAAGAGCTCAGTGACTGGTAGTAATGCGAATCCATTATTCAAAATGTTGATTGCGAAAACAGGCACAACACCTAAATGGAATTTCTATAAATATTTGATTGATCGTAATGGCAATGTAGTGGATTCGTATGGAAGTATGACTAAGCCAACGAGCGGCAGCATCACTAGCGAAATCGAAAAGCTTTTGGGAGAAAAGTCCCAGTGACAAAAAAAAGAATTGCCATTATTGGCGCTGGGATCTCTGGTCTTGGTTGTGCATATGCCTTAAGACAGCATCCTGAATTTGAGATCACCCTTTATGAGGGCGGCGATCATATTGGCGGACATAGCAATACGGTTGATTTGACTTGCGAAATTAATGGTCAGAGAGTGACGCATGGGGTAGATACTGGGTTCTTGGTTTTTAACCGGAAAACTTATCCCCGCTTGGTACGTCTCTTTGAAGAGATTGATGCTCCTATAGCCCCTTCTGAAATGTCTTTCTCGGTCTCCATCGATACATCTGAGAAGGGCCAGTCCCATCGAAATATTGAATGGGCTGGGAATGATCTCAATTCCTTCTTTGGTCAAAGATCCAACTTACTGTCTCCGTCTTTCTGGAGAATGGCATACGACATCTTGCGCTTTAACCAACTGGCGACAAAGTTGGCTCAGGCTCAAATTGAAGCAGGCCATCTTTATAAAGAGCCGGATGAATCGATTGCCAACTTTTTAGATCGCAATCGATTGAGCCAAAGCTTTAGAGAAAATTATTTTCTGCCAATGATTGGCGCTATCTGGTCTTGCTCTGTCGAGCAAATGCTGCAATTTCCCATCCAAACTATGGTGCGCTTTTGTCATAACCATGGTTTATTACAAATTCAGAATCGCCCTCAATGGCTAACCATCAAAGGTGGCTCACGAGAGTATGTGAAGCGCATTGTGGCAGCCCTCGAATCCCATCAAGTACATATCCTACGTGAGAGCGTTGTACGCGTGAATGCTTCGCGAGATGGCTCCTCAAAAGTGGAGGTCATTAGCCCCTCCGGGAGCGCCTGGTTCGATGAGGTAGTCATGGCGTGCCATAGTGATCAAACCCTCGACCTGGTTCACGGCATAGCCCAGCAAGCCCGAAATATTCTGGCGGCCATCCCATATCAAAAAAATCGCGCCATTCTCCACACCGACGAGCACTTTCTTCCTGAAACAAAGCGCTGTTGGGCTGCCTGGAACTACACCGCCAAAGCGGGGATACACACTTCGGCAAAACAACACGTCAGCGTGAACTATTTGATTAATCGCTTACAGCCGCTGCCAGTGGAGCTCAAAGATACACAAATTATCGTGAGCTTAAATCCCTCAGCTGAGCCAAATCCAAAGTTGATTCATCAAGAAATTCATTACTCTCACCCAGTGTTTGATATGAATGCTATTCAGGCTCAAAAAGAGTTGCCGCTGATTCAAGGAACGGGATCTATCTGGTACTGCGGTGCTTGGACGGGCTTTGGCTTTCATGAGGATGGCTTACGCTCTGGCGAATTGGTTGCAGAAGCATTGATTGAGAGCACTCACTCGCCACGCCAAACCCACCCCGAGCAAGATGCACATTAAATGAGTCAGGCCAAGATTAACTTTGGAGTTGTTAAGCATCGCCGCTTTCGGCCAGCACAAAATGCCTTTGGCTACGGTGTATTCACCGTATCAATCCCGATGCGCGCTAGAAAAGACAATCTGAAGTTACTCAGCCAGCATGGACTAAAAGACAATCAATTGGGCTTATTTTCTTTTTTTGATAAAGACCATGGCACGGGCGCAGCTGATAGCCTCCAATGGATTGAGCAGATCCTTCACGACAACCAAATTCAAAATGTTGATGGGGAAATCTGGCTGCAGACATTTCCTAGAGTACTAGGCTATGTATTTAATCCTGTGAGTTTTTGGATTTGTACTCGAGCAGACGGTCAAGTTCAAGCCGTATTAGCTGAGGTTAATAATACTTTTGGCGAGCGTCACTGCTACATATTAGCTAAGCCTAATGGTGAAGCATTGCGCTCCGGAGAAACCTTAACTAGCCAAAAAGTATTCCATGTTTCACCGTTTTGTGATGTGCGAGGTGACTACCATTTTCGTTTCCTCTTTCCTCAGGATAGCAACAGCGGAAATCATTCAGTGTGCCGGATTGAGCTCCACGAAGATGGGCTCCCGCTCATCAATACCAGCATTAGCGGAACCAGCCGTCCCTTAAGCTCATCGTCTCTTTGGCTGGCTTTTCTTCGCTACCCCTTAATGAGTCTGGGCGTGATCTTTCGCATCCATTGGCAAGCATTGAAATTATGGCTAAAAGGTGTACCCTTTCATACAAAACCCCATCCACCGGAATTCGAAGTTAGCAAATGAACCGTCCTGGACAATCTTTACTCTCGCGACTGAATTTTGTGCGACCTCAAAATCGAGCTGTAAAAACATCTCCATCTAGAGTCAGCACTGAAACACTATTACGCCTTTTGTCAAAGCTGAGTAGCGGTTATTTAAGAATGACTCTACCGGATGGCAAAGTCAGGGAGTTTGGCAACCCAAACGATGCCCTGCATGCTGAGATTCATATCTTGAACTGGGCAGTATTCAAGCAAGTGCTGTCTCATGGTGACATTGGCTTTGCTGAAAGTTATATCCGCGGTGAATGGAACACCCCGGATTTAAAAGCTATTCTGGAACTGGCAATTCGTAACCGTCAGATTCTCGAAAAAGCCATTTATGGCAGCTGGTATGGCTCACTGCTCTATCGCGTCAGACACTGGCTCAGAGATAACAGCAAGTCTGGCAGTCGTAAAAATATTCATGCCCACTATGATTTGGGCAATGCATTCTATGCGCTATGGCTTGATCCAACCATGAGTTACTCTAGCGCTTGGTTTTCGGGTGATGAACAACAATCTCTTGCCGATGCCCAGAGAGCAAAGATTAGACGTATCTTAAAATCACTCCAAATCAAACCTGGCGATCACGTCTTAGAAATTGGTTGTGGTTGGGGTGGCGTTATGGAAGAAGCCCTTCAGAACAATATTTCCATTACCGGCTTAACCCTATCTACTGAACAGCAAGCATTTGCCAAAGATCGTCTCCAAAAGATTCAGTCTGCAATGGCGCACCCGAGCACATTTGAGGTTCGGCTCCAGGACTACCGCGATTGCCAAGAGCAATTTGAAGGGATCGCCTCAGTAGAAATGTTTGAGGCAGTTGGTGAAAAACATTGGCCTGAATACTTCCAGACGATAGCGAAATGCCTCAAGGCAGGTGGTAAAGCCTGTATTCAAACGATTGTGATTGCAGAAGAACTCTTTGAGCGCTATCGCCACAATACGGACTTCATTCAACAATATGTCTTTCCTGGCGGAATGCTACCCTCTCGCTCCAGCTTTAAAGAATATGCTGCTAAGGCAGGGCTTCAAATTGAATCCGAATTTGCTTTCGGAGCTGATTATGCAAAAACACTTTGCCTATGGAGAGATGCCTTTAATCAAAAATTATCTGAAATTCATCGCTTAGGTTTTGATGAGGCCTTCATTCGTCTCTGGAATTTCTACTTAATGTATTGTGCAGCTGGCTTTTCAGAACGCAATATCGATGTCGTGCAATTCACTTTGAGCCATAAACCCCCACAAGCATCGCCTGATGCCCTGAGCATATGAAACAAAAGGGTATTTCATCCTTCTCTGGTAAACGTGTTTGGATCATTGGCGCCTCCAGCGGAATTGGCGAGGCCTGTGCAAAAGCGCTTCTTCGCGCTGGTGCAAAGATTGCTATTTCGAGTAGAAGGGCTGAGCGCCTGAATCAAATTGCTTCTCTTGGGAATGCAGAGCAAGCATTGGTTTTGCCATTAGACGTAACCAATCAGACTCAATTGGAAAATGGCTATCAATCAATCCTCAATGTTTGGGGTGGCATTGATTTATTGTTATTTGTTTCCGGCATTTACATTCCACTAGGGGCTGACGACTTTGATATCAAAGCCGCAGAGCAAACAATTGATGCAAACTTATTGGGCCCAATGCGCGCTGTAGGACTTGTACTTCCCGAAATGCTCAAAGCCCATGCCGGCCATATTGCAATTGTAGGTAGTGTTGCAGGATACAGCGGCCTTCCTAAGGCCTTGGCCTATGGCCCAAGCAAGGCGGCAATTATTAACTTCTGCGAAATCCTCTATTACGACTTACTTCCTCAAGGGGTGAGCGTTCATATGATTTCACCGGGCTTTGTAGCAACCGAGGCGACCGCTCAGAACGATTTTGAAATGCCGGCCTTAATCAGCGCTGAAGAGGCTGCCGCTGACATCTTGTCTGGAATTCAACGGGGAGAGTTCGACATTCACTTTCCCAAGCGATTTTCTAGATTCTTAAAGTTTTTAAGAATCCTGCCATACCCCATTTACTTTTGGATTGTGCGGCGCTTTGTAAAGATTTAAGCAGTGGTGCTATGTAGTTACTACTGTTTATATTTATCTTTGCGAATTTTATCCTCGAGATAATCCATCACCAAAATAGCTTTGGCTTTGCTGCCAGCAATGGATGGGGAGGTGACATATTTGCCCTGCATCACAATTGTTGGTACGCCATCGATGCGATAAGCCTCAGTTAATTGCTTGGCTGCACGAGCCTTTGAGACAACTGCAAAGGATCGGTAAGTTGCTAAGAAAGTATTGCGATCGACACCTTGGGATGCGACCCAATCAGCAATCTCAGATTCCGTGAGTAAACGCTTATTTTCCTTATGCATTGCATACATTACTTTTTCATTTAGCGCATCGCCCTTACCCATAGCCTCTAAGGCATAGAACAATTGGCTGTGCGGCAAGAAGTCATCACGAAATGCTACTGGCACTCTCCGGAAAGATACATCCTTAGGCTGACGTTTGACCCAAGCACTCAGGTCTGGCTCAAAGTCATAGCAATGTGGACAACCATACCAAAAGAACTCGATCACCTCTACTTTGCCCTTCACCTCTAAAGGTTGAGCGTTAGGTAATACACGGTAATCGAAACCCTCTTCAATCTTTGTACTTTGTGCGCTAACAATCCCGCTTAAGCAAAAAATAGATAGTGCGATAAAAATTCTTTTACTTAATGAAATCATGATTTACTAGATTTAATGAGGGTTGGTTTGACGCCGATGCCATTTAACTTATCACGCACTGGATTGCTTTCTTCAACGCTATTGAATGGACCAACCCTGACACGCCAAAGCGTATTTCCATCGCTGGTCACTTCACTCAATTGCGCCTGAATGCCTTGAATGGCTAAGTTTGCCTTTTGCGCATCTGCATCAGCGCGCTTTACAAAAGCCCCAGCCTGCAGGAAATAAATTGCATCTGATTTTGCTGCTGCAGGTGCCAAGGTAGGAGGAGAATCAACCGGTTTTTTTCCATTTACCAAATCACCAATAGGGTCTGAGGACGCTGCTGCAGGTGATTTTCCTTGCAAAGGTTTATTCAAATCTAATGGCGCTGCAGGTGCAGCAACTTCGCCTTCAGCTGGCGATGGAGAAGGTTTAATCGTTAACGGTAAATTTGGCGCCCGAACACCGGGTCTTTCTTGGGGGGTATTTTTATTTAAATAAAAAGTAATGCCAAAGGCTAGTGCTAGACCGGCACCTAAACCCAAAACAAAGCCCAAGATCGTGCCACCATACTGGGCATTATTTCCGCTCTTGATGAAGCCAGTTTCTTGATTCGGTTTTTTCATGATTTCCTCATCTTACCTTTTCACTTCATACGCTGCCATTACATCTTAGCTGGTGCAGATACCCCTAATACTTTTAAACCATTTTGCAAGACTTGGCGAGTTGCTGATAAAAGCGCCAAACGAGCCAACTTCAAGCTTGGATCATCGACCAAAACTCGATCCGCATTGTAGAAAGTGTGGAAATCGCCCGCAAGATCGCGCAAATAAAAAGCCAGGGCATGAGGAGCCAGCTCATGTGCCGCATCTGTCAACACTTCGGGATACTCTGCCAAACGACGCAATAAATGATCCGAAGCTTTACTTTGCAATAAAGATAAATCTGCTGAAATCAAATCATCAGTCTGACCAGCCCATTGTTGCAAGATAGAGCAAATTCGTGCATGAGCATATTGAACGTAAAACACTGGGTTCTCATCATTTTGCTGAAGAGCCAAGTCAATATCAAAGACAAATTCCGTATCTGCCTTACGGGAAATCAAGAAAAAGCGCACTGCATCACGACCGCGCTGGAGAGCTAGCTCCCGCTCTTGTGGGGTCATTTCAGGAGTAACACCACCAGACCATTCCACTAAATCTCGGACTGTGACATAAGAGCCCGCTCGCTTGGAAATTTTTACCTCTTCGCCATGACGCATGACAGTAACCATCTTGTGCAATACATACTCTGGATATGTCTTGGGAATATCCCAACCACGCTTTTGTGCAACACCCTGCAAGCCAGAGCGCACACGGGCAATCGTGCCATGGTGGTCACTACCCTGCACATTGATCACTTTCTGAAAACCACGATTCCACTTACTTGCGTGATAAGCAATATCGGGGACAAAGTAAGTGAAGCTCCCATCCGATTTACGCATTACACGATCTTTATCATCGCCATCATCAGTAGTCTTTAACCACAATGCACCTTCAGCTTCGTAGGTCTTACCAATGCCCTGTAAATCACCAACGATTTGCGCAACACTACCATCGGTATACAAAGAAGATTCCAGGTAATAGCAATCAAACTTCACACCGAAAGTTTTTAAATCAATATCCTGCTCATTGCGTAAGTAAGCGACTGCAAATTGACGAATCGCTTCAATGTCATCTTCATATTGAGGCGAGTCCTTAAAGGCGGAAGCAATCTCCGCAATATATTCACCGTTATAAGCTTGCTCAGGCCAAGCGGTATCGCCTGGCTTTAAGCCATGCAAACGGGCTTGAACAGATAATGCTAAGTTAGCAATTTGTACGCCTGCGTCGTTGTAATAAAACTCACGATGCACTTTGACACCTTGCGTTGCCAATAAATTAGCTAAGGCATCACCCAGCGCCGCTTGCCTACCATGACCTACATGCAATGGTCCGGTTGGATTTGCTGAGACAAACTCAATCATCGCGCTTGGAGCGTTTGCGCTGCTCGCGGGATGCTCTCCAAAGTGGGCGCCCTTCTCAAGAATCTCATTGATCACTGCTGTTTTGGCGACATTACTGAAGCGGAAATTGATAAAACCAGGGCCCGCGATTTCGCATGATGCAATGAGTTGATCAAAGCCGGCTTGCTGTTGCAGACGATCTACTAAGGTCTGGGCTAAATCTCTAGGATTGAGCTTCCAGGCTTTTGATAACTGCAACGCAATATTGCAAGCGACATCGCCATGATCTACTGCCTTAGGACGCTCTAAACGGGGCGCAGATGGCTCTGCCAAGCCTCGCTCCTGAGCGATACCAGCTAGGGCACTACCGAGCATCTCAATTAAATGGTTTTTATTGGTTAACAACATAGAAGAGTGAGTTTATCAGGTGGTAAGCTATCGAAATGATCTATCAATTTCGCTCAAAAGCTGGACCGGACGTCATTATGTTGGCCGATCTGACCAAGCGAATCTTTGATATTTTGGGTCGTCCACTGGAGCCCAGGGGAATTCTGACCGTAGAGCAATTACCGAATCTCATTACCACCCTAGAAAATGCAATTCTGAAAGACCTAGAAGAACGCTCAAAAACAGAGCATGAAGAGGGCGAAGAAAAGCCCAAACTCGCTGACCGACTTGGTCAAAGGGCCTATCCTTTTTTAGAACTGATGAAGCAGGCCAAAGCCAAAGATGAGCCCGTGATGTGGGGCGTTTAATCTATCAAGCTAGCGAGTTGACGGCGTACATCCTCAACTGACTCACCACGACGCTTAGCCAAATCTTCCAACTGATCAGTTGAGATTTTTCCAACATTAAAGTAGCGCGCATCTGGATGAGCTAAATAGAAACCGCTCACACTGGAAGCTGGATTCATGGCCATTGACTCAGTCAAGGTCATACCAATATCTTCTGACCCGATTACCCTAAGAAGATCTTGCTTAACCTCGTGCGCTGGACACGCAGGATAGCCAGGCGCCGGACGAATGCCGCGATACTCCTCATTGATCATCTGATCATTGGTCAGAATTTCATCAGTAGCATAGCCCCACAAATCCGTTCTCACTCGATGATGCATTAACTCAGCAAAAGCTTCAGCTAAGCGATCAGCTAAAGCCTTCAACATAATGGCGCTGTAATCATCATGCTTAGCTTGAAATTCAGCAACCTTCTTTTCTACGCCGTGACCTGTTGTCACTGCGAAGCATCCGAGGTAATCATTCACTCGAGAATCTTTTGGTGCGACATAATCCGCCAAGCAACGATTTGGTCTGCGAGCTCCATCCACGATGGGTCGTTCAGCCTGCTGACGCAAGTTATGCCACACAAATAGTGGGTGCTCGCGCTTTTCATCGCTGTACAAAACAATATCATCGCCCACAGTATTCGCTGGGTAAAAGGCAACCACTGCATCAGCCTGCAACCACTGACCCTTGATTAGCTTATCTAGCAAAACCAGTGCATCTTCATATACCTTGCGAGCCTCAACACCTACTACTTCATCATCCAAGATGGCCGGGAATTTACCGGCCAAATCCCAGGTCTGAAAGAAAGGTGTCCAGTCAATATATTTAGCAATGTCACTCAGTGCAAAGTTTTTAAATACACGACGACCAATAAACTTGGGCTTCTCTGGAACGTAAGCAGACCAATCAATCAACTCACGATTTTTACGAGCCGCTTCTAAAGAAATTGTTGGGGCTGCTTTCTTATTGGCATGCTGCTCGCGAATACGGACATAGTCATCACGCAAATCTTGAATAAATTTCTTGGCACTTTCATCTGAGAGCAGACTGGAAGCGACAGAAACAGATCGGGATGCATCAGGGACATATACCACTGGACCATCGTAGTGGGGGGCAATCTTCACAGCGGTATGCACCCGTGAAGTAGTTGCACCACCAATCATCAAGGGAATTTGACGTTCACGGAAATAATCATCACGCTGCATCTCTTGTGCGACATAAGTCATCTCTTCCAGGGATGGTGTGATCAAGCCAGATAACCCAACGATGTCCGCATTCTCTTCCTTAGCGCGCTTGAGAATCTCTGCGCAAGGAACCATCACACCCATATTTGCTACCTCGAAGTTATTACATTGCAGCACTACAGTCACAATATTTTTACCAATATCGTGGACATCACCTTTTACTGTAGCCATCACGATCTTGCCTTTGGCTTTCGCCTCACCACCAGCAGCAATATGCTGACGCTTTTCTTCCTCGATATAAGGAATCAGAATCGCAACCGCTTGTTTCATGACTCGAGCACTCTTGACTACTTGTGGCAAAAACATTTTTCCTGCGCCAAACAGATCGCCAACCACATTCATACCATCCATGAGTGGGCCTTCAATGACCTCAATTGGTCTACCGCCAGCACCCATGATTTCAGCACGTAACTCTTCGGTATCTTCTTCAATAAAAGTAGTAATCCCATGAACTAGCGCATGAGTTAAGCGCTCGCGCACTGGTGATTCACGCCACACCAAGTTCTCTACCTGCTTAGCACCACCACCCTTAAATTGATCGGCAATCTCCAACAAACGCTCTGTTGGCGTCTTGCCCTCTTTTTCTTTAAAGCGGTTTAGGACAACATCTTCGACACGTTCACGCAACTCAGGATCTAAGTCGGCGTATACACCCAGTTGGCCGGCGTTGACGATACCCATATCCATGCCTGCTTGAATCGCGTGATATAGGAAAACAGTGTGAATTGCCTCGCGCACCCGGTCGTTGCCCCGAAATGAGAAGCTCACATTAGAAACGCCACCACTCACTTTTGCACCCGGAAGGTTTTCTTTAATCCAACGAGTAGCATTAATAAAATCTACTGCGTAGTTATCGTGCTCTTCAATGCCGGTAGCTATTGCGAAGATATTGGGATCAAAAATAATATCTTCTGCAGGAAAACCAATTTCATTTACCAAAATCTCGTAACAGCGTTGGCAGATTTCTGTTTTACGTTTAAATGTATCAGCTTGACCTGCTTCATCAAAAGCCATCACCACAGAAGCAGCGCCGTATCGACGAATCAAGCGAGCTTGTTTCCTAAAGGACTCTTCGCCCTCTTTGAGTGAAATCGAATTGACGATGGGCTTGCCCTGAATACACTTAAGGCCTGCTTCAATCACGCTCCACTTGGAGGAATCAATCATGATGGGAACGCGGGCAATGTCTGGCTCTGAAGCAATCAGATTGAGGAAGCGAATCATCGCTGCCTCGGAATCTAGCATCGCCTCATCCATATTGATATCGATGACTTGTGCACCATTCTCAACTTGCTGACGCGCTACTGCGAGAGCCTCATCAAATTGATTGTTCAGAATCATGCGTGCAAATGCTTTGGATCCCGTAACGTTAGTACGCTCACCAATGTTTACGAAACCGACAGCCGAAGTAACGTTAAATGCCTCTAAGCCAGATAACTTCATCGGCGGCGGCATTTTTTTCTCCAAACTACTCATTTGGCAGCCTCTGCGTTTTCGCGATAGAAAGCACGTGGCTTACGCTTACTCACTGCATTGGCAATTGCGCGAATATGATCTGGCGTGGTACCACAACAACCACCAACTACATTCACCAAACCATCCTTAGCAAAACCATCAACTAGACTTGAAGTAATTTCAGGGGTTTCATCGAAACCGGTGTCACTCATTGGGTTAGGCAGGCCAGCATTCGGGTAGCAAGAGATTGCTGCATCACAAATCCGCGCAAGCTCTGCAATATAAGGGCGCATTAGTGCAGCACCTAGGGCACAGTTCAAACCAAATGTCAGTGGTTTTATATGGCGCAAGCTATTCCAGAAGGCCTCAACAGTTTGACCAGACAAAATACGCCCGGAAGCATCGGTCACCGTTCCAGAAATCATGACCGGCAAACGCTCTCCTGTTTCTTCAAAAAATTCATCTAAGGCAAATAGCGCAGCCTTTGCATTGAGCGTATCGAAAATCGTTTCAACCAAAAATAAATCAACACCGCCAGCAAACAAACCCTCAATCTGCTCACGGTATGAAGCGCGCAGCGCTTCAAAGGTGACATTACGCGCGCCAGGATCATTGACATCTGGCGAAATGCTAGCGGTCTTAGGAGTTGGGCCAATAGCGCCAGCAGCAAAACGAGGCTTGTCTTGAGTGCTGTATTTTTCACAGGCAGCTTTGGCAAGTCGAGCAGAGACTTCATTCATCTCGCGAGCTAAGCCAGCCATTTTGTAATCTTCTTGTGCAACTGAGGTTGCGCCAAACGTATTGGTTTCAATAATGTCAGCACCGGCCTCCAGGTACTGCTCATGAATTTTGCTAATGATGTGGGGCTGGGTTAGAACCAACAACTCATTGTTACCTTTGATATCACCAGGGTGATCAGCAAAACGCGTATTTCCTGGCAATCCACGGTAGTCAGACTCAGTCAATTTGTACTGTTGAATCATGGTACCCATTGCACCATCCAAAATCAGGATGCGCTGCTTTAACAGCTCGGGAAGTGCCTGACCGCGGGTGTAGGGCTGGGAAATACCATTAAATTGCATTGATTAACCGGGATAAATCTCTAGAATCCCTTATTCTATTGGAAAAGCCACTTTTTATTTAACCCGGAGCCACAATGTTTGGAACCATTCCAGAATTTAATCAAAGCCTTGAAATGTTTAAAACGATGTGGGGGCAAGGAACGGCTGCACAGGCTGGTCAATTTCCCTTTGCTACAGACGCCTCAAAGGCCGCTGGTGGGTTTGGCTCAGCTTTTCCAGGTCTAGATGTTGAAGAGCTTGAAAAGCGCATCAAGGACCTTAAAAGCGTTGAAAACTGGCTAAATCTGAACCTCAACATCTTGAAGTCCACGATTCAGGGCCTTGAAGTGCAACATGCCACGATGATGGCCTTGAAGTCCTTTGGCGATGCTGTCTCAGCAGCTGGTGCAGCAGCCACTGGCTCTAACGAAGAATCTGCAACAAAGAGTAGCGCAACTAAACCTCGGAAAACCGCAACACGCCGTCGTCGCAAAGCTGGCGACGCAACTTACCTCGACGAAGTAGGTAATTCAGATGAGCAATAGCCTCGCCCATCGCAAAAGTAAGCTGATGAATATCTAACTCACGTTTAAATAAAACCGGCACTATCTCTCGAGCAGTGGCCGGTTTTTTACATGCCCCCAAGGTATCCGCTAGGCGCTCATCATGATGTGCTTTTAATTGGGCAATACGGGGCTTCATGCCTGTAAACGGCTTGCCATGGGATGGCAGAACCAAAGTATCTTCAGGCAGTGGTAAATAACGATCGAGTGAATCTAAATACAAGCCCAAAGGATCGCCATCAGGCTCGGCATCGTAGACGCTGACATTTGTTGAAATGCGTGGCAAGAGCATATCCCCAGATATCAATACACCTAAAGACTCACAATACAGCGAGGCATGCTCTGGGGCATGACCATATCCCATAATGACTTGCCATTGCCTACCACCGATGAGAATATTTTCACCATCTAAGATGCGGCGATATTGGCGTGGAACGCCTGGCACCATATTGCTGTAGTAATTTGAACGCGCCCGAATTTTTTCTAAATCTTCTGGGGTAGTTAAGCCATGTTTCTGAAAATGGTCTGCAGAACCACCACCGCCAGCACGAGCACCAATTGCTGCACCACCCTCTTTACAGCTTAACCATTGTGCCGTTAAGTAGTCTGTCATTGAGATCCACAAGGGTGCATTCCACTTCTCACAGAGCCATTGCGACAAACCAACATGATCTGGATGCATATGGGTGACAATAACGCGTAGTACTGGCAGCCCGTCTAACTGAGTGGCAAAAATCTTTTCCCATGAGGCCCTGGTCTCATCATTGGCAATACCGCAATCCACAATTGTCCAACCCGCAATCCCATTAATTTCGTCAAGCAAAAGCCAGAGATTAATGTGGTCCAAAGCAAAGGGGAGCTTCATTCTGAGCCACCGAACACCAGGCGCAAGCTCAATCGTGCTGCCAAGATCCGGTAAGGCTTCTCCTAATGGATAATAAATAGCACTTTCGGCCCTAGACTGATTTTGAGTGTTCATGGTGTCGATTTATTTTCTTTTGTAGTGTTACTGCCTTTGGGTTTACTTTGACAACAGTCCCATCACCTTGCACCAACTGGTGCGATATCAATCCTGAAAATGGCTATTGCCGGGGTTGCTATCGCACATTGACTGAAGTTGCAGATTGGTCAGATTTTTCTAATGCTGAGAAGCTTGAGGTTTGGTCAAAACTTAAAAAACGCAAACCTCAAACCACAGAATAAATCTCAGCATCAGCTTACTTATTTACATCCACAATTAAGCGTCCACGCACATTACCCGCCATTAACTCCTGCGCATACTTTAGGGATTCTTCCAAAGTAATTTCATGGGAGATTTCATCGAGCGTTTTGAGATCAACTAATTGGCTTAATTGCTCATAAGCAGCGATTCGTTTTGCACGTGGCACTGTGACGCTATTGATGCCATACAAAGTTACGCCACGCAAAATAAATGGGGCAACCGTTGATGGGAAATCCATGCCCTGGGCAAGTCCGCAAGCGGCGACCGCTCCATCACTCTTGGTTTGGGCGCAGGCGTTGGCTAGTGTGTGACTACCAACACTATCCACTACTGCTGCCCAACGCTCCTTAGCCAAAGGCTTGCCTGGAGCAGATAAGGATGCGCGGTCAATGACTTCAACGGCACCTAATTTCTTTAAATAATCTGCCTCAGCCATTCGGCCAGTACTAGCAACTACCTTGAAACCTAACTTACTCAATAAAGTAATGGCGAAGCTACCAACCCCTCCGGCAGCACCCGTTACCAATACCTCTCCATCGCTTGGCTTGAGACCATGTTTTTGCAAGGCCATGACACAAAGCATGGCGGTGTAACCAGCAGTCCCAATTGCCAAAGCTTGCTTTGCTGTAAATCCTTTAGGCAATGGAATCAACCACTCCGCCTTGACTCGGGCTTGTTGAGCTAAACCACCCCAGTGACCTTCGCCAACACCCCAACCATTTAAAAGCACCAGATCGCCAGCCTTGAACTCTGGACTAGAGCTCTCAATCACTTCCCCTGCAAAATCAATGCCCGGCACCATTGGAAAGCTTCTCACAACCGGCCCTTTGCCAGTAATAGCCAAGCCATCTTTATAGTTAAGAGTCGAATAAAGCACCTTTACTCGAACATCCCCTTCTGGCAGGCTAGCCTCATCTGCCTGCCCCAACTCGGCACGATAGCCTTGATCATCTTTATTCACTAATATTGCTTTAAACATGTCTCATCCTTTTATAACGGGGCATTTTCCCGCAGTCGTCACCCAATAGGTTTATCCTAACGAGCATTGCTAATTATGGAGGTTTCCATGAAAAAAATTCTACTATTAACTGCAGCTTCTAGCTTAATGCTCTCCGCTTGCTATTCCACTGAAATTAATATGTCTATGGGCAATATGCGCCTGATTACCTCCAGCGCAAGCCCCCAGGACGTTATGGACTTCGCCACTAAAACCTGTCGCAATGACTTTTATGAGGGCGCCAGCTTCTTATCGAAGGCTGGCAAGGAATATCGCTTTAAATGCGTTAGAGCAGAAGAAAATGAAGTGTTGATTCCAATTCCAGGAACAACGATCACCCCTGAAACCAAAACCGAAGCAAAGTAAGCTAAGCCTAATGACCCCGTTTACCTCGCAAGATTTGCGCAAGGGATTTGCGTCGTTTGCTACTGGGGTCACTGTCATCACCTGCCTTGATGAGAGCGCTGGTCATCACGGCATCACCATTAGCTCATTCAATACCGTTTCTCTCGAACCCCCACTCATTTTGTGGAGTCTTAAAAAGCAGTCTCGTTTAATGCCTTGGGTTGAGGTAGGTAAAATGCATCTCATCCATGTACTAGAACGCTCTCAAGAGCAATTAGCAATGCACTTTGCTACCGTAAAACAAGACCAATTTCTAAGTGTTGAACATCGTTTAGCGGCAAGTGGATTAACCCAAATTGAGCATTGCGTGGCTTACTATGAATGTGAGACAGTTTCTGTACACACTGGCGGTGACCACAACATTATTGTTGCCAAAGTGATTAGCTTAAAAAATCATCCAGAAAGAGAACCGCTGATATTTGCACGCAGCAAATTTGTCGGCCTAGATTTTTCTGAAATCAATCCTGCTTAAACTTCTTAGCGTGGTGATCTGCGCCAATGAAGAGGTACATTGCTGGCACTACAAATAGAGTGAAGAGCGTACCAATTGATAGGCCAGTGAAAATCACAATGCCCATTGATTTACGGCCTGCAGCCCCGGCACCAGAGGCAATCACTAGCGGTAAAACGCCAAGCACCATCGCTGCAGTCGTCATCAAGATTGGCCTTAAGCGCACACTACTCGCCTCCACAATAGCGTCCAATTTGCTCCGCCCTGCAGCTTGCAATTCATTGGCAAATTCCACAATCAAAATGCCGTGCTTACTAATTAAGCCCATGAGGGTTACCAAGCCAACCTGGGTATAGACGTTCAAGGTGGTAAATCCCAAATTAATAAAAATCAATGCGCCAAATAGCGCTAGCGGCACAGAAACCAAAATCACAATAGGGTCACGGAAACTCTCAAATTGCGCAGCAAGTACTAAAAAGACAATCAGGATCGCAAAGAACATGGTGACCAAAAAGCCGCCAGACTCGGCCATAAATTGGCGCGAAGGTCCTGCGTAATCCATACTGTAGCCATTAGGTGCAACCTCTTTCAAGGTTTGGCGCATGTACTCTAATAAATCTGCCTGAGAAATGAAAGGCGTACTCACCCCAGAAATCGTGGCGGAATTTAATTGCTGAAAATGGTTGATAGATTGGGGAACAACGCGCTGCTTAATACTAGCAATCGTGCGCGCCTGAATCATCGCACCACTAGGAGTACGAATATAGTAGTCAAGGATTTGATCTGGATTTAGACGATCTACCTGCTTCACTTGTGGAATGACTTTATAAGAGCGGCCAGCGACTGAGAAGTAATTTACATAACCGCCGCCTAAAGCTGCAGACAGTGCAGAGCCAACTTCTTGCTGGGTCATCCCTAAGGCAGCCACCTTCTCTCGGTCAATGACCAATATATCTTGTGGCTTGTCGATCTTCAAATCAGAATCTACAAAGAAAAAGTTTCCAGAGCGGCGGGCTTTATCCAAGACTGCCTGAGACACCTCATTCAGTTGCTCATAAGATTCGGTAGTGTTGATCACCACCTGGACGGGTAAGCCCTGAGCACCAGGTAATGCGGGGAACTGGAAGGCTGCAACGCGGGCACCTGCAATCGTGTTCCACTTCTGCTGCATATCTTCCTGGAACTTGGTTGCATTACGATTGCGCTCACCCCAATCTTTAAGGAGTACTCCACCGAAACTACTGGTTGGACTTGTAATTTGAAACATCTGCTCGTATTCAGGCTCAGCACTGGAGATTTGATAAATCTGATCAGCGTATGTCTGCATTTGATTCACCGTACTATTAGGCGGCCCTGATGCTTGCATTAATACAATACCCTGATCTTCTGTTGGTGCTAATTCACCCCATGCTGTCGCATATAAATAAGCAACGCCTCCTAGAAGAATGGCACCCATCACAATAATGACCTGCCAGGTACTTAATAAATCTCGTAGAGTAGATTGATAACTGTGGTGCACCTTATCAAAGACTCGATCAATCTTTTGCACGAATGGAGAGGCCTCTTGCTCTTCTGTGAATATGCGTGAGCACATCATCGGTGAAAGTGTTAAGGCAATCAATCCAGAAACTGCAACAGCGCTTGCCAAGGTAAATGCAAATTCAGTAAAGAGTGCGCCCGTTAAACCACCCTGGAAGCCAATTGGAATATAGACCGCAATCAATACCACGGTCATTGCCAAAATTGGTCCGCCCAATTCACGAGCTGCAATTAATGAGGCTTCTAGAGGAGACTTACCCTCCTTCATATGCCGATCAACGTTCTCTACAACGATGATGGCGTCATCAACCACCAATCCAATCGCCAACACCAAAGCTAGCAAGGTTAATAAATTAATAGAATAGCCTAAGACCTGCATGAGGAAGAAAGTGCCAATCAAAGATAGCGGCATCGCAATTACCGGAACAGCAACTGCGCGCACACTACCCAAGAAAAGATAGATCACAACCGTCACAATGAAGAGGGCCTCAAGCAATGTAGAGACAACCTCATCTATTGAGCTTGTGATGAACTTCGTAGAGTCATACACAATCTTGCCAGTCATACCAATCGGCAATTGCTTTTGAATTCCAGGCACTACATCACGGACTCGCTGAGCAACATCAAGTAAATTGGCCTGGGGTGCCACCTTAATGGCAATAAATACCGATCTTTTACCGCTGAAGGCCACATTAGTGTTGTAATCCTCTGACCCCAAAGTCACCGTGGCTACCTGATCGAGATAGACGATATTGACACCATCTTTTTTCACCACCAACTTGCGAAACTCTTCCAGAGTATGTAGGTCTGTTCCAGCCACCAAATCAACGGCAACCATGTCCCCCTTAGTGCTGCCAACGGCTGAGAGATAGTTATTGGCAGCCATGGCGCTATACACATCATCAGCACCGACTCCTAGACCCGCCATCTTTTCGCGATCTAACCAAGCACGTAAGGCAAATTTTCTGCCACCAGTAATTTCAGCATTTTGCACACCCTCAACTGAATCTAACTTGGGCTTTACAACACGTAATAGATAATCAGTAATGGCGTTATTTGCTATCTCATCGCTATAAAAACCCATATACATTGCCGCAGTTGATTGACCAACCTGCACTGTCAATACGGGTTGCTGAGCTTGTGGTGGGAGCTGATTCTTCACTGCGCTAATTTGCGTCTGAATCTGCGTTAATGCAGCATTCGAGTCATAGTTCAACTTCAAAGTAGCAACGATTGTGGATACGCCACTGACGCTTGAAGAAGATAAGTAATCAATTCCCTGTGCTTGCGCAATAGAGGCTTCAAGCGGCTGCGTAATAAAGCCTGCGATCGTTTCTGGATCGGCACCATAGTACGCAGTAGTGATGGTGACAATCGCATTTTGTGTTTGCGGGTATTGATTAACCGGCAAAGATCCAATCGCCTTTAAACCAAATACCAGCACGAGCGCACTCACCACCAGTGACAGCACTGGCTTGCGAATGAATGTATCAGTCCAATTTATCAACTACTTATTCCTGCGGCTTAGGGTCAGGTGAATTTGCTGGTTGCACCTTGTTATTAATAATCAATGGTGTACCGTTCTTTAACTTTAGCTGGCCACTAGTAACGACTGTAGCGCCTTCATCAAGGCCTTTTAGAATTGCCACTTGATCACCGCGGGTTGATCCAGTGGTAACAAATACCTGTTGTGCCTCTAGGGAAGGATTACCTTGCTTATCTTTCTTACCAGTTGGCTTAGCAATAAATACCGTTGAGCCATACGGGTTATACGTGACAGCAGTTTGCGGCAAAGTCAACAACTTGACCTGATCACCAAGCTTAATATTTACATTGGCAAACATGCCGGGCAGAATCTTCTTATCAGGATTGGCAATTTGTGCCTCAACTTGAATATTCCGTGTGTTGGTATCAACCTTCGGACTTACCGCAGTGATTTTTCCAGTAAAGCTAGCATCTTTAAAAGCATCAGTTGTCACAACAACCTCTTGGCCAACTTGTATTTGCTCTGCATTATTCTGAGGCAGGTTGAAATCTACAAAAATAGGATCCAACGTTTGCAAGGTGAGAAGCTTATCGCCTGGGTTGACGTACTGACCAGGATTAATCGAGACAATACCGACGCGGCCACTAAAGGGGGCTTTCAGATTTTTCTTTGCTACTAAAGCTATCTGCGACTCAACCTGGGCTTGCTTTGATTTTGCATCAGCAGCGCTGGTATCAAAAACGTTTTTGCTAATTGCTTGGATAGCTAACTGCTGTCTATCACGCTCATTAATGACTTTAGCCAAATCAGCCATGGCCTTTAGTGATTTCAACTGCGCGACGTCTGAAGCATCATTTAATTTAATGAGTAATTCGCCTTCTGTGACATCTTGGCCAGATTTAATCGGCACTGTGAGCACCAGACCGCCAATTTCGGTACTTAACTCCACGCCCCGAAAGGCGCGAACATTACCAACGCTCGTTAATTTCGGTTGCCACTCTGTATTGGAGACCACCATCGTTGAGACGGTTGCTGGTGGCAGACCCATACCGGAGATGAAATGCTTAATCATGAAAGTCTTGAACTGATTAAAAGCAAAAATCAATCCTAGGAGTAAAAAGACACCACACAACATAATGGTCATACGACGCTGCAATGGCTCCATAGCCATCAACTTGGCATAAGCTTTGGTACCCCGCCATTTTTGACCCATGCGCGCATAGAAGGCTTTGGCTTTTTCCCAGAGAGCGATTGCCCTCTCGCGCAACTTCCACTCAATCGCCTTGCGCTGGACCCAGGCCCATAAAGCAAGCACCCAAGCAATAACTTTGCTTTTAATTGTTTCCAGAAGTTTCATTTTGATCTTTATTCGCTATGTCTTTTGGTTTAAATGCAGGACCGCTACGATTCCACCAGCCGCCCCCTAATGCTGCAAAAAGCGCTGCCGTATCAGAAAAGCGCGTTGCTTGAGCTGATACAGATTTCACTTTTGCTTGCTGATACTGATTTTGGTAATACAAAACGGCTAAGTAACTTGCCGTACCTAATTTGTATTGCTGTTGAACAAGCTCCAAAGTTTCGTAAGCATAACGCTCGGCATCAGATGCGGCTTTGAGTGCTTGCGCACCGGTTTCAAGCGCACGTAGAGCGTTGGCAACTTCTTGAAACGCATTTAAGACAGTGGCTTGATATTGAAAAGCCGCTTGCTCGTAGGCAGCAATGGCACCACGTCGCTGGGCCAGTAATTGCCCGCCTTGAAATAGTGGCTGCAAAATTCCACCGCCCAATGACCACAATGATGAATTCGGACCAAATAAATTATTAGAGGTGAGTGAAGCAGATCCAATTGAGCCGGTGATGTTGAACTGCGGTAATAAATTGGCAGTTGCCACCCCAACAAATGCATTCTGAGCCTTCAGTTGGGCTTCTGCAGCTCGTACATCCGGGCGCTGACGCACTAGGTTTGATGGGACTGAGAGAGGTAATTTTTCAGGCAATTGCAAATTGGCAAGATCGAACTTTGCAATATTCGCATTGCTGGGTAGTTCACCAACGAGCGCAGCCAATTGATTGCGAGCAAAGGCTAAATTACGTTCGTAGGTAAATAAATCTACTTGTGAGTTTGAAACCAATGTCCTTTGGGAAGTGACATCAACTTTAGACACCGTGCCAATCAGCAATTGTTTTTCAGTGACTTCTGCAAGATTGGTTTGCGCTTTCAGAATTTCTTCCGTTGCTTGCATTTGCGCACGCAGTGCTGCTTCTTTCACCGCACTGGTGACCACATTGGCAGTTAAAGAAAGATAGGCGCCCTCAAGCTGAAACTGGGCAACTTCTGCTTGTGCTTTAGCACCTTCTACAGCGCGGCGAGCCCCTCCAAACACATCTAACTTATAGGTAACGTTTACTGAGGCGTTATAGAGGTTATAAGTATCAGAGCCATATGGTAGGCCATAAATTGCTGAAGGTTGAAGTTGACGAGTGGCCCCGCCACTTGCGCTCACCGCTGGAAAATATTGCCCGCCAATTTGAGCGTTTACATTTTCTTGTGCAACCCGTAAAGCAGCATCGGCTGCGCCTAAGGTTGGACTTTGTTCCAAGGCCTTTTTAATCAGCGCATCTAACTCTGGTGATTTGTAAAGCTCCCACCATTGGGCCTCAATATCTGCGCCCTCAATAAATTCTTGGGAGCTGCCCCCAGGAACGCCAGGCGCTGTAGTTAACTTTTGGGATAAGGTAGTTTCGGTATACGAAGAAGTTTTAGGCGATTCAGGCTGCTTAAAGTCTGGTCCTACAGCGCAAGCAGAGAGCGCCCCAGCACAAATCAGGGGAAGCAACTTTAAGCAGAAGGATTGGGAAACTTTTGGCAGAAACATTTAGTGCAGCAAATATCCTCTTATACAAGGCTTATTTGAACACAAAAATATCAGTGAGGCACCGTAAAGCCCTGATTTACTTACCTAATTTTTGTTCACAACTTTAAGTAAAAGTCAAACTTAAAAATTATTCGACCGTGACACTCTTTGCTAGGTTTCTGGGCTTATCCACATCAGTACCACGCGCACAAGCTGTGTGATACGCCAGCAACTGAAGTGGCACTGCATGCAAAATAGGGGATAGATTGCCATAGTGCTCAGGTAGGCGGATGACATGAATGCCTTCGCTATTCACGATCTCAGAATCTTGGTCCGCAAAAACATAGAGCTTGCCACCACGCGCTTTCACTTCTTGCATGTTGGATTTAAGCTTTTCTAAGAGCGTGTCATGAGGTGCAACGGTAACTACTGGCATCTTGTCTGTCACTAAGGCTAATGGCCCATGTTTTAACTCACCAGCTGGATAGGCCTCAGCATGAATATAAGAGATTTCTTTTAACTTCAGTGCGCCCTCAAGCGCAATCGGGTAATGCAAGCCACGACCTAAGAAAAGCGCATTTTCACACTTAGCAAACACCTCACTCCAGGCAATGATTTGTGGCTCTAAGGCTAATACAGCATGAAGGGCTTTAGGGAGATGGCGCAACTCTCTGAGAAGCTCTTTTTCCTTCTCGGAAGAGATTCTCCCTGCTCGCTTCGCCAACGATACAGCCAGAAGGTATAAAGCGAGAAGTTGGGTGGTAAATGCTTTAGTAGAAGCAACACCGATTTCAGTGCCAGCTTTAGTCAAGAAATGCCATGCAGTTTCACGCACCATTGCGCTGCTAGCTACGTTGCAAATTGCCAATGTATAAGGGTGCCCAAGCGCTTTAGCATGACGTAAAGCTGCCAAAGTATCTGCTGTCTCACCAGATTGCGAAACCACCACAATCAATGTCTTTGGATTAGGAACCGTTGTTCTGTAGCGATACTCGCTGGCAATCTCAACTTGTGTTGGAATGCCCGCAATATCTTCTAACCAATATTTAGCAACACATGCAGAGTAGTAACTTGTGCCACACGCCAGAATCAAAATTTGATCAAATGCTTTCCAGTCATCAGGATTGGCATGAAAGAGTTCAGGCCCAAAGCTAGCAATATTGGCCAATGTATCGCCAATTGCCCTAGGTTGTTCAAAAATCTCTTTTTGCATGTAGTGCTGATAAGGTCCAAGATCAACAGAATCAGCCTGCGCTGGCATGGGTTTACGTTCTCTTTGAACAGCATTTCCATGTTGATCAATGATGTCAACACTCTCAGCTTTCAGAATGGCAACATCACCTTCTTCCAGATACATCATGGAGCTAGCGCGCCCAGCTAAAGCTAGCGCATCTGAAGCAAGAAAGTTTTCATGATCACCCAGCGCTACGACCAAAGGCGAGCCAACGCGAGCACCGACAAGCGTACTTGGATTGTCCTGTGCAATGACGCCAATTGCATACGCACCATGAAGCTTAGGCAAGACTGCCCTGACTGACTGAGCAATATCTTTTTGACCGCTAGCTACATATTGCTGATGAATTAAATGGGCAATCACTTCTGTATCAGTCTCTGAAGTAAATGTGTAACCAGCCGCTTTTAATTCTGAGCGTAGCGTTTCATAATTTTCAATAATGCCGTTGTGCACTACTGCCACAAGACTGCCAGATATATGCGGGTGGGCATTTTGCGTATCGGGCTTACCATGCGTTGCCCAACGAGTATGGGCAATACCAATAGTGCCCACGAACTCTTTACCCTGCTCCGCTAATTCTGAAACACGAGCGGTAGTTCGAGCTCTTTCAATCGGATGCTTGGGGTCTTCACTATTAATCAACGCAAATCCACAGGAGTCATACCCACGATATTCAAGACGACGTAGACCCTCTATCAAAACATCAACGATATTGTGGTGAGATGCTGCGCCAACAATGCCGCACATTATTTTTTACCTTTTACAGTTTTTTTAACAACTGCTTTCTTGACGAGTACTTTTTTAGCAACCGCTTTTTTCGCCACAGGCTTCTTGACTTGCTTTACAGGGCGCTGCCATTGCAAAGAAACTTGCCGAGCTCTGGATACTGTCAACTGATTGGCAGGTGCATCTTTAGTTAAGGTGGTTCCTGCGCCTAGTGTGGCTCCACGGCCTACACGAACTGGTGCAACCAATTGGGTATCAGAACCAATAAAAACATCATCTTCAATAATGGTCTGATGTTTATTGACACCATCATAGTTACAAGTAATTGTGCCAGCTCCGATATTGACTCTAGAACCAACAATGGAATCGCCAACATAGGCTAAATGATTTGCCTTACTGTTTGCTGCGATCTTGCTGTTCTTCACTTCTACGAAGTTACCAATATGAACATCATTAGCAAGATCTGCTCCTGGGCGTAAACGTGCATAAGGGCCAATAATGGATTGGTTACCAACTTTGGCACCGTCAATATGGCTATAGGCATTTACGATAACATCTTTACCAAGTACGCTATTACGAATCACGCAGTAGGGCCCAATTTTTGTACCAGCTGCCAAAGAGACGTCGCCCTCAAAGATGCAGCCCACATCAATAAAAACATCTGTGCCACATTCCAAGGTGCCACGTACATCAATACGTGCAGGATCAGAAAGGGATACACCCGCAGCCATTAACTGAGTAGCAATATGCAATTGATGAGCTCGCTCTAAAGCGGCCAATTGATCGCGGCTATTTACTCCAACAGTTTCAAACTCATGAGTGGCTTGTGTTGTACGAATTGGCACACCATCTTTAACCGCCATCGCAATCACATCCGTTAAGTAGTACTCACCTTGCGCATTGCTAGCACGCAATGCTTTAAGCCACCTCTTTAATGCATTGGTAGGCAGCACCATAATGCCGGTATTAATTTCTTGAATACTTTTTTGTGCAGATGTAGCATCTTTCTCTTCAACAATTGCTGCAACAGAACCATCGGTATCGCGCACGATGCGGCCGTAGCCAGTGGGGTTTGTAAGATTCTGCGTCAGCAAAGCCAAAGCAGCATCTTGACCACGGACACCATCGGCCAATTTAAGCAACTTGCTCAGAGTATCTTTGCTAGTGAGTGGCACATCGCCATACAGAACTAAAGTGGGCTCTTGGACATCAAGTTTTGATAGTGCCTGTAATAGTGCATGTCCAGTTCCCTTCTGCTCAGCTTGAAGTGCAGTAGTCACTTTGGCAAATCTGGAATCTTCTTTGCTCAGATTGAGCAGAAAGTCTTTAACGTCAACAGCGCCATGTCCAACGACAACGATGGGTCCTGTTTTAGACTGCTTGCCCTGTAAAGATAATGCGGTGTCGAGGACATACTGAAGCAGGGGCTTACCTGCCAGGGTTTGCAGGACCTTGGGCAAGGCGGATTTCATCCGCTTTCCTTGCCCAGCAGCCAATATGACGATATTCATAAAGGGGGATTATAAGTCCCCTGTATGAGGGTTCCACAAGCCAATTCATCCAATTCAGCCTCATCAATCGCCTTATCTCCAGATGACCTAGCGGCAATTCCGGATAGCTCTGTGGAAATCTCTAAATTTTGGAAGTCAAACGCTTCACCATCCATTAAATGGGAGGGCACGATGTGATGCATGGAGCGAAAGAGATTTTCAACCCGCCCAGGATGCTTCTTTTCCCAGTCGCGAAGCATTTCTTTCATCACCTGGCGTTGAAGATTGGGCTGACTGCCGCATAAATCACATGGAATGATGGGAAAATTCATATCGACCGCATAGCGCTCTAATAGCTTCTCAGGCACATAAGCTAATGGACGAATCACAATATGCTTGCCATCATCTGAACGTAACTTCGGGGGCATGCCTTTTAACTTGCCTGCATAAAACATATTGAGCATCAATGTTTCTAGGATATCGTCACGATGGTGACCTAAAGCAATCTTAGTTGCACCCAATTCATCGGCAACGCGATACAAAATGCCCCGACGTAAACGCGAACATAATCCACAAGTTGTTTTACCCTCAGGGATCACGCGCTTCACAATACTGTAGGTATCTTGCTCTTCAATATGAAATTGAACGCCTAAGCCCTTTAAATAATTTGGCAAAGTTTCGGCTGGAAAGTTTGGCTGTTTTTGATCTAGATTTACCGCAACAATTTCGAAGTTAATCGGTGCTCGCTCACGCAACTTCATCAAGATATCGAGCAGGGCGTAACTATCCTTGCCGCCAGATACACACACCATTACCTTATCGCCATCTTCAATCATGCCAAAGTCGCCAATAGCCTGACC
Source organism: Polynucleobacter sp. MWH-Creno-3A4 (assembly GCF_018881885.1). Lineage (NCBI taxonomy): Bacteria > Pseudomonadati > Pseudomonadota > Betaproteobacteria > Burkholderiales > Burkholderiaceae > Polynucleobacter > Polynucleobacter sp. MWH-Creno-3A4. Next base: position 628,817 of record NZ_JACXSA010000001.1, read on the forward strand.
TACCAAGCGACAGAGTTTTTTCTCTAGCTTGTTTTCTTCAAAGACAACTTTACGAATATCGCCCATTGCTACTCACTTATGCTTGCTTAATCCGAAATACTTCAACACCCACTGAATGACAGTCGGGATAAACGTCAGGCTTGGCTGTGCTAACTCGCGCAGCCAATACCTTTGGATGTAGCAGCATAGCTGCTGTAATGTCATCACAAAAGCTTTCTTGCAGTTGAATATGGCCCTTGGAGGCTAAGGCCTTGATTGTTTCACGCATAAAATCGTAATCAACCACTTCATCTAATTGATCATTCGCTGGCGTATTCATGCCCAACGGAATATACAGATCTACGTTCAGAATGACGCGTTGCTCTGCCTTTTTCTCAAAATCATGAACACCGATATTGATATAAATTTCATAGTCACGCAAAAATAATCGGCGGCAATCGATGAGTGCAGGATGAGAAAGGATGGCGTGCATAAAATTGAACTTACTTAATTAGTTTTAAACATCACATCACGTGATGAAGGTAATAAATGTTGGCCACCATCCACATACAAAGTGGTTCCTGTAATGGCATTGGCCAGAGATAAAAACACAGTTGCTTTAGCCACATCGGCAGGGGTTGACGACTTGCCCAACGGTGTCATTTGATGGGCTTTAATAAAGCCCTCTTCGGTTTGGTCGCCAGATGGTAAGGATATTCCGGGGGCTAGACCCACTACACGCAGGTGAGGCGCAAAGTCGAGCGCTAGCATTTCAATAGAGGTCGCTAATGCAGCTTTAGATAAGGTGTAAGACAAATAATCAGGATTGAGATTAATCAACTTTTGATCAAGTAGTTGAATCACAGACGGAAGAAATTCGGCTTCAGTTTTACCTGCACTATTTTTATGATGCTCGAACATCAATTGAGATAACAAGATCGGTGCTGCCAAATTCACCTGCATATGGTCTTGCAAACTTTTAGTGCTTAAAGGCACTTTAGAATTCGCACGATCATATTCAAAAATAGAAGCGCTATTCACTAAGCTATGCAGATGGGGAAATTGCTCTCTAACGGATGCAAATAGCTTTTTAGTAGCTGCCTCATCGGCTAAATCGGCCTGGAAGGCCTGTGCTTTAACCCCCAAGCGCCCAATTTCCTTGACTGTTTCCTGAGCCTCTTGCTCAGATTGCCCATAATGGACAGCGACATCCCAGCCTTGGCGCGCAAATTCCAAAGCAATTTCTCGACCCAGGCGCTTGGCGGCGCCAGTCACTAAAACTGCTTTATGTTGCTGAGATAAGGGTGCGTTCAATTAAATTCTCTTAGACTAGCGAGCTATGGATATTACCTTGACCAGCCTTGAAACGGAGCATAGCGCCCTACTCAAGGCCAAAATAGCCGAGCAAATTGCTTCAGAGGGCGGCTGGCTGCCATTTTCCCGCTATATGGAGATGGCGCTATATGAGCCTGGCATGGGCTATTACAGTGCAGGGGCTCATAAATTAGGCTCTGGTGGAGATTTCACCACAGCCCCTGAGTTGAGCCCCTTATTTGGCTCTGCTATCTGCTCCACCCTCTTACCGGTTCTTGAGGGCCTCCAAGAAAAAGGCTTGCCCACCCAAATTCTTGAATTTGGTGCTGGAACAGGAAAGCTTGCTACCTCAATTCTGAGTCGCTTAAAAGATCTGGGCTTGAGTTTGGATCGCTACGACATCATCGAGATTTCACCAGACCTAGCGCAGCGGCAACAAGAGCGCATTGGTGGTCTTGTGAAGAATCTCCATATATCGACCGAATGCAATTGGCTTAGTAAATTGCCAACAGATTTCAAGGGCATCATTCTCGCAAATGAAGTCATCGATGCCATCCCTTGTGATGTCATCATTTATCAAAATGGATTTTGGTACTGGTATGGGGTAGCACTTGAACAAGATCAATTGATTTGGAAGTCAGGATCCCCCGTAGCCCAGGATTTAATTCCCGAAAGCTTATTAACTGGAAACTTTTCTGAAGGCTACGTCACTGAATTACATGCCCCCGCTAATGCATGGATGAGGCAAGTTGCAAAGCAATTGCATACCGGTTTATTTCTAACATTGGATTATGGATTCCCAGAGAATGAGTACTACCACCCACAAAGGCTAGAGGGTACTTTGATGGCGCACCACCGTCATCATGCAATTCAAGATCCATTTCATCTTCCGGGCCTATGTGATGTAACAACCCATGTTGAATGGTCACAGATTGCACGCAGTGCACTTGCAGAGGATGCGGATGACGTATATCTCACCAATCAAGCAGCCTATCTTTTAGATGCTGGTATTGGAGATATTGCATTAGAGCTTGGAGACCCAAGCGATCCAGAAACTTTTCTACCTATTTCAAACTCGCTACAAAAATTACTCTCTGAAGCAGAGATGGGCGAGTTATTTAAGGCATTTGCCTTCTCGAAAAGACTTGAAGATATATTGCCAGGTTATACCTTAGAGGATTTACCAGGACTTAGAGGTAGAAATCGACTTTAGACTTGCAGCGCCTGAGCGATGGCGGCAAGTCTTGCGCTCTCAAATGCGCCCCCAATACGCTCGCCATTTGAGCGATCCTGAGCCTCGATACCGGCAATAATTTCTGCTGTATTAATGGCTTGAGCATTGCGCATCGCCGCAATGAAAGATGAGACCGGCATTCCAAGCTTTTGACCAAGATTTAATAGCACTAAGCCACGATCAGGTTTACGCCAAATATCAGCACGATTAAACCAGGCCAAAATATCTACTGCTTGAAATTTGCCATTGGGAAACTGATCCATCACATCGCGCAATTGTGCAAAGATCTCGCAGAAGTCACGTACTTCAATTGGCATACGAACACCATCAGCCCACGAACGAATTTCACTCACTGGCAAATGCATCAGAGTGATAGCGCATCGCTCCTCTAAGTTATTACTAGCTGATTCATAATGTGTAATCAATTCTTCACGAAATAATTCTTCCGCAAGGCTTGTCCCAAGGCTTGCTGGCAATATGGTCTTCGCTGCTCCGGTATTGAGTAATACCTGAAAGAGATGCATGGGTTTAGAGGCAACCAAACCTCTGGCAAGCTCCTGCCAGATGCGCTCAGCAGATAGTGCATTTAGTTCACCAGACTGAACAATCGCTTTTAATGCAGTCATTGTCGCGTCTGCAACTCTAAACTCTGGGAAACGAGCAGCAAAGCGGGCTATACGCAATAAACGCAAGGGATCCTCAGCAAATGCATCGGATACATGGCGAAATATCTTTGCAGCCAAATCTTCTTGACCGTTATACGGATCAATGATGGGGCCAAACTGTTTGCCATCGACATCCACTTCTCGGGCCATGGCGTTAATGGTTAAATCACGTCGCTCTAAATCCTGCTCTAGTGTGACTGAGGGATCTGCATAAAAATGAAAGCCTTTATAACCCTGTCCTGTTTTCCGCTCAGTACGTGCCAAGGCATATTCTGCTTGAGTATCTGGATGTAAAAAAACTGGGAAGTCCTTACCCACTGGCCGAAAGCCTTTTGCAATCATTTCATCAACGCTAGAGCCAACCACTACATAGTCGATATCGTGCACCGGCAAACCCATCAAGGTATCCCGTATCGCACCACCAACTGCATAGATTTTCATTACTTCATGCCCTCTAGAGTTCGCCGACTCATTCCAAATACTGCACTTAATGCATCAACTCCATTTACTGGCAAGACATTAGGCAATTGCATTGAAGCAATATTGTCACGAGACATCAAAGTAGGTCCAGGCAAAAACTCAAAAGCCAAGGCTTGTAGATAGCCAACAAATGCTGGCACCGGAATAATTGCACATGAGGCCTTAGCCTTACGGGCTGCAAACTCGACAATCTCTTTCATGGTGTAAACCGTTGGTCCAACCAAGTCATAGGAGTGACGAATTGTTTGCGGCATTTTTAGCGCTATCACAAAAGCGCTTGCAACATCATCCACGCTCACCGGCTGAAACTGAGCGTCATAATTTGCCAAAGGCATTGCTGGAAGTGCCTTAGTAAGCTTTGCAAAGAGATTGATAAATTGATCTTGCGCACCAAAGATAACTGAGGGCCTAAAGATAGTCCAATCTAAATCGCTTGCTTTTACTGCCACTTCCCCATCCCCCTTGCTGCGTTGATACATGGACGGTCCATTGGAGTCTGCACCCAAAGCACTCATATGCAGGTAGCGCTTTAGCCCGTGCAATTGCATCGCAGTAATAATATTTTTAGGTAAATCTACATGCGCTGCCTTGAAGATTTTTCCATAAGGCCTAGCGGGCTTATCGTGCAAAACACCCACTAAATTAATGACTGCGCCATATGGATGAATACGAGCACACAAAGCCTGAAGCTCATCAAAATCATGTATGTCAGTATCTTCAAGATGCACTTTAGGCAGCATTCTTAATTCACGGCCCGCAGCCAAATGGCTAGTGGGCAAGAGCACGGAATATCCCTGCGCCTGCAACTGTGCAGCCAAGACGCGGCCCACAAAACCATTACCACCAATAAGAAGAATGTCGTATTTCATAAGTCCTTAGATTCACTTCATTAATTAAGGTAAATCAGATTGGGTAGCCGCTTTTGGTGCAATGACTCCCAAGCGCTGCTTTAAAGATTGTTGCTGACCATTCATTACTGATGAATAGTAATTTGCATTGGAAAGCACATTCTTGACATAAGTACGCGTCTCATTAAAGGGAATAGTTTCGGCAAAGATAGCCCCCTCGGTGGGCCCGGACAACTTCTCACGCCATGCCTTGGAGCGAGAAGGCCCGGCGTTATAAGCAGCTGATGCCAGCACCCAAGAACCGTCTAGGTCTATCAACACCATATTGAGATAGTTACTACCCAAAGTGAGGTTTGTATTGGTGTCACTTAATTTATCATTGGTGTAATTGGCCATGCCAATCTTTTTAGCAACATACTTTGCGGTATTAGGCATCACTTGCATCAAACCCGAAGCCCCAACAGAAGATGAAGCATTCATGATGAACCGCGACTCTTGACGAATCAACCCATAAGCCCAGGCAAGATTTAAATCAATTTGTTTTGCAATTGGGGAAAGTTCTTCGCGATATGGTGTTGGATAGCGCAAAGAAAAATCATGCTCCTGTTTTGTCCGGTCAGCAGTATTGACTACACGGTCATATAAGCCAATGCGCTTAGCGTATTCAGCAGCTGCAATCAATTGCTTGTCGGTCATATTCCGCAATTCCCAATTCCATTCGCGGTTTCCTTCAAAGCGTAAATTCATGGCATACAAACGCTCGCCTCGAACAAAGCCCTTACGCGTAGCCATCGCATCAATCTCTTGTTCGGTCGCCTTTGTTCGAGATGGCGCATGGTTGGATTTACCCAGCTCTTCTCTTGCCAATTGGCCATAAAAGTTATATTGCTCTGCAATCAGCTCAAAGCTTTCTTTTGCTTTTGTATCTTGGCCTTCGGCCTTTAAGGCGCGCCCATACCAGTAAGTCCAAGCAGGGTCGCGGTTACGCACTGCTGGATTCATGCCATCAATTGCGTTTTTTACTAAGGCCCAATCTTTGGCGCGTAAGCCTGCTCGCACTTTCCACTCTTGGGTCTCAGCAGAGAGCAGTTCGTTATAGCCAAGCTCCTGTTGCAAACGATAAGCGTCATCCGCATTGGGATCTAGCTTCTTTGCCAAGAATTGACCGATCACTCCCCAGGCTACAGCCTGATTTTCTTTACTGTAGCGCGATGAACTTTGTTGAAAGTCACGATATGCCTTAGAGGGATCCGCTTTAGCGGCTTTCACAATCTCCGCAATAGGATCTTCGCCACCCAAACGACGTGCCATGGTGTCGTACCCTTTTTCACTCGCAGCGCGGCCAATGGCCTTGGCCTCACTCGGCGTCATACCGCCAGCAGCGACTAGTGATGGAACCAACTCTTGGCAAGCCTGCCCGAAATAACTGGGGTCCAATAAAACAGCGCGAGCATCGATTGCCAATTTGGTTGGATTCTCTCCTTGAGATAACTTTGACAGCAATGAATAGCATTTCACTTGCGTATCGTCATCGAGTACAAATTTGGCGTACTCTGCATCAAAGCGCGCCCAGTCCTTACGCTTGCCCAATACCAGTAGCCAATCATTGCGCATACGGTCAGCCAATGCTGTACCTTGGTACTGATTTAAGAATGCAACTACTTGGGCATCTGCGCTGTAATCACTTCGAGCCCCGCCGCCACTGTCAAATAATTGAGGCTTAATCCGAAAATAAGCTACATAGTCATCAAATGGGTAACCTGTTAGATTAGATGAAAGTTGCTGCGTACGAAATACATCGTTTTTCTTGGCGGCTTCACGCAAATCAATAAACATCCGATCTGTATCACTAATCTCAACAGGGGCAGCTTTGCTTTCATAGGATTTAGGTAGGCTAGGTTTTTTAGATTTTTCTGCAAAAGCGCTAGGCATGGCTAAGGCTAGCCCTAGGAACAAAATCTTGGTCCATTGAGGGAGAGCGCTTTTTAGCATTTCAGACTTTACCTTCACCATCTACCCTTGTATTGAATTGCGCTAGCATTTACTCGATGCCAACTTGTTTACTATATCTTCTAATTTTCGCCTGATAATGGACGATATGCACGGTAATTCTCCAAAATCTCTTCGTCAAGATTTATTAAGGCAGCGCACAGAATATGCCGCTCGGCCTGATTACGCCCAGACTCAAAAGCGGCTTATTGACACCCTAAATCAGTTTCTAGTTAGCAATGGTAAATCCCTAAAAACGATTGCCCTGTATTGGCCAATTCAGGATGAGCTAGATTTACGGGAAACACTCATTTCTTGGGCTACTACTAACCCTGGCCACAAAATGGCTCTGCCTTTTGCTCGCCCAGACAAGCACCTGGATTTCTACGAGTGGCAGAATGGGGATGATCTGAGTCCCAGTAAGCATGGAGTTCCTGAGCCTATTCCCACCAATTCCCAAAGGCCTGCAATTGATCCCGATTGCATCTTAATTCCTTGCGTTGGATGGTCTAGCTCAAGCGAGAATGGCAAAACGCATTATTGGCGTCTTGGCTACGGTGGTGGATATTTTGATCGCACCCTTGCAGCTCTGAGAGAAAAAAATCCCAAGCTAATTTGCATTGGGATTGGATTTGATTGGCAAAAACTTAATGATAGCCAGTGGTCAGCTCAAACTCATGATGAACCTTTAGATATGCTCCTCACCGAATCAGGCTTACTTCGCTAAATCCAAGTTTTCTGCAATTGCCAAAACAGCATCTGCTTGATTCAGGGAATAGAAATGCAAACCTGGCGCGCCAGCAGTTAAGAGTTGGTCGCACAAATCGGTGACTACTTCTTCACCAAAAGCACGAATAGAGGCAATATCATCGCCGTAAGACTGCAAACGCAAACGAATCCAACGCGGGATCTCAGCGCCACAAGCATCCGAAAAACGCAATAACTGACTGCTATTGGTAATTGGCATGATGCCCGCAATAACTGGCTGTGTAACCCCTAAGTCATAGGCTTCATCCACAAAGCGGAAATAGGCATCAGTGTTGTAAAAATACTGAGTCACGGCAGAATCTGCGCCCGCCTTCATCTTCTGCACAAAGAAATGCACATCGCTTGCAGGAGATTTGGCTTGTGGATGACATTCCGGGTAAGCAGCGACATCAATATGAAACCAATCACCTGTTTCTGCACGGATAAATTCGACCAACTCATTCGCATGGTGAAACTCGCCATACTGACCCATGCCTGACGGCAAATCGCCGCGCAAAGCAACTATTCGCTTTATGCCCAATGCTTGATACTGCTTCAACATTTCACGCACACTTTCACGTGAGCTGCCAACGCAAGACAAGTGAGGCGCAACTGCAGCGCCTGCTGCATGAATATCACTCACTACCTTTAAGGTGCCAGACTGAGTAGAGCCGCCAGCACCAAAAGTCACGGAGTAAAACGAAGGCTTGAGCATTTCGCTGAAACGCTCTCGCACAAGGTGTAGTTTATTCTCACCTTCAGGTGTTTTTGGAGGAAAGAATTCGACGCTTAATTCCATGATATTGGCCTGGCTATGCTAGATGGATTGGATTAATAACGATAGTGGTCAGCCTTATATGGGCCTTCCTTCGTTACACCAATGTAATTGGCCTGTTGATCAGTCAATTCAGTGAGTTGTGCATTGAGGGTCTTCAACTGTAAGCGTGCGACCTTCTCATCCAAATGCTTAGGCAGTGTGTACACACCAACTGGGTATTTATCTGTGCCAACTGCATTCCACAATTCAATTTGCGCAATCACTTGATTTGCAAATGAAGAGCTCATTACGTATGAAGGATGACCTGTACCGCAACCTAGATTTACTAAGCGGCCCTTAGCCAAAATGATGATGCGCTTTTCAGGCTGACCATTGGCTGCTGGGAAAATTACGTGGTCGACTTGTGGCTTAATTTCTTCCCACTTGTATTTTTCAATACCAGCAACATCAATTTCATTATCAAAGTGGCCGATGTTACAAACGATTGCCTGATTTTTCATCTTCACCATATGATCATGCGTGATTACATGGTAGTTACCAGTTGCTGAAACAAAAATATCTGCCTTATCAGCCGCGTAATCCATCGTAACAACACGATAGCCTTCCATCGCAGCCTGTAATGCGCAGATTGGATCGACTTCAGTCACCCAAACCTGAGCAGATAGGGCACGCAAGGCTTGCGCAGAACCTTTACCTACGTCGCCATAACCACAAACTACTGCAACCTTACCGGCAACCATGACGTCTGTTGCGCGCTTAATCGCGTCAACTAATGACTCGCGGCAACCATAAAGATTGTCAAACTTGCTTTTGGTTACAGAGTCATTCACGTTAATCGCTGGAAACTTCAATTCACCCTTGGCAAACATTTGATACAGGCGATGTACGCCAGTAGTAGTCTCTTCCGTAACGCCCTTCACTTTTTCTAAGCGCGTGGAATACCAAGTTGGGTCTTGTGCCAATTTTTTCTTGATGGCAGAAAACAAAATAGTTTCTTCTTCGCTAGTTGGATTATTGAGACAAGCTTGATCTTTTTCTGCACGCGCACCAAGATGTAACAACAAAGTAGCGTCACCACCATCATCCAAAATCATATTGGTATAGCCGCCATCAGCCCATTCAAAAATGCGATGAGTGAAGTCCCAATATTGCTCAAGGGTTTCGCCTTTAATTGCGAAAACTGGTGTGCCATTGGCAGCAATGGCAGCAGCAGCATGGTCTTGGGTTGAGAAAATATTGCAAGAGGCCCATTGGACTTCAGCACCGAGCGCCTCTAGGGTCTCAATTAATACTGCGGTTTGAATGGTCATATGCAATGAACCAGTAATGCGCGCACCACGCAGTGGCTGTGCAGCAGCAAATTCATCGCGTATAGCGATCAAACCAGGCATCTCAGTTTCAGCAATGGCGATTTCCTTGCGACCAAAATCAGCCAGAGAAATGTCCGCAATTGCGCAACGGGTTGCCACGAAATCTTGCAAATTAAAATCGGAAACGGTATTCATGTAATGCTCCAGCTAAATACAATTCAATGCTGGAGTAGATACTCGCTAGCCATTGAATCATGGGTTAGCGAGCGCGGTTGCAATTAGCAAACTCCGTTTAGGAATCTACTCCCTTCAAGCCTGGGGAAGTGCCGGGTCTCAGCAATCCTTGCAACGCTCCTTGAAGGTATGGCGTAATTGTAAACAATTACGCCATATTTCGCCTCAATACTACTGAATGCTGCCTTTTTAAAGCATTAGAGCTTATAGGCCAGCAGCTGCACGCAATGCAGCAGCCTTATCAGTCTGCTCCCAAGTAAATTCTGGTTCCTCACGGCCAAAGTGGCCATAAGCTGCAGTTTTACGATAAATTGGACGCAACAGATTGAGCATCTTCACGATTCCCTTCGGACGCAAGTCAAAGTGCTCAGAAACCAACTGGGCAATTTTCTCGTCAGAAATCTTGCCAGTGCCAAAGGTACTGACCATCACAGAGGTTGGTTTAGCAACACCAATTGCGTATGAGATTTGAATTAAGCACTTGCTTGCCAAGCCAGCAGCAACGATATTCTTGGCTACATAACGACCAGCGTAAGCAGCTGAACGATCTACCTTAGAGGGATCCTTGCCTGAGAAGGCGCCACCACCATGTGGGGCAGCGCCGCCATAGGTATCAACGATGATCTTGCGACCAGTTAAACCGCAATCACCTTGTGGGCCGCCGATAACAAAACGACCTGTTGGATTCACTAGAAAATTAATTGCGCCCTTAATCAAATGCTTAGGCAAGACTGGCTTAATGATTTCTTCGATCACTGCTTCACGCAATTTTTCGAGAGAAATATCTTCATCGTGCTGAGTAGATAAAACGACTGTATCAATGGAGTCAGGCTTACCATCGACATAGCGCAAGGTCACCTGGGACTTTGCATCTGGGCGCAACCAATTCAAACGGCCATCACGACGCAGCTGAGATTGACGCTCTACTAAACGGTGCGACAAGTGGATTGGTAAAGGCATGAGCTCTGCGGTCTCGTCACAGGCATACCCAAACATCAAGCCTTGGTCGCCAGCGCCCTGATCTAAACCATCATCATGTGCCTTATCAACGCCTTGGGCAATATCAGGGCTTTGCTTGTCATAGGCAACCAATACAGCGCAACCTTTGTAATCAATACCGTAATCTGTATTGTCGTAACCGATTTCGCGCAAAGTATTGCGAGCCACCTGAATGTAATCAATGTTCGCATTGGTAGTGATTTCACCAGCCAGAACTACCAAACCGGTATTACATAAGGTTTCTGCTGCAACGCGTGCGGTTGGATCCTGGGCCAGGATGGCATCCAAGATGGAATCAGAAATTTGGTCTGCTACTTTATCGGGGTGACCTTCAGAAACAGATTCTGAGGTAAAGAAGTAATCGTTTGCCATTGCATATTCCTTTAAAAATTAACACGATCTATGGGACAACTCGACGTGCCAGGAACCACAACGGCGACGCTTTAGCAGAATTTATGAATCGCCCTGCAAGTTGCCTTAACTCAGCGATGGATCAATTCTATCCCAAATAGGCGCTCCCATCAAGGCGCAGATAAATTTGGCCCTAGGGGCAGCATTGAATATCATTGGGGGGTGAGAACACTTCTTCTTAAGCTCAGCCTCAAAGCGATTGCCGCACTCCCCCTCTCCTTGGTCCAGATTATTGGGTCATTTTTTGGCTTGCTAGCCTATGTTGGCTCAAAACAATATCGCTCACTGTTTCGCCCTCAATATGAGAGAGTTGTAAAACTTCACGGCTTGCCATGCAAACTTTGGGAAGCGATTCGAGCCTCAGGAATGCTGTTCTCAGATAGCTTATGGATCTGGCATAACCCCGAGAAAGCACTCAAATTAGTTGAAGTGACAAACTGGGATGTAGTAGAAACTGCTATCAATGAAGGCCATGGATTAGTGATGCTAACGCCTCACCTTGGCGGCTTTGAAATTATTCCTCGGGTATTGGCACAACATTTTCCAGCAACTATTTTGTACAGGCCCTCACGTCAAGAGTGGCTCAATGAAGTAGTGGAAACAGGGCGCGCGTATCCCAATATGCATTTTGTCCCCACTAACCTCAATGGCGTGCGCCAAATGACGCGGGCACTCACGCGTGGTGAAGCAATCGGCATTCTTCCCGATCAAGTACCTAGTGGTGGAGAGGGTGTTTGGGTGCCCTTCTTTGGACGTCCTGCATACACCACACCATTGCCCGCCCGACTTGCGAATCGCAACAATACCCCAGTGGTGATGTTCACTGCTAAACGAAAGAAGATCGGTGAAGGCTGGCTAATGCAAGCCACTCGGCTCACTCCACTATCTGAGAACGCCAATATTGCAGCTGCAGAATTAAATGTTGCCATTGAAAATGCGGTCTTAGTTGCTCCAGAACAATTTATTTGGTCATACAACCGCTACAAGCATCCCGCCGGTGCAGAATTGCCACCAACTCCTTAATAGAACTTTATTATTTTTTGAAATGACCTGGTTATCCAACCTCTTCAATTTCTTAGGGCTCAGCTTACTGCGCCTCTTTGCCTTCCTTCCCTACTTCATAACAATTTATGTAGGTTATGCACTTGGTTGGCTTGCTGCCCATATTCCCAATAGCCGCTCCCGAGTGGTTAAAACGAATTTGCGACTGTGTTTTCCCAGTCTCACTGAAAAAGACATTGATGCCCTCGCACTAGAGCACTGGAAATTATTTGGTCGTAGCGTAGTTGAACGCAGCCGAGTATGGCTTGGGACTAGGAAACAAATTCTTGCGTTTGTTTCCATCAGCTCAGAAATTGATCTTGGCGACAAGAAACCACGCATCCTAGTAAACCCCCATTTTGTTGGTCTCGAGGGGGGCTTCATGGCGTTTTCTGCCTTAAGCGCTCGCAATCATTGGCCCAATGGTGTTGGTTTATATCAAAAAATGAAGAACCCGCTTTTTAATCAGAAGATGGTGCAATGGCGCGATCGATTTGGAGGTCAATCGATTGAAAGGCAGCATCGCTTGCGCGATCTGCTCCGCGAGCTCAAAAGTGGCAATGTAGCCATCATTGCTCCAGACATCGACTTAGGACCACAGGATTCTATTTTCGTACCCTTCTTTGGCATTCAGACTAGCACTGTGGACTCAGTATCACGCCTAGCCAAGCTTACCAATGCAGAAGTCAATCTCATGACCACAACTCTGAACAAAGATCGGAAAGGTTATACCTGTCACATTAGCAAGCCACTTCCCAATTTTCCGAGTGATGACCCAGAAAAAGATACCGCGCGCTTAAATCAATACATTGAAGAACTTGTTCGTGAAAGACCGGCAGAGTACTATTGGGTACATAAACGTTTTAAACATAGACCGCCTGGCGAACCCAGCCTTTACGATTAAGTAGAACTATTTTGAGCACACATTCACCGACACGGAAGTTGCGCTTCACCAAAATGCATGGTGCTGGCAACGATTTCATTGTGCTCAATGGTATCGATCAAGATCTGAGTGATATCTCTACAGAGCAGTGGCAAACCTTAGCTCATCGGCAATTTGGTGTTGGTGCTGATCAAATTTTGATAGTAGAAAAGGCTACTCACCCTGATGCAGATTTTCGCTATCGCATTTTTAATGCTGATGGTGGCGAAGTAGAGCAATGTGGCAATGGCTCCCGCTGTTTTGTTCGCTTTGTTTTAGATCAAGGCTTATCGACTAAAAACCCATTGCGTGTTGAAGTAGCACATACCGTCCTTACACTGAAATCCCACCCCGATGGTCAAGTTGAGGTGGATATGGGTGCGCCCATTTTTGAACATAATCAGATTCCATTTAATGCGAATGGCTTAGCAAGTGTTCAAGAGTTTCAGGAAATACTTTATGCACTTCCTTTAAATCAGCCGGCCACTCATGACAGTCTCGTCGGGGTTATCTCAATGGGTAACCCTCATGCGGTTCAAGTAGTTGCTGATGTCGATAGCGCAGCTGTTTTAGAAGAAGGTCCAGAAATTGAAAGCTATCCGGCGTTTCCCAATAGAGTCAATGCGGGCTATATGCAGGTCATGAATCGCCATGAAATCAAATTGCGCGTCTATGAACGCGGCGCTGGAGAGACGCTAGCCTGCGGTACGGGCGCCTGTGCGGCGGTTGTTTCAGGAATCCGCAGAGGTTTATTAGACTCACCCGTAAAAGTTCATACTCGCGGGGGCGATTTACAAATTGCTTGGGGTGGTATTGCGCACAATATTGTTCAGCCAGTCATCATGACAGGCCCAGCAGTTACCGTCTTTGAAGGTGAAACAGAAATCTAAGAGAGTGCTGCCTTAGATTCCGTATTGGTCTCGATAAGCCTTCACTGCCGGCAAGTAATTGCTGAGCTCAGTGTCGCTAGATGCGGTTAAGAAAGCCATTAAATCTGCTAGGTTAGCAATCGCAATGACTGGCAAACCAAATTCTTGTTCAACCGCTTGTACAGCGGAGTGCTCGCCGATCTCGATAGCATTGCCAGAACGCTCCATCCGATCTAAGGCAATTAAGACTGCTACCGGCTCTGCACCAGCCCCCCGAATAAGATCGACGGATTCACGTACAGATGTTCCTGCAGAAATCACATCATCAATGATGACCACTTTCCCCTTAACTGGGGCACCAACTAATGAGCCGCCCTCACCATGATCTTTAGCTTCTTTACGGTTATAAGCAAAAGGAATGTTTAAACCCCCATCAGCTAAGGCAATTGCAGTGGCAGCCGCTAATGTGATGCCCTTGTAAGCTGGGCCATAAAGCATATCGAACTGAATTTTGGATTCTTTTAGAGCATTAGCGTAGTAACGACCCAAGGCGCTTAAACGAGCTCCATCATTAAATCCTCCCGCATTAAAAAAATATGGCGAGAGTCTGCCTGCTTTGGTTTTAAACTCCCCGAAGGACAAAACCTTTGCCTCCAAGGCGAAGTGAATAAATTTATCTTGATTTGAATTATTTGAGCTCATAGGCCTACATGTTACGCATCATTTCAGCGAACCTCAACGGTATCCGTTCTGCAGTCAAAAAGGGCTTTCTGCCCTGGGCTGTTCAACAAAAGGCGGACTTCATTTGCATGCAAGAACTCAAGGCTCAACGAGATGACCTAGAGGACGCAATTCTGAACCCCGATGGGATGCATGGCTTCTTTCACCATGCCGAGAAAAAAGGCTATAGTGGCTGCGGTATCTATACCCCCCATAAGCCAGATGAGGTCTTATACGGCTATGGGAATGAAGAATTTGATGCAGAGGGTCGCTATGTCGAGGCGCGCTTCAAAGGCTTATCGGTGATTTCCGTCTATATGCCTTCAGGCTCAAGCTCACCCGAGCGCCAAGAGGCTAAATATCGCTATCTCGACAGCTTTTTGCCTCACCTGGTCAAGCTCAAGAAATCGGGGCGAGAAATCGTGCTCTGCGGCGACGTTAATATTGCCCATCATGAAATCGATCTTAAGAACTGGAAGGGTAATATTAAAAATTCTGGTTTTTTACCTGAAGAGCGTGCCTGGCTAACGAACTTATTTGATCAGGTAGGCTATGTAGATGTCTATCGCAAACTTGAACCTGATGCTGGAGAGTCTTGCTACACCTGGTGGAGTAATCGTGGTCAAGCTTATGCCAAGAATGTCGGATGGCGAATTGACTATCACATCAGTACACCAAGCATTGCTGCTAGTGCAATCAAAACATCAGTCTACAAAGATGAGCGCTTCTCAGATCACGCACCACTCACGGTTGACTACGACTGGAAGCTTTAAAAACTATTCGATTTCTTTTTTAATCTGAACGACATTGAAGTGAATCGTTGCCCAAATGAGTATGAGAACTGGGGCGCCAATAATGGCGGTGCCGTAGAAAAATGCTTGATAGCCATAGTTATCAACAAAAACGCCCGAGAAGCCTGCGAGCCACTTAGGCAACAAAAGCATCATTGAACTAAAGAGAGCGTATTGAGTTGCTGAATACCGAATATTGGTCAGGGCAGATAAGAATGCAATGAAAGCGGCACTAGCAATACCTGAGCTCAAATTATCCGCAGAGATAACCCAAATCAAGCCCTGTAAATCATGCCCTTGGGTTGCAAGCCAGGCGAACAATAGATTGCTTACTGCTGACAGCACAGCACCCACAAATAGAATTCGCAGAACGCCAAAACGCAGTGTCAGTACTCCACCAATGAAGGCGCCAACCAGAGTCATCACTACGCCAAACACTTTGCTCACAGCAGCTACTTCATCTTTGGTGTACCCCATGTCTACATAAAATGGGTTGGCCATAATTCCCATCACCACATCGCTGATACGGTACACGGCAATGAGAGATAAAATCAATACTGCATGCCAACGATAACGCGTAAGGAACTCTGCAAATGGCTCCACCAAGGTTTGATAAAGCCATGCTTTAGCGGTGCGCACTTTGGCTAATTCATATCGCGCAGGTTCTTTACTCAATAAGGTGGTGATTACACCAACCCCAATAGATGCGGCCATACAAAGATACGCAAACTGCCAGGCACTGGCATCATAACCACTGCCAGATTCTGCTCTGGCAGCAAGCCATAAAACGCCTGCACCAGACCAAATTAAAGCGAGTCGATATCCTGTTTGATAAGTAGCTGCTAAAGCAGCCTGATGATCACTATTAGCAGACTCAATCCGGAAAGCATCTAATGCTATATCTTGCGTTGCTGAACCAAAGGCAACTAGGAGGGCACACCATACTACTGAGTTCAAGGCAAGCTTTGGATCCAACGTCGACATCGCCACAAGACCTAAGATGATGAGCGCCTGAGCAAAGAGCAACCAGCTTCGGCGACGCCCAAAGAGTTTGGTTAAAAGCGGAATTTGCAGGCGGTCAACCAGTGGCGCCCAAGCCCACTTAAAGGCATAAATCAAGCCCACCCAAGTTAAGTAGCCAATGGTGCTGCGATCAATGCCAGCCTCACGTAACCAGAAGCTCAAGGTTCCTAGAATCAGCAACAGAGGAAGCCCTGCAGAAAAACCCAGAAACAACATGCGAAGACATGGCCATTCGAGATAAACCCGAAACTCACTCAGCCAAGACTGAACTGCTTTGAGCACGGATTTAGGCGCTGCGAACGCGGAAGAGTGCCAAACTGCCAAAAAGATTTGGCAGTAAGGTGACCTGTTGTCCCTCGTGCAAGATACATTGATCTAGCACTTTGAGGCCCAGGCTTGAAGCTAAATTTTCGAAGTCGGCCACCGTGAGTACGCGCACATTAGGTGTGTTGTACCACTGATAGGGCAGGCTCTTAGATACTGGCATGCGGCCTAGTCCAACTGCCAAACGATGTGACCAATGGCCAAAGTTCGGGAAAGAAACAATGCATTCTTTGCCAACACGCACCACTTCACGCAAAATCGTTTCGGTTTCATGAATGGTCTGCAAAGTCTGAGAGAGCACAACAGTGTCAAAACTAGCATCCTCGAAGAGTGCAAGGCCACCTTCTAGATCTTGCTGAATGACATTCAGCCCTTTTTGGACACAAGCGAGTACGCGTGCGTCATCGATCTCAACACCATAAGCATGAACTGGCTTTTGTGTTTGCAAATACTTTAAGAAACTGCCATCACCACAACCCAAATCCAACACCTGACTATTGGGAGAAATCCAATTGGCAATCGCTGCAAAGTCTGCCCGCTTATGCATCACGATCATGACTGGACCTCCAGCATTTGCGCAAAGTAGGCTCGCACCAGGTTGTGATAGCGCTCATCATCTAACAAGAATGCATCATGTCCATGAGGTGCATCAATTTCAGCGTAGCTCACTTCACTCTTATTGCTCAGCAAAGACTGAACAATCTCGCGACTACGGTTGGGCGGGAAGCGCCAATCGGTTGAGAAACTCACTACCAAGAATTTTGCTTGTACTTCAGCTAAAGCACGATTCAAGCTACCGTCATAACGACGAGAAGGATCAAAATAATCCAGGGCACGAGTAATTAACAAATACGTATTGGCATCAAAGTAAGTGGAGAACTTATCTCCTTGGTGACGCAAATAACTCTCAACCTCAAACTCGACATCAAAACTAAAACGATAATCGTTTGATTCGCCATGAGGGCGCTGTAACTCACGGCCAAATTTTTCAGCCATGTCGTCGTCAGATAAATAGGTGATATGACCAACCATACGCGCTAAACGCAAACCACGTTTAGGCACTACGCCATGCTCGTAGTAATTGCCGCCATGAAAATCTGGGTCAGACAAAATGGCATTGCGTGCTACCTCATTAAAAGCAATGTTCTGTGCGCTCAATTTTGGAGTAGATGCAATCACGACACAGTGGTCTAAGCGCTTTGGAAACTGGATAGCCCAAGCCATCGCTTGCATACCACCCAAACTACCTCCCATGACTGCAGCAAACTTACGAATACCCAATTTATCTGCAAGACGTGCCTGGGTGTTTACCCAATCCTCAACAGTAACAACCGGGAAGTCTGCGCCATACGGCTTACTAGTCTCTGGGTTGATGCTCATTGGCCCAGTAGAGCCAAAACAGGAGCCTAAATTATTCACGCCAATCACGAAGAAATGATCGGTATCTACAGGCTTGCCGGGGCCGATCATGTTGTCCCACCAGCCAATATCTTCTGGATCCTCTGGGCTAGGGCCTGCTACGTGATGCGATGCGTTGAGTGCATGACAAATTAGAACCGCATTACTTTTATCAGCATTGAGCTTGCCATAAGTTTCAATGACTAAATCATAGCCAGATAACATGGCGCCACTCTGCAAAGGCAGGGGCTCGGCAAAATGGATGGTATTTCTAGAGAGGTGTAACTCGCTCATTCTGAGAGAAGGATGCGCAGACTAATTTCAGAGGCTTCTGTTGGCAATTTTTTGAAACCGCTGCGAGCGAATCGATGCCAACGACCCAAAACAAAACTCATCAACAAGGCAGCACGAATACTCACCTCGTCTTGACTGACCTTTGCCCAAGCCCCGCCTTGAGTTTGTGCAATACGTAAAGCCTGCTTTAGAGAAGCTTCCACGCGATCAAGAACCTGAGTAATTCGCTCTTGCAAACGATCATCCTCTTGTAACAAAGCATCGCCTAAAAGAACGCGGGTCATACCAGGATTCTTCTCAGCGAAGAATAAAAGCATTTGCAAGATTCCTCTAGCCTGAGCAAGACCAGATTCTTCTTTTTGATTGATTTGATTAATTAAGCCAAAGACAGTTTGCTCAATAAAGGAAATCAAACCCTCGAACATTTGCGCTTTACTCGCAAAATGACGATACAAAGCCGCTTCTGAAACTTGAATCTTCGCTGCTAAAGCCGCAGTAGTAACTCGCTCACTTTTAGGGTTCTGCAACATCTCAGCAAGCACTTGCAGAATTTGCAGACGGCGCTCGCCTGGGCGAGGACGCTTACGCGTCTTGCCAGCATCTACGCTGCTGTCGTCGAGATTGATCGGCTCTAAAGATGAAGGCATATGGTTTGCTTATCTCGAACGAATCATCGTACCGAAAGCTTGCTCGGTCAAAATTTCTAAAAGGAGAGAGTGCTCAATCCGTCCATCAATAATGTGTACAGAGTTCACGCCACTTTTTGCTGCATCTAAAGCAGAAGAGATCTTCGGTAGCATGCCGCCAGAGATAGTGCCATCTGCAAAGAGCGCATCTATTTCTCTAGCTGTTAAGTCAGTAAGTAATTTGCCATCTTTATCCATCACGCCAGGAATATTGGTCATCATCACCAATTTCTCTGCATGCAAGATTTCAGCCATCTTGCCAGCAACCAGATCCGCATTGATGTTGTAAGCCTGGCCTTCTTCGCTAAAACCAATTGGAGAGATCACTGGAATAAAGGCATCGTCTTGAAGGGCTTTAACGACCGCAGGATTGATGGCTTCAATCTCCCCCACAAAACCCAGATCAATTTTTTGACCAGGATCTGTATCGCTTGGCACCATCATCTTTTTCGCATGAATCAAGCCGCCATCTTTACCAGTCAAGCCAACTGCTTGGCCGCCAAAGTGATTAATCAACATCACAATATCTTGCTGGACTTCGCCACCAAGCACCCACTCCACCACTTCCATGGTTTCTTCATCGGTGACGCGCATGCCCTGTATGAAGGTACCTGCTTTGCCAATCTTTTTTAATGCCTCATCAATTTGTGGGCCGCCGCCATGAACCACTACTGGGTTCATACCAACCAACTTCAACAAAATGACATCACGTGCAAAACTTTCCTTCAGACGCTCTTCCACCATCGCATTTCCACCGTACTTAATCACGATGGTTTTGCCGTGATATTGACGAATGTAAGGCAATGCCTCAGCCAATATCTCTGCTTTTAATATGGGAGGAATATCCCCCAAAGTTGGTAAACGTTCAGTCATGTTGAATCAGAATTTATTCGCCAAACAATTTTTGGCGGAGTTCACGACGCTCTTGAGCCTCAAGAGATAAGTTGGCTGTAGGCCTTGCAATTAAACGGTTTAAGCCAATTGGCTCGCCAGTCTCTTCACACCAACCATAGTCGCCTGATTCAATACGAGCCAATGCCTGTTCAACTTTTTTAAGCAGCTTGCGCTCACGATCACGCGTGCGCAATTCCAATGCATGCTCTTCTTCAATAGTTGCACGATCAGCAGGATCTGGAACTAGAATATTTTCACGTAAATGCTCCGTAGTCTCCGAAGCATTCTTCAAAATGTCGTCTTTGAGAGTCAACAGCTTCTGACGGAAAAAATCTAACTGAGCTGCATTCATGTAGTCCTTGTCGGACATTTTGAGCAATTCCACTTCAGTTAATGGCGCACCTTTTGCAACCTTAGTGCTCGCAACCTTGCTGCTTGCTTTTGCAGCGGTCGCTGGTTTTGTTGCTGTTTTTACCGTCATCTCATTCTTTCCTGGTTTGAAGCATTATTGCCCCATTCTGCCAAACTTTTACGGCCCTTTTATTAATATTCATCAATCTTGACCGTGGCGGCGGATTGTACCCGAATCTTCCTAGGCCAAACATCCCTCAAGCCCAGCCAGTAGGGTGTCTTTAGGCAGATCGATGCCTATGAAGACCATCCGAGTTTGCTTAGGCTCAGCACCCCAAGGGCCTGCCAAATCGCTCCCCATCATCTGATGAACCCCCTGGAAGACCACTTTTCGGTTACTTCCCTTGACATACAGGACGCCCTTATAACGCAACATCTTCTCACCAAAGACCTCCAAAATGCCTCCCAGGAAGTCTTCCAGCTTTTTATGATCAAAGGGTTTATCACTACGAAAAATGAAGGATTGGATGCGATCTGTGTGGCCCGCATGGCCGTGATGATCATGACTATGATCGTGCCCACAAGTGCTGTGATCATGATCGTGTGAATGGTCATGCCCGCAATGCTCATGATCGTGGTCATCTTGCTCTAAAAAATGAGGGTCAATATCCAGCTTCGCATTCAGGTTGAAGCCTTTGAGATCTAAAACCGCATCTAATGGCGCCACTCCTTTAGAGATTCCTGTAATTGGGGCTCTCGGGTTCATGTGCATTAGACGACCACGCAAGGCATCCACCTCAGCGGGAGTAACGAGATCGGTCTTGGTAATAAAGATTTGATCTGCAAAGCCTGCTTGGCGCTGCGCCTCTTCATGCTCATTGAGCTGTTGCTGCCCATGTTTGGCATCCACTAAGGTCACAACAGCATCCAATACGTAATGATCAGCCACATCATCATCCATGAAGAATGTTTGGGCTACTGGGCCTGGGTTAGCGACTCCAGTCGTTTCAATGACAACGCGATCAAACTGAATTTTTTTATCTTTGCGTTGCTCCCAAAGCGTATTTAGCGCTTCAACCAGGTCACCGCGAATGGTGCAACAAATACAGCCATTGCTCATTTGCACAATATTTTCTTGATTGTCTTGAACCAAGATGTCGTTATCAATATTCTCTTCGCCGAATTCATTTTCGATGACCGCAATTTTTTTACCATGTTGCTCAGTCAGAATATGTTTGAGCAAGGTGGTTTTTCCACTGCCCAAGAAGCCCGTCAAAATGGTTACCGGAATTAATGCCATGAATGATCCAATCAAAATCTAGAAACTGATTTACCCAAGGTGGGAAACCTACTATCTTACCGAGTTCCTCAGCCTTTGCCAGCCTTTGCGCGAGGATGCGCTTTATCGTATGCCTGAGCGAGGTGTTGAAAATCTAGTGAGGTATAAATCTGAGTGCTCGCGATACTGGCATGCCCCAGCATCTCTTGAACAGCTCGCAAATCTTGTGATGATTGCAATACATGGCTGGCAAAGCTATGGCGCATCATGTGAGGGTGTACATGAGTGGGCAATCCAGCTCGCATTGCTAGCGTTCGCAAACGCGCTTGCACTGTTCTAGGCGATAAACGCTTACCCGTTGCAGATAAAAAAAGCGCCTGAGATTGCTCAACAAAACTAGCCCCATCACGCATTTGCCGCCACTGCAGGAGTGATTGCATGGCAGGCGCGCCCACCGGAACAGAGCGCCTCTTACCGCCCTTACCCAAGACCGTCACTTCAGCGGCGTCCCAGTCTAACCAGCCCGCAGATTCATGTTGTCGATCTTTGCTTTGCATCACATCAATCCCCAGGAGCTCAGAAAGACGCAAGCCCGAGGAATAGAGCAAATCAATAATGGCTGCATCTCGAATGGATTCCAAATCTTTTTTTTCTTCTGCCTCTTTAACCGCCTGGTTGACTAAGGAAAGTGCTTGCTCGACTGACAAGGCTTTAGGCAAGGATTTGAGGCGCTTAGGAGCCTTCACATCATCGACTGGATTGGCAATTAAATTGCTTGCAACCTTCCCGGCACGGGCATCTCGGCGAGCATCTTTCTCTGTTAACCAGTCATACCATCCCCGCCATGCTGAAAGCGCTCTAGCAATACTTCGGGATGAATTACCTTTGGAATGCAAGCGTCCAGCCCAACGACGCACATGGCCATTGCTGACTTTTAATAAATCAATGGAATCTTCGAGAGCAAAATTTTGTAGATCGCTTAGATCCATACCATACGCCTTCAGCGTATGCGGTGATAGTTGACGCAGTACATGTAACTCATGCAGATATTCCTGCATGAGAGGATGAAGTTCAGTCGCCTTTAATTTCATAAGCCTGGATACGATCCAAAGCTGCTGCGGTAAGTTCGGCAATCTGACGCAAATAGAAAGCGCCCATATCTGCTGTAAAACGGGTTTCGTCTTTACTAGCTAGCAACAGCACTGCCGGCGATTGGTTAACGCCAACACTTTTACCTAAGGGCAAGCCAATGGCAACCATGCTTTGCCACTCAGGATCAATCGTGGTTTGGCTGGCTAGTAAATCCACGCTGGCTGCTGCGAGCTCTTTAGCTGAGCCACAAAGTGGTGTATCAATCCAGGGGCCAAATGCAGAATTTGGCGATAACAATTGCGCAGACTCCACCTCAAACACCTCTGACAATCCCGAAGTAATTGCAGCCTCTACATCAGCCTTATTGTTTGCCTTCATTAGACATAACAACCAAGCTACTAAACTTTGTTGAGTCTTGTCGTTGCGGCTACCAAAGTGCAGCATCTCACTTAAGCGACGATTGAGCTCTTGATTTTGGGTGCGCAAGACAGTCATCTGCCGCTCTTGCAATGAAATCGTACGATCTTCATGGGGATGCTTAATGCGAATCTCATTAAAGAGATCGGCATAACGATCAAAAAAACCTGGGGTTGCCCGCAACCACTCAGCAACTAACTCTTCTTGCTCCGCCTGCTTTGGATCTATTGCGCTCATCTATTTCTTTCTTAGCCTGCTCTTTATTAACCTACTTAACTCAGCTTTTTACGCAAGAGCTCATTTACCTGGCCAGGATTGGCCTTGCCTTGTGATGCCTTCATGATCTGACCCACTAGAGCATTGAATGCCTTCTCTTTACCAGATCGGAACTCTTCTGCTGACTTCTGATTAGCTGCCAACACCTGATCAATGATGGCTTCTAGGGCGCCACTATCACTAATCTGCTTCAAGCCTTTGGCATCAATAATTTGATCGACCGAGCTCATCGCTTTACCTGCAATAGCCTCTTCCCATAGAATCGCAAAAATATCTTTAGCAATCTTGTTAGAGATCGTGCCATCCGCAACACGGGTGAGTAATGGAGCCAAATGCTCGGCTTTTAATGGAGCATCATTGACGGCAAGGCCCGCACGATTTAATGAAGAAGCGAATTCACCAGCGATTAAATTTGCTGCAGCTTTTGCTAATGGCTTACCAACAATTGAGAGAAGCTCTTCAAAGACGGCAGCAGTATCACGATCTTGCGTTAGTAACTGAGTATCGTAAGCACTCAAACCATATTCCTTTTGCCACTGCTCACGGAGCTGTGCAGGAAGCGCAGGCATCTTGCTGCGCACAGCACCAATCCATGACCCATCAATGACTACAGGCAATAAATCTGGATCAGGAAAATAGCGATAGTCATTTGCATCTTCCTTGCTACGCATACTGCGTGTTTCGCCACGGTCAGGATCGTACAGGCGGGTTTCTTGAACAACCGTACCGCCATCCTCAATTAACTCAATTTGACGACGCACTTCATATTGAATCGCCTCTTCCAAAAAACGGAATGAGTTTAGATTCTTTATCTCGCAACGGGTACCAAATTCTTTTTGCCCCATCGGACGAACTGAAACGTTGGCATCGCAACGGAAAGAGCCTTCTTGCATATTGCCGTCACAAACGCCAAGCCAAACGACTAGGGTATGTAATGCCTTGGCATAGGCAACTGCTTCGGCAGCACTTCGCATTACAGGCTCAGTCACGATCTCTAAAAGCGGTGTGCCTGCTCGATTTAAATCAATGCCGCTAGAGGCTTCACCATGGGGGCCAATAAAGCCCTCTTCATGAACGGATTTGCCAGCATCTTCCTCCATGTGGGCACGTGTCAGCTGCACAAGCTTCACCTCATCACCAACCAAAATTTCTAGCTGGCCTCCAACGACAACGGGGATTTCCATCTGGCTAATTTGATAACCCTTAGGCAAATCAGGATAGAAATAATTCTTGCGCGCAAAAATGCTGGCAGGTGAAATCTTTGCGCCTACAGCCAAGCCAAAACAGATCGCGTGCTCAACCGCCTGGCGATTGAGAACTGGTAACACGCCTGGTAATGCGAGATCTACTGCACAAGCTTGTGTATTTGGTTCTGCGCCAAAGCGTGTGCTTGCACCACTAAATATTTTTGAATTCGTTTGTAATTGCGCGTGGGTCTCAAGACCAATAACGACTTCCCATTGCATCATGCCACCTCGCTTGCTTGACGTAAATGCCAATCAGTGGCTTGTTGGTATTGATGCGCTACCTGCAATAAACGTGCTTCAGAAAAATAATTGCCAATTAATTGCATACCAATGGGCAAATTGCTGGGATTAAATCCACAAGGCGCACTCATTGCTGGTAAGCCCGCCAAATTTGTTGAAAGGGTATAAATATCCTCCAAATACATTTGTACCGGGTCTTTGGATTTCTCCCCTAGTCGCCAAGCCACATCAGGCGCAACGGGCCCGAGGATGACATCACACTCCTTAAAGGCTGCCTGAAAATCCGCGGCAATAATGCGACGAATTTTTTGTGCTTGCAAATAGTAAGCATCGTAATATCCATGACACAAGACATAAGTGCCGATCATGATGCGTCGCTTTACTTCAGCACCAAAACCTTCAGTTCGCGACTTCTGATACATATCACCAAGATCTTTGTATTCACTAGCGCGATGTCCGTAGCGAACACCGTCAAAGCGACTTAAATTACTGGATGCTTCTGCAGGAGCCAAAACGTAATACACCGGAATAGATAATTTCGTTTTCGGCAAACTCACTTCGACTAACTTTGCACCTAAACTCTCAAACACTTTGGCGGCCTCATGCACTGACTTAGCAACATCTGTAGCTAAACCCTCTGCAAAGAATTCTTTTGGTAGGCCAATGCGTAAACCCTCAAGTGGTTTCGCAGCGTTCGCGTCTTTTTCTTGCCATGCTTGATTGAGGTAACGACCATAGTCTTCACCAGAATCTGCAAGCGATGTGGAATCGCGCGGATCATGAGAAGACATAGCGGAAAGTAACAATGCGCAATCTTCAGCAGTCTTTCCCATGGGACCTGCTTGGTCCAATGAAGATGCGTAGGCAATCATGCCGTAACGCGAGACACGCCCATAAGTTGGTTTAATTCCAGTCAGACCACAAAATGCCGCTGGTTGGCGTATTGAACCGCCCGTATCTGTGCCGGTTGCAATTGGGGCTAATCCCGCTGCAACAGCTGCGGCAGAGCCACCTGATGAACCGCCTGCAACATGAGCGGAGTTCCAGGGGTTGAGGACAGCGCCATAGGCAGAGTTCTCATTGGAAGAGCCCATAGCAAATTCGTCCATATTGGTTTTGCCCAAGCAAACCATGCCGGCACCATTCGGATTGCCCTCATCCGGAATTCCCAAATTGGCAACCACGGTTGCATCAAATGGGCTTTGATACCCATCCAAAATTTTCGATGCCGCAGTCGACTTCCAGCCGCGTGTCACAAAGACATCTTTGTGAGCGACCGGGATACCTGTTAATTTTCCTGCTTTACCAGAAGAGATTAATTGATCTGCTTTATTGGCTTGATCTAAACTTAAGTGAGCACTTACATCTAAGTAAGCATTCCACCGCTTTCCAGCCTCAATTCTGTCTAAAAAGTACTGGGTTAACTCGGTACTAGAGACTTCTTTTGCAGCCAAGGCTTTCGCCATTAGAGCGATCGGGGTGTTGTGCCAGCTCATTCAATCACCTTGGGAACTAAGAAGTAGCCATCTTGCTGGGCTGGGGCAGACTGCATATTTTCAGCACGATGATCCGACTCGGTAACCTGATCGGCGCGCAAAGGCTGGGCCAAATCCCGCAAAAAGAGGATCGGATGAGCTAAAGGCTCAAGACCGCTGGTATCGACGGCTTGCATTTCTTCAACCAAAGAAAAAATAGCCTGCAATTGAGGCAAAACCGCTTCAGCTTCTGCTTGGTTTAACTCAAGCCTGGAAAGGTGCGCAATGCGCTGGACATCATCAAGATTCATGGGGCGCTAGAGTATCATTCCTATATATTTTTATTAACAACTTCTATTTTCCCACTACATCATGTTTGGTTTTTTCCGCAGCTACTTTTCCAATGACCTAGCCATCGACCTAGGAACCGCCAACACCTTAATTTACATGCGTGAGCGGGGTATTGTCCTCGATGAACCCTCGGTTGTGGCGATTCGCCAAGAAGGTGGCCCAAATGGCAAAAAAACCATTTTGGCCGTCGGAAAAGAGGCAAAAGCGATGTTAGGTCGGGTTCCAGGAAATATTGAGGCCATCCGCCCAATGAAGGACGGCGTTATTGCCGACTTCACTATTACCGAACAAATGCTCAAGCAATTTATCAAGCTTGTGCATGAAAGCAAATTATTAAAACCAAGCCCACGCATCATTATTTGCGTTCCTTGTGGCTCCACTCAAGTTGAGCGTCGTGCCATTCGTGAATCTGCATTAGGTGCAGGCGCATCACAAGTATTTTTGATTGAAGAGCCAATGGCTGCCGCAATCGGTTCTGGACTGCCAGTTTCTGAAGCAGCTGGTTCGATGGTAGTAGACATCGGTGGCGGCACTACAGAAGTAGGCGTAATGTCATTAGGTGGCATGGTCTACAAAGGCTCTGTGCGTGTTGGTGGCGATAAGTTTGATGAAGCCATTACCAATTACATTCGTCGTAACTACGGTATGTTGATTGGTGAACAAACTGCTGAACAAATTAAGAAAACTATCGGCTCTGCTTTCCCTGGTGCTGAAGTGCGCGAGATGGAAGTTAAAGGTCGCAATCTTTCTGAAGGCATCCCCCGTAGCTTCACTGTCACTAGCAATGAAATTTTGGAAGCGCTCACTGATCCATTGAATCAAATTGTCACCGCAGTCAAAGCGGCTCTCGAGCAGATTCCGCCTGAGTTGGCGTCCGACATTGCTGAGCGCGGCATGATGCTTACTGGTGGCGGCGCCCTTTTGCGCGACCTTGATCGTCTCTTGCTCGAAGAAACTGGCTTGCCAATTCATGTGGCAGAAGATCCATTAACTTGCGTGGCTCGTGGTTGCGGTATTGCACTTGAGCGCATGGATAAGTTAGGCGGAGTGTTCTCGCACGAGTAAGCGACATACACGTCGACTAGGGAATTGCAACATAGCGCTCCACCACTTTTCAGACAGGGCATTCCGGCCTTACTCAAACTGATTGTCTGTCTGTCGATCAGCATCGCTCTGATGCTGATCGATTTTCGTTTCAAAGCACTCGATCCAATTCGCAATAATGTGAATTGGATTTTGCGCCCCCTTGAATATGTCATGATGACGCCACGCAATGCTTATGAAGCAACGTCAGAATATTTCACTACGCGCTCAACGCTTGATCAAGAAAATCAAGTCATGAAAGCGCGGCAAGCAGAGCTCTCTTTACTAGCAAATCAATCTGAATTTCTCATGGTAGAAAACCAGAATTTGCGTGAACTGATGGCGCTCCAAAAACAAGTTGCCTTCAAAACCTTACCGGTAGAAATCCTCTTTAACCCACCAAATCCGATCTCTCAACGGATTGTGATTAATCGTGGCAGTAATGACGGCCTGAAACTAGGCAACCCTATTGCCAATGAGTCCGGCATTCTTGGGCAAGTTGTCCGCCTCTACGATCGTTCAGCTGAGGTTTCTTTGCTGGAGGATCGCGACTTTGCGGTTCCCGTCCAAGTTGCTCGCAATGGGCTAAGAGCGGCTGTTTTTGGGGCAGGCCGCGGCAATCCCCTAGAACTACGCTATCTACCAGTTGCTAGCGACCTAGAGGTTGGAGACATCTTATTAACCTCCGGAATTGATGGCGTTTATCCGCCAGGATTTGCAGTGGCCATCATCAGCAAAATTGAACGAAACGCCGACAAGAACTCTTCCAATGTCTTTTGCGTTCCGGTGGCTGCAGTCAATCGCTACCGCCAAGCCTTGGCATTTTTATACGATCCACAGTTTGACGCTAAGGCACCGACGCTCAACAATAAGTCAAGCAGTGGCGCTTCACAAACGAATGCACCCGGTCGCCGTCAAACGCGCGCAAGGGGAATGCAATGATTGATTTCCAAAGCGGCTATATTCTGCGTCCGGTAAATCCGGTGTTTATTTACTTCAGCCTCTTTTGTGCGCTGCTCTTAAATTTATTGCCTATCGGTAACTATGGCTGGGTTCCCGACTGGTTGATTTTGTGTATCGTGTTTTGGAACATTCACCAACATCGTTATGTCAGTGTGATCACCGCTTTCATACTTGGCTTAATGATGGATGTGCATAACTCGGATCTTCTAGGTCTTCATGCCTTTAGCTATTCCCTTGTGGCATACCTTGCCATCTCCTGGCATAGACGGATTGTTGCGTTAACTGTTTTATCCCAAGCCCTACACCTGCTACCAGTCTTCTTGCTCGTCTCTTTATTTCCAGTATTAGTGCATTGGTTACTCAGCGGAGAGCTTTACTGGTGGGCCCTCACAGGGGCTATACAGGCTTTTATTGAGGCAATGCTTTGGCCAGTGGCTACGCACATATTGCTTGCGCCTCAGCGTCGCCCGATTGACGTCGATCACAATCGGCCACTCTAAGAAGCTGTATGGTTTCATTTAAAAAACCAGATCTCGACTCATTTCAAGAGCGCATTCATATTGCGACTTTGTTTGTTACCTTTTGCTTCTTGCTACTGGTAACGCGCTTGGTATGGCTCCAACTCATTAGCCACAGCAAATACTCCTTACTTGCAGAAAGCAATCGTATTGCTTTAGTACCTGCCCCAGCAAATCGCGGATTGATTATTGACCGTAACGGTCTTGTGATTGGTAGGAACTACTCTGCTCTTACGCTCGATGTGAATGCCGAAGAGGTGAAAGGCAATGTAGATCAGCTGATTAATGAGCTTTCTGAAATTATTGATATTTCCCCCAGAGATCGCCGAAATTTCAAGCGCTCCCTGGAAGATTCTCGAAATATGGGCACTTTTCCACTGCGTTCAATGCTCAATGAGACCGAAACAGCCCGGTTTATGGCCAATCGCTACCGCTTTCCAGGGGTTGAGATTCGGGCTAGAAGCTTCCGTGAGTACCCCTATAACGAACTAGCCTCGCACCTTATAGGCTATATCGGACGAGTTTCTCAAAAAGATAAAGAGCGTATGCAGGCTGAAATTGAGGGTGCCAAGGCAGATGATCCTGATGCCCTGCAAGCCTCCTTTTTGCCTGGCATTCAGTACGTTGGGAAAATTGGCTTAGAGCAAAGTTACGAAAACGTTCTACGTGGTGTGCCTGGGTACGACCAAGTAGAAATTACTGCTGGCGGAAAACCGGTTCGCACACTCTCTAGCGCACCTTCAGTTCCTGGAAAAAATATTGTTCTCTCGGTAGACATCAAGTTGCAATATTTAGTTGAACAGTTGTATGGAAACTTTCGTGGTGCATTCGTAGCAATTGAACCAGCGACCGGAGATGTGCTCGCCTTCGTATCCAAGCCCAACTTTAACCCGAATGATTTTGTTGAAGGAATTGATTCGGTTACCTGGAAAGAGCTCAATGACTCTCCACAAAAGCCGCTCTATAACCGCCCGCTCAAAGGCATCTATCCACCAGGCTCAACGTATAAGCCTTTCATGGCATTAGCTGCCTTGGAAAATAAAAAGCGTACGCCATCACAAACTATTTCAGATCCAGGTTATTTTGATTTTGGTAATCACACTTTCCGTGACGATAAGAAGGGTGGTCACGGTATTGTGGATATGCAAAAGTCTATTGTTGAATCTTGTGATACTTACTACTACATGCTTGCTCGCGATATGGGTGTGAATATGATTGCTGACTTTATGAAGCCGCTTGGCTTTGGTCAGATCACTGGGATTGATTTGCAGGGTGAAGCAAAAGGGGTCCTTCCTTCCACAGAGTGGAAAAAGAATACTTTCAAAAAACCAGAGCAACAAAAATGGTATGAAGGTGAAACGATTTCTTTAGGCATCGGCCAAGGCTACAACGCTTTCACTATTTTGCAGTTGGCCCATGCGATGGCAAACGTTGCAAACAACGGGATTGTGATGAAGCCACACTTAGTTAAAGCGATTGAAGATCCATTTACCCGTAATCGCGTTTTGACAACACCCAAAGAGAGCTATCGAATCGACCTCAATGCCGAAAATATTGAAGTAATCAAAAAAGCCATGGTCGAAGTGAACAACTCCGGCACATCTGCTGCAGCGTTCAAAGGTACCAACTATCAAGTAGGCGGAAAAACAGGTACTGCACAAGTCTTTAGTTTGAATTCGAAAGATTACAAACATGGTGCTACTGCAGAGTTCTTGCGTGACCATGCTTTATATATTGCATTTGCTCCTGCAGACAAGCCAACCATTGTAATTGCGATGGTAGTCGAAAATGCAGGCTTTGGTGCGCAGTATGCTGCACCGATTGCACGTCAAGCGCTGGACTATTACATTGAGGGCAAGTGGCCTAAGGAGGTTCCAGAATGGAAAAGAGCCCCTTAATCAAAATTAAATCTGCTTTCTTTAGCATCTTTGCTGGATTAGATCGCCAGCTAGGCCTTATTCTGCTTGGCTTAGCGGCTGTTGGTTTTTTTACATTTCTATCTGCAAGTCAAAACACACCTGTGCAAATTTCTGATGAGCTACGCAATCTTGCTCTCTCATTCTTAGTGATGTGGATCGTCTCTCGTATTCCACCAAAGTGGTTAGAGATGGGGGCTGTTTGGATTTATGGATTCGGCGTTGCCTTGCTCGTTGCAGTTGCAGTATTCGGATTAATCAAAAAAGGTGCACGTCGTTGGTTAAATATTGGCATTGTGATTCAGCCTTCTGAAATCATGAAGATTGCTATGCCTCTGATGCTTGCTTGGTACTTTCAAAAGCGTGAAGGTATTCAGAAGAGTTGGGACTATGGAGTTGCAGCGATCATTCTGGCTATACCCGTTTTTCTGATTGCCCGTCAACCGGACTTGGGTACCGCGCTATTGGTTTTTGCAGCTGGGCTGTACGTCATCATCTTAGCTGGGTTGCCCTGGAAATGGATTTTGCCCTTTGTTGGTATTGGCGTAATTGGCATTCTCTTAATTATTATTTTTGGCGGCACAATTTGTGCACACGATGTTGTCTGGCCATTTGTGCATGACTATCAAAAGCATCGTATCTGTACATTGCTCGATCCAAGTAGCGACCCTCTCGGAAAAGGATTTCACACTATTCAATCGATGATTGCCATTGGCTCAGGTGGATTTTTTGGGAAGGGCTGGTTTCAGGGCACACAAGCCCACCTAGAATTTATTCCTGAAAAACATACGGACTTTATCTTTGCTGTTTTTTCAGAAGAGTTTGGTTTGCTAGGCAACCTCATATTGATTGCACTTTTCTTTGCGCTCATTAAAAGAGGCTTAACTATCTCTTCAAGTGCGCCTAACTTATTTACACGATTATTAGGCGCATCCGTTACGCTCATTTTCTTCACGTATGCATTCGTGAATATTGGTATGGTTAGTGGCTTACTTCCGGTTGTTGGCGTACCGCTGCCATTTATCAGTTATGGTGGTACTGCATTGGTCACCCTGGGATTTGGGGCTGGTATCTTGATGAGCATTCATCGTCATCGCCGCTTAGTCCAAAGCTAATAGAAATTACCTGAGAGCAATCCATTCTTCAGGCAATAAAAAAGCCCGGTATCTCGGGCTTTTTTATTAACAAAGAAAGAATTACTTCTTACGTTTGTTAACTGAATCTTTAAATGCTTTACCAGCAGAAAACTTAACAGTTTTAGCAGCAGCAATTTTGAGTGGCTCGCCAGTTTTTGGATTGCGGCCCATACGTGCAGCACGCTTGCCAGATGCAAATGTACCGAAACCGATCAGTTGTACTGAGTCGCCTTTGGTAACAGCTTTGATAATGTTCTCAATTGCAGAATTCAATGCGAATTCAGCTTTGGCTTTAGAGATCTCCGCGTCGTCAGCAATCGCTGCGATTAGTTCGGCTTTGTTCAAGTGAAGCTCCTTATAGATATTGATGTCAGCGCACATTACGCTTACATGATTTTAACCACAAAAAATTACAAAAATAAAGATGCGATACAGCAATTTTTTACTACGACTACAAATTACTCATCCAAAACGATAATGCCAGATACGAAATATTCTGTATCCCCAAAACAGCTCGTTGGCAAACCAATGTGCTGTTGATATTGAAGGGCTACTTTTTTTCCTAGATTAGCATTAATTTTCTCTGCTACAGCATCTTCAGGCACCGTAAAGTAGAATTTTTCAGACATTGTCCCGGGCATAGAAACCATCGCCAGCTCCCCTTCCCAAGTTTTACAAATAAACCCGCGTTTCGAGAATTTCTGCACATAACCGGCGCGTTCACCGCTGCCATAGCTCCAAGTAAGCATGAACCAGGTGTATAGGGAAATACCCACAACCCCAATTAAAACAAGGCTTAAGAGCCACTTTATGAACCTATTCATACGATCTTCCTAGACTAATATCCACATAAACCCTAATCGGGCACCCGAACCTATCTTTGCTAAGTATATGTGCATCCCTGCTGAAGAAATAGCCCATTGGACAAGCTTAGGCAAATTAAAATGGATGCACTTACTTAATTGGCTAACTCTATGCAAATTCGTCATATCGTCTTTTTTATTTTTATAGTCTCAGCCTTATATGTTTATTTCAGAGGCAAAGTACGCTTTGGAATTGTGCGCTCACTAATGGACTATCAAGTTCTATTAGCCCCAATTAATACGCTTTTATATTTATTTTCCAAAGTAAAGGCGTCAGCCTATATTCCAGTAAGTCAGTTTCCAGAGATGAAGCCTTTGCAAGATAACTGGGAAACGATTCGCCAAGAAGCCCTTTCATTAAACGCAGACGGCGCCATTGCAGCTGCTACCGGTTATAACGATATTGGCTTTAATTCCTTCTTTAGAACGGGCTGGAAGCGTTTTTATCTCTATTGGTATGGAAAGGACTTGCCTTCAGCCCAATCGAGCTGCCCAAAGACTGTTGCCCTGCTTAAATCGATTCCCTCGATTAAGGCGGCGATGTTTGCCTCTTTGCCGCCTGGAGCAACCCTAGTACGCCATCGCGACCCTTATGCAGGCTCACTGCGCTACCACATTGGCCTAGTCACACCGAATGATCCCAAATGCTTTATCGAGGTCGATGGTGAACGCTATTTTTGGAAAGATGGCGAGCCCGTCATGTTTGATGAGACCTATATTCACTTTGCTGCGAATGAAACCGATCAACAACGCATAGTGCTATTTTGCGATGTTGAGAGACCGGTTTATACAAAAGTAGTGCGCTGGCTCAATCGCTGGTTTGGTCACTACGTGATGAGTGCAGCCGCGTCTCAAAATGTTGAAGGCGAAAAAGTTGGGGCTGTAAATGTTCTGTTCAAGTATTTTTATCAACTCAGAGCCCAAGCAAAAAAACTGAAAGCATCACATCGCAGCGTTTATTACATCGGTAAGTGGGTGTTGATCCTAGGGCTCTTGTGGGCAATTTTTTGGTGACTTAGGGGTTTAGGGCCAAAATAATTTGTTCCGCGCTAATCGGGCCCCAAACCTCCACTCGCTTTTTTCTGCTGTTTTGCCCCGAAACGAATTGAATTTGCTTTTGAGGCAGCTTCAACTGCTTCGACAGCCAGGCAAGCAATAGCTCATTTGCTTTATTTTCTTGAGCCGGAGCCTGAAGAGAAATCTTGAGGCACCCATCATGCAAGCCCACCACTTTGGTTTGCTTCGCACCAGGCTGGCAATGCAGATTTAACGTAATTCCGTTAGGGGTTTGTTTTAACCAAATAGGCGTCATTAAAGTACTTTAAACTTAAACCATGATTATGAAGAACTCCAAAGCATTGGAACACCTATTCGAAAACAATCGCGAATGGGCTGAGGGCATGGTTGCGAAAGATGTTGATTTTTTTAAGCGACTGGTTAACCAACAGGCTCCGGAATATCTCTGGATTGGCTGCTCTGATAGTCGCGTGCCTGCCAATGAAATTGTTGATCTTTTGCCCGGCGAATTATTCGTTCACCGCAACGTTGCTAACGTGGTCGTTCATACCGATTTAAATTGCTTATCGGTGATTCAATTTGCAATTGACTTATTGAAAGTCAAACATATCTTAGTGGTTGGTCACTATGGTTGCGCGGGCGTGCACGCTGCACTAAGCGATCTACGCGTAGGTCTTGCGGACAACTGGTTGCGGCATGTAAAAGACGTTCATCAAAAACATGAGCGCTACTTGGGAGAAGTTTTACCAACTCCCAAACGCCAAGATCGCCTATGTGAGCTCAACGTGATTGAACAAGTTGTGAATGTCTGCGAAACCACGATTGTTCAAGATGCTTGGGCACGCGGCCAAGACCTCACCGTGCATGGCTGGGCTTATCGTTTAGATACTGGAATTATCAAAGACCTGGGAATGTCTTGTAGCTCCATTGATGAAATGGAAGAGCGCTATCAAAAAACTCTAACGCGCTACGAATCTGAGTAAATTTCATTTGCTCAGATCTTTGCTTAATCATCTTCTTGTTGCTTTTCTAAAGCTACTTTCCCTACTACCCTATAAGCTGCTAGTTGCCATTGGCTATGGCTTGGGGTTTATTGCTGCGCATATTCCTGGAGACAGAAACCAGGTAGTCAAGACTAATTTGCATTTGTGTTTTCCAAAATTAAGTACTGAAGAGATCGGCCGCCTTAGTAAAGAACACTGGCGCCTGCTGGGCAGAAGCTTGGTGGAGAAAAGTATTATTTGGATGGGTAGTAGCAAGCAGCTCAGCGATATGATTGAAGTGAAATCTGCCGTAGACCTTGCAAGTAAAAAGCCGCGTATCCTCGTCAATATGCACTTCACTGGCATTGAAGGCAGCATTATTC
Source organism: Polynucleobacter sp. MWH-Creno-3A4 (assembly GCF_018881885.1). Lineage (NCBI taxonomy): Bacteria > Pseudomonadati > Pseudomonadota > Betaproteobacteria > Burkholderiales > Burkholderiaceae > Polynucleobacter > Polynucleobacter sp. MWH-Creno-3A4. The sequence goes on from NZ_JACXSA010000001.1 coordinate 664,357, forward strand.
TAAGCGCCCTCGCAAAGCAAGAACACTGGCCTCGTACTTCGGGCTTTTTTCAGCGTATGAAGAATCCATTCTTTAATAAAAAAATTATTGAGTGGCGTAATCGCTTTGGTGGAAATTCAATTGATCGCCAAGGAAACACGAAAGAAATTATTCGCGAAATTCGCAATGGCGATTTCATCATCATCGCACCAGACATTGATCTCGGCATCAAAGATTCCGAGTTTGTCCCTTTCTTTGGAATTGAAACAAATACCATCACTGCAGTTTCGCGGTTAGCAAAAATCACTGGGGCAGATGTGTGTTTGATGACTACCACTTTAAAAGCGGATGAGTCTGGTTATCTTTGCGAAATCAGCAAACCCTTAGAAAATTTTCCAGGGCCAGATCCGATAGCTGACACGGCCCGGTTAAATCAATACTTTGAGACTGAAATCCGACTGCGCCCAGCCGAATACTATTGGGTCCATAAGCGCTTTAAAAATCCACCAAGCAATCAAGCTAACCCCTATAACCCTTCTATCTAATACCCTTTTGACCTATCATTAAGGGATGACAGAACGCATTGGGCTATTTGCCGATCTTCACAGTAATTTAGAGGCTTACGAGGCCTGCATGGCCAGGGCCGAAGAGCTTGGAGTAACCCGCATGGCTTTCTTAGGCGATATCGTTGGCTATAACGCAGATCCTGCAGGCATCATTGAGCGTATCGCTGACTTAGTAGACGCCAAAAAAGCGCTTGCCATATTGGGGAATCATGACGAAGCAATCTTTAAAGATTGCAGTATGAAAATGAACCCTAATGCCAATGCTGCAATTGAGTGGACTAAGACCCAGCTCAATGATAGTCATATCGAATTTCTAAAAAACCTCCCGCTGATCATAAATGAAGAGAAGATTTGCTTTGCGCATGCATCTGCTCACAATCCTGCTGACTGGAACTATGTCACGGATAGCATGAGTGCTTGGTACTGTGCCCAGAGTTCAGGCAAAAGCTATACCTTTGTAGGTCATGCGCACGAGCAAGCCCTCTTTTATCAAAGCGCCGTTGGCAAGCTCATTCGCTTTGCCCCTCATCCTGGCGATGAAATTCCAGTGCTCCCACATCGCCAGTGGGTCGGTGTTGTCGGGTCACTGGGCCAACCTAGAGACGGCAATCCTGAGGCATGTTTTGCGGTCTTTGAACCAGAAACTGAAGTGCTTACTTTTCATCGCACACCATACGATCATTTTGCTGCGGCAGATAAAGTGCGTCGCGCGGGATTGCCAGAAGAATTAGCCAATCGCTTGATCACTGGCAAATAAGCCATGCCGATTAATACGAATATTGAAGCGGTAGATGACATCTTTCAAGAAGGTAAAGTTGTCGATGGCTTTACCCTGGGAAAAGAAGTGCATCGCGGTGGAATGGCTAGCCTATTCTCTGCTACCAAGGAAGGTATTGATGTCCCGATTCTGTTAAAGATCCCCAGGGTAGGAAGAGATCAACCTGTTGAGAGCTTGATTGGTTTTGAAACCGAACTCACCATTTTGCGTTCCCTCAAAAGCCCTTATGTACCGAAGTTTCTGGGTGCCGGCAATATGGCAACTCGCCCCTACATTGCCATGGAAAGAGTTGCAGGCCGGCCATTAGAAGATCTTATTAAAGAAGGAAAATTATTTACCGTTGACGAGGTTGTACGCATTGGAGCAGATCTCGCACAAGCGGTGCAATCACTCCATTCACAGGATGCTATTCACCTGGATATCAAGCCAGAAAACATTCTGATTGATGAACAAGGCAAATTAATCCTCATCGATTTTGGTCTCTCGCATCATGCGCGTTACCCAGATTTGCTTGCGGAAGAGATGCGCAAGGGTATTGGCTCTGCTCCATATATCTCTCCAGAACAGGTTGCAGGTATTCGCTCGGACTCACGAAGCGATATCTACTCCATCGGCGTCATCATGTATGAATTGCTCACTGGTGAGTTGCCATTTGGCAATCCTCAAACCATGAGCGGCCTGCGAAGACGGATGTGGGCAAAGCCTTTTCCTCCGCGGGCAATTCGCCGAGAAATTCCGCGCTGGCTCCAAGAAGTCGTGCTGCGCTGTATAGAGCCGCGGGCCGCAGATCGCTATCAAAGTGCAACACAATTACGCCAGGCACTCAGAGATCCAGAGGGAATTAGGATTACAGAGCGTGGTGAGCGAGTAGAGCCTCCCAGCTTTTGGGAAAACCTGAAGGGAATGTTTAAAGCTGCTGGCTACGAACCTTCTCCCAGCCCACGTCCGAGTATGGGTAACTATGATGCGCCGCTGATGATTGCAGCGATTGATACCAGACAATCAGATGAAGATTTACGCGAACGCATGCAAAGCACCGCCAAAAATCTCTTGCAAGCCTATCCTGAAAGTCGCTTGGTGTGCTTAAGTACTATTGCAAGCACCCCAACCTACGAAGGTAATCACGAAAGTGAAACAGCCAGTGGAATTGTGCGTGGGCACCTAGTTCAATTGATGGATTGGGCGAAGCCTCTGAAGCTTCCACCAGAAAGAATTTCTTATCATGTACTAGAAGCGATGGACCCCGCGTCACGCATTGTGGAGTTTGCCAAGGACAATGATGCCTCACTGATTTTGATCGGCGCCTCCCACAAGCTCCCAAATAAAGTCGCTCCGTGGAGAACCTCTATGACGAAAATCGTAGAAGAGGCCCCCTGCAGCGTTCACATTGTGAGAACTTGATTAACGCATTTTTTCTTCTTTTTGATCCAACAAGTATTCAGGATCCTGCGCTTCAATCCAGCCATCTCTGTTTAAGGCGCTAGACAACTGTTTCTCATCTAGCTCGCCTGTCCACTTTGCAACAACGATAGTTGCAACGCCATTACCAACTAAGTTGGTCAAAGCACGTGCTTCAGACATAAAACGGTCGATGCCTAAAATAATTGCAAGGCCTGCTACAGGCACATTACCCACTGCAGATAATGTTGCTGCCAATACAATGAATCCGCTGCCCGTAATACCTGCGGCACCTTTTGAGGTCAGCAATAAAACCAGCAAAAGAGTGACCTGCTGAAAAATAGTCATGGGGGTATCAGTCGCCTGCGCAATGAATACTGCAGCCATTGTTAAATAGATTGAGGTGCCATCCAGATTAAATGAATACCCTGTTGGAATAACCAAGCCTACGCAACTTTTCTTGGCTCCCAAAAGCTCCATCTTCTCCATCATGCGTGGCAAAACTGATTCGGAGGATGAGGTACCTAAAACAATTAAAAGCTCTTCCTTGATATAGCGCACAAACTTGAAAATGCTAAATCCATTTAAGCGCGCGATGATCCCTAAAACAATAAAGACAAACAGTAAGCAGGTGATGTAGAAGGCACCCATCAGCTTGCCTAGAGAAAATAATGAGCTGACGCCATACTTACCAATCGTAAAGGCCATTGCCCCAAAAGCGCCGATTGGTGCAAATTTCATGATGATGCCAATGATGTCAAAAAGAACATGTGAGGTTTTTTCAATCAAGTCAAACACCATCGTTCCACGACCGCCAAATCTATGTAACGCAAAACCAAATAACACTGCAATAAAGAGCACTTGCAAAATTTCACCCTTCGCAAATGCGTCAACGGCTGTACTCGGAATAATGTTGAGTAAAAATTCAGTCGTTGTGGCCATTTTTCCTGGGCCAGTGTAAGCAGCAATCCCTTTAGTATCTAAGCTCGCTGGATCAATGTTCATACCGACACCGGGCTGTAGAACATTCACTACAACCAGTCCCACGATCAAGGCAATCGTGCTCACGATTTCAAAATACAGAAGGGCAATGCCGCCTGTCTTGCCAACTTTTTTCATGTCTTCCATGCCGGCAATACCAACCACAACCGTACAAAAAATAATGGGCGCAATTAACATCTTGATGCCTTTAATAAAGGCATCCCCAAAAGGCTTCATATCAACGCCTAAGGAAGGATAGAAATGGCCCAGTAAAACACCCAAAACGACTGCTACCAGCACCTGAAAATAGAGAATTTTATAAATTGGTGGTTTTTTCAAACTAGCAGTCATTTTGTTTTTCCTTGTTCAATTTGGATGACTTTTGCAGTTTAGCGAATATCTAATATTGCCCTGCACCATTTAAATCCCGTCTTTAACGGATAATGTAGCCATGGAAGAAAAAGTACGTGTTTCTAAACTGCTCTCAGAACTGGGATTATGTTCACGCCGCGAGGCAGATGCCTATATTGAGCAAGGCTTAGTCACCGTTGATGGTGAGGTAGTCAATGAGCTTGGTGTTCGTGCATATCGGCATCAAAAGATTGAATTACAGTCTGGAGCCAAAGTACAACAGGCTTCTCGAGTAACCGTGATTTTGAATAAGCCAGTAGGCTATATCTCTCACTACGATGATGAGCAAGAGTATCAACCTGCTGCCTCCTTAATCACCCCAGATAATTACTTCGGCAGTCCACTGGATAAGGGCCGCAGCCCGCGCTTTAATACCAAAGGACTAGCTCCTGCAGGTAGGTTAGATATTGACTCTACTGGCATGCTGGTACTGACCCAAGATGGGCGCATTGCTAAATTGCTGATCGGAGAAAACAGTCCGATTGAAAAAGAATATTTGGTGCGAGTGGAAGGGGCACTCTCATTTGAAGATCTTGATCGTTTAAAGCATGGCCTCTCGCTGGATGGCGTTGCACTCAAACCAGCACAAGTGAGTTGGCAAAATGAAGATCAGTTACGTTTTGTATTGCGCGAAGGTCGTAAGCGCCAAATTCGCAGAATGTGTGAGATGGTAGGCCTCAAAGTCATTGGCCTGAAGCGCGTCAGAATGGGTCGTATCTCATTGGGCCCATTGCCCCCAGGCCAATGGCGATTTGTTAGGGCGGATGAGCAATTCTGAAGAAGCTTGCCCGCTTATAATTGCGTCCGAACCACACTAATCAGCGCAGAATTACCATCGAAACCACTACCTCCAGTACCCCAGGCGCAGAAGTATTACGACGTCGCAGCTTTGCCATCATCTCTCACCCAGATGCAGGAAAAACTACGCTTACTGAAAAACTACTACTCTATGCAGGGGCGATTCAGATTGCGGGGAGCGTAAAGGCTCGTAAAGCCAGTCGACATGCAACTTCAGACTGGATGGAAATTGAAAAGCAACGCGGCATTTCTGTAGCAAGCTCAGTCATGCAGATGGAATATCGTGACTGCATCATTAATCTCTTAGATACTCCGGGCCACCAAGACTTCTCCGAGGATACCTACCGTGTATTAACGGCTGTTGACTCTGCATTAATGGTCATTGATGCTGCCAACGGCGTTGAATCACAAACCCTTCGTTTACTTGAAGTATGTCGTGCTCGCAACACGCCAATTGTGACCTTCATTAATAAGATGGATCGCGAGGTTAAGCCTCCCATGGAATTAATGGATGAAATTGAAACCGCCCTAGGTATTGAAGTTGTGCCATTTACTTGGCCAGTAGGTATGGGCAAATCCTTTGCCGGCGTGATTGATATTGCCAATATGCGTATGCGTATGTTCAAGGCGGGCGAAGATCGTGTTACGGAAGACTCTCATGCAGTTGTCGATATCAATGATCCTGCCCTTAGAGAGCGTCTTGGATCTGATCTTGAAAACGCCTTAGCAGAAGTCGAGCTTATCAAAGAAGCGATGCCTGCTTTTGACCGCGAGGCCTTCTTGGCAGGCCGACAATCGCCCGTCTTCTTTGGCTCAGCGATTAACAATTTCGGGGTTCGAGAAATTCTGAATACGCTTGTTGAGCTGGCACCTTCACCAGGTTCACGCAAAGCATTGCAACGCGAAGTAAGTCCGTCTGAAAATAAATTCTCAGCAGTAGTGTTTAAGATTCAAGCGAATATGGATCCCGCCCATCGCGATCGCGTAGCATTTTTACGAATTTGCTCTGGTCACTTTCAGCGCGGCATGAAGCTCAAGATTTGTCGTAACGCAAAAGAAGTGCGCACCAATAATGCTTTGTCTTTTCTTTCGCAAAGACGCGATATTTTGGATGAAGCGTTTCCAGGAGATATTATTGGTCTGCCAAATCATGGCCTACTTCGCCTGGGTGACACCCTAACAGAGGGCGAGCAACTTCAATTTACTGGCCTACCTTTTTTTGCGCCTGAAATTTTTCGCATGGTTGAATCTGCCGATCCTTTGCGATCTAAACAACTGAGAACTGGCCTGATGCAATTAGGTGAAGAAGGCGCTATTCAGGTATTCCGCCCTATGTCTGGTGGCACGATGCTACTTGGCGCTTTTGGACAGCTGCAATTCGAAGTAGTGAGTCACCGCCTCCAAACTGAATATGGGGCAGAAGTACGTTTGTTGCCTGCACGCTATAGCTTAGCGCGCTGGGTCAGCTCAGATGACCCCGTAGCATTAAAAAAGTTCACTCAAGAAAACATTCACCGCATGGCAGAAGATGTTGTGGGCGCATCAGTTTTTTTGGCTTCCCATAAGTCGGAGTTAGATGTAGCACAACAGCGCTGGGAATCGATTCAATTCCACGCGCTCAGAGAACATGCCGGATTAATCTACCAGTCGGATCTGGCAGGCTAATTGATTGCTATTGTTTTTGTGGGTACTTGCAGTCAAAAACAGCAACCAACTGTGTGTCACTATTTCTGAAAGTGGCAACCTTACCGTATTGCGCACAATAAGCATTAGCGTTTTGGGTTAACTGTGCAATAGACTCGCCATTACTATTCAGATAGGTCACGTGATTGGCATCTGATGCGTCTGTATAGACTGCAGCACACCCACTGAGGCTAATGATGCAGAGAATGCTAGGTAGATAAGCCTTCATATAAAACCTTCCTGATGCCTTAGTTATTTACTGTGAATGATTTTTTCTAATAATGCAGCCGTTATCCTGCTAGCGAATGGACGATAAAGCAATATACAGACGATTGCCACTGGATATGCTACCAACCAAACCTCAAGCCAAACTAAAAAGAAGTTTTCTACAGGCCCCACACGCACAAAAGTAGTTGCAAGGGTAATGCTCACTGACATCAGAAAGCCCATTACCAAAGAAAAAAGGATGTTTGCAAGATTAATCATGCCTTAATCATAGCGCCTGAACATTGAAGCTGTTATTCTGAACTGTGATCACTATTGTGCGCCCTAGACAGGGGAATCTTTGAACTTGCTTCTAGGATTCATCATTCCATTACTCTAGGAAACTTCATGGCTGTAGGCCAAAACCAAAGAAACAGAAAAAACGACCCCATGCTCACCAAAACAGGAAAAGCGCGCCTTGGGCCACTGAACGTTACACAGCTCAATAAATTACTTGAGACCAGTACAAAACCAAAAGATAAAGACAAGATTTTAAGAGCGCTTAGCAAATACGCTATCGCTGCTGCATAAATTCCAAGCCCCGCACCAACGGGGCTTTTTTACATCCTAAGTTTTGTTGAGGGCTTTATCATTGACCCATGACTACAACCCGCTTTTGCTTAGTGCGCCATGGAGAAACTGATTGGAATGTCGAGCGTCGCCTACAGGGTCATACTGATATTGAGTTAAATGCTTCCGGATTAGAGCAGGCCTCCCAAATGGCTCAAGCCCTGAAAGAGATGAATTTGCAGTTCGATGTGCTTTACACCAGCGACCTGCAGCGAGCTAGGCAAACGGCTAAAGCCATTGAAAACTTATATCCAGTTACCGCGATCACAAATAGCGCCCTTAGAGAACGTCATCTTGGCGCCCTGCAAGGCTTAAGCTTGAACGATGCTCCCCTAGTAGAGCCAGAGCTGTGGAAGATTCATTTGAGCAGGGACCTCTATCACGATATGCGTGGCGGAGAAAGTATTGTGCAATTTGCAGAGCGCATCCGATGCGCGCTAGAGGAGCTTAGACAAAAACATGTCGGCAAAACTATTTTGTTAGTTAGTCATGGGGGCGCATTAGACATGATGTATCGAGTGGCTAGCAATCAAGCCTTGGAGGCCGACAAAGCCGTTACAGTCCCCAATGCATCGCTCAATTGGATTAGCCATGATGGCAGTTCATGGAAGGTTGAGCGCTGGGCAGATACTAGTCATCTCCAAAAAAACGCTCTGGACAATTTAGATCTTTAAATCCATCTCTGATTAAATCAACTTTTTAGCAGTGATTTTTTAAGAAGTTGACAACCCAAGGTGCATCGCTATCGCTTGGAAAGATGGGATAGTGCACGCCAATGATCACACCATCGTTTGCAATCAGAGTGACACGCTTGAGTAAGGTCATTCCGCTAGCAACAAAGGTGGGCATATTCAAAGCCCGCTGAAATTGATAGTCTGCATCACTGACCACTGGAAAAGGTAAATGCAACCTATCGGCCATCTCTTTTTGATATTCAGTAGTTTGTACGCTCAAGCCAATGACTTGTGCACCAAGCGACTGAAGCTCCTGATAGTGATCCCTAAAGGCACAACTTTGTGGGGTGCAACCCCTTGCTCCAGGGATTTGATCCCAGCCGTCAGGGAGAGCGACATTAGGCTGCCCTGTCATGGGGTAACAGTAAATAACCAATTTGCCCTTGATCACACCTAGCGCAATGTCCTTGCCACTTGTCGAGCCCAAGGAGATATGCGGCAGCTGCATTCCAATCAGGTGGTCAGTAGATCCATCATCTTGTGGGATAGGAAGATCGCTTGGAAGTTGGTTCAGATTAGTCATTCGTTTTTTTGTATTGAAGTGCGGCTAAGGTCATCAATAGAAGTGTTGCTAAGAGCTCGGCAATTACAAAGCCTGGAACATCGCTTGGCGAGATACCAACAAAGGTATTCGTAAAACTTCTGGCTAAAGCCACCGCAGGATTAGCAAAAAAAGTGGAGGAAGTAAACCAGTAGCCAGCCGTCACCGTTAGTGCTACCAACATCGGCACACGATCCTTGGCCTCTTGATCACCTATTCGAATCACTGAGAGCAAAATCAGCGTAGAGATAAATTCACTTAACCAAATACCTGAACCCGCCCTACTCTTCTCAGATGTTTCAATGATTGCCAGACCAAACATATAGTGGGTTATCCATATTCCTAGGATTGCTCCGCTGAATTGACACGCCCAGTAGCCAAGCATCTTGCTGAAGTCAAGATGTCCGAGCTTCCAGAACATTAAGCTGACCACTGGATTAAAGTGTGCGCCTGAAATTGGACCGAGTAAGCAAATAAGAACATAAAGACCAGCGCCGGTAGCAATGCTATTGCCTAGTAGAGCAACTGCTGCATTGCCGCCACCCAATGCCTCGCCCATGATCCCAGAGCCAGTCACTATAGCAAGCAGTAAGGCGGTACCAATAAACTCAGAAAAATAGGTTTTCATAGGATAAGAATATAGCGTAGAGATAAAAAGCTCCCAAGTCTAAACCCAGCTTATTCAAATAGGATCAATATGGGTCATTACATTTAAAACGGGTAACTCTTTCATGATTTGATTTCTGGCTGCCAGGGCAATATCGTGCCCTATTTGAACGCTTGAATTAGCATCTACTTCAATATGAACATCCACCAAGATCATGTCACCCATCTTACGCGTGCGTAGATCATGAAAGCCTCTAACACCTGCTGTCGATTGAATAATTTCTTCAATTCTTTGATGCTCCTCAACGGATACCGCCCTGTCCATCAAATCATTCAAGGCATCCCAACTAAACTGCCATCCCGTCTTAGCAACCATTAAGCCCACGACTAATGCGCCTACCGAGTCTAAGATGGGATAGCCAAAGAGAGCGCCCACAATGCCAACAGAAACTACCAAAGAAGAGGCTGCATCTGATCGCGCATGCCAAGCATTTGCCACCAACATTGAAGACCGAACGCGTTCAGCGACAGCCAACATATATCTAAAGAGCAACTCTTTAGCAGCCAAGCAACCTAATGCAACATATAAAGCAATGATCTGAATTTGCCCAGCGGGTACAGGATCGATAATCTTTTCGCCAGCTTTCCACAGCATTCCAACACCAACAGCTAATAAAGATACGCCTAAAAATAATGACGCAGCGGTTTCATATCGTTGATGTCCATAGTGATGATCATCATCCGCCTCTTTGGCGCTATGTTGATTCGCAAATAGCACAACAAAATCAGCCACTAAATCTGTGAGTGAGTGGATGCCGTCTGCAATCAAGCCTTGCGAGCCAGATAAAAGGCCCGCTGATACCTGAGATATCGTTAGGCAAATATTGACTGCCACGCTAACCAAGGTGCTTTTCTTGGCTGCTTGTTGTTTATCAGACGTTTCGAGCTCGTGATCTTCGATTGTTTTATCCATTAGCTGATACTAACAAACCCAAAAGAAGCCATTATGTCGTTTTGGCAATCTTTCTATAATGGGGCTACTAACCCGCACCCAAAGGCTCAAATGACTTGGATCATTACTAAATACTTACTCACCGCGGGAATGGTTGTATTCATATCCGAGGTAGCCAAACGAAGCGATAGGCTTGGTGGCTTTATTGCTGCACTGCCTTTGATGACTCTACTGACTCTCGTTTGGTTGTTTGTAGAGAATCAGCCAGAAGAAAAAATAGCCAATCACGCCTACTACACATTTTGGTATGTCATTCCAACGCTGCCAATGTTTTTGCTCTTTCCTTATTTGCTTCCACGCATTGGATTTTGGTTCACCATGGGTGCCAGTGTCATAGTGACCATCATCTGCTATGGGCTATTCGCATTGCTGATGAAAAACTTTAGTGTTGAGTTGCTGTAGAAAACTATCCGATTGGTAAGGCTTGAGATCCTGCTGGAGTTTTGTATCGGTTATATGACCACATGTATTGATGTGGTTTAGCAATAATCATGTCTTCAAAGTATTGATTCATGAGGGTGCAGGCCTCGGTTGTGCAAGTAGGAAAAACCTCTGACATCAGCTGGCTCTTAATAGACCACCCCTTACCAAGACCAAGCCTTTCTGCGCTCACGAATAATGTGGCGACTTTTGTTTGCCTGGCTAGCTTTGCTGGAAATGATGTGGTGTATGCATATTGATTAAAAAATTTGGCCCAAACACCATCACCCACATTCGGCACCTGGTCTGCCAATATGCCAACCACCTCGCCGTGGACCAAAGCTCGTTTGACTTTTCTGACTCCGCCCAAATTCGCTTCAACAAATTCCATTTCAGCGTGTTGTCGAGATTTGAGCATCAACTGATTAACCCAGGATTTTTTGGCAGGGCGATACATTACCGTTGCCTTCATGTGCTCTGCAAAAATACGGGGCACGATTTCAAATCCGCCTAAATGGGAGGCAAGAATAATTAATCCTTTTCCATTTTTTGACAGGTCAACAATTTGATCTAAATTTTGTACCGTTGCTTTATTGAGAGCTGAATTGGGATGTCGCCAAATCCAAAGCGTATCTGCAAAAATCATCCCTGATTCAGCAGCCACCCTCCATGGCGTAAAAGAAAAGCCGGCATACTTTGCTGCACTGGCATGATTTTTATTTAGACGCCCCCTATATTTAGGGGAGCACAGAAAAACCAAGATGCCGACTCCGGCCCCAAAAACCTGGAGAACTGCCAAGGGCAGGGAGCTAAACAACCTTAAGATGAAATGCATTGGCCATTGTAGGCTCCAATAGTGTTACTTGCGGTATACATCTAATTTCTCGCTCAGAGCCTCTACTGCTTTAGCAAGGGCATAGAGCTCCTTTTCTTTCATGGCATCTATCTTTTGATGCAGTAATTCAATTTCTAGCTCTGCCTTTACATTGACCTCAAAGTCATTATTAGCATGTTGGCGATCAATCTCTGAGAGCCGATTTTGGCTCATCATGATTGCAGGAGCAGTATATGCAGCCTGAAACGACAGCATCAAATTCAAGAGAATAAAAGGATAGGGATCCCAAGAATTTGCATTGCTTATCGAGTTATAGATAATCCAGGCAGATATACACAGACTTTGGATGATGATGAATTTCCAAGATCCCACAGTCTTTGCAACCGCATCTGATATTTTTTGGCCAACCGTCAATGAGCCAGCTGGTTGCTCAATATGTTCAGAAATTTTGCTGGGGAGTCCCGCTCGATGTCTTCTGCGGTGGGCGCGGAGAGCCTCTAAGACTTTTAGCTCTTGATTATTGGGTGCGGTAATGGCCATAGTAATCCTCCTGGTGTGCTCTCTACACTCTACGCCCTATAAATGAAAACCACCCGAAGGTGGTTTAGTCCATCAACAAAAGGCTCAAATTACTTCATTACGCCTTATGAAACTCGCTCGTAATTTTGGCAATTCTTTCGCCGTAGAGACGCGCCGTTTCTAGGTCGCCTGAGTTCACTTCATCTGCACTGGCATCTGACGGCGTTGTCATCATTGCACCAGCGGATGAGCCAACATAGTTCACATCATCCCGCTTGGCTGACTTGGCATTAGAGGGCATTAATCCTGTGCCCACCCAAATACCAGAATGCTGCATTGCTAAGGTAAAGAAGTAATGCAAGGTTGAGTGCTTGTCGCCATTCATGGTTGCCGAATTGGTAAAGCCGCCAAACACCTTATCTTTCCATTGCTGTGTAAACCAGGCTTTTGAACTTGCATCGGCAAATTTTTTGAATTGCCAGCTTACTGAGCCCATATATGTTGGTGAACCAAAGACAATCGCGTGAGCATCGTTCAATATTGCCCATTGCTCATCAGTCAAATTACCCTCTGCATCAATGGCTACCAGAACCCCTTTAGCGCCATTAGCTAGGGCCTCCGCCTGTTTCACGGTATGGCCATAACCACTATGGAATACAACGGCTACTTTAGTCATTTCATTTTCCTTATCAATAGATCATTATTTGCTTGCTTTAAGGCCATCGATACTAAATTTACCGGCACCTGCTGATGCCAAAATTAACAAACCGCCCATTACGGCAATGTTCTTAAAGAACAGAAGTTGGGCAATAAATGCTGCGTCGACTGGCGCCGCCCAAAAGGCATGGCCCGTAATTGCCGCAGCCAGGGTAAACAAAGCCATAAGACTTGCCACTACCCTGGTTTTATATCCAACAAGCAAGGCAATACTTCCGCCAATCTCAATAATGATCGTTGCCACCAATGCAAATACTGGGGCCGGGATTCCGAGGGAGGCAAAGTAAGCAATGGTTCCCTCAAATCCAGCTAGCTTCGCTAGGCCCGCCGGCAAAAATAGTGTTGCAACAAGTACTCGCCCAATTAAATTGAGTAGATTTTGATAGGTGTTCATACAATTCCTTTTAGTAGTTAATTAAATGCTGCTTTGATAGTTTTTAATGCGCTTACTGCTTTTTCGATCTCTTTTTTGCTTAATTTTCCAAATGTCTTTTCTAGATGCTTAAGGTGTTCAGGAAATACTTTCTGAAACAGCTTTTCACCCGTGGACGTGAGTCTAATTTTGTAACTCCGACCATCCGCCTCATTGGGGACTCTTGCAATAAGGCCTTTAGATTCCAATCTTTCCAGCACCCCCGTCATGGTTCCCTTCAAGATGAGCGTCTTTTCGCCTAGCTCTTTACAGGTCATAGGGGGTTGATTGCCCAATGTCGCCAAAATATCAAATTGGGTAACTGTTAAGCCCAACTTCTTTACATGGCTTGCGGAATGTCCTTCAAATGCCTGATAAGTGGTAGCTAACCCCTTGATTAAAGCCAAATAACCCATATGCTGCATCCCTCATATAGTCTGTATGCGTACTATATTAGTACGAATTCGTACTAATTACAACTAGAATTTGAAAACGTGGCAGTATTAAAGTTGATATGAATACCGTATCCATTGCTATTTCCAATCAAGGAGAAATTATGAGCAGCAAATTCACCAACACCGCTATAGATATTGGAATTAACGAAAAAGACCGCAAGGCCATTGCACAAGGGTTGTCAGCGCTTTTAGCCGATAGCTATTCCTTATATTTAATGACTCATAACTTTCATTGGAACGTGAAAGGGCCAATGTTTAACACCCTGCACACCATGTTTATGGCTCAATACACAGAGCAGTGGGCAGCTTTAGATTTAATTGCAGAGCGCATTCGAGCGCTTGGAGAACCTGCCCCCGGAACCTATAAGGAGTTTGCAAAGCTGACCTCTATTAAAGAGGTTGAAGGAACTCCTAAAGCAATGGATATGGTCAAGCATCTTGTTAAGGCGCAAGAGGCTACTGCAAGAACTGCTCGCAAACTATTCCCTTTGGTAGAAAAGGCCAATGATCAACCCACAGCAGATTTGCTCACTCAACGACAAGATATTCATGAGAAAACCGCATGGATGCTCAGAAGCTTGTTAGAAGAATAATTCTTCAGATCTGTAAAGAAAATGGCCCACTTGGTGGGCCATTTTTGTTTCTTAGAAGCTTGGACTATGGTGACTTTTAACCAAGCAGCCTATATGCAGACCAGCCCAGATTCAAAATCACTAGCGCTATTAGCGTATTGAATGTGAACTGCATTCCAAGCACTCTTTTGCTGAAGTCTGGTGGAGGCGTATTCATTCCCACAGCATGAATCAAGCGGCCAATGATTAAGGTGGCGCCCGGAATAGCGACCAACCACCAGGGTGCACCATTGAGCTCGAGACAGGCCAGCAAAATAATCCCAAAAGGCACGTATTCAGCGAAATTTCCTTGAGCCCGAATTGCCCTCTCTAGATTGTCATGACCGCCAGTTCCTAAACCTACTTTGTTTTTTCTTCTCAGCCCAATCACAGCAAAAGAGAGTCTAATAAAAATGATGGTTAAAACAGCGGCAATGATGGATGTAATTAGTAGCATTCGTGTGGACCTTAAATCACTTCTAAGACTTTGCTTAAAGAGTTGCCTACATAGTTTGGTTGCTCGCCAATCTCTTCATAAGGGTGGCCCAAACGATTCACCCAAAACACGTCAAAGCCATACCACTTGGCGGCCAGGGCGTCCCAAGCATTACTGGAGACAAAGAGAATTTCTGCTTTCTTGACTGGGAATGCTTTCAATAAAAGTTCATAGGCCTGAGGGGCAGTTTTAAATAAACGCACATCCTCAATCGTGACAACTTTATCTAGATAAGACTGTAGGCCGTTGCTCTGAACAACAGTGGCTAACATCTCTCTACTACCGTTCGACAAGATTGCTGTAGACAAACCTTTTTCTTTAATTGATTGGAGTACGCTTAAGCTATCTTCAAAGCTTGTTAGCTTGGCATACTGATCCATCAGACGTTTCTCATATTCCAGCGTGAGATTTAAGTTCATTCGCTTACAAACATACCGCAATGAACGGATAGTTAAATCCCAAAATGGAAGATAGTGCTTGCTTCCGCTGGGATTAGGGTCACTCATCGTCACGAGGCGGGTGTACTCAATTTGACGATCACGCCACATCAGAGCAAAGGCCTGGCCATTACCGGGAAATAGTTCTTCTGCCAGCTGCCCCATAGAGTAAACATCAAATAATGTGCCATAGGCATCAAAGGCAATCAGCTTATACATATCGTCTCCTACTTTTATTATGAATTTCTATTGTCCCTTAAAACAATATTGATTAAAGAGATAGGTCTTTCTTAGTAAGTGAGGCCTGCAACATAGGCGTATAAGGGAATTCCAAAAATGATGTTGAAGGGAAATGTAATTCCCAATGACATACCCATGTATAGGGCAAGATTTACTTCGGGAAGAGCATAGAGACTTAAACCTTATCGGCATAGTGCATCTCGCCATTACCAAAAGACCAATTTTCTTTATTCACTTCAAGTAAATTAATAAAAATATCTTGGGGCCGAACACCAAGGGCGTTTACTAGTGAGTCGCAAATAGCCCTATACAGATTCTTTTTAAGCTCAATCGACCTACCAAAACTGATGGTCGCCTGAATAAAAATAATCCCTTCTGAATATTCAATTCCTAAATAACTTTGCGGAATGTTGAATTCGCTTGAATCATGTCTCGTAATAATTTGAAATTTATCATCATTAGGAACATTGATTTGCTCACGCATCACCTGATAAACAATCTCGCCAACCTCCTGAGCAAAGCTCTCAGAGTGTTTTTTACTAAGATCGATTCTGACTAATGGCATTGCTATTCTCCCGAGTGTCTTCTCGCTTTCACAGATCTAATGATTCATACCAAATCGGCAGCAAAGATTATTCTTTAGCCTTAACGATGCCTTTATAAATTAAGGCTGTAGCAATCAATCCCATGCCGCCTGCCATTGCCATCCAATATCCTGGCGAAGCTTTATTGCCTGTAGTCTCAATCAACCAAGTGCATACCAGTGGTGTAAATCCGCCAAATATAGCGGTGGCCAAGCTATACGCAAGAGAAAATCCCGTAGTTCTGATTTGAATTGGAATGATCTCTGTTAACGCAACCACTGTGGCGCCGTTATAGCTGGCATATAAGAATGAGAGCCACAGTTCTACTACCAACATATGTTCATAACTTGGGTTTGCCACTAGCCAATTCAAGGCAGGGTAAGCGGTCAACAATGCCAATCCAGAAAACAAAGCCATGATGGGCCATCGTCCAATTCTGTCAGATAGTGCGCCCATCACTGGTAGCCAGATGAAATTTGATAAGCCCACAAAGAGCGTAATCAGCAAGCTATCAATGATTGAGAGCTGCATCACGCTCTTGCCAAATGTCGGCGTATAAACGGTAATCAAATAAAAAGACACCGTGGTCATAACAATCAACATCATGCCCGCAACCACCAAGCGCCAATTGAGTGTTAATGACTTCATCACCTCTTTAAAACTAGGGTGGTGTTTTTTAGCCAGAAATTCTTGCGTCTCTTGCAATGAGCGGCGAATCTGAAACACAATCGGGATAATCATGCAGCCAATAAAGAATGGGATACGCCATCCCCAATCTGCAATCACTTCCTTACTCATAGATTCATTCAGGAAATAGCCCAATGCAGCTGAGAAAATGATGGCGACTTGCTGGCTGGCAGACTGCCAGCTGACATAAAACCCTTTATGACCAGGTGTCGCCATTTCAGAAAGGTAAACCGATACGCCACCCAGCTCGACGCCAGCTGAAAAGCCTTGAAGCAAGCGGCCCACAAGCACTAACAAGGGGGCAAACAAACCAATCGTTGCATAGCTTGGAATGAAGGCAACCATTGCGGTACCGGTAGCCATAATTCCAAGAGTCAGGACTAAACCTTTGCGACGACCAATGCGGTCAATATAACCGCCGAGCAGTAGCGCGCCTAATGGACGCATTAAAAATCCCGCGCCAAAAGTAGCAAAAGTGAGCATTAAAGATGCGTATTCACTTTCAGATGGGAAGAACGCTTTGGAGATGTAGGTGGCATAAAAACCAAATAGGAAGAAGTCATACATCTCTATAAAGTTTCCACTGGTGACTCTAATCACTGTGGAAAATTTAGATTGCGGTTTAGCGATAGTGGTCATTTCAACCTTTGCTGTATTTATTTAAATGAAGTGCTTATTGTCAATATACCTAGATTTGCTTTTCTGCGGGTGAAATCCACTAGGGCCAAGAATATCTAACCCAAGCTTTACATGGAAAACAATAGTCCTACAGAAACTCCGGCCGATCTATCCGCCCCACCGCTAGTTCCATAGGCATAACTTGGGCTCAAATACCAACCAAGCTTTTTAGTTGTCCAAAACATAAAGTCTGCAACAAAGGCCACGCCTGATTGCAGGCTGTTGCCAGGTGAGCTGGTTTTCCTCCATATGGCAGGCCCAAGACCAACGCCAAGCTCGACATCTTGCGCCAATTCAAAAGGCTTTTTAAAGATTATTTGAGCGCCAAGTTCTTTTGGATTAGAGGTACTCAAATACTGTGTTCCAAGCTCAATTTCTAATTGATGCTCAATCGCAGTAAATTCAAATGCTAGTGCTGTACCGTAGGCCTTTGAGCCATCAACCGTGCTTTTCTCCATTGCGGGACCTACCAACAAAATCAACGAATGGTCATCCATTGACTCTTCCGCATTTACTACTGCGCTATAAATACTGGAGACTAAAGCCAAGGCAAACAAAACAACTTTGATCGCTTTCATATAAAACCCTAAACAAATGTGTGATGCTCAATCGCAATAGATTGAGTACGGAGCTATTTGTTTAAGCGCTTCTGGGCGGATACTCGATGAAAGCAGGAAAAGATTGAATCAGAAAAATTGGCTCAGAAAAAATATGGCCAGAGGAGTGAATTACCACTTGCCCGCCCTCGAAGCTCACCATCCCTATTACTGAAATATGATGACATTGATGGTCACTAGAGTGCTCATCCAAATCACTAGAGCCCGCTTGAACCTGATGATCATCGTGGGCTATTTGAAATAAGCCATTGCTAGATTGATCATCATTCCAAGCAATTTGGACCACACCTTCCTGAGCTTGATGTGATTGCTCGTGAGCCATCCCGAACACAGGCATAAAAGCTGTATTGAATAAAAAGATGAGGGTGGCAATAGACATCAAACGCATAGCTTGATTCTAAGTGAATCTAATTAGTCGAACCGCAAATGAAAAAACCACCCGAAGGTGGTTTTGGTGTTTCTTGGTGGCCCGGGGCGGAATCGAACCACCGACACAAGGATTTTCAACCCGTTCAGCTTGACCGATTTCGCTTTTCAATCATCTGGTTCTCCCACCATGCGAAAACTTTGTTCACAAAATCAACATGTCCTTTGTATGGGATTGATTTGAAAGAAGTATTTGACCGACACAAGGAGTGCGGTAGTTAATGCGTCGGTCAAGAGGGTTGACTGGCGCAGGGATGGAGCATCCTTGGAGTGCTCGACACCGCTACATGAAGCGTCCTTTAAAAGGACAGTTTATTCAGCGTCTATTTAATCGACACTTCGCTCCACAAGTGTTATCGCCTTTTTAGATAAATCTGCTTTGACCTTATATCCTTGGTAAAAAATATCAAATTGGTCAAGGTTATTTGAAGCCAACTTAAATGGGGCTTTTCCATAAAAACTGGCACCAGCATTTTGAGCTAAATCTCTTTTTTGCTGATTACCGTCTGCGTCTTCAAAACATATTGAGGCTTCAGATTTACTTTGTACATAGACTTGATTGCCAATCTTGCTTGCTATAGTGGGGGTATGTTTTTCAGGGTTAGAAAACAATCCCGAACACTCTGCAATCGTGGTGACCGCTTTAGCTGTTGGCTTTGGTACTTCTTTTGGAGCAATAGCTTCTGAGGGTGGCGCCTTGGTTACTTCTACTTCCTCAGCATCTTTAATATCTTCAACCTGATTTGGCTCTGAAGGCTCTATTGGTAAAGCTGAAGTAGCCGAGGGATAAATCTTTGTCTCTTTAGAGTGATGATTGTATTGAACAACCACAAAGACTAAAGCTACAGCACTACCAAGATATATAAGAAATTTGGAATATGAGATCGTCTTTTGCCGATTCTTATCATTATCCGTTTTAGCTGTAGCAATGACTTCTTCTAGATGGGTAGTAATAGAGCTTACTTTTTCTAATTCCGCACTCATTTCTTTTTTTAATTTTGAGGCTTTTTTTGGCTCGGCGTTAGAAAGAGAAACGATTTTGGGGGGTTGCTCTAACTCAGTTTTGGGGTCCTCAATTAATTCTGTTTTTGCTGTCTCTGGAAAATGAAATGGAATTTGTTGGCTGTCATTAGTTTTTTTCTTTTCAAAAGCCTCTTCATCTGAAAGTCCTAATATCTTGGCAACCTTTTTGGCACTTTGAAATTTGATTGCCGCCGTATAAAAACTCTTATTGCCACCATTTTCTATTTGTTCAATTTGATTTTGCGAAAGAGTGGCCTTACTTGCTAATTCGGAAAAAGATAGCCCTTGTGCCTCTCTAGCTTTTTTAAAATTCTTTCCTAGAATATTTGGAATGGCCATACACTTCTCATTCCTTGGCGGCTGAAAATATCAGGGGATCTATTGGGTAGGTCTTAGCACCAATATCTGACAAATCAAAAGCTTTAACCTCACCACCATCTTCTTGATAACTTAAGATGGTTGCATTGCGATATATGCTGAGAACGTCCAAGCAGGCATCTCTTAATGTGTCAGAATCTATGCGAATTGTTGAAATCGGGCTATCAGCTGATTTATTAACCCTAAAACGGATCTTCCAATACATAACAAATTAATCTTTATTTAAGACTGGTCTGAGCCACATTAAATTTAGACAACTAGGAACGCTTGATTAAAAAGCTGGGTATATGACGATCTAATAGAGCTTCGACATCTCTTGTTGGCGCCATTGATTGAGCTTCGCTAAGAGTATTGATGTCGATATTTAATGCCTGAGCATAAACATTGGAATAACTCAAGATTTTTTCTAAGTTACTCTCAAAAGCAAAAAGATTGCCATTCTCGATATGAACTAACTGGGCAACGCTAAGCCCACATTGTTTAGATATGTTTTGAAGATTAGCTCTCTGAGATTCACGAGAGCTTCTCAATAATTTACCAATTTGCTTGGCTGAGCGAATATCGATTAGAGACACAATGAACCAAAATAAAGAATAGGCTCAAATTTATAAGTGGTTTATGACACAGGCATGACAAATTATGTCGTTTTAAACGACATTGAAGATTGCTCGAATGTGAAATAGTTTTGTTCTCTAAATAACATTTTTGACTTAATGCTCTTTATGTTTCTTGCCCAGCCTCTCGGGTTTGCCATTGCCATAAAGACACCACTGCTTAATTTCTTCGGTGAGCTGTTCAATATCCTTCATCTTCAGATTTCTAAAGTCTTCAAGCCCAATAGACCCAGTCTGTCTTAATTTCTCTAGAGCTTCTTTTAATGCCTTCATATGAGTTTTAGATAATGCCGAATTTGTCGTTTAAAACGACATCGCGAGTTAAGGCGTAGCGAGAGCCAACTACAAAGCTCTAGCATACCTTCAAAGTCCTTTTTTCTCAAACCAGCGAAACATACCAAGAGTAATCAACGCGAATACTACGGCAACAACCCATTGATTAACGCCAAGAGTCTCGGGTAATCCAATCTTTCCTAAGTCGGCCCAAGCAAGCACCGTTGATTTAAAGAATGGATACATTTGGGCATAAATTCCTGCGCCAACTACCATGCCAATAACTCCAAAGATTGCAGTCCAGCGACCTTCACCCACTGCGCCTACTGAGGTGCCAGGACAATAGCCCAAGACTGCCCAACCTACCCCAAACAATGCGCCGCCCACCAAAATGCCACCAACATTCATTGCTTTAAGGCTCAATGTAATAAGCCCCATCTCATGCAAAGCCAAGATGCCAAACATTCCGACAACAATAGCTGAGAGCATAAATTTAAAAATCGTCATGTCTTTTAATAACAATGCGGCAACTTGCTTGTCATAGCGTAGAACACGCCCTTTTTGTAATAAGAAACCAAAGATAACGCCAGTTGCTAATCCTAATAGTTGATCTATAGACATGATTAGCTTGCCTTTCTGTACATGAGGTTTGCGACGATGACGCCAAAACCAAAGAACATGGCTAATGCGACAAAAGAGCTTACTGATAACTGCATCATGCCGCTCAGTCCATGTCCACTAGGACAGCCATCGGCTAAGCGAGCGCCAATCATTGCCACGATGCCACCAACAAAAGCAAATACAGCACGCTTTGGAACTGAAGAGCCAAAACGTTTTTCCCATAATGGTGGCAAGCTTTCTAACTTAAAACTGCCATCCATTTTTGAGGAAAGCAATGCGCCAAAGAAGATGCCAATCACCATGAGAAATTGCCAATCAATGACAACCTTTTCTTTTACGTAATAAACATTTTGTGCAACATAGCTAGGGTCTACCACTTGAACTGCTAGACCTGCCGCGCGAACAAAAGTAGTTGATGCTCCTAAGTAGGTGGACTTGCCCATATAAACGGTAGTCAGATAGACAGAAACGATAGCCAGCACTCCAACTAAGGCACCTGCCAAATAGGGACTCCACCCTTTAGACCTAGATGCTCTGGTTTGTTCTGGATTGATCATCTTGGATCCTTATCATTGATTTGCTTTTAAGCTGTTGGCAAAAGATTACTTAGAACAACTGCCATTGCTACAGCCAGCGCCGCAAGAATTAATGCCCAAGATTGGATACAGTGGGCAGAACTTAAATAAGCCAGTGGTCAGCGGAACAATGCCAATCCAGCCCCATGCACCAACCACATTGCTTGCGGCTAAACCAACTAAGACCAGTCCAACAGAGATGCGTAGTACGCGATCGATACGGCCAACATTACATTTCATATAACCCCCACATAGATAAGATCTGTTGATACTGATTGAGTCTATGCCTATCTGGGGGGAGGCTTTTGATCTAGATCATTAAATGCGATAGAAAGACTAAATTCCCTTTTCAGAGAAGTTACGCAATGTGTCGATATTGGGAATTTGTACGGAAAGACGGGTAATTTTGCTAATTAAGCCTTGATCAGCCATGGATGCCAAAGCCCTGCTAATCGTCTCAAATTTGACATCCATCATCAAACCCATGTCTTCGCGCTTAAACAGCGGCGCAATGGCAAAGGATCCCGATTGTTTAGCTAACTTTAAAAGGAAGCGGGCAAGACGCACCTCGATTCTTCCGGTATTAATCTCCGAGAACCATGATTCTGATTGGGATAATGCTTCGCCCCATTTCTTAACAATTTGACGATGAAGTCTTGGAGACTCCTCGCCTAAAGAAGAAATAATTGATTTAGGGATTTTGCATAAATGAACATTTGTAAGGGCAACTGCAGAATGCTCATAACGCTCGCCCAATAAAGCCTCCATGCCAAATAGATTTCCTGGCATTACCACCCTAATAATTCTGCTAGAGCCATCTGGGTTGACATGCAGTAATTTGATATAACCCTCTCGAAGGGTATAAAGATCTTGTGCAGTATCTCCTTGTGCATAAATGCTGGAGTAAGCTTCAAAGCTCAAATCATCTATCGGACTATGAATCTTTGAAAAGTCTTCTTCATTGAGTTCAGCAAATAATGCAGAACTCCTAATAGAGCATGCCTCACAATTACTATTGCCCTTCCATGCACTTTTGATTTCTATGGTCTTCATTGGCTTTATTAAGTGGGCATTTAGACTCGAATGTTAAGAGCCTATTTTACAGTTTTGTCGTTTTAAACGACATCGAATGACACAGGGATGTCTAATTGATTCGTCCTTTTAAAGGACAGTTCATGATGGGGATATCCGAGACCAATGGCGCCTAACCCTGCCAAGCCACCAAAGAAAATAGCCCAACAAGTGGGCTATTAAGATTCTTGGTGGCCCGGGGCGGAATCGAACCACCGACACAAGGATTTTCAAATATCCTCCGATAGACCGCTTTCGCTTTGATTTCAAGGGCTTGAGCCACCAGTCTCGACTTATCTAAAAATTGTGCGTCCTTGTGCCGGTCAAATTTAGCAATGAAATCAGAATCTTGCGAGGGGCAATTTTTCTGTGCGTACAGATTGTGTATCTGTCAGCATGTGCCCACCAGAATAGTAATGGGAACCTCGTAATGAATTTCATTTCCCCTTCGATGAACATTGACCCCCATACGATCCTCAATCAGCTCATCAGCGAACATCTTTCTGATCTTGTCCTCATCGCCCCCTTTGGGAAACGAGGCTTTTATCTGTTGCTCTAATTCAATTTCTACTTTGTAGTTGGCTGTCTCAATACTCTTTAATGATGATGTCTTAAATACCTCTCCCATTTCGGAGTGGGTTAAAGCATGAACATGGGATGGGTCTCTAATCAGCTCGAGAGCATCATATTTCTCAACCTTATCAGCTGGTAAGACCACATCGGCCACCAATACTTTGCCACCGGGCTTACAGACTCTAATCATTTCAGCCAATACGGCTTTGGGATTTTCAAAGTGGTGAAATGAATAGCGAGTCACTACAGTTGAAAAGCTGTGATCAGGAAACGGCAAAGCAGTCACATCGCCAATCTTCCATTCCACATTGTCCAAATGATTTTCTTGTTGACGCTTCTTCGCCTGCTCGATCATGGCTGGCGTAATGTCAATTCCAGTTACGTGCTTGGCGTGCCTGGCAAACTCACAAGCAACGATGCCTGGACCACAAGCCAAATCTAATACTGTTGAATCTTGGCTCGCACCTGAGAACTCAATCAGCATATTGATCGAGTCTGAATGTCCAGGCACCTGAGTAAATGGAACAGCTTGTAATGAAAACTGCTCAACTATTCTTTCGTTATGTGTAGTCATGATTTCTCCAGCAATACGGATGCTTAAAGTATAGGCATAGTTTTAATATGACCACCACAAGGATGTCAAATTGGTTTGTCGTTTTAAACGACATTCCGAGTCAAGGGGAAAGTTGGATGGGCTAGGGAAATGGTGCCAGACCGCGGCTAACACTAGAGATTCTATGGCCCACTTCTAATGTTCGGAGAATTCTTGGTGGCCCGGGGCGGAATCGAACCACCGACACAAGGATTTTCAATCCTCTGCTCTACCGACTGAGCTACCAGGCCAAGACTTGGGATTATAAATGAAACTGCGTTTTAGCCTAAAAAAGGGTCTAGGGAGCTTTTGTTTGATTCTTGGAGCGGGCGAAATGCAATTTTCTGTAACTGTCGATTAAACGATGGTGTCTGTCTAGCCCTTCCAGCCTGGTGCTAGTTGGGGTCAAGCCATAAAAACGCACGTCGCCACTTGCTGAGCCGATGACAGCATCCATCCGCTCATTGCCAAACATTCGTCGGAAGTTGACTTCATAGTCATCCAGATCCAGATCTTCACTGAGGAGAACTTCGAGCACCGCATCTAGGGCTTGATAAAACAATCTACGCTCTGCGGTGTTGTCGTTATATTGCAAGAACGCGCCCACCAATTCCTGCGCCTCATCCAATTGCTTTAAAGCAAGATGAATAAGGAGCTTTAACTCTAAAACTGTTAAGTGCCCCCAAGGGGTGTTCTCATCAAACTCGATGCCAATTAATGTTGCAATATCTCCGTACTCATCTAACTCGTTGTTCTCTAAACGCTCAAGTAGCGCAATGAGTTGTGCATCATCGAGGTCATGCAGATTCAAGATATCTTCTCGAAATAGCAATGCCTTATTGGTGTTGTCCCAAATCAGATCCTCGACTGGATACACCTCGGAATAGCCAGGCACTAAGATTCGGCATGCAATAGCGCCCAGCTGATCATGTACTGCGACATAGGCTTCTCTACCCATATCTTTGAGGATGCCAAATAATTTTTCAGCTTCCCCCACATTAGAATTTTCAGTCTTGCTCGTGAAATCCCACTCAACAAATTCGTAATCAGACTTCGCACTGAAAAAACGCCATGACACGATGCCGCTGGAATCAATAAAGTGCTCAACAAAGTTATTAGGCTCAGTTACCGCTTCACTTGCAAAAGTCGGTGGTGGCAAATCATTAAGGCCCTCTAAGCTGCGGCCCTGAAGTAGCTCGGTCAAACTTCTTTCTAGCGCCACCTCAAAGCTTGGGTGCGCGCCAAAAGAGGCGAAGACACCGCCCGTCCGTGGGTTCATTAAAGTAACGCACATCACTGGATAGATTCCGCCCAGCGATGCGTCCTTTACTAGAACTGGAAAGCCTTGCTCTTCAAGCCCCCGAATGCCAGCGAGAATACTGGGGTACTTCTCAAGCACTTCATGAGGCACATCTGGGAGTGCAATTTCCCCTTCCAGGATTTCACGTTTGACTGCTCGCTCAAAAATCTCTGAAAGACATTGCACCTGGGCTTCGGCCAATGTATTTCCAGCACTCATACCATTACTGACATACAGATTTTCAACAAGATTTGCTGGGAAATATATCGTCTTACCATCCGACTGCCGCACAAAAGGTAAAGAACAAATGCCGCGCTGCGCATTACCTGAGTTGGTATCGATTAAGTGCGAAGCGCGCAACTCACCATCTGGATTAAAGATTTTTAAGCAGTACTCATCAAGAATTTCTGCTGGTATTGCATCCTTGCTACCCGGCTTAAACCATTGTTCATTTGGGTAATGCACAAATTCACTATTGGCGATGTCCTCACCCCAGAATGCGCCCGCATAAAAATGGTTATTGCTGAGCCGCTCAATATATTCGCCTAGCGCCGAGGCTAGGGCACTCTCTTTTGTTGCTCCTTTGCCGTTGGTAAAACACATAGGCGAGTGTGCATCCCGGATATGCAAAGACCAAACGTTAGGAATGATGTTTCGCCAAGAGGCAATTTCTATCTTGATTCCCAGATTTGCCAATAGGCCGGACATATTGGCAATCGTTTGCTCCAGCGGCAGGTCCTTGCCTAGGATATGCGTATTCGCATTTACGTCAGGCCTTAGGGTCAATAAAGTTTGAGCATCTGCATCGAGGTTTTTTACTTCTTCGATGACGAACTCTGGGCCCTCTTGCACCACTTTTTTAACCGTACAACGCTCGATGGAACGCAAAATCCCTTGGCGATCATGCGCGGAAATATCTTCGGGCAGTTCAACCTGAATCTTAAAAATTTGCTTGTAGCGATTTTCGGGATCAACAATATTGTTCTGGGAAAGGCGGATATGTTCAGTAGAAATATTGCGAGTGTCGCAATACAACTTGACGAAATATGCTGCGCATAAAGCCGATGACGCAAGGAAGTAGTCAAAAGGGCCTGGAGCAGAGCCATCCCCCTTATAACGTATAGGCTGGTCCGCAATCACCGTGAAGTCGTCAAACTTGGCTTCTAAACGGAACTTGTCGAGAAAGTTGACCTTAATTTCCATGGGAATAATTTCAAAAGATAATGAGCAAGGCCTGATGGGGCATCAATTTATGTAGCCAGGCTTCACAAAAGAATCATCGCCATATTCAGGATGATTCGCTAGTGACTTTATTGTTCGCCCTTATTGCGTGAAGTATCGATCCCCAATGCCTTGAGCTTGCGGTACAAATGGGTTCTCTCAAGACCGGTGTATTCCGAAATCTTGGTCATGCTGCCACCCATGATTTGCATTTGATGCTCGAAATAGGCTTTCTCAAAAAGATCTCTGGCCTCTCTCAAGGGTAGATCGAAATAGGTTTTGGCAATTCCACTAATGAACTCACCCTCAAGTGGTGCCGCATGAGATTCATTGCTCACAGGCTTTGGAGTGGGCGCTACGTTAGCATTAGATTGAACTGCCCTTTCTGCTTGGGGCTCAACATATTTTGGTGAGATTTCAAGCGCCTTGCTCACCGTCTTTAAAAGCTTCTGTAAGGCAATCGGCTTTTCTAAGAAATTGAGAGCGCCAATGCGGGTAGCCTCAACCGCAGTATCAATCGTGGCATGACCGGACATCATCACTACTGGCATGGTGAGCTGTCCTGTTTTCGACCACTCTTTTAATAAAGTGATGCCATCGGTATCTGGCATCCAAATATCTAGCAAAACCAAGTCTGGTCGCATTTGCTCTCGAATGGTACGAGCCTGCACAGCGCTTTCAGCGGCATATACAGTATGGCCCTCATCCGTCAGAATCTCATTGAGAAGCTCACGAATTCCCATCTCGTCATCAACAACCAAAATACTAGCCATTCTTAGGCCGCCTCTTTTGCAAGATTCATAAACAATATTGACACTTGTGCACCTACCACTTCTGTTCCCCGCATACGATTGCGTATTTCAATTTTGGCAGAGTGGTCGTCAATGATTTTTTTAACAACCGCCAAACCTAATCCAGTACCTTTAGTCTTCGTTGTGACGTAGGGTTCAAATGCTCTTGCCAATATCTTAGCCGTAAATCCAACTCCAGAATCACTTATTGTTAAACGCACTGCTTTTTGCTCTATGCCATTGTGCTCCCCATAAGGAACCAACTCGGTTTTTACCTCAACTGGCTCTCCAGGATGGGACCCCTCGAGCGTGGCATCTTGTGCATTTTGCAAAAGATTATGAATAACCTGTCTTAATTGAGTTGGGTCTCCCATGATGTCAGGACAATGCGCATCTAACTGCGTGCGCAGAGGGCTGCCCTCATAGAGACCTAAAATTTCTGTAGTGAGCGCATTGATAGAAACCGGCCTTAATTGTGGGGTTGGTGTTTTCGCAAAATCCCTAAAGTCATTCACCATTTCTTTCATGGCCTGCACCTGACCAATGATGGTTTCGGTGCTGCGGTTCATCATTTCTTCCTGCTCAGGACTTAACTTACCAGCCAACTTATGCTGAAGCCGCTCAGCTGATAGCTGAATCGGTGTAAGCGGATTTTTAATCTCATGCGCCAAACGTCTAGCAACTTCGCTCCAAGCTATTGAGCGCTGTGCACTCACCACATCGGTAATGTCATCAAATACGACCATCCGCAACTCAGATGTCAGCTCAGTGCCCCTCACGAATAAAGTAACCCCAAGCTCGTTTTCAAATTCATTCGTAGTGTGCAGCTGAATTTGTTTTTGCCAAACGGGGACTTTTTGGTGGCTGATTTGTGTAGTGTCCTGAGTCTCTCCACTTGTAACCGCTAACTTCATTGTTGCAAAGCCCTCTTTGACGGCTTCCTCAAACTCCATCAAGCCAGCACAACTACTTAAGGGCTTACCATCTAAATAAGTCAGGTCTTGTCCAAAAATGCGGTCGGCGCCAGCATTACTCGACACCACATTGTATTTTTTATCAAAGATACAAACCCCTGCAGTCAAACTACCCAGCACTTTTTCCAAGAACGCCTTTGATTCTTGCAAAGAGCTACGGGTATCAGCTAGCTGTCTTGTCATGACGTTGAATTGGCGCGTGAGCATTCCTAGCTCATCCCCCGTATCCAACTCGGGTTTAGGTGACAAATCACCCTGGGCAACTGCTTGTGTTCCTTTTAACAACATCAGAAGTGGGCGCGCCAGCTGGCGGCCCAATAGCAGCGCTAAAGTAATTGCAACAAACACTGCAAAAAATAGTGTGAGCGTTAAAGTACCCACAAACATTTTGCGTAAACCCGTGCGCCCCAAAGACTTCTCTTGGTACTCGCTATAAGCAGACTCCACCGCAAAAATATTCTTCGCCAATGGAGCTGGAATAAAGCGCACCAATTGCAAAAAATATCGGTCTTCTAGGTCTTTATTGGAATCAAGTTTGCTTGAATTGGATTTTTTGCGCACGATCGGCACAATTGCCCTCACTCGGTAACCGCGCTGCCCACCTTTCAGTTCAATTTGATCAACAAAGGTAATACCCTTCTTCTTAAATGCTTCAGCAACTGCATCAGGACCTGGGGCAGGAAAGTAATTTTTTGGCTTGAGCTCACTTGTCAGAATTAAATTGCGCTGCATATTAAAGAGGCTGACTTCTTGAATGCCAAACTGATTGCGGATCTTCATCACCATGGCACCAACTTGCTCAGCACTAGTACCTGCTGGCACTAGTGCAACTTGCTCAGCAATATAGTTTCCTTCAGCCAAAATCTCTTCTTGGGCAACCTGTAAAGTTACACGCCCTAACTCGAGACCAGAGTTCAGTGCTGACTCAATCTTGACGTCAAACCAAGTTTCAATACTCTTGGAGACGAACTGAAGAGAAACGCCATACAAAATTAAGCCCGGCACGATGCCTACTAAGGCAAAAATCATGGCCAGCTTTGCTATTAAGCGCGTTCCAAAGTGACCCCGATACCAGCGGACTGCAATAACTGCAGCCAGGATCACAATGACGAGGATGAGACAAGCCCCAATGATCATATTGGCTGCATAGAGCCAAATGTAGTAGTTATCAAAAAATTCTGTATTAGAAGATGCGATCGATAACAGCACTAAAAGCAATAGAGCAAATACACCAATGACCCCAATTGCAATTGAGGTTGCCCTCTTGCGCAAAAGCTTTAAGGTAAACGGGAGCTTCATTGCTTAACGATGTTGGGGCCAGTTGGCGAAAAGGGGAAACGCAGCCATTCGCTGGAAACATTCCAATCACGATTATTCAACGCGTTTACCTGGAAAGGCTTCGGCAGCTTGCTCAAGTCAAGAGTCATGCGTAAGCCAGCCGTATAAGACTTGCTTGTATCTAATTGATTGTTATCTATTACTCGCCAACCACCAATAATTCCAACCGCTTGCAAGGCCTCAGCAATGGTTTTTGCTGAAAAGGTAAAACCTTCGGATGAAATACGGTATTGCTGAGTAAGAGGCTGATAAGACAGGCGGGCCTGTCTTTGAGCAAGGGCCGACTTCTCTTCAAACCAGTACCAGCGCGAGCGCGTTAACTCAAACTCCGTTTGAAAATACAAGACCACACCCTTTTTAACTGCGTCTTCTAGTCCCGGTGAAAGCTCAATCTGAAGAGCGGCATTCAAAAGCCAATCATTCTCAACCCTCTCTAACTCAAGAGATTTAATTTTGATTCCCTCTGCGCTAGCGCTGCCTGCAAAAACACTGAGCGCCATCAAGCAGAGAAAGATGAATTGTTTAATTCTTTGGCTCATTGCCCATTTTTCTTAAACAAAGCATAGAAGAAACCATCGCTAATATTCGTTGGCAGAATCTGTCCTGGAGCGCTTAATCGTACAGCATTGCTGTGCTCGGCAGCAAACCAATTGGCCTGCGCCTCTCCCTCTTCCGGAAATACCGAACAAGTGACATAAAGCAGCAAACCTTCGGGTTTGAGCATTTTCCATGCCTGCTCCAAAATCCCGCGCTGCTTTTCCTGCAGAGCCCGAATATCTGCCTCGCGCCTTAAAAATGGAATGTCTGGATGCCTTGCAACAATGCCTGAAGCAGAACAAGGCGCATCGAGCAAAATTTTGTCGAAAAGTGCCCCATCCCACCAAGCCGTTTTTGAGGCATCGCCTCGAACTACTTTTATTTTTGGAGAATTTAAGCGCAAGCGGTCTAGATTGCCCCCAATTTTGCCAAGACGCTCACCATCGAGCTCTAGAGCCACCATCTCACAATCGGCTAGCTCAAGCAAATGCGCCGTTTTTCCACCAGGCGCAGCACAGGCGTCTAACACTCGGTCCGTTGACTTTGGATTAAGTAAACCCGCTGCAATTTGGGCGCCAGCGTCTTGAACTGATACTGCGCCACTATAAAAACCGGGCAACTCTGAAACAGGTACGGGGTTTGGCAACAGAAGCGCTGATGACAAATTGACTCCCGCAACGGAATCAATTGGACTTGCTGAGATTCCAGCCTCATTCAATAGTGCCTGATATTGCTCTCGGGAATATTGTCTTTTATTTACGCGCAATATCAATGGTGCACGTTTTGCCTGAGTGAATAAAATCGATTGCCAAGACTTCGAATAATTGCGCTTTAAATTAGCCCGCCACCAAGGGGGAACGAACATGGGGATAGGATCGGGAGGGTAACGCCTTTCCCCTGCTGGCGGCTCCACCAATAGGCCAACCTTGCGTAGGACTGCATTCACCAAGCCCTTGGCATACATGGTTTGATCGTATTCACCACAAGCTCTCACTGCTTGATCAACAATGGTGTGGGCCGCATATCCTTTGCCTTCAGTGTTCTCGTTTAAAAACAGCGCAATCGCAACGCTCAATAAATGCTCTACCTCTGGTGGTGGCGTCTTCGGTATAAATTGTTTAATCAACTCGTGTGAGCGCACCCATTTACGCAAGGCATCAAAGCTAAGGCTCTGCACTATGGGCCGCTCATGAGGCTCAAGCTCATCCAATACCTCAGTAAGCGATCGGCCAGTCATTACCTCGCCAATAGCCTGCGCAGCAATAGTCATTGCTTCAGATAGAGGTAGCGATGTTTTGTTATCAGCCAAACTATTTAGACTTTTCTGCAAAAGAAAATTTGGCCATCTGGGCTGTGCAGTGTTTGCAAACATGTTTTTGCACTGGTTTTTTTGCCGCCTGGTTTTTGCATTTCCAATACCTCTAAAACGCCTTCACCACACTGAATGTAGGCACCTTCGTCGCCAAAGCCCAAAACAGCTCCTGGAACCGCAGGCTTAGTGAGATCAAAGGCCCTAGGAATGCGGGAGCTCCAAAATTTCATTGTCGTATCGCCGGCATGGCTAGTAGCGCCAGGAAAGGGATTGAAGGCACGGATACGACGATCAATTTCGACAGCACTCAAACTCCAATCGATCTCTGCTTCACTCTTGAGTATTTTTTCGGCATAGGTAACTCCTTCAATTTCTTGAGGGGTGCATATTACATTTTCGCCGGCTTCCAAATGATTCAGCACAGCAACAATCGATCTTGCTCCCAATGTGGCTAAACGATCGTGCAAGGTGCTGCTGTTTTCATCGGGAGAAATTTCTAGGGCATTTATGAGCACGGTATCGCCGGTATCCAGCCCAGCATCCATTTGCATAATGCACACCCCCGTTTTGCTATCGCCAGATTCAATTGCTCGCTGAATAGGCGCTGCACCGCGCCAACGGGGCAATAAAGATGCATGAATATTAAAGCTTCCATGTCTGCCAACGCCATGGGCAATATCTAAGATTTCCTGCGGCAAGATCAAGCCATAAGCAACTACAACCATGGCGTCAAAATCTATTTTTAATAGCTCTTGATATGCTGCTTGTGCCTGCGCTTGTTTTTCTGGATCAGCGCTGTTGCGCTTTAGTGTTTCTGGCTGAAGCACAGGAATAGCATGCTCTAGTGCAAATTCTTTAACCGGGCTAGCTTGCAGGTGCATACCCCTACCAGCACGGCGGTCCGGCTGAGTCAGGGCTAAGACGATTTCATGACCTGCAGCATGAATTGCACGCATTGCTTGTGCAGCAAACTCGGGAGTTCCAGCAAAGACAATTTTCATTGGGCGCTTAGCGCTGACCTACTAATTCTTTTGCGCGCTTTTTCATCTTTAATGAAATTCGATTTCTCTTCAGAATCGATAAGTACTCGACGAATACTTTTCCTTGCAGGTGATCTAACTCGTGTTGTATACACACAGCCAATAGCCCATCCGCTTCAAGTTCAAACTCTTTGCCATCTATGCCTATAGCCTTAACTCGAACTTGAGCTGGCCTTTCAACCTCATCGTAATACTCGGGCACTGACAGGCAGCCCTCACGCCAAGATTTTTTCTCTGAACTTGACCAAACAATTTCGGGGTTAATAAAAACCATTAACTCATTTTGATTATCAGACACGTCGATCACCACGATCCGCTCATGAATATCTACTTGGGTCGCAGCTAAGCCGACGCCAGGGGCTTCATACATTGTCTCGGCCATATCAGCGACAATTTTTTTGATGCGAGCATCTACCTGCGCAACGGGTTTTGCAACCTTATGTAAGCGTGGGTCTGGATAACAAAGGACATTTAACAAAGCCATATAGGAATTATCCAACAGAGCAATCAGTCTGTCCCAATTGCACCCATTGAACCAAGGCTGAAAATCATGTGATGCGCACAAATCTGGCACCAAACTCTCGTTTCCGAATTGACCGTGGGGACAAATGCTACCCGCCACGCCTGACTGATTTATGTGACCCGCCACAACACCTCTATATTGATGGGGATCTTGATTTACTCAAAATGCCCATGGTTGCAGTCGTTGGATCTCGCAATGCCAGCCCGGAAGGCTTGGGCAACGCGAGGTATTTTGCCCAAGCGCTTTCCCATGCAGGGCTATTAGTTATCTCAGGCCTTGCAAGAGGGATCGATGGTGCGGCACATCATGCAACCCTTAGCCTGGGACCCAATCACTGCACTATGGCCGTCTGTGGGACGGGGGTTGACGTCATTTACCCCCGCGAACATCTCCGTTTGGCTAGATCCATCGCAAAGCAAGGCCTTTTGCTCTCAGAATTGCCGCCCGGAACGCCGCCTAGAGCGCTCCACTTTCCAAAGCGGAACCGCATCATTGCTGCACTCTCGCTTGGGGTTATCGTGATTGAGGCGGCAGAACGTTCTGGCTCCTTAATTACTGCCCGCCTGGCAGCAGAGCTAGGACGGGAGGTTTTTGCCGTCCCAGGATCTATTTGGGACCCTCATTCGGTTGGGTGCAATCTGCTGATTCAGCAAGGGGCAAAGCTCATAAAAACCCCAAAAGATGTGCTGGAAGAGCTTATCTTTTAAGAGAATTGTCCTAAAACCCTATATATAGAGGCGGTTTTGGTTAATCTTTGCCTGATAAATAGTAGCTTTTATGGTGAAAAAACAGGCTTTTTGGACTTTTCCCAATTTATCGGTTAATAATAAAAAAGGGGTAAGCAATCGACCAAAGCCTGATTTGGTTTAAATTGCTCATCTTTTTTCCTATTAAAAACATCATTTCAGGCTCAAATTTAGGCAAACGCGTGGCTAAAGCATCTACCAAAAGCAGCTCCAAGACCTCTTCCGTGGATCACCCGAAAGCACTCATCATTGCCGAAAAACCATCGGTAGCAAATGACATTGCCAAGGCCTTGGGCGGCTTTACCAAACACGAGGACTATTTTGAGAGCGAGAACTTTGTGATCTCCTCTGCTGTTGGCCACCTTTTAGAGATTGCAGCTCCCGAAGAGTATGACGTAAAGCGAGGCAAATGGTCATTTGCTAATTTGCCGGTTGTGCCGCCTTATTTTGATTTGCGCCCCATTGCTAAAACTGAATCACGTCTTAAGGTTTTACAAAAACTCATTAAGCGTAAAGACATCAATTCTCTAATTAACGCGTGTGACGCGGGACGCGAAGGCGAGCTTATTTTCCGCTTGATCGCACAGCATGCAAAAGCATCCCAGACGATTCAGCGCTTGTGGCTTCAGTCTATGACGCCGGCTGCGATACGTGATGGCTTCGCAAGTTTGCGCTCCGATGAAGACATGCAACCGTTGGCTGACGCTGCGCGCTGTCGCTCTGAAGCAGACTGGCTGGTGGGCATTAACGGTACTCGCGCAATGACTGCTTTTAATAGCAAGAGCGGGGGCTTCTTTTTAACCACCGTTGGGCGCGTTCAAACACCTACACTCTCGATCGTAGTTGAGCGCGAAGAGCTGATTCGTAAGTTCGTTTCTAAAGACTACTGGGAAGTCAAAGCTGAATTTATTGCGGCGGGTGGCGTTTATGAAGGCCGCTGGTTTGATCCTAAATTCAAGAAAGATGTTACTGAACCCGATGCACGCGAGAATCGCCTTTGGAGCGAAGCTGCTGCACAAAGTATTGTTGCTGCTTGCCGCGATAAAAAAGCGGCTGTCACCGAAGAGGCCAAACCTGCAACACAGCTTGCCCCTCAGCTATTTGACCTTACCAGTTTGCAGCGGGAGGCAAATGCGCGCTTTGGTTTTTCTGCAAAAAATACACTTGGTATTGCACAGGCGCTTTATGAGCGTCACAAGGTTTTAACCTATCCCCGTACGGATGCAAAAGCACTGCCAGAGGACTACCTGGACACCGTCAAGCAAACCATGGAAATCTTGGCAGAGAACTCACAAGACTATCGTGCATTTGCAAAACAAATTTTGCAGGGCGACCCCAAAGATCCCAAAGCAAAAGGGGGGTATGGTTGGATTAAGCCAAATAAACGCATCTTTGATAACTCAAAGATTTCTGATCACTTTGCGATCATTCCAACCCTAGAAACGCCTAAGAACTTAAGCGAGCCTGAAGCAAAGTTGTACGACCTAGTAGTTCGTCGCTTCTTGGCAGTCTTTTACCCTGCAGCTGAGTTCCGCGTCACCACCCGCATTACTGAAGTCTCTGGTCATCACTTCAAAACCGAAGGTCGTGTCTTGGTTAATCCAGGCTGGCTCACTGTGTATGGCAAATCAAATCAGGCTGATGATGAGCTTGTGCCCGTTCAAGAGGGTGAATCGGTACAAACAGATTCCGTAGCGGCTGTCCCCTTAAAGACCAAGCCTCCTGCGCGCTACACCGAAGCAACCTTATTGTCTGCAATGGAAAGCGCTGGCAAATGGGTTGATGATGATGAGATGCGCGAAGCCATGGCAGAAAAGGGTTTAGGTACACCAGCCACTCGAGCCGCGATCATCGAAGGTTTGCTTGCTGAAAAATATATCGTGCGTGAAGCGCGTGAACTCATCCCAACCGCTAAGGCGTTTCAGTTAATGACTTTGTTGCGCGGGCTCGATGTTGAAGAATTAACACGCCCAGATTTGACTGGTAGCTGGGAAAACAAGCTTTCGCTCATTGAGCAGGGCAAGATGAATCGCGACACCTTTATGCAAGAAATTGCGCAGATGACTCAGCGCATTGTGAAACGCGCCAAAGAATACGACAGCGACACCATTCCAGGCGATTACGCCACCATGAGCACGCCTTGTCCTCA
Organism: Polynucleobacter sp. MWH-Creno-3A4; assembly: GCF_018881885.1. Lineage (NCBI taxonomy): Bacteria > Pseudomonadati > Pseudomonadota > Betaproteobacteria > Burkholderiales > Burkholderiaceae > Polynucleobacter > Polynucleobacter sp. MWH-Creno-3A4. Next base: position 700,463 of record NZ_JACXSA010000001.1, read on the forward strand.
TTGCAAGGGCCCCGTTAAAGAAAACTATCGCCGCTTTGCTTGTGAGAAGTGTGGATTCACTATCAGTAAAACTCCCGGTGGACGTGCCTTTGAATATCCTGAGGTAGAAGAATTGCTGCGCGAGAAAACCATTGGACCCTTGCAGGGATTCCGCAGCAAAATGGGGCGCCCATTTGCAGCCATTATCAAATTAAGTGAAATCCCAGAGGATGATGCAGACTATCCAAATGCAGGTTTCAAACTAGAGTTTGACTTTGGCAATACTCAAGATGAAGAAACTGAGGCCGTAGATTTCACCGGTCGCCAAGCTTTAGGAGTTTGCCCAAAATGTTCTGGCGCAGTCTATGAAGATGGCATGCGCTATGTTTGTGAGAACAATACCGGCCCAAGTAAAACCTGCGATTTCAAAACAGGCAAAGTGGTTTTACAACAAGAAATTGCAGCCGAGCAGGTTCAAAAATTACTTAAAGAAGGTAAGACTGACTTGTTGACCAACTTCAAATCCAATAGAACAGGTCGTGGATTTAAGGCCTATTTAGCCCTGGGTGCAGATGGCAAAATTGGTTTCGAGTTTGAGGCTAAGGCTCCAGGTGCAGCTAAGGCTCCCGCAAAGAAACGGGCGGGCGCTAGCGCTGCCACTAAGTCAGCCGCAAAACCCAAGCGTGCCAGTAAAGCAAAGTCATCCTCTAGTAGCTGAGCGGTAATCAGCTTGGCTGCTAAGGCTGACCACAAGATTCCTCTGGATCCTAAAGCAGTCGCCAAGAAAATTCCTGGGCGCTGAGTAAGCGTGCCAATCATCGGCAAGCGATCACCGGCAACGCAGCGTACACCGACAAAATCTCCGGCCTTACTGAGATCCTGAGGATTACCATCGAGATAATCAACTAGGCCTTGAGCTTGCTCGCGATTAAAATCATCGCTAGCGCCTCTGGGTATAAGGTCATCCTCGCCTTCATCAAAACTAGAGCCAACCATCCAGGCATAACTGCCGTCTTCAAGTCGCTCAGCGGGTAGGCAATAGCCATCGCCTGATATCCCAACTCGAGGCAATTTACTAATCCAGGGACTGCTTTCTGTAATTGAAAAAATGCTGAGTTGACCTCGAACGGGTTTCAGCGGCAGACGAATACCAATGGTATTCATTAGGCCCTTACATCCCATTGCATTTGCTACCACCACCTTGTCGGCAGAAAGAATGGTTTTATTGGCATCATTGAACAACTGCCACTTTTCGTCAATCTGCTCTAGTCTTGCGACACGCGTATTCCAAATGCAGATTAAGCGCTCTTGGGAACGCAATAGGGCATTGCTTGCCTCCAATAAATTAAGCGAGGCTCCCCGAGAAATCCATACTCCACTTTGTTTAATGCCGCACATTTGCTCTGCTTCATCGACGTCAAGTGCAATCGCGATATCGTCTTTTAAGTCAAGGGCGGCCAAATGTGCAGAGACTTCTGCGCGATTAAATTCTCTATCTTTTTTGGTGGGCTGAAAAATACCATGTACCCGCCAATCCTTGCCCCACCTGGCCTCGGCCAATAAAAACGCTAAGCGCGTTAGGCGCAATAAACGGGGAGAGCCTTTTCCAATATGTGGATGCGCTATCGCATAGGCATGACTTGAACAAGCGGTGGCTGGGGAGTTCGCAAGATCAATAACGCAGACAGATTTGCCACGCTCTAGCAATTCACTTGCAATGCTTGCGCCACAAATGCCCGCCCCAATCACCACGATTTCATGGTGTTGGGGTTTGGTCATTTATCTAGTCTGGGTAAAGCGTAAATGGTGACTATGTGCTTTAGAGATTAAGCATTTAAGCGCTGTTCGATCTTTGCTCGAGTCTCTTTCAACTCTTTGGGCAAGCGCTCACCTAGGTGATCGAACAACTCTGTATGCAATTTCAGCTCATTTTTCCAGTCGTCAACTGCAACAGTGATTGCTTTAGCGAATTTCTCAGTAGAGTAATCAAGGCCGCCCCAATGCATATCGCTGTATTCGGGAGTAATGCCAAACGGGGTTTCCTTGCCTTTTGCTTTGCCTTCGGCGCGCTCCAAAATCCAAGAGAGGACGCGCATATTTTCACCAAAGCCTGGCCAAACAAACTTGCCATTTTCATCTTTGCGGAACCAGTTGACGCAGTAGATCTTCGGCAATACAGCACCTTCGGCCTCTAGCTTCTTGCCGATATTGAGCCAATGTTGGAAGTAATCACTCATGTTGTAACCAGCGAATGCGATCATTGCAAATGGGTCACGTCTGACAACGCCGATTTGGCCGGTGATCGCTGCAGTAGTTTCTGACCCAAGAGTGGCCGCCATATAAACGCCCTCCACCCAATCCCGCGCTTCGCTGACCAAAGGAACAGTATTTGAGCGACGACCGCCAAATAAGAATGCATCAATTGGAACGCCCTCTGGATCATCCCACTTTGGATCAACTGCCGGGTTATTGGTTGCAGCAACCGTAAAGCGAGAATTTGGGTGGGCAGCCTTACGACCAGCAGCCCCATCAGCTGGCGTCCAGTCTTTGCCTTGCCAATCAATCAAATGTGCAGGTGGAGTTTCTGTCAAACCCTCCCACCAAACATCACCATCATCAGTCAAGCCCACGTTGGTGAAAATCACGTCTTGATTTAGAGAATCAATGCAGTTCTGATTGGTTTGACGGTTTGTGCCAGGAGCAACGCCAAAGTAACCGGACTCTGGATTAATTGCAAATAAACGGGTCTTGCCAGTGACTGGATCTTTGCGTGGTTTGATCCATGCAATGTCATCACCAATGGTGGTGACTTTCCAACCATCAAATCCCTTGGGCGGAATCATCATGGAGAAGTTGGTCTTGCCGCAAGCAGAAGGGAACGCGGCCGCAATGTGATACTTCTTGCCTTCAGGTGAGGTCACGCCCAAAATCAACATATGTTCTGCTAGCCAGCCTTGCTCACGGCCCATATTGGAGGCGATGCGTAGAGCAAAACATTTTTTACCCAGCAATGCGTTGCCACCATAACCAGATCCAAACGACCAAATCTCACGTGTTTCTGGGAAGTGCACAATGTATTTATTCTTATTATTCGGCCATGCCACGTCTTTTTCACCAGCAGCCAAAGGTTTGCCAACCGTATGAATACAAGGCACAAACTCGCCATTTGTACCCAATTGGTCTATCACAGCCCTACCCATGCGGGTCATTAGGCGCATATTGATTGCAACATAAGGGCTATCAGATAGTTCAACACCGATATGAGCAATTGGTGAGCCAATGGGGCCCATTGAGAATGGCACTACATACATGGTTCTACCGCGCATGCAGCCATCAAACAGCGGGTTTAATGTTGCGCGCATTTCGCCTGGCTCGACCCAGTTATTGGTTGGGCCGGCATCTTCTTTTTTTGCTGAACAAATAAAGGTGCGGTCTTCGACACGAGCCACATCTTCTGGGTCGGAAAGGGCTAAAAATGAGTTTTTACGTTTAGCTGGGTTTAGGCGCTTAAATACACCCGCCTTTACCAACAATTCGCAAAGTTCGTCGTATTCAGCTTGGGAGCCATCGCACCAATGAATGGCATCTGGCTTGGTAAGGGCAGCAACTTCAGCAACCCAATCTACTAGGCGCTCGTTTTTTACATAAGCAGGCGCATTAACGTTTACTTGGCCGCTGGTGGCTGTGGTCATATGGTTTTCCTAGGAAGATTTAATTTTTATGATCCAGTGATTTTAACATTTTGGTCATATTTGGTGTGTAGACCCAGCACAGAGAAAACCCTCTATTTGCCAATACAAAATTGGCTAAAGATTTTCCCCAAAAGATCGTCCGGAAGGAGCTTTCCAGTGATTTGCCCTAGGTGATTTTGAGCTAAAAATAGCTCTTCTGCGAATAATTCAAGCGAATTGTTGCCATTTGCCGCGAATTGTTCTGATTGCGCAATATGCTCAGAGGCTCTCTCCAAGCAATCTAAATGCCTTCTGCGGGCCACAATGGCGCCTTCTTGGGGGCCGTTCCAACCCACGATTTCTAGCACTTTTTGTTTCAGAACCTCAATACCCTCACCAGTCTTGGCAGAAATCAAAATCGCGCCATTTGGCGGATCAGCGCGATTGGGCGCAATCAGATCTGTCTTGTTAATGACCTCTAAAACTGGGCATTTTGAGGGAATCTGCTCAAGAATACGCTGCTTTAGGCCGTCTTCACCAGAGTTGGGGTCGGTTAAGAAAATTACCAGATCAGCCATGCGAATGGAATCCCAAGATCTTTCAATCCCCATCGCCTCAACTACATCCGCGGTTTCACGTAAGCCAGCGGTATCAATGACGTGCATCGGGACGCCCTCAATGCTGATACTTTCTTTAACGCGATCACGGGTGGTACCCGCAACCGGCGTTACGATAGCCACCTCTTCACCCGCTAGCCTATTGAGTAAAGAACTCTTTCCCACATTCGGCGCTCCAGCCAATACAAGCTGAATACCATCGCGCAAAATTTTTCCTTGCTTAGCGCCATCACGCAAAGATTGGAGTTTTGTTTTTACCGCCAAGAGTCGGTCGCGTGCTTGCGCATTTTCTAAAAACTCAATCTCCTCCTCAGGAAAGTCTAAGGTTGACTCGACCAAGATGCGTAGTTGAGTAATTTCTTCTATCAAATCATTAATGTCTTCGGAGAATGCGCCCTGCAGGGAGCGAGCAGCCCCTCGAACAGCAGCTTCACTTTGCGCATCGATCAAATCGGCAATGGCCTCGGCCTGTGCCAAATCAATCTTGTTGTTGAGATATGCACGCAGAGTAAATTCACCGGGCTCCGCAATCACCAAGCCCTCGTTTTTTCCCAATTCGAGGCAGCGCTTCATCACCAACTCAAGGAGCTGGGGACCGCCATGGCATTGAAGTTCTAAAACATCCTCACCGGTAAATGATGCTGGGGCGACAAAATAAATCGCAATCAGTTGATCAATGGTTTGTCCGCCTGCATCACGCAGAGCAAGCAATGTTGCTTGACGCGGAGAGAGTGGCTTCTGAAAAAGTGCATTTGCAATGTTTTGTAGGTTTTGCCCGCTAATACGAACAATGCCCACACCGGCCCTGCCCGGAGCGGTGGCTACTGCAATGATGGGCAGCTTTCTGGTCATCATTGCAGTATGTCTTCCATTCAATACTTATGCCATCAACAAACTACTTGGCTTCTTTTTTTCCAAACATTTGGTTGATTTGCCACTGCTGCGCAATCGATAGAAGGTTATTGGTAACCCAATACAAAACCAAGCCGGCCGGGAAGAAGAAGAACATGATCGAAAACACGATAGGCATGTACATCATGACCTTTGCCTGAATAGGATCTGGCGGGGTTGGGTTCAGTTTGGTTTGTACAAACATCGACACCGCCATGATCACAGGCAAGATGTAATAAGGGTCTGGGATCGACAGATCTTGAATCCACAAAATCCAAGGTGCGCCGCGCATCTCTACTGAAGATAGCAATACCCAATACAAAGAAATAAACACAGGAATCTGAATCACCACAGGCAAACAACCACCCAGAGGATTGATCTTCTCTTTGCGATACATCTCCATCATGGCTTGATTGAGTTTTTGTGGCTCGCCCTTGTATTGCTCCTTCATGGCCGCTAAGCGAGGCTGCACTTCTTTCATGCGGGCCATCGATTTATAACTTGCAGCGGAGAGCGGGAAAAATGCCAACTTAATTAAAACTGTTAGCAGAATGATTGACCAACCCCAATTACCAACATAAGCATGTATTTTTTCTAACAACCAAAAAATTGGTTTTGCCAGAATGGTTAGGTAGCCATAGTCTTTGAGCAATTCGAAGCCTGGGGCAATCTTTTCTAAAACACTTTCTTCTTGTGGGCCAACAAACAATTGGGCTTTTTCTACGATAGTAGAACCTTGAGCTACAACACCAAGTGGTGTTTGCATACCAATGCGATAGAGGCCGTTATCAATTTTTCCTGCGTAAATATCGCGTGCAAACTTATCGCCTGGAATCCATGCGCTGGCGAAGTAATGTTGCACCATCGCAATCCACGCTGGGGTTCCTGCTGGAGCCTCTGTTGGAATAGTAATTTTATTTTTATCAATTGCCGTAAATTCCAGCTTATTGAATTTTTCTTTATCGGTATAAGCAGCCGGGCCAGTAAAAGTACTAGCAGAGAAAGCGCCACCAAATGGTCCAATTTTTTGCTCTTGGCTAGGATCGCGAACGATTTCTGTGTACAGCACTAATGGAGCATTGTTGGCGCTGGACTGCGTCACGCGATGGCCAACATCAACGACATAGCTACCAGGGTTGAGAATAAATGTTTTCTCAAGCTTTACTCCGTTGCGCTCACTCATTAGAGTGAGAAACGGTCTGCCTGCGCCATCCTTACCGGACTGAACTAATTTAAAAGTACTGGTGTGGTTTGGAAGATCATTATTGTTTAAGGCGATTAAGCCCGAACGCGCGAAATATTTATGATTGGCTGTGTACTGAAACAATTCAACAGGCTTCTTTTCGGCTGTGAGATGTTTCAACAATTTGGCATCAATCACATTGCCACCATTGGCGCTAACTTCTAACACCAATACATCGTTTTGCAATACAAACTTTTCAGAGCTCTCGATAGCTGGCGCGCTTACTGCAGGAGTAGGGGCGACCGCAGGCGCACCTGAAATTTGTGCAGGGACATCGACCTTATTGCCAACAACTGCTTTATCTGTTGCGGCTGGTACGCTTGCTGGTGCACCCCCAAAAAAGGATGGCTTACCTTCATGGACCTGCCAATTGTTGTAGAGCATGAGACCCGACATCGAGAATACTGCCCAAAGAATTGTTTTTTTAAAGTCCATGTGTGTTTACTTAAGTTATTGAGATGTTTGTTTTACAGCAGGATCATAACCGCCTCGTGACAACGGGTTGCAACGCAAAATGCGCCACAACATGAGGCGGATGCTTTTAAGAAATCCGTAATGATTAAAGCAGTCGCAAGCATATTGCGAGCAGCTCGGCACATACTTGCAATGCATACCCACATAAGGGCTAAGAGCAAGTTGATACATTTTGACTAGCTTAATTGCCGCCTTATTCAAGGTGCGCACTTTAAATTAACCCAGACATTTGAGAGCGCAAAAGTTCTTTTTCTTTTTTTCTAAGCCTGCCGCGGGTTTCCCGCCCAATGGGCTTTTTAAGCTTTACAACGACGTCCTTATTGAGTGCGCTGGCCTGTGCAGCCCGAACCAGCTCTCGAATCATGCGCTTAAGACGATTTCGATCAACAGCTCTTTTTGCTAATTTTTTGGCCACCGCAACACCGAGCTCAGGTCTGCCATCCGCTTGAATGGGCGCAACATACATACCCCAATACAAACTTGTCTTAGGGCGTGTTTTTAATAACTCAGAAATCCTTGCGCTGTTCAATGACTAAATTAAACAGCCAAACGTTTGCGGCCTTTTGCACGACGAGCATTTAATACAGCACGTCCACTCTTGGTTTTCATGCGAATACGAAAGCCGTGGGTGCGCTTACGACGTGTTACTGATGGTTGGTAAGTTCTTTTCATGATAGATCCTGGGGAAAACCGATTATTTTCCTTGTTGCCGGGCAAAAGGTCAATCTATCCCGAGGAATATATAGGTATTTTTCTCTATTTTTGTGTGGTTTTTATCTAAACCAGTAATTTAAAAGCGTTTTTTACTTTTATACACAAGTTATCCACAGGTTTTCCACGATTTTCTGACTTGTGGATAACTTTGCAGCGTCGCTACAATGGATCCTCTAAAAATATGAGCAACCTACAAAATCCTCCCGCCTTGAATTCAATTAGCCCCTTGGGTTTTTGGGATGGTGCCATTGGCACCCTTTCCCGCGAGCTGTCGCCCCAACAGTTTAAAACCTGGATACAGCCATTAACCCTTGTATCTTTCGATGAGAGTGATCACTCACTAACTGTTGGCGCCCCCAACAGATTTAAGCTAGATTGGATTAAAAAAACTTTCTCAGATCGTTTTCAAGAGCTCGCTTCCCAATATTTTGGTCTGCCCATTAATGTCAATTTTGTGCTCGACGTTGAGGTGGGTGCGCCATCAACCACGCTCCCGGCTGAGCCAGTTAGCCCCCCAGGAGAAGCCAGTGAGCTTGTTGAACCAAATCTCTTAGTTTCCGCCGAGGGCGACGCTTTTGAGATCGAGGATCACTCGAAACTCAACCCCAACTTAACCTTTGAAACCTTTGTTACCGGCAAAGCAAACCAATTGGCCAGGGCAGCATCGATCCAGGTGGCCCATAACCCCGGCAGCTCCTACAACCCCATGTTCCTTTACGGCGGGGTTGGTTTGGGCAAAACCCACCTAATTCATGCTATTGGTAACCATCTACTCAAAGAAAAACCCAACGCCAGAATTCGCTACATCCACGCAGAGCAGTATGTATCTGATGTGGTTCGAGCCTACCAACAAAAAGCTTTTGATCGCTTCAAGCGCTATTACCACTCCCTTGATCTATTACTGATTGACGATATTCAGTTTTTTAGTGGCAAATCAAGGACCCAAGAAGAGTTTTTCTATGCGTTTGAGGCCCTACTAAGCAATAAGTCCCAGGTCATCATTACTAGCGACACCTACCCAAAAGAGATGGCGGGGATTGATGATCGCCTGATATCTCGCTTTGATTCTGGTTTAACAGTCGCTATTGAGCCGCCCGAGCTAGAGATGCGGGTCGCCATTTTGATGAAAAAAGCAATTAGCGAGGGCATCCCAATGAGTGAGGATGTGGCTTTTTTCGTGGCCAAGCACTTGCGCTCTAACGTCCGAGAGCTGGAGGGGGCACTGAGAAAGATTTTGGCTTTTGTTCGTTTCCATGGCCGTGAGGTAACTATTGAGGTTGCTAGGACCGCCCTAAAAGACCTGCTATCCATCCAAAATCGTCAGATTTCGGTTGAAAATATCCAAAAAGCGGTTGCGGATTTTTACAGCATCAAGGTGGCCGACATGTACTCCAAAAAGCGCCCAGCCAATATTGCAAGACCAAGACAAATTGCCATGTTTATGGCAAAGGAATTAACCCAAAAGAGCCTTCCGGAGATTGGTGAGTTATTTGGTGGCAGAGACCATACAACTGTTTTGCACGCGGTTCGCAAAATAGCAGATGAGCGTTCCCACGATAGTCAACTAAACCATGAAATCCATGTGATTGAGCAAACCTTGAAGGCATGATTTTTGCCTGTGGATAAGTTTGTGGACAACCCTAAGGATAAGTTTGGGGATTGTGTGTGGATAAATTGTGGAAAGGTTCAGCTTCATGCAAAAATAGGGTATTGAAAAAAAGTTATCCCCGTTTTATGCAAGATTTATACAGTAGTTTTCCACAGGTTTTTTGTCTTCCAATGTGTTGATTTATAAAGTGTTTTTGAGTTATCCACGGAATTTAGAAGCCTTATTACTATTACTACTAAGATATATACAAAGGATTTAAAAGCAATGCAACTCGTTAACACTTCACGCGATAACTTACTAAAACCCCTTCAGGTTGTTAGTGGAATTGTTGAGCGTAGACACACCCTGCCAATTTTGGCAAACCTCTTATTTAAGAAGGTGGGTGAAAAAGTGTCTTTCATTTCAACGGATATTGAAATTCAAATCACAACCAATGCAAATTTCGGTGTTGGAACGGAAGACGTAACAACCACCGTTGCTGCTAGAAAGCTACTTGATATCTTGCGCGCTCTTCCTGAGGGTCCAGTTTCTTTAAACCTAAAAGACAACCGCATGGTTGTTCAGAGTGGAAAAAGCCGGTTCTCACTGCAAACCTTATCTGCAACAGAGTTTCCAGTAATGCAAAGCGTGGGTGAGGTTACCGCTGCCTGGAAAATGTCTCAAAAGAGTTTTCGTCAATTGGTCAGTCAAGTGCACTTCTCCATGGCCCAGCAAGACATTCGCTATTACTTAAATGGGATGCTTTTGGTTGTTGAAGGAAAAGAGGTTGTTGCTGTTGCAACGGACGGCCATCGTTTGGCGTTTTCTCAAGTTGAATTAACTGAGGCGCCATCTGGTTCCGGACAAAGACAAGAAATTATTATTCCTCGCAAAACAATCCTAGAGTGCCAGCATTTATTGGAGGATTCTGATGAACCTCTTGAAATTAGCTTAACTGCAAATCAAGTGAAGTTTGCATTTGGTGATATTGAATTAATTTCCAAATTGGTCGAAGGTAAATTTCCAGACTTCCAGCGTGTAATTCCAAAAGGACATAAAAATACATTGGTTGTTGGACGTGACGTGTTGCAAGCAGCACTACAACGCGCAGCTATTTTGACCACCGACAAATTCAAAGGCGTTCGCTTCTCTTTATCACCTAATCGCATCACAGTTCAATCTACTAATGCTGAGCAAGAAGAAGCTCAAGAAGAAATCGAAACCGAGTACAGCGGTGATGCTGTTGAAATTGGTTTTAATGTGAGTTATTTGTTGGATGTTTTATCAAACCTAAAGAATGACAAAATTCAAATTAGTTTGGGTGATGCAAATAGTAGTGCTGTGATTACTCTGCCTGGCTCAGAGAGCTTCAAGTATGTTGTGATGCCAATGCGTATTTAACTTAGAAAAAAATGACAGAAGAAAAAAAGGTAGTAGAGCAGTACGGCGCTGCATCGATTCAAATATTAGAGGGTCTCGAAGCTGTTCGTAAACGCCCAGGCATGTACATTGGAGACACTTCCGATGGAACGGGTTTACATCATTTGGTTTTTGAGGTCTTGGATAACTCCATTGATGAAGCTTTAGCTGGGTATTGTTCTGAAATTACCGTAGTTATTCAGACAGACAACTCCATCTCGATTGTTGATAACGGTCGCGGAGTACCGACCGGCATTAAATACGACGATAAGCATGAGCCGAAACGCAGCGCAGCTGAAATTGTCATGACTGAGCTACATGCCGGAGGTAAGTTTGATCAAAATAGTTACAAAGTCTCCGGTGGTTTGCATGGCGTAGGCGTTAGTTGTGTAAACGCACTATCAAAGTGGCTGAAATTAACTATTCGCCGTGATGGTAAGACGCACTACATGGAGTTTGAGCGCGGCGTAATTAAAAACCGCAACATTCAAGAGGAAAACGGTGTTGCTACCTCACCAATCACTGTTACTGGCGATACAGAGCTCTCTGGAACTGAGGTTCACTTTTTGGCTGATGAGGATATTTTTGGAAATGTAGAGTTTCATTATGAAATTCTGGTGAAGCGGATTCGCGAACTTTCTTTCTTAAATAATGGCGTACACATTAAGTTGATAGACCAGCGTACAGGCCAAGAAGAAGACTTTGCATTCTCCGGTGGAGTTAAAGGATTTGTTGAGTACATCAATCAAACCAAAAATGTTTTGCATCCCAATATTTTTTATGCAGAAGGCGTCCGTCCGTCTGATTTGGGTGGGCAAATTACTGCAGAAGTTTCAATGCAGTGGAATGACAGCTTTAGTGAGCAAGTGCTTTGTTTCACCAACAACATTCCCCAAAGAGATGGCGGCACTCATTTAACAGGCTTGCGCGCAGCAATGACTCGGGTTATCAATAAATATATTGATGAGAATGAGGTTGCCAAAAAAGCGAAGGTTGAGATCTCTGGCGATGACATGCGCGAAGGCTTAGCTTGTGTTTTATCGGTCAAAGTTCCTGAGCCAAAATTTTCAAGCCAAACAAAAGACAAGTTGGTCTCCAGCGAAGTTCGCGGCCCAGTAGAGGAGATTGTTGCTGAAGCTCTGAGCGCATATTTGCAAGAGCGCCCAGCAGACGCCAAGATTTTGTGTGGAAAGATTGTTGACGCAGCGCGCGCTCGCGAGGCTGCACGCAAAGCGCGTGATATGACACGCCGTAAGGGCGCATTAGATGGTCTAGGCCTTCCTGGAAAGTTGGCCGATTGCCAAGAGAAAGATCCAGCCAAATCAGAATTGTTTATTGTTGAGGGCGACTCCGCAGGCGGTTCTGCAAAGCAGGGCCGTGATCGTCGCTTCCAGGCAATCCTTCCCTTAAAAGGAAAAATTCTCAACGTTGAGAAGGCGCGCTTTGACAAGATGTTGGCAAGCCAAGAGGTGGTTACATTAATTACCGTTCTCGGAACTGGCATTGGCATCGAAGAATATAAGGCTGACAAGCTTCGCTATCACCGCATCATCATCATGACCGACGCGGACGTAGACGGCAGCCACATTCGCACGCTTTTATTAACCTTCTTCTATAGGCAGATGCCAGAGTTGATTGAGCGTGGGCACATTTACATTGCGCAACCACCGCTTTATAAGGTGAAGTTCGGCAAGAGCGAGCAATACATTAAGGATGATGCTGAGTTAAATCAGTTGTTACTAAAAATTGCTCTCGAAACAGCATCACTACAAACACCATCAGGCGAGATTATTGAGGGTGTGGCACTCAATGAGCTGGCTAAGCACTACCAAGTTATACAGTCAATTGTGGATCGCTTATCGCGCACCATAGACGAAGACGCATTGCGAGCCATTGCCTCTGGCACACAACTGAATCTCGATACAGAAAAGTCTGCAAACGAGTCCGCTGACCGTTTAAGACAAGCTCTAGCAGACTCTTTAAATCCTTTGGCTTTACCGCCAGAGATTATTGTGCAAAAAGAAGATCGCACAGAGCGGTTTAGGTTGTTGTTGTCTCGTAGAATTCATGGAAATCTGAAGCTGTCTTCAATCAACTCAGATTTTGTGCACGGGGATGATTATCAAAGCCTGGCAAATGCGGCCGCTGTTTTGTCGGGCAAGGTTTTGCCGGGCTCAAAAGTACGCCGTGGTGATCCCGATAAGAACCCTAAAGAACAAACTATTAATGACTTTAGGGCAGCCTTCTCTTGGTTGTTATCTGAAGCAGAGCGTGTTCTCAGTCGTCAGCGCTACAAAGGTTTGGGTGAGATGAATCCATCTCAGCTTTGGGAAACCACCATGGATGCCAACTCCCGTACCTTGTTGCAGGTAAAGATTGAAGACGCAATTGCTGCTGACCAGGTGTTCACCACGCTCATGGGCGATGAGGTTGAGCCTCGCCGTGCCTTTATTGAAAAGAATGCCCTTATTGCACGCAACCTAGACGTTTAAATAATGAAATCCAAAAAATTGTCTCCCCCGAAGGTGGACCGCTCCGCCATAGTTGTTAAGTCTTCACCCATTCATGGCAAGGGCGTATTTGCAGCAAAGCCAATTAAAAAAGGCCAAGCAATTATTGAGTACAAGGGTGAGCGTATTAGTTGGAAGCTCGCTGAAAAGCGTCATCCACATGATCCTAAAGACCCAAACCATACCTTTTATTTTTCATTAGATGATGGTCGCGTAATTGATGCCAAGTATGGCGGGAACGCAGCCCGCTGGATTAATCATTCTTGCAAACCCAGTTGCGAAACGCGCGAAGATAACTACAACGGCAAACCACGCGTATTTATTTATGCAAAGCGCTCTCTTAAGGTTGGGGAAGAGCTGTTTTACGACTACTCCTTAGATGTTGAGGGCCGCGTTACCAAGAGCATGAAAAAAGACTACGAGTGTCGTTGTGGCGCAAAAAAATGTCGCGGCACAATGCTTGCAGTTAAAGAAAAGTAAGCCTCTTGTCCCCTATGTTGTATGTCAGCATCCAAGAGCTTGAGGCGGCAATTAACTACTGGCGTAGCCAATCACCAGCAGAGGGTGAGGAGTTGAGTTTGTGTCCCGAAGCATCCGCTTTAGCAAAGCCTTATGCCCTCATGATTGTTCAGGGCGCCCAAAGAATTCCCATGGATGTTTTGGACGAGTTGGCCCGGACCGCAATTCAGACTTTTTCGAAAATAAATCAAAACAAGTAAACCACTTTAGGGTTATCGCTATACAAGGTGAAACCTTCTTGGGTTATTCTCAAAGTCTTGCCTCAGTTTGGGGTTAGAGGGCGTCAGATTGCAAGAAACAATATTAAAAACAATTGGACTTGGGAAATCTTTTAAAGGATTTTCTGCGGTTACTGATGTGAACCTGGATGTGGCTAGGGGCACCATTCATGCATTAATTGGCCCCAATGGTGCAGGCAAGACAACCTGTTTCAACTTACTAACCAAATTTTTAGAGCCCAGCAGCGGCCAGATTTTATTTAATGGTTTTGACATCACCAAAGAGGCGCCAGCACAGATTGCCCGTCGCGGCATTATTCGCTCATTCCAGATTTCAGCCGTCTTTCCGCACCTTACGGTTTTAGAGAATGTGCGTGTTGCACTGCAGCGAGGTTTGGGTACGGAGTTCCATTTTTGGAGATCCGGAAATTCTCTAAATGTTCTGAATGAGCGAGCCCATGAGTTATTAAATGAGGTGGGTTTGGAGGGTTTCGCCAATGAGGAAACCCTGAATTTGGCCTATGGACGTAAGCGAGCCCTGGAAATTGCTACCACCTTGGCGATGGAGCCCGAGCTAATGCTCTTGGATGAGCCTACACAAGGCATGGGACATGAAGATGTAGAGCGCGTTACTGAATTAATTGATCGTGTTGCTAAGGGCCGAACCATCTTAATGGTTGAACATAATATGAAGGTGGTTTCTGCAATTGCGGATCGCATCACCGTTTTGCAGCGCGGCTCCGTTTTAGCTGAGGGCTCCTATCATGAGGTGTCAAATAATCCTTTAGTAGTTGAGGCCTACATGGGTAGCCATGGAGGAGACGCATTATGACCATGGCACTCGAGGTCAAGAATTTAGAGTCTTGGTATGGCGAATCCCATATATTGCACGGCGTTAATTTTGCTGTACGCGATGGCGAGGTAGTGACCTTGCTAGGTAGAAATGGTGCGGGTCGAAGCACCATCTTAAAAACAATTTTAGGATTAACAAGTAAGCGAACCGGATCGGTCCAAGTGTATGGGGCCGAAACCATTTCAATGCCTACTTATAGGATAGCGCGCCTTGGCGTTGGGTTTTGCCCTGAAGAGCGCGGTATTTTTGCTAGCCTTAGCGCCGAAGAAAATCTATTGCTATTGCCGGAGATCGCGCCTGGTGGCATGGGCTTGGATGAGATCTATGAGATGTTTCCCAACCTTTACGAAAGACGCAATAGTCCTGGCACTCGTCTATCTGGCGGCGAGCAGCAGATGCTGGCAATGGCTCGCATTCTTAGAACGGGCGCCAAACTGCTTTTATTGGACGAGATCACCGAGGGCTTGGCGCCAGTAATCGTGCAAAAGCTAGGAGAGGTGGTGACCAGCTTGCGCAATAAGGGCTTCACGATTGTCTTGGTTGAACAAAATTTTCGCTTTGCTGCACCTTTGGCTGATCGCCATTATGTGGTTGAGCACGGGAAGGTAGTTGAGGTAGTAAATCAAAATGAGCTTGCTGAAAAGGCGGCGCTATTAAATGAGTACCTTGGTGTTTAGTGGTTTTCTATAGGAGATAGAAATGAAGTTAAAGCAAATAACCGCTTGTCTGGTTGCGGCAACCATGTTCGGTTCAAATCCAGTTTTTGCACAAAGTGGCTCTAAAGTCAGTGGCGATGTTGTAAAGATTGGTGTGTTGACCGACCTTTCTTCAACTTATTCTGACTTGGCTGGTCCAGGCGCGGTGATTGCTGCCAAGATGGCAATTGCCGATTTTTCTAAAGACGGCACTGTTATTGGCAAAAAGATTGAGCTTGTGAGTGCCGACCATCAAAACAAAGCAGATATTGCGGCAAACAAGGCGCGCGAGTGGTACGACAAAGACGGTGTAGACGTGATTGTTGAGTTGGTGTCGACCAACGTTGCATTGGCTGTGATGGAAGTTGCAGAACAAAAGAACAAAATTACTCTGGTTTCTGGTGCTGGTTCACTAACAATTACCAATGAGAAATGTACGGCCAATAACGTACATTGGGCTTATGACACCTATGCTCTTTCCAATGGCACTGGCAAGGCGGTAGTGAAGCAAGGCAAAAAGAATTGGTATTTCATTACTGCCGACTATGCTTTTGGCGCAGCGCTTGAGAAAGATGCTACTGCGGTTGTAACGGCCAATGGCGGTAAGGTTTTAGGCACTAGCAAGCACCCATTCCCCAACAGTGATTTCTCTTCTTACCTTCTGAAAGCGCAGGCTAGCGGAGCTGATGTGGTTGCTTTGGCTAATGCTGGACAGGACACCATTAACACCGTTAAGCAAGCTTCAGAGTTTGGAATTAACAAAAAGCAAACGGTTGTGCCATTGTTAATGTTTATTTCTGATGTGCACTCTTTGGGTCTCCCAGCAGCGCAAGGAATGTATCTTACAGAGGGTTTTTATTGGGACAAGGATGACAAGACTCGCGCATTTTCAAAGCGCTTTATCTTGCAACATAAGCGTATGCCAACCATGGTTCAGGCAGGCGTTTATTCCTCTGTTCTTGCTTACTTAAATGCCGTTCAAAAGGCTGGCACTGACGATACTCAGGCTGTAATGAAGGCGCTCAAGTCAACCAATATCGACGATGGACTCTTTAAAGGCAAGATTCGTGCTGATGGCAAGTTTGAGCACGATATGTATTTGCTTGAGGTGAAAAAACCAGCGGACTCTAAGAGCCCTTGGGATTACTACAATGTGCGCGCTACGATTCCAGCAGCCGAAGCCACTTTGCCGCTTTCCCAATCAAAGTGCAAACTGGTTAATAAGTAAGTTACTTAGAAATTAAGAATGTTTGAACTTCTCGGAATTACCCCTCAAGGGCTGGTAGCCCAGCTCTTGGTGGGGCTGATTAATGGCTCGTTTTATGCCATATTGAGTTTGGGATTGGCCATTATTTTTGGCCTTCTCAACATCATTAATTTTGCCCACGGCGCACAGTACACCATGGGTGCATTTATTGCGTGGATTGGTCTTACGCAAATTAGTCAGTGGCTGGGCTTTCCAGATTTATCGATTAACTATTGGTTTGCTTTAATTATTGTGCCGCTAGTATTGGCGGGCTTCGGTTTGATTCTTGAGCGCACCATGTTGCGTCGCCTGTATCACTTGGACCACTTGTATGGCCTATTGCTGACCTTTGGTTTGGCTTTAATTATTGAGGGCATGTTCCGCCATTGGTATGGGATTTCTGGTGAAAGCTACCCGGCCCCAGAGTTTCTTCAAGGCGCAATTCCCTTAGATTCCATTGGCATCATCTTGCCGAAGTATCGTGTTTGGGTGGTGGTAATTTCTTTGACAGTATGCTTTTCGACTTGGTATGTGATTGAGCGAACCAAGCTTGGCGCTTATCTGCGCGCGGGCACTGAGAACCCAAAATTACTGCAAGCATTTGGTATTAATGTTCCTTTGATGATTTCTTTGGCCTATGCCTATGGTGTTGGTCTTGCTGGGTTTGCTGGTGTTTTAGCGGCCCCAATTTTCCAAGTAAACCCATTAATGGGCTCTAACTTAATCATTGTGGTTTTTGCTGTGGTTGTGATTGGTGGCATGGGCTCAATCATGGGTGCCATTTTGACCGGTCTAGGATTGGGCTTAGTTGAGGGCCTGACCAAAGTGTTTTACCCAGAAGCTTCTGGAGTAGTGATTTTTGTGATTATGGCAATCGTTTTATTGCTCCGGCCCGCTGGGCTCTTTGGGCGGGAAAAATAATGATGAATCCAAAAATAAAACTGCTTTACGGCATCTTGGTTTTAATCGCCCTTTTATTGCCTTTCCAGGATTTCATTTATTTGGTGTTTGCAATGAAGGTGTTGTGCTTTGCCCTTTTTGCTTGTGCCTTTAATTTATTGCTCGGCTTCACCGGCCTCTTGTCCTTTGGTCACGCTGCTTTCTTTGGAACTGCCGCTTACATCACCGCCTATCTTTGCAAAGAGTCCGGCCTTTCCCCCGAGCTTGGAATTCTGTTGGGTGTATTGGGGTCGGGCGCACTCGGCTTTTTAATCGGCGCTCTTGCGATTCGTCGTCAGGGTATTTATTTTGCGATGGTGACATTGGCACTCTCACAAATGATTTATTTCTTGGCTGTGCAGTTGCCATTCACCGGTGGTGAAGATGGAATTCAGGGTGTACCGCGAGGAATGCTGTTTGGTCTCATAGACCTCAAAAATGATGTTGCTATGTATTACTTTGTTTTGGCAGTTTTCTTATTTGGCTTCGTACTGATTATGCGTGCCGTTAACTCCCCATTTGGTCAGGTTTTGAAGGCCATTCGTGAAAACGAACCGCGTGCAATTTCCTTGGGTTATGACGTTGACCGCTTCAAGCTAATGTCCTTTGTGATTTCAGCTGCTCTAGCAGGCTTAGCGGGTTCTATAAAATCACTCGTCTTCCAGTTGGCTACATTGACCGATGTTCATTGGCATATGTCTGGCGAGGTGGTCTTGATGACCCTGCTTGGTGGTATGGGAACCATTCTCGGTCCAGTAGTGGGCGCTGGCATTGTGGTTGGTTTGCAAAACTATCTTGCCAACATTGGCTCTTGGAGCACGATCGCAACAGGATTTATTTTTGTCATTTGTGTTTTGGCATTTCGTCGTGGTGTGGTTGGTGAAATTGCTGCGCACTTCAAAAACAAAAACTAATTTCTTTCCCCTTTTTATTATTTGGGTTTAGTGCGACGTGAATTTTCAATACGGCGCACGCATTTAAACAAAAGAGACACTCATCGAATTTTCTATTTTTATCTGGCCCTTGCTTTTGGCAACGGCATTCTTTGCCGGCTTAGTGGATGCAGTGGCCGGTGGTGGTGGACTCATTCAGGTGCCCGCCTTGTTTGCGGCCTATCCTAATGCGCAACCGGCAACCCTGTTGTGTACCAATAAAGTAGCTTCTATTGGCGGAACTTTAAATGCTGCCCGAAAATTTTTGCATCACGTTTCTTTGCCTTGGGCAATTGTGTTGCCTGCAATTATTGCTGGATTTTTTGGCTCGCTTTTGGGCGCGAATGCCGTTAGCAATTTTCCTGCTGAGCCTTTGCGCAAAGCTCTGCCATTTGTTCTTTTATTCCTATTGCTTTACACCTGGTTTCAGCCATCTCTTGGAGAGGCGCATGCGCCCCCTCTTGGCAAAAGCCGCTTTCAGCAATGTAAAGGTGCTCTGCTCGGATTGACTATTGGTTTTTATGATGGCTTCTTTGGTCCGGGAACAGGAAGTTTTTTGCTGTTTGGTTTTGTAAGGTTGTTTGCATTTGATTTTTTGCATGCGTCTGCCGCGACCAAGTTGGTCAACATTGCAACAAACCTAGCCGCAATTTTGATGCTGGCAAGTCTAGGTCAAATTAACCCTCCCCTTGGGGTCGCCATGATGGTTGCCAATATTGCTGGCAGTCAGCTTGGTAGCCGCTTGGCAATTCAGCATGGCAGTGGTTTTGTTAGAAAGGCTTTTTTGGTGGTGGTTAGTCTGCTGATTCTGAAGTCTGCATGGAACGCCTATTTTCTGAATTAAATCAGTAGCTTAGAAAAGCTCCCTGGTACTTCATGGCTTTTTTGCCACTTTTGTTTCACGTGAAACAAACAAAATGCTATGATCATCGCCCTATCTGAGGGAATTCATGCGTTATTCCAAAAGTTTCGATGTCATCGTAGTGGGCGGCGGTCATGCTGGGACTGAGGCCGCCCTCGCATCGGCACGCATGGGTTGTGAGACCTTATTAATTACCCATAGTATTGAGAATTTAGGCGCCATGAGTTGCAATCCCTCTATTGGAGGCATTGGCAAGGGGCATCTCGTTAAAGAAATTGATGCCATGGGCGGCGCAATGGCGGCTGCTACTGATGAGGCAGGCATTCAGTTTCGTATTCTGAATTCGAGTAAAGGCCCTGCGGTGAGAGCAACTCGCGCCCAAGGCGATCGTATTCTCTATAAGGCGGCAATACGCCGCCGCCTTGAAAATCAACCCAATCTCACCTTATTCCAGGCTGCGGTAGATGATTTGCTAGTAAAGGGTGACGAGGTTCAAGGTGTGTTGACCCAAATGGGTCTGGAGTTTATGGCCAAAAAAGTGGTTTTAACGGCTGGAACTTTCTTAGACGGCAAGATTCACGTTGGTTTGAATAACTATGCAGGTGGCCGTGCTGGCGACCCTGCGGCAGTTTCTCTGTCGGCGCGCTTAAAGGAGCTAAAGCTACCCCAAGGTAGGCTTAAGACTGGTACTCCACCTCGCATTGATGGCAGAACGATTGACTTCTCTGTCATGCTCGAGCAGCCTGGCGATTTGGATCCTATCCCCGTATTTTCTTATTTGGGGCGTCCTGAGCAGCACCCTAAGCAAGTGCCTTGCTGGATTTCCCATACAAATGAAAAGACCCATGACATTATTCGTGGCGGTCTAGACCGCTCTCCTATGTATACGGGCCTTATTGAAGGGGTTGGCCCACGTTACTGCCCTTCTATTGAAGACAAAATTCATCGCTTTGCCTCTAGAAATAGTCATCAGATCTTTCTGGAGCCGGAGGGATTAACAACCAATGAGTTTTATCCCAACGGAATTTCTACCAGCCTTCCCTTTGATGTCCAGTGGGATTTGGTGCGGAGCATTCGTGGCTTAGAGTCCGCGGTAATCGTCCGCCCAGGCTATGCCATTGAATATGACTTCTTTGATCCACGCCAATTACGCCATAGCTTAGAAACTCGGGCCATTGGCGGTTTGTATTTTGCTGGCCAAATTAATGGAACTACCGGCTATGAGGAGGCGGCCGCCCAAGGAATGTTGGCAGGAATTAATGCCGGATTGGCCGCACAAGGCAAGGAGCCATGGTTACCCAAACGTAGCGAATCCTATATTGGCGTGCTCGTCGATGATTTAATCACCCGAGGGGTACAAGAGCCCTATCGGATGTTCACCAGCCGAGCAGAATACCGCTTAAGTTTGCGCGAAGATAACGCTGATATGCGCCTTACTACTATTGGTCGTGAGCTTGGCTTGGTGGACGACTATCGTTGGGAGGTTTTCTGCAGAAAGCAAGAGGCTGTTTCACGTGAAACATCTCGTTTGCAAGATATCTGGATTGGCCCTAAGCATGAGGCTGCACCATTGGTTGCAGAACTTTTGGGCCAGGATTTATCCCACGAGTGCAATTTAACTGAGCTGTTACGACGCCCAGGCGTCACTTACGAGGCAATCACCTCTTTAGGCAGTGGGTTGTGGTCACCTGGAAGCTTGGATGACGATATTGGGCTTGCCTCTCAGATAAGCGATCAAGTAGAAATTTCAGTGAAATATCAAGGCTATATTGACCGCCAAGCGGTTGAAATTGGACGCCAAGCCCATAATGAGGCCTTCCCTCTCCCTGAGTCCTTGGATTACACAGAAGTATTAGGTTTATCTAAAGAGGTTCAACAAAAACTCAATTTACATAAGCCTGCCACCTTGGGTCAGGCAGGCAGAATTTCTGGGGTAACTCCAGCTGCATTGTCGCTGCTTTTAGTGCACCTTAAAAAGGGTTTGGGTCGCACCCAAGAAACCGCATGACCGAGGCCCTACTTTCTTTGGGAATAGAAGAATTAGGCCTCAATTTAAGTGATGCCAATATTGCGGATTTAGAGCTTTTTTTACAGGAAATGGGGCGTTGGAATCAGGTCCATAACCTGACCTCAATTGAGAACGAGCAAGACTCCGTACGACTACATCTCATTGATTCTATTGCAGTTTTGCCTGTTTTAAGACGCTTTCTAAAAATGCCTGATCCTAAAATTGCCGATCTTGGATCGGGCGGCGGCTTGCCGGCGATTCCTATTGCGATTGTTCATCCGGAGTGGCAAATTTCGCTGATTGAGGCCATCCGTAAAAAGACAGCATTTCTGCAGCATGTGCGCGGCAAACTGAAGCTTAAAAACATAGAAGTTTTGAGCGAGCGAGTAGAAAATGTTGCGTTGCAACAACCGGCTCAATTTGATGCAGTGATTTCACGTGCTTTTACTAACCTCGCACGTTTTTTAGAGCTCTCGCTACCTTTAATTAAACCGGGCGGCCTGGTATTCGCAATGAAATCTAAGCGAGCTGACGAAGAAATGGCTGATGTATCTATGGATGATTGGCAGTTGCTTGCCGATGAAGCCTTAGTTATTCCCAATCTCTCTGCGGAGCGACGCCTATTGGTGCTGACCCCCATGAGAAAATCCATCCCTTCCTTTTAAGCAAAATCCAAAGCACCCATGGCAAAAATATTCTGTATCGCAAATCAAAAAGGTGGCGTTGGTAAGACCACCACTGCAGTGAATTTAGCTGCCGGATTGGCTGGGCTTGGGCAAAGAGTGCTATTGGTGGACTTAGACCCTCAGGGCAATGCCACTATGGGCTCTGGGGTTGAAAAGGCAGATCTGACTCAGAGCGTTTACCAAGTATTGATTGGTTTGGCTGCGGTGAAGGATTGTGCGCAACGTTGCGAAAGTTCTGCTTACGATGTGCTTCCTGCAAATCGAGATTTGGCTGGCGCTGAAATTGAGTTGGTGGATATAGATGAACGCGAGTCTCGCCTGAAAGACGCGCTTGCAAAAGTTGCCAACGATTACGATTTTATTTTGATTGACTGCCCGCCTGCTTTATCTCTATTGACGCTCAATGGATTGTGCGCAGCAAACGGCGTAATTGTTCCAATGCAGTGCGAATACTTTGCGCTTGAAGGATTGTCTGATTTGGTGAACACCATCAAACAAGTTCACGCAAATCTTAATCCCGACTTAGTCATCATCGGTTTGTTGCGCGTGATGTTTGATGCGCGCATGACACTGCAGCAACAGGTCTCCGATCAATTGCTCGAGCACTTTGGAGATAAGGTATTTAAGACCATTATTCCGCGCAATGTACGCCTTGCAGAGGCCCCATCTTATGGGCTCCCTGGGGTAGCTTTCGATAAGTCATCGCGTGGTGCAAAAGCCTATTTAGAGTTTGGTGCCGAGATGGTTGAGCGCATTAAACAAATGTAATTTTTTAAGAAGATAAAAGATCATGGTTGCTATCAAGAAAAAAGGTTTGGGCAGAGGATTAGAGGCGCTCTTGGGGGAAAAACCTCAGGAAGCAAATTCCTCAACAGAAATCAATCGTTTGCCCTTAACTGCACTACAGGCTGGTAAATATCAACCACGACAAAAGATGGAGGCGGGCGCACTTCAAGAGCTAGCCGACAGCATTCGCGAGCAAGGCGTTATGCAGCCCTTATTGGTTCGCTTGGTGAGCGTAGGCAAGTACGAAATTATTGCTGGTGAGCGCCGTTTTCGCGCAGCCACAATTGCAGGATTAAAAGAAGTTCCAGTATTGGTCTCTGAGGCTGATGATCAGGCAGCGGCTGCGATGGCCCTGGTTGAAAACATGCAGCGTGAGGATTTAAACCCGCTCGAGGAGTCGCAGGGTTTGGCGCGACTGATTGAGGAGTTTGGTTTTACGCATGAGCAGGCTGCAAAGGCGGTTGGCAAGTCGCGCAGTGCCATCACCAATTTATTGCGCTTAGCCCAGCTCGCAAAACCAGTGCAAGCAATGCTTTTAGCGGGCGATATCGATATGGGCCATGCCCGTGCCTTATTGCCATTGCCTGGGGCTAGCCAGGTTGCCTTAGCCCAAAGAATCGCCGCGCAGGGCTTGTCGGTCCGTGAAGCAGAGAAGATGTCAGCAGCATTGGCTATTGCTGGCGGGCAGATTGGAGATAAAAAATCTAAATCCAAGGCTGGTGCTAGCAGCCCAAGTCGCGACCCCGATACGCGCCGCCTTTCTCAAGAAATCGCGGATTTAATTGGTTTAAACGTGGAATTTAAGTTCAAAGGTAAGGGTGGTGAGATTCGAATTGGCTTTAGTCAGTTTGATGAGCTTGATTCCTTATTAAAAAAGTTGGGTATTGAGTCCTAAATTGTTCAGAAATATCCCCCCAAACCCTTTGACATATTGCAGTGCACACACTAAACTTTCGGGGCTAAATTGATTCCTACAAAAAATCAATTTTCCGAGGTAAATGAATGGGATGAGCCCGAAGAAGAGGTGTATCGGGCAATCAGTAAAGAGGAAATGATTGCGCTGCAGCAAAGCAACGCAACAAAGTACCCCGCCCTCTCCCCTTGGAAAATTGTTTTAGTCCAAATCGCTGTTACGGCAGTCAGTATGGTGGTTTGGTCAATTTTTGGGGAGCCGGTAGGGGTAAGCCTTTATACTCAGTCGGCGTTTTTAGGTGGTTTAATTAGCGTCTTGCCTACAGCATTGTTTTTAACAAGACTAGAGCTGGCAAAAAAATCGCAAAGATTGAATCCAGGAAGATTTTTGGCAGCATTGGTTTCCGGTGAGTTTATAAAGATCGCCTCAACCTTAATGCTGTTTATAGGGATTGCTTTATTTGTCCCTGGCGTGCTGTGGGTCCCATTGTTGGTGACTTACGTGTTCGCCTTAAAGTGTGTATGGCTAGCGTGGTTGTGGCGCTAAGAAGTGACAATTGAGATTGAAACAAAGGACTAGTTAAGAGATGTCTAGCGAAGTACACCAGGCCCACGAGGCAGCAGAGCAAATGACGCCAACAGCGTACATTTCTGAGCACTTACAAAATCTCACCAGCACTGGTGAGCATCAAGCTTCCATCATTGATTTCAGCGTAATTAATTTAGATACTATTTTTTGGGCCTCTTTGATGGGCTTGATTGCAGTATTCATTTTGTTGATTGCAGCACGTCGTGCGACCCCAGGTGTGCCGGGCCGTTTTCAATGTTTGGTTGAAATGGTTGTGGAGATGGTGGACACACAAGCCAAGAGCATTGTTCATGGCGATCGTACGTTTATTGCACCTCTCGCCCTCTTCGTATTTTTTTGGATCATTCTCCTCAATACTTTGGATTTAATTCCAGTGGATTGGGTTTTGGGCGTGAATCATTACATTGAAAGTTTTGGTGTCCACGTACCACACCACAGACTGGTGCCAACGACTGACTTGAACGCAACGATGGGCATGTCGCTATCAGTTTTGCTCTTGGTGTTTTTCTACAGCTTCAAAGTAAAAGGTTTCGGCGGCTTCTTGCATGAACTCATTTCTGCCCCATTTGGTGCGAAGTGGTACTTGGCGCCATTCAACCTAGCGCTGAACATCATTGAATATCTTGCAAAGGGCGTTTCTTTAGGAATGCGACTTTTTGGCAATATGTACGCAGGCGAATTGGTCTTTTTATTAATCGCTTTGCTTGGTAGCGTGTGGACGTTTAACTTAGATTTATCCCTGTTCGGATTGGTGGGCCATGTTATTGCTGGATCAGCTTGGGCCATCTTCCACATTTTGGTTATTTTGTTGCAGGCCTTTATTTTCATGATGTTGACTTTGGTCTACATCGGGCAGGCGCATAGCCATCACTAAGATTTTATTTTTAACTTACCTCTTTTAACTTCAGGAGTCAGCAACATGCAAGCATTTCTCGCAACTATTCAAGGTTCAACAGCTATCTGTATCGGCATCATCATCGGCCTCGGCGCGATCGGCGCTTGTTTGGGTATCGCATTGATGGGTGGTAAATACATCGAAGCTTGTGCACGTCAACCAGAATTGATGGAGCCACTCCAAACTAAGATGTTCCTTTTGGCTGGTTTGATCGACGCGGCTTTCTTGATCGGCGTTGGTGTTGCAATGTTGTTTGCTTTCGCAAACCCACTGCTCGCAGTTATTAAGTAATTGTTTTGGCGTGGATGACCATCAGGTCATCCAACTGTTCTCAACAATACTGAAAGGAATATCGTGAATCTGAACGCGACCCTATTCGCGCAAATGATCGTTTTCTTCGTCTTATGGTGGGTTGTTGCACGTTTTGTGTGGCCACCGCTAGTTAAGGCGTTAGATGAGCGTTCAAGCAAAATTGCCGATGGCTTGGCTGCTGCCGAGCGCGGAAAAGAAGCACTCGCATTGGCCAGCAACGAAGCAGAGCAAGAATTAACTAAAGCACGCCAAGAAGGTGTTCAACGTGTTGCTGAAGCTGAAAAACGTGCACAAATGTCGGCCGATGAAATTCGTGCTAACGCACAAGCTGAAGCAGCGCGCATCATCTCTCAAGCAAAGCAAGATGCAGACCAGCAAGTTACCCGAGCGCGTGAAGTATTGCGTGCCGAAGTAGCTGTACTTGCTGTTAAGGGCGCTGAGCAAATTTTGCGTCGCGAAGTTGATGCAAAAGCGCACGGCCAATTACTTGATCAATTAAAGGCAGAACTTTGATATGGCTGAATTAGCCACAATTGCACGTCCTTACGCCGAAGCGCTGTTTCAAAGCGCCAAGCCATCTGAGCTTGCTGGATGTTTGGAGCAATTAAACGAATTGGCTCAGCTTGCTGCTTTGCCGGAAGTTGCTGCTTTATCAAACAATCCAAAAGTATCTGCTGATGATTTGAGCAAGTTGTTGTCTGGCATGGTGAAGAGCAAACTTGATCCTAAGATTGCAAGCTTTTTGAATCTTGTGAATCAAAATCACCGCTTGGCTGCCGTTCCAGAAATTGCACATCAATTTGAGGCAATGAAGGACAAGAGCGAAGGTGCAGCAGAAGTAATGATTACCAGTGCATTCCCTTTAGAGGGTTCTGCACTTAAAGATTTGTTGTCAAGTTTGAAGAAGCGCTTTGGGGGTAAAGAATTGCGCCCAACTATTCAAGTTGATCCAGCATTGATTGGCGGTGTCCGCATTCAAGTTGGTGATGAAGTAATGGATAGTTCTGTGAAGGCACAGTTAGCTCAAATGCAAGCAAGTCTTGGCGCATAAGTTATCCCTATTAAGAACATACGAAATAAGACCCAGGAGTAAGTAATGCAACTCAACCCTTCCGAGATCAGCGAACTGATCAAAAGCCGAATTAGCGAAATGGGCGTTGACTCCCAAGTTCGCAACGAAGGCACTGTAATTTCAGTGACCGACGGTATTTGCCGCGTACATGGTTTGTCTGGTGTGATGCAGGGCGAAATGTTGGAGTTTCCTAACAACACCATCGGCCTCGCCTTGAACCTTGAGCGCGATTCTGTTGGTGCCGTAGTGTTGGGTGAATACACCCACATTAAAGAAGGCGATCCAGTGAAATGTACTGGCCGCATTTTGGAAGTTCCAGTTGGACCAGAGTTGCTAGGTCGCGTTGTAAATGCATTGGGTCAGCCAATTGATGGCAAAGGCCCAATCAACACCAAGTTAACTGACTTCATTGAAAAAGTCGCTCCTGGCGTTATCGCCCGTCAATCTGTTAGCCAGCCAGTACAAACTGGTTTGAAGGCGATTGATGCGATGGTTCCAATTGGCCGTGGTCAGCGTGAGTTGATCATTGGTGACCGTCAAACTGGTAAGACAGCAGTTGCGGTTGACGCGATCATTAACCAAAAAGGTAAAGGCGTTTATTGCGTTTACGTAGCGATTGGTCAAAAAGCTTCTACGATTGCAAACGTTGTTCGCAAGCTCACAGAATTGGGCGCGATGGATTACACCGTGGTTGTGGCAGCAAGTGCTTCTGAATCTGCAGCGATGCAATATCTTTCTGCATACGCTGGTTGCACCATGGGCGAATACTTCCGCGACCGCGGTGAAGATGCTTTGATTGTTTACGATGACTTGACCAAGCAAGCGGTTGCTTATCGTCAAATCTCCTTGTTGCTCCGCCGCCCACCAGGCCGCGAAGCTTATCCTGGCGACGTGTTCTACCTCCACTCACGCTTGCTCGAGCGCGCTGCTCGCGTAAATGCTGAGTACGTTGAGAAGTTCACCAACGGTGCAGTAAAAGGCAAAACAGGTTCATTGACTGCATTGCCAATTATTGAAACTCAAGCTGGTGACGTTTCTGCATTCGTTCCAACCAACGTGATTTCGATTACTGACGGTCAGATCTTCTTGGAAACTGACTTGTTTAACGCTGGCGTACGTCCTGCGATTAACGCCGGTATTTCTGTTTCCCGCGTTGGTGGTGCTGCACAAACTAAAGTGATTAAGAAATTGTCTGGCGGTATTCGTACCGACTTGGCGCAATATCGTGAATTAGCAGCATTTGCTCAGTTCGCTTCTGATCTTGACGAAGCAACCCGCAAGCAACTTGAGCGTGGTCGCCGTGTTACTGAATTGTGTAAGCAAGCTCAATACAAGCCACTCCAAGTTTGGGAAATGGCTGCTTCACTCTACGCCGTGAATAACGGTTACTTCGATGACCTCGAAGTAAAGAACGTATTGGCCTTCGAAAAAGGTTTGCAAGATCATTTGAAATCTAAGTACGCTGACTTGGTTGGACGTATCGAAGAGACCAAAGACTTGAGCAAAGATGACGAAGCTGCTTTGCGCGCTGCGATTGAGGATTACAAGCGTTCTGCCTCTTTCTAAGAGGGTTCGCATAAATCATGGCAAGCACAAAAGAGATACGATCTAAGATCAAGAGCGTGCAAAATACGCGCAAGATCACGAAGGCAATGGAAATGGTCGCCGCATCCAAGATGCGTCGCGCCCAGGAGCGTATGCGCAACGCGCGTCCATACGCTGAAAAAATTCGTGAGATTGTTGCCAACCTTTCTAAAGCCAATCCTGAGTTCCGCCCTGCATATATGGCAACTCGCGAGGTTAAGAAGGCCGGCACGATTTTGGTAACAACAGACAAAGGCTTATGCGGTGGATTGAATACCAACGTTTTGCGTTTGATTGCTAACCAAGTGCGCGATTTTCAAGAAAAAAATATTGAGGTTGCGTATACCGCAATTGGTTCAAAGGGCTTGCAATTTTTGAATCGCTCAAAAGCGAAGTTGATTTCTCAGACCATTCAAATTGGCGATACACCGCATTTGGATGTTTTGATTGGCGCAATTACCGCCCAGTTAGAGGCGTTTGAGCGCGGTGAAATTGATGCAGTGTATTTGGCATACACCCGCTTTGTAAATGCAATGAAACAAGAGCCGGTTTTAGAAAAGCTGTTGCCTTTGGAGCCAGCCGATCTGACTCCTGAAGATAAATCAGGACCATCTTGGGACTATATTTACGAACCGGACGCAGAGTCTATTTTGAATGGCCTTTTAAAGCGTTATGTGGAAGCAATGATTTATCAAGCGGTTGCTGAAAATATGGCTTCTGAGCAATCTGCGCGCATGGTCTCAATGAAGGCCGCTTCAGATAACGCGAAGAACGTGATCGGTGAATTGCAATTGGATTACAACAAAACACGACAGGCTGCTATTACCAAAGAGTTGTCAGAAATTGTTGGTGGAGCGGCTGCGGTTTAAGCGGTCTGCATATTAGAAATACGAAAGAATTTAGGAATTAAAAGCGGAGAAAGCGATGAGTAACGGAAATATCGTGCAATGTATCGGTCCTGTTGTGGACATTCAGTTCCCACGCGACAAAATGCCAAACATTTATGATGCGTTGACATTAGTTGATAGCGGTGAAAAATCATTTGCTGAAAAAGGTTTGACCTTTGAAGTTCAGCAACAAATTGGTGATGGCGTAGTTCGCGCGATTGCTATGGGCGCAAGCGATGGTCTGCGTCGTGGCATGGAAGTGAAATCTACAGGTAAGCCAATTTCTGTTCCTGTTGGGCCAGCGACTTTGGGCCGCATTATGGACGTTTTGGGTCGCCCAATTGATGATGCAGGTCCGATTGCTACTGAAGAGCGTCGCGCTATTCACCAGCCAGCACCAAAGTTTGATGAGCTTTCACCTTCTGTTGACTTGTTAGAGACCGGTATTAAGGTTATCGACTTAGTTTGCCCGTTTGCTAAAGGCGGTAAGGTTGGCTTGTTCGGTGGTGCGGGTGTTGGTAAGACCGTGAACATGATGGAATTGATTAACAACATCGCTAAGCAACACTCTGGTTTGTCAGTGTTCGCTGGTGTTGGTGAGCGTACTCGTGAAGGTAATGACTTCTACCACGAGATGAAAGAATCTAACGTTATTGACAAAGTAGCAATGGTGTTTGGTCAGATGAACGAGCCTCCTGGCAATCGTTTGCGCGTTGCCTTGACTGGTTTGACAATGGCAGAAGCATTCCGTGACGAAGGTCGTGACATTTTGTTCTTCGTTGACAACATCTACCGCTATACATTGGCTGGTACTGAAGTTTCTGCGTTGCTCGGTCGTATGCCTTCTGCTGTGGGTTACCAGCCTACATTGGCTGAAGAGATGGGTAAATTACAAGAGCGTATTACCTCTACAAAGACCGGTTCCGTTACCTCTATTCAGGCCGTTTACGTTCCTGCAGATGACTTGACCGACCCGTCTCCAGCAACAACCTTCTTGCACTTAGACTCCACAGTTGTGTTGTCACGTGACATCGCTGCATTGGGTATTTACCCAGCAGTTGATCCATTGGATTCAACTAGCCGTCAGCTCGACCCACAAGTGGTTGGTCAAGAGCACTATGAAGTTGCTCGTGATGTGCAGATGACATTGCAACGCTACAAAGAATTGCGCGACATTATTGCGATTTTGGGTATGGATGAACTGTCACCAGAAGACAAATTGGCTGTATCACGTGCTCGTAAGATTCAACGTTTCTTGTCACAGCCTTTCCACGTTGCAGAGGTGTTTACTGGTTCACCAGGTAAATATGTGCCATTAAAAGAAACCATCCGCGGCTTCAAGATGATTTGTAGCGGTGAGTTGGATCACTTGCCTGAGCAAGCGTTCTACATGGTGGGTTCAATTGATGAAGCCATTGAGAAGGCGAAGAAGCTTTAATCGCTTCAATCTAGGGAAATTATGTCAAGCATACATGTCGACGTAGTGAGTGCCGAGCAGTCCATTTTTAGCGGAGAGGCTAAGTTCGTAGCCCTTCCAGGTGAAAGTGGTGAGCTCGGTATTTTGCGTGGCCACACCCCACTCATTACACGTATTCGTCCGGGCTCTGTTCGTATTGAAAAAGCGGATGGCGACGAAGAGTTTGTGTTTGTTGCGGGTGGCTACCTAGAAGTTCAGCCAGATCGCGTTACTGTATTGGCTGACACAGCTATTCGTGGTCATGATCTCGATGAAGCCAAAGCATTAGAAGCAAAGAAACGTGCAGAAGAGGCCATGCAAAATCGTGGCACTGACTTTGATTTGGCCCTGGCCCAATCTGAGTTTGCAATGGCCGCTGCGCAGCTGGCTGCAATTGCCCGTTTCCGTCGTAAAAAGTAAAAACCGGTCATCTCCTTGTTGTTAAATGATCGGTTTTTAAAGGCCTGCCTGGGCGAAGCGGTTGATCAAACACCGCTTTGGCTCATGCGCCAAGCCGGTCGCTATCTCCCTGAATACAACGCCACTCGCGCTAAAGCGGGAAGTTTTTTGGGGCTCGCAAAAAATCCTACATACGCCACTGAAGTAACACTTCAACCTTTGGATCGCTATCCATTGGATGCAGCGATTTTGTTTTCTGATATTTTGACTATCCCAGATGCAATGGGATTGGGCCTCAAATTTACCACTGGAGAAGGACCGAGTTTTGACCGCCCTTTGCGTACAGAGGATGAGGTTAAAAAATTACGCGTTGCTGATATGGGCGAGCTCAAGTATGTATTTGATGCCGTATCAGAAATTCGTAAAGCGCTGATTCAAGATGGTAAGCAACGCGTTCCACTGATTGGCTTCTCTGGGAGCCCATGGACATTGGCGTGTTACATGATTGATGGTTCTAGCTCGGATGATTTTCGTCATGCTAAAACCATGATGTTTAGTCGCCCTGACCTCTTGCAACATATTTTGGATATCAATGCTCAGTCCGTTGCAATGTATTTAACTGAGCAAGTAAAAGCCGGTGCACAAGCGCTCATGATTTTTGATACATGGGGAGGAATGCTTCCAGATGGTTGGTATCAAAAGATGTCTTTAGCTTCTATGCAAAAAGTGATCGCGCTATTGCCGCGTGAATATGAAGGCAGAAAAATTCCTGTGATCATGTTTACCAAAGGCGGTGCGATTTGGTTAAACGATATGGCGCAAGTAGGTGCCGATGTCATTGCAATTGACTGGACGATATCGCTTAGCCGCGCTCGTAAACAATTGCTTGAATTAGGCAAGCCTTTGGCCCTGCAGGGTAACCTGGACCCCCTTATTCTGTTTTCTGAGCCAAAACAGATTGCTCAGCAGGCAAACCTCTTGCTTGAAGATTTGGCCGGCGCTCCAAGCCTAAAGCCAGGCTTGCATCCACTAGATGGACATGTCTTTAATTTGGGGCATGGAATTTCTCAATTTACCCCTCCTGAAAGTGTGACCGCACTAGCTGAAACAGTGATTGAGAGATCGCGAGCACTTAGATCAAAGCAATAATCCCAAGTGTTTGCTAACTTAGTCTGAAATTTTTCATGAAAGTTATGCACAGACAGCTGGGAAATTCAAAATTCATGAGGATTGCGAATAAAGGTAAACATTAACTTTCGAAAAGCACTATAAGTTACTGATTTATATAATAAATATCAAAAAAGCTCAAAAAGAGTGCAGAAATAGATCGCTGTTAAATTGGCTTATAAATCAGAATCATTGGATGATATCCACAGACTTATCCACAAGCAAAATAGAAGATTGAAGTAAAAAATGCCTTCACCGATAGTGGTTCAAGTAGTTGTCGATAAGCCCTTGGCTCAGGGCTTTGATTACTTGTGGGATCCTCAGGCTCTTGGGCTATCCCCAGAGATTGGCCACATTGTCGAGGCACCCTTTGGGCGCTCAACTTTGGTGGGAGTAGTTGTAAAAGTAAGCACTCACTCTGATTTTGAAATCGATAAATTAAAGAGCGTAATTCAGGCAGCGCCACTTCCCCCGTTAGATTCCTCGGCATTGAGGCTAATGGGCTTTGCAAGCCAGTATTACATTCATGGGCTAGGTGAAACCATCATTCCCACTATTCCAAAGATGTGGAAAACACCGGCAGACTGGCAAAAAAATATCGAGAAGCTTGCACCAAGCGAATCCAAAAAAATAAAGAAAAAGAAAAATGAAGAACTTGAGCGTAGCGAAGGATTTATTAGCGAATCCGAATTAAACGAAGCCCAAGAATCTGCATTAAAAACCTTGCGAGCAAATTTGGCTGATGGCGAATTTAAGGCTACCCTACTTCAAGGCCAAACCGGAAGTGGAAAAACAGCAGTATTTTTAAATTGGTTGAGTACTGCGCTCAAAGACGAAGATGCTCAAGCGCTCATCTTAGTGCCAGAAATTAACCTAACGCCTCAATTAGAGCGCAGAGTACGCGCATATTTTCCAGATAAGAAAATGGTTGTACTGCATAGCGGCGTCAGCGAGAAGAAACGGGGTATTGCATGGTTTGAGGCGGTAACCGGCAAAGCAAAAATTATATTGGGCACACGCTTGGCAGCGTTAACACCGATACCAAACCTTCGGGCCATCGTTGTTGACGAAGAGCATGACCCATCCTATAAGCAACAAGATGGAATCCGTTACTCTGCTAGAGATTTGGCAGTCTGGCGCGCGCATGATTTAAAGATTCCAATACTACTGTCTTCGGCAACACCATCGCTTGAAACCTGGATGGCTGCTAAATCGGGGCGCTATCAACATCTTCGCCTGGATCAGCGAGCCCAAGGGGCTAGTTTGCCAAAAGTGCATTTAATTAATATGCGAGACCCACAAAATCAATTTAGCCCTGGAGATCTAGATAAGCCTATAGCCAAAATTTCACTAAGTAAACCGCTAGTGAATGCAATTAATAGAAATCTGCAAGATAAAAAACAAAGCCTCGTATTAATTAACCGCCGAGGCTATGCACCGGTATTGAGTTGTAGCGCTTGCTCTTGGTTATCGAAATGCCAGCAGTGCAGTTCTTATATGGTGATGCATAAGGCTGGAGCTTTAAGCAGAAAGCCACTATTGAGCTGCCATCATTGTGGTCTTGTAAAGCAAATTCCCGGTCATTGCCCCGACTGCGGCAATGCCGATTTAAAGGCGCTCGGACAAGGGACTCAAAAGCTTGAGGATGCTATTGAAGAGGTCTGGCCAAGCGCAAGAGTGCTGAGGGTTGATACAGACTCCAGTCGAAGAGGTAAAGGCGCAGAAGAGCTATTCCAAGAAATTCATGATGGCAATGTGGATATCGTGGTTGGTACCCAAATGATTGCCAAAGGTCACGACTATCAAAACATTGGATTAGTCGCAGTGTTAGATGCAGATAGCCGGCTTTTTTCTCAAGACTTTCGTGCGGCCGAAAGATTATTTGCACAGCTTGTTCAGGTTGCAGGACGGGCTGGCAGAGCAAGTAAAGATGGTGAAGTCAGTGGAGACATTTATATAGAAACGCAGTTCCCCGAATCAGCCGTTTTTCAATATTTATTACGTCATGATGTCGATGGATTTTTATCCCATATTGCTAGTGAGCGGGATGAAGCTAAATTGCCCCCATTCTCATACCAAGGCCTTGTTCATGCAGAAGCAAAGAGCTTAGATAAAGCCATCCAATTTTTAACTAATCTAAAAGGCCGATTAAAAGCTCGAGGCCTTATTGCATCTAGATTGCGAGTTTATGACCCTGTTCCAAAAAGCATGGTGCGAGTTGCTGGAGTAGAGCGCGCTCAACTAGTGGTGGAGTCAGATGATCGTAGGCAATTACAGGACGTACTGGAGGCGATTGATCTTGATTTACGCGATGGCTCGCAGGGGCGAATTAGCAAGGCGGAGCGTATTCGCTGGTTGATTGAGCGAGACCCAATTTCAATTTAACGCTCAGGCTCCTGGCCCAGAGGTGTATTGATCCAAACTCAAGAGTTGATTGAAGTCTGCTGCAAGGCTTTCGTCAGATGCCGGCTTGATTTTAAATAACCATACTGCATACGGTTTTTCATTGACCAACTCTGGTGATACGTCAACTTGCTCGTTAAGCTCAACAATTTCGCCGCTAATGGGCGCATGAATATCGCTGGCAGCTTTTACGGATTCAATCACAGCAATCGCTTCACCTTGCTTTACTTGTTGACCCAACTTAGGCGCTTGAAAGAACATCACATCACCTAGGGCTTCTTGAGCGTGATGACTAATACCAACCCATACCAGGCCATCATCTTCCGGGTCAGCCCACTCATGAGTTTGTGCAAACTTAAATTTGTCTTGAGTATTCACGATGGGTATTTCAATAAGGATTGAAACAAATACCAATACAGTTGAGAGCGCTTATGCGCGCTCGCTGCAAATTAGGCTTTGGCTGAGCCGGTGCGATGTGTGCGATTGTATAAGCAGCTAGCACAAATCCAGCGTTGCTTACGATTGCTCGTTGGAATCCATGTGCCACCTTCAAGTCGTTTTTCCCGACTGCAAGAAGAGCAAAATTTAAGGCTCTGTGAGGTTTCTTGGGTAGGGGCTGGAGTCGAGGTAGTCATGGGCAATCCGGGTAAGGCAAATCTTGTACAGAAGATCTATTTTACCCGTTTTGTCCCACTGGGGCTGGGCTCAGGACAACTCTGACCGATTCAGCCGTTTTATTGCCATCAAAATCGAGCCAAGCCTTATTTTCAAAGTCATAGAGTTTGCACTTGCGAGCAGTATCGAAATACCAGTCCCAAGAGAACTTTTGGACAAAAATACGCTCTGGAAGGATGGTTTCAAGGGTATTTTGGGCTTCTTGGAGGCGATAGAGGGGAACGCTCATATCGACGTGATGGGCAGTATGCTCCATGATGTGGTGCATCAAAGAACCCCAAATCCAGTTAAAAGTCAGGTGCACGGTGGTTGATACAAAAGGCTGGGCGCGTAGCCATTCAGACTTTTTGTCATACCAAGATACTGATGGATGGGTGTGGTGAACGTAGACCACAAATCCAATCATGCCGTTCCAAAACAAGAAGGGCACTGCAAAGCCTGTAATGAGTCCAAGCCAAACTGATTGGCCAGTTGCGATAGCGCCAGCGATAAGGCAGCCAATCCAAACAATCGCGAAGGCAGTAACCAGTAAGTTATCTTTTAAGAAGATCGGACGATCGCCCGGCTTATTTTTGGCATTCGGAAAGTACTCGCGTCTCCACCAAATTTCAATAAGGTAATAGAAAACAGGTCCCCAACCGCTACGATAGAGGCGCTCTAGGGCCTTGCGCCATGCGGGGAGGGCGTCATACTCTGCTTTGGACAAAGGCGCCCAAACAAAGTCAAAACCTTTTAAGTTGGTTTGTCCGTGATGCACCACGTTATGGCCTACATCCCACAGGCTATATGGTGTGAGTGATGGCAGAAATGCAATACGACCTAGAACTTTGTTGAGTTCGCGATTCGGTGTAAAGCTTTGATGGCAAGCATCGTGACCCAAAATAAAGATGCGGCCCGTTACGAAACCAGCAACAAGTCCAAAAATGATTTTTAGCAGCAGGTTTTCAACAAACACGGTTCCTGCAATGCAAGCAAGCCATAAGCAGGCATCAACGATGAGAAGCATGATGGCGCGCCCTGTCTCACCTTGTGCCATCGGAATTAACCAGCTCCGAATAATTTTTCGGTGCGGCAATGGCGCCTCTGGAGGGAGGGGATTAGTCAGGGATGGCTCTGAAAGGGCTGAATTTAGATGTGTAGACACGATAAGAATCAATAAGTTAGAACCAAATGATAGTGGGTTTTGTTTTTCTATGCATGACGTAGGTCAAAAACCCCTATTGTTTTGGTGCGCCCGGCAGGAATCGAACCTGCGACCCTTGGCTTCGGAGGCCAATACTCTATCCACTGAGCTACGGGCGCTCGCGAAAACTGCTTACCCCTCTATTGTAAGTGCCTAAACCCCTACTCTCTAGTTATAATCTGGTCAAAACAACCCTAAAACCCGTCAAAAGATAAATTCCTATGAGCAATGAGCACGGAAATCTAATTAAGTCCCCAAAACAACTAATCATCATGGTGTTTGCCAGCTTTTTTGTGCCCCTGATCATTATTTTGTTGTTAATGGTGTTTGTGAACAACGGTAAACGTGGCGATTCAACAGCTTCTGCAGATGAATTGATTAAGCCAGTTGCGCAGTTAAATGTGCAAGATGCGAGCGCTCCAGCAGATCCTAAAGCTCCGGATGCCAAATAAACACTTTTAGTGTTCAAAAAAAGCTGGCTATATGCCAGCTTTTTTATTCCTAATCTTTAGCTTCTTTCGCATCCAAAGCAATTTGATAAGCCTCTTTTTTGCTAAGACCTAAGACTTGAGATAGTACGGCTGCAATTTCTTTGCTACCTAAGTGGGGACTCAAAGCATTTGCCCACAACATTAGTGACGCTTGCTCTAGAGGCTCATCAGGGCTGGCTTGGCGAGCCGCAACAAGAATGACAAACTCTCCCTTGAGGCTTTCTGCGTTTTCTAACCATGTGGCAATTTCACCCGCCTGAAGCGCAGCAAGCTGTTCAAATTTTTTGGTTAATTCACGACAAATAAACACCTGGCGATCGGCCTCGAGTGCATTTGCAAGTATTAATAGTGTTTCGCGAATGTGATGCGGTGATTCAAAAAAGATACTGGTTTTTTTGCTTGTAGAGATATCCTGCAGCCAAGCATCTCGCTCTTTAGTTTTGTTCGGCCAAAAACCTAAAAATTGAAAGCGCCCTTCTGAGTTCAGCATGACCGAGCCTGATGCAGAGATCGCACAAGAGACTGCGCTTGCGCCCGGAACAGGGATTACCCGAAAACCTGCCTTTTGAACTTCGTGTACTAGACGTGCGCCAGGATCAGATACGCCTGGAGTGCCTGCATCTGAAATATAGGCCCAGCGTTGACCCTTATTCAGAGACTGAATGACGGTTTGGGCGCCCCCTACTTCGTTGTGCTCATGTAAGGCCAAGCATTTTTTATGAATGCCGAATTGCTGTAACAGTGCCGCACTGTGCCTAGTGTCTTCACAGGCAATACCGTCAACCGCATTCAATACATGTAATGCGCGCAAGGTGATATCACCCAAGTTACCAATGGGTGTTGCGACCATGTATAGGGCTCCAGCAGGCAAATCTTGCTGTTTCAAAAAATCAAATGAGCCTATTTCCATGGGGCTATCTTCTGCGTAAGATTCATCATAAGTAAGAGGATACGTTGCTTTAGAAATTACAACTACTTTGGCGCATAATATTGCTATGGATAAAGACACTATTGAGCGTTTACGGCAGCGCGCATCTCAGCATTTTTTAGACAGCATCGCTGTTAAGCAAGAGGCGGAGAAGGTTCTCCCAGAATCAGTTGCTCGCGGAGTTTTAGCAATTGCGGAATGCTTGCGTTCTGGCGGTAAAGTGATGGCGTGCGGCAATGGTGGGTCTGCTGCAGATGCCCAGCATTTTGCTGCTGAGCTGATTGGTCGATTCGAGCGAGAGCGTGAAGAGTTAGCGGCAATTGCGCTGACAACAGACTCATCGATTTTGACGGCAGTTGGAAATGATTACAGCTACGACGACATTTTTAGTAAGCAAGTACGCGGACTTGGAAAAAAAGGCGACATTCTTTTAGGAATTTCAACCTCAGGAAATTCTAAGAATGTAGTTAAGGCAATCGAGGCAGCCAAGAAAATTGGCATCAAGATCATTGCATTTACTGGCAACGGCGGCGGAAAAATTGCCACGCTCTTAGATCAAGATGATGTTCATTTGTGCGTTCCATCTACACGCACTGCACGCATTCAAGAAACCCATTTGGTTTTATTGCATGGTCTGTGCGATGGCGTTGATCACGTCTTATACGACTAAATATTTTTTCAATTCATTTCAGAAAATCTACAAATGCACACACGCTCCTTTCTCAAATTATTTTTTGTAATGACTATTGCAGCCCAATTGTCTGCCTGCGGTGTAATCGCGGTTGGAGGTGTTGCAGCAGGTGCAGCGGT
The DNA here is from genome assembly GCF_018881885.1 of Polynucleobacter sp. MWH-Creno-3A4. Classification (NCBI taxonomy): domain Bacteria; kingdom Pseudomonadati; phylum Pseudomonadota; class Betaproteobacteria; order Burkholderiales; family Burkholderiaceae; genus Polynucleobacter; species Polynucleobacter sp. MWH-Creno-3A4. Next base: position 739,076 of record NZ_JACXSA010000001.1, read on the forward strand.
GATGGCTGATCGTCGCAGTCCGGGCGTGCAAGCAATTGATAAAGGTATTGAGTTGGAGGCGAACAGTGCTTTAAGTAAACGTTTTGGAGATAACGCCCATATCAATGTTGCCTCATTTAATCAAAAAGTATTGCTTACTGGTGAAGCGAAAGATGCTGACATCAAGAATGAGGCCGGCGCTTATGTGAAGGCAATGAAGAATGTGCGCTCTGTCTATAACGAATTAGTCGTTGGCCCTAATAGCAGCTACTCAGCACGCGCTAACGACTCTTACTTGGAGTCCAAGATCAAGACACAAATGATCTTCACAGAAAAATTACCATCAAATTCAATGGACATTGTTGCTGAGGGTAGTAGTGTTTATTTGTTGGGTATCTTGACTCAGAGTGAGGCGGACTTAGCAAAGAAAGTTGCCAGTAATGCGAGCGGTGTAAAAGATGTTTACGTCTACTTTGACATCATTTCAGAAGCTGAAAAAGTCCGTCTAGAAAAACAAGGCAAGGCAGATCAATCACAACCTGATAACCCGCCTAAATACCAATAATTTTTTTCTGAAAAGAATTGATGTACACGTGGAGTAAATGTATTCGTATGCTGCTTTCATGCGCTGCATTCGTGCTGTTTTTGCAAAAAGCATACGCAAGCAATGAAGATCAAAAAGCATATGCTGTTGCCAAACAAAATGCCTGCTTAGGCTGTCATGCAGTCAACAAAAAAATTGTTGGGCCTAGCTTTGAATCAGTCGCACAAAAATATCAAAGTCATTCGAATGCACAAGCATTTTTGAAAAATAAAATTGCTAAGGGCGGTGCTGGTTCGTGGGGTGTGGTGCCCATGCCCGCGAATGCGAAATTAAGTGATGCTGATCTATCGCTATTGACGGGCTGGATACTGCGGGGCGCTCCAGCTAGTAACTAAAAGTAACTAGGGTGCAAGCCCTGGTCGACCCAAGAACCACCACCAGGCTTGATTTGAGCGCTTGAGGTTTGCTTTCCATGCGTAATCTAGGTCTGCCCACTGTTCATTTGCAGCTTCTTGAACAATGGTTGCAGGGCTTGCTGGAGGCAATTTTAGATAGGCATCTGCATCGCCGTAAGCATATTCAACGGCCATTCCAGCTTTTTGTGCCAAATGCATCATTGCTTTGTTGTTTGACAGGCAATGAACATAAAGGATTTCAACGCGCGTATTGCGTGAATGAACCGCTGAGCGTTGTAGGAGTGCAGTGCCAAGGCCTTGTGCTCGCCCTTCTGGCAAAACAGAGACACCAAATTCCGCAGATCGGGTTTTGCCTTTAACCTGAGGCAGATACGCCAGGTGCGCCATACCAATGAGCTTTAAATTCAAATCAAAGATGCCAAAAATAGCATCTTTGTTGAAATTTAGACCCGCTACATAGCTGCGAATCACTTCATCTGGTGTTTGGGTGCCGAAGCGTAAGCGACGATCTTCGTCGTCAAGCTGTAGAAAGTGCTGCAGAATTTCTTCCCTATGTCCTGCATGGAGTTCACGCACAGGAACAGCTTGCCCAGCCAAATAGGGCTTAAGGGGTAAGTGCTTGCTCGCTAATTTAGTGTGCATAGCAACATTTTAGCAGAATTAATGAAAAATTTCAGGGTTTTCCCTAGGGTGTGGCTTATATGCAAATACAGCATCGAAAATGCGGTTTTGGGTTTTTCTCCCTCGCAAAAAATCTTCCAAAAACTCAAATTTTTTTAAAAAGAGCCAAATTTTTTTAAAATTTATCCCATTGATTTCATTGCATTTATTTTCAATGTCAGAAAAAACTTCCGCTTTTTTAGGAAAAAGAGTGCGAAAGGTGTTGACAACCCTATTCGGGTATGTCATAGTCTCGCTTCTTCGCTGAATGTTTTTGAAAAACGATTCAGCCCTCTTTAAAAATTAGTCAACCGATAATTGTGGGTACTAGGCGAAAGCATCCAGTCCTTCGGGACAGATGTAAACAAATAGTACTCATAGACAGTAAAAAGATTTGGTTTTATTACCAAGTCAATTTCTTGAATGAGTGCGACGATCCGCAAGGATCACAGGAATTGAACTGAAGAGTTTGATCCTGGCTCAGATTGAACGCTGGCGGCATGCCTTACACATGCAAGTCGAACGGCAGCACGGGTGCTTGCACCTGGTGGCGAGTGGCGAACGGGTGAGTAATACATCGGAACGTACCTTATCGTGGGGGATAACGCAGCGAAAGCTGTGCTAATACCGCATACGCCCTGAGGGGGAAAGCGGGGGATCGAAAGACCTCGCGCGATTAGAGCGGCCGATGCCTGATTAGCTTGTTGGTGGGGTAAAAGCCCACCAAGGCGACGATCAGTAGCTGGTCTGAGAGGACGATCAGCCACACTGGGACTGAGACACGGCCCAGACTCCTACGGGAGGCAGCAGTGGGGAATTTTGGACAATGGGGGCAACCCTGATCCAGCAATGCCGCGTGAGTGAAGAAGGCCTTCGGGTTGTAAAGCTCTTTTGTCAGGGAAGAAACACCGGCTCTAACACAGTCCGGGAATGACGGTACCTGAAGAATAAGCACCGGCTAACTACGTGCCAGCAGCCGCGGTAATACGTAGGGTGCGAGCGTTAATCGGAATTACTGGGCGTAAAGCGTGCGCAGGCGGTTATACAAGACAGGCGTGAAATCCCCGGGCTTAACCTGGGAATGGCGCCTGTGACTGTATAGCTAGAGTGTGTCAGAGGGGGGTAGAATTCCACGTGTAGCAGTGAAATGCGTAGATATGTGGAGGAATACCAATGGCGAAGGCAGCCCCCTGGGATAACACTGACGCTCATGCACGAAAGCGTGGGGAGCAAACAGGATTAGATACCCTGGTAGTCCACGCCCTAAACGATGCTGACTAGTTGTTCGGGATTTACATCCTGAGTAACGTAGCTAACGCGTGAAGTCAGCCGCCTGGGGAGTACGGTCGCAAGATTAAAACTCAAAGGAATTGACGGGGACCCGCACAAGCGGTGGATGATGTGGATTAATTCGATGCAACGCGAAAAACCTTACCTACCCTTGACATGTCACTAACGAAGTAGAGATACATTAGGTGCTCGTAAGAGAAAGTGAACACAGGTGCTGCATGGCTGTCGTCAGCTCGTGTCGTGAGATGTTGGGTTAAGTCCCGCAACGAGCGCAACCCTTGTCTTTAGTTGCTACGCAAGAGCACTCTAAAGAGACTGCCGGTGACAAACCGGAGGAAGGTGGGGATGACGTCAAGTCCTCATGGCCCTTATGGGTAGGGCTTCACACGTCATACAATGGTGCATACAGAGGGTTGCCAACCCGCGAGGGGGAGCTAATCTCAGAAAATGCATCGTAGTCCGGATCGTAGTCTGCAACTCGACTACGTGAAGCTGGAATCGCTAGTAATCGCGGATCAGAATGTCGCGGTGAATACGTTCCCGGGTCTTGTACACACCGCCCGTCATACCATGGGAGTGGGTTTTGCCAGAAGCCGTTAGCCTAACCGCAAGGAGGGCGACTGCCACGGCAGGGTTCATGACTGGGGTAAAGTCGTAACAAGGTAGCCGTATCGGAAGGTGCGGCTGGATCACCTCCTTTCTAGAGAAAAGATGCTGGAGCTATAGTGCCCACACTTATCGGTTGACAATAAAAGCCACGGGTCTGTAGCTCAGCTGGTTAGAGCACTGTGTTGATAACGCAGGGGTCGTAGGTTCAAGTCCTACCAGACCCACCAATCAGCAGTGATATGGACTTAGTGGACGTTGGGGGATTAGCTCAGCTGGGAGAGCACCTGCTTTGCAAGCAGGGGGTCGTCGGTTCGATCCCGTCATCCTCCACCAACATCTAAATGTCAAAACTAAGCGATTTAACGATTGTTTAGTTTTGCCATTTATGGCTGTTCTTTAAAAATTTGAGTAAGCAAAGTGTCAAATGTTTCTTTGAGAGGACATTTGACAATGTAATAAGGGTAAAGATTGAATCATCAATCAGTAATATCAAACGAGTTTTACAAAGTTCTTAACAAGTACTTACAGTTTGGATTACGGCAAACATGTCAGAAGTAGAAGTAAAACCTGTAACAGGTACTAGCAATGGTGCTCGTTATAGGATCAAGTGAATAAGTGCACATGATGGATGCCTTGGCGATTACAGGCGACGAAAGACGTTATAACCTGCGATAAGCCCCGGGGAGCTGGTAAATAAGCTTTGATCCGGGGATTTCTGAATGGGGAAACCCACCACTTTTGTGGTATCCATACCTGAATACATAGGGTATGAGAAGCGAACCTTGTGAACTGAAACATCTAAGTAGCAAGAGGAAAAGACATCAACCGAGATTCCCAAAGTAGTGGCGAGCGAAATGGGAAGAGCCTTCTAGTGATAGCTCAGTAATTAACAGAATGGAATGGAAAGTCCAACAATAAAGGGTGATAGTCCCGTATGTGAAAATTATTGAGTGGTACTAGGCTAGAGACAAGTAGGGCGGGACACGAGAAATCCTGTCTGAATATGGGGGGACCATCCTCCAAGGCTAAATACTCGTAATCGACCGATAGTGAACAAGTACCGTGAGGGAAAGGCGAAAAGAACCCCGGGAGGGGAGTGAAATAGATCCTGAAATTGTGTGCATACAAACAGTAGGAGCCTCGTAAGGGGTGACTGCGTACCTTTTGTATAATGGGTCAGCGACTTACATTCAGTAGCAAGCTTAACCGAATAGGGAAGGCGTAGCGAAAGCGAGTCCGAATAGGGCGCTAGTTGCTGGGTGTAGACCCGAAACCAGTTGATCTATCCATGGCCAGGTTGAAGGTGCGGTAACACGTACTGGAGGACCGAACCCACTAACGTTGAAAAGTTAGGGGATGAGCTGTGGATAGGGGTGAAAGGCTAAACAAAACTGGAAATAGCTGGTTCTCTCCGAAAACTATTTAGGTAGTGCCTCGTGTATCACTGTAGGGGGTAGAGCACTGTCATGGTAGTGGGGTCCATTGCGGATTACTGCGCCATAGCAAACTCCGAATACCTACAAGTGCAAGCACGGGAGACAGACATCGGGTGCTAACGTCCGGTGTCAAGAGGGAAACAACCCAGACCGCCAGCTAAGGTCCCTAATATATGCTAAGTGGGAAACGAAGTGGGAAGGCTAAAACAGTCAGGAGGTTGGCTTAGAAGCAGCCATCCTTTAAAGAAAGCGTAATAGCTCACTGATCGAGTCGTCCTGCGCGGAAGATGTAACGGGGCTAAGCATATAACCGAAGCTGCGGATCACAGTAATGTGATGGTAGGAGAGCGTTCTGTAAGCCTGTGAAGGTGTCTTGTAAAGGATGCTGGAGGTATCAGAAGTGCGAATGCTGACATGAGTAGCGATAAAGGGGGTGAAAAGCCCCCTCGCCGTAAGCCCAAGGTTTCCTGTTCAACGTTCATCGGAACAGGGTGAGTCGGCCCCTAAGGCGAGGCAGAGATGCGTAGCTGATGGGAACAAGGTTAATATTCCTTGACCATTGTTAGATGCGATGGGGGGACGGATCGCGGAAAGTTGTCCGGGTGTTGGAAGTCCCGGTTCTTGCGTTGGAGATGGCTATTAGGTAAATCCGGTAGCGTAATTCAAGGGCGTGAGACGAGCGAATTTATTCGCGAAGCAATTGGAAGTGGTTCCAAGAAAAGCCTCTAAGCTTCAGTCTAACAAGACCGTACCGCAAACCGACACAGGTGGGCGAGATGAGTATTCTAAGGCGCTTGAGAGAACTCAGGAGAAGGAACTCGGCAAATTTGCACCGTAACTTCGGGATAAGGTGCGCCCTTGTAGTTTGACCGTGAACAACGGAAGGACGAAAGGGTTGCAATAAAAAGGTGGCTGCGACTGTTTAATAAAAACACAGCACTCTGCAAACACGAAAGTGGACGTATAGGGTGTGACGCCTGCCCGGTGCTGGAAGATTAAATGATGGGGTGCAAGCTCTTGATTGAAGTCCCAGTAAACGGCGGCCGTAACTATAACGGTCCTAAGGTAGCGAAATTCCTTGTCGGGTAAGTTCCGACCTGCACGAATGGCGTAACGATGGCCACACTGTCTCCTCCTGAGACTCAGCGAAGTTGAAATGTTTGTGATGATGCAATCTACCCGTGGCTAGACGGAAAGACCCCATGAACCTTTACTGTAGCTTTGCATTGGACTTTGAATCGGTCTGTGTAGGATAGGTGGGAGGCGTTGATAACAGGATGCTAGTTCTGTTGGAGCCAACCTTGAAATACCACCCTGATTTATTTGAGGTTCTAACCTTGGCCCGTTATCCGGGTCGGGAACAGTGCATGGTAGGCAGTTTGACTGGGGCGGTCTCCTCCCAAAGTGTAACGGAGGAGTACGAAGGTACGCTTGGTACGGTCGGACATCGTACCTAAAGTGCAATGGCAAAAGCGTGCTTAACTGCGAGACCGACAAGTCGAGCAGGTGCGAAAGCAGGTCATAGTGATCCGGTGGTTCTGTATGGAAGGGCCATCGCTCAACGGATAAAAGGTACTCTGGGGATAACAGGCTGATACCGCCCAAGAGTTCATATCGACGGCGGTGTTTGGCACCTCGATGTCGGCTCATCTCATCCTGGGGCTGTAGCCGGTCCCAAGGGTATGGCTGTTCGCCATTTAAAGAGGTACGTGAGCTGGGTTTAAAACGTCGTGAGACAGTTTGGTCCCTATCTGCCATGGGCGTTGGAGATTTGACGGGGGCTGCTCCTAGTACGAGAGGACCGGAGTGGACATTCCGCTGGTGTACCTGTTGTTTCGCCAGAAGCATCGCAGGGTAGCTATGAATGGAAGAGATAACCGCTGAAAGCATCTAAGCGGGAAACTTGCCTGAAGATGAGATCTCCCGTAGGTTTAACCTACATAAAGGGTCGTTGAAGACCACAACGTTGATAGGTCGGGTGTGGAAGTGCAGTAATGCATTAAGCTAACCGATACTAATTGCCCGTTAGGCTTGATCCTATAACCAGCACTATTGTGTTGGATGTTTGCCAGATTTAATCTGCATCCTTATTACATGCTTACTCAAATGGAGTTGTTGATTTATCAGCAACTCAACCCTCTACGCCCGGTGACCATAGCGAATTGGAACCACTCCTTCCCATCCCGAACAGGACAGTGAAACGATTCTACGCCGATGATAGTGCGGATTACCCGTGTGAAAGTAGGTAACTGCCGGGCACCAATGCGACGCCCAGACCCTTTTAGGTCTGGGCGTTTTTACTTGTGCAAAGCGTTTTGAGAGATTGACAGAAACTCCGTTTGGAGTCAGAATATTGGGTTCGCGGAGGGGTGTCCGAGCGGCTAAAGGAGGCAGACTGTAAATCTGTTGGCTATGCCTACGTAGGTTCGAATCCTACCCCCTCCACCAGATGTGCGGGATTAGTTTAATGGTAAAACAGCAGATTTCCAATCTTCGGTCAAGAGTTCGATTCTCTTATCCCGCTCCAGAATTTGTAGCAAAAAGATTGGCCCATGTGGCTCAGTGGTAGAGCACTCCCTTGGTAAGGGAGAGGTCGGCAGTTCGATCCTGCCCATGGGCACCAGGTTCAAGTTTGATTAATTGTGTATTTCGAGTTTTGGTTTAAGAGTTAACTAAAGGCAGACAAAAATGGCAAAAGAAAAGTTCGAGCGGACAAAACCGCACGTAAACGTAGGCACCATCGGTCACGTTGACCACGGTAAAACGACTTTGACAGCAGCAATCGCAACCGTGCTCTCAAAAGCATTTGGTGGCGAAGCTAAAGCATACGATCAGATCGATGCTGCTCCAGAAGAAAAAGCCCGCGGTATTACGATTAATACAGCGCACGTTGAGTATGAGACAGCGAATCGTCACTACGCTCACGTAGATTGCCCAGGACATGCTGACTACGTTAAGAACATGATTACTGGTGCTGCGCAGATGGACGGTGCAATTTTAGTTTGCTCTGCTGCTGACGGCCCAATGCCACAAACGCGTGAGCACATCCTCTTGGCACGCCAAGTTGGTGTTCCTTACATCATCGTATTTTTGAACAAGTGCGATATGGTGGATGATGCTGAGTTGTTAGAACTCGTAGAAATGGAAGTTCGTGAACTTCTGTCTAAATACGACTTCCCAGGCGATGACACACCAATCGTGCAAGGTTCTGCTAAGTTAGCCCTTGAAGGCGACGAAGGTCCATTGGGTAAAGAAGCCATCATGAAGTTGGCTGAAGCATTGGACTCTTACATCCCAACTCCAGAGCGTGCTATTGATGGCGCGTTCTTGATGCCAGTAGAAGACGTGTTCTCTATCTCCGGTCGCGGTACTGTAGTGACTGGTCGTATTGAGCGCGGTATCGTTAAAGTAGGCGAAGAGATCGAAATCATCGGTATCAAGCCAACACTCAAGACTACTTGTACTGGTGTTGAAATGTTCCGCAAATTGCTCGACCAAGGTCAAGCAGGCGATAACGTTGGTATCTTATTGCGCGGTACAAAACGTGAAGAAGTTGAGCGTGGCCAAGTATTGGCTAAGCCAGGTTCAATCACTCCACATACTCACTTTACAGCCGAGGTTTATATCTTGGGTAAAGACGAAGGTGGTCGTCATACTCCGTTCTTTAACAACTATCGTCCCCAGTTCTACTTCCGTACAACGGACGTAACTGGTTCAATCGAGTTGCCAAAAGACAAAGAGATGGTGATGCCTGGTGATAACGTCACCATTACCGTCAAACTCATCGCGCCAATCGCGATGGAAGAAGGTTTACGTTTTGCGATCCGTGAAGGTGGCCGTACTGTTGGCGCCGGCGTGGTTGCAAAGATTTTGGCTTAAGTAGTAAGTAATACGTTTTTATAAAGGGGTGTAGCTCAATTGGCAGAGCGTTGGTCTCCAAAACCAAAGGTTGGGGGTTCGATGCCCTCCGCCCCTGCCACGATTTGAACTGAAAGTGATATGTCTCAACAAACTGTAGGTCACTCTGAAGAAAAGAGCAGTTGGGTCTCCGGACTCGCTGCTTTAATTGTCGTTGCTGCGTTAGTGCTTTACTACACGCTCATCGATCAATCTTTATTAGTGCGCCTGGGCGTTTTGTTTGGTGGCATTGCAGCTGCAGTTTTGATTGTGGCGATTTCACCGGATGGGCGTCGTTTTATCGCCTACGCAAAAGATTCTTGGTACGAAGTAAAAAAGGTTGTTTGGCCGACTCGTAAAGAGACCACCCAAATGACTCTAGTCGTATTTGGCTTTGTCCTGATCATGTCCCTGTTTTTATGGATTGCAGACAAATTGATTGAATGGCTAGTTTTTTCAGTCTTCTTAGGCTGGAAGTGAGTAAAAAATGATTGATTCTGAAGTAGCCGCAAATCCACAAGCTACCGGCAATATGCGCTGGTACGTTATTCACGCTTACTCCGGCATGGAAAAGAGCGTCAAAAAAGGTCTTGAAGAGCGTATTGCACGTTCTGGCATGCCTGAGAAATTTGGCCGTATTTTGGTCCCTTCCGAAGAGGTTGTGGAGATCAAATCCGGTACAAAATCAGTGACTGAGCGCCGTTTCTTCCCAGGATATGTCCTGATTGAGATGGAAATGACCGATGAAAGCTGGCATTTAGTGAAAAACACGCCAAAAGTAACCGGTTTCGTAGGTGGTGTACGTAACCGCCCAAGCCCGATTTCTACTGCTGAAGTCACCAAAATCATGGATCAAATGCAGGCTGGGGTTGATAAACCGAAGCCTAAGACCCTGTTTGAGGTGGGTGAGATGGTTCGCGTTAAAGAAGGTCCGTTTACTGATTTCAATGGAAACGTTGAAGAAGTGAATTATGAGAAGTCAAGATTACGCGTTTCTGTTACAATATTTGGCCGCGGTACCCCAGTTGAGCTGGAGTTCGGCCAAGTAGAAAAGATGTAAAAACAAGGACTTAGTCCGGTTTTGCAGTGCGGTAGTTTGTATTAAGTGGTTATTTAGTTTTTGTAATTAACCGAGGAGCGGAGCTAGAAAGCCAAAAACTAGCGAAGCGTTTACTCAACGGCGGTCTTTCCTAATGAGGTAAGGCGCGCTTTAAGGAGCACACATGGCAAAGAAGATTATTGGCTTTATTAAGCTGCAGATCCCTGCAGGTAAAGCAAATCCATCACCACCCGTAGGTCCAGCATTGGGTCAACGCGGTCTGAACATTATGGAATTCTGTAAGGCGTTTAATGCTCAAACTCAGAGCATGGAACCTGGCCTGCCAATTCCAGTCGTGATTACAGCGTTCGCTGATAAGAGCTTCACATTCATCATGAAGACTCCCCCAGCAACCATCATGATTAAGAAGGCTGCGAAGATCGAAAAAGGATCACCACGTCCTCATACCGATAAGGTAGGAAAAATTACTCGTGCTCAAGCAGAAGAAATCGCTAAAGCAAAAATGCCAGATTTGACAGCAGCCGATATGGACGCAGCTGTTAGAACAATCGCTGGTAGCGCCCGTTCCATGGGCATCACTGTGGAAGGTCTCTAATCATGACTAAGTTATCTAAACGCGTTAAAGCAATTCAATCTAAAGTTGATCGCAACAAGTTCTACCCATTAGAAGATGCATTGAACCTCGTTAAAGAGTGTGCAACTGCAAAGTTTGATGAGTCTATCGACGTTGCTGTTCAATTGGGTATTGATGCTAAGAAATCTGACCAAGTTGTGCGTGGCGCAGTAGTGCTCCCAGCTGGTACAGGTAAGCATGTTCGTGTGGCTGTTTTTGCCCAAGGCGAGAAGGCTGAACAAGCCAAAGCTGCTGGCGCAGAAATCGTTGGCATGGAAGATCTTGCTGAACAAATTAAAGGCGGCAAAATTGATTTCGATATTTTGATCGCATCACCAGACACAATGAAAATTGTTGGTACCTTAGGTCAAGTATTGGGCCCACGTGGTTTGATGCCAAATCCAAAGGTTGGAACAGTTACACCTGACGTTGCTACTGCAGTGAAGAACGCAAAAGCTGGTCAAGTGCAGTTCCGTGTGGACAAAGCCGGTATCGTGCACGCAAGCATTGGCCGTCGTTCATTCGAGCCAGCTGCATTGAAATCTAACTTGCTCGCATTGCTTGAGGCTTTGAATAAAGCAAAACCTCCTGCATCTAAGGGTATTTATTTAAAGAAGGTTGCCGTAAGCAGCACCATGGGTGCAGGCGTGCGCGTTGACCAAGCATCGTTACAGGCAGCTCAATAAGTAGCTTGTAACAAAAAAGAACTTTGGGTCGACTCCTGCTCTTTGAGTGAGAGTCGAACATCAAAGACCGTTGGTGAATTAGTTGCTTATACAGAGTTAATTCTTAATCGTTACGAAAGTAATAGCCAGCGCAGATGGCGACCCTGAAAAGATTTTCACAAGAATCTTTGTGAACAAATGATCAGACGCTGGTGTGTAACCCCAACTGGAAACAGTTGGTTTTTATGGAGTTAAACCGTGCCTTTGAATGTACAAGACAAAAAAGCGATTGTTGCTGATGTCGGCGCTCAATTGGCTGGAGCTCAAACTGTCGTGCTCGCTGAATACCGTGGTATTCCAGTAGAGCAGTTGACAAAGCTACGTGCTAGCGCACGTGACCAAGGTGTCTATCTTCGCGTTTTGAAGAACACATTGGCACGCCGTGCTGCACAAGGCACACAGTTTGAACCTCTTGCTGATTCGATGGTTGGCCCCTTGATTTACGGCATCTCTGCTGATCCGATTGCTTCGGCAAAAGTATTGCAGGGCTTTGCTAAGACTCAAGATTTGCTAGTCATTAAAGCTGGCTTATATAACGGCAAGTTGTTAGACGTTGCAGGCGTAAAAGCCCTCGCAACAATTCCAAGCCGCGACGAGTTGTTATCTCAGTTGTTAGGTGTGATGTTGGCACCTGTTTCTGCGATGGCTCGCGTATTGGGCGCAGTAGCAGCACAAAAGGCAGCTGGAGCACCTGCTCCGGTAGCAGCACCTGCAGTAGAAGCAGCAGCCCCAGCAGAAGTCGTTGCTGAAGCCGCTGCTCCAGAAGCAGCCGCTGAGCCTGCAGCCGCAGCCCCAGAAACTGGAACAGAAGCAAAAGAAACCCCTGCCGCTGAATAAGCGACAGATTAACTATTTAAGTATTAGGAGCTAAAAATGGCGATTACTAAAGAAGAAATCATTGAAGCAGTAGGTAGCATGTCCGTTATGGATTTGAACGACTTGGTTAAAGCGTTCGAAGAGAAGTTTGGCGTATCAGCCGCAGCGATGGCTGTTGCTGGTCCTGCCGGTGCAGGCGGTGGCGGTGCTGCTGCAGAAGAGCAAACAGAATTCACTGTGAACTTGCTTGAAGCTGGCGCAAACAAGGTTTCAGTAATTAAGGCAGTTCGCGAAATTACTGGTCTTGGCTTGAAAGAAGCTAAGGACTTGGTTGACGGTGCACCGAAGCCAATCAAAGAAGGCGTTGACAAGAAAACTGCTGAAGAAGCTAAGAAGAAGCTTGAAGAAGCTGGCGCTAAAGCAGAACTCAAGTAATACAAACTCCGCTAGCGCTTCTCAAAAAGGAGCGTTAGCTATGTTGGGTTTGACCATTAGTGGTCAAACCCGATTTCATTTCTGATTGAAATCGGGTTTGCCTTCTGATACGACTGCAGAATGCAAGTTTGGTCGGGCACTAGATCCATGCGATTTAGTGTTGTCCGCCAGTGATTGGTAGTGGCCAATCGCCAAATCTTTGTACAGTCGCTGAATTCGGAGATGAAATGAACTATAGCTTCACCGAACGCAAGCGAGTCCGTAAAAGCTTTGCTAAGCGAGTAAATAACCACCAGGTTCCGTACCTGATCGCAACGCAGCTGGAATCCTACGCTAAATTTTTACAGGCTGATAAGCCGGCAATGTCTCGTCTTACTGAGGGACTTCAAGCTGCCTTTACATCAGCATTCCCAATTGTGTCTAACAACGGCTATGCGCGTATGGAATACGTGTCCTACCAGTTGTCACAACCACCGTTTGACGTCAAAGAATGTCAACAACGTGGTTACACATATCACTCAGCCTTACGCGCTAAAGTTCGCTTGATTATTTATGATCGCGAAGCGCCGACTAAGGTTAAAGAGGTAAAAGAGAGCGAAGTCTACATGGGTGAAATTCCACTCATGACAGAAAACGGCTCTTTTGTGATCAACGGTACTGAGCGCGTGATCGTTTCTCAGTTGCACCGTTCCCCAGGCGTGTTCTTTGAACATGACAAGGGCAAGACACATAGTTCCGGTAAGTTGCTATTCTCAGCACGCATCATTCCTTACCGTGGTTCATGGCTCGATTTCGAGTTTGATCCAAAAGATATTCTCTATTTCCGCGTTGACCGTCGTCGTAAGATGCCTGTCACTATTTTGCTCAAGGCAATTGGTTTAAACAACGAACAGATTCTTGCAAACTTCTTCAACTTCGATCATTTCTCATTGACCGCTAATGGCGCATCAATGGAATTTGTTCCTGAGCGTTTGCGTGGCCAGTTGGCCAACTTTGATGTGCTGGATAAGAATGGCGTAGTCGTCATTCAAAAAGATAAGCGTATTAATGCAAAGCATATTCGTGAACTCGAGGCTGCTAAAACAAAAACAATCGCTGTACCAGACGATTATTTAGTTGGTCGTGTCGTTGCGCGCAATATTGTTGATCCAGATTCTGGTGAAATCTTGGCTTACGCTAATGATGAAATCACTGAAGAGTTGTTGGCTACATTGCGTGATGCAGGCATCAAGCAATTGGAAACTATCTACACCAATGATTTGGATTCTGGTGCGTATATTTCACAGACATTGCGTACTGATGAAACTGCTGATCAAACAGCAGCACGTATCGCCATCTACCGCATGATGCGTCCTGGTGAGCCTCCAACAGAAGATGCTGTTGAAGCCTTGTTCCAGCGCTTGTTCTACAGCGAAGATACATACGATCTATCTCGTGTTGGCCGTATGAAGGTTAACAGCCGTTTGAACCGTCCAGAAATGGAAGGCCCAATGGTTCTGTCAAACGAAGATATTCTTGACACCATTAAGTCCCTCGTAGATTTGCGTAACGGTAAAGGCGAAGTGGACGATATCGATCACTTAGGTAATCGTCGTGTACGTTGCGTTGGCGAATTGGCTGAAAACCAATTCCGTGCTGGTTTGTCACGTGTTGAGCGTGCGGTTAAAGAACGTCTCGGCCAAGCCGAAACAGAAAACCTCATGCCGCATGACTTGATTAACAGCAAGCCAATCTCATCTGCGATTCGTGAGTTCTTCGGTTCTTCACAGCTGTCCCAGTTTATGGACCAAACCAACCCACTTTCAGAAATCACGCACAAGCGTCGTATTTCTGCATTGGGGCCTGGTGGTTTGACCCGCGAGCGCGCAGGCTTCGAAGTGCGCGACGTGCATCCAACCCACTACGGACGTGTTTGCCCAATCGAAACTCCAGAAGGACCAAATATTGGTTTGATCAACTCACTCGCGCTATTTGCACGTTTGAATGAGCATGGTTTCTTAGAGACTCCATACCGTAAAGTTTCCAATAGCAAGGTAAGCGATGAAGTGGTTTACCTCTCTGCGATTGAAGAAGCTAAGTATGTCATTGCTCAGGCGAATGCAACGATCGACAAAAACGGTAAGTTGGCTGACGAATTGGTTTCTGCTCGTCAAGCTGGTGAAACCATGATGGTTAGCCCAGAGCGCATTGATTTCATCGACGTTGCTCCTAGCCAGATCGTTTCTGCCGCTGCCTCTCTTGTCCCATTCTTAGAGCACGATGATGCAAACCGTGCGTTGATGGGTGCGAATATGCAGCGTCAAGCAGTTCCTTGTCTGCGTCCAGATAAGCCATTAGTAGGTACAGGTTTAGAGCGTATTGTTGCCGTTGACTCTGGCACTGTTGTATTAGCAAACCGCGGCGGTATCGTGGACTACGTTGATGCAAACCGTGTTGTGATTCGTGTAAACGATGATGAAACTGCAGCTGGTGAAGTTGGTGTAGATATTTACAACCTCATCAAGTACACCCGTTCAAACCAAAACACCAATATCAATCAACGTCCAATCGTGAAGGTTGGTGATCGTGTTGCACGCGGCGACGTAGTTGCTGACGGCGCATCAACTGATTTGGGTGAATTGGCTTTGGGTCAAAACATGACTGTGGCATTTATGCCATGGAACGGTTACAACTTCGAAGATTCAATCTTGATATCTGAAAAAGTTGTTGCTGATGACCGTTACACCTCTATTCATATTGAAGAGCTGTCGGTTGTTGCGCGTGATACCAAGTTGGGTTCAGAAGAAATTACTCGCGATATCTCCAACTTGGCAGAATCACAACTCTCCCGTTTGGATGAGAGCGGTATCGTTTACATCGGTGCTGAAGTTGAAGCTGGTGATGTATTGGTTGGTAAAGTAACTCCAAAGGGTGAGACCACTCTCACGCCTGAAGAGAAGCTCCTCCGTGCGATCTTCGGTGAAAAAGCATCTGACGTTAAAGATACATCTTTGCGCGTTCCATCAGGAATGATCGGTACTGTGATCGATGTTCAAGTCTTCACACGTGAAGGTATTGAGCGCGATGCACGTGCACAGTCCATTATTCAAGAAGAATTACAACGCTATCGTTTGGACTTAAACGACCAGTTGCGTATTGTTGAGGGCGATGCCTTCATGCGTTTAGAAAAGCTGTTGATTGGCAAGGTTGCTAACGGCGGCCCTAAGAAATTAGCTAAAGGCACAAAGATCGACAAGGAATATCTTGCTGATTTGGATAAATACCATTGGTTCGATGTTCGTCCGGCAGATGATGAAGTTGCCTCACAAGTAGAAGCAATTAAATCTTCTATTGAAGCGAAACGTAAGCAGTTTGACGAAGCTTTTGAAGAGAAGCGCACCAAACTTACCCAGGGCGATGATTTACAGCCTGGCGTAACCAAGATGGTTAAGGTGTACTTGGCAGTGAAGCGTCGCTTGCAGCCTGGTGACAAGATGGCTGGTCGTCACGGTAATAAGGGCGTGGTTTCTAAAATCGCTCCTGCCGAAGATATGCCATTTATGGCTGACGGACGTCCAGTAGATATCGTCTTGAACCCATTGGGTGTTCCTTCCCGTATGAACGTTGGCCAGATTCTGGAAACCCACTTAGGTTGGGCTGCCCAAGGTATTGGTAAGCGTATCGACGAGATGGTTCGTGAACAAGCTAAGCAAGCTGAACTGCGTAAGTTCTTGAAACAGCTTTACAACGAAACCGGCCGCATTGAAGATATCGACAACTTCACTGATGAGCAAATTACTGTTTTGGCTGAAAATCTCCGCCAAGGTTTGCCATTTGCTACTCCAGTGTTTGACGGTGCTACAGAAGCAGAAATCGGACGCATGCTCGAGTTGGCTTATCCACAAGATGTTGCGACATCTTTGAAGATGACACCATCACGTCAGCAAATGATTCTGTGCGATGGCCGCACTGGCGATCAGTTTGAGCGTCCAGTGACTGTCGGTGTAATGCATGTCTTGAAACTCCACCACTTGGTTGATGACAAGATGCATGCTCGTTCAACTGGACCTTACTCTCTGGTAACGCAACAGCCATTGGGCGGTAAAGCCCAGTTTGGTGGTCAGCGCTTTGGTGAGATGGAAGTTTGGGCCCTCGAAGCATACGGCGCTTCATATGTCTTGCAGGAAATGCTGACAGTGAAGTCCGATGACGTCGCAGGCCGTACCAAGGTTTACGAAAACATCGTCAAGGGCGAGCACACGATTGATGCTGGCATGCCCGAATCCTTCAACGTGCTGGTAAAAGAAATCCGTTCGTTGGGTATTGACATTGACATGGAGCGCAACTGATATGAAAGCATTGCTCGATTTATTTAAGCAAACGCAGGGTGATGAGCAGTTTGATGTCATCAAGATTGGCCTTGCATCTCCTGAGAAGATTCGTTCATGGTCTTTTGGTGAAGTACGCAAACCAGAAACCATCAACTATCGGACTTTTAAGCCCGAGCGTGATGGTTTGTTCTGCGCCAAGATTTTTGGACCAACCAAAGACTACGAGTGCTTATGCGGCAAGTACAAACGCTTAAAGTTCCGTGGCGTCATCTGCGAGAAGTGCGGCGTTGAAGTAACCCTCGCTAAGGTACGTCGTGAGCGCATGGGCCACATTGAGTTGGCAGCCCCTGTAGCGCACATCTGGTTCTTGAAGTCCTTGCCATCCCGTTTGGGCATGGTTCTCGATATGACCTTACGTGATATCGAGCGCGTTCTTTACTTTGAAGCATATGTAGTGGTTGATCCTGGCATGACTCCTGAAGGCGCGATGAAGCGTGGTCAGATCATGTCTGAAGATGAATACATTGCTAAGACTGAAGAGTATGGTGACGGTGCATTTACTGCCATCATGGGCGCGGAAGGTATTCGTGATCTCCTGCGTTCGATTGATATCGATCGTGAAGTAGAGACCATTCGTGCTGAATTGAAAGCCACTGGTAGCGATGCCAAGATCAAGAAATACGCCAAGCGCTTAAAAGTGCTCGAGGCGTTCCAGACTTCAGGTATTAAGCCTGACTGGATGATCATGGAAGTATTGCCAGTATTGCCACCTGAATTGCGCCCATTGGTGCCATTGGATGGCGGTCGCTTTGCTACCTCCGATTTGAACGACCTCTATCGTCGTGTAATCAACCGTAACAACCGTTTGAAGCGTTTGTTGGAGTTGCGCGCACCAGAGATCATCGTTCGTAACGAAAAACGGATGTTGCAAGAAGCGGTTGACTCATTGCTCGATAACGGTCGTCGCGGTAAGGCTATGACTGGCGCTAATAAGCGTCCTCTCAAGTCCTTAGCTGAGATGATTAAAGGTAAGAGCGGTCGTTTCCGTCAAAACTTGTTGGGTAAACGGGTTGACTACTCTGGTCGTTCAGTCATCGTGGTTGGCCCTACATTGAAATTACATCAGTGCGGCTTACCAAAATTGATGGCTTTGGAATTGTTCAAGCCATTCATTTTTAACAAGCTTGAGACTTTAGGAATTGCAACCACGATTAAGGCTGCGAAGAAAGAAGTTGAAAGCCAGACTCCAATCGTTTGGGACATTCTCGAAGAAGTGATTCGTGAACATCCAATCATGTTGAACCGTGCGCCTACATTGCACCGTCTCGGTATTCAGGCTTTCGAGCCAATGCTGATTGAAGGTAAAGCGATCCAATTGCACCCATTAGTCTGCGCGGCATTTAACGCTGACTTTGACGGTGACCAAATGGCGGTTCACGTTCCTTTGTCGCTCGAAGCGCAAATGGAAGCACGTACTTTGATGTTGGCTTCGAACAACGTATTGTTCCCAGCTAACGGCGAGCCATCAATCGTTCCTTCACAGGACGTGGTGTTGGGTCTGTACTACGCTACACGTGACAAGATCAACGGTAAAGGCGAAGGCATGGTTTTCGCCAACATTACTGAAGTAGTACGCGCATACGAAGCAGGTCAAGTTGAATTGGCTTCTCGTGTTGCAGTGCGTATTACTGAGTATGAGATCGTGGATAAGAAAGCAGAAGGCGATGCGCGTTTTGCTGAGAAGACCAAGATCTATCAAACATCAGTTGGCCGTGCCATCTTGTCTGAGATTTTGCCAAAAGGCATGTCTTTCGAGGAAATTAACAAGCCTTTGAAGAAAAAAGAGATCTCACGTTTGATCAACACATCATTCCGTAAGTGCGGTTTGCGCGAAACAGTGATTTTTGCTGACCGCCTCTTGCAGTCTGGTTTCCGTTTGGCAACAAATGCTGGTATCTCGGTTGCGATTGATGATATGTTGATCCCAAGCTCTAAAGAGCGCATCATCACCGAGGCTTCTGCCAAAGTTAAGGAGTATGACAAGCAGTTCATGTCAGGCCTCGTAACTAATCAAGAACGTTATAACAACGTGGTTGATATTTGGGGTGCCGCAGGCGACCAAGTTGGTAAGGCGATGATGGATGAGTTGTCACACGTTGACGTGCTCGACCGTAACGGTAAGACTGTTCGTCAAGAATCCTTTAACTCCATCTACATGATGGCGGATTCTGGCGCACGTGGATCTGCAGCGCAGATTCGTCAGTTGGCTGGTATGCGTGGTTTGATGGCTAAGCCTGATGGCTCCATCATTGAAACCCCAATTACTGCGAACTTCCGTGAAGGTTTGAACGTATTGCAGTACTTCATCTCAACCCACGGTGCTCGTAAAGGTCTGGCTGATACCGCGTTGAAGACAGCGAACTCTGGTTACTTGACACGTCGTTTATGCGACGTAACTCAAGACCTCGTGGTGATTGAAGAAGATTGCGGCGCAACTTCTGGTGTAACGATGAAGGCGCTTGTTGAAGGCGGCGAAATTATCGAAGCATTGCGCGATCGTATTTTGGGTCGTGTATGTATCGGTGACATCGTTCATCCTGACACACAAGAAGTCATCGTTCCTAATGACACATTGCTCGACGAAGATCATGTTGATCAAATCGTGGCATTGGGTATCGATGAAGTTAAAGTTCGCACAGTATTGTCATGCTTAACTCGCTTTGGCTTGTGCGCTAAGTGCTACGGACGTGATCTCGGTCGCGGTGGTTTGGTGAACGTTGGTGAAGCAGTTGGTGTTATCGCTGCTCAGTCCATCGGTGAGCCAGGCACACAGTTGACTATGCGCACCTTCCACATTGGTGGTGCAGCGTCACGAGCCTTGGTTGCAAGCAATATCGAAGCTAAGTCTAACGGTGCTTTGAAGTTCTCCGGCACGATGCGTGTTGTGAAGAACGCGAAGGGTGAGCAGATCGTGATTTCACGTTCTGGTGAGGCCTTGATCGTTGATGAGAATGGTCGTGAGCGCGAGCGTCATAAAGTACCTTACGGTGCAACGCTCTTGTTGAAAGAAGATGCAGCGGTTAAGGCTGGCGCAAGTTTAGCGACTTGGGATCCATTAACCCGTCCGATTATTTCTGAGTACGCTGGTATTGCTCGCTTCGACAACGTTGAGGAAGGCGTGACCGTTGCTAAGCAGGTTGACGAAGTGACTGGTCTTTCCACCTTGGTGGTAATTGACGGTAAGCGTCGTTCTGCAGCAAGCAAAGGCGTTCGCCCAATGATCAACTTAGTTGATGACAAGGGTAACGAAGTCATGATCGCTGGTACTGATCATCCGGTAAACATTGGCCTCCAAGTAGGTGCTTTGATTACAGTTAAAGATGGTCAGAAAGTTGAAGTCGGTGAAGTATTGGCTCGTATTCCAATCGAATCACAGAAGACTCGCGACATTACCGGTGGTTTGCCACGCGTTGCAGAATTGTTCGAAGCTCGTTCACCTAAAGACGCAGCTGTCTTGGCAAAAGTGACTGGAACAGTTTCCTTTGGTAAAGAAACCAAAGGTAAACAACGTTTGGTCATTACCGATATGGATGGCGAAGCTAATGAATTCTTGATTCCTAAAGAGAAGCAAGTTCTCGTTCATGATGGTCAAGTTGTGAACAAGGGTGAGATGATTGTGGAAGGCCCTGCTGATCCACATGACATCTTGACTCTCAAAGGCATCGAAGAGTTAGCAATTTACATCGTTGACGAAGTTCAAGACGTTTATCGTCTCCAAGGTGTGAAGATCAATGACAAGCACATTGAAGTCATCGTGCGTCAGATGTTGCGTCGTGTTCAGGTGACTGATCCAGGCGATACATCCTTCATTACTGGTGAGCAGGTTGAGCGTTCTAAGCTGTATGACGCAAACGATGCCGTGATTGCCCAAGGTAAGCACCCAGCTCAGTTCGATAACGTGTTGCTCGGTATTACTAAGGCATCCTTGTCGACTGACAGCTTCATTTCAGCGGCTTCTTTCCAAGAAACCACCCGTGTATTGACCGAAGCCGCAATTATGGGCAAGACCGATACACTCCGTGGCCTCAAGGAAAACGTCATTATTGGTCGCTTGATCCCTGCTGGTACCGGCTTGTCTTACCGCCGTGCACGCAAGGTCAGAGAGCAATTTGAACGTGATCGCGCTCAAATGATCGCTGCCGAAGAAGAAGCAATGGCTAGCATGCCTGTAGAAATTGAGGCTGAAGTCGTCGCTCCTGCTGGGGAGGCGGATCCGAGCTAATTTGGTAATTCTGGCCAGAAATGGCCAGTTTTTTCCTTCGAGGTTGACGGAAAAGGCTGGCCAAGCTAGAATGCTGAGTTCTACTGATTCAGAAGAGGGTCTTTTTGACCTAGAAATACTCTAAGTCATTGATTTTCTTGAAGAAAGCAACAAAGAAGTACTAACCGAGCTATTTTATGCCAACAATTAATCAATTATTACGCAAGCCAAGAACAAGGCTTACCGTTAAAAGCAAGAGCCCTGCGCTGCAAAACAGTCCGCAGCGCCGTGGTGTATGTACACGTGTGTACACAACCACTCCTAAAAAGCCTAACTCTGCGCTGCGTAAAGTAGCTAAAGTTCGCTTAACCAATGGTTTTGAAGTGATTTCATACATTGGCGGTGAAGGTCATAACCTCCAGGAACACTCAGTTGTGTTGATCCGCGGTGGTCGTGTAAAGGACTTGCCAGGTGTGCGTTACCACATCGTTCGCGGTTCTTTGGACTTGCAAGGTGTTAAAGATCGTAAGCAAGCCCGTTCTAAGTACGGTGCCAAGCGCGCTAAGAAAGCTGCTTAATTTTTTAATAATTAAGCGGTAAAAGTTTTTGCAGTAAGTCATTTTTGCCAGACTTTAAAGGCAAGTAAGTGGTTGTTCCGTCTGGGAATTTTCTTGGATAGTAGGGCAACCGGAGTGGGTGATTCATGTGAAGCACCCCTAACTGAACTGAAGGAGTAGTTATGCCACGTCGTCGTGAAGTTCCCAAACGGGAAATTTTGCCGGATCCAAAATTCGGTAATGTAGAAGTCGCTAAATTCATGAACGTCCTCATGTTGGACGGTAAGAAATCGGTTGCAGAGCGTATCGTTTACGGTGCCTTTGATCACATCGAGAAAAAAGCAAATAAAGAACCACTCGAAATTTTTTCAACAGCCATGGGCAACGTTAAGCCAATGGTTGAGGTAAAGAGCCGTCGTGTTGGTGGTGCTAACTATCAAGTTCCTGTTGAAGTTCGTCCATCACGTCGTTCCGCTTTGGCAATGCGCTGGTTGCGCGAAGCCGCTAAGAAGCGTGGCGAGAAATCGATGGCTCAACGTTTGGCCAATGAATTATTAGAAGCTGCAGAAGGTCGCGGCGGAGCAATGAAGAAGCGTGAAGAAGTTCACCGTATGGCAGAAGCTAACAAAGCTTTCTCACATTTCCGCTTCTAATCGAATAGTCAAGAAAAGGCATAAACAGTGGCACGTAAAACCCCCATCGACAAATACCGCAACATCGGTATTTCTGCGCACATTGACGCAGGTAAGACAACAACTACAGAACGCGTTTTGTTCTACACCGGTGTTAACCACAAAATCGGTGAAGTGCATGATGGCGCGGCTACCATGGACTGGATGGAGCAAGAGCAAGAGCGTGGTATCACGATTACTTCCGCTGCTACAACCACTTTCTGGAAGGGTATGGCAGGCAATATGCCTGAGCACCGTATCAACATTATTGATACCCCAGGACACGTAGACTTCACGATTGAAGTTGAGCGTTCAATGCGCGTTTTGGATGGTGCTTGCATGGTTTACTGTGCGGTAGGCGGTGTGCAGCCACAATCTGAAACTGTTTGGCGTCAAGCGAACAAGTATCAAGTTCCCCGTTTGGCATTCGTAAACAAGATGGACCGTACTGGTGCGAATTTCTTCAAGGTCTATGACCAGATGAAGACTCGCCTCAAAGCGAACCCAATCTTGATTCAAATTCCAATCGGTGCTGAAGAAAACTTCAAAGGCGTTGTGGATTTGGTGAAGATGAAGGCCATCTATTGGGATGAGGCTTCTCAGGGCACCAAGTTTACCTACGAAGACATTCCCGCAGAGTTGCAAGCTTCCGCTGAAGAGTGGCGCGAGAAGATGCTCGAAGCTGCTGCAGAGAGTTCAGAAGAATTGATGGAAAAATATCTCGGCGGCGAAGGCTTGACCGAAGACGAAATCAAAGCAGCATTGCGTCAACGTACTATCGCCAATGAAATCGTTCCAATGTTGTGCGGAACTGCGTTTAAGAACAAAGGCGTTCAGGCGATGTTGGATGCGGTGGTTGAGTTGTTGCCATCCCCATTAGATGTCCCACCAGTTCCTTGTGAATTGGAAGACGGTACCCCTGCAGAACGTAAAGCTGCTGATGATGAGAAATTCTCTGCATTGGCATTTAAGATCATGACCGACCCATTTGTTGGTCAGCTCATCTTCTTCCGCGTTTACTCAGGCGTAATGAAGTCTGGAGACACCATCTACAACCCAATCAAGGGCAAGAAAGAGCGTGTTGGCCGTTTGTTGCAGATGCATGCAAACCAACGTGAAGAAATTAAAGAAGTTTATGCAGGCGATATCGCTGCTGCAGTTGGTCTGAAAGACGCAACTACTGGCGAAACATTGTGTGATCCAGATAGTATTGTGATTTTGGAGCGCATGGTATTCCCAGAGCCAGTGATCTCTCAAGCAGTTGAGCCAAAGACAAAAGCCGACCAAGAAAAAATGGGTCTTGCTTTGAATCGCTTGGCACAAGAAGATCCATCTTTCCGTGTAAAGACTGATGAAGAATCAGGCCAAACTATTATTTCCGGTATGGGCGAGCTCCACTTGGAAATTTTGGTTGACCGCATGAAGCGTGAGTTCAGCGTTGAAGCAACTGTTGGTAAGCCACAAGTTGCTTATCGTGAAACGATTCGCAAGGTTTGCGAAGAGATTGAAGGTAAGTTCGTTAAGCAGTCTGGTGGTCGTGGTCAATACGGTCACGTGGTATTGAAGTTAGAGCCACAAGCCCCAGGCAAAGGTTTTGAATTCGTTGACGCAATTAAGGGTGGTGTGGTTCCACGTGAATACATCCCTGCAGTTGAAAAAGGCATTATCGAAACATTGAACTCTGGTATTTTGGCTGGTTATCCAGTGGTAGATATCAAAGCGACATTGTTCTTCGGTTCATACCATGACGTTGACTCTAACGAAAACGCATTTAAGATGGCAGGCTCAATGGCGTTCAAGGACGGTATGCGTAAAGCATCTCCGGTGTTGCTTGAGCCAATGATGGCTGTTGAAGTAGAAACACCAGAAGATTTCATGGGCAACGTAATGGGCGACCTCTCATCACGTCGCGGTATTTTGCAAGGTATGGATGACATTCCAGGCGGCGGCAAGATTGTTCGCGCTGAAGTGCCATTGGCAGAGATGTTTGGTTACTCAACTGGCTTACGCTCGTTGACCCAAGGTCGCGCTACTTACACCATGGAATTTAAGCATTATTCCGAAGCACCAAAGAACGTTGCTGAAGCAGTCATGGCTGCTAAAGCGAAGTAATTTATCCACATTAATTTTGAATATTGACTAGCTAAAGAAGGCAGACAAAAATGGCAAAAGAAAAGTTCGAGCGGACAAAACCGCACGTAAACGTAGGCACCATCGGTCACGTTGACCACGGTAAAACGACTTTGACAGCAGCAATCGCAACCGTGCTCTCAAAAGCATTTGGTGGCGAAGCTAAAGCATACGATCAGATCGATGCTGCTCCAGAAGAAAAAGCCCGCGGTATTACGATTAATACAGCGCACGTTGAGTATGAGACAGCGAATCGTCACTACGCTCACGTAGATTGCCCAGGACATGCTGACTACGTTAAGAACATGATTACTGGTGCTGCGCAGATGGACGGTGCAATTTTAGTTTGCTCTGCTGCTGACGGCCCAATGCCACAAACGCGTGAGCACATCCTCTTGGCACGCCAAGTTGGTGTTCCTTACATCATCGTATTTTTGAACAAGTGCGATATGGTGGATGATGCTGAGTTGTTAGAACTCGTAGAAATGGAAGTTCGTGAACTTCTGTCTAAATACGACTTCCCAGGCGATGACACACCAATCGTGCAAGGTTCTGCTAAGTTAGCCCTTGAAGGCGACGAAGGTCCATTGGGTAAAGAAGCCATCATGAAGTTGGCTGAAGCATTGGACTCTTACATCCCAACTCCAGAGCGTGCTATTGATGGCGCGTTCTTGATGCCAGTAGAAGACGTGTTCTCTATCTCCGGTCGCGGTACTGTAGTGACTGGTCGTATTGAGCGCGGTATCGTTAAAGTAGGCGAAGAGATCGAAATCATCGGTATCAAGCCAACACTCAAGACTACTTGTACTGGTGTTGAAATGTTCCGCAAATTGCTCGACCAAGGTCAAGCAGGCGATAACGTTGGTATCTTATTGCGCGGTACAAAACGTGAAGAAGTTGAGCGTGGCCAAGTATTGGCTAAGCCAGGTTCAATCACTCCACATACTCACTTTACAGCCGAGGTTTATATCTTGGGTAAAGACGAAGGTGGTCGTCATACTCCGTTCTTTAACAACTATCGTCCCCAGTTCTACTTCCGTACAACGGACGTAACTGGTTCAATCGAGTTGCCAAAAGACAAAGAGATGGTGATGCCTGGTGATAACGTCACCATTACCGTCAAACTCATCGCGCCAATCGCGATGGAAGAAGGTTTACGTTTTGCGATCCGTGAAGGTGGCCGTACTGTTGGCGCCGGCGTGGTTGCAAAGATTTTGGCTTAAGGAAGTAGAAGTAAATAATATTTAGCGGTTTGCTAACCGGTGACATCAGTGCTGCTGATGTCACCGTGCTCTTTAGATGTATAACGTGGCAGCACCACATCGCTCTTTGGAATTAATATGCAAAACCAAAAAATTCGTATTCGCCTTAAAGCATTTGACTATCGTTTGATTGACCAGTCTGCAGCTGAAATCGTAGATACAGCTAAGCGTACTGGCGCGGTTGTTAAGGGTCCAGTACCTTTGCCAACCCGTATTGAGCGCTTTGATATCTTGCGTTCACCACACGTGAACAAGACATCACGCGATCAGTTAGAGATCCGCACCCATCTCCGTTTGATGGATATTGTTGATCCTACTGAAAAAACTGTAGATGCTTTGATGAAATTAGACCTCCCAGCTGGTGTGGACGTCGAAATTAAGCTGCAGTAATGTGTTGTTTCCAGTCTTTTTGCTTGTCAAGACTGAATTTTCGGGATAGAATCTAAGGCTTCGCTCAATCATTTGGGCGAATATCTGAGTTTTATCAGCATTAAAAACGTTGTAAGTTATTGATTTAGAAGTATTTTTACTTGTAAATCACTTAAATTAATTTTGCCGACCAATCGAAGTCGGCGTGGAGCATGAATATGAGCTTAGGCTTAATCGGCCGCAAGGTCGGCATGACCCGTCTATTTACGGACGAAGGGGATTCAATTCCTGTGACCGTGATCGACGTGAGTGACAACAGAGTCGCTCAAATCAAGACCCAGGCAACTGATGGCTATGATGCTATCCAGTTGGCTCACGGCACACGTAGAGCTACTCGCGTTACCAAATCAATGGCTGGTCACTTTGCTAAAGCAGGCGTGATGGCTGGTAATGCACTCAACGAATTTCATTTAGATGCAGCAAAAATCGCAGAGATGACACCAGGACAAGTAATTCCTGCTGACACTGCATTTACTGCTGGTCAAAAAGTGGACGTGCAAGGCGTGTCTATTGGTAAAGGTTACGCAGGTACTATCAAGCGTTACCACTTTGCTTCTGGTCGCGCATCACACGGTAACTCTAGATCACACAACGTACCAGGTTCTATTGGTATGGCACAAGATCCAGGTCGTGTTTTCCCAGGTAAGCGCATGACTGGCCACCTTGGTGACGTTACCCGTACTGTCCAAAATTTAGTCATCGCACGCATTGATGCAGAACGTAATCTCATCATGGTTAAAGGCGCCATTCCAGGTGCCCCAGGCGGTAAAGTGATTGTTACTCCAGCGGTGAAAACACCGTTGAAGAAGAAATAAGGAGAGCGAATATGGAACTTAAGCTTCTCCAAGATAACGGTACTTTAGGTGCAGGCGTTCAAGCTTCACCAGAAGTATTCGAACGTGAATATAACGAAGCATTGGTACACCAAGTTGTAGTGGCCTACCAAGCAAATGCACGTAGCGGTAACCGTGCACAAAAAGACCGTGAGCAAGTTAAGCACACAACTAAGAAGCCTTGGCGTCAAAAAGGTACTGGTCGTGCACGTGCTGGTATGAGCTCTTCCCCGCTGTGGCGTGGAGGTGGTCGTATATTCCCGAATTCTCCTGAAGAGAATTTCAGCCAAAAAGTAAATAAGAAAATGTACCGCGCTGGTATGAGATCTATTTTGTCTCAGTTAGCCCGCGAAGGTCGTTTGAATGTAGTTGATCAATTTTCTCTTGACGCTCCAAAGACTAAAGTTTTAGCTGACAAAGTGAAAGCAATGGGCTTGGATTCAGTCTTGATCATCGTTGATCAGGTTAGCGAGAATTTGTACTTGGCATCACGTAACTTGCATAAAGTTGCCGTGGTTGAGCCACAGCACGCTGATCCATTAGCTTTGGTTCAATACAAAAAGGTATTGGTAAGCAAAGCTGCGATCGCAAAAATTGAGGAGTTGCTGAAATGAGCCAAGTCCGTAAAAATGATCACAACCTGATGAAGGTTCTGCTTGGTCCGGTTATCTCTGAAAAAGCCACTATGGTTGCAGAGAAAAACGAACAAGTAGTTTTCCAAGTTGCTCGCGATGCAAACAAGACCGATGTAAAACAAGCAGTTGAATTGCTCTTTAAAGTGCAAGTTGACTCTGTTCAAATCGTGAATCAAAAAGGTAAGCCTAAGCGCTATGGCCGTTTTGAAGGTCGTCGTGACCACACTAAGAAGGCCTATGTGAATTTGAAACCAGGTCAAGAAATTAACTTTGAAGCGGAGGCGAATTAATCATGCCTTTGATGAAGACAAAACCGACCTCACCAGGTCGTCGCTCAATGGTCAAGGTGGTCAATCCTGACCTCCATAAAGGCAAGCCTTTTGCACCATTGTTAGAGCCACAGTTTCAAAAAGCGGGCCGTAACAATAACGGTCACATCACTACCCGTCACAAAGGTGGTGGTCATAAGCATCACTATCGTGTTGTTGACTTTAAACGCAACGACAAAGATGGTATTCCAGCAAAAGTTGAGCGCTTGGAATACGATCCAAACCGCAGTGCAAATATTGCATTGATCGTGTTTGCGGATGGTGAGCGCCGCTACATTCCTGCTGCTAAAGGTATGACTGTAGGTCAAGCCATCATGAATGGTTCTGAAGCGCCGATCAAATCTGGTAATAACTTGCCAATTCGCAATATTCCAGTTGGTAGCACGATTCACTGTGTTGAAATCCTCCCAGGTAAAGGTGCACAAGTTGCCCGTTCCGCTGGTGGTTCAGCAGTATTGTTAGCTCGTGAGGGCGTATACGCTCAAGTGCGTTTGCGTTCTGGTGAAGTTCGCCGTGTTCTGATTGAGTGCCGCGCCACTATTGGTGAAGTTGGTAATGAAGAGCACAGCTTGCGTCAAATTGGTAAAGCAGGTGCAAATCGCTGGCGTGGTATTCGCCCAACCGTTCGCGGTGTGGCAATGAACCCAGTAGATCACCCACACGGTGGTGGTGAAGGTAGAACTGGCGAAGGCCGTGTACCTGTATCTCCATGGGGTACTCCAACCAAAGGTTATCGCACACGTCGCAATAAGCGCACAACTTCGATGATCGTTCAACGTCGTCAAAAACGTTAAGCGATAAGGATAAATAGATATGACACGTTCAGCTAAAAAAGGCCCATTCTGCGACGCCAGCTTAGTAAAAAAAGTTGAAGTTGCACAAGCCAACAAAGACAAAAAGCCGATCAAAACTTGGTCACGCCGTTCAACAATTCTTCCAGACTTTATTGGTCTGACAATTGCTGTTCACAACGGTCGTCAACACGTTCCGGTTTATGTATCAGAAAACATGGTGGGTCATAAGTTAGGCGAATTTGCCTTGACCCGTACTTTCAAAGGTCACGCTGCTGACAAGAAAGTTGTGAAGAAGTAAGGGGATGATGATGGAAGTTAAAGCTATTCACAAGAGCGCCCGCATTTCTGCGCAAAAGACACGTTTGGTCGCTGACCAAATTCGTGGTTTGCCGATTGCTCGCGCATTAAACATTTTGAATTTCAGCCCCAAAAAAGCTGCCTTCATTGTGAAAAAAGTAGTTGAATCAGCGATTGCAAATGCTGAACACAATAAAGGCGCTGACATTGATGAGCTCAAGGTATCAGCGGTAATCGTTGATAAAGGTACTTCCTTGAAGCGCTTCACTGCACGTGCTAAGGGTCGTGGCAATCAAATCGAAAAACAAACTTGTCACATTAGCGTGACCTTGAGTAACTAAGGAAAGATATGGGCCAAAAGATTAACCCCACCGGATTCCGACTCGCGGTAACGAAGAATTGGACATCACGTTGGTATGCAAACAATACTGACTTTGCAAAGATGCTCAAAGAGGACGTAGATGTCCGTAGCTATTTGAAGAAGAAGTTGAAGAATGCATCCGTTAGTAAAGTTGTAATCGAGCGTCCTGCTAAGAACGCACGTATTACTATCTATAGCTCACGTCCAGGCGTTGTAATTGGTAAAAAAGGCGAAGACATTGAAGTTCTCCGCCGTGAATTGCAAAAGCGTATGGGTGTTCCAGTTCACGTGAACATTGAAGAAATTCGTAAGCCGGAAGTTGACGCGCAATTGATTGCTGACTCTATTACTCAACAGTTAGAGAAGCGCATCATGTTCCGTCGTGCGATGAAGCGGGCAATGCAAAGCGCCATGCGTCTTGGCGCACAAGGTATCAAGATCATGTCTTCAGGTCGTTTGAACGGTGCAGAAATTGCTCGTCGCGAATGGTACCGTGAGGGTCGTGTTCCACTTCATACATTGAAGGCTGATATCGATTACGCAACATCAGAAGCAGAAACAACATACGGCATCATCGGTGTAAAAGTTTGGGTTTATAAAGGTGACACATTGGGTCGCGGTGCAGAAGCTCAAGTAGCCGCTCCATCTGCTGAACCTGCTGCCGAAGAAAAGAAAACTCGTCGCGCACCAAGCAAGACAGCGGCTCGTAAACCAGCTGCTGCCACAGACAAGCCATTAGTTGCTGCCAAACCAGCAGTGAAGCGTGTTCGTAAGGTTGAAACACCTGCCGCAGATACGCAGAAGTCAGGAGAGTAAGCATGCTACAACCAAAGCGTCGTAAGTATCGTAAGGAACAAAAAGGCCGTAACACTGGCGTGGCAACACGCGGTAGTTCTGTAGCCTTTGGTGACTTTGGATTGAAGGCCGTTGGCCGTGGCCGTCTGACTGCTCGTCAAATTGAGTCAGCACGTCGCGCAATGACCCGTCACATTAAACGTGGTGGCCGTATTTGGATTCGTATTTTCCCAGATAAGCCAATTTCACAAAAACCTGCTGAAGTACGTATGGGTAACGGTAAAGGTAATCCAGAGTACTACGTAGCTGAAATTCAACCAGGCAAAGTGCTTTATGAGATGGATGGTGTGGATGAGACTTTGGCGCGCGAAGCTTTCAAGCTTGCTGCTGCTAAGTTACCTTTGCAGACCACTTTCGTGATTCGCCACTTAGGTTGATCGGGATAGAGATTATGAAAAATAAAGAATTAGCATCTAAAGATCTGAATGGCTTAAATGCAGAATTAACAGAGCTCTTAAAGACCAACTTTAAGCTCCGTATGCAAAAGGGCACTCAGCAACTCACTAATACCAGCCAATTGGGTAAAACTAAGCGCGATATCGCTCGTGTAAAGACTTTTATTGCCCAAAAGACTGCACAGAAATAAGGAAAAAGGGATATGACAGAATTATCTAAACCCTTGCGCCGCACCCTAGTGGGCCGCGTTGTTAGCGACAAAATGCAGAAAACTGTGACCGTGTTGGTTGAGCGTCAAGTGAAGCATCCCGTGATTGGTAAGTACGTTGGCCAGTCCAAAAAGTACCATGCACATGACGAAGCTGGCACATACAAGATGGGTGATACCGTTGAAATTGCTGAATCAAAGCCAATTTCACGTACTAAATCTTGGGTTGTGACCCGTTTGGTTGAGGCCTCTAAAGGTATTTAAGTATTTTTTAGGGGATTTGGCGAAATATCTTCCCAAATCCCTGTTTTACGTAGTAGAATAGAAGGCTTCTCTGGTTTTATTGGAGAAGCAGTGTTTTTCATTAATTCCGGGTTTTAGCTTTCGTTAAAGCCCATAGACGGAACCAAGACTGTTTGCCTTTGGCTAATAAGTTGGGGATTAGAAATGATACAAACCGAAAGTAGATTGCAGGTCGCCGATAACACAGGCGCCAGTGAAGTTTTGTGCATCAAGGTATTGGGCGGCTCTAAGCGTCGTTACGCCAGTATCGGTGATGTCATCAAAGTCAGCGTTAAGTCAGCTGCTCCACGTGGCCGTGTAAAAAAAGGTGATATTTATAACGCTGTTGTAGTGAGAACAGCTAAGGGTGTTCGCCGTCCAGACGGTTCATTGATTAAGTTCGATGCAAACGCTGCGGTATTGCTCAACGCTAAGTTAGAGCCAATTGGCACACGTATCTTCGGACCAGTAACACGCGAATTGCGTACTGAGAAGTTCATGAAGATCGTTTCTCTCGCCCCCGAAGTGATTTAAGAGGCTGATATGAAAAAGATTCGTAAAGGTGATTCCGTAGTTCTGTTGACTGGCCGCGATAAAGGCAAGCAAGGAACTGTAACGGCCGTTCTCGAGAACAAATTAGTGATCGAAGGCGTAAATATTTATAAAAAGAGCGTTAAGCCAAACCCAGCTGCAGGTGTAACCGGCGGCATGATTGACAAGACGATGCCTGTTCACATTTCTAATGTGGCTTTGGTTGACGGTAACGGTAAACCATCACGTGTTGGTATCAAACTCGTAGATGGCAAAAAGCAACGTTTCCTCAAAACCACTGGCGCAACTTTAAGCGCATAAAGGGCACGGAGAAATTATGAGCACACGTTTCCAAGAACATTACCAAGCAAAAGTCGTTGCTGATTTGATCGCCAAATTTGGCTACAAGTCTGTAATGGAAGTTCCACGTATTACTAAAGTAACCCTGAACATGGGCCTAGGTGATGCAGTGAACGACAAGAAAATTATTGAAAATGCAGTAGGCGATTTAACTAAAGTTGCGGGTCAAAAGCCAGTTGTAACTAAAGCTAAAAAAGCGATTGCGGGTTTCAAAATTCGTCAAGGCTACCCAATCGGCGCCATGGTGACATTGCGTGGTCAACGCATGTATGAATTTTTAGACCGATTTGTGACTGTTGCATTGCCACGAGTACGCGACTTCCGCGGTATTTCTGGTAAAGCATTTGATGGCCGTGGTAACTACAACATCGGCGTTAAAGAACAGATCATTTTCCCTGAAATTGAATACGACAAGATTGATGCCCTCCGCGGTCTCAATATCAGTATTACGACGACTGCTAAAACCGACGAAGAAGCAAAAGCTTTGTTGGCAGCATTCAAATTCCCTTTCCGCAATTAAGAGGCTAACGTGGCAAAACTATCCCTAATTGAGCGCGAGAATAAGCGCGCTAAAACTGTAGAGAAGTACGCTGCCAAGCGTGCTGAACTGAAAGCGATCATTGCTGATCAATCACGCAGCGATGAAGAGCGCTATGAAGCCCGCTTGAAACTACAGGCACTTCCACGTAACGCAAGCCCGATTCGTCAAAGAAATCGTTGTTCATTAACCGGTCGCCCACGTGGCACATTCCGCAAGTTCGGTTTGGCTCGTAGCAAGATTCGTGAAATCGCCTTCCGTGGCGAAATCCCCGGTTTAACCAAGGCCAGCTGGTAAGCGGCGAAAGAATTAGGAGAACTCATGAGTATCAGCGATCCAATCGCCGACATGTTGACAAGAATCCGCAATGCGCAAGCAGTGCAGAAACCCTTAGTCTTGATGCCGTCGTCAAAAGTAAAAGTAGCCATCGCAAAAGTTTTGCAAGATGAAGGCTATATCGAAAGTTTCGAAATCAAAGGTGAAGCAGCTAAGCCAGTGCTCCACATTGATCTCAAATACTATGCAGGCCGCCCTGTTATTGAGCGTATTGACCGTGTATCTACACCAAGTCTACGTATCTATA
This sequence comes from Polynucleobacter sp. MWH-Creno-3A4, assembly GCF_018881885.1. Lineage (NCBI taxonomy): Bacteria > Pseudomonadati > Pseudomonadota > Betaproteobacteria > Burkholderiales > Burkholderiaceae > Polynucleobacter > Polynucleobacter sp. MWH-Creno-3A4. The sequence goes on from NZ_JACXSA010000001.1 coordinate 772,178, forward strand.
AAGGCCGTCATGACATTCCAGAAGTAATGAATGGCTTGGGCATTGCAATTATTTCAACCCCTCAAGGCGTAATGACCGACCGTAAAGCACGTGCAACAGGCGTGGGCGGCGAAGTTATTTGCTACGTAGCTTAAGGAGCGAAATATGTCCCGCGTAGGTAAATCACCAATTACAGTTCCTAAAGGAGCTGAAATCAGCATCAATGGTGCAAACATTACTGTTAAAGGCCCATTAGGCACATTGACACATAACTTGCATCCGACTGTTGGTTTGAAACAGGAAGATGGCGTATTGACAGTGGTTGTAAACAGCGACTCACCAGAAGCTGGTGCACAGTCAGGTACAGCACGCGCTTTGGTAAACAACATGGTTGTTGGCGTAACTACTGGCTTTGAGCGCAAGCTCAGCTTGGTAGGCGTTGGTTATCGTGCTGCTGCTCAAGGCGAAACATTGAAGTTGCAGTTAGGTTTCTCACACGACATTATTTATAACCTACCAAAGGGTGTAAAAGCGGAGACTCCAACTCAAACTGAAATCATTATTAAAGGTTCCAACAAGCAGCAAGTTGGCCAGGTCGCAGCTGAAGTTCGCGCCTATCGTTCACCAGAGCCATACAAAGGTAAGGGTGTTCGCTACGTGGATGAGGTTGTGCATCTGAAAGAAACTAAGAAGAAGTAAGCGAGATTAGAAAATGAATAAAGACGAATCCAGACAAAGACGTGCTCGGCAGACTCGCATTCGCATTGCCGAAGCATTGGCAAATCGTTTAACAGTTATCCGTAGCAATTCACATATTTCTGCTCAGGTATATAGCCCATGTGGAACAAAAGTTGTTGCAGCTGCTTCAACTATGGAAAAAGAATTGCGCCAAGCGATCAAAAACGGCGGCAACGCTGATGCGGCTAAACAAATCGGCAAGTTGGTTGCTGAGCGCGCTGTTAAGGCAGGCATTGTTGATGTTGCTTTTGACCGTTCCGGTCATCGTTACCACGGCCGTATTAAGGCCTTAGCTGAAGCTGCGCGTGAAGCCGGCCTGAAGTTCTAAAAGGGTTTAGGAAAAAACATGGCAAAAATGCAAACTAAGATGCAAAACGAAGAGCGTGATGATGGTCTTCGCGAGAAGATGATCGCTGTTAATCGTGTAACTAAAGTGGTTAAGGGTGGCCGTATTCTTGGCTTCGCTGCACTTACTGTAGTTGGCGATGGCGATGGCCGCATCGGTATGGGTAAAGGCAAATCAAAAGAAGTTCCAGTTGCCGTTCAAAAAGCAATGGATGAAGCTCGTCGCAAGATGATCAAGGTTTCCTTGCGTAAGGGCACCTTACAGCACACTGTTACTGGTCAGCATGGCGCGTCACGCGTTTTGATTTCTCCAGCTAAAGACGGTACTGGAATTATTGCTGGCGGCCCAATGCGCGCGATTTTCGACGTAATGGGCGTAACGAACGTTGTTGCTAAGTCACTTGGGTCTACAAACCCTTACAACTTGGTTCGTGCAACGATTGATGGTTTGAGCAAGATGAGTACTCCTGCTGAGATTGCTGCTAAGCGCGGTAAGTCAGTTGAAGAGATTCTCGGCTAAGACTAAAGATTAGGAATCTACAAATGACAACATCTAACTCCAAAGTCAAACTGCAATTAGTTCGCAGCTTGATCGGCACACGCGAAAGCCACCGTGCAACTGTACGTGGTTTAGGCCTAGGTCGTATCAATTCAGTTTCTGAATTGGAAGATACACCAGCGGTTCGCGGCATGATTAATAAAGTTTCTTATCTAGTTAAAGTTGTTGGCTAACTAGCAAGTTAATAGGCGAAGAATATGGAACTCAATACACTCAAGCCCGCAGAGGGCTCCAAGAAAAACCGTCGTCGCGTAGGTCGCGGCATTGGTTCTGGTCTTGGTAAAACTGCTGGCCGTGGTCACAAAGGTCAAAAATCCCGTTCTGGCGGATTCCACAAAGTGGGCTTCGAAGGCGGTCAGATGCCGATGTACCGTCGTTTGCCAAAACGTGGATTCGTGTCTTTGACACGTCGTCACGTTGGCCAAATTACCTTGAATGACTTAGCCAAAATCAATCTGCCAGAAGTGGACTTGTTGGTTTTGAAAGCGCATGGTTTTGCTGGTGAGCAAATCAATGCTGTGAAGGTTGTGAAGACTGGTGAACTCAAGATTGCTGTAACCCTCAAAGGTATTACAGCAACTGCTGGTGCTAAAGCTGTTATTGAAGCAGCTGGCGGCAAATTGGTTGAAGCAGCTTAATAGAACTTTTACTCAACATGGCATTAGCACCTACCAATAACACAAGCACTGCAACAGGAGGCAAGTTTGGCGAATTACGCCAACGCTTGATTTTCTTGGTGCTGGCTTTGATCGTGTTCCGTTTAGGTGCTCATATTCCTGTTCCAGGCATTGATCCAGACCAATTGGCGCAGTTATTTGCTGGTCAAAAAGACGGTATCTTGGGAATGTTTAACCTATTCTCAGGCGGTGCTTTATCTCGCTTCACCGTTTTTGCTTTGGGAATCATGCCTTACATTTCTGCATCAATCATCATGCAGCTAATGACGATTGTTGTGCCTTCACTCGAGTCTTTGAAAAAAGAAGGCCAAGCTGGTCAGCGCAAAATTACCCAGTACACCCGTTATGGCACTGTATTCTTGGCTACTTTCCAGGCTTTAGGAATTTCTGTTGCCCTGCAAGCACAGCCAGGTTTAGTAGTGCATCCAGGCTTGATGTTTGAATTGAATACAGTAGTTACTTTAGTTACTGGCACCATGTTCTTGATGTGGCTTGGCGAGCAAATTACTGAGCGTGGTTTGGGTAACGGTATCTCCATCATTATTTTTGGCGGTATTGTTTCTGGCCTGCCAAATGCATTAGCTAGCCTGTTAGAGTTGGTGCGTACCGGCTCAATGAACATTGTTTCTGCGCTATTGATCGTTGTGATTTGCGTAGCAGTGACTTATTTTGTGGTGTTTGTAGAGCGTGGTCAGCGCCGCATCTTGGTGAACTACGCTAAGCGTCAAGTTGGCAACAAGATCTATGGCGGTCAGTCCTCTTATTTCCCATTGAAGTTAAATATGGCAGGCGTTATTCCTCCTATTTTTGCTTCTTCTATTATTTTGTTCCCTGCAACGATTGCTGGCTGGTTTACATCCGGTGAGCCAAGAAATATTTTTAGTCGCATCATTAAAGATTTGGCAGCTACTTTGGCCCCAGGTCAGCCTGTGTACACCATTTTGTATGCTGCAGCGATTATTTTCTTCTGCTTTTTCTATACCGCCTTGGTATTTAACAGCCGTGAGACAGCAGATAACTTGAAAAAGAGCGGCGCATTTGTTCCAGGAATTCGTCCCGGTGATCAGACAGCGCGTTACATCGACAAGATCTTGGTGCGTTTGACTTTGGCTGGTGCGATTTATATGGTTTTGGTTTGCTTGTTGCCAGAATTCTTAGTGTTGAAGTACAACGTGCCGTTTTATTTCGGCGGTACTTCACTGTTGATTATTGTTGTGGTTGCGATGGATTTTATGGCTCAAGTTCAGTCATATGTGATGCAGCAACAGTACGGCTCTTTGATGAAAAAAGCCAACTTTAAGATGGGCGCCTAACTGAATGTCTAAAGACGATGTAATTCAGATGGCGGGGGAAGTTGTAGAGAATTTGCCGAATGCGATGTTTCGCGTGAAGCTAGAAAACGGACATGTGGTTCTAGGGCACATTTCCGGAAAGATGCGGATGCATTACATCCGTATTTTGCCGGGAGATAAGGTAACAGTGGAGATGACTCCTTACGACCTTACGCGCGCCAGAATCATTTTCCGAGCGAAGTAAAGATTAAGTAGTACCTATTTTTAAGAGGTGAGTTATGAAAGTTTTAGCATCCGTTAAGTGTATTTGCAGAAATTGCAAGATCATTAAGCGCAAACGCGTTGTGCGCGTGATCTGTTCTTCAGATGCACGTCATAAGCAGCGTCAAGGCTGATCTGGTTAATTAAGAGGAAATCTCATGGCACGTATCGCTGGGGTAAATATCCCAAATCATCAACATACTGTTATCGGTTTAACAGCAATTTTTGGCATTGGCACAACTCGTGCACGCAAAATTTGTGAAACCACAGGTGTTGCTATCGACAAAAAAGTAAAAGACCTGACTGACGGCGACTTAGAAAAGTTGCGTGATGAAGTTGGTAAGTTCATTACCGAAGGTGACCTTCGTCGTGAAGTAACTATGAGCATCAAGCGTTTGATGGACTTGGGTTGCTATCGTGGCGTGCGCCATCGTAAGGGCTTGCCTGTTCGTGGTCAACGTACTAAGACGAATGCGCGTACCCGTAAGGGCCCACGTAAGTCTGGCATCGCACTGAAGAAATAATCAAGAAAGTTTATTGACATGGCAAAACAACAATCCGCTTCCGCTGCTTCACAGCGCGCTCGCAAGAAGGTTAAAAAGAACGTTGCTGACGGCATCGCACACGTTCATGCTTCTTTTAACAACACCATTATTACGATCACTGATCGTCAAGGAAATGCGCTTTCATGGGCAACTTCTGGCGGTCAGGGCTTCAAAGGCTCACGTAAATCAACGCCATTTGCTGCTCAGGTAGCTGCAGAGGTTGCTGGTAAAGCTGCTGTTGAATGCGGTATCAAGAATTTGGAAGTTCAGATCAAGGGCCCAGGTCCAGGTCGCGAATCCGCGGTTCGTGCATTGAACTCATTGGGTATCAAGATCACTGAGATTCAAGACGTTACCCCAGTTCCACACAATGGTTGCCGTCCTCCTAAGCGTCGTCGTATCTAAGCTAGGAAGTTGGTAGTACAAGTTTTGTAGTTTTTTATTAAAAGCCCACTGTTCATCTGAATTAAAGGGTGAACTCACCGCCGGTCGTAAGACTGCGGCAAAGAAAGGAAAGCATCGTGGCACGTTACTTAGGGCCTAAGGCCAAATTAGCACGTCGGGAAGGTACCGACTTATTTTTAAAGAGCGCACGTCGCGCCCTGTCAGACAAGTGCAAGTTAGATACTAAGCCTGGTCAACATGGTCGTACATCTGGCTCAAGAACATCGGATTACGGTAATCAATTGCGTGAAAAGCAAAAGGTTAAACGTATCTATGGCGTATTAGAGCGTCAATTCCGTCGTTACTTCGCAGAAGCTGAGCGTCGTAAGGGCAATACTGGCGAAACTTTGCTCCAGTTGCTAGAGTCACGTCTCGACAACGTGGTTTATCGCATGGGCTTTGGTTCAACTCGCGCAGAAGCACGTCAGTTGGTTTCTCACGGTGCGATTACCTTAAATGGTAGCGCTGTGAATATTCCATCCATTCAGGTTAAACCTGGTGATGTAGTTGCGATCCGCGAAAAAGCGAAGAAACAGGCGCGTATTGCAGAATCACTCAATTTGGTTCAGCAAATGTCTGCAGTTACCTGGGTTTCAGTTGATGCAGCCAAGCTGGAAGGAACATTTAAGCAAGTGCCCGACCGCGAAGATATCAGCGGTGAAATTAATGAAAGTTTGATCGTCGAATTGTATTCACGCTAATTAGGCACTCTCAAGGAAAAAATATGCAAACAAATTTGCTCAAGCCAAAAATTATTTCTGTTGAAGCGCTTACCGCCAACCAAGCTAAGGTTGTTATGGAGCCGTTCGAGCGTGGCTATGGCCACACACTCGGAAATGCATTACGTCGCGTACTCTTGTCTTCAATGGTTGGTTATGCACCAACTGAAGTAGCGATTGCAGGTGTAGTTCATGAATATTCCACTTTAGATGGCGTTCAAGAAGATGTTGTTAATCTCTTGCTCAACCTCAAAGGTATCGTATTTAAGTTGCAGTCACGCGATGAAGTCACTATCAATTTGCGTAAAGAAGGCCCAGGCGTCGTTACAGCAAAAGATATCGATCTTCCACATGATGTAGAAATCATGAACCCTGATCATGTCATCGCGCATTTGTCGGCTGGTGGCAAGTTGGATATGCAGATCAAGGTTGAAAAAGGCCGTGGCTATGTTCCAGGTAACGTACGTCAGTACAACGACGAAACTACTAAGATCATTGGCCGTATCGTGTTGGATGCTTCTTTTAGCCCAGTTAGCCGTGTTAGCTATGCTGTTGAGTCTGCTCGTGTTGAGCAACGCACCGACCTCGATCGTCTCGTAATGACTATTGAAACCAACGGTGTGTTGTCTCCTGAGGAAGCGATTCGTCAGGCAGCTAGCATCTTGGTGGATCAGTTGGTAGTATTCGCAGCTCTTGAGAGCAGCGAAGTTTCTGGTGATTTAGCACCAAATCGCTCTTCAATGGTTGATCCAATGTTGATGCGTCCGGTTGATGATCTCGAGCTCACAGTTCGCTCTGCAAATTGCTTGAAGGCTGAGAACATTTACTACATTGGTGACTTGATTCAACGTACAGAGAATGAATTGTTGAAGACGCCTAATTTGGGTCGTAAGTCTTTGAATGAAATCAAAGACGTATTGGCTGCTCGTGGTTTAAGTCTTGGCATGAAACTCGAAAGCTGGCCTCCAGCTAACCTCGAGAAATAATTAGAAAGGAAGCATCATGCGTCACGGAAACGGCTTACGCAAACTAAACAGAACATCTTCACATCGCTTGGCGATGCTGCGCAACATGTCCAATTCTCTTTTGGAGCACGAAGTGATTAAAACCACTTTGCCAAAAGCAAAAGAATTGCGCATGGTTGTTGAGCCTTTGATTACCTTGGGTAAAAAAGATAACTTGGCAAACCGTCGCTTGGCATTCAATCGCACTCGTGATCGCGATATCGTGACCAAACTCTTCACTGAGCTCGGCCCACGTTACGCAACACGTCCAGGTGGCTACCTTCGTATTTTGAAGTTTGGCTTTCGTCATGGCGACAATGCTCCAATGGCATTAGTAGAGCTGGTTGATCGTCCAGAAGCTGAAGAAACAGCAGTAGTAGCTGAAGAGGCTTAAGTCTCACGGCCGCATATAAAGCCAGGCTTCGGTCTGGCTTTTTTCATTTACGGGTTATAAATACGCTATGCCTCAAGCTCCCTCAGTGAATTCCAATAAGCTTTTAGTGGTCGTTACGAGCCTTCCAAATATGGAGTCCGCTAGCACCATAGCTCGAGCCCTAGTAGAGGCTCAGCTCGCAGCCTGCGTACAGATAACCGAAGGGATATCTTCCATATATCGCTGGGAAGGCAAGGTGTGCGAAGAGCAGGAGGTTCTTTTATCTGCCAAGACAGTAGCGCACCGATGGGACGAGATTTGCATCTTTATTAAAGATAGCCATCCCTACGATCTACCTGAAATTTTGGCATTTTCCCCAGAGCAATACGATCAGCAATATGGTGAGTGGGTACAAGCTGAGGTAAATTCGAAAGCATGAGAATGCAATCTTTTCTGAAAACCGTTATCGCATTGCTCGTGCTGTTATCGGCACAAGTTTTCGCTGCACCGGATTTCCTGCCCCCAGAAAAAGCATTCCGAGTCGAAGCTACTTGGTTAGAAAATTCCAATCAAATTGAACTGGAATTTATGCCTTCCAAAGGCTACTACATCTATCAAGAATCACTTCAATTCGAGGCGGGTACTGAGGCTGGAAAGCTATATAAAATAAGGCCTGCACTGCCAGTGGGGATTGAGAAGTTTGATGAAACTTTTCAGAAAAAACTACAAATCTACAAGCAGCCTTTCATAGTGTTGCTAGATGTTAAAACCATTACTGGCAAGCCTATTCATATTGATGTCGCCCTACAAGGTTGCGCAGAAGCTGGTATCTGCTATCCGCCAATGACATTGAAATTTTTATTAGCGGCTCCTGGGGTTAAGGCAGCGCCGATACCTGAAGCATTGGATAGTTTGCAAAATACTGCAGATCAGCAAGTGACCCAATTTAGTGTGTTTGATCTTTGGCGTGAGCGAGATGATATCAATGCAATCAGCCGCTTTTTAGAGGGCACTTCTAATGCTTATTTATTCTTAGCCTTTTTTATTTTGGGCTTAGCGCTAGCATTTACGCCTTGTGTTCTACCAATGCTGCCTATTTTATCGAGCGTGATTTTTGGGACCCAAGATGGCAAAGCAATTTCCAAGAGACGCGCTAGTGCCCTGGCACTGGCATATGTACTTGGCATGGCTTTGGTCTATGCCTTAGCAGGAACATTGATGGCAGCATTGGGCGGGAGTGTGCAAAGGGTTCTCCAAAGCCCGCTTGCACTAGCAGCTTTTGCAGTACTACTTTTGATCCTCTCAGGCAGCCTATTTGGGCTCTATGAGCTGCGTTTGCCACACTCATGGCATCAGCATATCGATAAACTAGCGGGGCGCCAAAAGGGCGGTAGCGTGTTTGGGGCATTTGCCTTGGGTGGAATTTCCACTTTGGTGGCTAGCCCGTGCATTACGGCCCCACTTGCAGGTGTGTTGGCCTTTATTGCCCAGACTGGGTCAATCAGCCTGGGGGCAGGATTGCTCTTTGTAATGGCGCTGGGCATGGGTCTGCCACTCCTATTGATTGCGATCGAGGCACGTATTTTGATTCCATCTACAGGCATGTGGATGGTTTGGTTACAACGTACCTTAGGCATCCTATTGGTGGCAACGGCAGCTTGGATTGCATCGCCATTAATTCTGAAAAATGAGCCGATTGGATCAGTCAAAACAATCAATGGGCAGAGAATTCATCAAGTTGGAGAATTATCTTTTCTGGTGATTCATACGCTTGCTGAGTTGGATGCCCAGCTGGGTATAGCCAAGGAAGAGGGCAAGTTTGTCCTGCTAGATTTTTATGCAGACTGGTGCATTAGTTGCAAAGAAATGGAAGTCAATACTTTTGCAAACCCTGAGGTCGGTAATCAGCTCAAGCAACTGGTTTTATTGCAGGCAGATGTTACTGCAAACAGCCCTGAGAACCAGGCATTGCTTAAGCGATTTGGATTATTTGGCCCTCCAGGAATTTTGATCTTCAACCAAAATTCAGAAGAGCTCAAGGATCAACGAGTCATTGGCTATATGCCACCACAACGTTTTATTGAACGCTTAAAACAGGTAACAATTAAGGGCAACTAAAACAGATTTACTTAGTTGCTTTTAATAAACGCGCTGCTTCAAGCGCAAAGTAAGTCAAAATGCCATCAGCCCCAGCCCGCTTAAATGCCAGTAACGATTCCATCATTACTGCGTCATGATCTAACCAGCCATTCTGTGCAGCCGCTTTAATCATGGCGTATTCACCGCTGACTTGATAGGCGTATGTTGGGTAATTAAAAACATCCTTAACGCGCCTTACGATATCTAAATAAGGCATGCCAGGCTTGACCATTACCATGTCGGCACCTTCACTAATATCTAGTGCAACCTCCCGCAAAGCCTCGTCGCCATTGGCGCAATCCATTTGATAGGTTTTCTTATCCGCCTTGCCGAGATTTTTGGCTGAACCTACTGCATCCCGAAATGGACCATAAAATGCAGACGCATATTTTGCCGAATAGGCCATGATGCGCGTATGAATGAGATTCTGTTTCTCAAGCGCTTCGCGAATTTTTCCAATGCGACCATCCATCATGTCAGAGGGTGCAACGATATCTACCCCTGCTTCTGCTTGAGTCAATGCTTGTTGTACCAGGATTGCAGTGGTTTCATCATTTAAGATGCGCCCATCTTTATCCAGCACACCATCTTGACCATGGCTCGTGTAGGGGTCGAGTGCAACATCGGTCATGATTCCTAAGTTTGGGAAATGTTTTTTAAGTGTGCGCACCGCATTTGGAACGAGCCCATCAGAATTAAAGGCTTCTTTACCATCCGGCGTTTTTAAGGCGGCATCAATCACTGGAAAGAGGGCAAGAACTGGGATTCCTAAATCAACACATTCTTGTGCAACATCTAAAAGTAGGTCTAAAGACATCCGTTTCACACCAGGCATCGAAGCCACTGCCTCAGATTGACCTTTGCCCTCTAGCAAGAAGACGGGATAAATCAAATCGTTTGGCGTAAGGCTGCTTTCTTGCATGAGACGGCGTGACCAGTCATCACGACGCATCCGGCGAGGGCGGTGTATTGGAAAGCTGAGCAAGGTATTAGTTGATGATTTCTTCTTCATGGGTTTCTGCTTCAAATAGCCATTTAATAATTAAATTATCTGCCTCTTCTAGGCCAATGCGTTTAGTGCTGGAAAATAATTGTGCTGTCAGCTGTTTAGACTCCCCTGTGCCATCTGGTAAAGCTGGGTCATATTGTTGCAACTGTTTCTGAACTGCCTCTAAGGCATGCTTGCACTCGCTCTTATTGAGCTTGTCGCATTTACTGAGCAAAATATGGATGGGTTTACCGGTTGGGACAAACCATTGGATCATTTGCTCATCCAGATCGGTAATGCCACGTCTGGCATCCACAATGAGGACCATACCAACCAATTGCTCTCGCTCCTGAAGATAGTCGCTCAGAAGGCTATTCCAGTGATATTTGGTCTCATGGTTTACGGCAGCGTATCCATATCCCGGCAAGTCCACTAAATAGGCCAAAAGGTCATCTTTGGCAAAAAGACCGAAATAGTTAATGTGCTGGGTGCGGCCAGGGGTTTTGCTGGCAAAAGCGAGTCTTTTTTGGTTGCAAAGGACGTTTATTGCACTAGATTTGCCGGCATTTGAGCGCCCAGCAAAGGCCACTTCACGCAGGGGTGTGGCTGGCAGACAATGGGTGTCATTGACTGTGGTCGCGAATCGGGCTTGAAAGAGTTTAGACATGTCCAGAAGCTATTGTAAAATCACGCAAAATCATGAAATATCTCATGGTGTTGGGTAAAAAGGTTGTAAATGCAGGGCCCAAACACTTTTAGGAATTTTTGCCAAGGTAAACATAATGCGTCAAACCTCCCAAATCTCCAAATTCACTAGCTTGCGTGCTGGTTTTGCGGTTCTCTCTATTTTCGCTCTGATCGGTATTTCTGGTGCAGTAATTGCTGCTGATGCTGATCCGATGGCACCTGCGGTCAAGGCTGAAGTTCCTGGCAAGCCAAAGGCTGATGCTGTTGCTGGTGAGGCGCTTTACTCTAATGGCGACGCAAGTCGCGGCGTGACTGCTTGTATTACTTGCCACGGCCCTAAAGGCCAGAGTGCAATTGGCACATGGCCAAAATTATCAGCACAACATGCTGCTTACACGGCTAAGCAATTGAGAAACTTTAAAGAGGGCTCTCGTGCTAATCCAATCATGATGGGAATGGCAGCTACTTTGACAGAGCAAGATATGGTGAATATTGCAGCCTTCTTGAGTAAGCAGCCCGCCTCCCAAGGCGTTGCTCAAAACAAAGAAACCATTCAGTTGGGTCAGAGCATTTATCGCGGTGGTATTGCAGCTAAAGGCTTACCAGCTTGTGCGGGCTGTCATAGCCCTAATGGTGCTGGAATTCCGGCTCAATACCCACTCTTAGGCGGCCAATGGGCAGACTACTCTTACGCGCAGTTGGTGGCGTTCAGCAACGGCACTCGTAAGAATGGCCCAATGATGACAACCATCGCTACGAAATTGTCAGATCAAGAGATGAAGGCAGTGGCAGATTACATTGCTGGCTTGCATTAATCAGATACCGACTTTAAATAAAAACCCCGCTCAAGTAGCGGGGTTTTTATTTATCTGCAAGTTTTCTGAATTACTTCGGTAAAACATTCTCACTTGCAAACAAGTCAGCTATTTTTTCACGAGCTCGAATGACGTAAACATTTTTTCCGTCAACCATAATCTCAGCGGGTTTAGGGCGCGTGTTGTAGTTAGATGCCATAACAAACCCATACGCTCCTGCAGACAGAATGGCTAGAAGATCTCCCTCTTCCACAGCAAGTTTGCGATCTCTCCCTAACCAATCTCCTGATTCACAGACTGGTCCGACTACGTCGTAAGTTAAGGCCTTGGCATCTTTGCTCCGAACCGGAACAATCCCATGATGGGCTTCATATAAGGCTGGACGCATGAGTTCAGTCATTGCTGCATCAACGATGCAAAAATTCTTCTCGGCACCTGGTTTAAGGTATTCCACTTTGGTGAGAAGCACACCTGCATTGCCCACCAAGGATCTACCTGGCTCAAGCACAACATCAAGGTGCGCAAAACCTCGCTCTGCTACATGGTTCAAAAGAGTATTAGTGAATTCAGTAATATCAGGCGGTGTTTCATCACCATAAGAAATTCCAAGACCCCCACCTAGGTCTAAGTGGTGAATCACGATGCCTTCCCTTTTAAGGTGCTCAACCAAATCTAACACTTTATCGAGTGCATCTAAGTACGGCGCAGTTGTTGTGATTTGAGATCCAATATGACAATCAATACCAACAACATCAATTTGTGAAAGCTGGGATGCTTCGCGATAGGTTTTTAATACTTCGTGATACGCAATGCCAAACTTATTTCCTTTGAGGCCTGTAGAGATATAAGGGTGCGTTTGTGCATCCACATCCGGATTGACGCGCAATGAAATTGGAGCGCGGCAGTGAAGCTTGACGGCGATCCGATTGATATTGTGAAGTTCTGCAATGGATTCCACATTGATACATTTGACACCAGCGTTTAGGGCTTGGGCAATTTCTTCAGAGGATTTGCCGACGCCAGCAAACACCAGACTTTCGGGGTCTGCACCGATAGCTAGTGCGCGCGCTAATTCACCTCCGCTCACTAAGTCAAAACCTGCCCCTAGTTTTTTAAAGCAATCAATTACTGCTAGATTGCTATTCGCTTTCATTGCGTAATGAACTCGAGCGCGACGTTTGCCTTTGCTATCAATACAGGCTTTGTCATACGCTTGGTAGGCCTCAGTCAGTGCCTTTTTACTGTAAACATACAGTGGGGTGCCAAATTCTTTTGCGAGATCCGCGAGCGGAATTTCTTCAGCGAACCAATTGCCACCCTGCTCGCTAAAGCCTGATAGTTTTGGAAGAGGAGTTGCTTTGCTTGTCATTGCTTTACCGGTGATGGATTGCTAGTACTAGCAGGAGTTTGAGGTGGATAGAGCTTACCTTGAGGTTCGGGCTCAGTAGGGGCTGGCGGCACAGGGGGCACATTGGGCATAAAGAGTGGTCCCCTAACCCCACATCCAGAAAGGGCTATTAGGAGGCTAATGCACAGGGCTCTATTGAGAATCGCTATCATGAATGTCTCTAAAACGAATGATTGAATATAGCATGCAGGACTCCAATATGAATCCAAATAATTTGAGTGTCGAAGCCATTGATGACAAGCAGTTTCACCAGTTAGGCAGCAATTTATTGCAGTCAATCGAACTTGCTCTAGAGACTGCTGATGACCAATTGGATCTTGATCTCGATATTGAGCGTCAAGGGGGTAATGTGATCAACATTCGTTTTCGGGATAAAAGTGTGATTGTGGTCAATACCCAGCCACCGCTTCATGAAATCTGGGTGGCCGCCAAATCAGGTGGATATCACTATCGTTGGGCGGGTACTATGGCTAAGCCTTTGTGGCTCGATACCAAAACCGGTAAAGAACTGTTAAGCGATTTGACTGAATTTGCCAGTGCTCAGGCTGGTCAAGCCCTCAAAATTCAGCTGATCTAAGCCGCTCCGGTAGCGGCGAGGGTTTCTAGAACTACTGTATCGGGTACGCTTTTGATTTGGGCTTTCCCAATCTTTTCTAGAAGTACATAACGAATTTGTCCGCCCTCAGTTTTTTTATCAACTTGCATTAGCTCCATATAGCGAGCAGCGCCAAATTGAGGTGGAACAATAGGCAAGTTCATGGACTGAATAATCTTGGTGAGCCGATCGAGTTCAGCCTTGCTGATCTGATTAAGTCGGTGCGATAAATCAGCTCCCATTACCATGCCGCAGCCAACTGCCTCACCATGGAGCCATGTGCCATAACCCATACCAGCTTCAATTGCATGTCCAAAGGTGTGGCCAAAATTCAGGGTGGCACGAATGCCGCCCTCTCTCTCATCAGCAGATACAACTGCAGATTTAATTTCACAAGATCGCAGTACGGCGTGCCCTAAAGCAGTCGTGTCACATGCTAATAAGGCCGCTGCATTGGCTTCAATCCAATCTAAAAACGAGGCATCAGCAATTGCACCATGTTTTACAACTTCAGCAAGGCCGGCGGATAGCTCTCTAGGCGGCAAAGTTTTGAGAGTGTTTAAATCGGCAATGACGGCCACGGGCTGATGAAAAGCGCCAATCATGTTTTTACCTAAAGGATGATTGATGCCAGTTTTTCCTCCAACCGAAGAATCTACTTGAGAAAGCAGGGTGGTTGGAACTTGAATGAAGCGAATGCCGCGCATGAAGCTAGCAGCCGCAAACCCTGTCATATCGCCGATAACACCGCCACCTAAAGCAATTAACAGGGTTTGGCGATCTGCTCCAAATTTTAGGAGGTCATCAAAAATGAGCTGAAGATTTTTCCAGTCCTTATAAGACTCTCCATCAGGCAGGGTAATCGTTCTCACAGGCTTGCCAAAGGTTTCTAAAGTCTTGGTGAGGCGAGCTGCATAAAGAGGTGCAACCGTAGTATTGGTAACGATGTAGATTGAAGTTGCTTTTTCGCAGGCAACAAATAGACTTGCTTGATCAATGAGATCAGTGCCAATATAAATTGGGTAGCTGCGGTTGCCAAGATCAACTTCTAGTGTTTTCATCAGAGTGCCAATATATTTAAGCGGAAAGTTCGAGTTGCATGATTAAGGTGCTGACTAATTGATTGACACTAGGTTTGCCAGTTTCAATCACATGATCGGCGATTTCACGATAAAGTGGGTCGCGTATCGCATATAAATTTTCAAGAATTTTTTTGGCATCACCATTGCGTAAAAGAGGGCGACCTTCCCCGCCTTTAGTGCGATGCCACAGTTCGGCCGGATTGGCATGCAAATAAATTACGATGCCACGCTCTTTAAGCGCTTGTCGATTTTCAGGAAGCAAAATAGCGCCACCGCCAGTAGCCAAAACAATGTCATGTTCAGCGGTAATCTCACGAATGGCTTGAGCCTCTCGTTTACGAAAACCCTCCTCACCTTCCATTTCAAAAATGACAGGAATTTTGACACCACAACGCTCTTCGATCACATGATCGGCGTCCAAAAATCGGCGCCCGAGTTTCTTTGCCAACACTTTACCTACGGTCGACTTCCCGGCGCCCATCAGGCCGATCAGAAAAATATTGTTTTTCGAGGAATTCACCCTTCGATTTTATTAGGGTTTATCAAGAACGGTAGGTGTTAAGAAGACCAGAAGCTCAGTTTTATCTTGCAATTTAGATTTATGGCGAAATAAATGGCCAATGAGGGGAATATCGCTCAGGAGTGGGATTTTGACTTCATCTTCTCGTTCGGTGGTCTGAAAAATTCCGCCGATGATGGCTGTTCCACCATTTTCAACGGTGACCTCAGAGCTCAGACTTTTGGTATCAATCGCGTATCCTTGCTCTGTTTTCATCCCAATGGTGTCTTTATTGATCCCCACCAGCATAGATATTTTTCCATCTGGGTGAATTTTGGGCAGAACCTCAAGGCGCAAGTTGGCTTTTCTAAATTGTAGTTTGCTGCCATTTTGGGACGTAGTTTGATAGGGCAGTTCAGTACCTTGTTCGATAGTGGCCTTTACCTGATCGCCAGTCATGATCCGTGGGTTCGAGAGAATCTTTCCTTGCCCGTCCGACTCAAGGGCTGAGAGCTCCATCTGGAGAAGTCGGCTCCCATTTCGAGAAACTAGGGTAGCTGCGATGGTTGCTGGATGAAAGCCGTTTAAACCCGCTCCAGATAAATCCATATTGCCGACAACCTTTTGGTCGGAGTTGTTTAGAGAGTTGGCTTGGTAGCCAAGCTTTACACCAAGCTCTCGGGCAAAGCGTTCATCTGCCTCCACAATGCGCGCTTCAATCAAAATCTGCCTTGGGCTATTAATATGATCTCCGCCAAAAGGCAGTGCTGCATCGTCACGCCGGTGTTTTTGAAATGCTTGAATTTCTGCATGTGGACCAATCCAATAGATATCTCCATTGCGGACTAATCGCAGACCCCTGCTAGCAAGAATGGAGTGCAAAGCGGTTTGCCATGGCGTATTTATTAGGTCAATCGTAATGCGCCCCTTGATGGATTCACTTAATAAGAAATTGCTGCCCCCTAATTTGGCAAGCGCTTGCAACAGTTCCACAAGCTCAATATCGTTAAATTGCAAACTGATAGGATCTTCGGGAGAGAAATTTCCAGAAATATTGGCGCCGACCGGATTTACTGAAAATGTAAGAAATAGGAGGAGCCACGTAACGAATCTTTTAAAAACTTTAGGCATGCAGTTACGGTCCAGATAAGTTCGGATTAGTGGATTTGAGAACGAGTGTTTTTCCTAGGGGATGGGTTAGGGTGACAAACTCTTTTTCGATTTGCGTTAAACGCCAGTCCCCTAAAACAAGAGCGCCTTTTTGAAACGCCCCATTCTTTTTGCCGGTATGAAAAAACGCTTGGTGAGACCCCCGAATTTGAGCCGTGCCTAAAAAGCGCCAATTTTTGAGTTCAGACTCATGGGGGGTGGGCTGAGGCTTGGGATTTCCTTTGAAAAGAGGCTTATTTTCTTTTAAAGAGTGAATGCTTACTTCTAATAAATCTATTTCCTCATATAGATTATCCTCGATATTTTGTAATTCTGTACGCAATAGACCTAATTCCTTTTGGAGCGCAGAAATTTGATTTTGCGATTCCTGAATGAGAGACTCTGAGCGGGATTCGATGGACTCAAAGGCAATAAATAGAGCGAGAGAAAGGCCAATCAAACAAAGGCCAATCCCGATAAACGGTCCCAATTTTTGAACTTGAGGTCCAGCAGTAAGAGCGCTCAAAGCATCGAGGGGCTGACGCACTTTGGATGGATTTTTAGGCTGTTGATGGGCGGTTTTGGGCGCGGATGTTTTACGGATCCCATGAGGATCAGGAATTGCTGGATCATCCCCAAGCTCACTCAAAATTTCATCAAAGGATTGCGGAGATATGTGGCGAGATGGCATGCCACCATTTTTCTGGACCTAGACTTGTAGGGCAATCAGAATACTTTGAATTGAGCGTCAGAAAGGCGGCAGAAATTGACTCTTACAGGGTTTTTGGAGGATTTAGTTAAATTGCTTAAGCACCCTATAATTCGAACATATGGCCTTACCTCCAAATGACAAGCCAACGCCAAATCAGCGGCCAATTCGTCAGTTCAATAGACGTCCAGGTCAGCCTCGCTTTGATCCAGGTACGCCACGTAAATCTTCCAGTAGTCCGCTGATCAAAGCAGTTTTAATTATTGGCGTAGTGATTGCCGTGATGGTGATGGTATTGGTGGGCTATGCATTCTTAGTGGCGAAGCCTAATTTGCCAAAAATTTCTGCTTTAACAGATTACAACCCTAAAACTCCTCTGCGTATTTATACGGCAGATAAGGTGCTCATTGGTGAGTTTGGCGAAGAGCGTCGCAGAGTCATTCCGCTTGCAGAGATACCCTTGAGTATGCGCAATGCTGTATTAGCAATTGAGGATGATCGTTTCTATTCTCATGGCGGAGTTGATTATGTTGGAATTTTGAGGGCCACGGTTACCAATTTGCGCGGGCACTTATCGCAGGGCGCCTCAACGATCACGATGCAGGTGGCTCGAAACTTTTTTTTAAGTAACGAGAAAACCTTTAGTCGAAAAATCTATGAAGTCTTATTGGCTTGGGAAATTGAGTCGCAGCTAACGAAAGACAAGATTCTAGAAATCTATATGAATCAGATCTTTTTGGGTCAGCGGGCTTATGGATTCTCAAGCGCAGCCCAAATCTATTTTGGCAAAGAGTTAAAAGACATCACGATTGCAGAGTCCGCAATGTTGGCAGGCTTGCCAAAAGCACCGTCTGCCTACAACCCCGTTAGCAATTTCCGGCGGGCCAAAATTCGTCAAGAATATATTTTGCAGCGTATGCGCGATCTTGGATATATATCTCCTGACGAGTATCAAAAGGCTATGACTGAAGAATTGCATATTCGTGGCCTGGGAAATGAGTTTGCTGTGCGCGCTGACTTCCCTGCAGAAATGGTGCGTCAGTTATTGTTTGCGCAATATGGTGAAGCTATTTATTCCCAAGGTATTGATGTTTATACAACCATACTGAAGGCTGACCAAGATGCAGCCTACAAAGCAGTGCGCCGAGGAATTTTTGAGTATGACTTACGACATGCTTACCGTGGACCAGAGGGATTTATTGAGCTTCCTGAGGATCCAGTAAAACGTCAGCGCGCCATTGATGAAGCTTTACTGGCTTATCCGCAATTAGATGATTTGCAGTCTGGCGTTGTCTTAGATGTAAAGCCAAAAGAAATGCAGGTGATGATTGCCACGGGCGATACGATCACCCTCAAAGGTGAAGGCATGAAATTGGCAGCCGCATCATTAACCGATAGCACTCAACCTAAGAAAAGGTTGCGTCCAGGTGCGGTTGTCAGGCTCTTATTGGATGGTGGGGTTTGGAAGTTAGCCCAGTTACCTCAGGTGGAGGCCGCATTTGTTTCTATGAATGCAGATACTGGAGCGATCCTGTCCTTGGTTGGTGGCTTTGACTTCCGTCGCAATCAATTTAATCACGTCACTCAAGCCCTGCGTCAACCAGGCTCATCCTTCAAGCCATTTATTTATGCTGCCGCTATTGAAAAAGGCTTCACACCGAGCACTATGGTGAACGATGCTCCTCTATCGATTGGCAGTATGGAGACGGGTAGCCAAGCCTGGGAACCAAAGAACTACGATGGTAAATACGATGGCATGATGCGTTTACGGAATGCTTTAGCAAAATCAAAGAACTTGGTTTCAGTTCGCATCATTCGAGCAATTGGCCCTTCATACGCACAGGAATACATTCAACGTTTTGGTTTTGAGCCAGAGAAACATCCGCCGTATTTAACAATGGCGCTTGGTGCAGGTTCAGTTACTCCATTGCAAATGGCCTCAGCCTACAGCGTGTTTGCTAATGGTGGCTACCGCGTCGATCCTTTCTTGATTAACAAGATGATCGATTCAAAAGGCGTTGTGATTTTTGAAGCCAAGCCAGCCACTGTGGGTGATGGCGCACCGCGAGTGTTAGATGCCCGCACAGCCTTTGTGATGGACAGCATGCTGCAAGAAGTTACTAAGACTGGTACTGCCGCATCTGCTCGTGCAAAGCTGGGGCGTGCTGATATTGCGGGTAAAACTGGTACGACCAATGAATCACACGACGCGTGGTTTGCGGGCTATAACCCTAAAGTGGTCGCTATTGCATGGATTGGTTTTGATAAACCAGCAAGCCTAGGTGATCGTGAAACAGGCGGTGGCCTAGCTCTGCCAATGTGGATTTCTTATATGTCTGTTGCTTTGAAAGAGATTCCACAAGAAACTCGTGCGGTGCCAGAGGGTGTCACGCAGGTTGACGGCGATTGGTTTATCCCAGAGTTTGCTCGCGGCGGTACACGCGACCTACAGTAGTTCGTTGCCAACATGGCTAGGCAAGCACGCACTGTTATCCCTGGTCAAGTCATGCATGTGATGGTGCGTGGCAATAATCGGGAAACCCTTTTCTTTACTCCAGAAGATCGACGTACCTATCTCGAATGGTTGCGAGAAGCAGCCAGACAGTTTGGCTGTGCAGTACATGCATTTGCATTAATGCCCAATCATGTTCATCTCTTGTTGACACCGCAAAACGAAGACTCGCTTGCCAAAACGATGCAGTCTCTAGGTCGACGCTATGCTCAATATTTCAATCAGCAGCATCAACGCTCGGGAACTATTTGGGAAGGACGCTACCGCTCCTCTCTGATCGACCCAGATTATTTTTTGCGCTGCATGCGCTATATAGAGCTCAATCCTGTCAGGGCGGGCTATGAATCTAGCCCTCAAGATTCGACATGGACCAGTTTTGTAAGCCATATCGGGGGAAATTCTGAGCCCTGGTTGGTAGATCACCAGCATTTTTGGAAATTAGGTAATACACCCTTTGAGAGGCAAATGGCGTGGGCGCATTTTGTAAAGGAGGGTGCTCCCCACTGGGAAGATCGTCAAATCACGGAATCCCTACTGCGCTCCAAGCCTTGGGTGAGCGATATTTACGCCAAAAGACTCTTTAAAGATAATCCGCAGATAGCTCAGATCCGGCATCGTGGGCGCCCTAGAAAGATAAGCTCTTTAAATTCAGCAACTTAGAGAGATAGTTCGGGTCAGAGACCGTGAGTGATACACGACTCTGTCCCTTTTTCGATAATTCATTTTGGTGCGGTGGCAAAATAAATGGGACAGACTCATTTTATTTCTATTGCATCGACATGGGTATTCACCTATATTTGATCCTCCAAAAGTACTCAGGCCTTTGTCGCCACTCGGAAATACTATGACTACACAATTGAATACCGATCTTCGCCCAATCGCTCAAGGTCTTTATGACCCTAGCAATGAACATGATGCATGCGGCGTAGGATTCGTTGCACATATCAAGGGCAAGAAATCCCACGAGATAGTTGCTCAAGGTTTGAAGATCCTGGAAAACCTCGACCATCGCGGTGCGGTTGGCGCCGATCCTTTGATGGGCGATGGTGCAGGAATATTGATTCAGATACCTGACACTTTGTATCGCGAGGAAATGGCCAAACAAGGTGTGACATTGCCACCTTTAGGTGAGTACGGTGTCGGCATGATTTTCTTACCTAAGGAGCACGCATCCCGTTTGGCATGTGAACAAGAGTTAGAGCGCACTGTGCGTTTGGAAGGTCAAGTAGTACTCGGGTGGAGAGATGTTCCGGTAGATGTGAAATTGCCGATGTCACCAACAGTACAAATGACTGAGCCATTTATTCGCCAAATTTTTATTGGCCGCGGTCGCGACATCATGACAACTGATGCGCTTGAGCGCAAGTTGTATGTCATTCGTAAAACAGCAAGTCATGCGATCCAAGATTTACATTTGAAGCATGGCAAAGAATATTTCGTCGCGTCTATGTCTGCGCGAACCATTGTTTATAAGGGTTTGCTGTTAGCGAATCAAGTAGGTGCCTATTACCAAGATTTGCAAGACAAGCGGACTGTATCAGCGCTCGCCTTAGTGCATCAACGCTTCTCTACCAACACATTCCCTGCATGGGAATTGGCGCACCCATATCGCATGATTGCGCACAACGGTGAGATCAATACGGTTAAAGGTAACGTCAACTGGGTAAACGCACGAGAAGGCGCCATTAGTTCACCAGTTCTTGGCGATGATTTAAAGAAACTTTGGCCTTTAATTTATCCAGGTCAATCAGATACTGCCTGTTTTGATAACTGTTTAGAGTTATTGGTAATGTCCGGTTATCCATTGGCCCAAGCGATGATGATGATGATTCCTGAGGCATGGGAACAGCATGCATTGATGGATGACAACCGCCGTGCTTTCTATGAATACCATGCAGCCATGATGGAGCCATGGGATGGTCCTGCTGCCATGGCATTTACAGATGGTCGTCAAATTGGCGCAACTTTGGATCGCAATGGTTTGCGCCCTGCACGTTATTACGTGACGGATGATGACTTGGTCATCATGGCATCTGAAGCGGGTGTATTGCCTATTCCAGAGAGCAAGATTGTTCAAAAATGGCGCTTGCAACCCGGCAAGATGTTCATGATCGACATGGAGCAAGGCCGCATTATTGATGACGTTGAACTCAAAAATGCTGTTTCTAAAGCCAAGCCTTATAAGAGCTGGATCGATGCTGTACGCGTCAAGTTAGACGAAGTTGATGCTAGCAAGGCTGACTTAGTAGATGAAAAAAATACGATTCGCCCAGCAGCTAAATTGTTAGATCGCCAACAAGCATTTGGATACACCCAGGAAGACATTAAGTACCTGATGGCCCCAATGGCGATGAACGGTGAAGAGGCGATTGGCTCCATGGGCAATGACAGCCCATTGGCAGTTCTGTCCAACAAGAACAAGCCTTTGTATAACTACTTCAAACAATTGTTTGCACAGGTTACCAATCCCCCGATTGATCCAATCCGTGAAAACATGGTGATGTCTTTGGTGTCATTTATTGGACCAAAACCCAATTTATTAGATACCAACAACATCAACCCGCCAATGCGTTTGGAAGTGAGTCAGCCCATTTTAGATTTTGATGATATGACGAAGATTCGTCATATTGGTCACTACACCAATGGCAAGTTCCGCTCATATGAATTGGATATTTGTTATCCAGCAGTTTGGGGTAAGGCTGGTATTGAAGCGCGTTTAGCATCACTGTGTGCTGAAGCAGCAGATGCGGTTCGCTCTGGTTACAACATCCTGATCGTGAGTGATCGTCAGGTAGATGAGAAGCATGTGGCGATTCCTGCGCTATTGGCAACTTCAGCAATCCATCAGCATTTAGTACAAAAAGGTCTGCGTACTAGCGTTGGCCTCGTCGTGGAAACCGGTAGTGCGCGTGAAACACATCACTTCGCACTCTTGGCTGGCTATGGTGCAGAAGCCGTTCATCCATACCTTGCTATGGAAACTTTGACCGAGATGGCTAAAGGCTTGTCGGGCGATTTATCTGGTGAAAAAGCTGTTAAGAATTTCATCAAAGCGGTTGGTAAGGGCTTGCAAAAAGTGATGTCTAAGATGGGCATCTCTACTTACATGTCTTATACCGGCTCACAGATTTTTGAAGCCATTGGTTTGAACCACGACATCATTGATCAGTACTTCAAAGGTACGCCATCTAACGTGGGTGGTATTGGTGTATTTGAAGTTGCTGAAGAAGCCTTGCGTATGCACACTTCTGCCTTTGGTAATGATCCAGTGTTGACCAATATGCTCGATGCTGGCGGTGAATATGCTTTCCGTATTCGCGGTGAAAACCATATGTGGACTCCAGACACGATTGCGAAATTGCAACATTCCACACGCATTGGTGCCGATAAGGGCTATCAGACTTACAAAGAGTACGCCAATATCATCAATGATCAAACTAAGCGTCAAATGACATTGCGTGGCTTATTCGAGTTCAAGATTGATCCAGCAAAAGCAATTCCATTGGATGAAGTAGAGTCTGCTAAAGAAATCGTCAAACGTTTCGCAACGGGTGCGATGTCCTTGGGTTCTATCTCTACTGAAGCGCACGCTACTCTGGCGATTGCCATGAACCGTATCGGTGGCAAGTCCAATACCGGTGAGGGCGGCGAAGATCCTAACCGTTATGTGAATGAGCTTAAAGGCATTCCAATTAAAAAGGGCGAAACCCTCGCAAGCGTCTTGGGAAGTGATGTGGTTGAAGCCAATATTCCTTTGTTGGATGGCGACTCATTGCGTTCCAAAATTAAACAAGTTGCCTCAGGACGTTTCGGCGTTACGACTGAATATTTGCGTTCTGCTGATCAAATTCAGATCAAGATGGCGCAGGGCGCTAAGCCTGGCGAAGGTGGTCAATTGCCTGGAGGCAAAGTTTCTGACTACATCGGTAAGTTGCGTTTCTCAGTCCCGGGCGTAGGTTTGATTTCGCCTCCTCCGCACCATGACATTTACTCGATTGAAGATATCGCTCAGTTGATTCATGATTTGAAAAACGTCAATCCAAAAGCCGACGTTTCTGTGAAGCTGGTCTCTGAGGTTGGTGTTGGTACAGTTGCCGCTGGTGTTGCCAAGGCGAAAGCAGATCACGTAGTAATCGCTGGCCATGATGGCGGTACGGGCGCATCCCCACTTTCATCAATTAAACATGCTGGCTCCCCTTGGGAACTCGGTCTTGCTGAAACACAGCAAACCCTAGTACTCAACGGCCTGCGTAGCCGTATTCGTGTTCAGGCTGACGGTCAAATGAAGACGGGTCGCGATGTGGTGATTGGTGCCTTGTTGGGCGCTGATGAGTTTGGTTTTGCGACCGCTCCATTGGTGGTCGAGGGTTGCATCATGATGCGTAAGTGTCATTTGAATACTTGTCCTGTTGGTGTGGCCACTCAAGATCCAGAGCTACGTAAAAAGTTCTCTGGTAAGCCAGAACATGTTGTGAACTTCTTCTTCTTTATTGCTGAAGAGGCGCGCGAGATCATGGCGCAATTGGGCATCCGTAAGTTTGATGATTTGATTGGCCGCGTTGATTTGTTAGATACCCGTAAAGGTATTGAGAACTGGAAGGTGCATGGCTTGGATTTCAGCAAGATTTTTGCTGAACCTCAAGTAGCTGCTGAAGTTCCACGCTATCAGGTTCTGACACAGGATCACGGTTTGGGAAATGCGCTCGATAATATTTTGATTGAAAAGAGTGAGCCTGCACTGGAGCGTGGCGAGAAAGTGTCTTTCATTGTTCCAGTGAAAAACGTCAACCGCACTGTGGGCGCGATGCTCTCTGGTGAGTTGGCGCAGCGTTATGGCCATGCAGGCTTGCCTGATGACACCATTCATATACAGCTCAATGGCACTGCCGGCCAAAGCTTTGCAGCTTTCTTAGCTCGGGGCATTACCTTAGATTTAGTAGGCGATGGTAATGACTACGTTGGTAAGGGCTTATCTGGTGGTCGGGTGATCGTTCGCGCTCCGCATGAGTTCCGTGGTGATACTTCACAGAACATCATTGTGGGTAATACTGTCCTCTATGGTGCAATTGCCGGTGAAGCATTCTTTAATGGCGTTGCTGGTGAGCGTTTTGCAGTTCGCAACTCCGGGGCAACTACCGTTGTTGAGGGTACTGGCGATCACGGTTGTGAATACATGACTGGTGGCACCGTAGTTGTATTGGGAACCACTGGCCGTAACTTTGCTGCCGGTATGAGTGGTGGTATTGCTTATGTCTATGACGAAGACGGCATGTTCAGTAAGCGTTGCAACACCAGCATGGCAACTTTGGAAAAGGTTCTGCCTTCAGCTGAGCAAATCGCCAAGATGCCAAAGTCTGAATGGCATGCTCCAGTCGATGTTAAGGATGGCGGCGAACGTTTAACCGATGAGCAAATTCTGAAGAGTTTGATTGAACGTCATTTCCGCTATACCGGCTCAGAGCGGGCAAAAGCCCTCTTGGCCGATTGGGAAAATGCACGCGGTCGTTTTGTGAAGGTTCTTCCAACGGAGTACAAGCGTGCTTTAGGTGAGTTGTGGGATAAAGCGCAAAACAAAACTGTTGCTGCTTAACTGATGCTGACATTAAGAAAAGATACTAAGGATTAGATATGGGTAAGGTCACTGGATTTATGGAATTTGAGCGCGTCGACGAAACATACGAAGCGCCCGTGAAACGTCTCCACCACTACAAAGAGTTTGTTGCAGCCCTAACTGACGAAGAAGCTAAGATTCAAGGCGCTCGCTGTATGGATTGCGGTATTCCGTTTTGCAATAACGGTTGCCCAGTGAATAACATCATTCCCGACTTCAATGATTTGGTGTTTCATAACGATTGGAAAAATGCTTTAGACGTTTTGCAATCGACCAATAACTTCCCTGAATTTACTGGCCGTATTTGCCCAGCACCTTGCGAAGCTGCTTGTACCTTAGGCATTAATAATGACGCTGTTGGTATTAAATCCATTGAGCACGCGATTATTGATAAAGGCTGGGAGAGCGGTTGGGTAAAACCACAGCCACCTAAAATGAAGACCGGAAAAAAAGTCGCAATTGTCGGTGGCGGCCCTGCAGGTATGGCAGCTGCACAACAGCTGGCTCGCGTTGGTCACGATGTCACCGTCTTTGAAAAGAACGACCGTGTTGGCGGCTTACTGCGCTACGGCATTCCTGATTTCAAGATGGAAAAGTGGTTGATTGATCGTCGCGTAGAGCAAATGCAAGCTGAGGGCGTGAAATTCGAAACTGGTGTTTTTGTTGGTAAAGAAGCGATTGGTGCTGAAGTAAAAAATTACTCTAATAAGACTGTGTCCCCTGAGCAGTTGATGAAAGATTTTGATGCAGTAGTGATCAGTGGTGGCGCTGAACAACCACGCGATCTCCCAGTACCGGGCCGCGAACTCTCTGGAGTGCACTATGCATTAGAGTTTTTGATTCCACAAAACAAAGAGAATGCTGGTGATTTCAAAAATGAAATCCGCGCTACTGATAAGCATGTTGTTGTTATTGGTGGTGGCGATACGGGTTCTGATTGTGTGGGCACCTCAAATCGTCATGGCGCTACAAAAATTACTCAGTTTGAGTTACTTCCACAACCTCCAGAAGTGGAGAATAAGCCTTTGGTGTGGCCATATTGGCCAACCAAGCTACGCACCTCTTCTTCTCACGAAGAAGGCTGTGATCGCGATTGGTCTGTCGGCACAAAACGCTTTGAAGGTAAAAACGGCAAAGTAGAAAAACTCATTGGCGTGCGTTTGGAGTGGAAAGACGGCAAGATGGCTGAAGTTCCCAATTCTGAATTTGAGATCAAGGCAGATTTAGTGCTTTTAGCGATGGGATTTGTCTCTCCAGTGCAACAAGTTCTCAATGCTTTTGGTGTAGAGAAAGATGCTCGTGGCAATGCCAAAGCCACTGTGGATGGCCAAAATGCTTATCAAACAAACGTTCCCAAGGTATTTGCGGCTGGCGATATGCGTCGTGGACAGTCTTTGGTGGTTTGGGCAATTCGTGAAGGGCGTCAATGCGCCCAGGCAGTAGACGAGTATTTGATGGGGTCATCTGTTTTACCCCGATAATATCGGGGATATGAACATTGCCCACTCACACTCTTTGGATGCAAGTACGCAAATAGCAGGAGAGGTAGTCGTCTCCATTAAAGACGTTAACTTTTCTTATGCTGCAGGGGAGCGACAGATTCTGTCCGGGCTCAATATGGAGTTTCGGCGTGGTCAAGTAGTTGCCGTGATGGGTGGCTCTGGGTGTGGCAAGACAACCATTCTGCGTTTAATTGGCGGTCAAAATATTGCCCAATCTGGCGAAGTGTTATTTGAAGGCCAAGACATTGGCAAGATGACCACTGATCAGTTGATGGCATCACGTCGCCGTATGGGGATGTTATTTCAGTTTGGCGCATTGTTTACGGATTTGAGTGTCTTTGAGAATGTCGCTTTTCCTTTGCGCGAGCACACTGACTTAAGTGAAGAACTATTGCGCTCACTGGTGTTGATGAAATTAAATGCCGTTGGCTTGCGTGGTGCTCGTGATTTAATGCCCTCACAGATTTCTGGGGGAATGGCGCGACGAGTTGCCTTAGCGAGAGCCATTGCTTTAGATCCCCCACTCATCATGTACGACGAGCCGTTTGCTGGCTTGGATCCTATCTCCTTGGGCATTACAGCTCGGTTGATACGGGATTTGAATAATGCACTTGGCGCCACCAGTCTGTTAGTGACGCACGATGTTGAGGAGACCTTTGAGATTGCGGACTACGTGTACTTTATTGCTAATGGCAGTATTGGTGCGCAAGGCACGCCAGAGGAATTAAGTCGTTCAACAGATCCGTTTGTCAGACAGTTTTTAGATGCAGCACCTGATGGACCAGTGCCATTTCACTATCCAGGACAAAGCTTGGCAGAAGATTTTGGAGTAAGTGTTTGATGAATGCACTCCTCAACTTTTTTGGCGATCTTGGATTTTTCGTTCGTAGCAATTTAGCGAGTCTTGGGCTTGCTGCCCGCATGTTTGTAGCAGTGATTTGGCGTTCAGGATTTTTATTAAAACGACCGCGTTTAGTGGTGGATCAAATTCTGTTTGTTGGAAATCACTCTTTTGTGATCATTGCGGTATCGGGCTTGTTTGTTGGCTTTGTCTTAGGATTACAGGGCTATTACACCTTGAACCGTTATGGCTCTGAGCAGGCATTAGGTTTATTGGTAGCGCTTTCTTTAACTCGCGAGTTAGGGCCTGTCATTACTGCTTTATTGTTTGCTGGGCGCGCAGGCACCTCCTTAACTGCAGAAATCGGGTTGATGAAGGCCGGCGAACAATTGAGCGCAATGGAAATGATGGCTGTGGATCCACTGGGTCGTGTGATTGCTCCTCGATTGTGGGCTGGCATTATTTCAATGCCGATTTTGGCAACGATCTTTACGGCAGTGGGTGTCATGGGCGGCTATTTTGTCGGAGTTCCACTGATTGGGGTCGACTCTGGGGCGTTTTGGTCTCAGATGCAGGGAGGAGTAGACCTCTTTTCTGATATCGGCAACGGATTAATTAAAAGCATGGTTTTTGGTGTGGCAGTGACATTTATTGCTCTCTATCAAGGCTATGAGGCTAAACCGACGCCTGAGGGTGTTTCACAAGCGACCACCCGTACGGTGGTGATTTCTTCTTTATCGGTTTTAGCGTTGGATTTCTTGCTAACCGCAATGATGTTTTCAAATTAGAAAGAATAAACTGGGGCCCTTATGAGAAAAAGTGCAATTGATATTTGGGTAGGAATTTTTGTTGCCATTGGATTGTTGGCCGCGTTATTTCTTGCATTGAAAGTGGGCAATATGAATGCGGTGTCATTTGCACCGACATACAAAATTTCTGCACGCTTTGACAATATTGGTGGTTTGAAGCCACGCGCACCAGTCAAAAGTGCTGGAGTAGTGGTCGGTCGAATTGCCAGCATCTCTTTTGACGATAAGACCTATCAAGCAACAGTAGTGATGACCATTGAAGACGCCTATAAATTTCCCAAAGATTCATCCGCCAAGATTTTGACATCCGGTCTGCTGGGCGAACAATATATTGGTCTTGAGGCGGGTGGCTCGGATGATATGTTGGTGAATGGCGAAAAGATTGCTCAGACTCAATCAGCCATTGTTTTGGAAAACTTGATTAGCCAGTTTCTCTACAACAAGGCAGCAGATAGCGGTCAAGACAAGGGTGCAGCAAAATGAGTTTGTGGGTACTAGGTCTGCAGCATAAGCTTAAGCACATAGTGCTCCTGGGTTTTGCTGCTGTTCTAGTAGGCTGTGCCTCGATTCCTGCTGGCGTAGAGCCCTCGCCACACGATCCCTGGGAGCCCTTTAATCGCTCTGTCTTCGAGTTCAACGAAGGTTTGGATGCTTATCTTCTGAAGCCGGTAGTTGCTGGGTATCGATTTGTGTTGCCTGAGTTTGTGCGTGAAGGTATCTATAACTTCTTTAGTAATTACAACGATATCTATACGGCACTATTTAATCTCTTACAAGGCAAGCCTGATTACGCTTTCAGTGATTTGATGCGTGTCGTAGTAAACACTACTTTTGGTTTAGGCGGTTTGATTGATATGGCTACTCCCGGTGGTCTTGAAAAGCATAAAGAGGATTGGGGCCAAACTTTAGGCGTCTGGGGTGTTCCTGCTGGTCCATATGTTGTCTTGCCATTCTTTGGGCCAAGTAACGTGCGCGATACTTTCGGTACAGTGGCAGATCTAGAGTCCGATTACTTATTTAGCATCATGCCCAATGTGGCACTTCGAAATAGCATTACTGGGTTGCGGGTAGTCAATGCTCGTAATACCTATTACGAAGCGGGTGATTTATTGGATGGTGCTGCGATTGATAAATACAGCTTCATGCGGGATGCCTATATTCAGCGGCGCGAGTATCAAATCAATGAGGGGCGCGATGATGAAGAGCCTCCAATGCCGGTATATGAAAACCCCTACGAATAATTGATATAACGAGAAGGGGCTAAAATGAGTCCCAGTCTAGATAAAGATAGCGAGATAGTGGATATGAAAAGTTACCAAAGCATTTTCAGATTTTTAGTGTGTGGCTTGCTGTCCATCTATAGTGCAGTCTTTGCTCAAACTCCGGATCAAACAACTACTCCAGATGCCTTGATCAAAATGGTTGTCACCGATGTGATGGCTTCAGTAAAAGCAGACCCAGATATTCAAAAGGGCAATATTCCTAAAATTGTTGAGTTAGTCGACAAGAAAATTGTTCCCTATACCGATATGCGTCGTACTACCGAAATGGCCATGGGTCCAAATTGGAAGAAGGCAACTCCTGAGCAACAAAACCAGTTGGTTTCAGAATTTAAAAACCTCTTGATTCGCACTTACTCAGGAGCGTTAAGTCAGCTGCGCGATCAGACTGTGCAATTCAAACCACTTCGTGCTGCACCTGACGATAAAGAGGTAGTTGTAAAAACGGTTGTACTTGGGCGCGGAGATCCGGTCCCATTAGATTACCGTCTTGAGAAAACCGATAAGGGCTGGAAAGTCTACGACATGAACATCATGGGTGTTTGGTTGGTAGAGGCTTACCGCAACCAGTTCACCAACCAAATTAGTCAAAACGGTATTGATGGTCTAGTGAAATTCTTGCAAGACCGCAATAAGCAGCTAGCTAGCGCTAAGCCTACGAATTCTTAATTGATCACTTTCAATATCTAGCAATGCCATTCTTTTTGCCAAAAACAGTAACGCAAGAAAATGCATTGCAGCTTGAGAAAGAGGGCTTGTTAAATCTAGCAAGCCTACAAATGGTTGACTGTTCAGCATTGAAGGATTTTGATTCTACGGTGCTGACGGTTTTATTGGCTTGGCAAAAAAAGCTTCAAACCGATGGCCATTCTCTTGTAGTAGAGCATGCACCCGAGAAATTGAAAGTACTTGCTGGCCTGTATGGTGTTTCTGCATTGCTAGGTTTGTAACGGCATGCATCCTGCAATCTCTGTCAAAAATATATCCAAACATTACGGGGCACTTCAAGCCCTAGATGATGTTTCTTTAAATATTGAACAGGGCGAATTTTTTGGTTTGCTTGGCCCAAATGGTGCTGGTAAGACCACCCTAATTTCCATTTTGGCCGGCTTAGTGACTCCAAGTAAGGGACACGCCGCCATCATGGGCGCCGATGTGCAAAAAGCATTTCGTGAGGCGCGTCGTATGTTGGGTGTGGTTCCACAAGAATTGGTATTTGATCCCTTTTTTACTGTACGTGAGACTTTACGTTTTCAGTCAGGTTATTTTGGCATTCGCAATAACGATGCCTGGATTGATGAGATTATGTCCAACCTCGATCTCACCTCCAAAGCAGACAGTAATATGCGCTCCTTGTCAGGTGGTATGAAGCGGCGAGTTTTAGTTGCTCAGGCATTAGTGCATCGCCCCCCAGTCATTATTTTGGATGAGCCAACTGCAGGGGTAGATGTTGAGCTACGTCAGTCTTTGTGGCAATTTGTCAGCAGACTCAATCAAGATGGACACACCATTGTTTTGACGACCCATTATTTAGAGGAGGCTGAGGCCCTATGTCAGCGGATTGCCATGCTCAAGCAAGGCAAGATTGTTGCTCTTGATACAACCTCTAACTTATTGGCTCGCTATGGCTCAGTCAAAAAAGATGGTGAGGGCAAGACGGATTTGGAAGAAGTTTTTGTCAACATCATGTCTGGAGGCGCCTTATGAAGCATGGGCTCAATACACCTCCCCTGGAGTACGGCAGCGGCTTCCCTACCTTGCTCAGCAAAGAAATCAAACGCTTTTATAAGGTAGGGTTTCAAACGGTTGCTGCCCCAGTACTAACGGCTATTTTGTATCTCATGATTTTTGGTCATGTACTCGAAGGTAAAGAGGTTTATGGGCGCTTAAGCTACACCGCGTTTTTGATACCGGGCTTAGTGATGATGAGTGTTTTGCAAAATGCTTTTGCCAATACTTCCTCATCGTTAATACAGTCCAAGGTTACTGGTAATTTGGTCTTTGTCTTGCTCGCCCCCTTGAGTCACTTTGAATTCTTTGCAGCGTATGTGTTGGCAGCGGTATTTCGGGGTGTGGTGGTGGGTTCCGGTGTCTTTTTAGTTACCGCTTGGTATGGCTTGCCATCGATTGAATATCCATTGTGGATTTTGATCTTTGCTTTTTTAGGGGCCGCTATTTTGGGAAGTCTCGGTTTAATTGCGGGCATTTTGGCAGATAAATTTGATCAATTGGCTGCCTTTCAGAACTTTTTGATCATGCCAGCTACGATGTTGTCAGGAGTGTTTTATTCTATTCACTCGCTACCGCCCGCTTGGCAAACAGTCTCTCATTTCAACCCCTTCTTTTACATGATTGACGGTTTTCGTTATGGCTTCTTTGGGGTATCCGATATTTCCCCATGGAATAGTTTGGCAATCGTTGCTTGCTTTTTTGTGCTGGTTTCGGCAATAGCCTTACGTTTGTTGCAAAAGGGCTATAAGCTCAGGCACTAGGTTTGATAGGAGAAATGATGTTACCGACCCCAGAACAAATTGAGAGCTATATCAAGCAAGGCATTGAGTGCACGCATATTCAGGTAGAGGGTGATGGCCAACACTTTTTTGCAACCATTGTGAGCCCCCAGTTTGAAGGCAAGCGTTTGGTGCAGCGTCATCAACTGGTCTATGGTGCAATGGGCGATCGCATGAAAGCTGAAGTGCATGCTTTGTCAATCAAGGCTTTTACACCGGAAGAATTTGCTCAGAATTCTGCTGTATAAATTTTATTAAATACCCCGTTTTTATTGGAATTGCTTCATGGATAAATTACGAATGCAAGGCGGCTCACCACTGAAAGGTGAGGTGATCATCGCAGGCGCTAAAAATGCAGCACTCCCAATTTTGTGTGCGTGCCTACTAACGGATGAGCCGGTGGTATTGCGTAATGTGCCTGATTTGCAAGATGTGCGTACTATGCTCAAGCTCTTGCAAGAAATTGGCGTGACCGTCAGCTTTCCAGATCCAGCAGATCGCAGCCATTTGATATTGAATGCCGCAGTGATTAAGAGTTCAGAGGCAACGTATGAAATGGTGAAAACCATGCGAGCCTCCATTTTGGTGTTAGGCCCTCTTTTGACTCGTATGCATAACGCCAAAGTATCTTTACCTGGTGGCTGTGCTATTGGT
This sequence comes from Polynucleobacter sp. MWH-Creno-3A4, assembly GCF_018881885.1. Classification (NCBI taxonomy): domain Bacteria; kingdom Pseudomonadati; phylum Pseudomonadota; class Betaproteobacteria; order Burkholderiales; family Burkholderiaceae; genus Polynucleobacter; species Polynucleobacter sp. MWH-Creno-3A4. The sequence goes on from NZ_JACXSA010000001.1 coordinate 804,904, forward strand.
GCCCGCCCGGTGGATCAGCACATCAAGGGTCTCAAAGCGATGGGAGCCAATATCAAGATTAAGAGCGGCTATATTCAGGCAGAGACTAAGTCGCCAGCGGATCGCTTAAAGGGTGCTTCAATTTTGACTGACATGATTACGGTCACTGGTACAGAAAATTTACTGATGGCTGCTACCTTGGCGTCGGGGACGACAATTCTGGAAAACGCAGCACGTGAACCTGAGGTTGGTGATCTTGCTGAATTGCTCGTGAAGATGGGCGCCAAAATTACTGGCATTGGTAGCGATCGCTTAGTGATCGAAGGCGTTGAAAGGCTGCACAGTGCTGAGCACTCCGTTATTCCGGATCGCATTGAAGCAGGTACATTCTTATGTGCAGTTGCTGCGGCTGGTGGCGATGTGCTGGTGAAGCAATGTCGTCCAGATACTTTAGATGCCGTCATAGTCAAGCTTAAGGAAGCAGGATTACAAATGGAAGTTGGTCCGGATTGGATTAAGGCTTCCATGCGAGGACGCCCAAAGGCGGTGAGTTTCCGCACCTCTGAGTACCCTGCATTCCCTACAGATATGCAGGCACAGTTGATGGCTGTGAATGCGGTAGGAAGTGGCAGCTCCACAATTACAGAAACGATTTTTGAGAATCGGTTTATGCACGTCCAAGAACTCAATCGTTTGGGTGCAGATATTGCAATTGAAGGCAATACGGCAATTGCGCAGGGTGTGGAAAAGCTTTCTGGCGCTATTGTGATGGCGACCGATTTGCGAGCTTCAGCCAGCTTAGTCATTGCTGGCTTGGCTGCCCAAGGTGAAACTCAAGTGGATCGGATCTACCATTTAGATCGTGGCTATGACCGTATGGAGCAGAAATTGACGCTGTTAGGCGCCAAGATTGAGCGCATTAAGTAAGCCTGATGGATAATTAGTCCATGAAATTGACTTTAGCCCTCTCTAAAGGGCGCATCTTCGAAGAGACTGCTGAGATCTTGTCTAAGGTCGGCATTGTGCCGAAGGAAGATCCTGAGAAGTCTCGCAAACTCATTATTGAGACCTCCAATCCTGACGTCCGCTTGATTATTGTGCGCGCCTCAGATGTGCCTACTTATGTGCAATTTGGTGGAGCTGATTTTGGTGTAGCAGGTTTAGATGTGTTGATGGAAAAAGGCACCGATGGCCTCTATGTGCCATACGATCTGAATATTGCCAAGTGCCGTATGTCAGTGGCTGTGCGCGAAGGTTTTGACTACGCAGCAGCTGTCAAACAAGGCTCACGTTTAAAAATTGCAACCAAGTATGTCAATTGCGCTCGTGAACACTTTGCGAATAAAGGCGTACACATCGATACGATTCAGCTCTATGGATCGATGGAGCTGGCTCCACTGGTGGGTTTGGCAGATGCGATTGTGGACTTGGTTTCGACCGGAAATACCTTGCGTGCAAATGGCTTGGTTGAAGTTGAGCCAATTGCAGACATCAGTGCACGCTTAGTAGTTAATCAGGCTTCTTACAAACGTAAGCGTGCGCAGCTACAACCAATTTTTGAGTTGCTCAAGTAAGCACCAAAAGAACGCAACACTTTCAAATGTCCGCCAAAATTAACGTCAAGCGCCTCAATAGTCAGGATGCGGGTTTTAAAGAAACCTTGCTCTCTAGTCTTTCATTGCCGATGGCTGATGATGAAGCGATTGATGGCGCTGTCGCAAAGATTCTTCTGGCGGTTAAAGAGAAGGGTGATGAGGCTGTTCTGGATTTCACGAAACAGTTTGATCGTCTAAATGCGACTCAGGTTTCTGAATTAGAGATTTCCCGGCAAGATTTAGAGCAAGCTTATAAGACCTTATCAGCCGAGCAAAAGAATGCACTCGATATTGCTGCCCAACGTGTTCGGGCTTATCACGAGAAGCAAAAGATTGAAGTAGGTTGCCACTCTTGGGCGTATGAAGAGTCAGATGGCACGCGTTTAGGTCAAAAAGTGACTCCATTGGATCGCGTTGGTATTTACGTACCCGGTGGTAAAGCAGCTTATCCATCTTCTGTTTTGATGAATGCCATCCCTGCAAAAGTAGCCGGTGTTGAGCAAGTGATCATGGTGGTGCCAACCCCTGATGGAGCACGCAATCCCTTGGTATTGGCAGCTGCTTATTTAGCTGGGGTTGATCGCGTCTTTACGATTGGTGGCGCTCAGGCAGTAGGTGCTTTGGCTTATGGAACGAAGACAATCCCAGCCGTAGATAAGATTGTTGGTCCAGGAAATGCTTATGTTGCTGCTGCAAAGCGCAGAGTATTTGGCATTGTGGGCATCGATATGATCGCAGGCCCTTCAGAGATTCTGGTTTTATGCGATGGCTCAAGCAATCCTGATTGGGTTGCAATGGATTTGTTCTCTCAGGCAGAGCACGATGAGCAAGCCCAATCCATTTTGCTATGCCCTGATGTTGCTTTTATTGAGCAAGTGCAAGCCAGTATCAATAAGCTGCTTCCGGAGATGTCCAGAGCAAAAGTTATTGAAATCTCTCTCGTAAATCGTGCACTTTTGATTCAGGTAAAAAGTATGGATGAGGCCTGCGAGATTGCAAATGCAATCGCCGCAGAGCACCTAGAGATTTGTGCGGCTGAACCACGAAAGTGGGCGGAGAAGATTCGTCATGCAGGCGCAATCTTTATGGGTAACTACACCAGTGAATCCCTGGGCGATTACTGTGCAGGACCGAACCATGTCCTCCCTACAGCTCGTACAGCACGCTTTTCATCGCCATTGGGTGTCTATGACTTTATCAAGCGTTCCAGCATGATTGAAGTGAGTGAAGCTGGAGCCCAAACTTTGGGCGCGGTAGCGAGCACCTTAGCTCATGGTGAGGGCTTGCAAGCCCACGCACGTGCTGCTGAGATGCGCCTGAAAAAATAAATCTACCTTAGGATTTCTTTTAAAGCGGCGACAAGTTCGCCGCTTTGTTCATCTGTGCCAATCGTGATTCGTAAAAAGGTATCGATGCGCGGTAATTTAAAGTGACGCACAATAATGCCGCGATCTCGTAATGCTTGATAGAGCTCTATGCCAGCATGCTTAGGATGGCGGGTGAACACAAAGTTTGCTGTTGAGGGAAGTGTTTCAAATCCGAGTGCACTTAATTCACTTACCAACTTGGTGCGCGTATTGATCACCATGGTGGCAGTTTGCTCAAGATGGGCCTGGTCTTCAATTGCAGCAATGGCACCTGCCTGCGCTAAGCGACCCAAGGGATAAGAGTTAAAGCTATTTTTGACTCTCTCCAAGCCTTCGATTAAATCAGGGTGTCCGACCGCAAAACCAACCCGCAGACCTGCTAACGCGCGGGACTTGGAAAGTGTATGAACTACTAAGAGATTTTCTGGGCAAGATGCACCTCGCAGCAAGGGAATGCAAGACTGCGTACCGTAATCGACATAAGCTTCATCAATCACTACTACTGAGTTTTTGTTTTGAGAGAGCAGGGTTTCGATTTCAGAGCGGGCTATCGATCTGCCCGTTGGCGCATTGGGGTTGGGAAAAATAATCCCCCCATTGGGTTTGTTGTAGTCGCTGATACTGATCTCAAAATTTCCTCCGAGCGGAATTGTTTTATGTTCAATGCCAAATAGCTTGCAGTACACCGGATAAAAGCTATAAGTCACATCAGGAAATAAAACGGGTTGACTGTGTTTTAAGAGTCCAGCAAACACATGTGCCAGAACTTCGTCTGAGCCATTTCCCAAAAAGACTTGTTTTGGATCTAGTCCATGCAGTTTGGCAATCGCCTGTTTCAGTGTGGCACCCTCTGGATCTGGATAAAGACGCAAATCTTCAGTGTTTTGGGATTGAATTGCGGCAAGCGCTTTGGGTGAGGGACCGTAAGGGCTTTCGTTAGTGTTGAGCTTCACCAGCCGCTGCATTTGCGGTTGCTCCCCAGGAACATAAGGGGTCAAAGTTTGAACAACAGGGCTCCAAAAACGGCTCATGAGGGTACTCAGCTCAAAAATCAGTAAGAAAGTGAAGCAATAACGGCATTTAAATCTCTGCTAGGAATGATATTATGAGGCTTCAATCAACACTTCGCCTCGCGGCGCAACGAAGCATGCGGCAAGCCGACGTTACCCGAAACACTTCGGAAACCAAAATTCAAATTTCCATCAATTTAGATGGTACTGGTAAGGCTGAGCTAGCCTCCGGTGTCCCTTTTCTAGACCATATGTTGGATCAGATCGCCCGTCACGGCATGATCGATCTCAAGGTGGTTGCCAATGGCGACACCCATATTGATGATCATCACACAGTTGAAGATGTAGGAATCACCTTGGGTCAAGCTTTTGCCAAGGCGGTAGGTGATAAAGCCGGGATTACCCGTTATGGCCACTCCTATGTTCCTTTGGATGAAACACTTTCGCGCGTGGTGATCGATTTTTCAGGTCGCCCTGGTTTGGAATTTAATGTGCCATTTACCCGTGCGCGTGTGGGTGACTTTGATGTCGATCTCAGTATTGAATTCTTCCGTGGTTTTGTGAACCACGCTGGAGTGACTTTGCACATCGATAATCTGCGCGGTATTAATGCGCACCACCAAATCGAAACGGTCTTCAAAGCCTTTGGCCGTGCCTTGCGCATGGCTCTGGCTATTGATCCACGAGCATCCGGTGCGGTTCCCTCCACTAAAGGTAGTCTCTAATCTAGACACCCTATAGTTGCTCTGTAGACAATTGCGAAAGACAGGCTAAATTGGCGCAAACCATTGCGATCATCGATTACGGAATGGGAAATCTTCGTTCCGTATATCAAGCATTCCATCATGTAGCGCCTGATGACAATGTCTTGATTGCGCATCATCCAGTAGAAATTCGTTCTGCTGATCGGGTTGTTTTGCCTGGTCAAGGGGCAATGCCAGACTGCATGAAGCACTTGGAAGAATCTGGTCTATTGGATGCCTTATTGGAGGCCTCTAAAAATAAACCCCTTCTTGGGGTGTGTGTAGGCGAGCAAATGTTGTTTGATCAAAGTGCTGAAGTACGGGCATCCGAAAGTGCGCAGTGGACCCCTTGTTTGGGCTTGATTCCGGGCGAGGTTCGCCGTTTTGAGCTAGCAGGTCAGAAACAGGCAGACGGCTCTGTTTATAAAGTCCCCCATATGGGCTGGAATCAGGTTCGTCAGGATAGTAAGCACTCTCTTTGGAATGGCATTCCGGACCAAACAAGCTTTTATTTTGTGCATAGTTACTATGTTGTGCCGCAGCGCAAAGAGGATATTGCTGGCTCAACGGAATATGGAGACTGGTTTACATCTGCAGTAGCGCGAGATAATATTTTTGCGACACAATTTCATCCAGAAAAAAGTGCAGAATACGGATTAAAGCTTTATCAAAATTTTGTTTCTTGGCAACCTTAATAATTTATTAGCCCTTAGTTATGCTGCTCATTCCTGCAATTGATCTCAAAGACGGCCATTGTGTTCGCCTCGAACAAGGTGACATGGATAAAGCAACTATTTTTTCTGAAGATCCTGGCGCGATGGCAACGCATTGGATTAGTAAAGGCGCACGCCGTTTACATTTAGTCGATCTAAATGGTGCCTTTGCAGGCAAGTTAAAAAATGAAGCAGCGATTAAATCCATTCTTAAAGCAGTTGGCGATGAAATTCCAGTTCAACTGGGCGGCGGTATTCGTGATCTCGAAACCATTGAGCGCTTATTGGATGACGGCATTAGCACCGTCATTATTGGCACTGCCGCAGTGAAAAATCCCGGTTTTGTCCAGGACGCCTGCACTGCATTCCCTGGGCATGTCATGGTTGGCTTAGATGCTCGTGATGGCAAAGTTGCTACTGATGGCTGGAGCAAGATTACCGGTCACGAAGTGATTGATCTTGCTAAGAAATTCGAAGATTGGGGTGTTGAGGCCATTATCTATACCGATATTGGGCGCGATGGCATGCTTAAGGGCGTCAATATTGAAGCGACTATCAAGTTGGCTCAGGCGATTCGGATTCCGGTCATTGCCAGTGGCGGCCTTTCAAACAATCACGATATCGAGGCGCTTTGTAAGGCGGAAGAAGAGGGCGTCATGGGCGTCATTGCTGGCCGCTCTATTTACGCTGGCGATCTGGATCTCGCAGCTGCACAAAAATATGCTGATGAGTTAACACTCAAGTATGCAAAGAAAATTAGCTAGTGTTAACCAAGCGAATTATTCCTTGTCTTGATGTCACTGCAGGGCGCGTTGTTAAAGGTGTGAACTTTGTAGGTTTACGCGATGCAGGCGACCCTGTAGAAATCGCTAAGCGCTATGACACGCAAGGTGCAGACGAATTAACTTTTCTCGATATCACCGCAACTTCGGATGGTCGCGATTTAATCTTGCACATCATTGAAGATGTGGCATCACAAGTATTTATTCCCTTGACTGTAGGTGGTGGCGTGCGCGCTGTAGCAGATGTGCGACGCTTACTCAACGCTGGCGCAGATAAGGTGAGTATGAATTCCTCGGCAGTCGCTAATCCCGATTTGGTTTCTGATGCTGCCGCCTATTACGGCTCACAGTGCATCGTAGTTGCTATCGATGCCAAGCAAACCGCTGCTGGGAATTGGGAAGTCTTTACCCATGGCGGTAGAACTGCTACTGGTATAAATGTGGTGGATTGGGCTATTGAAGTTACCAAACGCGGCGCTGGTGAAATTTTGCTCACCAGCATGAATCGTGACGGCAGTAAAGATGGCTTTGACTTGGCCTTAACTGCCGCAGTCAGTGATGCCGTTTCTGTCCCGGTCATCGCTTCGGGTGGCGTCGGCAATCTGCAACATTTGGTCGATGGCATCACTAAAGGCCATGCCGATGCAGTTTTGGCAGCAAGTATTTTCCACTATGGTGAATACACCGTAGGACAGGCAAAAGAATATATGGCAGCCCAGGGGATCCCGGTTCGTATTTAGCTGTATTTCCTGATTCGCTGTAAAGTTCATCTATGAGCAATCCACAAAGTACTTTTACCCCCATGCAATCTTTGCAAGCCGGTGCTTGGCTAGATGCAGTGGCCTGGAATGAGCAAGGCTTGGTGCCGGTGATCGCACAAGAGTTTGGTAGTAAGGACATCTTGATGATGGCTTGGATGAATCGCGATGCCCTATTAGCGACTTTGCAACTGGGTGAGGTAGTCTATTGGACACGCTCTCGTCAAAAGCTGTGGCATAAAGGTGAGGAGTCTGGCCACACTCAGAAGGTAAAAGAGATTCGCTTAGATTGTGATGGCGATACGATTTTGCTGATTGTTGAGCAAAAAGATGGTATCGCTTGCCATACCGGGGAACACAGCTGTTTCTTTTTGCAATGGGATTCGAATAAATCTGCCTGGGTAGATGAATCTCAGAAGTGAACTTTCTAAAAAGACATAAAATCACATCATGACAAGTTCTGCAAATAAGCCTACCAATCTAGATTCTGCATTAGCGCATTTAGCGGATGTGGTGGATCAACGTCGCGATGCATTCAAAGCTGGGCAGGCCGATCCCAAAACTTCTTATACCGCTTTACTCTTTTCTAAGGGTGACGATGGGATCTTGAAGAAGATTGGTGAAGAGGCAACTGAAGCGGTGATGGCTGCCAAGGATGCCCGCAGTACAAATTTAGCCACCGAGCAACAAAAGCTCTTGGTGGGCGAGATGGCCGATCTTTGGTTTCATTGCCTGATTGCATTGTCACAATTTCATTTGCGCCCAGAAGACGTGATTGCGGAGTTAGATCGTCGCCTTGGAACATCTGGAATAGAAGAAAAAGCCGCCAGAAAAGCATCTGGTCAGGAGTAAGTTAGCATGTCACACGATCCTAACTGCCTCTTTTGCAAGATTTCACAAGGTTTGATCCCCTCACATAAGGTTTATGAGGATGAGGAGATCTATGCCTTTAAAGATATCAATCCAGCAGCACCAGTGCATTTTTTGATGATTCCCAAGAAACATATTCCCATGCTGGAGTCAGCAGAAAGCATAGACGCCCCTTTGCTGGGTAGAATGATGGAATTAGCACCTCGTCTTGCCAAAGAACAGGGCTGCCGTCCAGGCAAGGATGGTGGCTTTAGATTGATGGTGAACAATGGTGCGGATGGAGGGCAGGAGGTTTATCACCTGCATTTGCATGTGATGGGCGGTCCGCGCCCCTGGAAAAAATAATCCAAGGAGATTAAAAAATGGGCTCATTTAGCATTTGGCACTGGTTAATTGTTTTGGTCATCGTGATGTTGGTATTTGGTACCAAGAAATTACGCAACATCGGTCAAGATTTAGGTGGCGCTGTAAAAGGTTTTAAAGATGGCATGAAAACATCTGAAGAACCAAAAGAGCAGATCCAACAAGGTGCTTCAACAGTCGATAAAACCGTTGATGTGCAGGCCAAAGACCTCAATAAATAATTATTGATAGCGCAATCGAAATTCATGCAGTTTTCAGAAGACTGGTTTAAATGATTGATCTCGGAGTTTCAAAACTTGCGCTTATCGCAGTGGTTGCTTTAGTTGTTGTAGGTCCAGAACGCTTGCCAAAAGTGGCGCGTATGGCTGGTAATTTATTCGGCCGAGCACAACGCTACATGGCTGAAGTGAAGTCTGAGGTCAATCGCCAGATGGAGATTGATGAGCTCAAAAAATTCCGTGAAGAAAGTACTGCGGCGCTAAAGGAAGTGGAGAGCAGTATTCATTCCACTGTTCAAGAAGCTAACACCAATCTGAGTGATCAAGCGGACATCTTTGAAACTTCTTTTGAGAAACCGCCACTTGACGAAAAAGAAGTGCTACGCAAATCCAAGCGCCAAGGCCGAAATAGCTGGGGCGTGAGGCGCGCAGCTCGGCCAATGTGGTTTAAGCGCTCAACAGGACTGCGTACTCGCGTGCAGTCTGGCGCTGCTCGGATGAAGCGCTTTCATCACAGTACTAATAAATAAAAGCAGAATAAGACCCTTGCATGACTGATAGCCACTCAACTGAAGACTCTGGTTTACAAGAATCATTTCTGTCGCACTTATATGAGCTGCGCGATCGTGTCATTAAGGCAGCGCTGGCAATTATTGTGGTGTTTATAGGCTTAGTCTATTGGGCCCCAGATATTTTTCATTTATTTGCTCAGCCTTTATTGGAAGCTTTGCCTGCGGGCGGCAAGATGATCGTGACCGATGTCACCGGCTCTTTCTTTGTGCCGATGAAAGTCACCATGCTGGTTGCTTTCATTATTGCGCTCCCAATCGTGATGTACCAGTTGTGGGCGTTCATAGCCCCAGGTTTGTATCTACATGAGCGCAAGTTAATCTTGCCATTGGTAGTCAGCAGCTACACCTTATTCATCATCGGCATGGCATTTGCGTATTTCTTGGTATTTCCGACCGTATTTAAATTTATGGCAAGTTATAACGCTCCCTTGGGCGCCGAGATGTCGACTGACATTGATAACTATTTAAGTTTTGCCATGACCACTTTCTTGGCTTTTGGTATTACTTTTGAAGTGCCCGTAGTAGTAGTTGTCCTAGTGCGCATGGGAATTGTGCCTTTGGCTAAACTCAAAGAGATTCGCCCTTATGTGATTGTGGGCGCTTTTGTGATATCGGCAGTAGTGACTCCGCCCGATGTGCTTTCTCAGTTGCTGTTAGCTGTTCCAATGACCTTGCTATATGAGTTGGGCTTATTGGTTGCGCGCTTCTATACCCCTAAGCCTGCGGATGAAGAAGTCAATTCGGAGAATTAAGCTAGCTCGGTATTCGTCTGATGTTTATTCGCCTTGGCGAAGGTAGTCGTTAGCCAATGAGTAACACGATCAAAGCGATAACGTCTTTGTCGTAAGTTACCTTCGATTTCTAAATCAGAACTGGCAAACACCTTGCCTGCAGCCAATAAAGCACGACGCTGCTGAATAGTCTCGATCTGAATCAATCTCGGTAAGATCTTAGGTAACTCCCAGCGAATATCCACAACAACGCAGTGCTCATGTTGTAGCTGACCCACTTCACAGAGCAATAACTCCGCCTTACTGAAATGAAATTGATTGGCAATCACAATGCGATGGCACAACAACAGCCAATCTTCATCTAGTTGGTGTTCAACATGATGGTTAATCGCTTGCTCTGCCTGAAGTGCAAGCTCGTGCCAATCATTTTTCTGGGGATCGGGACAACTTTCTAAAATTTTGCCGAGCAGTTCTTTGGCTTCTGCAATGCCTTGCTGGTGGGCTTGCCATACCCAGTAGGAGGCTTGCAAGCCGCGAACTTTTTCATCAGACTTTTCTCGTTTACGCCAAAGGTTGGCGCCTTTGCGCAGTTGTGCTTCAGCATGGCCAAGGTCAGCTGCTCGGTCAAAGCAGCGATCGCTTTCCGCAGCACTATAGCCAGAGAACTGCGGGCGACGATAAATTTCTCCAAGCGCATACCAAGCATCACGATCACCATCTTTGGCTGCAAGCTCTAACCAATAAGCCGCCTTCTTAAGTGAGGCATTGGATTTAGTATCCCCGCCATCTAATTGGGCAAGCCGAAGTCCTAAGGTCAATCTTGCCATGGTGAGTCCAAGCTCAGCAGCTTGTAGCAAAGCCTCTTCATTTTTATCATCAAGCCAAGAGATCCATAAAGACGATAGCGCTGCATTTTTCGGTTGGAGTTTGATGAGCAGTTCTTTAGCTGCTGATGTAAATGGAGAGTCGGTCTCAGCGAGCTCCTGTAAAAATTGTTTCGCAATTTTTTGCAGACCTTTTAAATCCAGTCCAGCAATTGCTTCAAGAGAGCTTGAAATATTTTTGCCTTTGAGAAACTCCATGAGTTGAGCTTGAATTTCTTGGTGGTCTGGGTTGATCAAGAGGTTAGCAAGCTGCCACTTGGCAGCTAAATGGAGTTGAGTTTCGGCCTTTGTGTGAGCCAACTGCCAAAAAGAAGTCCAACCGAAGCCAAACGCAGGGGACTGAAAAGTTTGAGCCAGAGGAATGCGGGCGATTTGAGTCAAAATCTCAGTGGTGGAATTTGAGCTAGTCTGCTTATCTTTAAGTTCTTGATTTGTAACGGAAAAATAGGATTTTTCGAGCCAAATGAGTGCATTTGCAGGCTGAATCGGGGTTTTATACGCCCCTGTTAAATAGGCCTCAGCTAGCTTTTGTTGCGCTAATACATCACCTAAACGGGCTGAACTGAGGATTTTTAAGAATTCGCGGCTTGCCATGTGACAATTTTGTCATCTAGACGCCATAAAAGACAGGAATCTTGTCCCTTGTTGCCGAGATACAACGAAGAAAACCAAAAAACTCCCTTTTGACAAGCAAAAAGAGGTCCTAAATACTCTTACCCCCAGTCTGCAAGGGCAAAACCAGCAAAATTCGTAGGTCCCAGTTTTTATTTGGGCATTACTTTTAATTTTTGGAGATTTGAAGAATGAAAAAATCGCTATTCGCAGTTGCAGCAGTAACAGCTTTTGCTGGTGCTGCCCAAGCTCAATCAAGCGTAACCGTGTACGGCATCATTGACGCTGGTTATGTAGGTACTAACACAAAGTTGAACTCTAATTCATCTGCATATATGAACAGAGGCGGTACTCAAACTACAGCCAATGGTTTTACTGGCAAAGGTGCTGAGCAAACTTCACGTTTGGGTTTCAAAGGTAACGAAGATTTAGGCGGCGGTACTAGCGCATTCTTCACCTATGAAGTTGAAATGTATCCTGAAGATCAAGACAACAGTGGTAACGCAAACAAAGGTTTGTTAAACCGTCAGTCTTTTGTTGGTTTGAAGAAAAATGGTTTGGGCCAAGCAGCTGTTGGTTTGCAATACACCCCAATCTTTAACCTCGGTGCAGTAACTGACCCAGGTAAAAACAACAACATTGTTGGTAACGTAACTTACTCAGCTGGTACTCTTGCAAAAGATAACGCTGGTCAAGACTACAACGCTGCATACACCAACCGTACTGCCAATACTTTGTCATTCAAAACTGACAGCTTCTCTGGTTTTACAGCAAGCGGTATCTACACGCTAGCAAACAGCAACACAACAGTTCTTTCTTCTTCTTCTGGCGGTAACACCAATGCTAGCGGTTGGGGTTTAGGTGCTGATTTCACATGGCATAAGCTTTACATTGGTGCTGCTGTTCAGCAACTCAAGCAGCTAACTTATACAAGCAATTTAACTACTCCATCCGGTACAACTGTTAATAACCCATGGGTAAATGCTCAGCCTTCCTCTGGAGTTAACTCAAGCACAGGTGTTGGTACACTTACACAGAACGGCTTGAACGTTCAAGACAATCAGTACTTGATTGGCGCAACTTATGACTTTGGTATCTTGACAGCCTATGGTCAGTATGTTTCACGTACTGCAAGCGCAACTCAAAATGCCAACTACTACATGAAGCGTCAAAGCGAGCAGATTGGTGTTCGTAGCTACATTACTCCAACAATTGAAGGTTGGGCAAGTGCTGGTCTAGGTCGTTACACAGCATTGGGTGCTACTACTCCAACAGCTAACTTCAATGCATGGCAGTTGGGCTCTAACTATTACCTAAGCAAGCGTACAAACTTGTATGCTATCTATGGTCAGCAAGTTCAGTCTACTGCTTCATATGGAACAACTACAGTTAGTTCCAGTGCAAGTGGATACGCCCTTGGCTTGCGTCACACTTTCTAATTCAATGCTAGCGTAAGCTAGCTAGAATTAAAAAAGCATCAAACTGACCCGCCCTAGAAATAGGGCGGGTTTTTTATTGCCTAAAATTATTTTCAAACAGAGAAGGTTTGTGGAGCCAAGTGTCGTTGCTGGTGTTGATGCATCTTTTGATAAATGCATTCAATATCTCTAGTAAAAGAGTCGATATCAAACAGGGGGCTGGTTAGGCGATTGCTAGCAAGCTTTTGTTTGATTGAATTCAGCCTCTCTGGATGATTGCCGAGTTCTATCGCCAATGCCTCAAACTCTTTAGTTGAGTGGGTAACTAGCTCTGGAAGACGGATTGCGTGTAGCAGGCTGGCTGCAACCTTTCCTGGAAAGGTATGACCTAGCAAAGTCAATACTGGTAGTCCGGCCCATAGTGCATCGCTAGCAGTGGTATGTGCGTTGTAAGGCAGGGTGTCAATAAATAGGTCGGCGAGTCTGTGACGCGCTAGGTGCTCTACAGAATCTATGCGAGGCGCAAAGACCAATCTAGCAGGATTAATTCCTCGGGCGGCAAACTCTTTTTGTAGATTTGGCGCAGCAGTATGATTATCTTCAAGCAGCCATAATGCGCTGCTCTCAACCGCATGCAAAATTCGACACCAACTATCAAATGTTATTGGAGTAATTTTGTAATTGTTATTAAAACAGCAGAAGATAAAGCTGTCTTCCGGCAACCCTAATTCAGAGCGTGTAAATTGCCTCGATGAAATCTCTCGTTTTCTATCATTTGGCTGATAGGTGTGCGGAAGATAGGCTACTTTTTCCGTGAAAAATTGTGCATTAGCTTCTGGGATGATGGTTTTGTCTGCGATGATGTAGTCATAGTAGTTGGCGCCCATTGTTCCTGGGTAGCCAAGGTAATTGACTTGAATCGAAGCCGCCCTGAAGGCGAATATACCGGTTCTGGCATCAGCAGTATGGCCACCTAAATCAATCGCGATATCAACCCCAAGCTCTCTTGATAATGCAGCTATCTCCAAATCCGACTTATCTTGCACATCAATAAACGTATCAAATGCCTTTGAGAGTCTTTCGCGCATGGGATCCTTTAGATCTGCTACCCCATAAGAAAACCCAATAACCTCGAAATGATTGCGATCATGCGACTCGATGAGATTGGCAATTAGCGCTGCTACAGCATGAGTTTTATAGTCAGCTGAAAAGTAACCAAGCTTTATCTTAGGATTCTGTCGCGGTTGTATTGGCCCAAGTGAGGGGTTGAAGGGGTATTTATGTTCAATTTGTATCTTTGCAGTCTGGTGATTAATTGCTTCTGAGTTGGATAGCCCGAGGATTGAAAAAGGGGTTGCAACACCTTTACCTTGTTCAATTTTGGTATTTAAGATATTCAAATCATGATCAAGGTTTGACCAGTCAGCCAGTAGCATTTTCGTGTGTAGCCAAGTTCCCATTAAGTAAGGAAAGTCAGGATCAAGGCTTAAAACTTTGTCAAAGGCCTTTAGGGCATCTTTATAAAGCCTTAGGCTTGTGAAATTAACCCCGAGGTTATGCCAATACAGTGGGATATTAGGATTGAGCTCAATTGCTTTTAATGTGCAAGAAATGGCTTCATCATATTGTTTAAGACCCCAAAACACATTTCCCCAGCTTAACCAGGCATCAGCAAAATCTGGTTTTAAAGAAATCGCCTTTTCGTAGTGAGCATTAGCTTCACTGTAGCGCTTAAGCTCATATAGAGCCTTACCTTTATTGCTCCAAACCTCTGCTCGATCTGGCATTAGTGCAATCAGTTTATCAAAGACCTCAATAGCCTTATCGTGTTGTTTTAACTCAGCCAGAGTAGACCCTAGGTTATGCATTGCCTCAGGGTACTGCTGGTTTATTTCAAGCGCCTTAGTAAATGCCTCTATGGCCCTATCAGATTGCTTAATGCTAGAAAGACTTTTGCCATAGTTATTCCAGGCTTCAGGGTTGTTGGGGGATAGCTTAATAGCAAGCTCATGATGTGCGATGGAGGCTTGATGTTCATTGCACTCACTTAATGCTTTGGCGAGGTTATATTGCGTGGAGAAATTATGGGGATTGATTTGGGCGGCTTGTTTTAAATACTTAGCTGCCTCAGCATGCTTTCCCTGTGCTGCGTTCACTAGGCCAGAAATCTCCAATGCAGCGATATTTAAGGGCTCACTTTGCAAAACCTCTTTGAGAAGGTTTTCTGCTTTTGAAAATTGACCGCTTTGTATCACTCCAACGGCCTCACCGATACGCATTTGATTTTTAGGATTCATAATTTAATTTTGTAGCATTAATTATTCGGTCGTGGGCGTTTACTAATAGTAGTTTTTAGTGAGATAGGTTTACCCTTTCTCAAAATCTGTAAGCTAGCCTCAGTGCCGGGAGAAAGTTGTGCCACTTGATTCAATAGATCTCTTATATCGGATACGTTACGGCCATTTAACTCAATCAGAATATCACCGGGCCTTACGCCAGCACGATCTGCTGGTCCACCGCTTAAGACACCAGCAATAAGAACGCCTTTAGTCGCTTCTGGAAGGTTCAGGGATTCTGACAACTCCTTGGAAAGATTTTGTGGCTCAACTCCAAGCCAGCCACGCAGTACTGAACCATTTTTTAAGATGGCTTCCATCACTTGCTTGGCAAGATTGACGGGGATGGCAAAACCAATGCCCATAGATCCACCATTATTTGAAAAAATAGCAGTATTAATACCAATTAAATTTCCGCGAGTATCGACAAGGGCGCCACCAGAATTGCCGGGGTTAATAGCGGCATCCGTTTGAATAAAATTTTCAAATGTATTAATGCCTACATGGTCTCTACCCAAAGCTGAAACAATTCCGGACGTAACAGTTTGGCCAACACCAAAGGGGTTGCCAATGGCCAACACCACATCACCCACCCGAACAGATTCGACCTTGCCTAAACTGATAGGGTTTGGCAAACTTTTGGCATCAATTTTTAAGACTGCAATATCGGTCTCTGGGTCACTTCCAATCACCTGCGCTTTCACCCTTCTGCCGTCCGCTAGAGCTACCTCAATACTGTCTGCCTCACTGATGACGTGATGATTGGTCAGGATGTAACCTTCGGGGCTAACCAGAACACCAGAACCTAAGCTTGTATTGGACTGCTCTTGGGGCGGCTGTTCGCCAAAGAAGAATTGAGATAGAGGATCAGAGGGGCTAGGCTTGATCTCTTTGCGAGCCTTAGGTTTTGTAAGAGATTTGCTGGTAAAAATGTTCACCACTGCTGGCATTGAACGTCTTACAGCATCATGATAGGAGTGAGGGTTTAATTGACCTTCTCCACCCACCTCTCGAAAGGTGGCATTTTCTGTAAGGGTGCTTACTCTGGATTCTTCGATCCATTCGGGCTTAAGAGTGACAACAATAAATAAGGCTGCCAATAGAATCGTGACTGCTTGCGAAAAAATGAGCCAGTGCTTATGCAATTGAGAATTCATCTGAGGGCAATCATTTTTTTGGAGTGTGATGACTCAAGAAATCTTCTAGTGCTCTGATAGGAATGAGGTCGTTAAATAGGCCCATTTTACGTTCTGCGATTGCAGACTTATAGGATTGGAGTAAGTCTTTATTCTGAATCATCTCCACCGCCAGATTTATATAGGCACCCTCTGTTTTACAAATTAACTGGGAGGGCCCAATCTGATTGAGTATTCCGCTTGCTAAGCGACCACGCATCCACCGGCCTTCAATAGTGATTACTGGCAAATTACAAAAAAGGGCCTGCATTGCAGTATTAAAACCAGAAAATCCAATCGTATCCAAGTAGATATCGGCTTTTTTCATAAGTCCAAAAAATACCTCTTTCTTTTGAAACGGAATAAAGCGAATAAATTGATCTACATTAAGCTGCGCTTCTAAAAAGGCTTTGCGAAGACGCTCTTGTAGCGCCACGCTTAAGTTTTCATCAAACGAGAAGAAAACAAATTGACATTTACCTAGCCTTTTTGCAATCTCAACAAAAATGCTGTCGTAGCTTGGTAAATATTTTGAAGGGGAGCCTGCGCAAAGTAATATTGGCAACGTTTCATCAATATCTAGTTCGAGGAAATTAGGGGCTGTAATTTCTACGTGAGGGGGATCAAAATGGGTTCCTAGGTTGGGCAGCAGAATTAATTTTTCACTGTAATTCTTCTCTGCCTCAAGAGGCTCTAACAGCTCGGATGAAAGGAAGTAGTCAATGTTGGGTAATCCCGTCGTTTCCGGATGACCCCAGCTTGCAAGTTGTAGAGGGGCAAGGCGCAGGCATGCAAGCGCTTTGGAAGTAGTATCCATGCCAATTTCAGGGTACAAAATGACATCTAAGTGTTCATCAAGGATTTGCTGCGCAGCAGGTCCAAGCACTTTGCCGCAATTGAAGTAATGAGCAACTTTTAATTTGGCAAGTGCAGTCTCCTCATCCTCGGTGCCACCAGTATTAAAAAGGAGAAGCTCAAATTGATTGGTATTGAGGTGATTTACCCATCCTTTAGTAATGGCATACCAAACTGGATGATCGCAAAAGAATTTACTAACAATACCAATTCGAATTTTTTTCCCAGATTGAGTTTCTCCCTGTATGGAGCCTAGACTTTTTTGGATTGGCAGAGCTTGTTGAGTACAAATCTTCCCAAATTGAGTAAGCAGTTCTCGATTATTTTCTTCTTGGTAGGCGAGATAAAAAGGGTGCCGTGCGATGCACTTTGAAGTGATTTCTAGACTGTCTTTCGTCGGAGTGAAGGTTTTTAAAAAATCTAACTCCTTTGAAAAGGAAGCTCTAGAGGCGTTTATTTCATTTGAGTTTTTGTAAATCTTGGGAATTTGAGCAATAGCTAGACCATATGCTGTTTCGATATTTTGAGGGTCGAGTACAAGCGACTTGGCGTAATGCTCTTTTGCTACAGAGGGGTTGCCAATGTCGTAATACAACTCCCCTAATAAATAAAATGTTTGCGAGTGATCAGGCTTAATTTTGAGCGCATGCTCATAACAATGAATGGCACCTTGATACTGCTTACCTTTTTTAAGGCTGTTGCCAAAATTTAAACAGGCATCCAAATAATTTGGGTTAATTTGTAAGGCCCGCTCATAGTTATAAAAGGCATCTTCGTAGTTGCCTAAATCAGTAAGGGCATTAGCTAAGCTATTAAAAGCTTCCGCGAGATCGGGGTTGACAAGAGTTGCTTGCTTTAACAGGGGAATAGCCTGGTCTGGCATACCCTCTTCTAGCAAAACTATCCCTGTATTACTCAAAGCTTCCGAATAATTTGGGCGCAATTCTATGGCCTTTTTATATTCATCAAGTGCTTCCAGATTCCGTTTTAAGCCCTTTAATGCATTGCCACGATTATTGTGGGCTTCTGGAACGCTCGAGTCTTGCTCAATCGCCAGATCGCAAAAATTAAGCGCCTCTTGAAATTGTGAGAGTGCAATGTGCACTAAGCTCAAATTGCTCAGGGTGTGTGGAGAATGTGGTGCAAGTAAATTAGCGCTATTTAAAAAATTGAGAGCAATTGAGAATTCATTTTTTTGATACGCACGAATACCCAATAAGTTAAGTGCCCCTACGTTATTTCGATCGAGTTGATGAGCTTGATAAAACAAATCATCGGCTTCTTTCAATCTACCTTGCTGAAAGTGTGCAAGCCCATCCTGAAAAATGAGTTGTGCTCGAGTCTTTTCTTGAGTAGTTGTTAGGGATGACAAGTAATGCTACCTGTAGGCTAAATTTTTATTTGTAAGTTGAAATAACTCACTTCTTTAGGCTATCCCGAATTTCACGCAACAACACAATATCTTCTGGTGTTGGAGGAGGAGGAGGGGCATCCATAATGCGAATTTTATTGACGACCTTGACCATTTGAAAAATGACAAACGCCAGCAAGATGAAATTAATCGAAATGGTGATGAAGTTGCCATAGGCGAAAATCGGCACCCCAGCCTTTTTGAGGGCGTCAAAAGTTCTGGGAACTCCCTCTGGGACGTGACCTAAGACAATAAATAGGTTTGTAAAGTCGATATGACCCCCAAAAAGGGTCGAAATCACCGGCATCACGATGTCATTTACCAGGGAATCCACGATTTTCCCAAAGGCCCCGCCAATAATCACGCCTACCGCCAAATCAATGACATTGCCCTTGACGGCAAAGTCCCGAAATTCCTTTAAAACGCTCATTTAGCCTTCCCTTCCTATCTGGATCCTGATTAACTCGAGATTAACCCCATAACTTTCTTGCTTACCCCACTTTTTACTTTAAAATCCTATCTTTAAGCAATTTCCACCCATAAATACCCTTTTTAGGAATTTTGTAAATGAGTGACAAGCCCTCCATGGACAAGGATCGCCGTAATTGGTTGATCGCCACTTCGGCAGTAGGTGGTGTAGGTGCAGCAGCAGCCCTTTACCCTTTTATTGATAGTTTTGAGCCATCAGAGCGTGCAAAAGCCGCTGGTGCTGCAGTCGAAATCGATATCACTGGCATGCAGCCTGATGAGATGAGAACAGTTGAATGGCGCGGTAAGCCTGTTTGGGTTATTCGTCGCACCCCAGAGCAAGTTGCTGAACTTTCTAAGTTGGATAGCGAATTGGCTGATCCAGATTCATTGCGTGATCCTGCTCAGTTCACACCACCATATGCTCAGAACCAATGGCGCTCCATTAAGCCTGAATACCTTGTGGTGGTTGGTATTTGCACTCACTTGGGTTGTTCACCAAATGCGAAGTTTGAAGCGGGTCCACAACCATCTTTGCCAAATACTTGGCCAGGTGGTTTCCTTTGCCCATGTCATGGCTCTACTTTTGACATGGCCGGCCGTGTGTATAAAAACAAACCAGCCCCAGATAACCTTGAAGTACCGCCACATATGTATTTGAGCGATACCAAGATTTTGGTTGGCGACGATAAGAAGGCCTAAGGAGAGATAGATGGCATTCCACGAAAAACAAGTTCCAGCAGACGCCTCTGCTGCTCAAAAGCTGATGGCTTGGGTTGACTCACGCCTGCCGGTAACGGAAGCTTTCAAGCGGCATATGAGTGAGTATTACGCACCAAAGAATTTAAATTTCTTCTATATTTTTGGCGCCTTAGCGATTGTTGTGTTGGTAAACCAGATATTTACCGGTATTTTCTTGACCATGAACTACAAGCCTGACGCTGCCAAGGCGTTTGACTCTGTTGAGTACATCATGCGCGAAGTGCCGTGGGGCTGGGTGATTCGCTATATGCACTCCACCGGTGCTTCCATGTTCTTCGTGGTGGTTTACATGCATATGTTCCGTGGTTTGATCTACGGTTCATATCGCAAGCCACGTGAACTCATTTGGATTTTCGGCTGCGCAATTTTCTTATGCTTAATGGGCGAGGCATTCTTCGGTTACTTGCTCCCATGGGGTCAGATGTCTTACTGGGGCGCTCAAGTAATTGTGAACTTGTTCTCTGCAATCCCATTCATTGGTCCAGACCTATCCCTTTGGTTGCGTGGTGATTATGTTGTGGGTGATGCAACTCTGAACCGCTTCTTTGCATTCCACGTGATTGCGATTCCACTGGTATTGGTTGGTTTGGTAGCAGCCCATATTCTTGCTTTGCATGAAGTTGGTTCCAACAATCCTGATGGCGTTGAGATCAAAGATACCCTTGATGCAAACGGACACCCAGTAGACGGCATTCCTTTTCATCCTTATTACAGCGTGCATGACGTGATGTATTTGGGCGGATTTTTAATGGTCTTTGCTTGCATCGTGTTCTTTGCTCCAGAGATGGGCGGCTACTTCCTTGAAGCCAATAACTTTGTACCTGCAAACCCATTGCAAACGCCTCCACACATTGCACCAGTATGGTATTTCACGCCGTTCTACTCTATGTTGCGTGCAACCACCTCAAACTTCTTGTTGCCCTTATGGATTTTCTTGGCAGTGATTTTAGGGATGTTTGCCTTGAAAACCAAAGATCTCAAAGTGAAGGGCGCTTGTGCTGCAATCGCTTTGGCTTTAGCTGGCGGCTTCTATTTGTTTGATGCTAAGTTTTGGGGTGTTGTGATCATGGGTGGTTCTGTAGTGATCATGTTCTTCTTGCCATGGCTTGATCATTCCCCAGTGAAATCCATTCGCTATCGCCCAGATTTCCATAAATACATTTATGGCGTCTTTGTGGTGAGCTTCGTGATCTTGGGTTACTTGGGAATTCAGCCACCATCACCAGTATTTGAAAAGATTTCTCAGGTTTGCACTATTTACTATCTGGGCTTCTTCTTAGGAATGCCGTTCTGGAGCACGCTTGGTACATTCAAGCCAGTTCCAACACGCGTTACCTTTAAGTCCCATTAATTTAAGCCTGCGATAACAGCGAAGAGAAATTAGGAACTAGTATGAAACGAATTCTGCAAACTTTGATGGGCATCTGCCAAGCAACAGTATTAGTTGCCGCCCTTGGTCTGAGTCTGAATGCCAATGCAAATGAAGGCGGCTTTCCATTAGACGCTGCACCTAACCGCGTAAGCAACAATGCTTCATTGCAAAACGGTGCAAAGATTTTTGTGAACTATTGCTTAAATTGCCACGCAGCTTCTAGCATGCGTTACAACCGCTTGCGCGATATCGGCCTAACTGATCAGCAAATCAAAGACAATCTGATTTTTACTGATGCCAAGGTGGGTGACTTGATGACCATTTCAATGTCTCCAAAGGAGGCTAAGGCATGGTTTGGTAAGAATCCTCCAGACTTATCTGTAGAGGCTCGTGCGCGTGGAACGGATTGGCTGTATACCTACTTCCGTACCTTCTACAAAGACGACACCACTCAAACGGGTTGGAATAATTTGGTTTATCCAAACGTAGGTATGCCGCATGTACTTTGGCAGCTACAGGGTGAGCGTGCTGCGAAGTTTGAAGAGCACAAAGATCCGCATGATGAAGGCAGAGTGGAAAAGGTGTTTGTTGGCTTTGAGCAATTAACACCTGGAACGATGAAGCCCCAAGAATATGACGACAACATCGCTGACTTGGTTGCTTTTATGTCTTGGATGGCAGAGCCTGTCCAGTTGGAGCGTAAGCGTCTTGGCGTGATCGTGCTTCTGTTCTTGGCGATCTTCACGATCTTGGCTTGGCGTTTGAACAAAGCTTATTGGAAAGATATTCACTAATGTAGTTCATGAGTCCTGAATTGGGGCTCATGAGTGAAAAGATTTAACGCTGTTGTGCGTTTGTTGTATTGAAGTAGAAATTTAAGGAACTATATTTATGATGGTGTTGTACTCGGGTACTAACTGCCCCTTCTCGCAACGCTGCCGTTTGGTGCTTTTTGAAAAAGGCATGGATTTTGAAATCCGCGATGTTGACTTGTTTAATAAGCCAGAAGATATCTCGGTGATGAACCCTTATGGCCAAGTGCCTATCTTGGTTGAGCGCGATCTCATTTTGTATGAATCAAACATCATCAATGAATATATTGATGAGCGTTTTCCTCATCCACAGTTGATGCCGCCTGATCCAGTCGCCCGTGCGCGCGCACGTCTCTTCCTCTTCAATTTTGAGAAAGAGTTATTCGTACACGTCGCCTCATTGGAAAATGAAAAAGGTAAGGCTGCAGAAAAGAATCATGAAAAAGCGCGTTTAGCTATTCGTGATCGCTTGACACAGTTGGCGCCGATTTTTGTGAAGAATAAGTACATGCTCGGTGATGAGTTCTCAATGCTAGACGTTGCCATTGCGCCATTGCTATGGCGTCTTGAGCACTACGGTATTGATCTTTCTCGTAATGCTGCAGCGCTCTTGAAATACGCTGAGCGTATTTTCAGCAGACCAGCCTATATCGAAGCATTGACCCCTTCGGAAAAGGTCATGCGCCGCTAAGCAACTCTAGCGGTTCATTATGGTCGGCATGCCTGACGTTCCAAGCAACAAACCCTACTTAATCCGTGCTCTACATCAGTGGTGCACGGATTTTGGTTTTACCCCCTTTATTGCGGTCTTTGTGGACTCTAGGGTGGAGGTGCCGATGGAGTTTGTGAAGAATGATGAGATTGTTTTAAATCTCTCGCTAGAGGCATGTCACCAGCTGCAAATGGAAAATGACTGGATTAGCTTTCAAGCCCGGTTTGGGGGCGTTCCTAGAAAGATTATGGTGCCCGTGAGCCATGTCTTGGCTATTTACGCCAGAGAGAATGGGCAGGGCATGTCTTTCCCATTTGATCCAGCTAAAGCCAGGGATCTACACGTTGCTGATTCTGGGGATCAGGAGTCTGAAAAACCCAAAGCCGGCAGACCTTCCTTAAGGATTGTGAAATAGGCTAAAATAATCCCGTTGCCCCTTTAGCTCATCTGGTAGAGCAACTGATTTGTAATCAGTAGGTGGTCTGTTCGAGTCGGACAAGGGGCACCATTTATGAGCTCTCACTACACGGGCGTTAAAACCAACACCCCAAAATTAATAATAATTTCGAATGATGGCTGCTCAGAAATCACCGGATTATTATCTCCAAGCTCTCCTTGCTACAAACAAATTAAAGAGTGGGAGTACATTATTTCATCGTGTTGAGCATGGCGGCTTTGGTGCGATTACCTCTAGGCTGATGACAGGTTTAAATATTTCTCTTGCACTAGATGCAAATTACTCTTTTTTGATCGAATCACCTTATCTAATAGAGCAAATATTTGATATCCAAGTAAAGCAACCTATAGAAGTGGCTAGGGACCAAGAGATTATTGAATGGGATTTCATGAGGGATACATGGAATGCATCGCCCAAAATCAAGGCTGATCACCAATACCCAGCGCCTCCAATAGAAAGTTGTATTGAACTATCTCGTCATCAGTGGTGCGCGGTCCTAGCACAAGCTATTTGTGGGACGCCTAGCGCATTCCTCCAAAAAGAAATTGATTTGTTGAAAGAGCGCCTTTGCTGGGATTCTTACGATTTTCGTATTGGCTTACATGTCCGTAGGGGAGACAAAAATTCAGAGTGCCCCTACGTTCCTACTGAGTCATACTTGCAGCAGGTCAGGAGTTTGATTTTTAAATACCCACAGAAAAAAATATTAATTTTTTTATCCAGCGATGACCCTAATGCTATTGAGCATATTCAGGCTGGATTGGTTGGGGTTGATGTGCGCTGGGATGAGCTCGAAAAAAGATACAATAATTTCAATGCGGGCATGGTAGCCCAAAATCCCGCATTAGCTCTTC
Organism: Polynucleobacter sp. MWH-Creno-3A4; assembly: GCF_018881885.1. NCBI lineage: Bacteria > Pseudomonadati > Pseudomonadota > Betaproteobacteria > Burkholderiales > Burkholderiaceae > Polynucleobacter > Polynucleobacter sp. MWH-Creno-3A4. The sequence continues at coordinate 828,733 of NZ_JACXSA010000001.1, forward strand.
AGGAAAGCATTACTGCAGGCAAAAATATCTCATTACTCGGCGAGTGCGATTATTTGATTGGAATGAGGCATGCCCAATTTACCTGGCTTGGAGGTTTATTGGCAGTTTTCAATCATGGATTGGAGGCGAATAGACACATTATGCTTGACCCATACACAGGTCTTCGCAGCCATTGGGCTATTCTTTACGGCTTCCCCCTAAGTACACTATTACTTTAATCAAACTCAATAACTGCTAACCAAGGATATCAATGTCTCGCGGAATCTTATCTATTTACTGGGGGGATGAAACTAAGCTTCCGATTGATCGTTTAAAGGCATCAGTCAAAAAGTTTCATCCTGAATTGACTCATGAAATAATCAAAATAGAGGCGCCAGTCAATGAGCCATCTAGCTTAAATAAAAAAGCGGCTATGTTTGAGTTATCACCCTTTGAAGAAACCCTTTTTTTGGATTTAGATACGGTAGTCTTGGGCAATCTAGATTTCGGTTTTGAAAAGGCGAGACAATTTGGCCTGGCCCTATCTATTTGCGAGTCCCCATGGGGAAAGAGATATCAGAATATATTCAAGGGAGATGAAATCGAATATAACACTGGCGTTATTTTTTTTGCTAAACAGGCAAAATCTGTTTTTGAAAAATGGAGTGAGCTGGCAAATATAGTTGACTCCTCAATTTTAGGGGTCAATAAAGATGGTCCTTACAGAATGCCCGCAAATGACCAGGGCTCCTTTGCTTTAGCGATTCAGGAGACGGGCTTCAATCCTTTTGTGCTGCCTATGAATTGGAATTTTCGCCCGCAATGGCAAAGAAGTTTTTTTGGACCAATCAAAATATGGCATGACTATGTTGATCCCCCTCCATTCTTTGAGGAATTGAGTAAATACTATTCCAGCGGGGATTCCATTATTCAATATCATCAAGGCTAACTTTCTATAAATGAATCTACAAATAATCAGCTCACCTGATTCACTGAACGGAGCTTTAGAAACCTGGTTTGTTCAGAATAATCTTTTTGGAGGAGCACCTTATAGTCTTGGGGTCTCTTCAGCGCATTTTGGAGATGCAGCCGTTATTTATTTAGAGCTCAACCAGATTAATGTTGATCTCATTCGCCATATTAAATCTATGGGAAACAAGCTTGTGCTCTACCACATGGGCGGCGAGCGCTTGGATAAGGATATTTCTGTATATGCCGAGTGTGATTTAGTAGTTAGAAATTATTATTTCCCTAGCATTATTAACTCAGCCTATCTTGATGGTAGGGTAATGTGGGCGCCAAATGGATTTAGGACAGGGGTCGGCCCTAGGTTGGGTGGCCTGCTGAAAAAGGCCTCACAACGCCAAACTTTGGCCTCTTTCCTGGGATGGATTAATAATGCTGATTCTTTCAATAATGAGCGTGCTAGTTTTGGTCAGGCCACAAGTAATTGCGGTGAAAACTTATATTTAATGCCATCAAATGGATTTGCTAGCGGGTACAACGTAGGTTTATATGCGGCAATTATGGAAGATAGCGTACTGGCGCCTTGCCCATCTGGCAATAACTCTGAAACCATTCGACTATATGATGCTTTGGAATTGGGCTGCATTCCGATTTCACTATCACATGAATTTTTGCTTTCACCAGATGCGTTAGCATTTATTGGTCCAGTACCGTTCCCGATTCTTCAGTCTTGGTCTGACTTACCTGAATTTTTGGATGAAATGAGGGCGAGGATTGCTGCTCATCCAAATGAAATTCTCGAGCTACAGCAACGCTGCATTACTTAGTGGACTGATTACAAGTCAGCTATTCAGAAAAAAATAGCTGAACGTATTGCATCGTTGTAAATTTACGTTAATAGGTTTCTATTATTGGTTTCCGGCAACCATGGTATCGCAGCAATCGCTGCCATCCCAAGAAAAATAGCCGGGTACCAGAGCCCCGCAAAACTATTTCCCCATTCTTGATTGATCCAAGTGACTATTAGGGGGAGCAGTCCCCCAATCCAGCCTGCCGCTAGGTTGTGAGGAAGTGTTGCTGCACTATTTCTATTTTTTGCTGGAAAGAGCTCTGCTAGTAGGGCTGTTTGTGGGCCTACTACGAGTGCAAGAGATAAGGAGAGTATCGTTAAGATTAGTCCAATACCCACAATTGCCTTTTGACCACCAGTTGTGATGTAGATCTGCCCTAGGTTTTGGAGAAGCTCAAATGCTGGCCGAATAAATAGGGCGCCTAAAATAACGCCACTTAATACGACTGGTTTACGCCCAATTTTGTCTGAAAGCCAGCCAGCAAAAACAGTCAGGGGCAAGAGGGCAACAGTCCCGTAGATGCTTAATTTATCCACAAGCTCTGATGGTATTTGAACCGTCGTCTTCAGAAAAATTGCTGTGTATACCTGAACGCAAAAGAATAATATTGCGCCACTAGAGGATATGCAGAAAAATAATATGAACATTCTTTTGCGAATTTCAGTATCCTTAAAATTATTGATCAACTGAGAGTCAGTTTTCTCTCCTTGGCTTGCAAGTTCCATAAATACTGGCGTCTCCTCTAAAGTCATGCGTACTTTAAACGCAATGATTAATAGCAAAATGGAAATCCAAAATGGTACGCGCCACCCCCAAGTTTCAAATTCCTCTGGTGATAGGTAATGCTGTATCAATGTAATTTGCGTTGTCGATACCAAGATTCCGAGTGGACCCATCAGCTGCAAAAAGCTTGTTTTAAATCCCCTGTACTGGTTGCCGGCATGTTCTGTTAGGTAGACAGCGCCACCGCCGATTTCGCCCCCGGCAGATAGACCTTGAAGTAGGCGCAAACTTACTAGGAGGATGGGAGCCCAGATGCCAACTTGGGAATAAGTAGGCAAAAAGCCGACGCAGACGGTTGCGAGACCCATCAGCGCAATGGTGATCATGAAAACGGGTTTGCGACCAATCCGATCGCCCATTGAGCCGAATATAGCTGCGCCAACAGGACGGACTACCATTCCAACCCCAAAGGTCGCTAAGCTGGCCAAAAGGCCTGTGCTTGGGTCGCTTGACGGAAAGAAGAGCGGGCCAAAAACAACCGCTAAGGTAGCAAAGGTCAGAAAGTCATACCATTCCAAAAATGTCCCAAAGCAGGTTGCAATGGCTATTTTTCGATAGGAATTTGAACCTTTAATTTTTTCTAAGTTATTGATTTTATTCAATTTATATAATCTTGCGAATTATTTGTTGCAAAGCAGCAAAAAGTTCTTGATTTGCCATATTCCTTCAGTTACAGTTTGATGGTGCAGTGCAATATTTAAGCATCCGCAGCCTCCAGATTATTAAATCGTGCACTTAATGAACTAGTTGTACCACTTAATTTATGGAGAAATACATGAACCAAGCTCAAATCACCGCTAAATTGTCTCAAATGAATAGCAAAGGCCTCGAGGCCTCATTTTCTTTAAGCGAAGCTGCTTTGGAAAATGCCCAAAAATTGGCTGAGTTGAACTACGCTGCTTCTAAGGATGTATTGGTAAATGCTCAAGATGGTATTACGCAAGTATTGTCTGCTAAAGACCCAAAAGAAGTTACAGAACTTTTGAGTACAGAAACTTTGCAAGCTGCTAGCAATCAAGCAGTTGCCTACCAGAAGAAAGTTAGCAAAGTATTGCGCGAAGGCAATAAAGAGTTTGCAAACGTTGTTGATGCCAGCATTGACCAGTTGCAAGATGGATTCCAGGATTGGATGAATACCTTTGCCGCTAATGCACCTGCAGGCTCAGATGTATTTTTGTCTTCTTTCAAAACTGCATACGGTAGCGCTTTGCAGGGCTTCGAGCAGTTCCGTGCTGCTAGCAAAGAAGCATTTGCAACTGCAGAAAAAACTACTGATCAAGCAATTGAAGCTGTTCAAGGTCAAATTGCTCAAGTAAAGAAAGCAGCTACACCTGCAGCACGTGCACGCAAATCTGCATAAGTCACTGAAGCAATAGATTTATCGGAATTGGGTTTTAAATAAATCCCCGCTTAGTACGAACTAGGCGGGGATTTTTCTTGCTTGGTTTACTCAGAATCCGAAGAGGATTCGATCAAGGGAGTTGATAGATTCTTGCTGGGTTTGACGCCGAGCTCACGCACCTTTTCAGCGGAGCGAATCAGATTGCCTTTGCCAGTCTTAAGCTTATTAAAGGCATCGTGATAGCTGGTTTGCGCTTGATCCAGGCGTTGCCCAAGCTTTTCGAGATCCTCAACAAAACCTACAAATTTGTCATAAAGATTGCCACACTGTTTAGCAATTTCAAGCGCATTGCGGTTCTGGTGATCCTGTCTCCAGAGGTGAGCGACAGTGCGTAAGGTTGCCATCAGAGTGCTTGGACAAACTAACACAATATTCTTAGACAAGGCTTCTTGATAGAGATTTGGCGCTGTCTTTAAAGCCAATAAAAATGCGGGTTCAATGGGCACAAACATTAAAACAAAATCAACAGAGCCAGCGCCATACAAGGCGCTATAGTTCTTTCCAGAAAGTCCTTGAATATGCTGACGCAAAGACTGGATGTGGGCCGCTAGCTCTTGTTCGGCGATTACTGGGTCAGTAGTCTCGGCATGCCTTGCGTAAGCGGTTATCGATACCTTGCTATCGACGACCAGACTTCTTCCTTCGGGAAGCTTAATGACTACGTCGGGCTGAAGACGTGAGCCATCAGCTTGGGTATGGCTATCCTGCACAAGGTACTCTTCACCCTTGCGAAGGCCAGAGGATTCCAGGATGGATTCCAGAACGAGTTCGCCCCAGTTGCCTTGAACCTTGGAGTCACCTTTGAGTGCTTGGGTGAGGGAACGTGTCTCATCGGACATGCGCAGATTCAGATTAGCAAGGCGCTCAATTTCACTTTTGAGTGCATGGCGTTCGCGCGCTTCATTGCCATAAGAGGTATTAACCTGCTCTTTGAATTCAGTGAGCTTGGTTTGCAAAGGCTTAAGGAGTGCATCAAGGCTTGCGGTATTTTGTTCTGTAAAGCGCTTTGACTTATCTTCCAAAATCTCATTAGCCAGATTTTTAAATTGATTTGTAAGAGCCTCTTTAGCTTCATTCAGAGATTCAATGCGTCCAAGACCTTGCTTGCGTTCAGAATCTAATTCAGCCTCGAGACGAATGGCATTTTGAAGGGCTTGATCACGTTCGGCCCTGAGACTAAATGCTAGAGCAACTTCGGTTTGTATTTGAAGTTCTGCACGCGCAAGACTTGAACGCAAACTGAGCGCATAAACCAAAAGGCCTGCACATACAGCAAATGGCAGGCCAAATAGTAGGAGGGAGCTTAGATCAAAAGTCACTCAGGCAATACTTTAGGCTTTAACCAGTTTCTGAAGTTCACCTGACTGGAACATTTCAGTCATGATGTCTGAGCCACCAATGAACTCGCCGTTGATATATAGCTGAGGGATGGTTGGCCAATTGGCATACTCCTTGATGCCTTGGCGAATCCCAGCATCTTCCAATACGTTCACAGTATGGAGTTTTTCAACGCCGCTAGCTTTCAAGATATTGATTGCGTTGCCAGAGAATCCACATTGTGGAAACTGTGCAGTTCCCTTCATAAATAAGACAACGGGATGGCTAGTAACGATTTCTTTGATTTGAGCTTGTGTATCCATAAATTCTTTCTTGAAAGCAGTCATTCTGTAAAAAGGGGTTAAAACGCTATAGGGTAGATTTTAAGACTTTATGTGGAAAAAGGTTATTAAAGGAACTACTAGGCAATAGCATTTCTTCCAGAGGCGACGCGCTTATGACCGGCCAAATCCAGGTGCGCCTGAATGTCAGCAAACCCGGCAGACCCCATCAAACCCATCACTGCATCCGATTGGTCAAAACCATGTTCAAGCGCCAGTAGGCCATTGGGGGTGAGGTATTTCTTTGCGTCACTGATGATGGCCCTTATGCACTCAAGTCCATCGGCCTGATCAGTGAGTGCTGAGATAGGCTCAAAGCGCAGGTCACCCTGAGTCAAGTGCGGATCTTGTTTGGCAATATAAGGGGGATTGCTGAGGATGATGTCAAAGCAAGTTTCAGCATCTAAGGCCTGATACCAGTTGCCCTGTAAAAATTGCACTTGATTCTCTAAATCCAAAAGTTTGGCATTGGTTTTTGCAATCTCCAAAGCCTCAGAGGACTGATCTGTAGCTATCACTATTGCATTGCGTGCCGAAGATGCGACTGCTAGAGCAATAGCCCCAGAACCAGTGCCTAAATCCAATACCTTCACTGAGTGATGAAGGCGTTCGATTTCTCGCAGGCCAATTTCAACTAACAGTTCAGTTTCAGGGCGGGGGATGAGGACACCAGGCGCAACATGGAGCTCAATGTTATGAAAACCTCTTTTACCAATGAGGTAAGCAATCGGTTCACCTTGAATTCTTTTGGACTCAAGGGACTTCCAGCTCTCTAGTGCCTTGGCGTTGAGCTCTAGATCATCCCGCGATAACAGGGCAGAGCGTGGTAATTGGTAATGGACATCGAGTACATGCGCCATCAGAATGCGCGCTTCATTTGGTGGCAGTACAGAAGCGCCCAGCAAAGAGCGTAAGCGCAATTCTTGCCCCATGAATGCTTAGCTGTCGCCCAGGGCGGCGAGCAGTTCTGCTTGGTGCTCAGAGGCTAAAGCATTGCACAGATCATCAATGTCACCATCCATCATGGCATCTATTTTGTAGAGTGTGAGATTGATGCGGTGGTCAGTGATGCGTCCTTGTGGAAAGTTATAAGTACGGATGCGATCACTTCGATCACCCGAGCCAATCAGGGATTTTCGGGTTTGGGCTTCAAGCTGATGCTTCTCACGCTCACGCGCATCCATAATCCGAGAGACTAAGACTTTCATAGCCTGCTCACGATTGCGATGTTGGCTGCGATCATCCTGGCATTCCACTACTGTGCCGGTTGGTAAGTGGGTGATGCGGACAGCAGAATCGGTTTTATTGATGTGTTGGCCACCAGCACCAGAGGCGCGGAACGTATCTATGCGTAACTCAGCAGGATTAATCTTCACCGCCTCTAATTCATCCGCCTCGGGCATCACGGCTACGGTACAAGCTGATGTATGAATACGTCCCTGAGTTTCTGTCTGGGGAACGCGTTGTACGCGATGCCCTCCAGACTCAAACTTGAGGCGAGAATAAACAGATTGACCAACCAAACGGAGGACAACCTCTTTATATCCACCCAAGTCAGATTCAGCGGCACTCACAACCTCTACTTTCCAGCCTTGACGTTCTGCAAAGCGGGTGTACATACGCAAAAGATCGCCAGCAAAGAGGGCGCTTTCATCACCACCAGTTCCTGCTCGTATTTCTAAGAAGACATTGCGCTCATCATTTTCATCTTTAGGTAGTAGTAGCTTTTGCAAATTTCCTTCAAGGGCTTCCATGGTAGCTAAGGCTTCTTTTTGCTCCTCATCGGCAAAGTCCTTCATATCTGGATCTTTACGCATCTCTTCTGCGGCCGCTGCATCCGCCTCGGCTTGCTTGTAGAGGCCAAATTGCTCAACCACAGTCGCGATATCAGAATGTTCACGCGTGAGTTTCCGATAGGCATCCATATCTTTGGTTGCTTCTTCGGAAGTTAACAGGGAATTAAGTTCGGCTAAGCGCGTGTCTAGATGTTCTAGCTTAGCCCGCATGCTAGGCTTCATCTAATGATCTTCTGGCTTAGAGTGGGAGGCGAATAGTTTAGGTAAGAGCTTAATGAGGGCATCACGTTCTGCCCCATTGGAATGTTGTAGGGCATGAAGCGAGCCATGTAAAAATTTATTGGTCAAACCTTGTGCCATGGCATTGAGCACTTCTTGCGGGTCTTCACCACGCATGAGACGTTTCATGGCGCGCTCTAACTCAAGTTGTCTGAGGCGCTCACCTTGCTGCTGGATATCTTGAATGATTGGTACGGTATTGCGTCCTTGCATCCAATGCATGAAGTTACCAACCCGATCTTCAATAATGGCTTCTGCTTGACTGACTGCAGCTTGGCGTAAGTTAGCGCCAGTTTGAATCATCACACCCAAATCATCTACGGTGTATAGATAGACATCGTCCAAGCGAGAGATCTCGGGCTCAAAGTCACGAGGTACGGCAAGATCAATCATGACCATCGGCTTATGGCGGCGTTGTTTCAGAGCACTTTCGACCATCCCTAGACCAATAATGGGTAAAGAGGATGCTGTACTGGAAACAATAATGTCAAATTCATGGAGGCGGCCAGGAAGTTCTGAAAGCTTAAAGGACTGGGCGTCAATACCTTGAGCGGAAATGGAGTCTGCTAATTCTTGACCACGTTCAATCGTGCGGTTGGCGATCACTACATTTTTTGGTTTACGTGCAACAAAATGCGTCGCGCAAAGCGAGATCATGTCGCCAGCACCAATAAACAAAATACGCTGATCAGAAATCTTTTCAAAGATTCTTTCGGTAAGACGAACTGAGGCAGCTGCCATTGAAATCGAATGGGCGCCAATTTCAGTAGAACCACGCACTTCTTTTGCTACTGCAAATGTTTTCTGAAAAAGTTGATTGAGGTAGGTTCCCAATACGCCCGCATCATTTGCAGTCCGAACTGCATCTTTCATTTGTCCCAAAATTTGGGTCTCACCAATCACCATAGAATCTAAGCCACAGGCAACCCTAAAGGCATGTCGTACGGCATCAGATTGGGGTAGTGAATATATATGCGGCTGAAGACTGGTCGTTGATACCTGTTGGGTTTTGGCTAGCCAGTCAAAAGTAGCTTCATGAAGGAGGCCCGCAGCACTGTCATCATTTGCTGCGCAGTAAACCTCGGTACGATTACAAGTTGACAAGATGGTTGCTTCAGGCAGGCCGGTCTGATTCGCGCCAACCAAATGTTGGCGTAAATCGTGCAACGCTTCTTGAAGAAATTCGGGGTCAAAGGCGACCTTTTCCCGAATGGCGACCGGCGCTGTGTGATGATTGATGCCGAGTGTCAACAACTTCATAATGGTGATTATAGATTTGATGGCAGCATTAATGGGGGCAACGATGGGGTTTTTGGCTTTTCTGGTGATTGGGGGGATATCCGGGGCTTCCGCTTGGATTTTTTATCCTGGGCAAGCTGGCCGACTAAAGGCAGGCAAGCTTTTACTGACTGCCTTTATGGGCTTTTTGGCGGCTACTGTGAGCTCCTACCTTGGGCAATATCTGGGATTTTTTCAGTCAGGGCAAATGCTGGAGTGGCTCAGCGCCATTTTTGCCTCTTGTTTGGTGGGCTGTATTTTTACTGCTTTAGTGAAATAGGTCTGCTTGATCTGTTGAAGCAATCCACCGAATCTCTTCTTTGCCAAACTGTTTTAGCCATTGGTTGGTCTTGGTGAAGTGCCCACAGCTTGCTTTAGCGCCAGGCTCTAAAAAAGGCTGATTAGTCTTATATACGCCCAAGCCTGAAGGGTGTGATGATTGCAAAATAAATTGATCCTTGCCTGCTTCTATCAGCGGGAGTTTGGATTGAGCATGTCCACCCCATAGCATCCAAACCAAATGCGGTTTTTGCAATGCAAGATTTGTAATCAATTGATCCACAAAGCCTTTCCATCCCAGATTAGCGTGACTACCTGCTTCTCCCAGTCGAACACTCAAGGCGGTATTGAGTAATAACACCCCTTGCTTTGCCCAATGTTGTAAATCTCCATTTGGTAAATTGCCAAAGCCTTCGAGCATGAGTGCTTTGCTGATGTTACGTAATGAACTGGGAAACTCGCGAGAGTTTGTAGGGATATTTTTGGGGATCGAAAATGCAAGACCTTGTGCAAGGCCAGGGGAGTGATAAGGATCCTGCCCAAGAATCACAACCTTAGTGGATGCTACAGATGTCAAATCTAAGGCTTTAAAAAAATGACTAGGCTCAGGTCGAATCATTTTTGGATCAGCATCAAGGACGGCTTGTAAATTGCTTTGCAATGTATTCCAAGCATCAGAATCTAGATAGTCGCCTAATAATTTGCGCCAATCTTCCGGTATGTTGTCTTTAGAAAAAGTAGACACTAGAAAAGTCAATTAGATTAAGTTTTGGCGCTATTGGCAATGAGCTCATACTGGGCGGGTAATTGATTCGGATTCAAGCTCGCAATACGCTCATGTTCCAAGTCATCTCGATAGAAGCAGAAATGAATATTTTGGCCTTCCATAAGACTGCCAAGTACCTTATCAATACGGGCGCCCGTAATGCGTTGACCATTGATGCTAGCCAGAAGGTCACCAGGCGCTAGACCCGCCGACTGCGCTACTCCACTATCCAGTACATGGGTTATTTTTAGCCAGCCGTTAACATCAGTGTGACGCATCCCAAGCTGTAACTTGATCTTCTCCAACTTAGATGATGATTTTGTTTTCACTGATACGAATTTCGACGCGATCCACTTTTGAATCGGGATATCTTCAGTACCAAAAATATAGCGAGTCTTGATTTCATTCCAAGTCTTGGAAAAATCTGTGCCGATAGCTTCAAGCACCAAATCGTCTAATCCATTCTCGGCAATGCCCTCAAGGGTGACACCATGCTTTTGCCAAACAAGACGCATGAGATTATCTAGTGATTTTTGATTTTTCGAGAATGCCCGAATTTGTAAATCAAGCCCAAGTGCCAGTAGTGCACCTTTGCCGTAATAGCTAACTACAGCATTCGGGGTGTTCTCGTCGGTTTGGTAATACTTAGTCCAGGCATCAAATGAGCTATCAGCAAGACTTTGTTTATTTCTGCCAGGCCCGCGCAGGATAGCATTCCAGTTATTCGTCACCAAATCTAAATAGGTTTGAAGATCAATACGTTTGCTACGCAAAAGTTGCAAATCGTCGTAGTAACTTGTAAAGCCTTCGAATAACCAAAGTAAACGAGTGTGATTCCGTTGGCTCAGATCATAGGGTTGAAATGCTTTCGCTTGGATTCGCTTGACTAACCAGGCGTGGAAATATTCATGGCTGCATAAGCCCAAAAAATCGCGGTAAGCAGTTTCATCTAATGGTGTGTCGCGTTGAGGAATTTGATCACGGCGACACAGTAATGCTGTGCTATCACGATGCTCGAGGCCGCCGTAACCATTTAACACTGCATTGACCAAAAAGAGATAGCGACTAAAGGGCGCTTGCTTTGTTTTTGGTTCAAAGAGATTGATTGTGCAGTTGCAGATCGCTTGGAGATCTTGTGAAAGTCGCTTTGCATCGACTGGGTGAATGCATCCTTGAATTGCCATGCTATGCGGCGTGCCATTGGAGACCCACTGAACCAGCTGAAATTCACCCATGGCTACAGGGTGGTCCAGAAGATCGGCATAGTTTTGTGCAAGATAAAAACCAAAGCCTCGATCATCGGTTTTGACTGATCTTAGGGTAGTTTGGATTGACCAGTGAGCGGCAAACTCAGTCTCGGGGGGGGCGATTGCGAGTGAGCAAGGTAAATCTGACTGACCTTTGACTTCTAAACATAAGCTGCTCGCATTGAAGAATGCACGCTCAGTGTCGAGATAGGCTGCACGCACGGAAGAATCATAGGCGTAGATCGTAGTGAGGATTTCTACTGCACCATTGACCTTAGGTAATCGCCATTGATCATTATTCATTCTCTCCAACAACAGTTTCTTTTTGGTTTGAGTCGAATACGCCTCAATCGATTCAATATGCTTACTAAAATCCCGAATCAAATAACTTCCCGGAATCCAAGCAGGCATTTGCAATACCTGACCTTCTGAGTCCGGGTTTGCAATCTGCAATTTCACCTGATAGCGGTGCCCATGTAAATCGGCTGGCCATACCGTGTATTGGATTGCAGGAAGATGAGTTACGGTTGTCATATTTATTTAAGGGAGCCCAATTTCTTTTCAATATCGGCGATTTGAACTGCACCAGGAAAACGACTGCCGTCGGCAAAAAATAGCGTTGGTGTGCCAGTAATCCCATAGGTTTTCGCAAAGGCTAGATTTTTATCAAGGGGTGTACTGCAATCCGTTTTGCCACTTGGACCTACTCCATTGACCATCCAATCAATGTAAGACTTATAGGGATCTGCGGAGCACCAAATTTGCTTTGATTTCTGGGCTGAATCTGCAGATAAGATCGGAATCAGATAGGTATAAATTGTGACGTTATCCAATTGCTGTAAAGATTTCTCTAGGCGTTTGCAGTAGCCACAATTGGGATCAGAAAAGACTGCCAGTTGACGACTGCCATTGCCTCGGACGTTTTTGATGGCGTTGGCTTGATTCAAATCGGCCCACTTAATACGATTCAAATCAGATTGCCTTTGCTCGGTAATATTTTTACCGCTAGATAACTCAATGATCTCGCCTTGGATCAGGTATTTACCAGACGCGTCTGTATAAAAAATCTCATTTCCCACCAAAACTTCATATAAACCTGTCACTGGCGAGCTAGTGACACTTCTCACTTTTGTGTTTGTCCCTAACTTTTTCTGTATCTCTGTTTTGATCTGCTGTTCAGCTTGCGCATTGGCAAATCCAGAGCAAAGTAGGGTAGCAAGAAAAATACTCAATACAGATAACAATTTAATCAAAATCAATTTCTCCGAGGGCGCGCTCAATGAGACGCTGTTTGATGAAGTGGCTTTTGTTCACAAGACCAAGGCCCCAATTACGTAGATGGCGCTCTGTATTGCTACTAGCAGAAAATAATTTCTTTAGCTTATCGGTAACCCAAAGTAGTGCACTTGTATCACCCTGTCTTTGACGCTCATAGCGGCGGAGTAATACCGTATCACTGGGTGACCGAAAAGATTCACGTTTTCCCAGAATGTTGAGAAGCACCGCAACATCCCGTAAGCCCAAGTTCAAGCCTTGCCCCGCTAGGGGATGCATCACATGGGCAGCGTCCCCAATGAGAACAACCTTGGGAGTAGATTCGGGGCCGATAAAGCGCTCTGCACGAATCTTTCTTAATGGAAATCCTGCGGGGGTTGAATTCAGCGTGAGATCTCCTAATTGCTTCAGAATAGCGCCCTTGGCAATTAAGCTAAAACGCTCTTGCCATTGGGCTTGATTCAGCTTTAATAAGTCGGCGGCATGCTCAGGTGAGGTAGACCACACCATAGATATTTGTTTGCCAGGTAAAGGCAGCATTGCGACAATATCGCCACCTGGCAAGAACCATTGATAAGCGGTTTCTAAGTGGGGGTATGTACAAATCCAATTGGCAACAACTGCACTTTGTGAATAACTCTCTTCGCTCGTAGTAATGCCAAGCGATGCTCGAATAGGTGAGTTGGCGCCATCGGCAGCAATCACTAATTGCGCATGAATAGACTCACCATTTTTTAAATGCAGCGTACTTCCATCTGCATCAACATCTATTCTGTCGACAGCATCGTTAATTCGCTCCAATTTATTTTGGAAGCGGGACGCTTGATCAAGGGTGTGTTCAATTAAATTAGATTCACCGATCCAGGCAAGTTGTGGTGTTCCAGCTTCGAATGCAGAAAGGTGGAGTTGATCTTGCAATTCGCCACGATCGCCAAAGATGCGCATATCCCGTACTGCTTGCATGCGGGTGTGATCTAGCGCATCCCAAATTTGTAGATGGGCGAGCAGTTTTTGAGTGCTTGGTGAAAAAGCATAGATTCTTTGGCCCCATTGAGAGCCTTGGGGGCTTGTAATGGCCTGCTCGAGATCTGGGGCGATCTCGATGGTTTGTAAACCTATTTGGGCTAACCCGAGGGCACAGGCCTTGCCCACAATGCCTCCGCCAATAACAACGACATCCGCAGAGCGCTTTTTGGCCGAATGGGTAGAGGATTTGGAGGGCTTGTTTTGGTGAGCTTCTGACATAACTCGATGATATCGAAACCAGCCCCTTTACAATAAGCCCATGTCTTTGAAATGTGGCATCGTCGGCCTGCCTAACGTCGGCAAATCTACCCTCTTTAATGCGCTTACCAAGGCTGGAATCGCAGCGGAAAACTATCCTTTCTGCACGATTGAGCCTAATGTGGGCGTAGTTGAGGTTCCTGACCCCCGTCTTGCTGCCTTAGCCGAGATCGTCAAGCCCGAGCGCGTTTTGCCTGCCGCCGTGGAATTTGTCGATATTGCGGGCTTAGTGGCGGGAGCTTCTAAGGGTGAAGGCCTCGGAAATCAATTTTTAGCCAATATTCGCGAAACAGATGCAATTACTCATGTGGTGCGCTGTTTTGAGGATGCGAATGTTATTCACGTGGCTGGCAAAGTGGATCCTATTGCTGATATCGGCGTCATTGACACCGAGTTGGCTCTCTCCGATTTAGCTACTGTGGAGAAAACGCTTAGCCGTTCTACTAAAGCAGCTAAGTCGGGTAATGATAAAGAGGCTGCTGCTTTAGTTGCCGTTCTGACCAAGGTGCAAGCCCATCTCGATTCAGCACTGCCAGTGCGCAGCCTAAATTTGAGCGAGGAGGAGCTCCTCCTAATTAAACCTTTGTGTTTAATTACTGCAAAGCCAGCAATGTACGTCGCTAACGTCAAAGAAGACGGCTTCACTAATAATCCGCATCTTGAGGCAGTAAAGCAGCACGCTGCAAAAGAAAAGGCCCCAGTCGTTGCTGTCTGTGCAGCGATTGAAGCAGAGATTGCAGATTTAGATGATGCTGATAAAACAGAGTTTTTGGCTGACTTAGGTATGGAAGAGCCTGGCTTAGACCGCGTGATTCGTGCGGGCTATTCTTTATTGGGCTTGCAGACTTACTTTACTGCTGGGGTTAAAGAAGTTCGCGCTTGGACTATTCACCAGGGTGATACAGCTCCACAAGCAGCTGGTGTAATTCATACGGACTTCGAGCGTGGATTTATCCGAGCACAAACGATTGCCTATGAAGACTTCATTCAGTTTAAGGGTGAATCAGGCGCTAAAGAGGCTGGCAAGATGCGCGCTGAGGGTAAGGAATACGTCGTTAAAGATGGAGACGTACTGAACTTCTTATTTAATGTTTAATTAAGCAGCTTTAATTGCTTTCTCAAGACATTTAGAGATTTCTTCATAGCGTTTCAGGGCTAATTTGGTAGGCACGACCTCTTTCTTGCGCCCATCAGCGTTTGCAACCATCTTGATATAACCCATAGCGCTGAGATTTTTCAGGCGACCATGTAATGTTGCTTGAGAACCAAGCTCTGAGAGGGCAATTAAATCACCTACCAAGATAGATTCTTTTGTATGTGCACAGTTAACAATCTTATCTAGCAAGTTTTCTTCAATACCATCTAATTTTTTGCCGGGGTTCATTCGATCTAAGGCATCGATCAAATTGAGAAAGCGAAGATAAGAAAGCGGCTTATTGGTTGCCATAATGTCTCGAAGGTTAATTTTCTTGTTGTGCAATAAAACTTGGGTTACAGCTAGTATATTCCCTAATAAGGCTCTTCGCTGATGAGATGTGTTGCGCAAATGAATAGGTTGATAATTAAAGCAATGTCTAAAATTTCAGCAATTTTTTCTGAGACGTTTTTTGGGTTTGCCATCAGCGCCCTGACTTACGCATCTCTTTTCTATTTCAATAACTGGCTTACCAGTGAGCTCACTTTTAGTCTTGGTGTCAATTGGATTTATTTGCCTGCTGGCCTTCGCTTGTTTTTAACGCTGATTTTTGGCCTGCCGGGGGCTATTGGCATTGCTCTAAGCTCATTCTTAATTAGCTACTATGGCGACTTCCCGCATGATTTGAGTGTGTGCATCGGCATTGGCCTGATCTCTGGATTTGCCCCTTACCTTGCCAGGGTTCTAGTAATCAGGAATATTCAGCTGGCACCCGACTTAAGCGACCTCAATATGCCAAAGTTACTGGGTTGTATTTTGGTATATGCCGCCTTGAGCGCTGGGGCACATCAAGTGTGGTTCACTCTCTCAGGCTTTGAAGATGCTGGTAGCCTCAATCACTTTTTGGTGATGTTTATTGGCGATGTATTGGGTTCAATACTGCTCATTGCATTGATTAAATACTGCTTAGATAGCTTGAAGAGGTTTATGAAAACAGCTCATTAAGAGCGATGCCTGGATCTGGCGCACGCATAAAGGCCTCGCCAACTAAGAATGCATTGATGTGGTTGTCACGCATTCGTTGTACGTCAGCACGATTCAATATCCCGGATTCAGTTACCAAGGTCTTATTACTTGGAACCATAGATAAAAGTGAGAGAGTAGTTTCTAGAGTGACATCAAAGGTCTTCAGGTTGCGATTATTGATTCCCACTAAAGATGTTTTGAGTTCTAGGGCCTGCTCTAGCTCTGGAGCATTATGAACTTCAACTAAAACGTCGAGACCTAATTCGTGGGCACACGCTTCGAGCTCTTTCATCTGGTTGAGCTCCAGGCAGGCGACGATTAACAAAATAGCATCTGCACCAATCGCACGAGCCTCATAGATTTGATAGGGATCGATGGTGAAATCCTTGCGCAGCACGGGAATGCCGCAAGCAGATCTCGCCTCTTTTAGGTAGGCATTGCAACCTTGAAAGTAGTCGATATCCGTCAGTACGGATAAGCAGGCCGCGCCATATTTTTCATAAGATTGGGCAATTTCTGCTGGTTTGAAGTGCTCTCGCAAAATCCCTTTACTAGGGCTTGCTTTTTTAATCTCAGTAATGACGCCCGCTTTGCCTTGTGCAATCTTATTGTTGATGGCGTCGATAAAGCCGCGGGGCTTCAGCAAAGCATCTTGATTATTTGACTGCGCGAGATCACGTTGATTAGCTAGTGAAATTTGCTTTGAGATGTTTGCAATCTCAATCTTCTTGGTTGCAACAATTTTGTTGAGAATATCGCTCATAGGAAATTATTTAGATTGGGTTGCAGCAATAAATTCGTCTAACTTCTGACGGGCTGCGCCGGATGCAATTGCTGCTTTGGCCATTGCGACTCCTGAGCCAATATCTTTAGCGACCCCAGCGACATAGAGGGTGGCGCCGGCGTTCAAGCAGACAATATCGCTTGCTGCGCTAGGCTTGTTATCGATTACATCTAAAACAATATTCTTGGATTCTTCAGCGTTGGCAACTTTGAAGCTTATGGTAGGCGCGGTGCTGAGTCCAAAATCTTTTGGTTGAATTTCATATTCGCGTACTACTCCATCTTTGAGCTCACCAACAAGTGTGGGGCCCTCAAGAGAGATCTCATCTAAACCGTCGCGACCATAGACCACTAATGCATGCTCCATACCCAGAGCTTGCAATACCCGCGCTTGAATGCCAACAAGATCTGGATGAAATACGCCCATCAGAATACGTTTCGCATCTGCGGGGTTAGTAAGAGGCCCCAAGATGTTGAAAATCGTGCGAACGCCCAACTGCTTACGAATAGGCACTACATTTTTCATGGCGGGATGATGGTTGGGGGCAAACATGAAGCCAGCTCCCACTGTGGCGATGCATTTGGCAACTTGTTCTGCAGAGAGATTGAGATTTACCCCCAAAGCTTCCAGAACATCGGCACTGCCAGATTTACTGCTGACACTCCGGTTACCGTGTTTTGCAATTTTTGCTCCAGCCGCTGCCGCCACAAACATGGCTGCAGTCGAAATATTGAAGGTATGTGCGCCATCGCCACCAGTGCCCACAACATCAACTAGGTGAGTGCGATCACCAATATGCACAGGAGTAGCAAATTCCCGCATGACTTGTGCAGCAGCAGCGATTTCTCCAACGGTTTCTTTTTTTGTGCGTAAGGCTACTAATAGTCCAGCCACAAGCTCAGGTGGCATTTCGCCACTCATGATGAGCCGCATCATGGCGGTCATCTCGTCATGAAACAGTTCACGATGTTCAATGCAGCGTTGTAATGCTTCTTGTGGAGTAATAGGCATCGGACGTTTATTTAGTTTGTAAAAAATTCTTTAGCAGGGCATGGCCATGCTCAGAAAGAATAGATTCAGGGTGAAATTGCACGCCTTCCACTGCAAGTTCACGGTGACGCACTCCCATAATCTCGCCATCAGAAGAGGTAGCTGTTACTTCCAACATAGCCGGCAAAGAGCTTTTCTCAATGGCCAGTGAATGATAGCGAGTGACCTTGAATGGATCAGGCAGGTTTTGGAAAACACCCACACCAGTGTGATGAATAAAGTCAGTCTTACCATGCATCACTTTTTGAGCACGAATGACTTTGCCGCCAAAGGCTTCACCAATAGCTTGATGACCAAGACATACTCCCAAAATTGGTATCTGTCCTGCATAGCGTTTGATGGTCTCCACTGAGATACCTGCCTCAGCTGGGCTGCACGGTCCAGGGGAGATACAGATTCTGGCAGGATTGAGTTTCGCAATCTCATCCACTGCAATTTCATCATTACGAAAGACTTTCACCTCTTCTCCTAGCTCAGCAAAATACTGCACAAGGTTATAGGTAAATGAATCGTAGTTATCAATCATTAGGAGCATCAAGTCCTCCTTGTACTAGTTCTGCGGCAGTCAAAACTGCGCGTGCTTTAGCTTCAGTTTCTTTCCACTCAGCAGTAGGATCGGAGTCCGCGACTACGCCAGCACCAGCTTGGGAATGCAGCATACCGTTACGAATCACACCAGTACGAATAGCAATCGCTACATCCATATCTCCCGAGAAAGAAAGATAGCCTACTGCACCACCATAAACTCCGCGCTTTACAATTTCCATCTCATCAATGATTTCCATGGCACGAATTTTTGGTGCGCCGGAGAGTGTCCCCGCAGGGAAGGTTGCTCGTAACACGTCCATATTGCTCATATTATCGAGAAGATCACCCTCTACCGAGCTCACAATATGTTGTACGTGGGAGTACTTCTCAATTGACATGGAATCCGTGACTTTTACTGAGCCAGTTTTTGCGATTCTGCCAACATCATTACGGGCAAGGTCAATCAGCATCACGTGCTCAGCGATTTCCTTAGGGTCGGCTAAGAGCTCTTTAGCAAGACGTTCATCTTCTTCAGGGTTGGCACCCCGTGGGCGTGTTCCAGCTAAAGGACGAATGGTCACAATCTTTTCTGCAGCACGCTTTTCTTGTCGTACCAAAATTTCTGGGGAGGAGCCCACAATCTGCATATCTCCAAAGTCATAGAAATACATATAGGGCGAGGGATTTAGGGAGCGAAGTGCTCTGTATAAAGCCAATGGGGACTCAGTAAAGGGTTTACTAATGCGTTGACCAATGACCACTTGCATGCAGTCGCCAGCCAAAATATATTCTTTGGTTTTGCGGACTGCATCTTCAAAATCAGCCGCCTTAAATTTGCGAAGCAATTCTGTTTTGGTGCTTGGCAATGATGCTGGCATATTGGTTTGCTTACCGAGACAGGCAAGCAATTCTTTTAAGCGCTGCTGCGCCTTGTCAAAACTATCAGCAATACTAGGGTCCGCATAGACAATCAAATAAATTTTGCCAGCCACGTTGTCGATCACTGCAAGTTCTTCAGTCAACATCAATTGGATATCAGGAACACCCAGTTCGTCAGGTAAAGCATGTGTAGCTAAGCGTGCTTCAATATAGCGAACGGTATCGTAACCAAAGTAGCCAGCAAGACCACCGCAAAAACGGGGCAAGCCTGGTTGAAGAGCAACTTTAAAACGCTTGAAATAGGCATCAACAAAATCCAGTGGATTATCAGTATTACTCTCAACCACTTTTCCATCGGTAAGTACTTCGTTCAGAGGTGCTATTGGCGTACCAACTGTTCTGAGGATGGTTCTTGCAGGTAGACCAATAAAAGAGAAGCGACCAAAGCGCTCGCCACCCAAAACTGACTCTAGTAGATAAGTATTTTTTGTCCCAAAGGCCAGGCTGAGCTTGACGTAGAGCGATAGAGGTGTTTCTAAATCGGCAAGCACTTCTTTGACTAGAGGAATGCGATTGAAGCCCTGTTGGGCTAAGGCATTAAATTCTTCAAGCTGCATTAGGCTTTTCCTAACTTACCTAATTCTGAGTGCATCGCTTCAATGACTTTTGCGTAATTCTCTTTACCAAAAATTGCAGAGCCTGCAACAAAAGTATCTGCACCTGCTTGTGCAACTTGGCCAATGTTATCCACCTTAATGCCACCATCGACTTCAAGACGAATGTGGCGTCCAGTTTCAGCTTGATAGCGGTCGAGACGTTCGCGCACTTGTGCGATCTTATGAAGGGTACTCGGAATAAATGATTGCCCGCCAAAGCCAGGGTTGACTGACATCAGAAGCACTAGGTCAAGTAATTCCAAAGTGTGATCTAAATGATCAAGTGGAGTTGCGGGATTTAATACAAGACCCGCTTGGCAACCTTGATCACGAATAAGGTTCAGTGTGCGATTTACATGAGGACTGGCCTCAGGATGAAAGCTAATTAAATTTGCTCCCGCTTTTGCAAAATCAGGAACGATGCGATCTACAGGTTCAATCATTAAATGCACATCGATCACAGCGGGTTTGCCATTTTTAGTAGCATGTGGGCGGATAGCCTCGCAAACTAATGGACCAATAGTCAAATTGGGAACGTAATGGTTATCCATCACATCAAAGTGAATCCAATCGGCACCAGCCAGCAAAACGTCTTGGACCTCTTTGCCTAGGCAGGCAAAATCCGCCGACAAAATGGATGGGGCTATAACAAATTGGCTATTTAAGGATGAATTTTGGCTTTCCATCCCTAGATTCTAGCTTGCAGTTGGCCTTGGGATGGAGCAGAATTCGATCATGAATCCCCATGAAATGAGTATTACGGTCAAAGCCCAGTACCTTCCTGAGCAATCTGACCCCGATAACCGCCAATTTTCCTTTGCCTATACGGTCACTATCCGAAATACTGGAACAGCCAGTATTCAGTTAATTGCCCGCCATTGGCTCATTACCGATGGTGATAACGATGTCCAAGAGGTTCGTGGCTTGGGTGTGGTTGGGCAGCAGCCTTTATTGCGGGGTGGAGAGCAATTTGAGTACACCAGTTGGGCAACATTGCCAACACCAGCTGGAACGATGCGTGGAGAGTATTTTTGCGTAACGGAAGAGGCACAGTTTTTTCAGGCACCCATTCCTGAATTTGCCCTTGTGATGCCTCGCACGCTACATTAGCAGCGTATAAAAACTATTTTTTGCCCTTGCCAGTCCAAAGGACAATAAATAATAAGAGCCCCAAGGCAATAGCGCCTTCAATCACAAAAAGCAGCATGGGGTATTCATCGAGTAAATTGGCAATCATGATTTCTAAATGTAAATTATTTCCAGCAAGTGTATTCGCAATTTTGATTGCTGCCTTGATCGCTGGCTGTTCAACACCCCCGACTCGTGGAACGGGTTATCGCTCCGGCGGATCGGGTGGTCCCCCAAGCACTTACAGTTCTTCGATTGCGACCTTTAGTGCAGTTTCATGGCAGGCTGTGCCGGGGTGGCAGGAAGATGATCTATTGCAAGCTTGGCCTGCATGGCTCAGAAGTTGCGACGCCCTACGTAAGCGTGGTGGCGAAGTGAATTGGCGGCAGGTGTGCTCCCAGACTACTAATGTAGCTAGTCGTGATACGCGAGCTATCCGTCAATATTTCGAAAGCAATTTTCAGGCTTATGAAATTCGCAATAGCGCTGGAAGTGAAACCGGTTTAATTACAGGCTACTACGAGCCTTTAATGGAGGGTTCTCAAACTCGTACAAGTACTTATACCGTCCCGCTATATGCCTATCCCAATGCCTGGAAAAAATCTCGACCAAATCCTGGCCCAACCCGTACAGAGCTGATGAGCTCAGGGATTCTTCAGGGTTCAGAAATTGCTTGGGTTCAAGACCCAGTAGCAGCAGCCTCTTTGCAAATTCAGGGGTCTGGAAAGATTCGCTTACCAGATGGCCGCATCATGAGATTGGGGTTTGCAGGAACCAATGAGCAGCCCTTCAAATCTTCAGCGCAGTGGTTACTAGATCGCAAGGAAATTACGCGCAGTGAAGCAACAATGCAAGGCATTTCTCAATGGGCTAAACGCAACCCAGATCGTGTCAATGAAATGCTCAATGCCAACCCTCGCTTTGTGTTCTTTAAAGAGTTGCCAAGTAGCATGGATGAGAATTTAGGTCCCATAGGCGCGCTAGGCGTTCCTTTAACTAGCGAGCGTAGCATAGCAGTAGATTTGCAAGCGATGCCATTAGGGGCGCCTGTATTCTTATCCACTACAAAACCTTTAAGTAATCAGACCTTGCAAAAATTAGTCATGGCGCAAGATACAGGTAAGGCCATTGTCGGGGGCGTTAGAGCTGACTATTATTGGGGTTCTGGGGAGTCTGCTGGAGAAATTGCTGGCCGTATGAAACAAAATGGCAAGATGTGGTTATTGTTACCGCGTTAATTAATGGATCTTAAATAGAAAGAAATTGATGAGCTACAAAACAATTTTGACAGAAGTAGAGGGCAAGGTTGCCATGGTTACCTTAAATCGCCCCGAGGTTCTCAATGCGCTAAATGATCAATTAATGGACGAGCTTGGCGCGGCATTGCTGAGTTTTGATGCAGATGACAATATTGGTTGCATCATTGTGACTGGTAGTGAAAAAGCATTTGCTGCTGGCGCAGATATTGCATCCATGGCGAAGTATGGTTTAAAGGATGTTTATCGTGATGATTTCATTACCCGTAATTGGGAAACCATTCGAAAAATTCGTAAACCGGTAATTGCAGCCGTCTCTGGTTATGCGCTTGGTGGGGGCTGTGAGTTGGCCATGATGTGCGACACAATCATGGCAGCAGATAATGCCAAGTTTGCCCAGCCAGAAGTAAAGCTTGGCATTATTCCAGGGGCTGGCGGGACACAACGTTTACCACGTGCGATCTCTAAAGCGAAAGCCATGGATTTGGCTTTAACTGGTCGCATGATGGATGCTGCAGAGGCTGAGCGCTCAGGTTTAGTAGCGAGAGTATTTCCTAAAGCTGAACTATTAAAAGAAGTTAAAGCCATCGCCAAAGAGATTGCTGACATGCCTTTGCTAACTGCGATGATGGTGAAAGAGGCTGTGAATACAGCTTATGAAACAACTCTCTCCGAAGGAATCCATTTTGAGCGTCGTTTATTCCATGCTTGCTTTGGAACGAATGATCAAAAAGAGGGAATGGCAGCATTCATGGAAAAACGCCCTGCGAAATTTACCAATTCTTAAGCTTGGATTATTTTTCTAGATAGCGCTGAGCTAGTTTGACCCAATAGCTCACGCCGATCGGAATCAAAGCGTCATTGAAGTCATAAGAGGGATTGTGTAGATGGCATGGTCCCATGCCATGCCCTACAGAGCGGTGATCCCCATCACCATTACCCAGAAACACGTAGCATCCAGGCTTTTCAAGCAACATAAATGCAAAATCTTCTGCGCCCATAGTGGGGTCAATTGCTGTATCGACATTTTGCTTGCCCACTAATTCGCTCATCACTTCACTGGCAAATTCGACTTCAGCCTCATGATTGATTAGTGGTGGATAGTTTCGAGAAAAGATAATTTCTGCCTGGCAATCGAATGCGGTCGCAACATTATGGGAAATTTCTCGCAAGCGCTCTTCCATTAAGTCGAGTACTTCAAGCGTAAAGGTTCTAATCGTGCCGCCAATGAAGGCGCTATCCGGGATCACATTGCTAGTCTCGCCCGCATGAAATTGCGTCACTGATAGCACTGCGGCATCAACAGGGCGCTTGTTACGGGTGATGATGCTCTGTAATGCTAGTACTACTTGTGCGCCAGTGAGCACTGGGTCGGCACTATTGTGAGGAAGTGCGGCGTGACCACCTTTGCCGGTGATAGTAATTTCAAAAGAATTGCTTGAGGCCATCATGGGGCCTGCTGTCACGCCAAAGTGACCTGCGGCTAAGCCCGGCCAGTTATGCAAACCAAAGACAGCATCGCAAGGAAATTGCTTAAAGAGTCCATCTTTGATCATTTCATTTGCACCAGCACCACCTTCTTCGGCGGGTTGGAAAATAAAAATGATGCTCCCCTTGAAGTCTCGGTGATTAGAAAGATATTGCGCAGCACCCAAAAGCATTGCAGTGTGACCATCATGTCCACAAGCATGCATCTTTCCAACATTGCGGGATGCGTGTGCAAAATTATTGTGCTCTTGTAAGGGCAGCGCATCCATATCAGCGCGCAAACCAATCATCTTGCCCGGGCCTAAGTCGCCATCTAAGCGACCCACGACACCAGTTTTCCCCATACCGCGGTAAACGGATATACCCCAGCTTGATAGTGCTTCAGCTACGAGATCAGCCGTGCGGTTCTCTTCGAAACGCAATTCTGGATGAGCATGAATATTGCGACGAATGTCTTGGATAGATTCTGCAGAATCCAGGATTTCAGGGAGTAAATGCATGCCTTCATCTTATCTGAAAGTCATTCCGCATGCACTTTTACACCGCTATAAGGATGAATTTAAGGTGCTGGCAATCGAATATGCTGTGCTGCAAAATTAAGGGCTTCGATAGAGTAGGGTTGATTTTGTAGCTTTTGAAGATCCTTAGGTAATGTCGGAATGTTTCCTAAAAAAGGAGCATGAATTCTAGATTGCAAGGTTTGGATATTTTCATTTAAGAATGGCATTTCAATTAATGGAGAATTTGCAATCCAACCAGCAATTGTTAATTTGCGAGATTGGATTGCCTCTAGAGTGAGCAGTGCGTGATTGATACAACCCAACTTCATGCCGACCACCAAAATGACTGGGAAACCAAGCTGCTGGGCAAAATCACCAAGATCCTCTTGATCATTGATCGGAGTTAAGAGCCCACCCGCACCTTCGACGACAACATAATCACATTGCTTTTGAACGACATGAAGCGCTTGCATGATGGTTTGCATCTCCAGCCGCAAGTTATCTTTAGCGGCCACTAAATGTGGGGCAGCGGGGGCATCCAGCACGTAAGGGCACAAAGTTAGATCACCTGGGGATAGCCTAGAGGCTAATCGAAGCGTTTCTAAATCTTCATTCAGAACTTGGCCATTTGAGTTTTTGAAGGTTCCTGCAACAACAGGCTTAAATCCAATTGCGTTAATGCCCTGATCACGCAGCTTCACAATGAGCGCGCCACTCACCAGGGTTTTGCCAACCTCCGTATCAGACCCAGTTACGAAAAAATTCATGCGATTACTCATGAAGATGCTTGCTCGATCACTGTTTGCTCGATTGAATTTAAAGTCTTCATGAGTTTTTGTAAATCTTCAAGACTGTGATTAGCTGAAAAGGTAATACGTAAGCGCGCACTACCAACCGGAACGGTTGGCGGACGTATTGCTGGAATCCAATAACCCGCTTCATCTAGCAATTTAGCTGCCAGTAGTGCATTGGCATTGCTACCAAGAACGACAGGTTGAATCGGCGTGCAAGATGGAACTTTTTGCCAGCTTGTGAACACCATTTCGTCTCGCCACATGTTGATTAATTGGCTTAGTTGGGTACGGCGTCGAGCACCTTCATCACTCTCAATAATTTCTAGGCTCTTTAGTAGGGCATGTGCAATGGCTGGCGGAGTTGCAGTGCTGTAAATATAGGGACGCCCTTTTTGTATCAGCCACTCTATAAAGGTGTCTTGAGCGCAAATGAATGCTCCACTGACGCCCGCAGCCTTACCTAGGGTGCCAATATAAATAATTCGATCGGAATGAATATTTTCCTGCTCCAAAATGCCGTGACCAGATTTACCTAGCACTCCAAAGCCATGCGCATCATCCACTAAGAGCAGAGCATCGTATTGCTCGGCAATTTTCAGCAGCTCTCTAACTGGTGCGAGGTCTCCATCCATGCTAAAAACACCATCCGTTACGATGAGTTTTAGCGCTTTACTGTCTAGACTGAGTTGCTCAATCAGAGAGCTAAGGTCAGTGTGATCAAACAAGCTAACACTTGCGCTCGACTGAGCGCTTGCAAGGCGGACGCCATCAATCAAAGAGGCGTGATTGAGTTTGGCAGAGTAAATGCTCGCACCCTTTGGGGGTGCAAGTCGAATCAGGCCTGTAATTGCAGCAAGATTAGCTAAGTATCCAGTGCTAAAAAATAAGGCACGGGCTTGAGGAATATGCTCTTTTTGAAAAGTAGCTAATTTGTCTTCTAGTAATTCATGGGCAGCACTATGGCCACTAATTAAATGAGATGCGCCACTACCAACTCCATATTTTTCAGCGCCCTGTGCTAGTGTTTTTATAAGTTCAGGGTGGTTGGCAAGACCTAAATAATCATTACTACAAAACGCTTTAAGCTCCCTGTCGCCAACGATGGCATTGACATCACAAGGCGATTGAGTGGCACGTAAAGTGCGCTTCAGAAGTTGTGAGTCCAGCTCTTCAATCTGTTCTTGAGCCAGGTTTAGGGCTGTAAATACTTTTTTCATGCGAGAGTTTTCTCCAGCGCACTTTGAACTGCAGCACCCATTTGCTTTGTCTCGTCAGCAGACAAGATATAGGGCGGCATGACATAAATCGTATTGCCAATGGGTCTAATCAAAATGCCCTGAGTTAAGCCATTCGCAAACATCTCACGTGCAAAGAGGCTTGGGTTTTTGATGGCAGAAGTTTTGACATCAAAAGCCAAAATCATTCCTTGTTGGCGCCAATGCTCGATACGAGAATCTGCTTTTGCCCATGTAAAAGCATTTGCTAAATCTTGTGAGAGAAGACTATTTTTTTCTAAAACATGTTCAGTTTCAAAAATATTTAAGCAAGCTAGAGCTGCAGCGCAAGCTAATGGATTTCCAGTATAAGAGTGGGAGTGAAGAAAGCCCTGTTGTGTTTGGTCGCTATAAAAAGCGCGATAGATAGAATCCTTAGTGAGGCAAAGAGAAAGCGGTAGATAGCCTCCGCTAATGCCTTTAGATAAGGTTAAAAAATCGGGCCAAATACCGGCATGCTCACAGGCAAAAAATCGACCGCTTCGGCCGCAGCCCACCGCAATCTCATCTGCTATCAGATGAACTTCATAGCGATTGCATAAATCTCTTGCTAGACGAAGATATTCAGGCGAATACATAGCCATTTGTCCCGCGCATTGCACCAAGGGTTCGATGATGATGGCAGCAATCTGTTCATGTTCTTTTTGAAGCAGTTGTTCAAGCTCACTGGCCGCATGTTGAGCAACTTGCTCTGCGCTCTCACTAATATTTGCCTTACGTGCATCAGGTGATGCAACGGTGAAAACATCCTGTAGCAGTGATCCGTAAGCCTCGCGGAAGATGGCAACGTCAGTGACTGCTAATGCCCCTAGTGTCTCTCCGTGATACCCATTTTCTAAGCAAACAAATTTTTTCTTTTGAGGTTTGCCTTTGAGTTGCCAAAAGTGGTGACTCATCTTTAAGGCAATCTCTACTGCAGAGGCACCATCAGAAGCATAGAAAGAGTGGCCTAAATTGCCGCCAGTTAGTGCGGAGAGTTTTTCAGACAACTCAACAACGGGAGCATGAGTAAAGCCTGCCAGCATCACATGCTCAATCTTTTCTAATTGATCGATGATGGCTTGATTGATTTGAGGATTGGAGTGGCCGAATAGATTTGTCCACCATGAACTAATGCAATCAAGCAGAGCATTTCCCTGCTCATCGTAAAGCCATGCACCCTTACCTTTGCTAATCCCCACCAGAGGAAAGGATTCATGGTGTTTCATCTGAGTGCAGGGGTGCCAAACGGCAGCGAGGCTGCGATCAACGAGACTGGGTTGATTTAAATCAGAAATATCCTTCATGTTTGATATTTGACCACTAGTTTTTCCAATTTCCGGCTTGTATCTGTTATGTTTATGCCTTGAATTGATCTATTTTCTGGAATTTGCCCATGTTGGACGCCCAAACTGTTGAAAAACCGCTTACCTTAGTCAAATCTAAGGCAAATTTACGTAAAGAGGTCGATGCCTCTGGTGAATGGACAGTCGCGCAAATAGAGGCTTTATTTGACTTGCCTTTCAATGAATTAATGAGCAAAGCCCAAGAAACACATAAAGTGAATTTCCCTGAGGGCGATGTGGAATTGGCAACATTGCTCTCCATCAAGACAGGCGGCTGTCCCGAGGACTGCGGTTACTGCCCACAGGCTGCCCGCTATGACACCGATGTCAAAGCAGAAAAACTCATGGGCTTGGAAGAGGTTTTAGAGGCTGCTAAAGCAGCTAAAGCAGCTGGCTCAAATCGTTTTTGCATGGGCGCCGCCTGGCGTGAGCCTAAGGATCGGGATATTGAAAAAGTCACTGCGATGATCAAAGGTGTCAAAGCCTTGGGTCTTGAGACTTGCGCTACCTTAGGCATGCTGGAGGCCGATCAGGCCCAGGCACTGCAAGAGGCTGGCTTGGATTTTTACAATCACAATCTAGATACGAGTGAAGACTTTTATCGTTCCGTGATCTCTACACGGGGCTATCAAGATCGTCTGGATACTATTTCAAACGTTCGTGCTGCAGGGATGTCTGTGTGCTGTGGCGGTATTGTGGGCATGGGGGAATCTCGCGAACAACGTGCTGCTTTCCTTGCTCGCTTAGCGAATCTCAGCCCCTATCCTGAGTCAGTGCCGATTAACCATCTCGTGCCAGTTGCAGGCACTCCCCTAGCCGATCAAAAGCCTTTAGACCCCTTGGAATTCGTGAGAACAATCGCTGTTGCCAGAATCACTATGCCCAAGGCACGTGTGCGTTTATCTGCTGGTAGACAAGAGCTGGGAAGAGCTGTGCAGGCCATGTGCTTTCTGGCTGGAGCCAATTCCATCTTCTATGGTGAGCAGTTACTCACAACCGGCAACCCTGAGGCAGAGCAAGATCGCGCGCTATTGGCAGAATTGGGGCTTAAGACTAAGCAAAGTTGTAAAGCTGAGGTTTTGGTCTAATTTTTTCGGTTTATGGCCCTCATCGACCGTTTCATTATTGAATTTGACACTGCGCTGCGCTCGGTTGTAGGTGGGGCGAATGCGGGGCGGCCAACGCCTGGCTCAGAAGTGGGAGTAACGACAGCTCTTGATGCTGCTGAGCGAAAGCATGCTGCCGGCTTGATGCGCGTGAATCACGTTGGTGAGGTCTGTGCTCAAGCACTCTATCAATCACAAAAATTAGCTGCCAGAAATTCGCAAATTCAACAGATGCTAGATCACTCTGGTCAAGAAGAAATGGATCACTTGGCTTGGTGTGAAACACGTCTTAAAGAGTTGGGTTCGCACACGAGTTATCTCAATCCTTTTTGGTATGCCGGATCCTTTGCAATCGGCTTGGTGGCTGGCTTAGCGGGCGATCAATGGAGCTTAGGTTTTGTTGCAGAAACTGAAAAGCAAGTCGAGAATCATTTAGAAAGTCATCTCCAAAAGTTGCCCGAAACAGATCAACGTTCACGCGCTATTGTTGATCAAATGCGCATGGATGAAATTGCACATGGACAAGCAGCTTTGCATGCAGGCGGTGTTAGCTTGCCAGAGCCAATTCAGAAAATTATGCAAGCGATGTCAAAACTCATGACGACAACTGCTTACAAAATTTAAAATAAATCAAAGCAATTACATTTAACGATTATTTTTTTAAAGTCATTTTTTAGAATACTGTTTTTAAATACAGTATATTTAGGCATTATCTGGCCTTATAGCTAAGACCTATTCTTAAGTATATTTTCCAAGCCATTGTTTCAAGTAGCTATTTTATTATCAGTATTTTCTCAGGACATGACGCTAAGTGTTTGTAAACACTAGAGAAATTCCCAAAAAAATCCCCAAAAACACTTGACCCCCCTAGCGTGATCCTCTAAAGTGGGAGGAAGTGTGAAAAAGTGGGGTAAATGGTGTTTCAAGGTGCGTCAGCTCTCAATTTGGATGCAAAAGGCAGGATGTCTATTCCCGCCAAGCATCGTGACGCCTTGTTGGTTCAAGGCGAGGGTCGAATCACGCTGACAAAACACCCTGATGGCTGCCTTTTGCTTTTTCCAAGGCCGGAGTGGGAAACCTTTAGAGCAAGGGTTGCGCAACTTCCGATGGATGCCCATTGGTGGCGCAGAATTTTTCTCGGTAATGCAGCTGAAATGGATCTTGATAGTGCAGGTCGCGTATTAGTAGGTCCAGAGTTGCGTGCAGCTGCAGGACTAGAAAAAGAAGTGATCTTGCTTGGTATGGGTAGTCATTTGGAATTGTGGGACGCAGCAACTTACGCTGCAAAAGAACAGGCTGCAATTGCACTAGGTATGCCTGAAGCACTCAAGCAATTTAATTTTTGATGACAGGGTGCTATGAACATAACTCATCGCCCAGTGTTACTGGCCGAGGCGGTGACGGCGCTAATCAGTGGTCCGCTCATTCAGAATCAAAACGCATCAGAAAATATTGTAGTGATCGATGGAACATTTGGGCGGGGTGGTCATACCCAGGCATTGCTCAAGCAGCTTCCTCCAACCGCGCGCATGATTTCTTTCGACAAGGATTTAGATGCGATCGCAGTTGCACAGACAATCCAAGATCCACGTTTAACGATCGTGCACGACAGCTTCGCACGGATGGATCAATATGCCCAAGCAGAATCGGTCGATGGAATTTTGTTAGATCTCGGAATCAGTTCTCCGCAGGTGGACGAAGCGCACCGTGGGTTTTCATTTCGTCGCGCAGGACCTCTCGATATGCGGATGAATACAGAGCAGGGCTTGACAGTGGCAGAGTGGTTGGAGCAGGCATCGCTCGAGGAGATCACTTACGTGATTAAGACTTACGGCGAAGAGCGTTTTGCATTTCAGATTGCTAAAGCTATTGTGGCTAAGCGAGAAGAGGGATTGTCACCAAAAACAACCACTGAATTGGCTGCACTAGTAGCTAGCGTGGTTCGCACACGCGAAGTTGGTCAAGATCCTGCAACCAGAACTTTCCAAGCCTTACGGATTTTTATTAATCGCGAATTGGAAGATTTGGAATTAGGCCTAAAGGCTGCTCTGCGTTTATTAAAGCCAGGAGCGAGACTAGCTGTCATTAGTTTTCACTCCTTAGAAGATCGCATTGTTAAACAATTCTTGCAATCCAACGCCAAAGTGGAAGTGCCACGTGGCCTTCCAGTGCGCGATAGAGATTTGCCACAAAGTGCCTTAGAAATTATTGCTAGGGTAAAGCCCAGCGACATTGAGATTTTAGAAAATCCGCGTGCACGCTCCGCAATTATGCGAGTAGCAGAAAAGCGTATCGGAGCATTTGCATGAATCGTGCAACTCTAACCTTGCTCGCTTTACTTTTAATTTGTGCACTCTCTTTGGTGGCGGCACAGCAACGAGCTCGAAAACTATTCATCGCACAAGAGCGGGCTCAAATTGAAGAGCGCGCTTTGAAGCAAGAAGGATTGCGTTTGGAATACGAACAGCGCAACCTATCTAAATCTGCACGGATTCGTGATGTAGCACGCAATCAATTGCATATGTCCCCAATTTCTCCTGAGCGTACTCTGTATTTAAAGGAGGCTAAATGAGGCCGGTTGGTTTTTCTACTACCCCAAATTTAGTGCTGCGCCTGCCAATGTGGCGGTCGCGCTTGATGCTATTTCTCCTGTTCTTTGTATTCATGTTGCTATTGCTGCGTGCATTTTGGATTCAAGGTCCGGGAAATGCGTTTTATGAAGCCAAGGGTGTACGTGGCACACAACGAGAGTTAGAGTTGCCTGCCAGTCGCGGCAAGATTTTGGATCGCAATGGTCAAGTCATTGCTACCAGTCTTGAGGCAAAGTCTGTGATTGCTTACAACGATACAGTTCCCGATGATTTAGCAGCAGATAAAGTTCAAAAGCTTGCGAGCTTATTGCAAATGAGTGAAGCAGAATTGCGCAGGAAACTCAAAGAAGAACGCAAGCAGATTTTCCTAAAACGTCAGGTTGAACCAGCTATTGCTCAACAAATTAAGCAGCTTGAAATACCTGGCATTGGTCTAAATAATGAATATCGTCGTTTCTATCCAGAAGGCGAGGCGATGGCACATGTGGTGGGCTTTACCAATGTGGAAGATCGTGGCCAGGAGGGAATGGAGCTTTCCAGGGAGAAAGAACTTGCTGCACACCCTGGGCAAAGACGGGTAGTCATTGATCGTTTAGGTCGTGTTGTGGAAGATGTAGCAATTGAGCAATTGCCGCAAAACGGCAAAGACTTACAACTGTCGATTGATAGCAAGATTCAATATCTTGCCTATAACGCGGTAAAAGATGCTGTGATTGAGCATCATGCTAAAGCGGGCGGCGCAGTGGTCTTGGATACTCAGACTGGCGAAATTTTGGCTTTAGCAAATTACCCAAGCTACAACCCAAACGATCGCAGAAATCTGAGTGGTGAGCAACTCCGTAATCGTGTGATGACTGATACGTTTGAGCCTGGCTCAACAATGAAACCATTAACTGTTGCAATTGCCTTAGAAAAAGGTGCCGTTGCACCCAATACCAATATGGTGATTGGTGCGAAATATCTGGTTGGTCCAAAACCGATTACTGATACACATCCATATGGAAATCTCACGGTTGCTCAGATCATTCAAAAATCAAGCAATATTGGTACCGCAAAGATTGCAATGAATAATCTCTCACCAGAAGAGATGTGGGATTTTTATACTGCTGTAGGTTTGGGGCAGGCTCCAAAAATTGGTTTCCCTGGAGCAGTTGCAGGAACTGTCCATCCATTTAAGAAGTGGATGCCTACTGACCAGGCCCGTATCGCATTTGGATATGGTATTTCGGCATCGCTGTTTCAGGTGGCTCGTGCTTACACAGTGTTTGCGCGTGATGGCGAATTGGTACCCCTCACGATTGAGCGTAGCCCTGAATTTAAGCCAGGCACTCGAGTGCTTTCAGCAAAAACTGCTATTGAAATGCGCGGCATGATGGAGGCCGTAACCGAGCCTGGCGGCACAGCCGTGAAAGCGCAGACTGAGGGATATCGTGTTGGCGGTAAAACAGGTACTGCTCATAAGTTAGTAGGTAAGGGATATGGAAACTCGTACCGCGCTTATTTTGCTGGACTAGCACCGATTAGTGCGCCACGTATCGTGGTTGCAGTCATGATTGATGAACCCACTGGTGGAAGTCACTATGGTGGCGATGTCGCTGCACCGGTTTTTTCAACGATTGTTGGTGAAACACTGCGTACATTGAATGTGTTGCCAGACAACAAAGTGAAACAGATGGTTCTGGAGGATAAGAGTCCTGCAGAAATTCGTACTGCGAATGTGCAGACACAGCATGTGGCTTTGAAAAGATGAGGGCAGTAGTGAATATTGAGCCCAGTCTCTTAATTGATCGTTTGCATGAACTAGCGAAGAGCTCTGTAACAGTGAGTGCAGATAGTCGCCAGATTCAATCTGGCGATATCTTTTTTGCTTACCCAGTTGGTCATGGGTCTGTATTACGGGATAGCCGTCAATTTATTGAAGCGGCATTAAATGCTGGTGCAGCAGCAGTTGTATTTGATCCCCTGGATTTTGCTGAGCAGTATGCAGAGCATCCCCAATGTATTCCGGTTGAAAATCTTGCAGCTAAAGCGGGTGAAATTTGTGCGCAGTGGTATGGGCATCCAAGTCAGCAATTAAAAGTGATTGGGGTCACAGGTACTAATGGGAAAACGAGCATTACCCAATGGCTAGCCCAAGCACTGGATGGGGCTAATCACCGAACGGCAGTCTTGGGGACTTTGGGGACCGGCTTCCCAGGTGCGTTAGTTCAAACTGGCTACACCACACCCGATGCTCCCAAGTTACAAACTCAATTAAAAGAATTATTAGATGCTGGAGCCAAACAGGTGGCGATGGAAGTTTCATCACATGCACTGGATCAAGGTCGAGTATCTGGAACCCAATTCAATTGCGCTGTGTTTACCAATTTGACCCAAGATCATCTGGATTACCACGGCAGTATGGCTGATTATGCGCAAGCTAAAGCCAAACTATTTCAGCAATCCAATTTAGAGCATGCAGTACTCAATTTTGATGATTCATTTGGCCGTGAATTGGCTATGAAACTTTTGGCTAAAGCTGAGACAAAAGTTTGGGCTTATGCCTTAAGTCAAAAAGCACTTGAAGGCTTTGAAAAGTTTGGTGATCGTTTGCAGCGAGTATATGCAAAAGACATTATCTTGAATGGTGCTGGCTATGATGTTGTATTTGTATGTGAAAACCTTGGCCAAAGCGTACTGCATCTTCCATTGTTGGGTGAATTTAATGTAAGCAATGTACTGGCAGTTTGGACTGTATTACTCAGTCAAGGCTTGACTTGCGAAGAGGCTGGCAAAAGAATTTCCCAATTGCGTCCTGTTCCAGGCCGTATGGAGCTGATTGAATTGGGTAAACAGCAAAAGTCTGAGGGCTTAATGGTAGTCGTGGATTATGCCCACACACCAGATGCGCTCGAAAAGACATTAAAAGCATTAAGACCAATCGCTGAGCAGCGCGGTGGAAAAATTTGGTGTGTATTTGGTTGTGGTGGCGATCGTGATCTTGGTAAACGCCCACAAATGGGTGCTGTAGCTTATCAAACCGCAGATTACATTGTGATTACCAGCGATAACCCACGCTCTGAAGAGCCTCAGGTAATTATGGAAATGATTCGCTTTGGTATTACTGCTGCTGCCGAGAATGTACAAATGGTTGAGGATCGGGCAGCTGCGATCATGGCTGCGGTACGCAATGCCTCTTCTAAAGATGTCGTTTTAGTAGCTGGCAAGGGTCATGAAACTACTCAAGAAATTCACGGTAAGAAATTTGACTTTTCTGATCAAGAGCATATTCGTCTAGCGGCTGGGGGATTGGTGTGATGTCGAGTATGACCACATTAGCTCAAGTACATGCAATGTTGCCTGGTAGCAAGTTGCTCAATATTTCTGAGGAAGATGCGCAAGCATTAAATATCTCTCGTGTCGGTACCGATAGCCGCCAAATTGAATCCGCAGAGTTATTTGTGGCTTTATCTGGCGAGCGCTTTGATGCGCATGATTTTTTAAGCGATGTTGCGCAGGCTGGCGCAGCTGGTGCATTAATTAGCAATACCGAAAAATGTCCTACAAATCTTTGTGCAGTTTGTGTTGCTGATACCCGCTTTGGCTTAGGCGAATTGGCGAAAGAATGGCGAAAAGCTCACCCGATCCCATTGGCAGTCGTTACTGGTAGCAATGGTAAGACTACGGTTAAAGAAATGATTGCCGCTATTTTTAAAGCTGCGGTAGGAGAAGGGCACACTTTAGTTACCAAAGGTAACCTCAATAATGAGATTGGGCTACCTTTAACCTTACTCAAACTCAGATCAACAGATCGCCTTGCTGTGGTTGAGTTAGGTATGAACCATCCGGGTGAGACTGCCCAATTAGCAGCGATTGCTCAGGCCAATATTGCATTAATTAATAATGCGCAGCGTGAACATCAAGAGTTCATGGCAACGGTGGCGGCAGTAGCACAAGAGCATTCTGATGCCATAAAGGCCTTGCCAAAAGACGGCGTTGCAGTCTTTCCCGCAGATTCGGAGTTCACTCCAGTTTGGCAAGCGGCTGCGGCGGGTCGCAAAGTCATTGATTTCGTTTTACAGTCTGGCAACACAAAGACTCAAGCCGCTGTCAAGGGCATGCTCTTGAATAACGGCCATGTCCAAGTGGAAACTGAACTAGGCTCGATAGAAGTTCAATTAAATACACTCGGTAGCCACAATGTCCGCAATGCTTTGGCTGCAAGCGCAGTAGCAATAGCAGCCGGCGTTAGCCTTGAAAAAATTAAAGAAGGCCTCGAAGCGTTTGCTCCAGTGAGCGGGCGCATGCAGACTAAGAAAATTGATTCACATTACACCCTAATTGATGATAGCTATAACGCTAATCCAGATTCAGTGAGAGCAGCGATTGATGCTTTAAAGCAGTCCGGAGATATGGCTTGGTTAATTTTGGGTGATATGGGTGAGGTAGGCAATCAAGGACCTGAGTTTCATCGTGAGGTTGGTGCCTATGCTGCTGAGCAGGGCATTGCTCAGTTATTTGCCTTGGGTGAGCAATGTCAATTTGCTATTAAAGGTTTTGACGAGGCCAAGAAAAACAGTCAATTTGAGAAGAGTGCCCAACATTTCTCAGATGTGGATAGCTTGATTGCGCAATTGAGGGGCGCCCTTCAAGCCAAGTCAAATTCGAGCAATTCACATATTCATATATTGGTTAAAGGTTCCCGTTTTATGCGCATGGAGCGTGTAGTGCAAGCCTTATTAGAGGAGGCTAAAACATGCTCTTAATTTTGGCGCAATGGCTCCAAGACGACTACGGCTTTTTGCGAGTCTTTAACTACATCACCTTTAGAGCAGTGATGGCAACCGTTACTGCTTTGTTGATTGGTTTGGCTGCTGGCCCGTGGGTCATTCGTAAATTGAGCGCTTTAAAGATGGGTCAGGCAGTCCGTACCGATGGACCACAAACGCATTTAGTGAAATCCGGTACTCCAACCATGGGTGGTGTATTGATCCTGATTGGTATTTTTGTTTCTTGCATGTTGTGGGCTGATTTAAGCAATCGTTTTATCTGGATTGTGATGATTGTTACTTTTGGATTTGGAGCAATTGGTTGGGTTGATGATTATCGTAAGGTTGTACGCAAAGATCCCAATGGTATGGCCTCAAGAGAAAAGTTCTTTTGGCAGACCTTGATTGGTTTATTTGCAGCAATTTATTTGGCGTTCTCAGTTTCTGAGGCAAATAACCTCAAAGTATTGCAATTGTTTTATGAATGGCTCCAAAGCGGTTTTGCACTAGACCTTCCAGCAAAAACTAATTTGCTAATCCCTTTCATGAAAGAAGTGAGCTATCCATTGGGAATGATGGGCTTCATCATTTTGAGCTACTTGGTGATGGTGGGTAGTAGTAATGCCGTTAACCTCACTGATGGACTAGACGGCCTAGTCATCATGCCGGTCATTTTGGTCGGTGCAGCACTGGGTGCATTTGCCTATGTGATGGGTAATGCCATTTACGCTAAATATTTACTATTTCCATACATCCCAGGCGCTGGAGAGTTGCTGATCTTTTGTGGCGCGATGGGCGGTGCTGGTTTGGCTTTCCT
The DNA here is from genome assembly GCF_018881885.1 of Polynucleobacter sp. MWH-Creno-3A4. Taxonomy (NCBI): domain Bacteria; kingdom Pseudomonadati; phylum Pseudomonadota; class Betaproteobacteria; order Burkholderiales; family Burkholderiaceae; genus Polynucleobacter; species Polynucleobacter sp. MWH-Creno-3A4. The sequence continues at coordinate 865,661 of NZ_JACXSA010000001.1, forward strand.
CTGGTACAACACGCATCCTGCGCAAGTATTTATGGGTGATGTTGGAGCGCTGGCCCTGGGCGGCGCACTCGGAACAATTGCAGTCATTGTTCGTCAAGAGATCGTACTTTTTGTAATGGGCGGAATCTTTGTTGCAGAAACCGTTTCAGTAATGCTGCAAGTGGTTTGGTTTAAGTTGACTAAAAAATATTGTGGCGAGGGACGGCGTATTTTCCGTATGGCACCCTTGCACCATCATTTTGAATTGGGTGGTTGGAAAGAAACTCAAGTGGTAGTGCGCTTCTGGATTATCACCATTCTCTTAGTATTAATTGGTTTATCTAGCTTGAAATTACGGTGAGCCACAAGTCAATATGTTGAATATAGAAAATACTTTCGCTAACCCAGCCTTAATATCTGATTCAGCTTATCAGGCACCTCATCGCTTTTTGATTTTAGGTTTAGGTGAATCAGGTGTTGCCATGGCGAAGTGGTGTTTGCGCAATGGCGCTGCAGTACGGCTGGCAGATACACGCGAACCAACAAATTTGACCGAGCGTCAGAATGCTTGGTTAGATGAATTAAAGATTGCAGGTCTGAAAGATATTCAGTTTGGAGCATTCACTGATGAGTTGCTGGTGGATATTGACGTGATTGGTATTAGTCCTGGCTTATCACCGATTCAAGAGCCAAGCCAATCCTTTTTGATCAAAGCTAGAAAAGCCAGAATCGATGTTTGGAGCGAGATTGAATTTTTTGCTCGCGCTATGGCGGGTTTGGATCGCATGGCGCAATTAATGGAGTCAACTTATTCCAGTTCAGTCTTAGCAGTTACAGGTACCAATGGCAAAACGACGACTACCGCATTAACTGGTCAACTCTGTGAGCGCGCTGGTAAGAAGGTTGCAGTAGCTGGGAATATCAGTCCTGCCGCTCTTGATAAGTTGATGGATTGTTTAAATGGAGCAGATCAGATTGAGGATATGCCAGATATTTGGGTGCTCGAGTTATCTAGCTTCCAGCTGGTCTATACCAACACTCTAAATCCTACTGCTGCCACTGTTTTAAATCTATCGCAAGATCACTTGGATTGGCATGGTGATATGTCCGCATATGCAGATGCAAAAGCCAAGATATTTGGTGCCGACACCGTTTGCATTTTGAACCGCGATGATTCTCTAGTGATGAATTTGCTTTCAGATGAGCAAAGGGCAGAAAAATCGATCGTGACTTTTGGATCTAATCGCCCAGATGAACAAGGTGCTTTTGGTATTGAGCATGACTTGCGCGCGGGCGGTATTGATTGGTTGGTATGGGCTGAGATAGATGAAGATCTTGAGCCTAAACCAAAGCGCCGTCGGAAGTCTGCTGAGATTGCAGAAGATGAGCCATTGCGCTTAAAGCGTTTAATCCCTGCTGATGCATTACGTATTCGGGGTCGTCATAACGCATTAAATGCCCTGGCTGCACTTGCTTTAGCCAGAGCTGCTAATTTGCCAATGAGTGTGTTGTTGCATGGTCTTCGTGACTACCATGGCGAACCACATCGTGTTCAAAGTATTGCGATTGTGAACGACGTTGAATATGTGGATGATAGTAAGGGTACAAATGTCGGCGCCACTGTTGCGGCCTTAAACGGTTTGGGTAGTAACGAGTCTGGTAAACGAATTTGGTTAATTGCTGGTGGTGATGGTAAGGGGCAAGATTTCAGCCCATTGCGTGAGCCAGCCTTACGTTTCGTAAAAGGCGTTTTCCTGATTGGAAAAGATGGCCCTACCATTGGCGAATCTTTAGGTGGCGACATTCCTTGCACATTAAGTGGCAACTTAGAGGCTGCTGTAAAAGCTGCTGCACAACAAGCTCAGTCTGGTGATCTCGTTTTACTGTCACCTGCATGTGCAAGTTTGGATCAATTTAAAGATTATGTTGCTCGTGCACAGGTCTTTGCTGCAGAAGTCGAAGAGTTGGGAATGCGTTTCGAAGGAGTTCAGGCATGAATTTAAAAGAAAAATTCTTTCCAGAAAATCGTTTGAGCCTAGATCGCTTCTGGAATTTTTCTAGAGGTGGAATTGATAACTTCCGCACCGGCTTAAGAGATGCAGTGTCTGGTGTAGAGCAAACTCGCTCACGCATGATGGAGTATGACCAGTTGTTGGTTTGGGCCGTTCTCTCCCTGGCCTTAATTGGCTTAGTCATGGTCTATTCAGCCTCAATTACATTGGCTGACGGCCCTAAGTATGCCAATTACAGCAGCAACTTTTTCCTCATTCGTCACGTAATCTCTTTAGTGATTGCAATTGGAGTTGGCATCTGGGTATTTAAGATTCCAACCAAAGTGTGGGATCGATATTCACCAGTGATTTTTGGCATCACAGTGTTACTACTAATCGCTGTACTTATTCCAGGTATTGGTAAGGGCGTCAACGGCGCTAGACGTTGGATTCCATTGGGATTAATGAACTTCCAACCTTCGGAGTTAATGAAATTTGCAGCAGTCATTTTTGCTGCTAGCTATACAGTGCGTCGTCAAGAATATTTACATTCCTTCTCTAAGGGAATGTTGCCTATGGGTATTGCAGTTGCTTTAGTAGGTGGCCTTTTGATGAAAGAGCCTGATATGGGTGCTTTCATCGTGATTGCCATCATCGCTTTTGGCATTCTATTTTTGGGCGGTATCAATGCCAAATTATTTGGGGGCCTAGTAGCGGTTGGAATTGCCAGTGCTGTCACCATCATCGCACTATCACCATTTAGGCAAAAAAGGATCATGGCATTTGTGGATCCTTGGCAAGTTGATAACGCAGCCAATAAGGGCTATCAGTTAACTCACTCCTTGATGGCATTTGGTCGCGGGGAATGGTTTGGTTTGGGGCTTGGGGGCAGTGTTGAGAAATTGCATTACTTACCTGAGGCTCATACCGACTTCATTATGGCGGTGATTGGTGAAGAGCTTGGGTTTGTTGGCGTGCTCGTCATGATTTTCTTGTTCTATTGGGTGGTTCGCCGTGCCTTCTTAATTGGCCGAACTGCTTTACAGTTGGATCGTAGCTTTGCTGGACTGGCTGCAAAGGGTGTAGCGATTTGGATCGGTTGGCAGGCCTTTATCAATATGGGTGTGAACTTGGGCCTACTTCCAACTAAAGGTTTGACTTTGCCCTTAGTCAGTTACGGTGGCTCAGGTATTTTGATGAATGCAGTAGCAATTGCAATGCTGTTGCGCATTGATTATGAAAATCGCGTTTTGATGCGTGGAGGGAAGCTGTGACAAGACCCTCAATTTTGGTGATGGCTGGCGGTACTGGTGGGCATATATTCCCAGGCCTGGCTGTCGCCGAATATTTACGGGTCTGCGGTTGGAACGTGTCGTGGCTAGGAAATCAAAGCGGTATGGAATACCGCCTAGTGAAGTCTTGCGATTTTCCATTTGAAGCCATTGAGTTTGGAGGATTGCGCGGCAAAGGACTAAAGCCTAAGTTAATGCTACCAATCAACTTAATTCGCGCTTGCTTCCAGAGTTGGAAAATTATGCGTCGCATTAAACCCTCGGTTGTATTAGGTATGGGTGGTTACATTACCTTTCCAGGCGGTTTAGTAAGTAAGTTATTAAAGCGCCCTCTCGTGCTGCATGAGTCAAATTCTGTTGCTGGTAGCGCTAATCGTGCGCTTACCAAAATAGCAATGCGGACCTTAACGGGATTCCCAAATACGATGAATGGTGCAGAGTGGGTCGGCAATCCGATTCGCGAAGAATTTGAGCATGTCGCTCCAACAGCTGTCCGTTACGATCAACGTCATGGCCCTCTATCTATTTTGGTGGTTGGAGGCAGTTTAGGGGCAGCAGCACTGAATGAAACGATCCCTGCAGCCTTGGCGCTAATCTCAAAAGATGCACGTCCCCTGGTTATTCACCAAGCTGGCGACAATCACCTCGCGGATTTGCAAAAGCACTACGCAGATATGGGTGTGACAGCGGATATACGTCCATTTATTGAAGATATGCCAACCGCTTACGCACAGGCAGATCTGGTGATTTGTCGTGCTGGCGCCATGACGGTAGCCGAGGTTGCCGCATGTGGGGTTGCTGCATGTTTTATTCCATTTCCATTTGCAATTGACGATCATCAAACAGCAAATGCAAAGTTTTTGGCTGATGCAAACGCTGCAATATTGTTGCCCCAGAAAAATCTGAATCCGCAAGATTTAGCACTCATGCTGCAAAACTTGAACCGTGAAGATTTAAAAGAAATGGCTTTGCGGGCACACGCTTTAGCTAAGCCAAACGCAACTCAACGAGTGGCTGAGGTTTGTGCAGATTGTGCGGGGGTGGGCGTATGAAACATATTGTTCAGCAAATCCATTTCATTGGTATTGGTGGTGCCGGTATGAGTGGCATTGCAGAAGTACTCTTGAACCTCGGTTATCAAGTATCTGGATCGGATTTGGCTGAGGGCGCGGTAACCAAGCGCCTTAAAGAATTGGGTGCTGTTATTCACATTGGGCACGATCCTAAAAATATTGGTACCGCTGAGGCTGTTGTGATTTCAACAGCTGTTGCTGGTAATAATCCAGAAGTGTTGGCAGCGCGTGCGGCGAAGATTCCAGTGATTCAGCGCGCAGTCATGTTAGGCGAGTTGATGCGCTTAAAGCAAGGCATTGCGATTGCTGGCACACACGGTAAAACTACAACAACGAGTTTGGTCGCATCTGTATTAGCAGAGGGCGGTTTAGATCCAACATTTGTGATTGGCGGTAAGCTCAATTCTGCAGGTGCTAATGCGCGCTTAGGGCGCGGTGATTTCATTGTGGTTGAGGCTGATGAATCAGACGCCTCTTTCTTACAGCTTTTTCCAGCAATGGAAGTGGTGACTAATATCGATGCTGATCATATGGATACTTACCAGCACGATATGGCTAGGTTGAAGCAGGCCTTTGTGCAATTTATCCAGCGCATGCCTTTCTATGGTGTAGCAGTTTTGTGTATTGATGATGCTAATGTGCGAGATATTATTCCATTTGTATCTCAGCCAGTCTTGCGGTATGGTCTTTCAGAGGATGCAGACATTCGGGCGAGCAATGTGCGTGCTGATGGAACATGCATGCACTTTACCGTAGAGCGTCGCACTGTTCGTAGGCATGGCAATAAGCCAGGCCCTCTCGAGGTAATACTGAATTTGCCGGGCTTGCATAATGTCCGTAATGCCCTGGCTGCTATTGGAATTGCTACTGAGCTTGGTGTTAGTGATGAAGCAATCACAAAGGCGCTCTCTGAATTTAGTGGTGTTGGCCGACGTTTCCAGCGTTATGGCGATATTGCACTTACTTCTGGCGGCAGCTTTACCTTAATTGATGACTATGGTCATCACCCAGTTGAGATGGCGGCAACTTTAGCAGCTGCACGTGGTGCTTTTCCTGAGCGTCGCTTGGTCTTAGCATTTCAGCCACATCGCTTTACAAGAACGCGGGATTGCTTCGGTGAGTTTGTCCAAGTCTTGAGAAATTTTGATGCTTTGGTATTAACTGAGGTATATCCTGCTGGCGAAGCAAAAATTCCTGGGGCAGATGGTAAGAGTTTGATGAAGGCTGCTCTTGCAGAAGATAAAAACGCTAAACACCCCTTAAATTCTGCTGCAACTATTTATGCGGCAAGTATTGCCGAGATGCCAGAAAAACTTAGCCAAGTCCTGAAGGATGGCGATGTCTTAATTACGATGGGTGCAGGTTCTATCTCTGCTTTGCCACACTCTTTAGTGGAGGCAAAAAGTGTCTAAGTCTGAAATGGGTCTCGGTATGTGGGGTGATCGCGTGAAGTCAGATCTATCTCGCTTGGATGTGGCGGAGTTTGGCCGAGTTGGGGTTTTATTAGGCGGTCGCTCCGGTGAACGTGAGATCTCTTTAATGTCAGGTAATGGCGTCTTAGAGGCCCTGCTCTCCAAAGGCGTTGATGCACATGCTTTTGATCCAGGTTTACGTTGCCCTACAGAGTTGGCTAAAGAAAATTTTGATCGAGTATTTATTTCTCTTCATGGTCGCTATGGTGAAGATGGCACGATCCAGGGTTTATTGGACCTATTAAGCCTTCCTTACACCGGCAGTGGTGTATTGGCTTCTGCTTTATCCATTGACAAAATTGCTACCAAACAAATTTGGCTGAGCAACGGTTTATCTACTCCAGAGTTTGAGGAGCTTACTGCAGCCAGTGATTGGAGTGCGGTTGTTAAAAAATTGGGCTTACCACTCATTGTGAAGCCAGCCCATGAGGGTTCCTCTCTCGGCCTTACCAAAGTCAAGTCGGCAGAAGAATTACCAGCTGCATATCAACTTGCTGCAGGCCTCGATAAAAAAGTCATCGCTGAAACGTGCATTGTGGGCGATGAGTTAACTTGCCCATTGGTCGGTCAAGGTGAGACGGCTGAAGCATTGCCGGTGATCAAAATTATTCCGCCACAAGCCAATTACGATTTTCATAATAAGTATTTTTCGGATGAAACCCAATACCTTTGCCCAACCGGGCTTGCTCCAGAAGTTAATGCGCAAGTTCAAGCACTAGCTCTGGCTGCATACAAAGCCTTGGGATGCCGTACTTGGGGTCGTGCTGATGTCATGCTGGATCAAAAAACCGGAAAACCATATTTGTTGGAGATGAATACCTCTCCTGGAATGACCTCTCACTCACTAGTTCCGATGGCAGCTAAGGCAGCCGGAGTTGGCTATGCAGATTTAGTCTTATGGTTATTAATGCAAACACTGCAGCAAAAGGAAGGCGCCAAAGCATGAGCTCTTTCTTAAATCGCAGTGGTGAAATCTTAGCGACCCTTGCCTCTCCTCTTTGGAATCATCCAGACCGGATGCAACGATTGAGTCAATTCTTAATGCGCTGTTTTGCTGCGATGTTAGTAGTTGGGATATTGGTTTGGCTAAGTCAAAGACCAGTTTTTGCTTTGAAGACGGTTCAGATTGAGCCAGTTGCTGGACAAACCTTAAAGCATATTAATAAAGCGCTTGTGAAGCGTGAGGTATTTGAAACTGCCCAAGGTAACTTCTTTAGCGTGCGTTTAGAGGATGTTAAGCGGGGTTTTGAAAGCATGCCATGGGTACGACATGCAACCGTTCGCCGTGTTTGGCCTAACGGCTTAGTAGTAAATATCGAAGAGCAGAAGCCTTTTGCTACTTGGGGTGGTGAGAGCAGCAATACCTTAATGAATACCTATGGTGAGTTATTTACAGGCCGTGTTTCTGAGGTCAGTGGTGACACACAGCTGTTGGATTTTGCGGGTCCTGAAGACGCAGGCAAAGAAGTGATGAGTCTTTATGAAAAGGCCAATAACTGGTTTAAACCATGGGGCGCTGAAGTAACTAGTCTAGCTTTGACCGAGCGTTACGCATGGCATGTGAAGCTGTCGAACGGCATGAAAGTGGAGTTTGGGCGCGATGAAGAGAGCTCTGATAAGAATTTAACTGAAGAGCGCGTTGCACGCTTATTCAAATATTGGCCACAGGTTCAAGAGAAATGGGCGAATCGAATCGATGCAGTTGACTTGCGTTATGCAAATGGTTTTGCAGTGCATTTGGCATCTGCAAATATCAAAAAGAATGACGTAGATGGCAAAAAAATAGGGCTCAAGCAATGAGGAATGGTAATGAGTAAAGATAATCGTGACCTATTGGTCGGTTTAGACATTGGAACCTCCAAGGTAGTGGCCTTGGTTGCAGAGTTAGCGCCCGATGGCCAATTTAATGTGGTTGGGGTTGGTCAAACTGCATCTAAAGGATTGAAGAAGGGTGTCGTAGTCAATATTGAAGCGACTGTGCAGTCGATTCAGAAGGCCCTCGAGGAAGCTGAGGTGATGGCCGATCGCCAAATTGTCCAGGTATTTACTGGCATTGCAGGTAATCACATTGTGAGTTTTAACTCCAGCGGTATGGTGGCAATTCGCGATAAAGAGGTTGGTGCTGGTGATGTAGAGCGCGTGCTAGAGACTGCGAAAGCAATCAATATTCCAACGGATCAGCAAATTTTGCACATCCTAGTTCAAGAATTCATTATTGATGGCCAAGAAGATGTACGTGAACCCATTGGTATGAGCGGCCTGCGTCTTGAGGTGAAGGTACATATCGTTACTGGTGCGGTCAGTGCTGCACAAAACATTGTGAAATGTGTGCGCCGCTGTGGCCTTGAAGTGAATGATTTGATTCTGCAGCCTTTGGCATCCAGCTTAGCTGTTCTCACGGATGATGAAAAAGAATTGGGTGTTGTTTTGGTGGATATTGGCGGTGGCACTACTGACATCGCAATTTATTGCCAGGGATCCATTCGACATACTGCAGTGATTCCAATAGCCGGTGATCAGATCACCAATGACATTGCCATGGCATTGCGTACGCCAACGATTGACGCTGAAGATTTAAAGATTGCACATGGCATTGCTCGCCAAGAAATGGCGGATCCCGCCGCCATGATTGATGTGCCGGGTGTAGGTGATCGTGAACCACGTCCAATGTCTAAGCAAGCACTAGCTGCAGTGATTGAGCCCCGTGTCGAAGAGTTATTTACCTTGGTGAGAGGTGTGGTGCGTGACTCAGGGTACGAAGACATGGTGTCTTCCGGAATTGTGCTCACTGGTGGTACTGCATTAATGCCTGGAATGGTAGAGCTCGCGGAGCAGGTGTTCTTAAGGCCTGCGCGCATTGGTACTCCTGAGTACCGGGGCCACTTACATGAAGTATTACGTAGCCCTCGATATGCCACCAGCATTGGTTTATTGATGGAAGGTCAGGCGCAGTTACTGCGTGGCCGTCGTGTTTCTCAATCAGGCGCGTTACAAGGAGTAATGGCGCGCATGAAGGAATGGTTTGCAGGAAATTTTTAAGTTTTTTCGTCGTCGTCAATGTAGTAAGTTATTTACCTAGGAGGGTATATGGAATTTGAAATGTTAGATCAAGAAATAGCTGGCAAGACCATTATTAAAGTGGTTGGAGTCGGTGGCGCTGGTGGTAATGCTGTCCAGCACATGATCCGTCGCGGTGTTAACGGCGTAGAGTTCATTTGCATGAACACCGATGCTGGCGCTTTACAGCGCTCTGAGGCATCTGTGAATTTGCAACTGGGCTCTAGCGGATTAGGGGCTGGTGCTAAACCAGAAATTGGTGCAGCTTCCGCTGAAGAAGCGCGCGCACGTATTGCAGATACATTGCAAGGTGCACATATGGTATTCATCACTGCAGGCATGGGTGGTGGTACAGGTACTGGCGCAGCCCCAATCGTTGCTCAAGTGGCTAAAGAGATGGGCATTTTGACCGTTGGCGTGATTAGCAAACCCTTTGACTTCGAGGGTGTAAAGCGCTTGAAGGTTGCTGAGAATGGTGCTGCAGAGCTCGAGTCTTATGTGGATTCATTGATCGTAGTTCTCAATGAAAAACTCTTTGAAGTCATGGGCGAAGATGCTGAGTTTGATAAAGCCTTTGCTTGTGCTGATGATGTATTGCACAACGCAGTTTCTGGCATTGCAGAAATTATCAATGTTCAAGGCTTGATCAACGTTGACTTTGAAGACGTGAAGACGGTGATGGGTGAGCAAGGCAAGGCAATGATGGGAACGGCAACAGTTTCTGGCATGGACCGAGCACGTTTAGCTGCCGAAGCTGCAGTTGCTTCACCATTGCTCGAAGGCGTTGATTTGTCTGGTGCCCGTGGCGTATTGGTTAATATCACTGCTAGCCGTTCATTGAAGTTGTCTGAAACTCGCGAAGTGATGGCTGCTATTCGTGGCTACGCTGCAGATGATGCGACTGTAATCTTTGGTACCGTGTATGACGAGAGCTTGGGCGATGCATTGCGCGTGACTGTAGTGGCTACGGGTTTGAATAATCCACAAGCACGCAAACTCAATCAACCAGAAGTAGTATGGAGACAAGCTACTGGTACTAGTGATGCCATGCCAACTATGGCAGATCTCAATACCTTTGCTCCTGCTAGCCCATCTGCGGCTATGAGTAAGGCGGGTCTAGATTCTGCATTAAGCACTAGCGCTGGCATGGCCCTCACGGGCTCAGGGAGCGTACCAGCAATGGCAGATCAACCTGCAAGTACTGGTGTTGATTACAGCAAATATGATTTGCCGCGGGTCTTTCGCAACTCTCGTGAGGCGACTTCTGCGCCGACTCTAGGTGCTGATAGCTCGCCTCAGGCAAAAACCATGCTGGATAAAGGGGCTGATTACTATGAGATCCCCGCTTTTTTACGTAAACAAGCGGACTAAGTAAAGCTTAATACAATAGGTAATTGCAAAATGCCAGCGCGGCGCCCCTCCGGACGACGAATCCCGCGCTTGCGTTGGCATGCTTACTAACAATTACTTATTGGAGATGTCATGATTTCTGTAGGACAAAAATTACCAAACGCCACTCTTTATGAATTTTTTGATGAAGAGAGTGAAGGTTGCTCCTTAGGTCCAAATGCCTTTGAAGTTGAGAAACTGGCTGCTGGTAAAAAAATTGTGGTTTTTGCTTTGCCTGGTGCATTTACTCCTACTTGCTCTGCAAAACATGTTCCTGGATATGTCGAACACTATGATGCGATAAAAGCAAAAGGTGTTGATGAGATTTGGTGTATTTCAGTGAATGATGCTTTTGTGATGGGTGCTTGGGGGCGTGATCAGAAGGTTGGTAAAAAGATTCGCATGCTGGCAGATGGCAGTGGTGAATTCACTAAAAAGATGGGCATTGAGCTGGACTTAACTGCTCGCGGTTTAGGTGTTCGCTCAGATCGTTACGCCATGATTGTTGAAGATGGCGTAGTGAAAAGCTTAGATCGTGAAGCGCCAGGCAAGTTTGAGGTCAGTGATGCCGCTTCTATTTTGAAGAAGCTGTAATTTATATCCCCCTGAATTTAGAGACAGCACCATGATGAAACAAAGAACCATTGCTAGCCCAGTCAAAACGGTGGGCATTGGTTTGCATTCTGGTTGCAAGGTAACGATCTCAATTAAACCTGCGCCTATTAATTCAGGGGTGCAGTTTGTACGCGTCGATACAGCAGAGCAGTCGGTGGTTCCTGCTACAGCTTTGGCTGTTTGCGATACACGTTTAGCATCTGTGATTCAAAAGGATGGCGTACGCGTTTCAACAGTTGAACATTTACTCTCAGCTTGCGCTGGATTAGGGCTTGATAATTTATTGATTGAGCTTGATGGCGAAGAAGTTCCCATCATGGATGGTAGTGCCGCCTCATTTCTGTTTTTGATTGAGTCTGCCGGCATTGCTGAACAAGAAGCGCCACGTCAGTTTGTGGTGATTAAAAAGCCAGTTGAAGTTCGGGACGGTGATAAGCTCGCGCGGCTTGAACCTTTCTTTGGATTTAAGTTGGATTTCACTATCGACTTTAAGCATCCAGCGGTTGATAAAACCGGTCAACGATTTGTAGTCGACTTTGCAGAGCATGCTTACCGCAGTGAAATTGGTCGTGCACGCACATTTGGATTTGCTCACGAAGTAGAAGCTTTGCGAGAAATGGGGTTGGCTCGCGGCGGTAGCTTAGATAATGCGATTGTGTTGGATGAGCACCGCATTCTCAATAATGAAGAACTTCGTTATGAAGATGAGTTTGTGCGTCACAAAATTTTGGATGCAATTGGCGATTTATATTTAGTCGGTCACCCAATTGTCGGTGCGTATGTGGCTGAAAAATCTGGCCACGCCTTAAACAATGCATTGTTGCGCAAGCTATTGGAAGACCCAGCTTCCTATGAGATTCAGTCTTTTGCAGAGGGTAAGGCTCCAGGGGCTTATTCTCAGGAAAGCCAACCCCTCTATTTCTAGAGTGGATTTAGTGGGATTTATTTTGTAGAAGGCGCTCAACTGCCTTGTGCAGATCAGAATCTGGCTCAAGTTTTTCTAATAAGTCTTGCCATGATTTCTTGGCTACCGGGTTTAGCCCTTTTGGAGCGATATTTTTGGTGTTTTCTCGAGGCTTGACTTCCCAGGCTGGGGCGGACGGCTTCACTTTGACCTTAATCACTTTGCAGTGCAGCCCATTCATAGCTAACTCATTGATTAGACTAGGTAAAATCTGTTGTAAACGTGTTCCTATGCTGGCACTGCTGACCAGCAAGAAAAGCTCATCTTGGCCACCAGACCGCCATCCAGCCTCAATTTTGGAGCTCAAGTGTCCAAGATCTAGGGTTTCTAGAGCGATAAAGAGCCTGGCTTTGAGTTTGGCCAAGTCTTCCGTTTTAGCCAGGATCCCACCAAGACCATCTGATTCCCGCAGGTAATCCAGCCAGTCATGGGCTGTGCGATTGCGGGATGGTTTGCGAGCAGGGTTCATAAAAAATGGGGTTGCGGGTGATAAACTCAAGGACTTAATTTTCTACAATATCCCATGGTAATCGGTCTTCTTAAAACCCTGGTCGGCAGTCGTAACGACCGCCTCTTAAAACAGTATCGCAAAGTCGTTGCCAAAGTTGGTGCTTTTGAACCAAGTCTGCAATCTTTGGATGATGCTGCACTTGCTGCCAAAACTGCTGAATTTAAATCACGCTTGGCTGCAGGCGAGTCTTTAGATGATATCGCTGCAGAAGCATTTGCGGTAGTTCGTGAGGCTAGCGTTCGCGTCATGAAGATGCGTCATTTTGATGCGCAGATTATGGGTGGCCTTGCTTTACATCAAGGCAAGATTGCAGAGATGGGGACTGGCGAGGGAAAAACCTTAACAGCAACACTCCCCGTATATTTGAACGCCTTAACTGGCAAGGGTGTTCACGTTGTTACAGTCAATGATTACTTGGCACAACGCGATGCTGAGTGGATGTCAACACTTTATAACTTCTTGGGTATGAAGGTTGGTGTGAATCTATCGCAGATGGATCACAAGACAAAACAAGAAGCCTATGCCGCTGATATTACCTACGGTACTAATAATGAATTCGGCTTTGACTACTTGCGCGATAACATGGTCCAAGATTTGGATCAACGGGTACAACGTGGTTTAGCGTACGCGATTGTCGATGAGGTTGATTCGATCCTGATTGATGAAGCACGCACACCACTGATTATTTCTGGACAAGCCGACGATCACACTGATCTCTATATTAAAATCAATGCATTGCCCTCTTATTTAGAGCGCCAAATCGGCGAAGAAAAGGCAGATGGTACTGGTGTTGAGAAGCCTGGCGATTACTGGGTAGATGAGAAATCTCAACAGGTCTACTTGACTGAGCAGGGGCATGATAAGGCTGAGGAAATTTTGGTGCAGCTGGGGGCTTTGAATGATGGCGCATCCTTATACGCGCCCCAAAATATTACCTTGATGCATCACGTATATGCTGCGCTACGAGCACATTGCTTGTACAACCGCGATCAACATTATGTTGTCCAAAATAAAGAAGTCATCATTGTTGATGAGTTCACTGGCCGTTTGATGCAAGGACGACGTTGGTCTGATGGATTGCATCAGGCAGTAGAAGCTAAAGAGGGTGTACCGATTCAGAATGAGAATCAAACTCTAGCGACAATTACCTTCCAGAATTATTTCAGGATGTATGGCAAGTTGGCCGGTATGACTGGTACCGCGGATACTGAGGCGTATGAATTTAAGGAAATCTACAACTTAGAAACAGTAGTTATTCCACCCAATCGAATTAGTCAACGTAAAGATCGTCAAGATCAAATTTTTAAATCTTCCCGTGAGCGCTACGATGCCGTCATTAAAGATATTGAGGATTGCTACGAGCGCGGCCAACCCGTTCTGGTTGGTACGACATCGATTGAGAATTCTGAGTTAATTTCGGGTCTACTGGATAAACGTAAGTTGCCGCATCAAGTATTGAATGCTAAACAGCATGCTCGTGAGGCTGAAATCATTGCTCAAGCTGGTCGTCCAAAGATGATCACCATCGCCACCAATATGGCAGGTCGTGGAACGGATATTGTGCTTGGCGGTAATGTTGGCAAGCAGTCCTCATTAATTGAGGCTGACTCTGCGCGCTCAGAAGCAGAAAAAGCTAGCAAAATTAAACAGCTTCAAGATGAGTGGCAAAGTATTCACGATCAAGTATTGACTGCAGGTGGTTTGCACATTATTGGTACTGAGCGCCACGAGAGTCGCCGAATTGATAATCAATTAAGAGGTCGTTCAGGTCGTCAAGGTGACCCTGGTTCATCACGCTTTTATCTTTCCTTAGATGATTCATTACTACGTATTTTTGCTGGGGATCGCTTGCGCGCAGTGATGGAGCGCTTGAAGATGCCTGATGGCGAGCCAATTGAAGCGGGTATGGTGACGCGTTCCATCGAGTCTGCGCAGCGCAAGGTTGAAGGTCGTAACTTTGATATTCGTAAACAATTGTTGGAGTATGACGACGTAGCGAACGATCAACGCAAAGAAACTTACCGCCTGAGAAACGAAGTTCTCGAAAGTAAGGATATTGGCGATTTAATTGCCAATTTGCGTGAAGATGTCTTGCGCTCAGTCTGCTCTGTGTATGTCCCAGCTGAATCTATGGAAGAGCAGTGGGACCTACATGGGCTAGAAAATGTTTTGGCAAATGAGTGGGGTCTTACGGTTGATCTCTCTAAATGGGTTGAGAGTGCTGAGACAGTTGATGATTCAGAAATTGTGGGACGCGTATTACAGGCTGCACAAGAGACATATGATGCCAAGGTTGAATTATCAGGGCGCGAGTCATTTGCTGGGTTTGAGCGCTCTGTTCTCTTATATAGCCTTGATAGTCATTGGCGAGAGCACTTAGCCGCCTTAGATCATCTGCGCCAAGGCATCCATTTGCGTGGCTATGCTCAAAAGGATCCAAAGCAAGAATACCGCCGGGAGGCATTTGAGTTGTACGGTGAATTGCTGAGCATTATTAAGAATGATGTTGTCAAAAGTATTATGACTGTGCAGATTCGAAGTGCCAGCGAACTCGACCAGGCTGCAGAATCTATGAATGAAGATTTGGCAAAGCTGGCGGATGTTCAATATCAACACGCCGATCCGGATAAAGAAGTCGCAGGCTCTACGGGTGATCGTGGCGCCTCGATTGAGGTGATTCCTGCGCCTATGAGAGCTGGCCCTAAGATTGGCCGTAATGATCCTTGTACTTGTGGCAGCGGTAAAAAATATAAGAATTGCTGCGGCGCTTTAAGTTAAGCGATGTTTTAAGGGTGCTCATGGGATAGCACCCACCGATGCCCTCATCTACAATTGTCGAACTATGACAGTTAACCTTCCCCTCCCCCAAAAAACTGATCTCAAGCCAGTAAAAGGTTTTGAGATGGGTATTGCCGAAGCCGGTATCAAGAAAGCCAATCGTAAAGATTTGCTGGTAATGACTTTGGCGCCAGGATCTCAAGTGGCCGGCGTGTTCACCTTAAATCGTTTTTGTGCTGCCCCCGTTCAGGTTTGTCGAGAGCATTTGGCGCAAGATGGTCGCAATGGTGAAATCCGGGCCTTAGTTGTGAATACTGGTAATGCCAATGCAGGTACTGGTGAGTCAGGCATGAAGCATGCCCTTGAAACCTGCGAAGCCTTGGCAAAAGATCTCGAGTTAAAACCTGAGCAAATTTTGCCGTTTTCAACGGGCGTGATTTTGGAGCCTTTGCCGATTGAAAAAATTATTAGCGCCCTACCAAAGGCGGTTGCTAATCTAGGTGAAGATCACTGGTTTGATGCGGCGCAAGCCATCATGACTACAGATACCCAGCCTAAAGCAACTTCGATGACCGTATCTACACCGGCCGGTCCAGTGGTGATTACTGGTATCTGTAAGGGTGCCGGGATGATTCATCCGAATATGGCAACGATGTTGGGGTTTATTGCCACAGATGTTGGCTTTGCTCCCGGCTTGCTGACTAATCTCACCCGCGAAATTGCAGATCTTTCTTTCAATGCGATCACGATTGATGGTGATACCTCAACAAATGATTCTTTCATCATCATGGCAACTGGCCAGTCTGCAGTGAAGATCAAATCAGTGGATGATCCAAGTTATGCAGTAGTGCGAGATGCCTTGATTGCGCTTGCTAGAAAATTGGCGCAAATGATTGTGCGTGATGGCGAGGGCGCTACCAAGTTCATCACAATCGAGGTTATGGGTGGCAAGACACCAGAAGAGTGTCGCTTGGTTGCAAAAGCAGTAGCCCATTCTCCTCTAGTAAAAACAGCATTTTTTGCAAGCGATCCAAACTTAGGTCGTATTTTGGCTGCAATTGGCTATGCCGGAATTACAGACTTGGATGTCAATCGGGTTCAGATGTGGTTAGGCGATGTTTGGGTGGCAAAAGATGGTGGCCGTAATCCGAGCTATCAAGAGGCTGATGGTCAACGTGTCATGCAGGCGTCAGAAATCACCGTGAAGATTGACTTAGGGCGCGGCACTGCTACGCAAACAATATGGACATGTGACTTATCGCATGATTACGTTTCAATTAATGCAGACTATCGCTCATAGAGATCTACAAACCGATGAATGAAAAATTAGACCGACTGTTAAGTCATCTTGAAACATTTTTACCTAAACCTCTGAGTGAGGAGCAGTGGAAATCTTCTACGGCATTTAGGTGGCGCCGCCGCGATAGCATCTTTGGCAGCATTGGTTTCTTGCAGCCGGTGAGGCATGTCTCCGATATTACCTTTGAGGACTTAAAAAATATCGATCGCCAGCGCGATGCGATTCGCGATAACACTAAAAACTTCATTCAAAAAAAGCCAGCCAACAACATTTTGCTTACTGGTGCAAGAGGCACGGGGAAGTCATCCCTCATTAAGGCCAGCCTTCATGAGTTTGCTAGTCAGGGATTGCGACTAGTCGAGGTCGAAAAAGAGCATTTGGCTGATCTAGCAGATATTACGGACACCTTGGCTGAGCGTCCTGAGCGCTTCATTATTTTTTGTGATGATCTGTCTTTTGAAGATGGCGAGTCTGGCTATAAGGCCATGAAATCTGCTCTAGATGGTTCAGTTTCAGCTCAGGTAGACAATATTTTGATTTATGCCACTTCAAATCGACGCCATTTATTGCCTGAATATATGAAAGACAATGAGGGCTACGTTCATAGTGATGATGGCGAGATTCATCCAGGTGAAGTAGTTGAAGAAAAGATTTCCTTATCAGAGCGCTTTGGTCTGTGGCTCTCGTTTTATCCGCCCAAACAAGACGAGTATTTGGCGATTGTTGCTCATTGGCTTACCCACTTTGGTTTAACTGCTCCACAAATTGAAGTTGCTCGTCCAGAGGCATTGGTTTGGGCGCTAGAGCGTGGTTCCCGTTCTGGCCGTGTTGCTTGGCAATTTGCAAAACACTGGGCAGGATTGCATGCCTAAGGGAATGTATTTCCATGAGTGAAATACAGCGCCCCATTACGGTTGTAGCCGCCGGAATATTGCTAGATTCAGAAAATCGCTATCTCTTGGGTCAACGACCCGAGGGTAAACCGTATGCTGGTTACTGGGAAGTGCCTGGCGGTAAAGTCGAAAAAGGTGAAACGGTTTTTCAGGCTTTGCAGCGCGAGTTGCAAGAAGAGCTAGGCATCGATATTTTCTCTAGCGAAGAATTAACCGTCTTAGAGCATGACTATCCACATGCTTATGTACGTTTATATGTGAGCATCATTCGTAAATGGTCGGGTACCCCAACGGGTTGCGAAGGACAAGCTTTATCTTGGCAATCCATTGCCGCAGAAAGCCCTTCTGTAGAACCTTTATTGCCAGCCGCTTGGCCAATGCTGGAGTGCTTAAGACGCTTTCTAGCTCAGAACTGACAAAGCGTCAGTTTGAAGGGTACATCCGCATTAATAGGCTGCGCTTTCTTGTCTTGCTCCGCCTTTAAAAAGCGTACGGAGAGCAGGTATTTATTAGCACTAATTTCTGAGTAGAGACTATCGTCTTCCACCATGATGCGCATGAGCTGGTATACCTTGCCAGAGGGGGCCTGTTGAAACGCTCCATTGTGAGCGAGTACATCCTTGGCCTCACCGGATTGGCGCAATAGACGTAAAAATAATTGACATGCATCTTGCCAAGGCAAGAGAGGATGAACATAATTTTCTAAAAGTTTGCGGCGCTCAGTTGATGGACTATTTTTCCAAGCATGGTAGCTTGGTAAATCAATTGGACTTGTTCCGCCAGGAATATTTAAGCGAGTACGAATTGCATTGAGCCATTCACTATCAGTAATGACTGAATTCGGTCTGCCAGTTGATTGATTAATGCTGCTAGCAACTGAGTCAATCTCAGAAAGAGTTTGCGCAAGCGCCTCTTGGTCTACCTTTTGCGATGACTTGAGTCCATTGAGCGCATATTTTTGTCGCTCGAATTCTTTGAGTAATAAAGATTTAATATCGCCACGAGCACCAATGTCGCCAAGATCAAACAAAATAGAGATCGCATTGTGGTGTAACTCTGGATCATCCGAGCGAGTAAAGTGATTAAAACGGACGAACAAATACTCCAGCCGAAGCATGCTTCGAACTAATTCGTTGAAGGGGTATTCGTAGACAATCACAAGCCCATATTCTATGACGAACTGAGCAGATCTTTCTGAATCTGTTGAATTTTTTGGTGCAGACTTTGCACCTCTAGCTCCAAGTCCTCAAGACGCCCTTGGTTTTTGATCACCGTATCGGCCTGGCTGAGGCGCTCTTCTCGACTGGCTTGAGCTGCCAGAATTCTCTCAATTTCTAGACGGGATAAGTTGCTGCGCTGCATAACTCTCTCAATTTGCGTCTCTTTTGGGCAATCCATCACCACCAAGTGATCAATTAAGCCCTTCCAGGCGCCGGACTCTATCAGCAGTGGCACCACGAATACAAGATATAGCGCGCCATCCTGGGCCGACTGTAAAGCTTGCTTGATGGTTTCTTGTCGAATAAGGGGGTGGGTAACAGCTTCCAGCAATTTGCGGGATTCAGGATTTTCGAAAACTAGGGCCCGCATCTTGGCTCTATCAAGCGCTCCATCGTCTCCAATGTATTCCGAGCCGAATTGTTCCCGAATAAGTGGAATAGCTGAACCCCCTGGGCCAGTAATGTGATGGGCGATCAGATCGGTATCGACAATACCCGCACCCAATTGAGCCAATAACTTACTAACTGCAGTTTTTCCAGACCCAATGCCACCGGTCAGGCCAATGAGGGGAATACGCCCCTTCAATGCCGCTAAGTCGGACTGATTATCAGGATGTTTTGGAGTAGCTGTGGCCATAACAACTCAATGATGCCAGCAAAGATGAGAAATGGTCCAAATGGAAATGCCGAGCCAATAGTTTGTTTATTCAGTTTTAACCATGTTAGACCGCCTAGGAGGCCAGCGATCGAGGCGGTAAATAAGAGGGCGGGAAGTGAGCTCCATCCAAGCCAGGCACCCAGACCAGCTAATAGTTTGGCATCCCCCATGCCAATACCCTCTTGTTTTTTAAGAAATCGGTAGAGGCGATTTAATCCCCATAGACAGATATAGCCCAGTATTGCGCCCAAAATAGATTGCTGAAGATTGCCAAATCGGAGGCCAGAAAGCGCATTAAAGAAAATGCCAGAGGCGATCAAAGGAAGTGTGATGAGGTCAGGCAGTTGAAAGGTCTGAAAATCGATATAGGCTAAATACACCAATACCAAAATCAGTAGGGTACGAATTAGGTCGACTACTGCAGGATCACTCATTAAACAATCTGCCCTAAATTAAAGATTGGAAGATACAAGATTATGACAAGACTACCAATCACAATCCCCACGAAGATGATCAGCAAGGGCTCCAAGCTTTGACTTAAGGTATTGAGTTTGTTGCTTAATTGAGTGCCCAGAGTATTTGCACGTTTACACAACATTTGTGGGAGTGAACCGCTTTCTGAA
The DNA here is from genome assembly GCF_018881885.1 of Polynucleobacter sp. MWH-Creno-3A4. Classification (NCBI taxonomy): domain Bacteria; kingdom Pseudomonadati; phylum Pseudomonadota; class Betaproteobacteria; order Burkholderiales; family Burkholderiaceae; genus Polynucleobacter; species Polynucleobacter sp. MWH-Creno-3A4. The sequence goes on from NZ_JACXSA010000001.1 coordinate 885,476, forward strand.
GCGATACGGAGTAATTGCAAAGTTTCAAGATCAAATAGCTGATGCTTGGGATCTGCACGTATCAACGCATCCCCGAGTGGCCATCCCCTAGTGAGGTGTTTAAAGACTTCTGCACTCAAGTCATGGCTCAGCCAATGATTCGAGGATTGTGCAGTCACCCTTAAGGCATCAGGCAGTGGTAAGCCAGATTCCAATAAATGCCCAAGTGTCCTGCACCAGTAAGTAAGGGTAGCTAGGCGAAATAATCTACCCAGTATCGGAATAGAAAAACAAAGTGCATCACACTTTTTTTGTAGACGAGAAGATCTCAGCCATGAGATAGCAAACACCGTGCCAGTAAAGACTAGCAGCACGGTGATTTCTAGAAAGTAATGTTGGACCAGAGTAGAGATTTGAATCAAGACTTTGGTGGGTGCAGGCAATTCTGCTTGAAAGTGGGTAAATACATCCTTAAAAACGGGCACTACCCAAATCATCATGACTAAGATCAGTAAGAAAGAGCTGGCGAGTGTAATCAGAGGATAGCTCAGCGATTGTTGAATCTTGTGACGTAATTCAATTTGCGACTCTAACTGCTGGCAAATGGTTTGCAATGCCAATTCAATATTTCCGGTACGTTCGCTGACTCGAATCAGATTGATAAATTCTATAGAAAACTGATTTTTCTGAGACAGCAAGCTTTGAGAAAGGCTTTCGCCCCTTTTTAATTGGGTGCAAAGATTGCCAATACCGTTTTGCCAATGTTTAGGGGCAGTGGTGTGGATCAATTCCATGGCATTGAGTAGCGGAAGCCCCGCACCTAAGAGCGATAAGAGCTGTTGGGCGAATGCCAGTTGATCCGATTTGTTTATTGCCATGTGCCAATCTCAGCTTCTAAGTCAGAATGCAATATCAAGCCTGTTTTGAGGTAGTGGAGACCCGCATCAGCCATAGTGGCATGCTTGATTGAAGGATTAAAAAGATGATTACTACTCAGTACTTCATGTATTCCAATTCGACCATAGCGCTTACTTCCTTTACAGGCACTACAGTTGATATTTTCAGTAGGGGAGCTGCCTTCACATGCTTGGCAGCGCTTACGAACCAAGCGCTGTGAGCTGACGCTACGTAAACAGGATTGGATAGACTCATCATCAATCCCTAAACTATTTAACCTATTTAGAGCCCCTCTGGCATCTTTTGTGTGTAGTGTGCTTAAGACCAGATGACCTGTTTGTGCCGCTTGAATAGCAAGCTGCGCGCTTGCGCTATCCCGAATTTCGCCAATCATGATGACATCCGGATCTTGTCTGAGTAGGGCGCGAATAATAGTTGCAAAGTCTAAGCCTGCACGGGGGTGATATGCCACTTGATTCACACCAGGAAGCCGAATTTCAATAGGATCTTCAATGGAACACAGGTTTCTGTGACTCTGGTTCAGCTCATGCAGGCAGCTGTATAGAGTACGTGTTTTGCCGCTTCCCGTTGGGCCGGTAACTAAGATCAGCCCATTCGTCTGACTAAGGGCGCTTCGAATGACTGTCAACTGCTCTGGTAATAAACCAATTTGATCGATCGATAATTCATCGATGCGGTTTGGCAAGATTCTCACAACGGCTTTTTCACCGTACAGGGTGGGGAGTATAGAAACCCTACAATCTACGTCGGGTTTAGAAAAGTCGTTTCCAACGAGTAATCGACCATCTTGCGGCAGACGTTTTTCAGCGATATCAAGCCTCGCCAAGATTTTGATGCGGGTGATTAAGCGTTCATGCAGGTCCAGCGGAAAATGTGACTGTACTTGTAGCAAGCCATCTACCCGAATCCGAACTAGCGTCCCACGAAGTCCGGCTTCAATATGGATATCACTCGCTCTGGATGCAAGCGCATGAACTGCGATTTCATGCCAGGTGCGAATAATGAGTGAGTCTTCATGATGACCACTCAATCTTGCGCAGGACTTAAGATGGGGCGATAAAGCTTGACGGTCTTCACTCCCTGATCATCAAACTGCACAATTTCCATCACGATATCGGCAATGCGAAGGCTGACATCGTGATCTGGAATAGCCTCAAGTTTTTCGAGTATCAGGCCATTGAGAGTTCTGGGGCCATCCAATGGAAGATTGAGGTTGAGTAAGCGATTAAGATCTCGCAGCGAGGCGCTACCACTGGCGAGATACGTACCATCTGCGAGCCAATGTGGGTCGGTTGATAGGTTGGAGAAGGAGGTAGTGAACTCCCCAATCAGCTCTTCCACGATATCTTCAAACGTGACTAGACCCAGAACTTCACCATATTCATTAACGACTAGACTCAAGCGCTGTTGGTTGTCTTGGAAGAATTGCATCTGCTGCAAAACCGGGGTACCACTTGGGATGAAATATGGCTCACTGAGTAATGATCTAAAGTCTTCATGTTGTAAGTCGGTATCGCCCAAAAGGGAAAGTGCCTTTTTGACAGACAAGATGCCGACAATCCTCTCAGAGTCACCATCACATACCGGCAACTTATTGTGATAACAAGTCTCTAATTGCTGGACTACTTCATCAATGGGTCGCGAGAGGTCTAGGATCTCAATTTTGGATCGAGGGGTCATGACATCATCAACCGTAATATTTTCAAGGTTGAATAAGTTCAACAGAATATTGCGATGATGATTCGAGACGAAACGGTTCGATTCTAGAACTAGGCTACGCAACTCCTCTTTGCTCATGGTTCTGCTATCTGAAGAGGATTGCAAGCCAGATACTCTCATTAAGCCTGAAACAAAGTTATTAATGAGCCATAAAAGGGGCTTAAGGAAAAAGGTGAGCGGCAGAATGAACCAGCCAACTCGAGATGCAATTTTTTCTGGAAAGGCTGCACCAATCACTTTTGGGGTGATTTCGCTAAAGATAATGATGAGTAAGGCAACTACTAGGGTAGCGATGGAAAGTACTAGGCCGCTATCTCCAAAGAGGTGTAAAGCAATACCAGTCACCAAAATAGGGAGGATGGTATTAATGAGATTGTTAGAAATTAAGAGAACCGATAAAAGTGAATCAATCCTCTTGAGCAGTCGTTCTGCTAAAGCAGCGCCAGCATTCCCACTCGCAGCCATGGCACGTAGGCGATGGCGATTGGAGGAAAGCATGCTGGTCTCGGCCATGGAGAAAAAGCCTGAGAGTGCGAGTAAAAATAGGACAAGAGCAACTTGGCTATAAAAAGGCCAATCGTCAAAAAAGGTGTCCATGAGGTCTGCCTGCAAAAAAGTAAGGATGAATCAATATAGCAAAGTGGCAATTCACAAGCTATAGATGAGGAAGAAAGCCTTATCAGTTTATTTGCTAAATTATGTAAGAATTACTCCCTATGGCATCTTCTCATCGGCAAACCCGTTCTGATAGCGCTCAATATTGTGTGATCGCAGCCCCTTTTGGGCGGCTGGGCATTGGTACTGAATTGGTGGATGACAGTTTGATGCTGTCCAAAATCGACTATCTTCCAGCTACAGCCCAACTCATGAGCCCTAAAAATCACTTGGCTAAAGAGGCAGAAAAGCAATTTAGGGCCTATTTCAAGAACCCTGATTATCAATTTGATTTGCCTACTAAGCCAGCGGGGACAGAGCATCAGAAAAAGGTGTGGGCCGCCGTTCAAACTATTCCTGTGGGTAAGACAAAAACCTATGGTGACATTGCAAGTCAATTAAAAAGCGGGGCTCGTGCTGTCGGGACAGCCTGTGGAGCAAATCCTTATCCTTTGGTTGCCCCTTGTCATCGAGTAGTTTCTGCAAAAGGAATCGGCGGCTTCATGAAGGAAGATGCACCAGGGCTCTATCGCCAAATCAAAATCTGGCTTTTAAAACACGAAGGTGTTCTCTAGTTAGCGTACCTTACGCAAAGGGCGTGACGCCGCGAAAAAAAAGACTTTCATTAAAGAATCGCTGGCTACTGCAAATTTTGTAAAGACGTAAAACGCCATTACCGTTTTGCGCTTCAGCTTAAGCTCATCTTTATCGTTGAAAGATTCCTGCTGTGCGATTTTCGACAGCGTCATGACTGCGAGGCCAAAGGCTAAGAAACAAAAACGCCTCATTCCAAACTCTTTTTTTGGAATCAGCGCAATATAGTCTAGAGATTCCTGTAGTTTTCTATAGGCAATCTGCAAAAGCTGATTCTGGTCCATGCCAGCGGGTTTCCAAGATACGCCACGAGCCCTATCTTCAGGAGAGTCTTTGAGAATGTTAGTCATTTGCAAAGCCTGTCCAAAAGCAATTGCTAAATTCTCATGACTCTTGATCTGCTTTGCAAAAGCAGGTGAGTGATTGCTGAAGATCGTCGTGAGGAGCTCTCCAACAACTCCAGCAACTACATAACAATACTTCTCAAATTCATTTAAATCCTTCAAGCCAGCCGCATTCTGTTTGCTATGAAAGTATGACATTCCTTCTGACATGACAGAAATACAGCGACTAACTGCCGCTTGATCCGCTTTAGAGCATGTATGCAGGATGCGCAATACAGTTGGTGTGTGTGCAATCAGACCCAGTTCATCTGGATTGCCATAGTCAGAGAGGGCAGCTAAACAGGGATCCACAAAAGATTCAACGGAACTTTTTTCAAGTACGGCATCTAAAAATAATTTAGAAAGTCGTTGTTTGGTATCTGGATCTAAGTTCGCAGCGTCTTCAATCGTATCCACAATGCGACAAAGTAAATAGGTATTGCCCACCACTTTTTCAATGCTAGTGGGCAAGAGGGGAATGGTTAAAGCAAAGGTGCGGGAGACTGAGCCCAAAATGGCTTTTTGGTAGGCCAGGTCAGAATTAGGGTTGTAGCCGAAGTGATTTTTTGGGGAACTCACCCTTGAATTATGTCAGAGTGGTGTGCTCTACGCAGTAGCCAATACAGTGCGCCAAATTCGTGCGAATTCCCTTACTGACAAAAGTGACAAGGACATATAATTTCACGAATTCTTTAGGGGGAAATCGGGCGTGCTTATTTGGTTCGTCATCATTTATTGGGTTATTTCTGTAGGCATTGGCTTGTGGGCTGCTTTACGAGTGAAAAATACTGCCGACTTCGCAGCCGCCGGCCACAGTCTCCCGATGCCCATTGTGACTGCAACTGTATTTGCGACATGGTTTGGGTCAGAAACAGTATTGGGTATTCCAGCTACCTTTCTTAAGGAGGGTCTGGGCGGTGTAGTTTCTGATCCCTTTGGATCCTCTTTATGCCTAATTTTGGTCGGTCTCTTTTTTGCGCGGCATTTGTATAACCGCCGCATGCTCACGATTGGTGATTTCTTTCGTGAGAAGTATGGTCGAACTGTTGAGGTATTAGTAACACTCTGTATTGTTGTCTCCTACTTGGGATGGGTTGCTGCACAAATTAAAGCCTTAGGTTTGGTATTTAACGTTGTGTCAGAGGGTGGTATCTCACAGACGGGTGGCATGATGATTGGCGCAGCTAGCGTTTTGATCTACACCTTATTTGGCGGGATGTGGTCGGTGGCGATTACTGACTTTATTCAGATGATCATTATCGTGGTCGGCATGCTGTATATCGGTGGTGAAATGACCATCCAAACTGGGGGAGTTGCGGTAGTGATTGAGCATGCAGCAGCGGCGGGTCAATTTAGTAACTTCTGGCCCGATATGAATTTGGCGTCTATTCTAGGTTTCGTTGCAGCCTTGTGCACGATGATGCTCGGCTCGATTCCGCAGCAAGATGTGTTTCAACGAATTACCTCTTCCAAGAATGTCAATATTGCGGTGCAGGCTGCCATATTAGGTGGCGTTTTGTACTTTATTTTTGCTTTTGTACCAATGTATTTAGCCTACTCAGCAACCTTAATTAATCCGGATTTAGTAAAAGAATATTTAGATACTGACCCTCAGATGATTCTGCCAAAGTTGATTCTGAATCATGCGCCAATGATTGCGCAGGTAATGTTCTTCGGCGCCTTACTTTCTGCAATTAAGAGTTGTGCCAGCGCCACCTTGCTTGCGCCTTCCGTTACGTTTGCTGAAAACATTGTTAGAGGTTTTTATAAACACTTGTCTGATCGAGATTTATTGAAAATTATGCGCATTACCGTTTTGTGTTTTGCTGTAGTGGTGACCTTCTTTGCCGTGAATTCTGAACTTTCAATTTTTAAAATGGTAGAAAGTGCCTACAAGGTGACCCTAGTGGCTGCGTTTGTGCCCTTGGCATTTGGGGTTTATTGGTCTAGGGCAAATTCAATGGGTGGATTGTTAGCTGTGGTGGGCGGCCTAACCATTTGGATCAGCTGTGAAATTTTGGCTCCGAATGCGATTTTGCCGCCTCAATTGGCGGGCTTATTAGCCAGTCTGTTAGGCATGATTTTAGGAAGTTTGGTGCCAAAAGACCTTTTAAAGCCTGTTTAAATGGTATGTTGCCTAAATATTAGGCAATCATAATTGTTGCACTGCAAAATATTCTCATCTAATATGACACTAATACAAAATTTTTTATTCTTATGGAGTTTTTATGAAAATCTGTGTAATCGGAGGCGGTGGTGCCATTGGCGGCTACTTAGCAGTCATGCTCTCGCGAGCAGGCAATGATGTCACTGTAGTCGCGCGGGGAGCCACTCTTGCCGCTATCAAAAAGAACGGTTTAACGCTCATTAATGAAGAACACCCTGAGCCTTTAGTTGCAAAAGTGAAGGCGGTTGAAAAAATTACTGATGTAGAAACACCTGATGTGGTTATTCTGGCTGTGAAGGCGCATCAGGTTGATCCAATCATTCATGATTTGGCATCGATTATTGGATCAGAAACTATTTTGATCCCAATGCAAAACGGAATTCCTTGGTGGTATTTCCAAAAATTGTCAGGCGAGTATCAGGACCATAGTGTTGAGACGGTTGATGCAGGTGGCATTGCTAAGAACGCTATTAATCCAAACAACATTATTGGTTGCGTAGTTTACCCAGCGACTTTCTCTGAGGCGCCTGGTGTGATTCGCCTTGTCGAAGGTAATCGCTTCCCCTTGGGTGAGTTAGATGGCAAGGTGACAGAGCGAGTACAAAAAATGTCAGAGATGATGACTAATGCAGGTTTCAAGTCACCAGTGCTCGAAGATATTCGTTCAGAAATTTGGCTCAAGCTTTGGGGCAATATGACTTTTAATCCCATTAGCGCTTTGACTCACGGGACTTTGGAAGGTATTTGCCAGTTCCCATTAACGCGAGAATTAGCACGTAATATGATGGCCGAAGCACAGGCAATTGCCGGCAAGTTGGGTGTCACTTTCCGTGTGGATATTGAGCGCCGCATCGCGGGTGCAGAAAAAGTGGGTAAACACAAAACATCGATGTTGCAGGATTTGGAAGCTGGACGTAGCTTGGAGGTTGATGCCTTATTAGGTTCTGTGATTGAACTCGGTAACATCACTAAGACACCTACACCTTGCTTAAATACCGTTTTTGCTTTAACTAAATACCTTGATGAAAATATTCAAGCAACTGGTGGAAGTCTGGCCTTACCCCCAGTAGGTGATTGTTACGTGTTGAACTAGCATTCGTTTGGCAATAAAAAACCCTCATCAATTTGATGAGGGTTTTTCTTTTTGAGAGGCGCTTTACTCAAAGCGATTATCGAGTCGACCAACACCTTCAATAATGATGCTGACGCTACTGCCAGGCTTCATGGAGCCAACGCCAACAGAGGTGCCACAAGCAATGATGTCGCCTGGCTCTAGTGGAACATCTTGTGAGATCAAGCTCACTAGTTTTGCAGGCGGGAAAATCATATCTGAGACAGGGTAGTTTTGACGCTCTTGCTCATTCAGGATGGTTTTGATTGTGAGTTTGCTAGGGTCAATATCAGTGGTGATGTAAGGCCCAAATACACCAAAGGTATTGAAACTCTTTGAGCGTGTCCACTGAGCATACCCTGGCTCACGATTCAGAATTTCAATGGCGGTGACATCATTAATGCAGGTGTAACCAAAGATGGCCTGAGCGGCTTGTGCTTCATCCGCTTCATGGCAGTGTTTGCCAATCACAATTCCGAGCTCACCCTCGTAAACTACTTTTCCTGAGTAGGATTTGGGTGTTCGAATAATTTGGTTTGCTGCCAAAAAAGAATTATTGCCTTTCAGAAAGTACAAAGGCTCTGCTGGCACGGCATGCTCAAGTTTGGTAACTAGCGCATGGAAGTTATCAACCATGGCTACCATCTTGGATGGTGTGCAAGGTATGTCAATCGTCACATCTGCTAATTTGAGTGTTTCACCAGTAGGTTTAGGGCCCTGAAATAGATTGCCTGAGTAGACGCTAATGTGGTCGCCGTTGAGCTGTCCTAAACCACTTGTTCCTTGATGCTGAAATCGAAGCCATTGAGCCATTTGAAGATCCTGAAAGGTAAATAATGAATTTAAGTTTGGCGAGCGAGGGAGTATTCGCATAGCGCACGAAGCGCAGCGGTTGCTTCATTGTTGGGGAAGTCTTGAATACATTCCAAAGCCAGATCAGCCTCACGTTTTGCTGCAGATTGTGTGTAGTCAAGGGCTCCAGAGCTTTGTACAGCTCCTAAAATTTGGGCAAATACATCGTCTGGTAAATCTTGGTTTTGTTCAATTGCAGCCCGCACTAAAAGACGCTCTTCTTTACTGCCATTTTCCAGTAAATAGATCAGTGGCAAAGTGGGTTTGCCTTCACGTAAATCATCTCCAGCATTCTTGCCCATCTGAGCAGCATTAGCGGTGTAATCCAATAAGTCATCCATTAACTGGAACGCAGTACCAATGTGCCGACCGAAGGCAGCTGCTTGTTCGCGCTGTACATCAGTTGCATTGGCCAAAATTGCACCAAGTTCTGTAGAGGCTTCAAAAAGTTTGGCGGTCTTGTAGCGTATAACTTGAAGGTAGCTTGCCTCATCCACCTCTGGATCGTTCATGTTCAGGAGTTGTAAAACCTCACCCTCGGCAATCGTGTTGGTGGCATCCGATAGGATTTGCATGACCCGAAGGTCATTTGGGCTAACCATCATCTGAAATGCCCTGGAGTAGAGAAAATCCCCCACTAAAACGCTGGCGGCATTACCAAAAGCGGCATTTGCGGTTTCTCGCCCTCTTCTGAGGGTGGATTCGTCTACAACATCATCGTGAAGGAGAGTGGCAGTATGGATAAATTCCACTACCGCTGCCATTTCTAGGGAATGGGAGGTTTCCTTGCCGTTGGCTAGTGCCTTGGCTACCAGCATCAAAAGGGCTGGTCTTACCCGTTTTCCGCCTGCGTGGATGATATAGGTCGAAATTTGGTCAATTAAGGCAACTTTTGAGGCTAATCGCTCACGAATGACCCCATCTAAGGCCTTGAAATCTAAGGCAATCGGGGCCAGGATTTGGCTTAAGTCATTGATTTTGACAGTGCTCGTCATGCAAGATATAATAATGGGCTTAGCTTCTCCAGGGTGGATTAGCTTAAATGTAGATATTAATTGAGGTTTCAAACCATGTACGCGGTCATAAAAACCGGTGGCAAACAATATAAAGTTGCTGCAGGCGAAAAATTGAAAATAGAACAGATACCAGCGGAAATCGGCAGCGAAATCACTCTTGACCAAGTCCTCGCCGTTGGCGAAGGCGCTTCACTGAAATTGGGTGATCCGTTGGTTAATGGTGCAGCTGTGATGGCCACTGTCGTCTCCCAAGGACGTCACGATAAAGTGACAATCTTTAAGATGCGCCGTCGCAAGCATTATCAAAAGCACCAAGGCCATCGTCAGAATTTCACTGAAATTTTGATCAACACGATTAAAGCCTAATTCAGGGTAGGAGAAAGATATGGCACAGAAAAAAGGCGGCGGCTCAACACGAAATGGCCGCGACTCAGAATCGAAACGCCTAGGCGTTAAGGTATTTGGCGGCGAGCAAATTAATGCTGGCAGCATCATCATTCGTCAACGTGGCACACGTGTTCATCCGGGTGCTAATGTTGGTATTGGTAAGGATCACACTTTGTTTGCCTTAGTTGACGGCCAAGTGGAATTTAGCGTTAAGGGTGCATTGAAGAAGGCCCAAGTTTCAGTTTTGCCTCGTTCATAAGGCGCCTGACTGAGACTCGTTTGATTCAGATTTATTCCGAATTTAACTCTTAGGAACAGGCCTCGCTAAGCGAGGCCTTTTTTATTCATGAAATTTATAGACGAAGCGCGTATTGAAGTCATAGCTGGCCAAGGTGGCGCCGGAAGCGCGTCTATGCGCCGTGAAAAGTTCATTGAATTTGGTGGACCTGATGGCGGTGATGGCGGCAAGGGCGGAAGCGTTTGGGCTATTGCCGATCGCAACATTAATACCTTGATCGACTATCGCTACGCTAAAACACACACTGCAAAAAACGGTGAACCAGGGCGAGGCGCTGATTGCTATGGCCGCGCAGGCGACGATATTGAATTGCGTATGCCAGTAGGTACCATCATCGCTGATTACGAAACTGGCGAGCCGATTGCTGACTTAACAACTCATGGCGAGCGTCTTTGTTTAGCGCAGGGTGGTGTTGGTGGTTGGGGCAATATTCACTTTAAGAGTTCTACAAATAGAGCTCCGCGTCAAAAAACCAATGGCAAGCCAGGTGAGCGTCGCAAGCTCAAGCTGGAATTAAAGGTATTGGCAGATGTGGGTTTGTTGGGCATGCCAAATGCGGGTAAGTCGACATTGATTACTGCGGTTTCTAATGCACGTCCAAAAATTGCGGATTATCCATTTACTACCTTGCATCCAAATTTGGGTGTGGTGCGAGTCGGCAATGAACGTAGTTTTGTGATTGCGGATATTCCAGGTTTGATTGAAGGAGCTGCTGAAGGTGCTGGCTTAGGCCACCGCTTCTTGCGCCACTTACAACGTACTGGCGTGCTATTGCACCTGGTTGATTTCGCTCCATTTGATGAGAACGTTGATCCCGTTGCCGATGCCAATGCGATTGTCAATGAATTGCGTAAATATGATGAAGCCTTGGTTGAGAAGCCACGCTGGTTAGTGTTGAACAAAGTCGATATGATTCCCGAAGAGGACCGCAAGAAAGTTGTCGCTGACTTTGTGAAAAAGTTTAAGTGGGAAGGCCCAACTTTTGAGATTTCTGCTTTGACTGGACTGGGTTGCGATAAGCTTTGTTATGCCTTGCAAGATTACTTAGATTCTGTGCGTCGCAATCGAGATGAGATAGATGAGCGCGCTCAAGATCCTCGTTACCAAGATCAATTAGAAGATAAAAAACTGGATTAAAGTATTCATTCACACTGCAAGATGTTATGAACACCACTCAAACTAAACGCATCGTTGTTAAAGTAGGTTCTAGCCTTGTCACCAATAACGGTGAGGGTTTAGACCATGCTGCGATTGGAATGTGGGCTGAGCAGATGGCAACCCTTTTAAAGGCGGGTCATCAAGTGCTCATGGTGAGCTCTGGGGCGATTGCTGAAGGTATGCAGCGTCTGGGTTGGACAAAACGCCCACAAGAAATTCATCAGCTACAGGCCGCAGCTGCAGTGGGTCAGATGGGTTTGGTACAGGTTTACGAAAGTTGTTTTGCGCGTTTCAACTTGCACAGCGCTCAGATTTTACTAACCAATGCGGATTTGGCGAATCCTGAGCGCAACGCTAATGCGAAAGCTACTTTGGATACGCTATTGAAGTTAGGTGTTGTTCCGATCATTAATGAGAATGACACTGTCGTCACTGATGAAATTAAGTTTGGCGACAACGATAGTCTCGCAAGTTTGGTTGTAAATTTAATTCATGCTGATCTCTTGGTGATTTTGACTGATCAAGGTGGTTTATATACTGCAGATCCACGTCACAATCCTAATGCTACCTTGCTATCACAAGCTATTGCAGGAGATCCTGCCCTAGAAAAGATAGCTGGTGGCGCTGCTAGTGAGTTAAGTAAGGGCGGCATGTTGACTAAAGTCTTGGCAGCAAAGATCGCTGTCCAAACTGGGGCTTCGACTGTAATTGCCTCTGGGCGTGAGCCCAATGTCCTTACTCGACTATTGGCAGGCGAGAGTATAGGAACCTACCTAAGCTCCAAATAGTTGCGAGAACTTATTCAACCCCGAATGAGTTAGTAGGTTGAGTTCCACCAGTAAAGTTCCTAGGGTTTAATGATTTTTGAACCGCAGTCATGCTTTTCTCTTGACTGGTGAAGTTACAAAGCGCGCCTTGGGCAAGGGCTGCTTGATAGCGATTCGGGACATCAGTTTGGATAGCCCTCCATGACGAGAGCGGATTTTCTCTCCAAACATTATTTTCCAGTGTTCCGTACAGGCGCCACTGGAATGAGTCACAACGAATGCCTTCATATTGCGCTTGCTTTTCACCGCTTGGATTGGTCATGACGACAATATAGCGTGTGACCCCATCATTTCCAATCGCAATCGAGTCTGTATCGACAGCAAACTTGAAAATAGTCCGTTCAGAGACGTAGAAGGGCACAAGAGACGCTGAATTTGGAGGGGTTAAGGGCATCTTAGTCACACCCTCCTTAAAGACCATTGGAGCGTAAGGATCTAGCCCACTTTCTAATGGGTCACCTGCGCACGCCACCAAGCTGATTGTTATGAGAAATCCAGTGGTGTAGGCGCAGATTTTGCGAAAACTGATATTCATTTTTCTTTATCCGATTTGGTAGGTGCTTTGTTTTGATCTTCGTTGCCGGCGTAAAAGGATTGGATTAGATCGAGCGGAGTTCCCCAAGCAAGCTGCTGCATACGTAGACCTCTAGAAAGGTAGCGAGCAAGTTCTGACAAGGCTAACTCATAGACCTCACGCTTAAAGTCAATCACTGCGTCTAGCTGAATCCAGAATGGAACCCAGCGCCAGGCATCAAATTCTGGGTGGTCTGAGGCACGCAATTGAATATCGCTATCTAAACCTACTAAGCGCAAAAGAAACCAGATTTGTTTTTGGCCGCGATAAGCGGTGCGGTGAATGCGTGTGGCATGTTGACGGCGCAGGTATTCCTCAGGGACGTCATAGCGAAGCCAATCCCTAGTCCGTCCAATAATTTGGACATGTTCCGGCAGCAAGCCAACTTCCTCATGCAATTCGCGGTACATGGCCTGCTCAGGGCTCTCACCATGCTGAATCCCGCCCTGCGGGAACTGCCACGAATGCTGCCCAACGCGTTTTCCCCAGAAAACCTCGTTACGGCTATTAAGGAGGACAATGCCGACATTGGGGCGATACCCTTCACGGTCAAGCATGATCGTGCCTCAAATCCTTTAAAATCAATGATTTGATTATATCCATACATGAAAGCATCACAATCATTTCTCGCAACGTTAAAAGAAGCCCCCTCTGACGCTGAGGTGGTTTCGCACAAACTCATGGTGCGGGCAGGCTTAATTCGCAAGCTGAGTGCAGGCATCTACAACTATTTGCCGCTCGGCTTGAAAGTGATTCGCAAGGTGGAAAACATTATTCGCGAAGAAATGAATCGTGCGGGTGCAATTGAGTTGCTCATGCCGATGATCCAGCCAGCTGAATTGTGGCAAGAAACGGGTCGCTGGGAAAAGATGGGCCCTGAATTACTCCGCATTAAAGATCGTCATGATCGTGACTTTTTGATTCAGCCAACCTCAGAAGAGGTTATTACAGATTTAGCTCGCAATGAAATCAAGAGTTATAAACAACTTCCAGTCAATTTCTATCAAATTCAAACGAAGTTCCGTGATGAGCGCCGCCCGCGTTTTGGCATTATGCGTGGCCGTGAATTCAGCATGAAAGATGCCTATTCGTTTGATCGTGATGCGGAAGGTTTGAAGAAGTCCTATCAAATCATGTTTGATGCTTACACCCGCATTTTTAAGCGCATGGGGCTTAAGTTTCGTGCAGTCACTGCAGATAACGGTGCGATTGGCGGTTCAGGAAGTCAAGAGTTTCACGTGATTGCAGACACTGGAGAAGATGCCATTGTCTATTGCCCTAATTCCGACTACGCAGCCAATCTGGAGGCGGCAGAGTCGCTTGCATTGATTGCTACGCGTGCTACTGCTTCTGCACCAATGAGTAAGGTTGCAACACCCGATAAAACTCATTGTGCGGAAGTTGCGAAGTTCTTAAATATTCCACTAGAAAAGACTGTGAAGTCTTTGTTGTTTGCTGCCGATCAAGAAAAAGGCCCTGCCAAACTGTTTATGTTGTTGGTGCGCGGAGATCATGAGCTCAATGAAGTAAAGGCGAGTAAAGTGCCGGGCTTGGCGGAGTCGCGTTTTGCTACAGAGACTGAGATTCAGCAGGTATGTAATGCCCCTGCAGGTTATTTAGGCCCTGTTGGTGTAAGCGGAGAAGTCACAGTGGTCGCTGATCGGACCGTTGCCAATTTGTCTGATTTTGTTTGTGGTGCAAATGATGCTGGCCATCATTTAACTGGCGTGAACTGGGGCCGTGATTTACCTGAACCAATGGTTCTAGATATTCGTAATGCCATGATTGGCGATCCATCACCAGACGGTAAAGGTGTTGTGGATATCTGTCGCGGTATTGAGGTGGGGCATGTATTCCAATTGGGAACACGTTATTCTGAAGCAATGGGCTGCACATACCTTGATCAACAAGGCAAAGCACAACCTATGGTGATGGGTTGTTACGGCATTGGAGTGACTCGTTTATTGGGTGCTGCTATCGAGCAAGGTCATGATGAGCGCGGCATTATTTGGCCGATCTCCATGGCACCTTTTGAAGTGGTTATTTGCCCAATGGGTTACGATAAATCAGAAGCCGTTAAGGCTGCCTGTGATCAACTGCATGATGAATTACTTGCAGCCGGTATTGATGTGATCTTGGATGATCGCAATGAGCGTCCGGGTGCGATGTTTGCAGACTGGGAGTTGATTGGCGCCCCATTCCGAGTAGTGATCGGCGATCGTGGTTTGGCAGATGCGCAAGTGGAATTTAAAGGCCGCACTGATGCTGAATCGCAAAACATTCCGCTGGTAGACATCAAGGCTAAAGTGATTGCAGCCGTGCAAGCAGCAAAGACCGCTATTCACTAAACGCTTTGCAAGATTGACTGAGTTTATTTTTTAAAGAGGCCGCCGATACCCTTGGCGGCTCCTTTTGCAGCCATGGTCGCCATGGTGCGTGCCATCTTCCCACCCTTAAATTGTTTCATCATCGTTTGCATTTGCTCAAACTGAGCAAGCAGGCGATTTACTTCTTGTACTTCTACGCCAGCGCCAGCGGCAATGCGGCGTTTACGGCTTGCCTTGAGTAGTTCTGGCTTACTACGTTCGCGTGGAGTCATGCTATCAATAATGCCGCGCATCCGTTTGGTTTGTTTGTCAGCGTTGCTCAGATTTGTTTTAGAGGCAGCTTGCGCTACTTGACTTGGGAGCTTATCCATCAAACTAGCCATGCCACCCATCTGCTGCATTTGCATGAGCTGATCGCGGAAGTCTCCAAGATCAAAGCCACCTTTAGAAATTTTGCTAGCAAGCTTTTCTGCTTTAGCAACATCCACATGTTGCTGGGCTTGCTCTACTAATGCCAGGATATCGCCCATGCCCAAAATACGATTGGCCATGCGCTCGGCATCAAATGCCTCAAGGCCATCCATTTTCTCGGCTACGCCAATAAATTTGAGCGGCACACCTGTGACCTGTCGCACGGATAGCGCGGCACCACCACGAGAGTCACCATCTAGTTTGGTGAGGATCACGCCTGTCAGGGGTAAGGCTTCATGGAAAGCCTTAGCTGTGTTGACGGCATCCTGTCCGAGCATGGCATCCACTACGAACAAGGTTTCGATAGGGTTTAGGCTGGCATGCAAAGTTTTAATCTCTTGCATGAGTGCTTCATCAATACCGAGGCGACCTGCGGTATCGACAATAACTACATCAAAATAATGGCGACGGGCCCAATCGAGTGCTGCGAGAGCAATATCGTTTGGTTTTTGGTTGATGTTGCTCGGGAAAAATTCTGCACCGACCTGCTTGGTAACAGTTTCCAATTGCTCGATCGCCGCAGGACGATACACGTCACACGATACGGTCAATACTTTCTTTTTCTTTTTCTCTTGCAGCCACTTGGCTAACTTGCCAACCGAAGTCGTTTTACCAGCACCTTGTAGACCTGCCATCAAAATGACCGCTGGAGGTTGGGTGGCTAAATTCAGTTCACCGCTTTGATTAGTGTCACCTTGCATGACTTGGGCGAGCTCGCGTTGAACTACGCCAACAAGTGCCTGTCCAGGACTCAGGCTGCCAACCACTTCTTCGCCAAGGGCTTTGAATTTAATTTGTTCAAGCAAAGACTTGACTACAGGAAGGGCTACGTCAGCCTCTAATAAGGCTAGGCGGATCTCCCGCAGCATTTCTGAGGTATTGGCTTCAGTCAGGCGGGCTTGCCCACGCATTGTTTTAACAACGCGTGATAGGCGGTCGGTGAGGTTCTCTAGCATTTATCGATTAGACTTTCCAGATGGATATTTTAGGTTACTCAAGTTCTGGCTGGCTGCCATCGGCACTTTACTTGCTACTTTTGCTTGTTTTGAGCTTAAGAGCCAAGGGTGGCGCGGAGTCATCTCTATTTACTGGGTTCATTCAGGCGGCGATTTTGATCGTTTTATTGATTCATGGCTTTCAATTGCATGATTCTGTCTTTACGCCACAAGGTTTTGTATTTGGCTTTGCCCAAGATTTATCTCTAATTGCCTGGGTTGGCCTAGCTTTTTACTGGTTTCAGTCTTGGTTTTTGCCGATCTCCAGTTTGCGTTGGATGGTATTGTTTTTTGCCTGCGTTTGCGCCTTACTCCCAAATATTTTTCCGGGAACACTGCTATCAGCAAAAGCGGTTTCTGACCCTTGGTTCAAGGGTCACTTTATCGTGGCAACCATTTCAGTTGGCCTCCTGAGTTTGGCTGCGATGCATGCGATGTTGATGAGCGTACAAGACCGCGCACTCCATCGCCAACTTGCAATCGTTCCCAATAGCCGTGCCGCCCATTGGCTAGAAGAGTTACCACCTTTGATGACCATGGAAAGTCTGCTTTTTAACTTGCTCTATGTCGGCTTTGCCCTCCTGACTCTCACGGTATTTTCAGGTTTACTGTTTTCACAAACCTTGTTTGGTCGACCACTAGTCTTTGATCACAAAACTATTTTTGCATTGATATCTTGGGTTTTATTTGGCGGCTTACTCATTGCACGCTGGCGTGTTGGTCTACGCGGTAGGGCAGCGATTCGCTGGGTATTGAGCGCATACACTGCTTTACTGCTAGCGTATGTTGGTAGCCGCTTTGTGTTGGAAGTGATTCTTCAGAGAGCATGATCCTTGTTTAAGTGGCTCTTACTGTTTGCTGGCGCGGGCCTTTTTTATCTTTGGCTCAAGAAAAAAAAGCAGGCAAAGTTTGATCAAGAGAATGCTGGAAAAACTCAGCCCAATAAGGCTCGGACCCCTATAGAACCTGAGGCAATGGTGCAATGTCAATATTGCAAAGTGCATCTTCCCCAGTCGGCCGCTATTGCGCATGAGCACCGGTTTTATTGCTCAAATGAACATCTCAACAACTTAGATCAACACGGCTGGATTGGTAATGCTGCTTGGCGGGTGTCACCAAATAAAGATGCAAGGCCAGAGGGTATTAATCCGGATGTGCTGGTCATTCATCACATTAGTCTTCCGCCGGGAGAATTTAAAAATCAGGCATCAAGCCGCTACATCGTGGATTTTTTTCAAAATAAATTAGATCCAACTGCCCATTCTTATTTTGCAGAGATTGCAGACCAAAAAGTTTCTAGCCATTTTTTAATTACCCGTGCCGGAGAGTGCATTCAGTTTGTCTCTACTCAAGATAGGGCATGGCATGCTGGGGCATCAAGCTTTCTGGGCAGAGAGCGATGTAATGATTTCTCAATTGGTATCGAACTAGAGGGTGATGGGGATACCCCTTTTGATGATGTGCAATACACCGCATTAGCAAACTTGGTGCAGCAGTTGTCGGCAAGCTACCCCAATCTGCAATTTGCAGGGCACAGTGATATCGCCCCAGAGCGCAAAACTGACCCTGGAAAATATTTCGATTGGATAAAGTTCCAAAAAGAGACAGGTATTTCGACAGAAAAATTGCCCTACGGTTTAGTTTCACGTTAGGACCAATTGATGTATGTGAGCATACGCTCACTTTGTTAGCCTTTAGCTAAAAAGGGCAAAAAAATCCGCACCAAAATGACCCCAAAAATAGCTGAAAACTTAGTAAAAATACTAATACAGAATTGTCAGAAAAAACTTACCAAAGGCAAAATATTTCCCTATACTTAGTATCAAATGCACTTCGAAGCACTAGATGTAGTGTTTTGAATCCCGCAATACCCCATTGTTTTTTAACGATATTTTGTCCAAATCACTATATATAAGCAGGAGCAACATGACATACGCCAATCCACAGACAGCAGGCCAGCAATCTGGAGTCAATAATCCAGGAATGAGTCCTGCCGGAGCTATTAATCAAGCTCCTTCTGCCGGCTTTGTAGCCGGAGGTGTTGGCGGTAGCCAAGCAACCCAATTGTCTGACTACAAAATTATTCGCCGCAATGGTTCAGTGGTGGCATTTGAGCCATCCAAAATTGCGATCGCAGTAACCAAAGCATTTTTAGCAGTTAATGGCGGCCAAGGTGCAGCCTCTGCGCGCGTTCGTGAACAAGTAGAGCAATTAACGCATTCAGTTGTACGTGCTTTATTGCGTAGCCGTCCTAATGGCGGTACTTTCCATATTGAAGATATTCAAGACCAAGTTGAATTGGCTTTGATGCGCAGTGGTGAGCACAACGTTGCTCGTGCCTACGTTCTCTATCGCGAAAAGCGCAATCAAGAGCGCGCTGCCCAACAAGAAATATCCCCAGAAACACAAGCTGCCAACCAGGCTAATGAATCTGGCATCAAAGTAAGCGATAACGGTGTTGAGAAATACCTCGATATGGCTGCATTGCGTACGGTTATTGAAGCTGCATGCGAAGGTTTGGGTAACCACATTGACGCAAGCCCAATCATCACTGAGACTATCAAGAATTTGTATGACGGCGTACCAATGGCGCAAGTGTATGACTCCGCTATCTTGGCTTCTCGTACCTTGATCGAAAAAGATCCTGCATACAGCCAGGTAACTGCGCGCATCTTGATGCACGTGATTCGTAAAGAGATTTTTGGTAAAGAAGTATTGCAGGGCGATACACAAGCTGAGTACGGCACTTACTTTGCAAAGTACATCAACGAAGGCATTTCTGCAGAGTTATTAGACCCACGTATGCGTGAGTTTGACCTGCCACGTTTGGCCGCAGCCTTGAACGCTAGCCGTGACTTGCAGTTCAACTACCTTGGTCTGCAAACTTTGTATGACCGTTATTTCTTGCACATTGAAGACCGTCGCATTGAAATGCCACAAGCTTTCTTTATGCGCGTTGCAATGGGCTTGGCCATGAATGAGTTGGATCGTGAGCGTCGCGCAATCGAGTTCTATGAAATTCTCTCAACATTTGATTTCATGTCCAGTACACCAACATTGTTTAACTCAGCAACTACACGTCCACAGCTTTCTAGCTGCTACTTGACAACAGTTGAAGATGACCTTGATGGTATTTACGAAGCGTTGAAAGAAAATGCACTCCTGTCTAAGTTTGCTGGTGGCTTGGGTAACGACTGGACTAATGTGCGTGCATTGGGTAGTCATATCAAAGGTACAAACGGCAAATCTCAAGGTGTTGTGCCATTCTTGAAAGTAGTGAATGACACAGCAGTTGCAGTGAACCAAGGTGGTAAGCGTAAGGGTGCGGTTTGTGCCTACCTGGAAACATGGCACTTAGACATTGAAGAATTCTTGGAGTTGCGCAAGAACACTGGCGATGACCGTCGCCGTACGCATGACATGAATACTTCTAACTGGATTCCTGACTTGTTCATGAAGCGTGTCATGGAAAACGGTGACTGGACTTTGTTCTCCCCATCTAATACTCCGGATTTGCATGACAAGTTTGGTAAAGCCTTCGAAGAAGCTTATGTTGCCTATGAGCAAAAAGCAGATCGTGGTGAATTAAAGCCATTCCGCAGAATCCCAGCGCAACAATTGTGGCGCAAGATGCTTGGTATGTTATTCGAGACTGGTCATCCATGGATCACTTTCAAAGATCCTTGTAATATCCGTAGCCCGCAGCAGCATATTGGCGTAGTTCACTCATCCAACCTCTGTACTGAGATCACTCTCAATACTAATGAGGACGAGATCGCTGTTTGTAACCTGGGTTCTGTGAACTTAACTGCGCACATGACTACCGATGCAAACGGTAAATTGATCTTGGATCACGAGAAGCTCCAGAAAACAGTACGTACTGCAATGCGCATGCTCGATAACGTGATTGATATCAACTACTACGCTGTTGCTAAAGCACGTAATTCCAACCTCAAGCATCGTCCAGTCGGTATGGGCATCATGGGCTTCCAGGATTGCTTGCATATGCAACGTATTCCTTATGCAAGCGATGAAGCTGTGAAGTTTGCTGATTCCTCTATGGAAGCGGTTTGCTACTACGCATACCAAGCTTCTTGCGAGTTGGCTGAAGAGCGTGGCGTGTATAGCACCTACAAGGGTTCCTTATGGGATCGCGGCATCCTCCCACAAGACTCAGTCGCCTTGTTGGCGCAAGAGCGTGGCGGGTATGTAGAGGTGGATAACTCCTCCACCATGGACTGGAGTGGTTTGCGTGCTCGTATTAAGCAACACGGTATGCGTAACTCCAATTGCGTAGCGATTGCCCCTACAGCAACTATTTCTAACATCATTGGGGTATCCGCTTGTATCGAGCCGACATTCCA
Organism: Polynucleobacter sp. MWH-Creno-3A4; assembly: GCF_018881885.1. NCBI lineage: Bacteria > Pseudomonadati > Pseudomonadota > Betaproteobacteria > Burkholderiales > Burkholderiaceae > Polynucleobacter > Polynucleobacter sp. MWH-Creno-3A4. Next base: position 906,270 of record NZ_JACXSA010000001.1, read on the forward strand.
GAACTTGTTCGTGAAATCTAATCTTTCAGGTGAGTTCACAGTGGTAAACGAGTACTTGGTCCGTGATTTGAAGGATCGTGGCCTCTGGGACGAAGTGATGATTGCTGATTTGAAGTACTTTGACGGTACTTTGTCGAAGATTGATCGCATTCCACAAGATTTGCGCGATTTGTATGCGACTGCTTTTGAAGTTGAACCAACCTGGTTGGTTGAGGCAGCGTCCCGTCGTCAAAAATGGATTGACCAAGCCCAGTCATTGAATATCTACATGGCTGGTGCATCTGGTAAGAAGTTGGATGACACCTACAAGTTGGCCTGGTTGCGTGGTTTGAAGACTACTTATTACCTCCGCACTATGGCTGCAACCCACGTTGAGAAATCCACAGTGGCTAGCGGTCAATTGAACTCAGTATCTAGCGGTGGTGGCGTAAACGGCACTGATGCTGCAGCTGCAGCAAATGCGGCTGGCGCAGTAGAAGCCGATGGCCCAGTTTGCACAATGCGCCCAGGCGATGCCGGCTTTGAAGAATGTGAAGCATGCCAATAAGCCATTTGCTTATTGGTCAGAAATAGAAGAATTTAGGAGAAAGTTATGTTGAATTGGGAAGAAGAAGTTGCTCCAGCACTAGCGAAAGCTGGTCTTGCACCGCAGCCGGTTGCAGTGGAGCCACAACGCCCACAGCCAGATCAAGTGGCAATGGCACCACAAACAGCGACAGCTGCACCAGTAGAGTCTGCCAACCTAGCGGGTGGTGCAGCCTTGCGTGTAAATGCAGCTGATAAACGCGTTATCAACGCGAAGACTGACGTCAATCAGTTGGTTCCGTTTAAATACAAGTGGGCATGGGAGAAGTATTTGGCTGGTTGTGCAAACCATTGGATGCCACAAGAGATCAATATGAACCGCGATATCGCGCTTTGGAAAGATCCTAACGGTCTCACTGAAGATGAGCGTCGCATCATCAAGCGCAACTTGGGTTTCTTCACTACCGCCGATTCTTTGGCGGCAAACAACATTGTCTTGGGTACATATCGCCACATTACCGCTCCAGAATGCCGCCAATACCTATTGCGCCAGGCTTTTGAAGAGGCAATTCATACCCATGCGTACCAATATATTGTGGAATCTTTGGGTCTAGATCAGTCTGAAATCTTCAATGCGTATCACGAGATCGACTCAATTCGCGCTAAAGATGAGTTCTTAATTCCTTATATTGATGTATTGACCAACCCAAATTTCAAGACTGGGACATTAGAAGCCGACCAAACTTTGCTCCGTTCACTGATTGTTTTTGCTTGTGTGATGGAAGGTTTGTTCTTTTATGTTGGTTTTACGCAAATACTTGCAATGGGTCGTCAAAACAAAATGACGGGTGCTGCTGAGCAGTATCAATACATCCTTCGGGACGAGTCCATGCACTGCAATTTTGGTATCGATTTGATTAACCAAATCAAGCTGGAGAACCCGCAGTTATGGACTTCCGCGTTCAAAGACGAGATCAAATCTATCTTCGAAAAAGCAGTCGAATTAGAGTACCGTTATGCCGAAGATACGATGCCTCGCGGAGTGCTCGGATTGAACGCTCCGATGTTCAAAGGTTACTTAAGATACATTTGTAATCGCAGATGTTTGCAAATAGGACTTGACGCGATGTTCCCAAATGAAGAGAATCCATTTCCATGGATGTCAGAAATGATTGATCTGAAAAAAGAACGAAACTTTTTTGAGACACGCGTTATTGAGTATCAAACCGGCGGTGCGCTAAGTTGGGAGTAGTAAATAAGCGTACAGCTGGCTAAATAGGAGATTAGACGGTTGGATAGTTTTAGCAATCAACAAAACCAGACTCAAATCCGAAAACCCTTGTTTAAGGGTGTCTGGGCTATCCTCTCTGCTTTTTCCAACACATTTAAGAAGCCGTTGTCCTTTGGGGCCACGGCTTTTTTTCCAGGATTCATTAGCGTGCAGCACTTAGCATCAAGCCGCGCGCCGATGAATGGCTCGCTCGTCAAATCCAAATGGTTGCAAAACCAAGCGGAAATGAGTGGTCGGGTCTTCTTAATCGGTAGTTTGTATTAATCCTCACGTGAAGGAGTATGACTATGGCAATCGCCAAGAAAAAACCTGCTGCAAAGAAACCAGCTGCTAAGAAAAAAGTAGCCGCTAAGCGTCCAGCTGCTAAAAAAGTAGCTAAGAAGCGTCCTGCTGCTAAAAAAGCTGCTGCTAAAAAACCAGCTGCTAAAAAAGTAGCTAAGAAGCGTCCAGCTGCTAAAAAAGCTGCTGCTAAGCGTCCTGCTGCTAAAAAAGCTGCTGCTAAGCGTCCAGCTGCTAAGAAGCGTCCAGCTGCTAAAAAAGCTGCCGCTAAGCGTCCAGCTGCAAAGAAGCGCGTAGCAAAAAAAAAGTAAGTAAGCCTGCTGCGAAGAAAGCGGGCTCTGCTGTAAAAAAGCCCGCGGCTAAGAAAGCTGCATTGGCAACAACCGCCGCTGCTTGGCCCTTCCCAACTGGCACACGTCCTTAAACAGACGGGTGTTACTCGAAGGGGTCTCTAACGAGACCCCTTTTTTATTGCCAGTTGCTTAATATTGATTTGGATTTAGTAGCTAAAGCCGAAAGCGGTTTTAAATTGTCCAGCGATCTCATCTTTGCTGGGCTGATGATTTTGGGGGCCTTGATGGCTAATTTTGATGGATCCCATTAGGCTAGCAAGCCGGCCGGTAGTTTCCCAATCCATACCATTCTCAAGTCCAAACAGTAATCCACCTCGGAATGCATCTCCGCACCCAGTTGGGTCGATCACTTTGGCTGCTGGAACTGGCGGAATAGAAATGCATTTGCCATCGGAGTAAATCTCGGCACCTTCGGCACCCTTGGTGACTATCAACGCCTTCACTCGCTCAGCAATTGTTTTGAGGCTAAGTCCGGTTCTTTTGGAAAGCATTTCACCCTCATAGTCATTCACGGCGAGATAGCTGGCAATTTCAACTAACTCGAGCAGTTCAGGCCCATCAAACATTGGTAATCCTTGGCCTGGATCAAAAATAAAGGGAATGTTTGCTTCAGCCAGCTGATGGCAGTGTTCCCACATCCCTTGGCGTCCATCGGGAGCAACGATGCCAAACTTGGCGGGACCCTTGGAGTTTTTGCTGCGCTCTGCGACCACTGCAGAAACTTGATTGAGGTGGGATTCACCCATGGCACCAGGATGAAAGGCGGTAATTTGGTTATTGGCCTGATCAGTTGTGATCATCGCCTGCGCTGTGAATGCTTGGTCAATTTGCCGAATATGGGTTGGATCAATCTTCAGATCTTGAAGATGCGTCATGTAGGGAGCCGCGTCACCACCTACGGTTGCCATGATGATGGCGTCACCACCCAAGAGATGTAAGTTGTAAGCAATATTGCCTGCACAACCACCGAATTCACGGCGCATGGTTGGTACCAGGAAGGCGACATTCAGAATATGAATCTGGTCCGGCAGGATTTGATCGGCAAATTTGCCCTCAAAGTTCATGATGGTGTCGTAAGCGATAGAACCGCAGATCAAGCTAGCCATAAATTGCTTTCAGTAAGGTGTGTGAGGATGACGATAGGTAAAGAATGGGGATACAGAATAAAGAAAAAACCAGAGCGCTATGGGTAAAACGCGCGCACTCGATAGCCAGCAGCATTCTGCGGCAAAAGAATGGGTAATTCGGTTTGAATAAGTTCACCCGAAGGGATGCCCTTGCGCAAAAATTCAGGATGAGATTCTTGCCAAGTTATCGGCAACCATTCTTTCGGTGTTAGTTGAATGGTTTTGATCTCAGATTCTTCAGCATCTGTGAGAGAGATTTCTAAATTCGGAGGCAAAACAGCCAGCGCAAGACGATTTTGTATTTCAACTTGCAAGAGTGATTGGTTTGCAGACGATTTAAGGCCCCCTACAGCGTTTTCAGAGGATAAGGTGACAGAGGTTATTTTCCATGCAGCAAAATCGCTCACAGGGCGATTAATGCAGCCTAGTGCGGCACACAATTTTTCATCTATGCGTTGCAATGCAGAAAAAGCGCGCACAGATAACTCACTTGAGCTGCCATCAACGCGCACCGCTAGTGCTGGAAGCAAAAAATTTCTAGAAAGATGCTCGCCAAACACCAACAGCAGAGTAAAAAAACAGACTAGTAAAACTGCTTTAACAGTTTTTTTTTGAGCAGGTGCAGCAAAAGCGGATGATTTCTTGAGAGTGCCGTGTAAGCAAACCCAGCCATCATTTTCTTTCCAAACAGATAGGGTTAGCCACTGGCTGTAGGTGGCAATCACCTCATCAGCTTGGCGCGCAAGCACCCCAGATAGGACAATTTGACCACCGACGCGCATTTTGTTCACCAATGCTGGCGCTAATACTTGCAATGGATTAGCCAAAATGTTGGCCATCACAATGTCGTACTTCGTTTGTGCTGCAAGTTCTGGTGCATCTTCGTTGGGTAAAACAAATTGAATTTGCGTGCTGTTGATTTCTGCGTTGCTGCGTGCTGCAACCATTGCCTGGGGATCAATATCGGTGCCAACTACGGGATTGCAACCGAGTTTTGCGGCAGCAATCGCCAAAATACCTGAGCCACAACCGTAATCGAGCAAACTTTGATTTTGCAGTTTGCTTTGTTCTTCGAGCCAAAGTAGACATAAATGCGTCGTTGGATGGCTGCCAGTGCCAAAAGCTAAACCCGGATCTACTGCTAAGCAGATCGCATTGGGATCAGTCGGAGCATTGTGCCAAGATGGCACTACCCAAATACGTTTGCCGATCTGAATTGGTGCAAACTGGCTCTGAGTTAGTCTCACCCAATCTTGTTCTTCAACAATTTTTTCTTTGGGTGTTGATAGGGCAAAACCCGCTTCTTGAAGCGAGGCAAGCAATTGTGGAATAAATTCTACGCTGCCAGATTCATCAATCTCGGGATTAAAGAGTGCAGTAACGGATGACCTATCCCATGCGAGGACTTCTGGGCTGAGGCCAGGTTCCCCATAAAGCGGATTCTCATCGTAACCACCTGCAGCATCATCTTCTACCGTAACCGATAGGGCGCCCAACTCCAAAAGGGCATCACCCAAAGGTTCTGCGGTTTCAGCTGCTACCGTGAAAACCAGTTCACGATAAGACATGGAGCGCTCGCATTAGCTGGAGATCAGGGCTTGCCGCGACTTGCAGCTTGCTCTTCTAAGCGATGCTCCAAGTAGTGAATGCTAGTACCACCCTCAATGAAGTTGGGGTCAAGCATGAGCTCACGGTGCAGGGGTACATTCGTTGTAATGCCATCAATCACCATCTCAGAGAGGGCGATTTGCATGCGACGAATTGCTTGCTCGCGAGTGTTGCCGTAAGAAATCAACTTACCGATCATGGAATCGTAATTTGAGGGAACCACATATCCACTGTAGGCATGCGAGTCAACGCGAATACCGGGCCCGCCAGGCATGTGGAATGAGCCAATTTTCCCTGGACTGGGTGTGAACTTGAATGGATCTTCTGCATTCAGACGACATTCAATCGCGTGGCCACGGAAAACAATGTCTTTTTGGCGATAAGACAGTTTGAGGCCGGCAGCAATGCGAATCTGCTCTTGAACAATATCCACACCAGTAATCATTTCAGTAACAGGGTGCTCGACTTGAACACGGGTATTCATCTCGATGAAGAAAAATTCACCGTTTTCATAGAGAAATTCGAAGGTACCTGCACCGCGATAGCCAATTTTGCGACAGGCTTCAGCACAACGCTCACCAATCTTGGCAATCAAGCGGCGATCTATGCCTGGCGCTGGAGCTTCTTCAATGACTTTTTGGTGGCGACGTTGCATAGAGCAATCACGCTCACCTAACCAAATAGCGCTGCCATGGGTGTCAGCCAAAATCTGAATCTCTACGTGGCGAGGTTTTTCTAAAAACTTCTCCATATAGACTTCTGGGTTGCCAAAAGCGCGACCCGCCTCTTCACGAGTCATGTTGACGGCGTTAATCAGTGCAGCTTCGGTATGCACCACCCGCATGCCGCGTCCGCCACCACCCCCAGCAGCCTTAATGATCACCGGATACCCAACCCGTTTGGCAGTGGCAATAATTTCTTTGGGGTCATCGGGTAGTGCACCTTCAGATCCTGGCACGCAAGGTACACCAGCTTTAATCATGGCGCGCTTGGCAGAAACTTTGTCGCCCATCAAGCGAATGGATGCCGCAGTGGGCCCAATAAATGCAAAACCTGATTTTTCTACACGCTCTGCAAAGTCCGCATTTTCTGAGAGAAAACCGTAGCCCGGATGAATCGCCTCAGCATCAGTTACCTCTGCTGCAGAAATAATCGCAGGCATATTGAGGTAGCTCAGTGGTGATGGAGCTGGCCCAATGCAAACGGCTTCATCAGCAAGTTTTACATATTTCGCTTCTTTGTCTGCAGTGGAGTAAACCACTACAGTTTTAATTCCCAACTCGCGGCACGCGCGTTGGATACGGAGAGCAATTTCTCCCCGATTAGCAATCAGAATCTTATCGAACATGTCGGCTCTGAGTTAGGTACAAAAGATTATTAGGAAAGGCTAAGAAATTAAGCAATGATGAAAAGCGGCTGATCAAATTCAACGCCTTGACCGTTTTCACACAAGATTTCTTTAATAACACCGGCTTTTTCTGACTCAATTTCATTGAGTAGCTTCATCGCCTCGATGATGCACAGTGTTTGGCCTTCTTTTACGGAGTCACCAACATTTACAAAATTAGGGGACTCAGGATTCGGTGCGCGATAGAAAGTGCCCACCATTGGAGAGCGCGCAACAAAACCAGTCTCAGCTTCGGGCGCTTCAGGTATAGCGGCAGCTATAGGTGAAGCGCTTACCATTGGCGCGGCTTGTAGAGCTTGCACAGGAGCTGGGTTGGAATAGACTACTTGACCAACTGGAGCGGGTGCGCCTGCATTAACAATGCGAACACGATCTTCACCTTCGTTGACCTCCAACTCTGAAATTCCTGACTCAGAAACTAGGTCGATCAGGGTTTTTAGTTTTCTCAGATCCATATGAGTGTTTCCTCTCTCGTGATTCTTTAAATAAGCTTATTTTTGTAAACGCGCCAGCGCTGCTTCGAGCGCTAACTCATATCCAATTGCACCAAGTCCGCAAATCACCCCTGTTGCGATGTCAGATAAATAGGAATGCTTACGGAATTCTTCGCGTTGATGAATGTTTGATAAGTGCACTTCCACGAAGGGAATCGCCACCCCAGCCAAAACATCGCGCAGGGCAACGCTGGTATGGGTAAATGCCCCAGGATTGATGATGATGAAATCAACCCCATCTAACTTCGCCTTCTGAATGCGGTCAATTAATTCACCTTCATGATTGCTTTGGTAGGTTTCAAGCTCTGCAGAGTGTGATTTCGCTAGTTCTTCTAGCTTTCTATGGATATCTTCAAGAGTGGTTTTCCCGTAAACCTCGGGTTCACGAGTGCCCAATAGATTAAGATTTGGGCCCTGAATTACAAGAATTGAAGCTTTTTTCGACATAGATCCCTGTTTTTAGATGCAGTTAGATATTTAATTGCTTCAGATGCTCTACTGGAAGTATACCCCCTCAAAACTCTCAAAAGTGGAATTTGGAGCCTATTTGGGGTCAAAAAATAGGCATCCCTTCAATTTTTACCTAATTTTGAGGCAAAAAGATTGGTGAAAAAATCCATAAAACTCTGCAAAGTTTCCTATAAAGCAGACTTAATCGCTTTTCTGAGCTCTTCTTCGTTTATCTTCCCCAATTTACTGTAAGTAGCCTTACCTTTGCTATTGATGATCACGGTAAAAGGCAGGGCACCTTGAGTATTTCCCATTTGCTTGGAGATTCCGCTACCTTCTAGGCCGCCAATCACAATGGGGTAGCTGACAGGTGTTTTTTTCAGAAATTCGCGAATATTAGAGGGTGAATCAATGCCGATGCCAACAAATACGACATTTTGCTGAATAAATTCTTGCTGAAGAAGGTCTAAGGTCGGCATTTCCTCTACGCAGGGCGGGCACCAGGAGGCCCAAAAGTTAATAACGAGGACTTTTCCTTGCCATTTGCTGACATCAATCGATTTGCCATCTGGACTTTGCCAAGCATTGGCAAAAAAAGCTTTTACAGAGGGTTCGCTGGCTAAGCCAGTTTGTGAAATCCATTGCGAAGTAAAGATGCCGCCAAGCAATGCTGCGAGACTGATTCCGCAGATCATGAGCAATTGTCTTCGGTTCATTGCAACTCCTTCGCTAAAATTCGCTAATGCATATACATATCTTAGGCATTTGCGGTACTTTCATGGGCGGCATTGCCGCAATCGCTCGGCAAGCCGGGCATCGGGTAACTGGTTGTGATGCTAATGTATATCCGCCAATGAGCACTCAGCTAGAAGCTCAAGGCATCGAACTGATTGAGGGATTCTCACCAGATCAATTATTACAGTTTGAGACGATGCCGGATTTATTTGTCATCGGCAATGTAGTCTCGCGCGGCAATCCCTTGATGGAGGCTATTCTCAATCAAGGTCTTCCTTATATTTCTGGCCCACAGTGGTTAGGCGAACAAGTCTTGTACGGCAGGCATGTTTTGGCGGTTGCAGGTACTCATGGCAAAACGACGACATCAGCAATGCTGACTTGGATCCTTGAATTTAATGGTTACAAGCCTGGTTATCTCATTGGTGGTGTCCCGCTCAATTTCACTGTGTCTGCACGCTTAGGGGGGAGTCAATACTTTGTCATTGAAGCGGATGAATACGACACGGCATTTTTTGATAAGCGCAGTAAGTTTGTCCACTACAGACCACGTACTGCCTTACTCAATAACTTAGAGTTCGATCATGCCGATATCTTTGCTGATCTTGCTGCGATTGAAACCCAGTTCCACCATCTAGTGCGCACAGTCCCAGGTGATGGGCTAGTGGTCGTCAATGGGGAAGAGCCCGCTTTAGAACGCGTTATTACTCGGGGCGTATGGGCACCAGTGGAGCGCTTTGGGCAAGAGCTTGCAAATGAATGGTCGCTGATCTCACAAGAACATGATGGTTTTATTGTGCGTAAATCTGGTGAAGAGGTGGCGATAGTGAAATGGGCGCCTGACTCTGGGGTAATGGGGCGGCATAATCAACTCAATGCGCTAGCTGCAATTGCTTCAGCAAACCATATTGGCATTTCACCCAAAAATGCTGCAAGAGCCTTGGCAGAATTTAAGAATGTGAAACGTCGACTTGAGACTATTGGAGTGGCGAATGAAATCACGGTATACGATGATTTTGCACATCACCCAACAGCAATCACAACTACCGTGGATGGGCTACGTCGTCGCGTGGGTCAAGCGCGCATCTTGGCAGTGCTAGAACCTCGTTCCAATACCATGAAGCTCGGTGTCATGAAAGCGCAGTTACCCGATAGCCTGCAACAGGCTGATAAGGTATTTGCTTATGGCGCGAATAGCGGCAAAGAATCTTTAGGTTGGGATTTGGTTGAAGTTTTATCTCCACTGAACGCCAAAGAAGCCGGTAAAGCTCATGCTTTCGATGATCTGAGTGCTTTAGTCTCTGCGGTTGCCAAGGAGGCAAAACCTGGCGATCACATTCTGGTCATGAGTAATGGTGGATTTGGTGGCGTACATCAAAAAATATTGCAAGCTATAACTGCTTGATGAATCAACAAAAAGCAATCAACACAGGGGCAAAAAATGGGCGATAGATTAAAAGACAAGGTAGCGATCATTACGGGTGCAGCCAAGGGAATTGGATTTGCTACAGCCCAACGTTTCGCTCAAGAGGGTGCCACAGTCATCATTGCGGACATGAACTTAGAGGCAGTGAAGAGTGCAGCTGCGCAAATTACAAATGCGCAAGCCTATGTCATGAACGTGACGGATCGCGCTAGTATTCAAGCGGTGGTTGATGAGGTAATGCAAAAACATGGCCGTATTGATATTTTGATTAATAACGCTGGCATTACGCAAGATGCGCGCTTGGTGAAGATGACTGAAGCCCAATTTGACACGGTGATTGACGTCAACTTGAAGGGTGTTTTCAATTGCACGCAGTTAATTGTTCCCCATATGCTCGAAGTGGGTTCGGGCGCTATTGTGAATGCCTCTAGCGTTGTCGGTCTATACGGTAACTTCGGTCAAACCAATTATTCCGCCACCAAATTCGGCGTTATTGGTTTTACAAAAACCTGGGCACGTGAGCTCGGCCCTAAAGGCATTCGGGTCAATGCAGTTTGCCCTGGGTTTATTGCGACAGAGATGGTGAAGGCTATGCCTGAAAATATTTTGAAAGACATCGAGAGACGCAGTTGGCTGGGACGTCTGGGTACTCCCGAAGAAATGGCAAGCGTCTATTTATTTTTAGCCAGCGATGAAGCGAGTTACGTCAACGGAGTTGCCTTAGAGGCCAGCGGCGGAATTTCCCTCTAAGTATGAATCTTTTGTACGAAGAAGGCGGCGATATGAAGATCGCCACTGTGCAGTCTGCCTCCGGAGCGGGTGATGCTGAATCGTGGCAGGCGACTAGCCTTTCGGGAAAAAAGATCAAACTCAAAGCAAAGGAAGTTTGGTTACGCTTTGAAAAGCCTGAAGCTCAGGCTGTGATGGATGAGGCAACTACTTTATCGAAAGATATTGATTTGCAATTGCTCTGGGATTGCGCGCCAGATGAAGAGTTTGGCTTGGTAGATGTTGCTGGCGAGTATTTTGGCGCTCAAGCAACAATTTCCCAGCAGACTGCATTGGCGATTGCTCTCCAAGGGGCTCCCGTATTTTTTCGTCGCAAAGGCCGGGGGAGATTTCAGAGGGCGCCACAAGAACAGTTGCAGGCTGGCTTAGCTGCATTGGATCGTAAGCAAAAAGAACTACAGCAACAATCTGCTTGGCAACAACAGTTAGTAATGGGTATCTTCCCCGAGACCCTCAAGTCTTCTGCTCAGCAATTATTGTTTTCTCCGGATAAAAATACTTCAGCATACAAAGCCTTACTAGCTGCATGCAATGAGACTGGGGAGTCTCCTGCTCAGTTGATGATTCGCTGCGGTGCGATTGATTCACCCTTGGCTTATCACCAAGGCATGTTTCTGAAGGCTCACTTTCCACAGGGAGCTGAACATAGCTCAAGTATTGGAGTAGATGCAGCCACATATGCCGCTGCAGTTGCAGAGCTACCACTTGCGCAGGTCAACGCATTTTCGATAGATGATGCCGGAACAACTGAGATTGATGATGCGCTCTCAGTAACAGAGTTAGCAGATGGTGGGCATCGAGTGGGTATCCATATTGCTGCTCCTGGCCTGGCTATCGCTAAGGATGATCCCTTAGATCAAGTTGCGCGTAGCCGCATGTCTACGGTCTATTTCCCCGGTGACAAAATCACGATGTTGCCCAATTCTGTAATTGAGCAATTTTCTTTAGATGCGGGAGCCCCAAGGCCGGCTTTATCGATCTATGTGGATATTGATAGTGAAGGTATCGCGAACAGAGACTCTCTACAAATGCGTGCTGAGATGGTGCCAATGGCAGCCAATTTGCGTTTAGAAGATATCGAGCATCTTGTGAGTGAAGAGAGTTTGCAAGATGAAAGCGCTTCGTATCCATATCGTACTGAGTTAGCGATTTTGTGGAAGGCTGCGAAGCATCTACATGCCAGTCGTCAAGAAAAGCGAATTGCTAACGGCCTTCGCGCTGAGCAGTTGGGTCTCATTGACCCTAATGCCTTAGCAAGAGACTTTCATTTTCAAATCAAAAATATCAATGGGGTGGAGCATGTAGAAATTACCCCACGTCAGCGCGGCTCGATTCTGGATACGATTGTTGCCGAATGGATGATTTTTTGTAATAGCGCTTCTGGCCAATTATTAGCCGATCATGGCTTGCCAGGCTTATTTAGAACCCAAAAGGGTTGGGGCCCATTGCGCACTCGTATGCAAACGACCCCAGGCCCACATGAAGGCTTGGGCTTGGATTACTACGCATGGTGCACATCTCCCCTGCGTCGATATTCTGACTTGGTAAACCAATGGCAACTCATTGCTCTAGCTAAGCATGGTGTGACTGCAAAGATGGTTGCTCCTTTTCCGCCGCGTGATGCTGCTTTGATGGGTATTGCGGCCGACTTTGAGTCCTGCTATCAAACTTATGGTGAGTATCAAGACAGAATGGAAAAGTATTGGTGCTTACGTTGGCTCATTCAAGACGGTGAATCGAAAAACGTATTTGTGCGGCACCTAAAAGAGGGCATGTCTAGACTGGAATTGGTCCCACTGCATCTACCCATTCCCGAACTGGCAAGTCATCCGCGTATGACCCGTGCTCAAGTTGCGCTCGCAGATGTGGACTTATTGCAGCTAAGCGCTGCGGCTCGGGTTTTGGAGATTGAGGCCAAGGTGGAAGTGCCTGAAGTGAGCGCTGAAGAAGATGGTAGCCCAGATTAAATTGTCAGGATTTGAGATGCCTGAAACATTTCGCAGGGCGATTTTGTATTTTCAGAGCACCTGGCGTCGTCATCCATTCCGTTTGGCACTTTGTGCATCTCTTTTAATTCATCTCATCTTTTTATCCGTACGTTGGGGTTTTGGGGAGATGGAGAGTCGCCGATTGAATACACCCCTCAGTGTGGTGTTAGTGAATGCCAGCAATAAAGCAGCTCCGAAGGAAGCCAACAAATTAGCGCAGGCTGATCTACAGGGTGGTGGCAGGAGCGACTCCCAGGATGCTGTGGCATTGCACCGAGCCAGATTGGGAGCGGAGGCTCGCCTTGAGGTTTTGGAAAAACAACAAAAGCAAATGTTGGCAAAGCTAGAAGATCAAAGAGCGCGTGCAGGTGGGCGCAAGAGTGGCGAGGAACAAAAAATTGCTCCGCAACTCAATTCGCTGGAGGCTGAGCTGGGTAAGCGTTTGCAAGTAGATGGCCGACATCCGCGACGCAAAGTGTTAACCGGTGCGAATGTAAAAGCTGTCTCATTTGCCCATTATTACGATGCGATGCGGCAAAAGATTGAGGCTTATGGCAGCGCATTTTTCCCTCGTGCCAATGGCCGTCCTTTGTATGGCAGTTTGGTAATTGTTGTGAGTGTTGATTCTCAGGGTCGGATCACTAGTAACGCTCAGGGCAAGGATGGTCTCTCAATCGGCCGCAGCTCTGGCAATCCTGAGTTAGACCGCCAAGCAATTGCAATCGTGCGAGCATCAGCTCCTTTTGGACCTTTTCCCTCGGAAATGCGCAATCAAATTGATGTACTCGATTGGGTCTCGACTTTTGAGTTCACTCGAGACGGTGCTGATCGCCTTGAGCTTAAGCGCTAAGATTTTTTAAACTCCTGAGAAATTCGCTTATTCTGTACACATCATGAGTTCACTCAATCCAGCCGATCTCCATACAGATCCCACCCTATTTTCCGGTGTGGATGTATACGCCGTTGCTGGTAATCCGATTGCTCATAGCAAATCGCCGGAGATTCATCAGCGCTTTGCAGAGCAGGCTCAGCAAAAAATGCACTATGGTCGTTTGCAGCCTGACATCAACGCATTTGCTCTAGCAGCAAAGACTTTTTTTGCTGCAGGTGGGAAGGGCATCAACGTCACCGTACCTTTTAAGCTGGATGCGCAGGTATTTGCTGATGCCTTAACTCCTCGCGCTCAGCTGGCAGGCGCAGTCAATACTTTATGGATTAAAGATGGCCAGGTCTGGGGCGACAACACCGATGGGGCTGGATTAGTGCGAGATCTGTTAGCTCAAGGAATCGCGCTGCATCAATCCCGAATCTTGCTCTTGGGCGCGGGTGGTGCAGCACGAGGTGTAATTGGTCCTTTGCTTGAGCAATCACCAAAGTGTTTAGTGATTGCTAACCGCTCTAGCGAAAAAGCAGACGAGTTGGTGAGGCAATTTGCTAACCTAGCAGCCATAAACGAGGTTGCACTAGAGTCGCGAACTTTGTTAGAGCTCGAAGATGTTACAAAAACGCCTTATGCCTTTGATTTAGTCATTAATGCCACTGCTGCAGGCCTGACAGACGAATCTCCTTTGAGTACTGGAGCCGTAGCAAATGTGTTTGTGCCAAGTTCTTTTGCCTACGATATGGTGTATGGCAAAACTACGGCCTTTATGCGCCAAGCTCTGCAAAGGGGTGCGCGCGTAAGTGATGGTCTAGGGATGTTAGTAGAGCAAGCTGCCGATGCTTTCTTATTATGGCGTGGTGCTCACTTGGCTACCGTGATTGACCCACGCGCAGCATTGGCCAAACTTCGTAGCTAATCTTTTATGCGTTGGATAGCTTATCCAGTCAAATGCCTGATCTGCGGTATTTTGGCAATGCAGATTTATTTTGCGTTGCAGATTGCTTTATGGAGTGGCTTAGATCCTGACAGTACAGCATTTCAGAGGGCTGAACGCTGGCGCTTATGTTCCTGGCATTGGTCTTGCGAAGTCCATTCCAAATGGGTCCCTTACAACAAAATTTCCAACAATCTCAAGCGTGCTGTTTTGGTGAGTGAAGACGATATCTTTTTTCAACATAAGGGAGTGCGTGTCGAAGATATGCAAAAAGCATGGGAAAAGAATCAGCAAAAATCCCAATTTAAGAATGCCCCGAAGACAGCTTTGCGGGGAGGTTCAACCATTACTCAGCAATTAGCTAAGAATTTATTTTTGTCTTCAGAGCAAAATTATTTACGCAAAGGGCAGGAACTGATCATTACTGGGCTCCTTGAGCTAATTTTGTCAAAACAACGTCTATTTGAGATTTATCTCAATTCGGTGGAGTGGGGTGAGGGAGTTTTTGGGATCGGGGCTGCTTCACAGCACTATTACGGGATACCACCGGCTGCCTTAGATTTGGATCAAGCAGCAGCACTTGCTTCTGCCTTGCCAGCCCCAAAGTGTTTTGATAAAGCGCAATATTGTCGCAAGGCCAATATTCACTTTCCAACTCGTCAAGAATTCATTCTAGAAAATATGGGTCGTGTCGCATTAGCACCCATATCACCGGTACCTAAAAATACTAAGTAGTCAATTTATTTTGCGGCAGCTGCCCTTAGGGCATCGCGCGTGTTTTGTGCTGCTACTCTTGCTGCTTCAGCAAAGTCACCACCTGAGCTTGCATACAAAATTGCTCTGGATGAATTAATGATCATCCCGGTACCGGGTGCACCTAAAATGCGACCGGCTTTCACGGTGGCATCAATATCACCACCTTGAGCGCCAATTCCAGGGATGAGCAGTGGCATTTCGCCAACGATCGCACGCACCTTCGCAATTTCTTCCGGGAAGGTGGCGCCAACCACTAGGCTGATTTGGCCAGAGCGGTTCCACTCTTGTGCAGCGAGCTTGGCTACATGTAAATACAGCGGCTCGTTGTTAGAAGCAACATTGAGAAATTGCAAATCCGAGCCGCCAGGATTGGAGGTGCGACAAAGCACGATGACACCTTTGCCAGCGAATTTGAGATACGGTTCAATCGTGTCAAACCCCATGTAAGGGTTGACGGTCACAGCATCTGCGCCATAGCGCTCAAAAGCCTCCAGAGCATAGTGGTCGGCGGTACTGCCGATATCACCACGTTTGGAATCCAAAATCACGGGAATGTGGGGGTATTTATCTTTTAGGTGGCCAATCAACTTTTCTAGCTGGGCCTCTGCTCTTTGGGAGGCGAAGTAAGCAAATTGTGGTTTGAATGCACAGACCATATCTGCAGTGGCATCAGCGATTTCACGGCAAAACTCAAAGATGCCCTCAGACTTCCCTTGGAGGGAGCTTGGTAGCCTTTTAGGATCTGGGTCAAAACCAATGCACAGCATGCTACCTTGGGAAGCCCATGCAGACTGGAGTTGCTGGTTAAAGGTATTTGAGTGAGCGTTCATTGGATTTGGCTTATTTTAGAGAAACTGTCATGGTCTATAGGATAAACTAGCGCACATTCCTTAGGAGTTCACCATGATCAACTTGTTCGTCCTGCAAAATGGCCGCCTCTCTCAAGAGCAAGTGGAAGATCGCAATGAATTGTTGCAATACACCAATCCTATCTGGATTGACGTAGTTGATCCAGAAGAAGAAGAGTTGATTTGGATTAAAGAGGCATTTGGGGTACTTTTACCTGAGTTGGATGACTTGGGCGATCTAGAGGCTTCAGCCCGATACTTCGAAGCCGATGACGGCCATCTCCATATTCGTACGGATTTCTTACTGGACGAGGAAGAAACTTCGCGTAACGTCCGCGTGGCGTTTGTTCTCACTAAGCAGGTTTTGTTCTCCATTCATGATGAAGATCTACCGGTATTCCGTTTAGTCCGTTTGCGTGCACGTTTGCGCCCCGGATCGGTAAGCAATGCAAAAGATGTGTTGCTCGATTTGTATTCCACCGATGCTGAATACTCTGCAGATGCTCTAGAAGAGGTTTATGAAAACCTCGAGCAAGCGGGTAAACGTGTCTTATCTGACAACATTAATGATGCTGATGCTGCTGAAGTTTTGGAAACAATAGCCACCGAGGAAGATACCAACGGCCGTATCCGTCGCAATGTCATGGATACCCGTAGAGCCTTATCTTTCCTAATGCGTAGCAAGTTACTATCCGATGAGCAGCAAGAGGAAGCGCGCCAAATTTTGCGCGATATTGATTCCTTAGAAAACCACACTGCATTCTTATTCGATAAGATTAACTTCTTAATGGATGCGACTGTGGGTTTTATTAACTTGAACCAATCGAAGATTATTAAGATCTTCTCGGTGGTATCAGTTGCCCTCATGCCACCAACTTTATTGGCCAGCGTTTGGGGCATGAACTATAAGTACATGCCAGAGTTGGACTTGCCTTGGGGATATCCAATGGCAATTGGCGCCATGGTGATTTCAGCAATTATTCCTTTGGCCTACTTCCATAGCAAAGGTTGGATGAAGTAATAGCTCGTCTACTAAGCGCTGAGCAATCTGTGTAGCTCAGTCAAAGCATATTCAGCGGCTTGCTCCCGAATGGCTGATCTATCCCCAAGAAATAATTTGGTTTGGCATGCGATCAGATTTTCGCCGTCTTGATCGTACATTGACCATCCAAAGCAAACCGTTCCAACGGGTTTTTCTGGTGTGCCCCCAGTTGGTCCAGCTATTCCTGTAATGGAGACCCCAACATGGGCTCCAGCCATACGCTGAGCACCTTGAGCCATGGCTTTGGCCACCGGCTCACTCACTGCGCCATGAGATTGAATGAGTTCAGCGGGTACGCCGAGACATTCTGTTTTGGCTTCATTGCTGTAAGTGATATAGCCCCGCTCAAACCAAGCACTAGATCCTGATAACTCGGTCAATTTGGCACAAACCAGGCCACCTGTACAAGATTCAGCCAGTGCAAGCTTCCAATTTTTGGCAAGCAAGAGCTGGGCGATAGATTGAACTAGATTCATCAGATGCATTATTGAACTAGAGTTTGAAATAAGGCAATGAGTAATAGCGTGCAGAAAGCTGCAGCAAGGTCATCGACCATGATCCCAAAGCCACGCCAAAGGATTTGCAGTGGAGTAGATGGTGCTAAGTTGCTGGCATCAAAGTTTTTAAAGTGCCGATCGATCATTCCAATTGGACCTGGCTTGACGGCATCGAAGAAGCGAAAGAGTGCAAATGCAGCTGCTTGCATCCAAAAATGAGTAGGTGTGATGAATAGCAGCACAATCCAAAAGGCAATGATTTCATCCCAAACAATGCCACCAAAATCTTTCTTACCTAATTCTTCACTCACCTGGCCGCAGACCCAGCATCCTAGTAACACACCGCCAGCAATGATCCATACAAAATCTTCGGTAGATAGAAAATACTCACCAATCAAGAAGGCTGCCCAAGCCCAGAGAGTGCCGACAGTGCCTGGTGCAATAGGACTTAAGCCGCTACCAAAGCCAAAGGCGATAGTACGACTTGCGGTTTGCAGCACCCATCGAAGATTGGGTTTGATCTCTGTTGAGTGTTCAGAAAAAGTCATGATGCAAAGTGGTCAAATGATTTGAGGAATGACTGTGTTTCAGATTCACTCAGCAAATTTCCTTGAGTATTGCGTAAGGCTATCCGTTTGCTTGAATTTTCTTTTGCCACAATTTTGCCAATGCAAGTCAGGGGTAAATCAAATGCCTTGCTGATTTCAGCAATTGCATTACTTTGAGCACTTGACGCGGTGAAACACAATTCATAATCATCACCACCACAAGTTGCAAATTGATTTTGAATGTCAATAGACTGTTTTTGGAGAGTGATCGATTTGGGAATTTGATTTAAGAAAATTTCTGCATTGACATCGGATTGTTTGAGAAGATGTTGCAGATCACCGAGCAGTCCATCAGATACATCTAGCGCTGAACTTGCAATGTCACGCAGTTTGATCCCAAGTTCCAATCTAGGGGTGGGTTCATGCATGCGGTGGGCAATATGCATGAAGTCTTCCTCAGAGAGCTTGATTTCATGACGCAGTGCAGCAAGAGCAAGTCTTGCATCTCCCACTGTTCCGGAAACCCAAATTTGATCGCCCACTTTTGCCCCTGATCTGCGTATGGCTTTCCCGGCAGGAGTGCTGCCAATCGCTGTGATGGAGATGGTGAGGGGCCCGGCAGTAGTGTCCCCACCAATGAGTGGGCAGGCGTACTGGCTGGCGATACTAAAAAGCCCCTTAGAAAACCCTTCTAGCCAGACCAGATCAGGCTTCGGTAAGGCAATCGCTAGTGTGAATCCAAGTGGTTTTGCACCCATTGCCGCTAGGTCTGAGAGGTTAACTGCCAGGGCTTTGTAGCCCAGAGATTGAGGATTGGCATCTGCAAAAAAATGCCTGCCTTCGACCAGCATATCGCTGGTAATTGCGAGGTCCTCCCCTGAGGGTGGCTTGAGCAGGGCGCAATCATCGCCAATACCTAAGGCAATGGCGTTGCTCGGACCGCCGTTCGAGTGCATAGCGTCCGCACCCGATTTAAAAAAGCGGGCAATCAGATCAAATTCACCAAGAGGGCCAGATTCAGAATGCATGTCCCATTTTATGGCTCTTGGGATCCTGACGCTCGAGAGGAATAGAATTAGACACTTCAATACGTCTTACCAAAGAGTTGACTGATGAGCAAAGAAAACAATAAAGAGCAACAAATTGCAGCCCTGAGAGAGGCCGCACTTCAATATCACGAGTTTCCGACTCCGGGCAAGATTGAGATAGCCCCAACCAAACAATTAACCAATCAACGTGATTTAGCGCTTGCTTATACGCCTGGCGTTGCGGCCCCTTGTGAAGAGATCGTAAAAGATCCAGCGAATGCTTTTAAGTACACGTCTCGCGGTAATTTGGTTGGTGTGATTACTAACGGTACTGCAGTTCTAGGCTTAGGAAATATTGGACCATTGGCAAGTAAGCCGGTCATGGAAGGCAAAGCTGTACTCTTTAAAAAGTTTGCAGGCATTGATGTTTTCGATATCGAAGTGAATGAAAACGACCCTGACAAGTTAGTTGAAATTATTGCTGCACTTGAGCCCACATTTGGCGGCATTAATTTAGAAGACATCAAAGCGCCAGACTGTTTTGTGGTTGAACGCAAGTTGCAAGCGCGCATGAAGATTCCCGTCTTTCATGATGATCAGCATGGCACTGCCATTGTGGTGGCAGCTGCGATCCTGAACGGCCTCAAGGTTGTTGGCAAGGATGTTGGCAATGTAAAGCTAGTGACCTCCGGTGCAGGTGCTGCGGCGCTAGCCTGTTTAGATCTATTGGTTGACTTGGGAATTCCTCGCAAAAATATTTGGGTAACCGATTTGGCGGGCGTTGCATACAAGGGTCGTAAAGAATTAATGGACCCAGAAAAAGAGCCATTCTGTCAAGAAACTGATTTGCGGACTTTGGATGAAGTCATTGCAGGCGCAGATATTTTCTTAGGTCTTTCTGCGGGTGGCGTGCTCAAACAAGACATGGTTAAGAAGATGGCTGATAAGCCATTGATTTACGCATTGGCAAACCCCACCCCAGAAATCTTGCCTGAGGAAGTGAAAGAAGTTCGCCCTGATGCAGTAATGGCTACTGGCCGTACTGACTATCCTAATCAAGTCAATAACGTTTTGTGTTTCCCATTTATTTTCCGTGGCGCACTCGATGTAGGTGCTACCACCATTACTCGTGGCATGGAAGTTGCTGCAGTAAAGGCTGTAGCTGAACTGGCCCAAGCAGAACAAAGTGAAGTCGTAGCTTCCGTTTACGGCATTGAGAACTTATCCTTTGGACCTGAATACCTCATTCCAAAACCATTTGATCCGCGTTTAATTACTGTGATTGCTCCTGCGGTTGCAAAGGCAGCGATGGATGATGGCGTTGCTTCTCGCCCAATCAAAGATTTTGATGCCTATCGCAACCAGTTACAACAGTTTGTATATCACTCTGGAACTTTGATGAAGCCGCTCTTCAGTATTGCGAAGCGCGTACCAGCGAATCAAAAACGCATTGTGTTTGCTGAGGGTGAGGATGAGCGTGTATTGCGTGCTGTGCAAATCATTATTGATGAAAACCTGGCTACTCCAATCTTGATTGGTCGTCCAGCGGTGATTGAGCATCGTATTGTCAAGTTTGGTTTACGCATGAAGATGGGTGAGGATTTTGAAATTGTTAACCCAGAAAATGACTCGCGCTTCCGCGATTTCTGGCAAACCTATTTAGGCCTAACTGAGCGTAAGGGTGTTACAGAGTCTTTTGCTAAGCTAGAAATGCGTCGCCGCAATAGCTTGATTGGCTCAATCATGATTAGCAAGGGTATGGCTGATGGCATGATTTGTGGAACGGTTGGCAATTCGGCAACCCATCTGAAATACATTGACGAAGTAGTGGGTCACGAGCCTGGTGCAAAAGTGTATGGCGCTATGTCTGGATTAATTCTTCCGGGGCGCCAAGTATTTTTAGTGGATACGCATATCAACATTGATCCAAGCGCTGAGCAGTTGGCTGAACTCACGCTGATGGCTGCGAGTGAAATGCGCAAATTGGGATTGGTACCAAAAGTTGCGCTACTCTCTCATTCCAATTTTGGTTCAAGCAATGCTCCTTCAGCAGTCAAAATGCGTGAAGTATTGGCATTAATTAAGGTGGCGGATCCAACCTTAGAAGTGGACGGCGAAATGCACGGGGATAGCGCTTTAGACGCAAGCATCCGCGAAGGTGCCGTCACTTCATCTCCATTGAAGGGAGATGCCAACCTCTTGGTTATGCCAAATATTGATGCTGCTAACATTTCTTACAACTTGTTAAAAACTGCAGCAGGCAATGGAATCGCTATCGGACCATTGTTATTGGGTGTTGCTAAGCCTATTCATATTCTGACTCCAGCAGCTACCGTTCGCAGGATCGTGAATGTGACAACTTTGGCAGTAGTAGAGGCTGCTAGCAACGCTAGAGGCATCAATTAAGACCACAAAATATATGTAAGTTAGTGATAACTTACATATATTTAATTTATATAAATCAATAACTTATATAAAAAGTGCTGTATTTGGGCTTGATTTGATGGGCTGTTACGGGTAACCTAACACCCATCATGAATAATCGCTCAGAAATCAGCAATACAGCCAGCTTCGACGAACAGAGCCGTGCTGAAAGTTGGGATAGTAATGATCGACTCGAAACCGAATCATCTGCTGCCAACGTATATGCCCAAGGTGGTTTATCTCGCTTACAAAACTACGCAGCAAATCAAGTCTCGGGAAAAAAAGTGACCGCTTCTTGGCGTGCTGCTTTGGCCGTTCGCGATGCAGGACCTCCCGCAATGTTGCGTAGTGTCCGCACTAACATTGTGCAGTCGATCCGCGCTTTTCGTACACCGGATTTGCAAGAGGCTGCTACAGAACTTGGTCAACATTTTATTTATGCCAATTGCGCAAATGCAATGACTAAGGGCGAAGTATTAGAAGCGATTGCGATTGCTTACTCCTTTACCAAGCAGCAAGCTAAAAATTTCGATCCCTTGCTGGATGCTTTGACAACAATTACCGACAAAGCTGGTCAACAGCCAGGATTTGTAGTGGTGTTGGAAGGCTTACCTTGCACTCAGAAATTCGATAAAGAGGCGCGTGAAACATTATTAGATGTGTTCCGTGATGCTGTTGACTATTGGGCTGAACGCCGCACACCTTATCGCGTCTTCTACTCTTTCGCCTAAGCTTTAGTTCATTGACTCTCAGCCCTAAAATCGCCTCTATTTGAGGCGATTTTGCATTTCTGGATTCCAGATGCTGTGTACGGTTGTGATCGCAACTACGCCTGCAGTTTCAGTTCTCAGCACACGCTCTCCTAGAGAAACGATTTGATATCCAACAGCTTGGGCCTGAGCCTCTTCCTCTGGCGAGTGACCGCCCTCAGGGCCAATCATCAGCACAATATCTTGAGGATCTGTATCTATTAAAACGGAGTACATCGTCTTGGTAGCATCTGGACTGAGCAAGAGTTTGAGTTTGGCCTGAGATGCTGACTGTAAGTAGGCATCAAAAGTTTGGATGGGCTCTAAGCTTGTTAAGACAGTTCGATCGCATTGCTCACACGCTGCTTGAATAATCCCCATCCAATGAGTTTGGCGTTTTTGCGCACGCTCCAGATCACTAATGCGGGTCAGTTTCAAGATCGAGCGCTCACACTGCACGGGTGCAATCACTTGGGCGCCAGTTTCAACGGCCTTTTCCACGATCCAATCCATCTTGTCTCCACCAGCAAGCCCTTGAGCCAAAGTAATGGCATAAGGAGTCTCACGATGGGTATCTAATCGGATATCGCTTAGCTGGGCTTGCCCGGTTTTCCCGCTCAAAGAAAGCAGTTCGGCCTGAGCTACCTGGCCTTTGCCATCAAATACCGGAAAGGATTCCCCAGTCTGGATACGACGTACTCGCAAATGGTGGGCCACCTCAGGGGTGAGGGGGGTAGGCTTTTGGGATTCCCATGGTCCGGGAAGATAAAATTGAGGCATTACTGAAATATAGCCAATTTATTTTCCTCGAGACCACTTTTACGATGTCAAACCTTCAAATACGCATGGCCAATGCGATTCGTGCTTTATCCATGGATGCAGTTCAGCAGGCAAATTCAGGTCACCCTGGTATGCCGATGGGTATGGCGGATATCGCTGTTGGGCTTTGGAACGAGCATTTAAAACATAACCCCACTGATCCCCATTGGATTGATCGCGATCGTTTTGTATTGTCGAACGGGCATGGATCCATGTTGTTGTATTCGCTCTTGCATTTATCTGGCTACGATTTGCCGATTGAAGAATTAAAAAATTTCCGCCAATTGCATAGCAAGACACCGGGACATCCTGAGTACGGAATTACTCCGGGTGTTGAAACTACTACCGGTCCACTCGGCCAAGGTATTTCGAATGCAGTAGGTATGGCTCTTGCTGAGAAATTACTCGCAGAAGAATTTAATCGCCCAGGTCATAACATCATTGATCACTACACCTATGTATTTTTGGGTGATGGTTGTTTGATGGAAGGTATCAGCCATGAAGTGTGTTCATTGGCTGGCACCTTAAAGTTAAATAAGTTAATTGCGCTTTGGGATGACAACGGTATCTCGATTGATGGCAAGGTCGTTTCTTGGTTTAACGAAGATACGCCAAAACGTTTTGAGGCTTATGGCTGGAACGTCATTCGTGCTGTAGATGGCCATGATGCAGAGGCAGTATCTGCCGCTATCGCTAAGGCCAAGAAAAGCGATAAACCGACTCTCATCTGCTGCAAAACCGCTATTGGTCAAGGTTCGCCAAACATGGCTGGTAGCGATAAAGTACATGGATCACCTCTCGGTGCCGCTGAAATTGCTGCCACTCGGGTAGCCCTCAATTGGCCTTATGCTCCTTTTGAAGTTCCTAAAGATATTTATGCGGCATGGGATTTTAAAAAGCGTGGTCAAGCTGCTGAGCATGAGTGGAATAAAGAATTTCAGAAATATAAAAATAAGTTCCCAGAGCTTGCCTCGGAATTGCAGCGTCGCATGCAAGGTGATCTATCAAAAGACTTTTCTGCAACTTTGCGTGCGTATTTAAAAACTTGCCAATCAAAAGCAGAAACGATTGCTACTCGTAAGGCGAGTCAGAATGCCATCGAGGCATTGGCTCCAGCCTTGCCAGAATTTATGGGTGGCTCTGCTGACTTAACAGGTTCTAACTTAACCAATTGGTCAGCATGTAAACCTGTACGTGGTGATCAATGGGGTAATCATATTAATTACGGCGTACGTGAATTTGGTATGAGCGCCATCATGAATGGCATTGCCTTGCATGGTGGCTATATTCCGTTTGGGGGCACCTTCTTAACCTTCTCTGATTACAGTCGTAACGCGCTGCGTATGGCTGCTTTGATGAAGTTGCGTAGTATCTTTGTCTTTACCCATGACTCTATTGGTCTAGGAGAGGATGGCCCTACCCATCAATCAGTAGAGCATGTTGCCAGCTTGCGCCTCATTCCGAATCTGATGGTTTGGCGTCCTTGTGACACCACCGAGAGTGCTGTAGCCTGGGGCTCAGCCATTGAGCGTAAGAATGGTCCTAGCGCTTTAATCTTTAGTCGCCAAAACTGCCCATTTGTTTCTCGTGATAGTCAGCAGATTAAAGATATTGCTCGGGGCGGCTATGTCTTGCGTGATCCCCAGTCCGGAAAGATTGATGCAGTCATCATCGCCACGGGATCCGAAATTGCGCTCGCCATACAAACTGCGCAGCAGTTAGAAGGCGAAGGTTTGGGTATTCGTATCGTTTCAATCCCATCAACAACGGTTTTTGATCAGCAAGACGCTGCATACAAAGCCACTGTGTTACCAGGCAATATTCCTCGCATTGCTGTAGAAGCGGGAGTAAGTGATTTCTGGTGGAAATATGGCTGTGCTGCTGTGCATGGTGTTGATACCTTTGGCGAGTCTGCACCTGCAGGGCAGTTGTATGAATATTTTGGTTTAACAGCGGTTCAAATTGCAAAGACTGTTAAACAATGCATCGCTCAGAAGTAATGCGAGTCATGCGAAATCCATTCAATATTAGTAAGGGGAAATAAATGACAATACGTGTCGCAATTAATGGTTATGGGCGCATCGGTCGCATGGTATTACGTGCCTTATATGAAGACCAGGTCAATGGTAAGCCACGTCGTGATATCAAAATCGTTGCGATCAACGCCATGGGTGATATCGCTATCAATGCGCACCTTACACAGTATGACTCAGCGCACGGTCGTTTTCCTGCAGAAGTCAGTGTCGACGGCGATTACATGGTGGTCAATGGCGATCGCATCAAGATGTTCTGTACTCGTAATCCCGCTGAAACTCCGTGGGGTGAGTTGGGTGTAGATTTAGTTTTGGAGTGTACGGGCAAGTTCACTTCAAAAGAAAAGGCGATGATTCATATTCAGCAGGGCGCCAAAAAAGTATTGATTTCTGCTCCTGGTGAAAAAGATGTGGATGCAACTATTGTGTACGGCGTTAATCAAAATGTATTAAAGCCAAGTGACGTCGTTGTCTCTAACGCGAGTTGCACCACGAATTGTTTGGCGCCATTGGTAAAACCGTTGTTGGAAAACATTGGGATTGAGTCAGGCTTGATGACCACTATTCATGCATTCACGAACGACCAAGTATTGACAGATGTGTATCACAAGGATATGCGTCGTGCCCGCTCTGCTGTCAGCAGCATGATTCCCACTAAGACTGGTGCTGCAAAAGCAGTAGGCCTAGTATTGCCAGCTTTAGCAGGACGCTTTGATGGTTTTGCGATGCGCGTGCCGGTAATTAATGTTTCTGTTGTGGATTTAACCTTTGCGGCCAGTCGTGCCACTAGCGTTGATGAGGTTAATGCAATCTTGAAGACGGCTAGTGAGGGCGAACTCAAGGGTATCCTGGGCTTCAATACATTGCCTTTGGTATCGATTGACTTTAACCATGATCCCCGTCCAAGTATTTATGATGCCTCCCAGACTCGCGTGTCTGCTGATGGTAAGTTGGTCAAAGTATTGGCCTGGTACGACAATGAGTGGGGATATTCAGTGCAAATGCTCAATGCAGCAGAGGCATTGATGGCTGTTAAGTAATTAAAAGTGCTTATCTGTAGCTAAAATTCGGTAAAAATCACCTTTTTAGCGAAAATGATTTAAAAAGACCTCGAATTGAGGTCTTTTTAAATTCTGCAGCAGCGAAATTGGCCAGAAAAGTGCTTATTTTTGCTTATTTCGGCAGTTTTTCTTCTGGCAATGGCCGTACATGGCTAATGAGTGCTCTTGAAGCTTAAACCCCAGGTTTTTGGCGATATCCCGCTGCCTTTTTTCGATTGCCTCGTCTACGAATTCCTCAACATGGCCGCAATCTAGGCAAACGAGATGATCGTGGTGGTTGCCTTCGTTTAGCTCGTAGATTGCGCGGCTATCCCCTTTGCTGGACTCAAAATGGCTGCGTAGCAGGAGTCCGGCTTGTTCAAACTGGGTGAGAACACGATAGACCGTCGCCAGGCCGATTTCTTGATCTTCTTTAGCGAGGGCCATAAAGACATCTTCAGCACTAAAGTGGGTGCCTCCATTTTGATGAAAAAAATCCAGAATTTTCATGCGTGGCCCAGTGGCTTTGAGGCCAATATCACGCAAATTTGCTGGTGTAGGGTTTTGGGTCGTATTCATGGCTTTGGGAGCTAAAATCAATATCTTAATGATACGGCCAGCTATGCAAAATTGCTTTGAACTTTTTAGTCGTTTTTTGAACCCCGCATTTAAGGGGTTTTATGGATCTGCCCGCCTCGGGTTTGTAGCGCTCGCCCTATTTGGGTTATTGGGAATCGGTGGTTGCACCTCAGCCGTTGATGAAACCCAACGTAACTGGGCTAATAAAATTTTTAGACCCTATGTTCCAGATATTGTGCAGGGAAACTTTATTTCGAGTGAGCAGTATGCAAAGTTGCAGCTAGGCATGAGTCGCGAACAAGTTCGGCAAATTTTAGGAACCCCTTTATTGGCAAGTTATTTTCATGCAAATCGCTGGGATTACATCTTTGAATTTAAACGAGAGGGTCAGATCATCGGCAAAGAGCGCCGTGTAACAGTCTTCTTCGACGGCGATAAGGTAGTGAAGTTTCAGGGGGATGCTTTGCCTACCGATATTGAGATGGTGGCTGAGATTGATAACTATGCAAAGATCAAACGTTCATTTTGGGATGTCATTACAGGGTCAAATAAAGCACCCGTAACACCACCCCTGCAATCGCCTGAATTGTTGGTGCCAAGTCCTACCGATAACTTACCTAAGGGGGCGGCGGTACCACCCATTCCCGCAGAAGCTAAAAGTTCCTTCTGGGATTTCTTCGGCTCATCTAACAAGCCGGCAGATGGACAAGCAGTGCCAGCATCCGAGACATTGGGTCCTGGCGCCATGAATATTCCGCAGCCAACTGAAGTAAAGCAATAACACGTTTATTAGAAGCGAATACATATGATGAAGATTGCCATTGCAGGAGCCACTGGTCGAATGGGCAAGATGTTGATTGAGACTGTCCTCAATAGCTCTGATGCTCAACTGGTTGGTGCACTTGAGCATGCTGCTTGCCCACAGTTGGGGGGGGACGCGGGCGCATTTTTGGGAAAAAAAACAGACGTGAAGATCTCTGCAGATGTTGCTCAGGTTTTAGCTAGTGCTGAGTTTTTAATTGACTTCACAAGACCCGAGGGCACGATGGCGCACCTCGCCGTTGCTCAAACCACAGGCACCAGGATGATTATTGGGACAACTGGCTTGAGCGCTGATCAGATTGCGAATTTAAAAAAAGCCTCTGCTCAGATAGCAATCGTTTTTGCTCCGAATATGAGCGTAGGCGTGAATGCGACATTTAAGCTGCTTGAGATTGCTGCCAAGATGCTTAATGAGGGTTACGACATTGAAATTATCGAAGCGCATCATCGCCATAAGGTAGATGCACCTTCAGGTACTGCGCTCAAGATGGGCGAAGTCATTGCAGATGCATTGGGTGAAAAGTTAGATGATGTCGCTGTATATGCACGTGAGGGGCACACAGGAGAGCGTAAGGAAGGCTCAATTGGGTTTGCAACCATTCGTGGTGGCGATATTGTTGGCGATCATACCGTGCTGTTTGCTGGTGATGGCGAGCGGATTGAGATTAGTCACAAGTCATCTAGTCGCCAGTCTTATGCTCAAGGATCTTTGCGCGCCGCGCGCTTTTTGCAATCCCAATCTTCTGGTTTGTATGACATGCAAGATGTATTGGGTTTGCGTAAATAAGACCCCGCTACCATTATTAAAATAAGAAGAAAAGAGTTGTCTTGAATGAGTAAGGATTACGACTACCGCAGTATTGAAGCGGCAGCGCAAGCTGATTGGGAAAGCGCGCAAGTCTATCGAGTGTCAGAAAATGCCGTCGATGCATCTGGCAATCTAAAAGCAAAGTTTTACGCCTGCTCTATGCTTCCTTACCCTTCCGGTAAGTTGCATATGGGGCATGTACGCAATTACACGATCAATGATGTGATGGCTCGCCAACTGCGTATGCAGGGCTATAACGTATTAATGCCGATGGGCTGGGATGCCTTTGGTATGCCTGCTGAAAATGCAGCAATCCAAAATAAAGTTCCTCCCGCAAAGTGGACTTACGACAACATTGCTTACATGAAAAAGCAAATGGCCGCGATGGGTCTAGCGATTGATTGGTCTCGAGAAGTTGCAACGTGTAATCCAGATTATTACCGTTGGAACCAATGGCTTTTTTTGAAGATGTTGGAAAAAGGCATTGCTTATCGTAAGACTCAAGTGGTGAATTGGGATCCGATTGATCAAACCGTTCTTGCAAATGAACAAGTGATTGATGGGCGCGGCTGGCGTTCTGGAGCCTTGGTCGAGAAGCGGGAGATCCCAGGTTATTACTTCAACATCACTGCATACGCCGAACAATTACTTTCTGGTTTGGATGGCTTGGGCTGGCCTGAGCGCGTAAAGACCATGCAGCAAAATTGGATTGGCAAAAGCCGTGGCGTACGCTTTGCTTTTAAGCATGAGATTGCCGATGACCATGGCAACTTTATTCAAGATGGACTTTTGTATGTCTTCACAACTCGTGCGGACACCATCATGGGCGTTACCTTTTGTGCCGTAGCTGCGGAGCATCCCTTGGCAACGAAGGCAGCCGCCAACAATCCTGCTTTAGCGAGCTTTATTGAGAAATGTAAAACGGGCAGTGTGATTGAGGCTGACTTAGCTACCCAAGAAAAAGAGGGTATGTTTACTGGCCTCTATGTAAGGCACCCACTCACAAATGAGCCTGTACCAGTTTGGGTTGGTAATTACGTTCTAATGTCATATGGTGATGGCGCCGTGATGGGTGTACCCGCCCATGATGAGCGTGATTTTGCTTTTGCACTGAAATACGATTTACCAATTAAACAAGTGATTGCTCTAAACGGCGAGTCACCTATCTTCAATGCGACTCATTGGGAAGATTGGTATGCGCAAAAAGAGGGCGTCATTTGCTTTAATAGCAAACAGTACGACGGTCTCTCTCATGACGAGGCGGTCAGTGCTGTGGCTAGAGATTTAGAAAAGATGGGTATTGGTGAAATGAAGACCACCTATCGATTGCGCGACTGGGGAATATCACGTCAGCGTTATTGGGGTACCCCCATCCCAATTATTCACTGTGGCGATGAAGCTCATCCAGGCTGTGGCGCTGTTCCAGTACCCGAATCAGACTTGCCAGTCGTATTGCCAGAAGATTGCGTACCCGACGGTAGTGGTAATCCATTGAATAAGCGCACAGACTTTTTAAATGTGAACTGTCCGAAGTGTGGCAAGCCCGCCCGCCGTGAGACTGACACGATGGATACCTTTGTAGATTCTTCCTGGTATTTCATGCGCTATACCGGGCCTAATGCTAAGACCATGGTGGATGAGCGTAATGAGTATTGGATGCCAATGGATCAGTACATTGGCGGCATTGAGCATGCGATTTTGCACT
This sequence comes from Polynucleobacter sp. MWH-Creno-3A4, assembly GCF_018881885.1. Classification (NCBI taxonomy): domain Bacteria; kingdom Pseudomonadati; phylum Pseudomonadota; class Betaproteobacteria; order Burkholderiales; family Burkholderiaceae; genus Polynucleobacter; species Polynucleobacter sp. MWH-Creno-3A4. Next base: position 936,258 of record NZ_JACXSA010000001.1, read on the forward strand.
TACTCTATGCGCGTTTCTGGACTAAGGTAATGCGCGATCTTAATTTAATTACCTTTGATGAACCATTTCAAAACTTGTTAACGCAAGGAATGGTGCTTAATGAAACATATTACTCAGAGGATGCCTCTGGTAAAAAAACTTGGCTTAATCCATTAGACGTAGAACTCAGTCTCGACGATAAAGGTCGGCCAGTCGGCGCCAAGCTCAAGGGTGATGCATCTAACGCCCCGATTGTGGTAGGTGGCGTTGAGAAGATGTCTAAGAGTAAGAACAACGGGGTTGACCCACAAGCGCTCATTGATGAGTATGGTGCCGATACTGCCCGCTTATTTGTGATGTTTGCCGCACCACCAGAGCAGCAGCTTGAGTGGTCTGGAGCGGGTGTGGAGGGTGCATCTCGCTTCTTACGCCGGGTGTGGTTGTATTCCAGTAGTCAGGCGAATGTACTTTGCGCTGCGCAAGATTCTTTACCAAATCACTTGAACGATGCTGAAAAAGAGTTGCGTCGTGAAGTGCACACTATTTTGAAGCAAGCAAACTTTGACTATCAACGTCGCCAATACAACACCGTAGTTTCTGCAGCAATGAAAATGCTCAATGTCCTTGAACCAATTAAGCTAGATCAAGGCACTCAAATTAGCCCATCGGTCTTGCGTGAATGTTTGAGCATCTTGTTACGAGTGCTCTATCCAGTAGTTCCTCATTTAACCCACGTGCTTTGGAAAGAAATGGCTTACGCCAAGACCTATGGCCAGCTTCTGGACGCCCCTTGGCCATTGGTAGATGAGGCTGCTTTAGTCCAAACTGAGATCACCTTGATGCTGCAAGTGAATGGGAAGTTACGAGGTGAGATACGGGTTCCCGCCGATGCAAGCAAAGAGCAGGTTGAGGCATTGGCATTACAAAGTGAGCCTGCAGCTAGGGCTTTAAATGGCGGATTACCTAAGAAAGTAATTGTCGTTCCTGGCCGCCTTGTCAATATTGTTGCTTAATCAATTACTCTAACTAGAATCTAAAAATATGAGCGCCAATCACATTCGACGGAGACTTTTAGGGCTTGTTGCGCTTGCGCCCTTAAGCGGCCTAATCTCTTGCGGATATCGTCTGCGTGGCATGGTTGACTTGCCCTTTAAAGCGATTGCTATTACCGGAAATCCATCGCCTCCACTGCGCGCAGATTTAACAACCGCTATTTTGACTGGCACGGATGTGAAGGTTGCCATTAACCCCAAAGATGCCGATTTAATATTGGATGTGAATAATGAGCTCAATGGCCGAGAAATTTTGGCCTATAGCTCTACTGGTCAGGTATCTGCTTATCGACTAACTATTCGTGTAGCATTTCGGGCTTACGATTTGGCTGGCGCAGAAATTATTCCTGAGAGCGATATCTACATTACTCGAGACATGGATTTCTCCAACTCCACTGTTTTGGCGACTGATGTTCAGCAGGCACAGTTCTTAACGCAGATGCGTAAGGATTTGGCATTGCAGATTCTGCGCCGCCTTTCTGCTGCAGCTAAAAATCCGCAAGCAAGAAGTTTCTAGAGATTGATCGAGAACTCGCATGGTCAAAGTCGACGCCTTGCAGGTACATCTTAAAACCTTGAGTTCTGGCGCAGCCATGTCTCCACTCTATATTTTTAGTGGTGATGAACCACTTCTAATGATGGAGGCAATGGATCAGTTGCGTATAGCTGCGAAGAAGCTGGGCTTTACTGATCGCGAAGTGATGGTGCAAGAGCGAGGCTTCGATTGGAGTTCGCTGATCAATGCGGGTCAAACTATGTCCCTATTTGGTGATAAGCGTTGGGTTGAACTGCGGATTCCTACTGGAAAGCCTGGACGTGATGGTGCGGACGCATTAAAACAATTTGCCGCACAAATTTCTGAGATGCCAGTAGGTTCTGATGGTCCTGATACAGTCATTTGTATCGTGTTACCCAGACTCGATGGAAAAACCAAGACCTCTGCTTGGTTTAGCGCCTTAGATGAGGCGGGCATGGCAATACAGATAGATACGCTAGACCGTAGTCATTTACCGCGGTGGATTGCGGGTCGATTGCAAAAGCAGGACCAGGAAGTGGAAGTCGGACCGGAGGGGCAGCGGGCATTAGAGTTTATTGCTGATCAAGTTGAGGGCAATTTAATTGCTGCTCATCAAGAAATCTTGAAGTTGGGATTGCTATATCCAGCTGGTAAGCTAAGTGAGGAGCAAATTCGTTCTTCGATTCTGAAAGTGGCGCGCTATAACGTATTTGAATTAACGGAAGCCATGTTGGCGGGTGATTTGCCTAGGCTAAACCGGATGTTGGATGGTTTAAAAGGCGAAGGCGAACCACTAGTATTAATTTTATGGAGCGTAACGGAAGAGCTTCGGCTACTATCTAAATTAAAGGCTGCGAGTGATGCTGGTGAGTCTGTACAACAGCTGATGCGAGCCAATCGGATTTGGGGCAATAAAGAGCGCTTGTATCCAACAGCTATTAGACGTGTGCAACCCCTGAAACTGCGTAAAGCAATGCAGGTAGCTGCGGGATTGGATCGCCAGTCAAAAGGTTTGCATGCTGCAGATCTTCCGGCTGATCCTTGGGATGGTTTGCGTGTGCTTGGCAATTTATTGCGTTAGGGTTTTAGAAGGTTAAGAATATGAGTGAAGCAGTGAATATCAATATTCAGGAAATGATGCAAGACATCGGTCAAAGAGCGCGCGTCGCATCGCGTGCGATGGCACGTGCATCTGCTGAGCAAAAGAATCAAGCGCTATTGCATATTGCCAGGCTGGTTCGCCAAAAAGCGAGCGACATTCAAAAAGTCAATCAAATTGATGTCGAGCGCGCAAAGGCAAATGGCCAGGATGCAGCCTTTGTGGATCGCCTCACCATGACTCCTAAGACTATCGAAACAATGGCTTTGGGTCTTGAGCAAATTGTTTCCTTGGATGACCCTATTGGGAAGATATCTGCATTTCACAAGCAAGCATCTGGGATTGAAATCGCGCAAATGCGCGTTCCCCTGGGTGTCATTGGCATCATCTATGAGTCACGCCCTAACGTCACCATTGATGCGGCTGCACTTTGTTTAAAGTCCGGCAATGCAGTCATATTGCGCGGGGGCTCTGAGGCCATTGACTCTAATACCTTGTTAGCGCAAATTATTCAAGAAGGTTTGGCTGCAGCCCATCTTCCAAAAGATGCTGTGCAGGTAATAAGCACTACCGATCGCAGTGCCGTCGGTGAGATGATTACGATGACGCAATATATTGATGTCATCGTCCCACGAGGCGGCAAGAGCTTAATTGCTCGCTTAATGGCTGAAGCACGCGTACCCATGATCAAGCATTTGGATGGTATCTGTCATACCTATATTGACGCAGATGCGGATGTCGCCATGGCTGTGAAGGTTTGTGACAACGCTAAAACGCAACGTTATGCACCATGTAATGCGATGGAGACTTTATTGGTGAATCAAGCCGTCGCTCAAAAAGTATTGCCGACACTATGCAAGATTTATCAAGACAAGGGAGTGGAGCTTAGAGTAGATCCTTTGACTCGCAAAACCTTGGAAGAAAATGGTTTTAACGATTTAGTAGATGCCAGCGAAGAGGATTGGCAGACCGAATACTTAGCACCGATTTTGTCAATTAAGACTGTGGCTGATATCAATGAAGCTATGGATCATATTGAGCGCTACGGCAGCAAGCATACGGATGCCATTATTACGAACAATAAAGTGCAGGCAGAACGTTTTTTGCGTGAAGTTGATAGCGCCAGCGTGATAGTAAATGCTAGCACGCGCTTTGCTGATGGCTTTGAATATGGTTTAGGTGCAGAAATTGGTATCTCAAACGATAAATTACATGCCCGCGGCCCAGTAGGTTTAGATGGTCTGACCTCCCTCAAATATATCGTCATGGGTCATGGCGAGATTCGGACTTAATCAGTATGAGTAATTCTTATCTTTGGGTGAAAACCTTTCATATTGTATTCATCACATCTTGGTTTGCAGGTTTGTTTTATTTGCCCCGCATCTTTGTGAACTTGGCGGATGAGAAAAATACTGAAGCCTATGCGCGTCTTCTAGGTATGGCAGATCGCCTCTTTCGCTTTATGACGATCTTGGCTGTGCCAGCCGTTTTGCTGGGACTGACACTCTGGCTGTACTTTGGTATTGGCGCAGGGGATGCTTGGATGCATGCCAAGCTATTTTTTGTGCTGTTGGTGATTGGCTATCACCATGCTTGTTTTAGCTTGCTGAAAAAGTTTCGTGCCGGCGTGAATACAAAGTCAGGTGTTTGGTATCGCTGGTTTAATGAAGTGCCAGTCATTCTGCTGGTTGTCATCGTTGCTCTCGTTCTATTTAAGCCCTAGATCGACGGCTTGAATTTCCCCATCTTTTTCTAGACTGTTAGTCCCATGAGATTTTTTGTTGTTTGTCCAGGTGGTTTAGAAGTACCGCTTGCTCAGGAGCTTGCAGAAATTGCACAACGTCCTGATTCCAAGGCCTTAGGCGCTTGGGTAATAGACCCAACCCCAACAAGCCCGACCGGCGGGATTGGTCTTGCAGCGCCGATTTCTGCTGCGATGGCCTTAAATCTCCATTCCAGAATCGCCAGTCGCGTTTTATTGCAAATGGCGCAAGCACCTTATCGGCAAGAAGAAGACCTGTATAAACTGGCCAGCGGCTTGGCGTGGGAGGATTGGTTTACTTCGCGGCAAACCTTACGTGTGGATGTCACAGCCCATCGCTCACCACTTAAGAGTCTGAACTTTGCAACACTCAAAATTAAAGATGCCATCGTTGATCGCTTACGTGATGTGACGGGAGATCGCCCCAGTATTGATACTGCCTTTCCGGATGTACGTGTGCAAGCCCATCTCACCGCAACCCAAATTACGATTTATTTAGATACCTCTGGTGAAGCGTTATTTAAACGTGGCTGGCGGGATGAAAAAGGCGATGCCCCCCTCAAAGAAAATTTGGCTGCTGGCATTTTGTCGATTACTGGCTGGAACCCTGGACAATCGTTATTTGATCCTATGTGTGGCAGTGGAACCTTTTTGATTGAAGCCGCTCAGATGGCTCTGGCTATACCTTCGGGAGCCATTCGAGCAGGGATGTATGGTAATGATGCTAAGCCTAGCAAACTGGCTTACCGCCCACTGGTCACATCGACTCATGGTTTTGGATTTCAAAGGCTCAAGCCCTTTCAAGAAGTTGCTGAGCAAAAGCGTTGGACTAATCTGAAGGATGCTGCACTTGAGCAGATATTAGAAAAGCGTAAGCAATATCCCAATGTTGATGCATTGAAAATTAGTGGTGGTGACATTAATGAAAAATTGGTTTCCATGTTCAGGGGCAATTGGCAAAGAGCGCAATTACCAGATCAACCGATTGTTCGTCAGGTTGATGCCTTAGCCAGTAAACCCCCGGCCAATGCTCATGATGGTGTGATGTTATTAAATCCACCCTATGGTGAGCGTCTTGTCATTAAAGGTGGTAGAGGCGTAAAGGGTGATGATCGTGACTCTAGAGATATCGAGGCTGATGTTGAACCTGAGAATCGCTTTGAAATGAATTTAGAAACAGGTCGTCAGAGTGCCAAGCGTTCTAGTCGAGAGTCCTTAAAGAAACTTCAAGCTCAGGAAGAGCAAGATCCGAAGTTTGTTGAATTCTTACGCCAATTTGGCCAGCATCTCAAAGATAGCTTTGGGGGCTGGAATGTATTTGTATTGACTGCAGATATGGCTTTACCTGGCCAGTTACGGATCAAAGAGTCTAAGCGCACCCCTTTGTTTAACGGCCCCTTAGAGTGTCGGCTATTTAAATTTGAAATGCATGCCAAGCGTCCTTCTTCTAATGAGGATTAAACCCCTAAAATGAGATGAAGTAATCTTTCAAAAGAATCAAGCGGAGAGTAAAGATGGAATTTAAAACGTATATGTGCCTAATCTGTGGCTGGGTCTACGATGAGGCAGCAGGTTTGCCAGACGAAGGAATCGCACCAGGCACCCTCTGGAAAGATGTTCCGATGAACTGGACTTGTCCAGAGTGTGGAGCTCGTAAAGAAGATTTTGAAATGATGGCGATTTAGTTCGGAATGCATGGCGAGGAATTCACAGTGGCAACAATAGATCAAAACGAAGCCTTATTTGCGCGCGCACAAAAGACGATTCCTGGTGGGGTGAACTCACCAGTACGTGCCTTTCGTCAAGTGGGTGGTACGCCGCGTTTTGTGACTAAAGCCAAAGGCCCATACTTTTGGGATGCAGAAAACAAGCGATACATTGATTTGATTATGTCTTGGGGCCCGATGATTGCGGGCCATGCAAATCCAGAGGTAGTTGAGGCAGTACAAAAAGCAGCTGAAACCAGCTTTAGCTATGGCGCTCCAACTGAGGGCGAGATTGAGTTGGCAGAACGTATCTGCGCATTGATGCCCAGTGTTGAGCAAGTGCGAATGGTTTCGAGCGGCACGGAGGCGACTATGAGTGCCTTACGCTTGGCACGAGGTTATACGGGTCGTGATCTGATTATCAAGTTTGAAGGTTGTTATCACGGCCATGCAGATAGTCTTTTGGTGAAAGCAGGCTCTGGCTTGTTAACCTTTGCAGATTCTACTCAGAACGCACCATCTTCTGGTGGTGTCCCGCAAGATTTGGTGAAACACACTCTAGTGTTGCCATACAACGATATAGCAGCGATTGAAGAGGTATTTAAAAAGCAGGGCGATCTAATTGCAGCAGTGATCATTGAGCCAATTGCTGGCAATATGAATTTGATTCAGCCCTCAGCGGAATTTTTATCCGCAATTCGTAGTCTCACCAGTAAGCATGGCAGCATCTTGATTTACGATGAAGTGATGACAGGGTTCAGGGTGGCTTTAGGCGGCGCTCAGTCTTTGCAAGGAATCACCCCAGATCTCACTTGTCTGGGCAAGGTGATGGGTGGCGGTATGCCGATGGCAGCATTTGGCGGCAAAAAAGAGATCATGTCTAAGTTAGCCCCCTTGGGCAATGTTTATCAGGCTGGAACTCTGTCTGGAAATCCTGTGGCAGTTGCAGCTGGATTGAAAACGCTGGAAATTATTTCTCGAGAAGGATTCTTTGAGTGTTTAACAGGTCAAACGCAAAAGTTAATGGCTGGATTAAAGCAGGCAGCAGATGCAGCAAACATTCCATTTGCGGTAGATAGTGTTGGCGGTATGTTCGGCTTCTATTTTTCTAAAGAAGTGCCTACCTCTTTTGAGGCGGTAACTAAAACTGATATTGAAGCCTTTAAGAAATTCTTCCACTTGATGTTGGCTCAAGGTGTCTACCTGGCGCCCTCAGCCTATGAGGCTGGTTTTACATCAATTGCGCATGACAATGAGGTAGTGTCCGCTATCGTTGCAGCTGCCCATGAAGCATTTAAAAAACTCTGAGAAAAATAGATTTAGCAATACAACGCAGTTACTACATTCTGAGTGGATGGTCATAGCCAGCCACCTGAATGATCTGCAATGCCTTAGAGTCTTTATTGGTACCTGACATTTCCATAGCGGTGAGCTTGCCGCCCCAGACGCACCCAGTATCAAGACCAATCACGTTGTGGCGTCGCAGTAGACCTAGTGTCGACCAGTGTCCGAAGTAGATTAGGGTATTGGCAGTTTTTCGCTTAGGTGCTTTGAACCAAGGAAGGTAGCCACGGGGGCCACTTTCTAAACCTTCTTTGCTGATAAATTCCATCTTACCGCCGGGCGTACAAAAGCGCATACGAGTAAGCGCATTGGTTATGACACGTAAGCGTTCGTAACCTTTTAAGGAATTACTCCATTTGCTTGGCGTGTTGTCATACATATTGGCCAAAAACTTCTGATAGGATTTATCGCGCAGAGCCTCTTCAACTTCATGAGCGCATTTAATCGTTTGTTGGAGATCCCACTGAGGCAATACGCCTGCATGTACGGCTAGCACTTTGCCGTTCGTCAGGGCCATAGGTCTATTGCGGACCCAGTTGATCAACTCTTTGCGATCAGGTGCTTTTAAGATTCGATCAACGGTATCTAAGCCCTTGGTCTTGCGTATGCCTGCATCGATCGCTAGAAGATGAAGGTCATGATTGCCTAAAATGCATTCAGCACGACCAGATTCTTGTAAAGATTTGAGCAGTCTAAGCGTTCCAAGAGAGTCTGGACCGCGGTTCACCAAGTCCCCCAAAAAGATCAACTTCGATTTCTTGGGAAGCTTCTTCAGGAGGTTTTTGAGTGAAGGTGTGCATCCTTGGATGTCACCAACTGCGTAAATCTTAGTCATGCTGTATCTTAAAGCGGAATTGAATTTCTTTGAAGAATTGCTAGCTAATTTTTTTAACTACGCTGTAGCGTAGCAAAGTTTTTTGGCGAGCTTCGTCATGATCAACAATTGGCATTGGATAGTCCTTGCCGATGACAAGCCCAGCAGCTTCTAATTCTAGGTGCCCAGCTTTCCAAGGAGCATGAATGGTTTTAGAAGAGAGCTTTTCTAGTTGTGGAAGGTAGCGGCGAATGAACTTGCCTTCGGGATCAAATTTTTCTGATTGGGTAATGGGGTTGAAGATGCGAAAGTAGGGTTGAGCATCGCAGCCAGATGAAGATGCCCATTGCCAGCCGCCATTATTGGATGAGAACTCAAAGTCATTGAGATGCTCGGCAAAATATGCTTCACCCCAGCGCCAGTCAATTCCGAGGTCTTTCGTTAGAAAACTGGCAACTACCATCCGCAGGCGATTGTGCATATAACCCGTTTGATTGAGTTGACGCATGGCAGCATCCACCAGGGGATACCCCGTTTTTCCTTCGCACCAAGCGCTAAATAATTTCTTAGCAGTAGCAGCACTCTCCCAGACGATCTTTTCATAGTCTGGCTTAAAAGATTCACCCTGAGCAAGGCGAGGGTGATTGGCCAAAATCATGAAATAAAAATCTCGCCAAATCAGTTCACTCAACCAAATCGTTGCACCCATACTGCCAGCAAGCATGCGACGATGTGCTTCGCGAACTAAGCCCCTAATCGAGAGCATGCCAAAACGCAAATGGGTGGACAGATAACTCACACCTTTGATGGCGGGAAAGTCTCTGCCGATTTGGTATTGATCAATTCGAGAAAGAAAGTCTTCCAGAAAGGCCTGCCCACCCTCTGAGCCTGGTGGTAGATAGGCTTCAATCCCTGTGGCACAAAATCCCATGGACTCAAGGGAAGGAAGCCCTAAATCCAATTTTTTAGGGATTGCTGCAAGTTGTTCTGGCTTAGGAATGCATTCATGTGCTGCTAAATCTTTTTCTTGTAATGTTTTGAGCCAATTATTTTTATATGGCGTAAAGACTGAGAAGACGGTGCTCGAGTTCGTGAGAATTTCTTTTTTCTCAAAAATCACTTGGTCTTTAAATTGCTGAAAATCGATATTAAGATCGTTCAGAGTTGAATTTATAGAGTCATCTCTAGCAATAGCTGATGGCTCATAGTCTCGATTGGCAAATACTGTGTTGACTCCAAGTTCTTGAGCGATTTGAGGAATGCACTCGTCTGGCTTGCCAAAACGCACGATCAGGCCGCTACCTTGCGCTCTTAGTTCTTGATCGATTTGTTGTAAACCTTGCCAAATAAAGTCTACGCGACGATCGTGCTTCAGGCCATCGGCATCGAACTCCCCCTGTAAAAGGGGTTTGAGGATGTCGGTATCAAAGATAAAGGTGAGCCAGACTTGCTTGGCCTCTTTGAGGGCGCTAGATAGCGCCGCATTGTCATAAAGACGCAGATCACGACGGAGCCAAACAAGAGCTTTTTGCATAGCCCATATCATATGATCTATTGCTAAAAAGCGCTTGTAGAAGCCCTAATTTCTGTAAAATAGACCCATATGACTTCGGCCAAAAAAGCACCCCTTGCTTCAGATCTAGGATCTTCGCCAGAGTCTTCAATTTCTTTTTCTGCTGACCATCTAGCGAATCAATTCTTGATTGCGATGCCCGGAATGGTTGACCCCAATTTTGCAGGTACAGTCATCTATCTCTTTGAGCATACTGAACGAGGTGCAATGGGTTTAGTGGTGAATAGACCCACTGAACTGGATCTTGGAACCTTGTTTGACAAGATAGAGCTCAAATTAGAAATTGCCCCATTATTTGATCAGCCAGTCTATTTTGGTGGTCCAGTTCAGGTTGAGCGTGGCTTTGTCTTGCATGAATCCAATCCCAATCCGTCCTATAGTTCTTCGCTCATTATTCCTGGCGGTTTAACCATGACTACGTCTAAGGATGTACTTGAGGCTGTAGCCTCAGGAAACGGACCCCGTAAGTTCTTAATGACTTTAGGTTACGCTGGCTGGAGTGCTGGGCAGCTTGAAGAGGAAATTACTCTGAATGGCTGGATCAATGTACCTCTCTCTCAACACCAGATGGCAGACATTATTTTTGACACCCCCTACAGTCAGCGCTATGAGAAAGCGATGAGTCATTTAGGCTTTGATATCTCCCATCTCTCGGGCGAGGCGGGGCATGCCTAGTTCAAGTGCTGGACCAATAACGGTCATGGCTTTTGATTACGGCACTCGTCGTGTGGGGGTGGCAGTGGGAAATACCGAGCTAAAGGCAAGTCAGGCCTTAAAAACAATTGCTGCGGCTAATGCCGATATCCTTTTTCAAGAAATTGAGAGCATTTTGAAGGAGTGGCAGCCAGGACAAATCGTGGTGGGCCTACCTACCCATCCTGATGGGGCTGAGCATGAGATGACTGCGAAAGCAAAGCGTTTTGGCAATCAGATCCATGGCCGTTTCAATTTGCCCGTAGCCTGGGTGGACGAGCGCTATACCTCAGTAGTTTTAGAGGGAGATTCCCAGATGTACGACAATCTAGATGCGCATTCTGCTGCGCTCATCTTGGACCAATATTTTGCAGAACATCGGAAATAAGAATGAATGCTGAATCCCTTTACCAGAAGCTATTAGAAAACTTACGAATTAGGTTGCAATCCGATACTTTTGAGCTTGCCGGACTGGCAATGGGCGGCGCTTGGATTGCTGAGCGTTTAGCGCAAGATTTAAATTTGCCGCACTTTGGTGTGATTAACGTCGCCTTTCATCGGGACGATTATGCAGAAAAGGGAATGACTGCTTTAAGAACGGCGAGCACACTCCCTACCCAGCTGCCTTTTGATGTAAACGGGGCAAAAGTGATTTTGATTGACGATGTCTTATTGACGGGCAGAACGGTCCGAGCAGCTCTGAATGAATTGTTTGATTTTGGTCGGCCAGCTCAAGTGGAATTAATGGTCTTGGCAGATCGCGGTAGACGTGAGCTACCAATCATGGCTAATTTTGTGGGAGCAGAAATTCAGGTTCCAGATCAACAGATTTTGGTCTTAGAAAAAGATACAGCTGGTAAGTTCAACTTTCAGCTCGAGGAGCGTGAATAATGAATTCAGTAAATCAATTTAATTCTGCTGGTGAATTAACTCATCTCCTGACATTAGAGGGCCTCCCAAAAGAGCAAATTCTGCATATTCTAGATACTGCAAAACAGTTTGTCAGCGTAACGGATCCAGCTCGTGAGGTCAAAAAAGTTCCCTTATTACGTGGCAAGAATGTCTTTAACCTCTTTTTTGAGAACTCTACTCGCACTCGCACTACATTCGAGATTGCTGCCAAGCGCTTATCTGCGGATGTCATTAATCTCGATATCTCCACCTCATCTACCGCTAAAGGTGAAAGTCTTTTAGATACGATCGATAATTTGGTGGCAATGCAGGCAGATATTTTTGTAGTTCGCCACAGTGTTTCTAAGGCGCCAATTGAGATTGCTAACCACGTACCTTCGCATATCCACGTAATTAATGCGGGCGATGGTAGTAATCAGCATCCCACCCAAGGTTTGTTGGATATGTATACGATGCGCCACTTTAAGCAAAATTTCAAAGGCTTAAAGGTCGCAATTGTTGGTGACATTGTGCATAGTCGCGTAGCTAAATCGAATATTCATGCATTGACCACGCTAGGTTGTGAAGACATTCGCGTAATTGGCCCTGAAAGTTTGTTGCCGAGTGATTTAAATATGTTGGGAGTGAAAGTTTTTCATAGCATGGAAGAAGGACTCAAAGATGTCGATGTAGTAATGACCTTGCGCATTCAAAAAGAGCGCATGGAGGCCGGGCAAGTGCCCGAAGGAGATGCATTTTTTAAGCAATATGGTCTCAACTCTGCACGCCTGGCATTAGCAAAAACTGACGCAATCGTGATGCATCCGGGGCCGATGAATCGTGGTGTTGAAATTGACTCAGTTGTAGCCGATGGTCCGCAATCTGTTATTTTGAATCAGGTGACTTTTGGAATTGCTGTCAGAATGGCAGCGATGTCAATTGTTGCTAGCAATTAATGTCTTTATTGCGGATTCAATCTTGGCATCGAAATAAACATGGCTATCTAAGATAGTCTCATCTTGGGTAGCGGCACTAGAGTTGACTAAGTTTTGGCTAACCAACACATTAAATTCACATAAATTACTCATCCCAAACATTTGGGCCCACGAATTATTTCGGTGGGGGTTGATTTCTAAAACTTTAACTTTAGGCTCTAGGAACAGCAAATTAAAAACCCCTGCACCAACCATATAGGTAAAGGTTTTTGCTTGAGCTAGGGTGCTTAGATAATCTCTAAAGCTTAGCTTTGAAAGAAAGACTTGCTCGATATTATTTTCTTTCAAAAATTGCTGATCAATATCAAGCAAATTTTTACGACTCAATTCATTTCGTCCATAAATCAAATTTTTATCTCGAGCCTCAATAATTCCGTGCTTCGCAAAGCAAACATTTCTTATTTCGCGACAAATATTGAGATATTCAGGATAGATTTTCAGATCTCTGCCTTCTGGAGTAAGAATGAGATTCGAAAATGAGTATGGTGTTTCGTAATCTAGAAAAATCAACTGTTCTGGATCAATGACTGACTCAAGAAATTCTCTCTGAAAGCGATCTCCTTTGATGGAAACGCAAACGCGTTTCTTGTTCTTGCGCCACTGAACATAAAAAGGAAAGAAAACATCGTGAAAAAAATGGGCAATATTATCGGTATGAATAAGCAATAAATAAAACTCTTCCCCCTTAAGCTCTTGGGTATTGAGGTTTAATGGAAGCGTAATCCAGCGCCTGATAAATCGAATTCGATCATGTTTCACTGCAATCTTCTGATTCGTGAATAGCTTATTCTGATAAAGAATGTAGTTTTCATTGCCCGATAATGAAAACATCAAATTTTTTAAGAATTCTCTAATTTTTCTCATACCCAATCTTTATATAATCAATCTAGGTGCGCCCACTATAATTCTTTTATTAAGGCTAGGTTGGCGATTATTTTAATGCCTATCCCTGTCATCGCATTAAGCATTGTCTTAAACAGGAAGATTGATTAAAACGCATGTCTATTGAGAATAAGAACAACTGGTTATTGCTATCCCATGCATTCAATATGGACGGTCGTGCAGCGAGTTTGACGATCACCGATAAAATTCCCTATTTATTGGATGCCGGTATTAAGCCCGTGGTTTTTAGTGCAATTACAGGAATCAAAGATCAACGCTTTCCGCATCAACAGTTTTTGGCATGGGGGCCTTCAGCATTTCGTTTTGATTTTCGTCATTGGATTGCAAACAAATTTGGTCGCGGTTTTATTTATAAGCTTCTAACGCGGACAGTTTCAATTTTATTGGCGCCCTTGATAGCGATTGAAAAGTTGCTTCTAGGCTATTCTAGCCAGTGGTCTTGGGCGCTTCCCGCGTTTGTGCGCGGATATATTTTGATTCGGCGAGGAAAGGTCGATGTTATTTATTCCATCGGCAGTGCTTGGTCTGCTCACTTAGCGGGCGTATGGCTAAAGAGGGCAACTGGCCTTCCCTTGGTATCTGAGGTTCATGATCCGTTGGTAATTCGGAAGGACCCCAATGATCAAGGCTTTGAATTGCCAAAAAATCGGGATGCACGCTTTCGCCATTATTTAGAAAGTCAGCTATGTAAATATTCTGATTACGTTTGGTGGTTTACTGATGGCGCTTTGCAGTACGCCAAAGTTCGTAATCCAAATTTAAATACTCCTGGCAATGCAAAGGGATTTTCAGTGATACCTGGCGCTAACCCACCTGGAAGCATTGAAGGGCATTCAAGCCATCAATATGGCCAATATTTAAATTTATGTCATTTCGGGTCACTGGCAAACGATCGCTCACTCTCCATTATTTTACGAGCAGCTGACTCATTATTTGCTAAATATCCTGAGGCGAGAGAACATTTACGAATTCATGCTTATGGCGCACCTTTGGATAGACTATCTTTAGAAGCCATCGACCAATATGAATTTTCAGATATTTTGCGGGCGCATGGAAGATTAGAGCGCGACCCAACTACTGGTAAGTCTGGTCGTGAACAGGTTGCTGAAAGAATGCAAGCAGCCGATGTCTTAATATTGCTGCATGGAAATGATGAGTGGTGTGCTGAGTACATACCTTCAAAATTCTATGATTATTTGTGGGCAGGCCGTCCTATTTGGGGTATTACCCATCGCAACCCTCAGTTAGATCAAATGCTTCTTGATCGGGGCTCATATTTGAGTTCCGATGGAGATAATGCTGGAATCAATATGGCGCTTGAAAGAATTTGGTTGGATTGGCAGCAAAAACAGCTGATTGAGCCTATCTGGAAGCCAATTGGGGTGGATCAGGCTGTTCGCAGTATTCTTTCACATATCGCATATCAGAAAGTCGCATCTTGAAAGAAATCGTTCTTTACTGCAAATCGTATCGAAAAGACTTTTTGCGCCTAAAGCATTTATTAGATTCAATTGAACAATTCAACATTGATGAAATTCCCTTTTACATCTCTACTCCTCTTGAGGATCGTGATTTATTGAAAGAACTGGTTGGCGAAAAGGGATACGAATGGGTCTCGGATGAGTCAATTATTAAAGCAAATACAGAAGCTCCTGTAGGAGTTGAAAAAAATAAGGCGGGCGGCCTTACACAGCAGGTCATCAAATCAGAATTTTGGCGTTTAAATATTTCTGAAAATTACGTTTGCCTTGATTCAGATTGCATTTTTATCAAAGACTTTCGTAAATCGGATTTCTTGGCTGCCGATGGAAATCCATACACAGTCATTTATCAAAATAAAGAATATTTTCAGTTGGCTGTGGATCGTGGCTTCGCAAAAGCCCCGCAAGAGCTAAAGGCTGAGGGCGACCGAGTGAAGGCATTGTTCACACGCCAAGGCCCTAACTACTATTGTCCTTGCCCACCATTTATATGGTCAACCAAGGTTTGGAAATCACTGGATGAATCTTTTCTTAAGCCACGGGGTTTGACTTTTTGGGATATTTGCACACCCGATCATCCTGAAACACTCTTGTATTTAGAGGCGCTATTGAATTACAAGGCAATTCCGCTGCATCCTATTGAGCAGTTGTTCCGGATTTACTACTACGACTGGCACTACTTTTTACTGCGTCGAGTTGGCGAGTTGCCATCCAAGTTAAAAGAAAATTACCTTGGTGTAATTTATCAATCTAGTTGGGATTTAAGCTTGGACTATGGAGGTAGTGAAAAATCTTTGCTATCTAGAACACTCAAAAAATTAAAACGGGTTGGCCGTTATCTGCAAAGTTTTATTTGATGACTATGACACCGCTAGTGAGCGTTCTCATGCCGGCATTCAATTCGGAGTTGTATATTGCCGAAGCTATTAATAGCATATTGAATCAAACCTATAGAAATATTGAGCTCATTATTTTCGATGATGGCTCTACCGATAAAACTAGAGAGCTTATTGAGTCGTATCAGGATCCTCGGATTGTGAGAATGTTTTCTGATACTAACCTTGGGGTAGTTAGAGCCCGCAATGAAATGATTGATAGGGCTGCGGGGCAGTACATTGCTCTCATGGACGCCGATGATATCGCTGACCTGACACGTATTGAAAAGCAAATAGATAGCTTGGAGCGGGGTGATTGCGATATCTGTGGCAGTGCGCAGTGGGTGCTAGATGAGGCTAAGCAAAAAATCAAAAAATCAAAAGATAAATTTACGGATTCTGATTTAAGGGCTTTATTGGCAGTGTATTGCGGGCTTTGCAACTCTGCAATGACTGGAAAGACAGAAATTTTTAAGCGCTTTAAATACGATACAGCCATATTGACCTCTGAAGATTATTATTTATGGGTGCAGATGGCTGCAGCAGGCTATCGTTTCTTGAATTTAAAAGAGCGCTTAATTACCTATAGGCGCTATCCTGCACAAACCAGTTCAGTGCATTTAGATAAATTTAGAGTGACTACTATTGAGGTGCAGAAAAAGTATCTTGAGTTACTCGGAATATCAGCAGATTTTTATCCAAGACATATGCCATTTATACAGCGAATGAAATATGGAATTGGGCTCTTGAGAGAATTAAATAGCAAGTTCAAATCAATTTCATTAAAAGCAAATGCGGAAATATATGCGCGTTTTCAATACCGAAGAAACAGACTTTTCACCCCATTTACGCGTCTAGAGCGCCTGGTGGTTGGGGTATGGGCAACCTACTTACTTCACTGAGTTACAGTGCTGGCTGAACTGCAGCCAAAATACTGGCTCTATCTAATTCGTGCGTTGAGTTTGGGAGTTCAAGCAATTGCTTGCTGCCTCTATATGAGTGCCACATTTTTGGCATTAGCTTAACTTGAGTGTTTAGGGTGGCTGCAAGATGGCTCATGCCACTTTTAGATCCAATCAAAATATCGGCATGCATCAAGTGATGAAATGTACTCAAGAAATCACTATCAATATGCTCATGGATTTCATAATCAGTTTGATTGAAGTAATGTTTCCAGGAGAAGGGTTCCCCGCTTTCTGAGCGATACTGACCATCCTTACCTTCACTAAAGATGTGAATTGCGACTGGCTTGATTGCTTTGTTCAAGATGGTATTAAGGATTTCTAAGTACCATGCATCCGGCAGCATTCTGGAGGAAAGGTCGGAGAATTGCCTGCCAGGCAGCAGATCTCCGCGTCTAATATGAATAGCAATGTTTAACTTTTTAGCATTAAAACTCAGGGGAATAGGGTAAGTTTCTCGAGCTTTTAAATAGGCTTTATGAAACCACTCTCTCGTTGATTCATATTCATAGTCTCCTGAGAGGTTTCGACTAATTTTAAAGACAATATTGGGGCCGGGGTGACTTTGGATGAACTGATCAATTTCACGATAGGCTTCATCATCCATTTGCTCATTAGATGGGATATCAATTTGAAGTCTTGGTAATTCTAAAAGTTGGATTTTTTCTTGATGTATCCTTCTTTCTATATCATCTCGACTAATTAAAAGATCCTTTAGATTTAACATCAGATTTAAATCATTACCAATATTGTGAGTTTCATAAGCATTTCTTCCTCTTAGTTTTCTGAGGAGTTGCTTGATATTCCATTTCCAAGATTGGCTATGAGATTTTTCAAGTTGTGATTCTGAATAGGCGAGTTGCAAATCATTACGTGAAGCAATTTTGACAGCTCTATTGATGATTCCCATTGAGTGGCCAATACCAGCATCAGGATTGTCATAGTCGATTAAAAATCGATTATTCATGGCGCAGATCGGATAAGATTTTATTGACAATAATGGAAACATAGTTGGAGGTATCAAATTCCATTACTTTTTTACCTAACAGGAATTGGCGGATGCTTTCCTGGTAGCTTGAGTACTCCTCCTTATGAATGCTCAGTAGGTAGCGGTGTACCTCTTCAGTATTCTTAAAGTTTCTTCTATCGATGTAGCAATCGCTCGGTATATGGCTATCAATCGTATTTGAGCCCCAATATATCGGTACGCACCCCCCAAAAAAACAATCAAATATTTTCTCGCTAATATAGTCAGGTAGATTGGCTACGTTTTCGTAGCAGTATGCAAATTTTGTTTTTCGGTAAACACTACTCTTGTCTTCGATTTCTCCAGCATAGCTTGGAAAGGGCTTATATCCGTAGACCTGTGTTGCTAAGCGTTTAAATCGTCTACCTAACTTTTGGGAAAAGCTAAAGGCGGGTTCTGGCTTACCCCAGCCAAGCCCATAGAGGGCAAAAGACTGAGGATCATTTTTTTCATACCAACGGATCACTTCAAGTCGTTCCTTGTAAAGATCATTCTCTATTTGCCGGGGGAATGCCTTATTGGCATTAATGATGCAGGAAAAGATTGGTCTCTCATCAAATGACGGTGTTTCTGGATTTCGAATTTGATTGGGAATGAAGAGATGACTCACATTGTTTAGTTGAGTGAAGTTAGTATTCCAGGTAAATACGCCATTGAATGTTTTGAGATATTCCTGATTTTGATTAAGTGGACAAATAATGGGATTTTCTGTTGCAATTAAATATTTGGGCCCAGAAATTGATTGATTCAATGATATGTCTTGGCCATCATGAAATAGATTAAATAGGATGTCGCGACCAATATTGACATCGGGGTTATTTAATTCAACCCCGCGTCTTAAGAATTCTGATCTTAATAATCTATTGGTAAAGGTAGGGTTGTAGGTGTGGTGCCTATCAATTTCTTCAAAAGAGGCATTTTTTACTCTATCTGGTTGGTAGTAATTGGCAAATAACATGGTTTATTGTCGCAGGATTAACCTTGATAGGCGGATTACATCATTGACTAAGACAACTCGAGCCTTGGATGAACTGCCTAGCCAGAGCTTTGATTGTCTAGTCCTACTCCGGAATGAATCAATAAGGATTTTATGAAAATCGGATCATATTTATTCCAAGCATGAATTCCAAAGGGTAATTTTCCGTTACAGATTTCAAAACATTTCTGTGGGCTCTCTTCCCAGGAAAAATGAATCGCATTCTCTGGCGGTGCAATTCTAAACTGGGGCGCTACTTTGGGGACCAAGTAACTCCAAAAAATATCGCAATGGTCTTTATAGAGATAGTGGGCACTGAAAATCTTACCTGAAGATCCCATGGATCTTACTGCTCTTATAAACATACCTCTTTGTCCTCTCAAGCCTCTGAGAAGGTCGCGAATGATCATGTTCGGACTATACCAGCGCGGGTTATTTGCAAAAAGAGAATTTGCAGATCTAACATTAATCAGTGAAAGTCCAAAATTGCCAGTAGCTTTTAATTGAAGATTACCTACTTCATCGCTTGTGAACCATGGCGCGCCAATGTAATCAAAATCCTGTTCGCACCAATAATGCAAATCATTTTGTAGAACGATTGCATCTGGCTCGTGAATCAATATGTGTGAATGTGAGGCAAGAGCATTAAAGATAAATGGAGAAATCATGAGCTTGTTGTATGCAGAAATACTTGCCATGGTTTCTGCTGGTGCGGTCAATGTCTTTAATGATGGGAAGATACTCTGATAGTTTTGGGTGCTCATTCCTTCTGGATGCAATAGATAAATTGGATGCTCACCCAAAATGTTTTGACATTGAATTAAAGCCACTTTTTCCTCTGGCGAAGGTGCCCCCCGATGCATTGGAATAAGGATCGCTGGATTGATTGGGTGACTAGTTTTATGCATTTAGAGAGGGGTGGATTCTAGTACAATCATTTTAGGGATAATTGAGGGGAATGTGTATGATTTTGGTAACTGGCGGCGCTGGATTTATCGGCGGTAATTTTGTATTAAATTGGCTTGCCAACCAAAGCGCTGAGGGCATCATTAATCTTGATAAGCTCACTTATGCAGGCAACCTTGCCACTCTTGACTCCTTAAAAGATGACCCCCGCCATGTATTTATTCATGGCGATATTGGCGATAAAGTACTGGTCACTAATTTATTAAAAGAATACCAACCACGTGCGATTGTGAACTTTGCAGCTGAAAGCCATGTGGATCGATCTATTCATGGGCCAGCTGAGTTTGTACAAACTAATATTGTCGGCACATTCAATTTATTGGAGTGCGCAAGGGAGCACTGGAATACGCTTGAAGCGGCAGCAAAAGATGACTTTCGTTTTCATCATGTCTCGACAGATGAGGTGTATGGCTCGCTTTCTGCAACGGACCCTGCTTTTACGGAATTAAATCCCTATGAGCCTAATAGCCCATACTCCGCTTCAAAGGCAGCCTCTGATCACTTAGTGCGCGCTTGGTTTCATACCTATGGATTTCCAGTGGTTACTACAAATTGCTCTAACAACTACGGCCCTTACCATTTCCCGGAAAAGTTAATTCCACTCGTAATTCTGAACGCACTCAATAGTAAGCCCCTACCTATCTATGGCGATGGACAGCAAGTGCGCGACTGGCTATATGTTGGTGATCATTGCTCAGCTATTCGAGAGGTATTGGCAAACGGTAAATTGGGTGAGACGTATAACATTGGTGGCTGGAATGAAAAAGCCAATATTGATGTTGTGAAATCGATCTGCTGCATCCTTGATGAACTCAAACCCCGCGCTGATGGGATATCCTATGCTGAGCAAATTACCTTTGTTAAGGATCGTCCGGGTCATGACCGTCGTTATGCGATTGATGCTAGTAAGGTAGAGCATGAGCTTGGTTGGCGTCCAGCTGAAACCTTTGATACCGGTATTCGCAAAACAGTGCAATGGTATTTAGATAATCCCACTTGGGTTGAGGGTGTTGTGAGCGGCTCTTATCGCGACTGGCTAAATAAGCAGTACAGCTAATTCATTCATAAAGAACGAGCAAATGAACATTCTCATCTTTGGTAAAGATGGTCAATTAGGCAAGGCTTTTCAAAAACTATTGAGTACTAATCCGCACTCAGGAATAAATATCGAATATGTAGGCAGAGATCAATGTAATCTCATTAACCCTATTGCTATTTATGAGTTGTTACATCACTCCAGACCTAATCTCATTATCAATGCAGCTGCCTACACAGCAGTCGATAAGGCGGAAGAAGAGCAGCAGATGGCCTTTGCTATTAACGCTAAAGCACCTGAAATCATGGCTCTTTATGCGGTAGAGCATGGCGCTACCTTTTTGCATTACTCAACGGACTATGTTTTTGATGGTAATAAAGAAGACTTTTATGTTGAGGATGATCTTCGTAATCCTTTAGGCATTTATGGCAAGAGCAAGGCTGCGGGTGAAGACGCAATTGAAACCGTTTTTGCTGGAGCTACTCAAGGTCAATATGCAATTTTTCGAACCAGTTGGGTTTATGGAGATGGTAGTAATTTCATCAAAACAATTCTGCGTCTTGCAAAAGAGCGTGAAGAACTTAAAGTCATCGAAGATCAATATGGTGCGCCGACAAGCGCCGATTGGTTGGCTCAGCTCAGTCTGGATTTAGCCCTTGATCACCATTTTCAAATCAGAGAATTTTCTTCGGGTATCTATCATGCTGTCCCCGCTGGCGAAACAAGTTGGTATGGCTTGGCAAAGATGGCTGTTCAAATTGCGACAGATGCAAACTTCATTCTGAAGACAAGGGCTGAAGCAATCAAGCCTATTCTGGCGGCGGAATACCCTTTACCAGCCCCTCGACCTAAGAATTCTAGAATGGATACGGCTAAATTAGCTAAAGCTATAGAGCAGATTGGCGATATGTCAAAATTGCAGCACTATAAACGTCATTGGACTGATGAGGTAAAGACCTATGTTACCCAGCTTATCCAGGACAAACTCATTTAAAGGCTATAGGTATGGCGTTAAATCGTAAAGGCATTATCTTGGCTGGTGGCTCGGGTACTCGCTTATATCCGGTGACCCAGGCAGTCTCAAAGCAGCTAATGCCAGTCTACGATAAGCCCATGGTGTATTACCCGTTGAGTACTCTGATGCTAGCTGGTATTCGAGATATTTTATTGATCTCTACCCCCCACGATACCCCGCGTTTTTCTGAGCTTTTAGGCGATGGTTCGCAATGGGGGTTAAATATTGAGTATTGCGTGCAACCCTCACCAGATGGTCTTGCCCAGGCATTCACATTGGGCAAAAACTTTTTAGGAAATAGTCCAAGCGCCTTGGTCTTGGGCGATAACATTTTTTATGGGCATGAATTAGTAGATCAATTAGATAGCGCTAACAATAGAGTGTCCGGCGCCACTGTATTTGCCTATCACGTAAACGATCCAGAACGCTATGGCGTTGTTGAATTCGATAAAGACTACAAAGCTCTCTCAATCGAAGAAAAGCCTCTCAACCCCAGAAGTAATTATGCCGTAACTGGACTGTATTTTTACGACAATCAGGTATGCGATATCGCCGCCTCTATTAAGCCTAGTGCTCGCGGAGAGCTGGAAATTACCGATGTAAATCGTGCTTATCTCGATAAGAATGAGTTGAGTGTGGAGATCATGGGCCGTGGTTTTGCATGGCTAGATACCGGTACACATGATTCACTACTAGATGCAGCTGGTTTTATTGCGACATTGCAAAAGCGTCAAGGCCTCATGGTGGCTTGCCCAGAGGAGATTGCATACCGTCAGGGCTGGATTAGTGCAGATCTAGTAGAAAAAGTGGCTGCTCAACTGAGTAAAAATAGTTACGGACAATATCTCCAGAAGATTCTGAAAGAGCTTAATAGTTCCGTCCAACCGATTTCTTTATCTGCAAAAAAGGCGGGTAAATGAGTTCGCCCTCTAAGCTCCAAGTAACGGCTACTGCGATTCATGATGTGTTGATTATTGAGCCAAAGGTATTTGGTGATGAACGCGGTTGGTTCACTGAATCTTTTAACGCCATTGACTTTGCAAATGCGACTGGCTTAGATGTGGAGTTTGTACAAGACAATCATTCCTTCTCTCGCCAATGGACTTTACGTGGCCTGCACTATCAGCTTGAACACACGCAAGGCAAATTAGTTCGTGTTGTAGCGGGTAGCGTGTTTGATGTTGTAGTGGATCTTCGTAAAGACTCGCCCGGCTATGGCAAATGGGTGGGGGTTGGGCTGAGCGCTCAAAATCACAAACAGCTTTGGATTCCTCCTGGCTTAGCCCATGGATTTTTAGTACTAACAGAGACGGCTGAATTTTTGTATAAAACGACGGATTACTACCATCCTGAAAGCGAAGCCTGCTTAGCATGGAATGACCCAACGATTGCCATTGAGTGGCCCCTCCCGCCTGGAGTGGCACCCAATTTAAATGCTAAAGATGCTGCCGGCTTACTTTGGGGCGCGGCACCAAAGTTTTAAGCTCCCATGAGCAATCAATCCCTAAACAATCCTACCAGCTCACCTAAAATTTTATTGGTGAAACTCTCCTCGCTTGGAGATATATTGCACAACCTACCGATTGTTTGGGATTTGCGCTCGCGCCTACCCAATGCACAAATTGATTGGGTTGTTGAGGAGGGCTATGTGCATCTTCTTGAGCCACTTTTAACTAGGGATGGATTTCAAGGCATCGATCGCATTATTCCTTTTGGGCTCCGTCGCTGGAAGAAGAAGCTAGCTTGTTTAAACACTTGGAGAGAATTGTTAGTGTTTAAGAAACAATTACAAGTGGTTCGATATGACTACATTATTGAGACCCAAGGTCTTCTAAAGTCAGCTTTAGTTTGTGCGCTGGCCAATAAATCTCCTAATGCAGTGGTAGCAGGACTTGCCAATGCCACTCGGTATTCTGGGTATGAACCGATTGCCCGATCTTTTTATAATCAAGCCGTTCAGGTGCCGGATGATTGTCATGCAGTAGATCGTTCACGGTGGGTCATGTGCTCATCTCTGGATTGGCCCTTGATTGATCGTACAAACACGCCTTTGTTTTATCCAGAATCCTTTGCTCAAAAACTTCCAAAACTCCAAATGGAAGGCATAAAAAAGCCCTATGTATTATGTTTTCATTCCACCGCTAGAGAGGCAAAGCGGTGGTCAAATGAAAACTGGATTGAATTGGGTAAAGCACTCTCTAGTCGTGGCTACCAAATCGTTTTACCCTGGGGCAATTCTGCTGAAAAAGAAATGAGCACTCAACTTGCCAGTCAAATTCCCGGCTCCTTTGTTCCTTCAGCATTTTCAATAGAAGATGCTTTTTCGATAATTACGGGCGCAGCATTGGCTGTCGGAGTCGATACTGGCCTGACGCACTTAGCGGCTGTCTTGGGAAAACCAACGGTAGAAATTTATTGCGATTCGCCGCGCTGGAAGACTGAGGGCTATTGGGCAAAAAATATTTGCAATGTTGGCGATATTGAAAGCCCACCAAGCGCTACCGAAGTCGTGAAAGCTTCGCTTACTTTACTGCCCTAATTTAGCGCAGTAAAGTATTAATGGAGAGTAAATCTTCGTCCGTCAATGAGGCTGCATGAGCCTTTAATTTAATAGCATTGAGAATGGTGTTGTAACGCGCTTGCTGCAGTTGCGATCTGGTTGTGATCAGGGTATCAAGAGCGATTAAGACATCAATATTGATCAAGGTGCCGACCTGAAATCCGAGTTTGCTTGATTCCAGGGCGGAATTTGATGATCGCTCTGCTGCTTCAAATGCCTTCACGCTGGCTAAGCCACCATAAAAGCCTGTAAATGCGGTTCTAGTGTTTTGTGCGGCAGTACGACGGGCGTTGTCATAGTTGGCTTTTGCCTGATCAACTAGAGCGGCATTCTGACGAATTACTGAGGTGTTGTAGCCACCAGATACGAGGGGAATGGTCATTTGCAGGGCAACGGTATTGTTGTAAACGTTTGTATTTGCCGGTGTGTAGCTATTTGGTGTGCCATTTGAAGTGTTATATCCAGTGGTTCCCACCAGATTTAAAGAGGGGTAGTTAAGGGCTTGAGCAGCTCTATAAGTACTTTCCGCAAGACTTACCGAGAGTTGAGTGGCTAAGACATTAAAGTTAGCAGCTTCTGCTTGGTTGATCCAATCCTCCATTGTTTGCCCTGGAGGAAGTTGAGGGTTAACGGATTCAGCAATTGGATTGCCTTTGCTATCTTTGCTCTTCGAGCGTGGATCCTTTAGGACCCCATCAATTTTGGCTTCCTTCACCAATGGCTTAAGAGGGCCAACAGGGTGTCCCACGAGTTGCTCAAGTACGCCACGCTTCACAATCAAATCCGCTTGAGCAGTAATCTCTTGTGAGGTTGCCAAATCCAGAGCTGCTTGCGCTGTGTTGACATCCACTATCGTCGCAAGACCTGCATCAAATTTGGCTTGAGCGATATCTAACTGCTGTTTGATTAAATCCTTTTTATTGCGATAGAGCGCAACATTGTCTTGGCTGGTGAGGGCATCAAAATATGCCTGTGATACACGAATAATCAGATCCTGTTGCGCTAAATAAAAACGCATATCTGCAATCTTAGTATTGAGATCACCTTGTTTAAATGCTTCAAGCGCACCAACGTTAAATACGGGTTGCGTTAAGGTGACGGTGTAACTCTTTTGGTCAAATACCCTTGAATTTCCTGGGGAGTTGGATACTAAGGTGGTGTTGGCACCATGTTGGTAGTAGCGCGTACCCGATGGTGTGGCATTAGCCTGTGGCAACAATAGAGATAGTCCTTGCCAATAGAGTTCCTTGCTCGCCTGATAATTAAACCGAGCCGCATTCAATACCGGGTCACTGAAAGCAGCCTCTTGATATAGCTGTATTAAATCTACTAGCTGCCCCTGGTTATTGCCCGCTTTGCTTCCGGTAAGGTTTGAAGGTGCCGAGGTACTGGGTAGCGCAGCTTTAGGGGGTACAAATTGAGGGGGTTGCTCTAGACCAATGAGGGTCGAGGCGCTCATTGGAGTAGGTAGAGCCGGTCTTGCGGCATCGTTTGGACTTTGAGCAAACGTATTGAAAGCGACCAAGTTGAGACCAAGTGCCTGACTTAGGATTAAAGCAATAGTGCTAATTTTGGGGTGACGAAAACGGGCTTGGGTCATCTAATTCGGAAACTTTTCAATGTGCCTTGAAGTTTAAGGCTAATTCGTACAAAGCGCCTATTTGGGAGGGTATTTTGCCAAATAGGCTTGTATTCCCCATAAGCCTATAAAATTTGCTGATGGATCTAATTTTGTTACTAAAAGCAGTCATTCTAGGGGTGGTCGAGGGATTCACGGAATTTTTGCCGATCTCTAGTACTGGACACCTTATCTTGGTTGGAGATTTGCTTGATTTTAATGATGACCGGGGTAAAGCCTTTGAGGTGATTATCCAGTTCGGGGCAATTTTGGCGGTCTGCTGGGAATTTCGTAGCAAGCTCCTAAAGGTTGTCTCATCTTTTGCTTCTAGTGCCGCTTCCCGCCGCTTTGTTCTCAATTTAGTGATTGCATCTGTTCCAGCGATGGGCTTAGGATTTTTCTTCGGCAAACATATCAAAGCAGTTTTGTTTTCTCCTATTCCTGTAGCAAGCGCTTTTATTGTGGGTGCTCTGATTATCTTCTGGGCCGAGCGTCGTCAAGAAAAAATCACCACCACTAAAAATCATATTCATTCAGTGGATGATCTCTCCCCACTGGATGCTCTTAAAGTTGGACTAGCTCAATGTGCCGCACTGATTCCCGGTACATCACGCTCTGGAGCAACCATCATCGGCGGCATGTTGTTTGGAATACCACGCGCAGTCGCTACCGAGTTTTCATTCTTCTTAGCCATTCCCGTGATTGGCGGTGCAACTGCCTATGAGTTATTAAAGCTATGGAAGTCACCAGTTGCATTTACTGGAGAATTTGCCCTGGCCACGGCTATTGGCTTTGTTGCTGCTTTTATATCTGCATTTATTTGTGTCCGTTGGCTCATACATTATGTGGCGCACCACAATTTCATTCCGTTCGCGTGGTACCGCATTGCTTTCGGCCTCTTGGTCTTGATTACGGCCTATACGGGCTTGATAGCTTGGTCACATTAACAACTTAAGAATATAAATTACACGGAACCCAAGATGGATGTATCCATAGACGCAATTACTAACAATATTCAGCTGGCACTTGCCCCAGTATTTTTATTGACTGCAGTAGCTACGCTCATCAATGCAATTTCGACTCGTCTTGCTAGAACAGTTGACCGTATGCGGTCAATTCAACAAAAGATTCAGGATGGTCTAGTGGCTGATCAGAATATTCTGAATCATATGCGGATTGAAGCCAAGGAGGCGCAGGTAAGAGGGCGTTTGTGTACGCTGGCCATCTTTTTTGTTGTTTTAAGTGGAATCTTTATTTCTCTCACGGTATTGGAGCTATTCTTTTTTCAAGCTGGCGCTGTCCACTCAATGAAGACAGATTATGTGATTTGGACTTTTGTCCTTGGCCTGATGTCATTTATGACCTCTTTATCCATCGTTTTGGGTGAGGTAGTCTATGCGTATTGGTCTGCCGGTTGGAACTTGTATGGTCGTTAAAATAGACTCACTTCTTACATAATCAAAAATAACTATGAATAAAATTCTCATCACTGGCGGCGCTGGCTTTTTGGGCTCTCATTTAACCGAAAAGCTTTTAAAAGAGGGCAATGATGTTTTGGTGGTCGATAACTACTTTACTGGCAGCAAAGAAAATTTAGCGCACTTATTGCCTAACCCTAAATTAGAGTTGATGCGCCATGATGTGACCTTTCCACTCTATGTAGAAACAAATCAGATCTATAACTTAGCTTGCCCAGCATCACCGGTGCACTATCAATATGATCCTGTGCAAACCACTAAGACGAGCGTGCACGGTGCAATCAATATGCTTGGCTTAGCTAAAAGAACCAGAGCGCGTATTTTGCAAGCCTCAACCAGTGAAGTCTATGGTGATCCAGAAGTGCACCCACAACCAGAGGAATACTGGGGTAAGGTCAATCCCATTGGCATTCGTTCTTGCTATGATGAAGGCAAACGTTGTGCAGAAACCCTGTTCTTTGACTACAACCGCCAACATGGTTTAGATATTAAGGTGGTTCGCATCTTTAATACCTATGGCCCTCGTATGCACCCTAATGATGGTCGTGTTGTAAGTAACTTTATTGTTCAAGCCTTGCAAGGTAAAGACATTACGATTTATGGTGATGGTCAGCAAACCCGAAGCTTTTGCTATGTCGACGATCTGATTGATGCCATGGTCAAAATGATGAACTCCGAACAAGGCTTTACAGGCCCAGTCAATATCGGTAATCCAGGCGAGTTCACCATGTTGCAATTGGCTGAAGCAGTCCTCAAACTCTCGGGTAGCAAATCAAAAATCATTCATCAGCCATTGCCATCAGATGATCCGAAGCAACGTCAGCCTAATATTGAGTTGGCAAAAGCTAAGCTCGGCTGGCAGCCGAAGGTGAATCTTGAAGATGGTCTTAAAGAGACGATTGCTTATTTTAAAAAGGTTGTAGCCTAAGTTGGTCCAGCAAGCGCAGGGAGATTTGGAAAAGCGCTTTGAGCGGATTCGATCCTTTGTGTTGCGGGCTGGTAGGACTACTGCTGGTCAGCAGCGTGCGATCGATGAGCTGGGGCCAAAGTATCTTTTGCCTTTTCAGGAACAAGTCTTAGATTTAGTTTCTGCATTTGGTGGCTCAACGAATCCGAAGATTTTGGAAATTGGATTTGGTATGGGCGAGACTACTGCCAAGATTGCGGCCACTCGAAATCAAGATGATTTTTTAGCAATTGAAGTTCACACCCCTGGCGTGGGTGCGCTGCTGAAATTGATTGGTGAAAATCATCTCACTAATTTGCGCTTGATTCGTCATGATGCCGTCGAAGTCTTAGAAAAAATGATTGCCCCGAATTCTTTAGATGGCATTCATATTTATTTTGCTGATCCTTGGCATAAGAAACGTCACCATAAGCGCCGCCTGATTAAGGCGGGTTTTGTGGCTTTACTAGTTTCTAAATTAAAGTCTGGAGCATATCTTCACCTAGCCACAGATTGGCATAATTACGCGGAACAAATGCTCCTAGTCTTAAATGCCGAGCTTACTTTGCAAAACACTTCTACCGATTTAGTGAAAGTAGAGACTTTTACTCAAGAAGATATTGCCAAGACTGGTGAGGTTGTAAATGAATTCAAGCCCAGTTTGGTTCAATTGAACTCAGAACATTTGGGATATGTGGATAGACCGTCTTATCGACCCATCACTAAGTTTGAAACCCGCGGTATCAAATTGGGTCACGGTGTTTGGGATCTGGTCTACCAAAAAAAGTAGGCCAGCAATTCTCATCGGCAGTGTTTAGCCTGCCGTTACCTCGGCGCTGCGCAGTGATTGTGCGAGTAAATCGAGTACGCCATTGACATACTTATGGCCATCGGTACCACCAAAGGTTTTAGCAAGCTCTACCGCTTCGTTAATAGCCACTTTGTAGGGTACAGAAAGATCTGCAGCCAATTCGTAAGCACCAATGAGTAGGGCGGCATGCTCTACAGGCGATAGTTCATTGATGGGGCGATCAAGTGCCGGCGTAATGATGGCTTCTAATTCATCAGATCGCTCTACAACTCCTTGAAAAATGCCTTCAAATAAATCTAGCTGACAACGTTTAAACGCAGGATCCTCTGCCAATTGTTTTGCAATTGCTGCGCTATTCGGTAGGCTGCCTGCGCGGCGCACTACCAGACTTTGATACACGCCTTGCAAGGCATATTCACGAGCACGACGACGTGGCGTCAGCGAGCGCTTGGGGGCTACTGATTTTGTTTCCTTCTTTCCTGGGGCATCAGAAGGAGTGAGCGTGGATTTAGGCATGAGAAAAATTATTCTTCGCTAGGATTGATTTCAAAATCGATATCGGGGGTGAGTGCCAAAGCGAGGTTGGCCATTTCTACTACAGCCTTAGCGCAATCCGCACCTTTGATATCAACCCGAACTTGTGCTTGTTCATCGGTATCGCAAGTCAAGACCCCATTGGCAATGGGCAAACCAGAATCAATGGAGACGCGCGTAATACCAGAGGCTGATTCATTAGAAACGAGTTCAAAGTGATAAGTTTCACCCCGAATGACTGCGCCCAAGGCTACTAAGCCTTCAAACTCACCCGTTTCCGCAAGTTTTTGAAGTGCAAACGGAATTTCCAGTGCCCCTGGAACGGTTACCAACTTGATATCTGATTGAGAGACTCCCAAAGCGATTAGTTCGGTGATGCAAGCATTGGTCAGAGCAAGACAATGCGGTTCATTGAAGCGGGCTTGCACAATACCAATGCGCAGATCTTGACCGTTGAGGTCTGCTTCAAGAACGCCTACAAAATCATTATTGGGGCTAGTCATGATAAGTATTTTCTAGATAAATTTCTGCAGAGTTTAGGAATGAACTGGTGTGTAAGCTTGATAACCAGTCACTTCAAGTTTATAGCCAGATAAACTTGGAACAGGATTTGGATTGGCAAGCAAGCGCATTTTGCCAACCCCAATATCTTTCAGGATCTGAGCGCCAATCCCATAGCTTCTAAAGTCAGTCTTACGTGACAGAGGTTTTTTAACTTCATCTTTTGACTGATTTAGTTTCTGAAACTGTGCCAGCCAATCTTGATCCCCGGGTGCAGCGATACCAGAGGCATTTAGCAATACTGCAACACCAGCTGGTGTTGCTGCGATCTGCTGTAATGCCTGCGCAAGCGGCCAAGAGTGAGTGCTGGCCTGTGAGTCTAGGAAGTCTAAGGCAGTGACTGGTTCGTGCACACGTACTAAAGTTTCTTGAGATTCCACTGGCTTGCCGTGTACTAATGCAATGTGAATGCAGGAGCTTGGGGTATCGCGATAAATAATGCCTTGGAACTTGCCCCAAGGGGTAATAAATTCACGGGTACCTTCACGCACCACAATGCTTTCATGTTGGCTACGATACTGAATTAAATCGGCAATGCTGCCGATCTTCAGTTGATGCTCTTTGGCAAACTCCAGCAGGTCAGGCAAACGTGCCATGCTGCCATCGTCTTTCATGATTTCGCAGATCACCGAGGTCGGAGAGCAACCCGCCATGGCTGCAAGGTCACATCCTGCTTCAGTATGACCAGAACGAATTAACACACCACCAGGTTGAGCCATGAGCGGAAAGATATGACCAGGTTGCACTAAATCACTCGGCTTAGCATTCGGCGCAACAGCAGTTTTAATCGTTAAGGCACGATCTGCAGCAGAGATGCCTGTAGTCACTCCAGTAGCGGCTTCAATGGAGACCGTGAAATTGGTTCCCATCGAGGTACCGTTATCCCGCACCATCAATGGTAGGTTTAATTGCTGGCAGCGTTCACGAGTGAGGGTGAGGCAAATGAGGCCACGACCGTGCTTAGCCATAAAGTTCACCGCTTCTGCAGTGACGTGATCAGCCGCTAGGACAAGATCACCCTCGTTTTCACGATCTTCTTCGTCTACGAGAACGACCATCTTCCCGGCGCGTAGGTCGGCAATGATTTCTTCAGTGGATGCAAGGGTATTTGGCATAGCCCTCTATTTTAAGCTGAGCAGGCACTGAAGTGAGGTCCTACTGGAATATGTCAGCTTTCAGACAGTAAGAGCTACCGAGAGGTCTTTTAAGGGCGTGCATACCCCCTGAAAATGCTGCCATGTGCTCAAAGAACCCCTTGGCTTCCCGTATTAGTAAAGCTACAGGTTTCGTTTTGCTAGAAGTCTTGGTGGCAATGAGCCTAATTGTGGGGGTATGGATGAGTTCATTAGGGGCCTATCAACGCTTGGTTCTGCATAAGACTCAAACAGAAAATAAGAGAGCTCAGCTGAGAAGAGAGCTCGATACCTTCGAAATGGGATTCCAGGCTCGGGGAGTAATCCATACAAAGAACCTCAAGGTGAAAGGTCTAAATGAATCTTCTCGAGTGCCTAGTCGCAATCGCGCTCAGCATGCTACTTCTCAATCCGCTATTAAAAATCAGCGCTGATTTAGTGGCTAAACAAGTTGAGTATGAAAAAAGACAATTGTTGATCTCTGAAGCGGAACGAGCATTTGAGTTGATGGGACGTGCAATACGTATGGCAGGCTATCGCAATATTCATTCTCAGCAGCAGGGTAAAAGCGCAGAGCACTTTATTGAGATTCAGAAAAAATCAGGTTATCGAGGTTCTGATACATTAATCGTTCAGCATGAGCTTTCAGCAGGAGTAGATTTTGATTGCATTGGTAATACGCTCAATCTCGAGCGCACTAAGAATGGTTTAGCTCGTCAAGGATTTTTGGTAGCTAGACAAGCTGGCATTGCCAAGGGTATGAAGGTTAATGGCGGCTCCTTGATTTGCCAATCATTGGATCGCCAAGGTCGTATACAGAACACCACCTTGATGAATGGTGTGAACTATCTATTGATTCAGGAGCTTGCTAATGCAAATACAGCATTGACCCAAAAGCGATTTAAAGTGAGCCTGCAAATGACCGACGGAGCCCTATTAAATATAGACTTAGAGCGGACTTTTAGTGCAAGAAATCTGCCATGATTCTCGCCTGGGTAATCTCCTTGCTGCTACTTTGTGAATCCCTGGTCTTGCACCTCGAACGCTTAAGCGCACTACAGATCATTACAGTCCAAACCATCGAACAATCTCAGCAAAATTTTATTGCTGTAGAAAAAGCAGTTGCTGATTGTGAGAGTAATCTCACCTCACTTAATGCATTAAATGAGAATGCCTGCTTCATTCAGTCAATTGGTAAAAATATTTGGCGAATTACGAGTCAGCAAAAACCTGGAATTGAAATTCATATTGCTTTGGATGTAAATGCTGGTATGACTACTCGTCTCAATTGGCGGCAAGTTTTTGAATAAGCATCGTTCAGAGGGCAGTAGCTTGCTCGAATTAATGGCAGTGATACTCATTATTGCCATCGTTGCGATGAGCACAATGCCACTCTTACAAAAACAAATTGCTGAACGAGAAATCAACTCTGTAGCGAGACGATTTATTGCGCATGCCCATTTTGCTCGGCAACAAGCAATGGCGCTTGGTGAATCCGTGTTGCTCATTCCATCCTCTAAATTGGGCTGGGATGGCGGCTGGGTAGCACAGAGTGGTTGCACTGCTAAGGTGGTGACATCGACCTGCATACCTAAATTTTGGTTTTCTCAAGGAGCCATAGATCCTATCTACTTCAAGGGTGGAGGTAGGCAGTTTGTTGACCCTCACTCTGCCAAAAGCGGTATTTTGTTTAATGCCGCAGGCGCTGCTAAAACGGGACAAGGGGGTTTTGTGGCCAATCGACTCATCTTAGGTCATCACCGGGCTCCCAGCCTCGAGCGCCAGTTGATTTTAGGTAGTGGCGGCCGCTGGAGAATTTGTGATCCAGCCAGGGATGCCAAGCGTTGCCATTGAATGGTTTAATAGATGCATGTACAGCGCAGTTGACCACCAATTCATGAGCGAGGCTTTGGCTGAGGCTCAAAAGGCACTTTATTTATCCAATCCTAATCCACGGGTGGGTTGTCTGATTGTTAAAGATGGCCAAGTCATTGGCCGTGGCTTTACCCAAAAGGTAGGTGAAGCACATGCAGAAGTGCAAGCCTTGGCAGATGCTCAATCTCAAGGGGTAGATCCATCTGGCTCAACCGTTTACGTCACTCTAGAGCCATGTAATCACACTGGTAGAACGCCGCCTTGCGTTGATGCTTTGATTGCTGCTAAGCCAGCTAAAGTAATTGTGGCGATGAGCGATCCCAATCCTTTGGTAGCAGGGAAAGGACTGGAAAGCTTAAGGGTATCCGGTATTGAAGTGCATTGTGGTTTATTGGAGTCAGAAGCCCAAGCGCTCAATCGTGGCTTTATATCGAGAATGACTAGAGGGCTTCCTTGGGTGCGTATGAAAATTGCTGCTAGCTTAGATGGTAAGACTGCATTACCCGACGGTAAGAGCCAATGGATTACCGGACCGCTTGCTAGAGCTGACGGCCATCACTGGCGTGCGCAAGCTTGTGCGATTGTCACGGGTGTCGGTACCGTCAAAGAAGATGATCCTTCTTTGAATATCAGGGAAGTGGTGACAGCACGTCAGCCCGTCAGAATCATCATTGACTCCAAATTAGAGACACCACCAAACTCCAAAATACTCAATAGCCTTGATCAATCGAAGGCTCTCATTGTGTGCGCTGATCTGGAGTCAACCGAGAGACGCGACAAAGCAAAGGCTTTTACCGATCGTGGCATTGAAGTGATTGGGATGGCCAATGCATTTGGCAAAGTAGACTTGCCGAAGCTGTTTTCCTACTTAGCCAAAGAGCGCGAGATGAACGAGATCCATATTGAGTCTGGGTTTAAGCTCAATGGATCCATGCTCCGAGAAAACTGTGTAGATGAGTTATTGCTTTACTACGCCCCATTTTTTATGGGTGAGGGTATTGGAATGGCAAATGTAGTACCACCTTCTACTTTGGATCTGTCTAAAGATTGGAAAGTGTTAGATCAACGATTGTTTGGTCCCGATTTGAGACTCAGACTCATTAAGCACTAAAATCTTTCTATGTTTACAGGAATCATCACGGCAGTTGGTCAAATTACAAGCGTTCAAGCTAAGGGCGATGGGTTGCAATTGGTAGTGGAAGTGCCACCAGGATATTTAGGGGATGTTGCCTTAGGCGACAGCATTGCTATTCAGGGTGCGTGCATGACCGCAACTCAATTTCAAGGCAATACTTTTGCTTTAGATATTTCTCGTGAGTCGCTGAACAAAACTATTGGCCTAGATCGAGTTGGCCCTGTCAATCTCGAAAAAGCAATGCGTCTCAATGATCGTTTAGGTGGTCACTTGGTTAGTGGGCACGTGGATGGTGTGGGTAAGGTCGCGCATTTTTCACAAGTCGCTAACGATGCCTATGGTTCCTGGCTGCTTCGTATTGAGGCTCCAAAAGAGCTGGCACCTTTTCTGGCCTATAAGGGATCGATTGTGGTGAACGGTGTTTCACTGACTGTCAATAAGACCGAAGATACACCGAGTGCTTGTATTGTGGATATCAACGTCATTCCACATACATTAGAAAACACTACCTTAGGTAACTTGCAGCAGGGTGATGCAGTCAATTTAGAGATTGATTTGATTGCACGTTATGTGGCACGTATGCTCGAGACACAAGTAAATACCCAAGCTAAATAATTCTGAATTTATTTATTTTTACGGTAGCGAGTAGGATCACTCACATTGGCTTGTTGAAAACCTGTTTGGCGTAAACGACAAGACTCACACTCACCACAGGCTTCACCTAAATCATTGGCTTGGTAGCAAGAAACCGTTTGGGAGTAATCAACCCCCATGGTGTTGCCCAACTGGATGATTTCAGCTTTGGTTAAATTGATTATGGGTGCATGAACCCGAAAGCGATTCTCATCATTGATGGCCTCTACACCAGCTTTGGTGGCTAGGTTGGCCATGTGCTCAAAAGACGCAATATACTCAGGGCGGCAATCTGGGTAGCCTGAGTAATCCACCGCATTGGCCCCATAGAAAACATCTAAGCCACCTAATGACTCTGCCCATCCCAAAGCTAGTGATAACAGAATGGTATTGCGTGCGGGCACATAGGTAATCGGAATTTCTTGATCTTTACCTGGTGTGGTTGGCACCGCAATGGATGAGTCTGTTAAGGCTGAGCCGCCAAAACGAGTCAGATCTAAATTCACTACCTCATGGCGGACCACCCCAATTTGCTTAGCAATATGTTTTGCAGCTGCTAGCTCGGAAGAGTGGCGTTGTCCATACCCTACTGAGAGGGCATAAGGTGAATAACCTAAATCTTTGGCTAAGGCGAGAACCGTTGTGGAGTCTAGGCCTCCGGAAAATAGGATGACCGCAGGTGCTCCGGGTGAACGCGGTGCCAAATTCTGGAAGGCTGCGGACAACTTAGACATGGATTGCTGATCTTACTTCGTTGCTGCTAGCAATTGCTGCGCATCTTTAGCGGCTTCTGTGTCAGGATATTTAGCAATAATGTCGCTAAACGTTTTTTTAGCAGCCGCTTTATTGCCGCTCTCGAGTTGAGAGTTACCCAAAGTAACCATGGCCGCAGGAATGCGTGGATGATTAGGATATCGCTTAATCAAGCTTTGCAATTGGCTGATAGCGCCGGCGTAGTCTTTATTGGCATACTTACTGTTACCGCTCCAGTACAGCGCGAGTGGTAGGTAGGGGCTCTTGGGGTATTTAGCAGTAAACGCTGCAAAACCATCTTCGGCTTTTTTCAGATTGCCTGCCTGAAATGCTTTCAAAGCATCGTCATACGCTTTTTTCTCACCCGGCTGTACTGTGCCGCTAACACCTTCAATGGTAATAGTGCGGGGCTCAAAATTGCCTAGGCGGTTATCCAGATCTTGATAGTAGGTTTTTTGACTATTGCTAATGTCTTCACCTTGCTTTTCAAGTTCTTCAATCTTGCCGCGCAGCTCAGCGTTATCTGCTTTGAGCTTATCAATTTGGCCTTGCAACTCCAGCTGAGTGGTTGCGAGTGATTTACGGAGATCCAAAATCGCTTTGCGTGCTTCATCATCTGAAAACAGCGCCCAAGCACTATTGGAAGCACATAGACAAACAAGGGCGGCACTTAAACAAAACGCTCGTGAGAGCGTTTGTTTTGGAGAATTGAAAAGCATCTTCATTTAGTTGGTGATGTAAACAATATCAGCGCGGCGGTTTTCTGCCCAAGCTGCTTCAGTGTCACCCTCGGCTTTTGGCTTCTCTTTACCAAAGCTCACGGCTTCCATTTGATCATCAGAGACACCCATCAAGTTCAAGGATTTGCGTACTGCATCTGAACGGCGTTGGCCAAGGGCCAAGTTGTACTCAGCGGTACCGCGCTCATCGGTATTGCCTTGAATGATGATCTTCTGCTTTGAATTGGCTTTTAAGTAGCTTGCATGAGCAGACAACATTTTTTGATATTTAGTCTGAACCGTGTACTCATCAAAACCGAAGTAAACACTCTTCTCAAACAATGGGCTGCTCGGATCATTCCATGGCTGTGAGCCAAATTTGCCACTGCCACTGCCGCTACCACCAGCACCATCAACATCGTCAAGCTTCACGCTAGAGCATGCTGCTAACAAGAGTGCGCTCATACCAATCAGGGTGAGTGTGGCGGCACGACGTGCGATAGAAATCTTCATGATCTTTCCTTTTCTTACAGACTGACTACAGAGTGACTACTTAGCCCAGTCAATATCTGGGCTCATAATCAATATTATGCCCCTAACAGTACAAAAAGTGAGGATTTCGCCCTAAAAGCGGGATGTCCGAAAGGGTTTAGATTAAGTCTTTGCCTAGCGCCAAGACTTAATCCATAAATGGACCCCAGGATGGCTGACGCACATCAGACCCTGGAATGCTGAGAACTTGTTTTGAGTTGCCATCTACTGAGACAGCAGCCAAGACGCGCTTGCCATTGACTTTTGTCGAATACAACACATAGCGTCCATTGGCTGCGAATGAAGGTGATTCATCGCTAGTGCCATCGGTTAAGGCTTGTGAGTCACCGGTTGCTAAATTCAGAATATATAAACGATAAGCACCGCCAATATTGGCAATATAGGCTAAGTACTTACCATCTGGAGAAACGCGGGGTGATGTGACAAAGCCTTGTTTGTAAGTAATGCGTTTTGCACCTTCAACCTGTTCGCCCTCAGCGCTCATACGATAAATCTGCGGATTACCACCGCGATCGCTGGTGAAATAAATATAACGACCATCGGCAGAGTACTGTGGTTCAGTATCAATCGTGTAACCACGAGTGAGGCGATGCAAGCCTGTACCGTCAGCATTGATTCCGTAGATTTGGGTGTTGCCATCTTTCGAAAGCGAGATTGCTAACTTCTTGCCATCAGGTGACCATGCCGGTGCGCTGTTATTGCCTTTCTGATTAGAAAGGGAAATACGACGGCCGGTTGCAAGTTCATGCACATAAATGACTGGCTTGCGATCTTCAAAAGAGACGTAGGCCACCTTCTTGCCATCCGGTGACCATGATGGAGAAATAATGGGCTCGCTACTATTCATGGCATTGCGAATATTTTGACCATCCGCATCTGAGATCACTAAGCGATAGCGCTTGCCATCCTTGATGACGTAGGAGAGGCGAGTGGAGAAGACACCGCGCTCACCGAGTAATTTGAAGATGATGTCATCGGCAATTTTGTGGGCCGCTGCACGCAGATTATCGGCGCTGGAGTCCAGCTTTAAGCCACCCAAATTTTGTGATTTACGAATATCAAACAGTTTGTAGTGGATTTCAAACTGGGCAGGCCCTGTTTGCACTACGGAGCCAACTACTAGGGCATCGGCGCCACGAGCAGACCAAGACTTGTAGTTGGGTGTGCCCTCATCGCTTTGAACGGCATTGCCATTTTCAGTATTTTTAAAGTAACCACTGCGTGCTAAATCTTGACGAATGATTTCAGTGACACTGGTAGGTAATTTATTTTCATCTTTGAGGCGCATCACTGCGATTGGGTACAGTGATTGACCAACGCCTGTGATTTCAATATTCATCTGGGCTAATGCAGGGGTTGCAATGCCAATCAGGAGCGCAGCAACTAGTGCAGTGTGTGATTGCCATTTCGAAAGCATTTTTTTCATCGACTGCAGCATGCATTAGTCCTTGGGTTTAAAGGTCAGTTTTACTTCGCGTTGGGGAATTTTGCCATTGTCATCTTTCGGCAAACTTTCTGCACGAGAAAGTGCTAGTAAGACTGCGCGATCCCAGCTGGGATTGCCACTTGAGCTTAAAACACTCGTACTCAAGATGGCGCCATCTGGAGCTAGGTTCACCTGGATGACTGCTGCGGGGTTGCCACTGACAGATTCCGCATTAAACACAATGAGAGGTTTTACCTTCTTGATGACTTTGTCAGTCCAGCCAGGAGGGGCATTGCCACCGCCACCAACACCGCTACCCACCGTGCCACCACTACCACCCTCGGCACCCGCAGCGGCGCGTAAACGGGCTAACTGATCAGCGCGAACTTTCTCAGTAGCAGCATTCGCTTTGGTTTCTGCTGGAGAGGGTGCTTTAGGAGCTTCAGCTTTCTTAGGTTCTTCCTTCTTCGGTTTTTCCTTCTCCTTGGGTGGAGGAGGTTTGACGGCTTTCGGAGTCTCCTTTACTACTTCTTTTTTAGGAGGCTCTTTTTCCACAATCTTTTTCTTAACTGCAATATCGGCCGCTTCTTCTTTTGCAACAGTTTTGACTTCAGGCTCCTGAATTGAGCTTACTTGAATTGGAGTATCGACAAGCTCTACTTCAATTCCGGATGGCGTTTGTGATTTCCAGTTAATGTTGAACATGAGAAAAGCAAGCAAACCAAGGTGAACAAAAAGAGAAAAACTAAAAGCGCGTTTCGTGCTTTCTTGTTTGGTAAATCGTCCGCGCTTAAAAAGGTTGTTAGGCGGCTGAAGTGCGGGTGTACTGTTCATTAAGGCTAATGTCAGTTATTGGGTCTTTACTGCTAAAGAAATTCGTTTAACACCATTCTCTTTGAGCGTGGACATCACATCCATTACAACCCCGTACTTAATATCTCTATCGCCCGCAATCATGATGGGCTGATCAGCAGATTTTTCTGCTTGTGAGCGTGCAAAAGCACCAACCTCAAATTTATTTAAGTTTTGAGCTGGTTCACCCTCTTTTTGAATTGTGATTTTTTCATCAGCATTAATTGTCAAAAAAATTGGAGGGTAGGGTTGAACCTTGGCACCGCCAACAGTGGGTAAGTTCACGACGCCAGGATTGACCATTGGCGCAGTAACCATAAAGATCACTAGTAATACCAACATCACATCGATATAAGGAACGACGTTGATGTCGGACATTGCCCGACGTTTTGATTTGCGTAAAGAAGATGCGGCCATATTGAATTAGCGACCTGCAGTTTGACGTTGCAAGATGTTGGTGAACTCTTCAATAAAAGTTTCAAAACGAATTGCCAGCCGATCAACATCTGTTGCGGCGCGGTTATAAGCTACTACCGCAGGAATGGCTGCGAACAAACCAATGGCGGTTGCAATGAGTGCTTCCGCAATTCCAGGAGCTACAGCAGAAAGAGTTGCATTCTGAACATTGGCTAAGCCGCGGAAGGAGTGCATGATTCCCCAAACAGTGCCAAAGAGGCCAATGTAAGGTGAGACAGAACCAACGGAAGCTAAGAAAGGGAGGTTTGCTTCAAGGCTATCCATTTCACGCTGGTAAGTTGCTTTCATCGCGCGACGGGCAGCATCAATTTCACGTACTTTCATGAACTCTTGCATGCCAGCCTCAAAGATATGCTCCAGGACAGCATCGCTGCGGGTATTACGCTGTGCAGACTCTAAAAGGGTAGCCAGATCCCCGCCAGACCAAAAGTCACGCTCAAAGCGCTCGGTATCTCGTCTAACCCCCCGTAAAACCGCCGTTTTCTTAAAAATGATGGTCCAGGAGGCAATCGACATGCCCAGCAATAACAACATGACCAACTGGACTAATAGGCTGGCATTGAGGACTAGGGAGAGGAAGGAGAGGTCTTGAGTAGTGGTCATGGTGGATTTTGTATGATGTAGGTTGATTTTACTAAGTTAATTCACTCAGCAATCGAACTTCATCAGGATTATCACTATGTTTGACCGTCAGAACACCTTAGCCAAAACCGATCCCCAACTGTGGGAAGCCATTCAGAACGAAAATCAGCGTCAAGAAGACCATATTGAGCTCATTGCTTCTGAGAACTACACCTCGCCAGCAGTGATGGCCGCTCAAGGCTCTCAATTGACAAATAAGTATGCAGAAGGCTATCCAGGCAAGCGTTATTACGGCGGTTGTGAATTTGTGGATGTTGCTGAGCAATTGGCGATTGATCGTGTCAAGGCTTTGTTTGGGGCTGAAGCAGCAAATGTGCAGCCCCATTGCGGCGCATCTGCTAACCAAGCAGTGTTCTTGGCTTTCTTAAAACCTGGCGATACCTTTATGGGAATGAGCTTGGCAGAAGGTGGGCACTTAACACATGGCATGGCACTCAATATGAGCGGTAAGTGGTTCAATCCAATTGCTTACGGCTTAGACAAAAATGAAGAAATTGATTACGAGCAAATGGAGCGTTTGGCGCGTGAGCACAAACCCAAATTGATTATTGCTGGTGCTTCTGCCTACTCAAAGAAAATTGATTTCGAGCGCATTGGTAAATTGGCAAAAGAAGTGGGCGCGATCTTTATGGTGGACATGGCTCACTACGCAGGCCTGGTTGCCGCGGGGGTTTATCCAAACCCAGTACCGCATGCAGACATTGTTACCTCTACTACCCATAAGAGTTTGCGTGGTCCCCGTGGCGGCATCATCTTGATGAAGGCTGAACACGAAAAGGCTATTAACTCTGCGGTCTTCCCGGGATTGCAAGGCGGCCCCTTAATGCATGTGATTGCTGCTAAAGCAGTCGCCTTCAAAGAAGCGCAAGAGCCAGGCTTTAAAGATTACCAAAAGCAAGTAGTAGCCAATGCCAAAGCACTTGCAGAGACACTCATTTCTCGTGGATTGCGTATTGTTTCTGGCGGCACTGATTCTCATGTGATGTTGGTAGATTTGCGTGCCAAGAAAATGACTGGCAAAGAAGCTGAGCGTGTATTGGGCGAGGCACACATCACTTGCAACAAGAACGGTATCCCCAATGATCCAGAAAAACCGATGGTGACAAGTGGTATTCGTTTGGGCTCACCAGCAATGACTACCCGTGGCTTCAAAGAAGCAGAAGCAATACAAGTGGGCAACTTCATTGCAGATGTTTTGGATAATCCAAACGATCCAGACAATATTGCTAAAGTGCGCGCTCAGGTTTCCGAGTTAACCAAGCGCTTCCCTGTATACGGTTAAGAAAACTCACTCCTAGAAAAAAGAGAATCTCTTGCGCTGCCCTTTTTGCCATAACGACGATACCCAGGTGCTTGATACCCGGGTATCGGACGAGGGCGATACCATTCGCAGACGCCGCCGTTGTGCCAAATGCGACAAGCGTTTTACAACCTATGAGCGAGTAGAGTTGGCGCTCCCGGCCATTGTCAAAAAGAATGGCAGTCGGGTGGAGTACAGTCATGACAAGCTGGCTAGCTCAATTAAATTAGCCTTGAGAAAACGCCCAGTTTCTTCAGATTCCGTTGATGAATCAATTGCCCGAATTGAAGAAAAATTACTCAGCCTTGGCGAAAAAGAAATTCCGAGTGAGCGGGTAGGTGAATTGGTAATGCGTGAACTCAAGCGCCTTGATAAGGTGGCTTATATTCGTTTTGCTTCGGTCTATCGTAGCTTTGCTGATATTGAATCGTTCGAAAGTGCTCTCAAAGAGCTGAAGTAATTACGCTGCTTA
This sequence comes from Polynucleobacter sp. MWH-Creno-3A4, assembly GCF_018881885.1. NCBI lineage: Bacteria > Pseudomonadati > Pseudomonadota > Betaproteobacteria > Burkholderiales > Burkholderiaceae > Polynucleobacter > Polynucleobacter sp. MWH-Creno-3A4. The sequence goes on from NZ_JACXSA010000001.1 coordinate 978,401, forward strand.
AAGCGACTTAGCTTTTTCAGCGCACATCATCTTGATAACGCCATCGATATCTGTAGGCTTATTCCAACCAAGCGTTTTGATTGCTTTTTCAGGATTGCCGACGCTAGACACAATCTCATTGGGGCGGAAGAAGCTCTGCTCAATTTCTACATACTTTTGCCAATCTAGGTCGAAGTATTCAAACGACTTAGCTACAAAGTATTTGAGAGATTCTTTTCTACCAGTGGCAATGACAAAATCGTCTGGTTGATCAAGCTGCATCATCAACCACATTGCCTCCACATATTCTGGCGCCCAACCCCAGTCACGAGAAATATCCAAATTACCAAGTTGTAATTTATCGAGTTTTCCGGCTTTAATTTTTGCTGCCCCTGTAACTATCTTCTGCGTGACAAAGCGTTCTGGACGTAAAGGAGACTCATGATTGAACAAGATGCCAGTGCAAGCATGCAGTCCATAGGATTCCCGATAGCTATTAATTAGCCATTTCGCAGTAGATTTTGCTACAGCGTAGGGGCTGCGGGGTGCAAACGGTGTTTGTTCGTTTGCTGGAGTGTCGCCTGTATCCCCAAAGCACTCGCTTGAGCCAGCGTTATAAAAGCGTACCGGCTTATTCAGAAGACGAATCACTTCTAATATATTAAGGGTGCCAATAGCAATGCTCTCAATGGCCTCAACGGGCTGATCAAACGACAGTCCAACGGAAGTTTGGCCAGCAAGGTTATAAATCTCGTCGGGATCGGAGTCTTGAATCGCATTAAATACGCTTCTAAAGTCATTAATCGAAACAGAAATTAGTTTAACTTTCGCGCGGATGCCAAGAGTATTGAGGTTATTAAAGGACGAGGCCATCACATCGCGCGATGAACCAGTTACTTCATATCCTTTGCTTAAAAGGTGCTTCGCTAAGTAAGCACCATCTTGCCCAGTAATGCCGATGATTAAGGCTTTTTTGGCTGCCAATTTACTTAAGAACTGCAAAGATTGAGGCGGTGATGTCTTCAACGCTACCGGTGCCGCTGACTTTGCGATAGGCGGGAGCCTTTACTTTATCGCTAGGACTTGCTTGAACAGCCCAGGATGAGTAATAGTCAACGAGTGGACGAGTTTGTGAATCATAAACTTGAAGACGTTTGCGAACAGTTTCTTCTTTGTCATCATCCCGTTGAATTAAGTCTTCGCCGGTGACATCATCCTTGCCAGCAACTTTAGGTGGGTTGAATGTAATGTGATAAGTGCGGCCCGAGGCAGGATGTACGCGGCGACCACTCATGCGACTGATGATGGCATCAAAAGGTACATCGATTTCGAGGACATAATCGATGGGCACGCCAGCATCTTTCATGGCTTGTGCTTGTGGGATCGTTCTTGGAAAACCATCAAACAGATAACCCTTGCTGCAATCCGGCTGAGTGAGACGATCTTTAACAAGGCCAATAATGATGTCGTCAGAAACTAAACCACCGGCATCCATAATCTTTTTTGCAGCTACCCCCAGTTCAGTGCCCGCTTTAACAGCGGCACGTAACATATCTCCCGTAGAGATCTGTGGAATTGCAAACTTTTCGCAAATGAACTGAGCTTGTGTGCCTTTTCCAGCACCTGGTGCACCGAGCAGAATTAACCGCATTGTTTTCCCCTTAGAAGAGCTGTCATTGTCCCGTATTTTGTTGGGATCTTGTATTGCTAATGCCTAGGATTATCCCCGAGAAACTTGAGGGATTGGTGAAAAGTCTATTTGCCCAGAATTTGCCTGATCCGCTCGAGATCTTCTGGGGTATCTACCCCTGCTGGAGGGGCCTCTGTGGCCTTGTGAACGGCAATGCGGTAGCCATTCCACAGTGCACGAAGCTGTTCTAAAGCCTCTGCTTGTTCAGGGGGTGCCGGCTCTAATTGAGTGAAGGCCTGTAAAAAACCGGCACGATAGGCATAAATGCCTAAATGACGCAAATGCTCAGTCGCTGACTGGCGCCCTGCATCTCGAATAAACGGAATGGGTGCTCGAGAAAAATACAAAGCTTCGCCTGCGCGATTCAATACAACTTTGACGACATTAGGATTGTTTATCTCAGATCGATCGATAATGGAGACGGCGACAGTCGAGATGGCACATTGAGGATTATTGGCTAAAGTTTGCGCAACCTGATTAATGAGCTCAGGCGGAATCAAGGGCTCATCACCTTGCACGTTAACAACGATCGCATCACCGGGTAGCTTGAGTTGTTGTGCAATTTCAGCGATGCGATCAGTGCCAGTAGGATGATCGGAGCTGGTCAGCAAGCAATCAATTTGATTCGCCTTGCAGGCAGCCTCAATCTCAGCAGAATCGGTTGCAACTACTACGCGCTGGGCTTGCGATTGCTTTGCACGCTCGGCAACTCGCACCACCATCGGTTTGCCGACAATATCTGCCAGCGGTTTGCGGGGCAAGCGAGTGGAACCCAGGCGTGCTGGTATGACTACCAAAAATGTTGGGGTTGCGTTAGTGCTCATTCCGTTATTTAGGGAGGAATGACTTAAAGCACTTCGTCAGCACTAAGGGTTCGTGCTTCATCTACCAGCATCACAGGCACATCATCCCGAATCGGATAAGCCAGGCGATCAGCCTTGCAGATCAGTTCATGCTTGCTTGCGTCTAAGTGCAAAGAGCTTTTGCACAAAGGGCACACTAAAATTTCGAGTAGGCGTTTATCCATGATTATCTAAGTTTAGTGCTTTATAAGTTATAGCTACGCGGATCGGGTCTTTGCAAAATCGATTGCATCCAGTCTATCAAGTTATCCGGAAGATTGAGAGTCATCGGTACCACCCAAATGCGCTCATCTGTAATGGCAGCACATTTCACAGCATCTTTTTCGGTAATGAGGATGCATTGGGCATTCATTTCGGCAAAAAACTCTGGTGTATACGTGGCATGGTCTGCGAGTGGAATGCGTTTTCCTGTAATGCCCTGTTTTTGAAGGGCATTAAAAAAGCGCTGCGGATTGCCAAGCGCGGCAACGGAAATGATTTTGGCCGGCAGAAATTCCGCTGCAATCTGCTCAAACGTTTGTGTATTGCTTGGGTTGATCAGTTGATAAGGAGTGCCCAAGTTGCCTAGTAGGGTAAAAGCACGCCGTCCTTCAAAGTATTCATCCAGTAAGCCGCTTTTATTGCCACCAGTGGACTCGGTCATTAGAGTCGCATCGCGGCCACGCTGAGCAGGCTCACGCAATGGCCCTGCAGGCAAGAGGAAGCCATTACCTTCACAGCGACCATCACGCACGACAAACTCAATATCGCGGCCACCTTCGCGTGCTGGCCAACGCACTAAGCCACTATGTTGCAAACCATCATCGCTAATGATGACATTCACTTCAGGTGAGTATCTCAATAAAGACTTAATGCTTTGCTGACGTTTTGGAAAAACCCAAATCGGAAATTGATCATCGGTTCGTTTGGCAATTAAAACAGGCTCATCGCCAACTTGCTGCGGATCAGAATTGCTATGCACTTGCGTCGGATGAATGAGTGCAGAGCCATAACCCCTGCTAATGATTCCAGGCTTCCAACCAAGTTGCGCTAAGCGCTGTGCTAATGCAATCACAATCGGAGTTTTGCCGGTGCCACCAACGCGAATATTACCCACGATGATGACAGGCACAGGTGCGGCTTGATTATGAGTGAGGCCTAAGTCATTAATCAGCTTGCGTATTCGCAGAACTGAACCATAAAGCCAAGATAGTGGCCAAAGCAGCAGGGCGGTGGGCCCACGTCTTTCCCAAAACTTTGGAGCTTTACGGAAAAAGGTGCATACCATGATGAGAAATTTCTCTATGCTTATTTTTGAGTTTGGCTGCTAAACACAATATTGGAGAGATTGGCGTCACGCGCAGCTTCTAGAGCGCTCATGACAGCCTGGTGGGGTGCTCTCGCATCAGCATCGATGTTCACTTGCAAGGTATTAGCACCTTCTTTTGAGGCCCCACTTTGATTGGCTAACTGGGTTAATGCACTACTCAATTGGCTACGGTCTGTGACCTTGCCGTTGATCGCAAAGCGACCATCACGACTTACTGCAATATGCACTTGTTTGTTATCCGCCTGACTTTGACTGCCGTTTGCAGTGGGTAAGGTGATAGCTAGTTCTTGATAGCGTGTAAAAGTAGTAGAGATCATGAGGAAGATCAGTACGACTAACAACACATCAATAAATGGAATGAGATTAATTTCTGGCTCAGGTGCAGCTTCTGGGGTGCGAAGTGAAAAACCACCTCTGGATGAAGAGTGCAAACTGAACCTGCTCACTACTTTGCATCCCTTGAGTACAGTTTTTTAAACAACTGACGGGTGAATTCTTCACACTCGCGTTGACGTTGATTGGCAATGGCTCTTAAGCCACGCCATGCAGCGAGTGCAGGAATCGCAATGAGTAATCCAAAGGCAGTGTTGTATAGCGCTACTGAAATACCATGAGCTAATTGTTGGGGGCTACCAGCGCCATTGATCGCCCCTTGACTACCAAAGATTTCGATCATGCCAACAACAGTGCCAAATAAACCCAACAAGGGAGCGATTGTTGCAATCGTTGCTAGCGTACCTAGGTATCGGTCTAACTTGAACCAAGTCGTTTGCGCGACCGCTTGGAGTTCTTCTAGCGCCGCTTCAGCGTTGTTACCAGCAAGTTTCTCTTTGAGAACACATGAAAGCAGAGGGCTAGCGGGAGAGAGTTGAGCAAGCGCGCTAATTTGTGCATCTGTTGGTTTATTTTCTTTAAGCAATTGATTGCAAAGGCTAAAAGCAGTTTCTAGACAATTTTTTGGGAAAATATGGATTTGTCGCAAATACCAGCTACGTTCCAAAACAATGGCTAGGCCAACAATCGAAATGATTAAAAGAGGCCAAATCGGCCAACCAGCGGATAGTAAGATGGAGTACATAAGCTCAGTACTTTAGCTGAATTAAAAAGCGGGTTTCAGAAGATAAGCTGTGGATAACTCTGTGCAAAACTTTTTCAAGATGGGGTGCTAAGTCCTTGATTGCTGGTAAAAGAGATCAGAAGGGGTATACAGGCCTCTAATCTGGCCACCAAATTTACCGATATAAATCAATGGCTTGTAATTTATTTGTTGGATTTATGAGACGTTTTGGGTCAGTAATTACTTACTTGTGGAGACTGAGTCCTAAAAGAATGGCTTGCTGTGGATATTTATTGGCGTCTGAGCTAGATGCCCTTGTGGATAAAGAGAAAAAATGACCGAAATATCAAGGGAAATACTCAATGTTGGCGATCTCAACCGTGCCATTGCTGCTTCTTTGGAAGATCGTTTCGATACTGTTTGGGTTAGCGGGGAGATTTCGAACTTCAAAGCCTACGACAGTGGGCACTGGTATTTCTCATTGAAGGACGAGGAAGGTCAAATTCGCTGTGTGATGTTTCGGGGTCGCAATGGCCAGGTGGGCTTTATGCCCCAATCAGGCGATTTGGTAGAAGTTAGTGCCAGCCTCGGAATGTACGTTCCTCGGGGTGACATCCAACTCACCATTCAAACTTTACGACGCGCTGGCATGGGTGGCTTGTATGAAGCTTTCTTAAAACTCAAAGCCAAGTTAGCCAAAGAGGGTTTATTTGATGAAGACCGTAAACGAGAGATTCCAACGCATCCCCGCTCGATTGGCATTATTACTTCGCCACAAGCGGCTGCATTAAAGGATGTCTTATCTACTCTCGCAAGACGCGCGCCACATATTCCGATTGTGATCTATCCAACCTTAGTGCAGGGTCCCGATGCACCTGCGGGAATTGTTGCTGCACTCAAAGCAGCTGAAAAGGAAAATGCAGTCGATGTGATTTTGTTAGTACGAGGTGGTGGCAGCATTGAAGATCTTTGGGCATTTAATGATGAACAACTGGCTTATGCGATTGCAAACTCCCCTATTCCAGTAGTGAGTGGCGTGGGGCATGAAACTGATTTCACAATCGCCGATTTTGTTGCCGACCTGCGAGCCCCAACCCCAACGGGTGCGGCAGAGCTAGCAGCACCCAGAAAAGATCAGCTTCTCCAAGAATTAGATGCGATCAAGCAAGCATTACTACAACGAGTGAATCAACGGGTAGAGCGTGAAGCGCAAACCTTAGATCAGCTTGCACTCAGATTAAGTCATGCCTTACCCAATCCTGATCGGATGCGTGAACAAATTACGAGTTGGCAGCAACGACTGAATCAAGCATGGTCTGTTCGCATGGAAAATTGGAAGCGTAATCAAACCCATTACCAATCCCAATTAGAGATTCTCAATCCACAACGAACACTTGAGCGTGGCTACGCAGTTATTTTGAGTAAACATCAACAAGAAGGCAAAGAGCAATTACACGCAGTGCGCAAGCCGGGTGAACTCAATATAGATCAAGGATTTGAAGTGCGCTTGGCCGAAGGAGAGGCGCAGGTGCGCTTCTCAGAAATTAAGCACTAGCCATTACAACAAGCTAAAGAATATTAGGCTCTATTTCGAGACTTACGCCAAACTCATTGTGTACTTTGTCTTGAATACATTTAGCAAGACCTAAGATATCTTGCGCAGTGCCATTGCCATGGTTGACCAATACTAGGGCCTGTTTTTCATAAACACCGACTTCACCCATGCGCTGGCCTTTAAAGCCACATTGATCAATCAGCCAGCCAGCAGCCAGCTTGCGCTTACCAGGTGCATCGGGATAGGACACCAGCCCCGTATATTTCTTAAGCAAGGTCTCGTATTGCTCATTGGGGACGACCGGGTTCTGAAAGAAGCTACCGGCATTACCAATCAGTTTGGGATCAGGTAATTTATGCGTACGAATTTTGCACACCGCTAGGAAAACTTCTTCGGCAGTCGGAGTGGGTTTGCCTTCAAAGTATTTTGCTAAATCAGCGTAATGAATTTTGGCTTGCCAGGCTTTAGGAATCTGAAATACGACTTTAGTAACAATAAAGCGTTGAGGATTTTTCTTAAAGTAGCTATCCCGATAAGCAAATTGACAATCTTCTTTGCTTAAAGAGATAAAGGCATTTGTCTTGCTATCAAATGCTTCAATGCTGTGTATATAGTCGGCTATCTCAACACCATAGGCACCGATATTCTGGATGGGTGCGGCGCCAACGGTGCCCGGGATGAGTGCGAGATTCTCAAGGCCGGGTAGATTGTTTTCTAGTGTCCAGGCAACAAACTCATGCCAGTTCACTCCACCACCTACTGAAATAACTGTGGCATTTTTATCGGAACTCACAATCTCTTGCCCGATGATGTTCATGAGCAGGGTTACACCAGGCAATACTGTGGGCAAAATTACATTACTGCCGCCGCCTAGTACTCGCCATACTGAATTTTGCGTCAGGATCTCCCCCATCACCGCCGGAATTTGCTCAGGCGCGCTAATATCATAGGCAAGCTCAGCAGTCGCATCCAGACCAAAGGTGTTGCGACCCTTTAAGCCCAAATGGGGCGTCAATTTTGCTGGTGCAGGCGTATTGGGGGCGGAGTTCATGCCACAATCTTATTCGAATGTCTGCTAAATCCGCAGATAATTGCCAGAATAAGCAAGAGATGACTTGTAGAAACCGATCAGCAATATATAAGGAGTAAGAAATGCCCTCATTTGACGTAGTTTGTGAACCCGATATGGTTGAGCTCAAAAATGCGATTGAGCAGTCTAATAAAGAAATTAGTAATCGTTTTGACTTCAAAGGTTCAGATAGCCGTGTAGAACAAAAAGATGAAGCGCTCATTCTGTACGGCGATGATGATTTCAAACTGGGCCAAGTACGCGATGTGCTGATTAACAAAATGGCTAAACGTAATGTGGACGTGCGTTATCTTAAAGATGACAAAACGGAAACCATTGGTGGTGATAAGCGCAAGCAAACCATGAAGATTCAAAAAGGGATTACTTCAGAGTTGTCTAAAAAAGTTGTGCGCATCATCAAAGATAGCAAGATCAAAGTGCAGGCCAGCATTCAGGGTGATGCAGTGCGTGTGACAGGTGGCAAACGTGACGACTTGCAAGAAACCATGGCACTTCTGAAAAAAGAAGTGACCGAAGCACCCTTGGGCTTTAATAATTTCCGTGACTAATGGCTTTGTTGGCATCGCAATAACCATTTGCGCTTTAAGAGAATGTATATTATGATAATATACATAAATGATAGACTTTAATCGCGTTACTGGATTTCAGTGGGATACGGGTAATGCTTATAAAAGTACTGAAAAGCATTCTGTAGCTCAGGGCGAGGCTGAGGAAATTTTTTTTAATCAGCCTCTATTGATTGCAGGAGATGAAAAACATAGTTCAGACGAGAGGCGCTACCTCGCGCTTGGCATAACAACGCTTGGAAGGCTTCTCTCGGTGGTGTTTACCTTGCGTAAGCAGGAGACTCTTATTCGGGTAGTTTCTGCAGGACCAATGAGTAAAAAAGAAAGGGCATTTTATGAAAAAGCCTGCTAAGACAATTCCAAAGTTTAAGAATGAGAAGGAGGAGCGCTCCTTTTGGGAAAAGAATGACGCTGCGGACTATTTTGATTTATCAAAAGCTGTTCACATCACCATGCCCAATCTTAAGCCAACTACCGCTTCAATTTCTCTGCGTCTTTCGCAAAGTTTTTTAGAGAATATTAAATTACAGGCAAATAAGTTGGACGTGCCCTACCAATCATTAATGAAGATTTGGCTTGCTGAAAAACTGGAAGAGGTCACCAAGTGAATTCTAGAATGCTTGATCTCTAGCGAGCTATGGCAGCTTCTATGGATGCCGAAGCGCAAATAGCCCCAGCAAGCCAAGAGGCGATTGAACGCTTTTGTGATGCCTGCTGGCTAGAGGATGGTCTAGCGCAGAATAGTTTGGCGGCATACCGAAGAGACTTACTGCTATTAGCGCAGTGGCTCTTCAAAAATCATCAAGCTGATTTATACGCTGTTACCGAAAAAGACCTCACTGCCTACATTGCACATCGTAGGGCTGATAAAGCTACCACTGCTAATCGACGTCTCACCGTGTTTAAGCGTTTTTATCGTCACGCTTTGCGGATCAATTTAGTCAAGAGTGATCCATGTATTGGTTTACGTGCCGCTAAGCAAGCACTGCGCTTTCCGAAAACCTTAAGTGAAGACCAGGTGACCGCTTTACTCAATGCCCCTGATATTGAAACCCCGTTGGGATTACGTGATCGCACGATGTTAGAGCTCATGTATGCCAGCGGTCTACGTGTTTCAGAAATCGTTTCTCTTAAAACGGTAGCGCTTGGATTAAATGAGGGCGTAGTGCGGGTCGTGAACGGCAAAGGTGGCAAAGAGCGACTCGTCCCATTTGGCGGCGAAGCAGGGCAGTGGCTGCGCAGGTATTTAGCAGAGGCCAGAACACCACTGCTAGAGGGAAAAACGACTGATGCGGTATTTGTGGGGCGCCATACCGGCACGGGTTTAACGAGGCAAGCATTCTGGGCCTTAATAAAGCGTTACGCCACCCTAGCCAACATCCCGGTTGCCTTATCACCCCATACTCTGCGCCATGCCTTTGCAACCCATTTGCTGAACCATGGTGCAGATTTAAGGGTAGTACAGCTATTGTTGGGGCATGCCGACATCTCAACTACCCAGATCTATACCCATGTGGCTAGAGAGCGCCTCAAATCAATTCATCAGCAACACCATCCCCGTGGCACTTAAAACGTAAATCCCTTACTCAATAAGTGATTAAGATAGCACCATGACTTTTGATCTCGATATCTTGCTCATCCCGATTGCCTATTTGATCGGCTCAATCTCATTTGCGGTGGTGGTGAGTAAATGCATGCGTTTACCTGATCCTCACACATATGGCTCTGGTAATCCAGGCGCAACCAATGTATTGCGCACTGGTAATAAATTGGCTGCAGTGCTCACTTTGATAGGCGATGCTCTCAAAGGCTATTTTGCAGTGATGCTAGCGAGAGTACTTTTAGGTGATCAGTCTTTAACTTCCACACTGAGCTCTTGGATTTTATGTGGTGTCGTGCTTGCAGTATTCTTAGGTCACCTCTTTCCGATCTTTCATGGCTTTAAGGGCGGCAAGGGTGTGGCAACTGCTTGCGGCATTCTGTTTGGCGTCAATGTTATTTTGGGACTCGCCACCCTTGGCACTTGGATCATTGTTGCCGTCTTTATGCGTTACTCCTCTTTAGCTGCATTGGCTGCTGCCATCTTTGGCCCCATCTACTTTGTATTTTTGTTTGGCTTTCAGCCCATGGGCATTGCCCTATTGGTAGTTTGTCTATTACTCATTTGGCGACATCGCAGCAATATTCGTAATTTAATGAATGGCACCGAGAGTCGCATCGGTACTAAAAAAGATCTGAAAGCCTAATATGACTATCGCCTACGCTTGTGTCCTCTTCATGGGATTATTTCCTTATGTGGCTGCGGGAATTGCCAAAAAAGGTTTTGATAACTATGACAACAGCATGCCAAGGCAGTGGCTCGCTAAACAAACGGGCTTTAGAGCGAGAGCCAATGCTGCCCAAGCCAATCTCTTTGAATCACTCCCACTCTTTTTTGCTGCCGTAATCATTGCTGGCATCAACCATGCACCACAAGCCAGAATAGATGTATTGGCCCTGAGCTTTGTGGCAGCCCGCATTGCGTATTTAGTTTGTTATATTGCCAATTGGCCAACTACCCGATCGATTGTTTGGTTGGCTGGGCTTGCTTGCGTAGTAGCGATCTTCTGCCAGATGTAAATTTCAAAATCAATTCCATACAAAGATAAACTCATGACGACGCCGACAAAAAAAGTAGCCAGCAAGAAGACTCCTGCGAAAAAGGCAGCAGCTAAGCAAGTCGCCGTAAAAAACGCTCCTGTTAAGAAAGCTCCAATAAAAAAAGAGGATGGTGGCTTACCTCTGTCTGTAGTGATTCGTCGGCGCATCCAGGCGCAAAAAGCCCGCTTTCATGCGAATGACAATATCTCGCAATTTATTCAACCCGGTGAGTTAGAGGGCTTGATGGAGGAGGTGGCCCAGAAGATGGAGGCTGTCTTAGAAAGCTTGGTGATTGATACGCAAAGTGATCACAACACCAGAAATACTAGCCGTCGTGTTGCCAAGATGTATGTGCAAGAAGTATTTAATGGCCGCTATGTGGAGCAGCCTACCCTAACCAAGTTTCCCAATGTAAGCCGTTTAAATGAGCTGATGATCATTGGCCCAATTACCGTTCGTAGCGCTTGTTCTCATCATCTATGCCCCATCATGGGCCGGATCTGGATTGGCGTGCTACCAAGCAAGGCCTCAGCCCTGATTGGTTTATCAAAGTACTCTAGGTTGACCGAGTGGGTAATGTGCAGACCACAGATTCAGGAAGAAGCCGTGGTTGAATTAGCGGACATGCTGGAGAAAAAAATCAAGCCGATTGGTGTAGCCATTGTGATGGATGCAGATCACTTCTGCATGCAGTGGCGCGGTGTCAAAGACCGCGACTCAAAAATGGTGAACAGTGTGATGAGAGGTGCATTCTTAAAAGACTCCAATTTGCGCCGTGAGTTTTTATCTTTATTGGAAAAGCGTTAATCAAATACCAATGAGCATTGGTAAATATCTTGCTTCAGTATTTTCTTTGGCGCTTGCTTTAGGTCTTATCGCTTGTGGCGGCTTTCCGACGACACATCCAGATGCCACTAAAAATACTCCAGCCAATAACAAGGCAGACCTTAAAGATTGTGCGCAATCCTATCCAGAGACTCCCGATGGTGTTTATCTCAAAAATCGCATTGACTGTATGAAGCTCAAGGGTTGGCAATAAGCTATCTGGCCGGAGATTTTGCGTAAAGAGATTGAGATTATTTGCTTGAGAACAATTCTCAACTATAAAGCTATATAAATCAGATACTTACGCTATCACTAGCAAGTCAAATTCTTCTCCACTATGATCGCTTTAGCTTTATAGGTGCATACCAGTTGCACGTCATTCACTGTTTTATTTTTTGGAGAATCCATGAAAAATAGTCGTCGCCAATTTATGATTTTGTCCGCTGCTGGTGCTTGCACCTTGGCTTTGAACGGTAAAGTTCAAGCTCAAGCAATGGTTGCTGAAACTGATCCACAAGCTGCTGCATTGGGTTACAAAGCAGATGCTTCAAAAGTAGATAAAGCAAAGTTTCCTAAATATGCGGCTGGTCAACAGTGTTCAAACTGTGCATTGTTCCAAGGCAAAGCTGACGCTGCTGCTGGCGGTTGCGCATTGTTTGCTGGCAAGCAAGTTGCCGCTAAGGGCTGGTGCTCAGCTTACGCTAAGAAGGCTTAAGTTAAAAAACACTGAGGCTTCAACACTTCAGGCAATAAAAAAGACTGCTGCGGCAGTCTTTTTTATTAAGCGCTTCATAACAGTGATAGTGATTCGCTGTGGACTATTATGATTCATCAGAACAGCCATTTAATACAAGTCTAGAAATCGATCAAATGAGGAATACGATTCAATACCTGATCCAGCGTTATGCCTTTTATTTTGGCGGAGATCAGCCTTTTGTAAGTTGGGCAGAGCGGTTGCGTTCTTCTGCTGGCGCTTTAGTGGGTCTCATGTTGGTGATGACGGTTGCCAAGCTATTGGGTGAGTTTGCGGGCATTGATGAATGGCTGATGGCTTCTCTTGGGGCAAGTGCATTGCTAGTATTTGCGCTGCCAGGAAGTCCGATGGCTCAGCCTTGGGCAGTCATTGCTGGAAATACGGTGTCAGCATTGATTGGAATTTCAATCGTGATCGTGGTTCCCGAACCGCTATTGGCAATGCCTATTGCTGCTAGCTTGGCGATTTTGGGAATGTTTATCTTGCGTTGCCTGCACCCGCCAGCTGCTGCAGTTGCATTAATTGCGGTCTTGGGGCATGTGACTCACTACCGCTATGCTTTTTTTCCAGTGATGGTCGATTCAGCTATGTTAATTATTGCAGGTGCTATCTACAGTAATTTGACTGGCAAAGCGTACCCCAATAGACCTCAGTAATTATTAAGATCTATTGCGCCTTGCCATCCAGAAGCTGTACTTTTATTTTATTTTTGAAGCTGCAATCGAGGCAATACAGTCTTTAATGCCGTAGTTATGATACTTGCCGGCATTTTCTTTTTTGAGAGACTGGGCACATTCATTTACAGAGTTGCGTACGTTAATTTTTGGCACATTGTTACTTGTCATTTTTGGCTCCTATCAGTGTTGTGGGTACGTTTCAAAAAGCTTGGTATAGCTTTCTTGAAGTAGTGGATTATAAAAATCTTGATGCCAAACTTCAAAACCATGAAAGCCCATGGGTAGCCGCCCTGTTTTCTCTATCCAATACTGGGGATCCATCTCTAGTGAAAATTTAGCTGCAGTCAGGGTTGAACATGCATGAAAGTGGGGATCGATTGCACCCCAATAGCCAAAAAAGGCATCTTCCATGAAAAAGGTTTTGCTAATGTGATTTGCTTTGCGTTGGAGCAAATCAAGGCTGCTTGCAATCTTACGCAGTGAGAGGCCGCCATTGCCAACATGGAAACGTTTTGCATTGATTTTGATGGGCCAATGATTAAAAGCAAAGCGGTATTCTGGAAAACCACTCTTCCACGGCGCACCGTAGTAGTCGAAACCTTGATCGCAAAACTGGAGTATTTGATTGCTGAGTAAGAAAGCATCCAGTTGGTATATGAGCAAATACTCATAGTGATTCGCAAAGGGTTGATAAAAAGCAGTTTGAAGGACTAAATTGTTATAGCTTTGTACGCTGGCAAAATGCTCTGGCGAGAAGCGCTGTACTTGCAGCTCTGCCCACAATTCAAGGTAATACCCAATATCTAAGCCCTCTGGACAAACTAGGGTGACGTTCTGAACCTCTAAGACCCGCAATTGGAGTAAGGAAAGCAGCTCTGCTTGGCTGGGCCTGCTCTTATAAACGGGCACAACGGTCACATAGCGCTGGAGAGGGGTTGGAGACATGTCTGGGTGGGCTTCTCTATCAATATTCGACTGATGGGCTAGCTTAACAGGGTAGATGAGGGGGAAATTAGTCCGCTTGGGCCTTACAATAGGGCTTATTTTGTCAAAATACTTAATCTGTGAGTGATATTACGCTAACCACCCAAAACACCCAGGTAATCCCCGTGATTTTGTGTGGCGGTTCTGGCACTCGGCTTTGGCCTTTATCTCGGGCGGGCTTTCCAAAGCAGTTCCTAGTACTTTCTGCCGACGAATCGAAGCAGAGTCTTTTTCAGCAGGCCATTGAGCGGGTCCGCTCAGTGGCAACCCAAAACATTACTCTTGGAAAAACCTTAATTGTCACCAATGAGGAGCATCGCTTTCTGGCCCTCGATCAACTGCGTGAACTCAAAGATTTGCAGGCAACACTATTGCTAGAGCCTTCTGGCAGAAATACTGCCCCAGCATTAACCTTGGCTGCTTTGTATGCTCAAGATCAGGCGCAACGATCTGGCGATCACTCTGCAAAAGATCCTATTTTGGTTGTAACGCCGGCAGATCAAACGGTTACCAATTCTGCTGCATTTACAAAAGCATTGGCTAAAAGTATCGAGATTGCTCAAACGGGCGCAATTGCCATTTTAGGTATTACCCCAACTGCACCAGAAACTGGGTACGGCTACATCAAGACAAAGCATGAAGCAAATCAAGAAACTAAGCATCAGCAAGATGATGCTTTTGTTGTAGAGCGCTTCGTAGAAAAGCCGAATGAAGCAACTGCTAAACAGTACTTACAAGATGGTGGTTACTACTGGAATGGTGGTATGTTTGTGCTTAAGGCCAGCGTTTGGTTAGCCGCTTTAAAAGAATTTCGTCCTGATATTTTTGGGGCTACAGAAACTGCGTGGGTAGGCAAGGCTGAAGATTATTCTGGCGATGCGACTTTTATCCGCCCTGATAAAGAAATATTCAAGACCATTCCGAGTGAGTCGATTGACTATGCCGTCATTGAGAAATGCCCACGCAACGCTAAGTTCCCTATCAAGATGGTTGAGCTTGATGCCGGCTGGAATGACTTGGGTGCTTGGGATGCAGTATGGCAAGTAGGCAAGCAAGACCAGCAGGGCAATGTCACGAGTGGCGATACCTTATTGACTAACTCTAAGAACTCATTGATTCATGCAAGTAGTAGACTAGTGAGTGCCGTGGGAGTGGAGAATCTTATCATCGTAGAAACTGCTGATGCAGTGTTAGTGGCCGATAGAAAAAATAGCCAAGACGTCAAAAACATTGTCGGTCAACTCGAAGCGCAAAAGCGTGAGGAAAAGAATTTACATCGCAAAGTATCTCGTCCATGGGGTTGGTATGACAGCGTCGATGAGGGTGAGCGTTTTAAAGTAAAACGTATTCAGGTAAATCCAGGCGCTAGCCTCTCCTTGCAAATGCATCATCACCGCGCAGAACATTGGATTGTTGTTAAGGGTACTGCTGAGATTACCAATGGCGACAAAGTACTCATCCTGACGGAAAACCAAAGCACCTACATTCCACAAGGTCAGACCCATCGCCTAGCCAATCCAGGGAAAACGCCTTTAGAAATTATCGAAGTGCAATCAGGAAGCTATCTTGGTGAAGACGATATTGTGCGTTTTGAAGATACCTACGGCAGAAATTAAAAAATCAGTTTAAATATCACAAAGAGTATATGAAATGACCCAAAAAATGACCAAGCAAAAAGTTGCGCTTATCACTGGTATCACCGGCCAGGATGGCTCTTACCTGGCCGAATTTCTTTTAGAAAAGGGATACGTTGTTCACGGCATTAAGCGTCGCGCCTCATCCTTTAACACTGAGCGCATTGATCACATCTACCAAGATCCGCATATCAATCATCCGGATTTGGTTTTGCACTATGGTGACTTAACTGATACAAGCAATTTAGTGCGCATTATTCAAGAGTGTCAGCCTGATGAGATTTATAACTTGGGTGCGCAGTCACACGTGGCGGTTTCTTTTGAGTCTCCTGAGTACACGGCTGATGTTGATGCGATTGGCCCATTGCGTATGTTGGAAGCTATTCGTATTTTGGGTTTGGAAAAGAAAACCCGTTTTTATCAAGCTTCCACATCTGAGCTTTATGGTTTAGTGCAAGAGATCCCGCAAAAAGAAACTACTCCCTTCTACCCAAGAAGTCCTTATGCAGTAGCAAAGATGTACGCATACTGGATTACCGTGAACTACCGTGAGGCTTATGGCATCTATGCGTGCAACGGTATTTTGTTTAACCATGAATCTAAGCGTCGTGGTGAGACTTTCGTAACTCGCAAAGTGACACGTGGCCTTGCCAATATTGCTCAGGGCCTTGAGAAATGCTTATACATGGGCAATATTGATGCCTTGCGTGACTGGGGTCATGCCAAGGACTATGTCCGCATGCAATGGCTTATGCTTCAACAAGATAAGCCGGAAGACTTTGTGATTGCGACTGGTGTGCAATTCACTGTTCGTGAATTTATTATCCGTAGCGCCAAGCAACTAGGCATCACTCTGAAATTTGAAGGCAGCGCCGAAAATGAAAAAGCGATTGTTGCTAGCATCGAAGGTGACAAAGCTCCGGCGCTGAAAGTGGGTGATGTGGTTGTACAGATTGACCCGCGCTACTACCGACCTACTGAAGTAGAAACCCTCTTGGGTGATCCTACAAAAGCCAAAGAGAAATTAGGCTGGGTTCCAGAAATTACACTCGATCAAATGATCGTCGAGATGGTGGCGAATGACTTAGACCAAGCTAAGCAGCATGCACTCTTGAGTAAGCATGGATTCTCAGTGGCAGTTGGTAAAGAGAATTAAAAAGAAAAAAGAAGATAAAGAAAAATCAAAAACGTGAGTAAAGATCTGAAGCAAGATTTCAGCCAAAAGATTTATGTTGCAGGACATCGCGGTATGGTGGGTTCAGCTATCGTGCGTAATCTGAAGGCACAGGGCTACACCAATATTGTTGCCCGCACTCACGCTGAGATGGATTTGACAGATCAGGCGGCAGTTAAAACTTTTTTTGAGCAAGAAAAACCTGACCAAGTCTATTTGGCTGCTGCAAGGGTGGGGGGTATTCATGCGAATAACACTTACCCAGCTGAGTTTATTTACGATAACTTGATGGTTCAAAATAACGTCATTCACCAAGCTTTTCTGAACGGCGTCAAAAAACTGTTGTTCTTGGGATCAAGCTGTATTTATCCAAAGCTAGCCCCCCAACCAATGAGCGAAGACGCACTCCTCACAGGGAAGCTCGAGCCAACCAATGAGCCATATGCTGTTGCCAAGATTGCCGGCATCAAGATGTGTGAAAGTTATAACCGTCAGTATGGTCAATCACATGGTGTCGACTATCGCTCAGTGATGCCTACGAATTTGTATGGCCCAGGTGACAACTACCATCCTGAAAATAGTCATGTCATTCCGGCACTCATTCGAAGATTTCATGAGGCTAAAGTTGCTAATGCGCCTGAGGTGGTGATTTGGGGTACTGGGACTCCAAGACGTGAGTTCTTGTTTGTGGATGACATGGCTGCCGCTTCAGTGTTTGTGATGCAGCTCGATAAAGCGACTTACGATACTCAAACTCAAGCTATGCAAGGCCACATTAATGTGGGCTATGGTAGTGATATCACCATTAATGAATTAGCGCATGCAGTTGCCAAAGCGACAGGCTATGCAGGCAATATTGTTTTTGACTCTACGAAACCAGATGGCGCCCCTAGAAAGTGGATGAGCTCTGAGCGTTTGAATAAACTAGGTTGGTCTCCAAGAGTTAATTTGGAGAAAGGTTTGAAGATGTCCTATACAGAATTTATTTCTCCCTAGATCATATTGTTTCCTCAATATTACGATGGGCATTATTTATAAGAAATCAATTATGATCCCGCGCCTAAATAGTAGTGCTAATACTTTAGCGAAAAACCCAAAAATTCCTAACGCACTGGTGTGGATGCAGTGCGTTATTTTTGCGATGCTTTATGCGGTATGGATGCTTTATGAATTGCTATACCTGCGCAGAATTTTGTTGATCACTGGAGCTTTGCTTGCTCTCTACCCTATTTACCAATGCCGTGCATATTTTTTTCAAAAAAGGGCAATCCCACTTTGGCTTATGCTTGGGTTCTTTTTTTGGGCCCTTTTTCACCTTTTGTTCTTGACTCATGATTACCCTGCACAGCTAATGGAATTAAGGCGTATATGGAAGTACGCTGGTTTGGGGGCTATTCTAGCGTTTGGTTTGGGATTATCATTGGCAGGCCTCGGTAGTCAACAAAGAACTTTTTTTTGGCCCGTCATTTATATGGGTATGAGTTTACCGGTACTTATTTATTTGCTCAAATATTGTTTTACAACATACGCGTCATATTGGGACCTGCATCCGCTAGCCTATATGCAAATTAATTTTAATGACCAATCTGCTTACTATATTCCTAAGACAGATTATATTGCTTTTTGTTTGCCTGTCCTTGCAATCTCCCTGGGGCAAATTCATAGGTCATTAACGAAAAAGTTACGCATACACTTTAAGCAGAGCTCAGAAATTCTTCTATATTTAATTTTGGTTTTTTCTACCCTTTTCCTTTTTTATGTTCAAAATACAAAAAATGGAATTATTTATGCCACCCTACTTATTGCACTTTTTTTCGCTTTATTGCTGCGAAACGCATCCTTGCTTAAATTTTGGCATAAAACTTTCTTATTTATATTGGCTGTATTTATATCGCTAAACTTCTTATATCTGCATATTCAGAAAAATGATTCCTGGCGAACCTTGATCGCGGATACTAAAGTAGCCTTTCAGTTGGAGCAATATCCGCACTGGAAATATGCAGGTGAACATGGATATCCCAATAATGAATATGGAGAAGTAGTTTCTATTACTAACTATGATAGAGCTGCATGGTTTAAGGTTGGTCTGCAATTAGCGGCTAATAATCCTATGGGCTATGGTTTAGTGGAGGATTCTTTCAAAAGAATGGTTAAATCTAGATGGCCAGAAGCTAGCCCTAAACTTTCACATAGTCATAGTGGCTGGCTTGATTTAATTCTAGGCGTAGGGGTGCCAGGTTTTTTTTGTATATTCGGCGCCTTACTTTTAAGCATCAGGCAAGCTGACGGAATTGTGGAGCCCTGGAGGTCAACGGTATTCTGGGCTTTAATTGCCAATCTTATGCTATGGATAACTACTGAGGTAGCTGCTACAACCTCTTTTTCTTGCCTTATTTTTTGGATTTCCCTCTCATGTGGTTTAACCTTGATGGGTGGGGATCAAGTAAAGGCTAATCAAGGCCTTAATAATGAAAAATAGACAAAGAGTAAATACTGGCTTCAAAGGGCTTTACTAGATATTAGATTTGAATTAAGGAAGTCTTTAGGGTAGCTAGAGTCTTATAATAATTATCATTCCTATAAAGGATAATGGCTCCCTAAAGATAAGAACAGCGAAGCAAATGATCAATAAAAAACCCAAGTATTTTATCCTCGACGTCGATGGGGTAATGACTACCGGCCATTTTTTTTATACCTCTAAGGGCAAGGTTATGAAAATATTTGGCCCGGATGACAATGATGGCCTCTCTTTGTTAAAAAATAATCTTGAAATTCGATTTGTTACGGGAGATAAAAAAGGTTTTTCAATTTCTCACAAGAGAATTGTTGATGATATGAAGTTTCCTTTGGAGCTCGTTAGCACTATTCGTAGGGTTGATTGGATTAAAGAGCGCTATGCTCTTGAAGATGTGATTTATATGGGTGATGGAATATTTGATCACTATGTTATGCGTGAAGTCGGTTATGCCATTTCTCCATTTAATGGAGATAAGCTTGCCAAGAAGCATGCTGATTTTGTAACTGAAAGATCCGGCGGTGATAGAGCGGTTGCAGAAGCCTGCTTACACATTATGGAGAAATTTTTCACTCCGTTTAATCCCAAAGCCTTACCGGATTCTCAAATTAAGCTTTCTGGGGAGTGGACAGTGTGATGCATAAAAGACTTAATACTTTTTTAAACAAAAAGCGATGTACTTTATTGGGCGTGGGCCCAATGAGTCGAAATTGTGTAGACGCAGCAATAGAGCTTGCTAATGAACATGAAGCGCCGCTATTGCTGATTGCTAGTCGTCGTCAAATTGACTCTGAAGAGTTTGGGGGCGGTTATGTCAATAACTGGACTACTCAAGAGTTTGCGAAGTACGTTATTGATAACGACCAAAAGGGAAAGATCTTATTGGCTAGAGACCATGGTGGTCCATGGCAGAGCACTAAAGAGGTTGGTGATAGTTTAAGTCTACGTAGGGCGATGGACTCGGCTAAATTATCTTATTTACGAGATTTAGAGGCGGGCTTTCAGGTGCTTCATATTGACCCTAGCGTTGATATTCATAGCTCTCCAAATGTTGATGAAATTTTAGATCGAGTATTTGATTTATATGACTATTGCTGGACCCATGCTCAGCGCTTAGGCCGCGAAGTGATTTTTGAGGTGGGCACCGAAGAGCAAAGTGGTAGCACTAACACTCAAGAAGAGCTTGATTACACTCTTAATGAGTTACTCAAGTTTTGCAGAAAAAATAACATTCCCCAGCCTTCATTTGTCGTGATACAGACGGGAACTAGAGTGATGGAGACGCGAAATGTGGGCTCATTTGATACGCCCCTGAGGGTGACAAATGAGTTACCTGCTGAGATTCAGGTTCCAAAAATGATTGAAATTTGCAATCGCTATGGAATTATGATGAAGGAGCACAACACCGATTACTTATCAGATGAAGCGTTGCAATGGCACCCTAGACTGGGAATTCATGCGGCCAATGTCGCCCCTGAATTTGGAGTGGCTGAGACATTGGCCTTGCTTGATATTTTGGAAAATAATAACCTGCAAGATTTGGCGGATGATTTTTTAAAGATTTCTTACGATTCTAAGAAGTGGGAAAAGTGGATGCTAGATCAATCTACGGCGAGCGATCGAGATCGTTCGATTATTTCTGGACACTATGTATTTTCTAAGCCGGCATGTGATGAACTTAAGGCAAAGGCAAGAAAAGATCTGGCTAAAAAACAGATTGATCTTGATTTGTTTTTAAAAAATGAAGTTAAGAAAAGTATTTTCCGATATATGAAAAATTTTAGAATGGCAGGAGTTTAAATTGGCACGCGTTGCGACAATTATCCTTAATAGAAACCTTCCAGAGGTAACGGAGCGTTTATACGATCACCTTAAAAATTTCGATGGTGATTCTAATGATATTTATATCGTTGAGGCGGGCTCTGATTTATCCAAATTAAGCAAAAACAGTTCATGGCACGCCAACTGGGATGGGGCTATTCAACATGGGCTACGTTATGGGCGAGGTATGAATTTCGGCTTAAGCCAGCTCTGGAAAGAAGATAAGTTTAAAAACTATGACGCATTCTTCTTGCTTACTAATGATACTGAGCTTCTGCAATTGCCGACTGTAGCTCCCTTGATGAAAATCATGGATGAGCATCCTAAGATAGGAATTTTGTCGCCTTGTTGTGAGCATTGGGGTGAGAAGTTGCTCTTGGAGAAAGAGCAAACTAAATATTTTTGGTTTATTCATAACAACTCCTTTTTATTGCGCAGAGAATTCATAGAATCTATTTGTAATATCAATAAACCAGATTTTATGAATTTTTTATTTGATGGTGAAAATTTCAGAGGGTATTTGAGTGAATCCGAATTAATTGCCAAGGCCTATGCAAATGATTGGGCCGCTGCCATTACCTCTACAGTGTGGGCTGGTGAAAACGAGTCATATTTAATTAATCAGGCTGATCTCATTAATACGGAAGACTATCAAGAAAATCTTCGGTTATATGTTTCTGAAGGAAAAGAATGGCTGCGTAACAAATATGGATTCAATAGTCGTTGGTCTATGCAGCAATACGTTAAATCTTTTTATGACAAGTTTTTTGAGTTTCATCCCGAATACAGTGATTATAAAATTTAATATTTAAATAATTTAAGGATTGAAAATGCAGGTTATTGAAAAGCCCTGGGGGCGCGAAGAGGTTATTGAAATTAACGATAAATACATGGTCAAGAAATTAACTATGTGGGCTGGCCATCGCTGTAGTTTGCAATACCATAATATTAAAAAAGAAACGATTTATGTACTTTCAGGCGTTTTAAAGATTATTCAAGGCCTAAGTCAAGATCAGTTGATAGAGAAGCTATACTATGCTGGCGATACCATTACCATCGCTCCTGGATTGATTCACCGGATGGAAGGTGTTGAGGACAGTGTGTATTTGGAGGCATCGACACCTGAGATGGGCGATGTTGTCAGACTGATGGATGATTATCAGCGGGCTCAGTAATGAGTTACAAAGTCTGTATCCCTACTGCGGGAACTGGTTCCAGACTGGGCGGTCTGACCCGTTATCTGAATAAATCATTAGTTGGCATAGCTAATCGCCCCACAATTTGTCATTTAATAGAGCAGTTTCCCCCAGAGGCAAAGTTTGTAATTGCGCTTGGCTACAAAGGCCATCTTGTCCGCGAATTTCTGGGGCTTGCTTATCCCGATCGACATTTTGATTACTCGCAAGTAGATCTATACGAGGGGGAGGGTTCGGGCTTAGGATTAAGTTTGCTTGCCTGTAAAAAGCACCTTCAAGAACCCTTTGTTTTTATTTCTTGCGATACTTTGGTTGATGAATTTATTCCTCCGCCAAACAAGAATTGGATGGGGTATTCCAATGTTCACTATCTTGATCCCTATAGAACTTTAGAAATTGCAAATGATCAGGTTATTGAAATCTGTGAAAAAGGGGTGGGAAGGTTTCCTAGTTGCAAACCCTATATTGGGTTGGCAGGAGTCGCTGATTACAAAGCATTTTGGTCGGAAATGGAGTCAGGTGGGAAAAAAGCAATTCAAACTGGTGAAGCTTATGGCTTGCGAGCGTTATTACCTAATGGTATTGAAGCTAAATCGTTTACGTGGCATGACACTGGAAATACTGATGCCTTAAATAAAGCTAAAGAATATTATCGCGAGCAAGACGAGCCCAATATTTTAGAAAAAGAGAATGAGGCAATTTGGTTTATAGGCGAGCATGCTGTCAAATTTTCAGATGATAAAAAATTTATAACAAATAGAGTAAGGCGAGCAAAGGAGTTGGCTGGATTTGTCCCAAACATTACTGGAAGTGGCGAAAATATGTATCGCTATGACAAGGTGGAAGGTAGAGTTTTTTCCGATGCAGTTAATTTGCCCATGTTTGAAAAATTATTAGATTATTCAAAGCAGTTTTGGGAAATTAAAAGCCTAAATGAACAAGAGCACATATCTTTTAAAAATTTATGCAGGGACTTTTACCGAGATAAAACATACGAGCGTGTTGAATTATTCTACAGGAATTTCTTAAAAAAAGATGGCATGGAAAGTATTAATGGCATAGAGATGCCAATGCTAAAGGACTTGCTCGATGAAGTTGATTGGAATTGGATTTCAGACGGGTTGCCTGGGAGATTTCATGGAGATTTTCATTTCGAAAATATTCTATGGTCGCCTTCCTGTCAGAGCTTTACCTTTTTAGATTGGCGGCAAGATTTTGGTGGGGATATCTCGGTAGGCGATATTTATTATGATTTTGCCAAACTTCTACACGGCTTGATTATTAGCCATGAGTTGATTGCTAAAAATTTCTATAGCATTCACTGGACAAACTCTGAGATTAACTATGATTTTTTAAGAAAACATGTGCTAGTTGAGTGTGAAAAATATTATGTTAAATGGCTAAAAAATAAAGGTTATGACGCTAGAAAAATTTGGATATTAACTGCCCTGATCTTTCTAAATATTTCTCCGCTTCACCATAATCCATACTGTCTATTGCTATTTGCGCTAGGTAAATCTTTACTCAAAAAGGGGCTGGAGTCAAAATGAAATTAATTGAACGTACATATGATGTGATTACTGGAAATAAAAATATGGAAGACCTTCATACGGATTTCAATTTCCCGGTATTTATGGGGTGCGTTGATCATTCTGAAGCTCAGGATATTCGTGCAGAGCAAACATGGCAGATAAATAAGGAAACCGGAGTATTGCAGTTAAAAAAATTAATTCCACTTGATGTTCTGTATCAGTCCCAGCATGCGGGTGCTGTTGGCTCACTATGGATGGAGCATCATCGCGAATTTGCAAAATTTTTAGCGCAATTTTCACCATTATCTGTATTGGAGTTGGGCGGAGCCCATGGCATACTTTCGCTTGAATATGCTAGTTATCGAGAGATCCCGTGGTCAATTTTAGAGCCAAACCCAGCGCCAGTTTTTGGCTGTAAAGCCAACTTCATTAAAGGTTTTTTTGATGAAAAATTCAAGTTCACGAAAGAGTTTGACGCAATTGTTCACTCACATGTTTTTGAGCATATTTACGATCCTGATATTTTCATGGGGCTGTTATCTGGATTTATGAGTGATGGAAAAAAATTAATTTTTTCTTTACCAAATATGGTTTCAATGCTGGAAAGAAACTATACAAATTGTATTAATTTTGAACACACCGTTTTGCTGAACGAGGAGTATATTAATTTTTTATTAGCTAAGCATGGTTTTAAGATAATTAAAAAGGAATATTTTAAAGCTGATCATAGTATTTTTTATTCAACGGTAAGGGATTTAAGAGTTAAGCCAATACAACTAGCAAATAACCTCTACGATAAAAATAAAAAATTATTTTTAAATTATATTAATAATCAAAAAAATTTAGTGTGTGAATTAAATGAAAAAATTAAAAAATCCAAGAAAAAACATTTTTTATTTGGCGCACATATTTTTTCTCAATTTTTGATGGAGAGAGGCCTTAATGTCGAGTCTATAGAATGCTTACTTGATAATGATTCCAAAAAACATGGCCGAAGACTTTATGGTACAAAACTTCTTGTTAAATCTCCAATAGTTTTGAAAAATTTGGACAGCCCGGTGGTTATTCTAAGGGCTGGCGTTTATAACGATGAAATTAAAAAAGATATCTTGATGAACATAAATCCAACAGTTGTCTTCATTTAGAAAGGTAAGATGCTTTTTAAAAAAATAGCAATAATTACATCTACGGATTTTATACTCAAGGGGCTAAGTTTTTTAGTCCTTCCAATTTATTTGGGGTGGATGTCAAAAGCTGATTTTGGTGAGTATGGATACATATCTACTGGACTTGCCCTGATGTCACCAATAATCAGCATTGGTCTTTACATTAATCAAATTAAGGAAGAAGCTAGCACTACAAGAAAAAATGTGAGGGGAGACATCTTTTCTTCAACCTTTCTTTTTATTCTTATCTATGTTTCATTATTCCTTCTATTAATAAGTTTATTTAATCTTGACTTCTTTGCCATGGATCAAGTATTCGGTGTAACGCATGGCATAAAAGAGAAGAGTCTAGTTTTTGATGTCCTTATCTTGGTGATGACGCTTAACTTGATTATTTATTCGAGCTTGGTAAGTTCTGATAGCAATACAAATATTGCAAAATACAATTGCATTAAATTTTTAGTGCAAAATTCTATTCTTCTTTTAGTAATTTATATTGGCATTTTATATATTGACACCTCCTATACGCGCTTGTTATGCCTGCTTTTTGGGGAGATCGTTATATTGATGCTAACTTCGGCAATTTTTTGTAGAAAGCTCTATTCCTTTAGGATTGATTGGGCATATATTAAAAGAGCGCTATTAGTAGGCGCCCCGGTGGTGCCTGGAAGCATTGCTACAATCTTTTTATCTTTAAGTGACAGATATTTTTTGACGCATGCATTTAGTTTGGAATATGTTGCGGAGTATAACCTCGCTGTGCAATTTTTATTGCCAGCTCAAACGTTAATGGTGGCAGCCCAAGTATCTTGGGCCTCCCATGTCTATGGTTTAGAGTCAAACCATAGGGCGCGTCATGAAACATGGATTTTCATTAAAAAATTACTAAAAATTTATCTTTTAGTAGTTCCGGGCCTGTTTTTAATTGCGGTGCTGGGATTTTATTTTTCTGTTATACCCAGTGTATACAATGACCTGCCTTTATTAATTATAATATTGTCTATCCCAACAATTGGAATAGCTTTACTGCAATTACCATTTAATTTATTTATCAGAGTAGAGAACTCAATATCTATCACCTACATCATGATATGGGCGGCGAGTATTAGCATTGCTTTGGGGTCATTCCTAATACCTGAGTTTGGGTTTTATGGGGTTGCCATCACTGGTCTTGCAGTAAGTATATCTTCACTGGGGTTGAGTTTTTTTCGTGTAAGACATTTGTACAAAAGCGTGTAATGACCGACCAGAAAATTACAGTTTTTGCTAATTTTTACATAGATACCGAGGAGCGATTCCTTAGGCTAAAAGACTCTTTTTTTTCATTGAATCATCGGTCTATAAGTCAATGGGTAATTAATATTCGCGGCAGGTATTCCCAGGATGTTGTGAGTTTTTTAAGAAGTGAACTAGGTCAATTGCTTTGTGCTAGCGAATTGAATACGAATGATGGGTGGATGCGAGATTCGCTGAAAATTGTTGACCAAGTGCAAAATCAGTATTTATTTTTTTGGATAGAAGATCATCTGTTTATTAAAAGCACACATGAATTTAAGAGTCTTATAAGCGACATTTATGCTTCTAAAGTTGACTACATTGGTTACTCTTGGTTTGGACAGGGAAAATTTTTAGAGGAGTTTTCAGATATACCTAAAGAGGAATTTGATAATTTGTATTCTATTTTCTACTCCACCGCAACAAATAATATAAGACAGAAAAATTCATTGAATACTATCGGGTCTTATTCATATATTATTTCTTGTTGTGGTATTTTCCGAAAAGAATTTTTCATAAAATTACTAAAAGTAGATAAGCCCTTTTTACCTAGGTGGTCTAAATTTACCCCATTTAATTTTGAAAAACGATGGGATGACACTTATATCCTACCAATTAACTATGGTGTTTTAAAGCGGGAGTTATTTGTTTCTGTAGATGATGATAATTGGCATCCGGGCTCATGCTTGATTTCCAGGGGTTTATATCCCATGAGAATTGGAAGGGATGAGTTGCTTAAAATTCGTGAAAAATCAATAGACTGTTCGGATAAAAGCTTCTTGCGGATTTATCTAAAGAGAATTCCAGGGGCTTTACGTGCGCATTCATTTTTAAAAAGAATAGGTTATTTTTTTGAATAATTTTACTAGTAAGCAGAATTTTATTATTTTGATTTATGTTGCAATATTGAATGTAGTTTTCAATAGACTTTTTATTGATATAAATATAGCAATACTATATTTGATAATCTGCTTGGCTGTAATTTTTTACTCCAATATTCTCAGTATTTTGCCTTTCATAATTTATCCCTTTATGTACTTATTGAGGGCTCAAAATCCAGAAAATTTAGCTTTAGTTCTTTTGCCGGAAATAACTGTTATTGCATCATGCGTTTATTTAGCCCAACAGTTTTGGAATACAAGGGCTGGCTTTAAATTAAGTCCCGAAATTCGTCTTTTAATAATTTATGGAATTTTAATATTTTTTATTAATATATATCATGTAAATAATATTTTATATATTCCAATTATATTCAGGCAGTATTTGCTCCCAGTCATATTTTTATTTCTATATGTAGCATATAATAACCTCCCCGGTAAACAGAACTCATATATCGATGGAATCTCCTCAAGTATTATTTCATTTGGGATGATTTCGTTAATCTCTCTATTTGTAATGTTGGAGATATTGCGTATCCCAAGACTAATACCTGAACTTTTCCCATATCTTAATTATTCCGCAGATTTCACAGCCGTTGAGGTTAAGGCCTTAGGTTACGATACTCACGAATTGAAGGCGTTAGTAGAGAGTAATGCCGGTCAGATCAAGGCTTTAAGCCATGAAACTGATACTCACGAATTGAAGGCGTTAGTAGAGAGTAATGCCGGTCAGATCAAGGCTTTAAGCCATGAAACTAGTCAGATGGAGACCTTGGGCGGTAGCAATCGTACATTCAAGGAGCTTTTAGACGCAGGACTCATGCAATCAACTAGGTATATTCCATTTATTGGATGGGTTTTCCGGTTAAATGTTTATGCGGGCGGAGTAATTGGATCGGCTGGAGCGATGCTTTTTGCTATAGGCCTTATCCCATTATTAAATAGAAGCTTTTTTACACGCGTTTACATATTCCCCTCTGTTGCATTGCTTGTTTCAAGTGTGTTGACTATTTCTGTGTCAATTTTTGTCCCTATTGGGTTATTTTTATTTCTACTCTCTTTGAAATTTTTAAGGGCTAGACATTTTATTATTTATGTAGCACTTTTTTTAATATTCTTATTTTTTATGTCTGAAGTAAATTTGTTTGTAGATAAATCTCCCTTAGATTACATAATGAGTAGCTCGGTAAATCTGATGGCTGACTACTTTAACGCCATTGATATGCAAAAATTTCTTGTTGGAGTTGGCCCCGGAATCTTTAATAAACACTTCTATAATTTACCTACAAACTTCATAAGTGATGTAGGTATTTTCCGTATATTTATTGAGAGCGGAATCCTTGGGTCTGCTCCATTCTTTCTATTCCTGGGAATGCTAGTTTACAAGGCAATATTGATTTGCTTAAAAGATAGTCAATATTACTTCTTGCTGCTTTTATTAGGTGTTTTCATGTTATTGATTCATGGCAATACAACTTCTTTACCTCCGTTTTACATATTATTTGCAGCAGTAGCGGCTGGCATTCTATCGCTCTACAATACAAAGTATCCTAGATGAGTATTAGTTTTAGTATTTTAATTTGCACAAAAAATAGTCAGCGATTATTAGCTAAAGTTTTTGATTCTATTTTTGAGCAATCATCCTTCCATTTGGTCCAGCAAATAATAATAGTTGATTATGAGTCTAATGATTCAACCAAAGAATTAGCTCGAGATTATTGTGTACAAGCCAAATTTAATGATTTGTTGATACTGTCATGTCCTTTACCAGGCAAGGGGGCTGCATTGGTTATGGGGCTCAATAATGTTCGTGCAAAATATTGTATTGTTGTCGATGATGACAATATTCTTTTTCCAGATTTTATTGAAAAAGCAGCATCTTATTTAATTGCAAAGCCTTTAATAGGTTGCATTGGATCCCGCGGTGAATTGGATGCTAAATTATATTCACCAGATTGGTTTAGGAGCCACATGGGCGCTTATGCTATCGGCCTGCCAGAGAATCATGAAAAATTAGATTGGGTGTGGGGCGCTTGCTCAATTATCAATATGGATGCTTGGAATCGTTTGCAGTCCTCAGATTTTCATTTTCTTCTCAATCCCGAAAGGGTTAACTCTAGTACCCCCATTGATATTGGTGGCGAAGATGTTGAGCTAAGTTTAGCCATTCGAATGATAGGGTACCGAGTGGTTTGGTTGAATGAACTTCGCTTTATTCATTCATTTCAACAGTCTCGACTAAGTGAGGCTTATTTCCTAAAAAATAATTTGGGCGTTTGTAGATCAGCTCCAATTCATTCTATGTATAGATTATTAACTTACAAGAGAGATGATCGCTTACCTTTCTTAAAGTGGTCCTTTGGAGTCTTTAAAAATCTAATTGGGTCCATCTTAAGGATCTGCAAATACGCTTTTGCTGGAAATATTTTTGAATGTCAATTTCACTGGACTGTTTTTAAGGGAATCTTGGGTGGTTATTTAGTAAGCGCTCCAAGATTTGGGAAAATTTTTAACTCCTTACGGGCCTTAAAAAGTCGGAGTGAGATTACTTCTAGGGAATTATTTTGATTCATCGCCCATTGCTTACAATTATTACCAGCAACCTCAATTCAGGTAAGCAGCTTCATAAAACTCTTTCTGCACTTCAGAAACATAAACCATCAACCGTAGAATATATCGTTATTGATGGGGGGTCTACTGATTCATCTTTTGATGCTATTAGAAATTTTTCTGAGGTAGTTGATCGCTATGTTTTCGAGCCTGACAGAGGAATTTACGACGCATGGAATAAAGGCATCGCCTTGGCTACCGGTTCTTATATTTGTTTTTTAGGTGCGGGAGATTTTTTCGAGGATGGGGCCTTAAGTGATATTCTAGATTGTGTTGCAAAGAATCCAACGCTTGATTTTGTCTCTGGAAGAGCCATGATTGTTGATGATTGCAATTTGCCCATCAGGCTTGTTGGCAGAGCATGGGAGTGGAGAACATTTCGACGACATAGTGTGGTAGCTCACCCTGGCTCGCTCCATTCTCGTAGACTCTTCAATAAGTACGGATTATATAATGCCGACTATAGGATTGCTGGCGATTATGAATTTTTACTTCGTAGCGGAAAATTTTTACAAGCAAAGTTTCTTGATAGAACTATAGTTCGAATGTTGGATGGTGGAATTAGCCAGACTAGCAATGGTGGCTCTAGAGAAGAGCTAGATGCCAAAATAAAAAATCATGCTGTTCCAAGTTTAATTGCATATGTTGATTTATGCATATCCTTCGTTAAGCAGTGGGCACGACATAAATTAACTTTACTCTTTACTAGAAATTTCTCAAAATGAAAATTCTTACTGTAAATTTGTCTATCGATACTCAGGCTGGAGGGGGGACGGCTGAGCGAACCTATCAATTATCACGATGGCTTGCTAAAGAAAATTGTGAGTGTACTGTTTTAACTCTGGATGATGAACTTAGTTTAGATAGGGTTGGTAAGCTATCTGGCGCCTCTTTGATCGTCCTCCCATGTCTGTGGAGGCGATTTCATTTGCCATATGGTGGATTTGGCCTGGTTGGGAAATTGGTGCGTAAATCTGATGTTATCCACTTAATGGGGCATTGGAGCGTACTTAATGCTTTAGTTTGCTTTTATGCCGTAATGTATAAAAAGCCATACGTTGTATGTCCGGCTGGAGCATTGCCAATATTTGGACGCTCTAAATTGTTAAAAATATTTTACAATTTTTTATGTGGGAAGGCTATTGTTCAAAGAGCCTCAGGGTGGATTGCAATCACGAAATTGGAGTGTGGCCATTTTGAGTCTTATGGGGTTGATCGAAAAAAAATCATTATTATTCCTAACTGCATCAATGAAAAGGATTTTTCTTTACCAGAGAACTTTTCTGATGAAGTTTTGAAGGGTCCCGCCCCCTTCATGCCATATATTCTTTTTATGGGCCGTCTTAATCTAATAAAAGGCCCAGACCTTTTATTAGATGCCTTTATTAATGTTTGTGAACTGTATCCTCAATTTCATTTGGTTTTTGCCGGGCCTGACAATGGAATGAAAACCTTTTTATGTAGCCAGGTAGTAAAACACAAATTGCATGGTAGGGTTCATTTTATTGGCAATGTTGACGGAATAGCCAAGGTTTTGGCGTACAGAAATGCCAGCCTGCTGGTTGTTCCGTCTCGACAAGAGGCCATGTCAATAGTTGCAGTTGAGGCAGGAATTTGTGGAACTCCAGTATTGCTAACCGATCAGTGTGGGTTGCAGGAAATTCGAGAAATCTCTGAGGTATTAGAGATTCCCGCTGCCTCTAAAGCTATAGCGGATAGTCTAAAAGTCTTATTGGCTGATGAGGCGCTCTTGAGAAGTATTGGTTTAAGCTGGAAGGATGTTGTTCAAAAGCAATATAGGTGGGGAAAAATAATCCACGTGTATTTAGAGTACTTTGAGCAAGTGGTCCTGAATAAGCATATTTCAAAAGATGTATATTTATGAATGATTTAGGTAATCTGAATATTTGTATTACTGGTGCAAATGGATTTATTGGTAAAGCCTTAGTAAAAGAGATTGGGCGCAGAGCACGTTCCATCAAGGTTCTAACTAGAAAGCATAAAGTAGATTTTCCTGACTATATAAAAGTAGTAGTGGGAGATTTGTTGGATGAAGACTTTTCACCTGCCGATTTTTTGTCTAATTGCCATGTTTTAATTCACTGTGCCGGGGAAAAAAATAAAGAAGAGCTCATGCATGCTACTCACGTCGATGGGACGGCCCGCCTAGTTAATGGCGTCTTGGTTGAGGCTCAAAGGACTGGTAGGGTAATTCATTGGGTGCAACTTAGCTCTTGTGGGGCATACGGCCCACCTGTAGGCGGATCGATAACCACCGATCGTTTTGTTGACGAAAATTCTCCGCTAAGGCCAGCGAGCATCTATGAGAAAACCAAGGCTGCATCCGACCTCCTGTTAATTAATGCATGCCAAAATGAAGCAATGTCTTGGACTATTTTAAGACCCTCAAATGTAATTGGTGAGGGAATTCAAGGATGTCCTATCATGCGTTTAATCAACACTATTCGAACGGGACGCTTTTTCTTTTTGGGGAAGCCTGGTGCCGTTACAACTTACGTTCATGTAGCTGATGTTGTTAGGGCTCTATTGCTACTAGCAATAGACGATAGAGTAAAAAGTCAAATTTACAATATTTCCAGTGACTGTAATTTAGAAGTTCTAGTGGCTAAAATTGCTCAGATCTTGAGGTTACCAAATCCAAGAATACGTCTGCCAGCAGCTTTAATTAGGATGCCTCTAGGACTTATCGGGTGGTTTTTCAAAAGATGGCTTTATATTCCAAAACTAAATGCCCTAGTTATTCGTACGCATTATCCCTCTGTAAAAATACAAAATGACCTTGGATTTGAATTTACTCTTCCGTTTCCTGATGCTTTAGAGAGAATGGTGATGCGTTGATGCCTAAAAGGAGCTTTAGTTTTACATATTCCATTATTCATTCAGTATATTTTCTAGTTATTGTATTGGTGGCACTAATAAATGCTGAGAATGGATATGTTAGAAAATAAAACCGATCTTAAAGTTTTGCTGCTAACGCAATATTTCTGGCCCGAGTCATTTCAAATAAATGCTGTTGCCAAAAGTCTTCATAAGAACGGCGTTACGGTTACCATCATGACTGGCAAGCCAAATTATCCAAAGGGAAGATTCTTTGATGGCTATGGGTTTTGGGGGTGTGCCAGGGAGCGTTACGATGGCATGGAGGTTTTTCGGGTTCCAATAACTCCTAGGCGTAATAAAAACACCTTTCTATTCTTAAATTATCTCTCTTTCGTTATTTCAGGAAGCTTTTTTGGCTACTTTTTATTGCGGAATAAAAAATTTGATGCGATTTTTGTTTATGCGCCATCCCCAATTTTTCAAGCGATTCCTGCAATTATTTTTGGCAAACTCTGGAAAATCCCTGTTGTGCTTTGGGTCCAAGATCTATGGCCTGAAAGCCTACAGGCAACTGGCACTATAAAAAATAAATCTATATTGAAATTAGTTGGCACAGCTGTTGCCACTTTGTATAAAAACTGTACTTTGATATTAGTTCAGTCAACTGCATTTATTGAGCCTGTAAAATTACTTGCAAAGAATAGAAAAGTTTTGTATCACCCAAATTCGGTTGATGAAATTTTTTTAACAAGAACACATAATTCCATTAAACCTCTTTCTTTTGCCGCGGCACCTTTTGTCATTATTTTTGCGGGTAATGTAGGTCATGCGCAGGCTGTAGAGGTCATAGTTGAAGCAGCTGATTTACTGAGGGAAATTAAAAATATCCGCTTTGATATTTATGGGTCTGGTAGCCGTTTGGAGTGGCTCAAAGGGGAGGTTGTTCAGCGAGGTTTATGTAATATAAATTGCCTAGGTCATTTTCCTGTTGAGGCTATGCCAGATATTCTGGGCGGCGCGAATGCATTATTAGTAACTTTGGGGGCAGAGGAGATATTCAAATATACCATCCCAAATAAAATACAGGCCTATTTAGCTGTAGGTAGACCTATTGTTGCTAGTTTAGATGGTGAGGGAGCAAGGATAGTGGAATTAGCAAATGCTGGTTTGACTGCTCCTGCTGGTGATAGCATTTCTCTATCCCAGGCTATATTGCGACTCTATAATTCAACTCCTGAGGAGCTTTTAATTATGGGTGAAAATGGTAAAGCATATTTTGATAAAGAATTTAATATGGATAGATTGACTGATAAATTGATTCACCATTTGAGTGCCGCTATGTTGGAGCATAATTCTTGAGGAAGATTTTGATTTTTGGCGCCAATGGAATGCTCGGGCATACCGTTTTGAGGCTATTTGCGGATGATGGAAAATTTAACGTAATTGGAACTGTTCGGTCTGAAAAATCTTTCAATCAGATTGATTCAAGATACCATAACCAATTAATTTCGGGTTTGGATGTTACGGATGTAGCTGCTGTTAATTCGCTAATTAATGAAATTAAGCCTAACTATGTTGTTAACTGTATTGGATTAGTTAAGCAGTTGGCGGAATCTGAGGATCCTTTATTCGCAATACCGATTAATTCTATGTTTCCTCATCAATTGGCTAGTGCATGCAAAAAGGTCGATGCAAGATTAATTCACATTAGTACTGACTGTGTGTTTTCCGGAATAAAAGGGTCTTATACGGAAGAAGATGTTTCAGACGCAACTGACTTGTATGGTCGTAGTAAGTTTTTGGGGGAAGTTGACTATCCTTGGGCAATAACACTCCGAACCTCAATCATAGGACATGAACTTCAGGGCGCGCATGGCTTAATTGATTGGTTTATAGGTCAAGAAGGTGAGATTGAGGGTTATCGTAATGCCATATTCTCGGGGTTGCCCACTATAGAAGTTGCGCGGGTTATAAGAGACTATGTTATTCCCAATAAAGATCTTAGTGGGTTATATCACCTGGCCTCAGAGCCAATTAGCAAATATGATTTATTAAATCTAGTAGCCTCCGTATATGACAAGAAAATCACTATAAAGCCCAATGATCAATTTATAATCGACAGAAGTTTAATATCCGAAAAGTTTTCTAAGGCAACAGGTTATGAGGTTGGCGACTGGGGCGCCTTGATTCGGCTTATGCATAATTATCACTAAGAGATTATCCTAATGACATTTACTCAAAAGCAATTAAAAGAAATATCTGAAGAATGTGTTCAAAAGATTATGAATGCAAGAGAGGGTATTGAGTATTTTGACGAGCCATTCCGTCACTTAGTAATAGATAATTTTCTTGAACAAGAGTTGGCTAGAGTTTGTTTGCAATCCTTCCCTTCATTGGATGAGCCTGGTTGGGAGGCCTCGAACGATAGTGATATTGAAATTAAATACCGCACCACTTGGTCATCTGAGTTTGATATACCGGAAGGTATCATTGACGCTGTGAGAATTTTAAACTGTGGCCCACTCATTAAGGCAATGGGCGATAGAATCGGCATTCCCAAGCTCATCCCAGACCCTTATTTCACTGGTGGCGGGTTAAATGTGACCACTAAAGGTGGATTGTTGGACGTTCATGTCGATGGAAATTATCATGATGCAACTAGTCTAAATAGAAGGGTTAATGCAATTCTGTATCTTAATCAGGATTGGTTGCCGGAGTATGGGGGGGAATTTGGTTTATACGATCAAAATGGAGATATCTGTCTAAAGAAGGTCTTGCCTATTTTTAATAGACTTGTTGTTTTTGATTCGAATGATTTTAGTTTTCATGGACTGCCATCTCCACTTTCATGTCCCAAGGGAATGAGCCGTAAGTCTATAATTTTGTACTACTACACCAAAGAGCCACGTCCAGGTCATCAAATTGCAGTAAACGAGCCCCATAGTGCTCTATGGAAAAAACGAAATATGCTTGATAAGCGCGGTAACAAAGTGCGCAATTTCACCTGAAAAAATGTTTAAAGATAAAGTACTTTTAATTACAGGCGGTACGGGGTCTTTTGGAAATGCGGTTTTGCGTCGATTCCTAGATTCTGACTTACGCGAGATTCGCATCTTTAGTCGAGATGAGAAGAAACAAGAGGATATGCGAATTGCTTTTTCAAATGATCGGCTCAAATTCTATATTGGTGATGTAAGAAATTACTTAAGCGTTGAAAGTGCAATGAAGGGTGTAGATTTTGTATTTCATGCTGCCGCCTTAAAGCAAGTCCCATCTTGTGAGTTTTACCCCATGGAAGCAGTTCGCACCAATGTATTGGGAACTGAGAATGTATTGAATGCGGCTAATGCCAATGGTGTCTCTAGAGTTGTAGTTCTGAGTACAGATAAGGCAGTATATCCAATTAATGCAATGGGGATATCCAAGGCAATGGCGGAAAAGTTGATGATTGCAAAATCCCGTACTCAACTTAAGGATGAGACTATTTTTTGTGCTACACGCTACGGGAATGTGATGGCATCCAGAGGCTCAGTCATCCCATTGTTTATTTCCCAATTAAAAAATGGCACCCCAATAACCATTACAGATCCCCACATGACGCGTTTTTTAATGTCCCTGGAGGACTCTGTTGATCTAGTCTTGCACGCCTTTTCCTCTGCTGAGCAAGGTGATATCTTTGTGCAAAAATCTCCAGCTTCTACTGTGCAGACATTAGCTCAGGCCCTGAAGGAATTGTTTGGCCCCAATAGCGAAATCAGAGTCATAGGCACTCGCCATGGAGAAAAACTTTATGAATCATTGATTTCTCGAGAAGAGATGGCTCATGCAAAGAATGAGAGTCGCTATTATCGATTGCCGGCCGATAATCGTGATTTAAATTATGCTAAGTTCTTTAGTGATGGGGAGGAAAAGATAAGTCACGCTGAAGATTACACCTCTCACAATGCGGAACTTTTAAATGTGGAGCAAGTTAAGGAGCTATTATTAAGTCTTGATTACATTCAGGAGCAGTTGGGTGCTTAAGGTAATGACCATCGTAGGCACAAGACCCGAGCTGATCAAAATGTCCCGGGTAATTAGCGAGCTTGATATTTACACTAATCATGTATTGGTTCACACGGGCCAGAATTATGATCATGAACTCAATCAAATATTTTTCGATGAGCTTGGAATTCGAAAGCCTGATTATTTCCTGGAAGCTGCTGGCGATAATGCTGCACAGACAATTGGACAGGTCATTATTCGCTCAGATGAGGTACTGGAGCGGGAAAATCCTGATGCAGTTTTGCTTTACGGTGATACTAATTCTTGTTTATCAGTGATTTCTGCGAAGCGAAAAAAAATACCCGTCTTTCATATGGAAGCTGGTAATCGATGTTTCGATCAGCGTGTTCCAGAAGAGCTTAATCGTAAGGTTTTGGATCACTTGAGCGACATTAATTTAGTGCTGACAGAGCATGCGCGTCGGTATTTAATTGCGGAAGGTATCTCACCAGAAACAATCATAAAAACTGGCTCCCATATGCGTGAGGTACTAGATTTTTACATGCCCAAAATCAAGTCTTCCAATATTCTCAAAAAACTCAATTTAGAGTCGAATAAATTTTTTTTGGTTAGTATTCATCGAGAAGAAAATGTTGATACTCCAAGTAATTTACTTGATTTGGTTGAATCATTAAATTGCTTGGCTGAGACTTACTCTTTCCCCATCATTGTTTCGACTCATCCTCGAACAAAAAAACGCCTAGATGAGCTCCAAGGAAAAATACTCCATCCCTTGATTCAATACGCCAAACCCTTTGGATTTTTTGATTACAATAAATTGCAAATGGATGCATTTTGTGTAGTCTCTGATAGTGGCACAATTGCTGAAGAGAGTTCTTTACTTAATCTACCGGCAATTACTATTCGTAATGCGCATGAGCGCCCAGAAGGAATGGATGCTGGCACGCTAATAATGTCTGGCCTAAAGAAGGATCGAGTTTTAGATGCGGTAAAAGTTATTACTGAACAGCGTAAGGCTGGAGGTACACAGCGTGTTTTGCCACCTGTGGCTGATTACGAGGCTGAAGCAGTCTCAAAAAAAATTCTCAGAATCGTTATGAGTTATACGGACTACGTAAACCGTACTGTTTGGTCAAAAAGTTAACCCTGTGACTTCTATGGTGCTAGTAACGGGAGCTAGTGGATTTGTGGGCGGTGAGCTGGTTCGTTATTTGAGTGGTAAATACTCGGTTCGAGCTGTAGCAAGGACTTTTTCGGCAGTCGATGATGATGACTTTGAAAAAATGTCAGGCTTTGATTTATCTGAGCAAACAGATTGGAGTCGAGCACTACAAGGTATTGATGTTGTAGTTCACTGCGCTGCTCGGGTGCACATCATGAATGAGGTCGCCTTAGACCCTTTCGAGGAATTTAGAAGGGTTAATGTTCGCGGAGCATTACAACTGGCGCAGCAGGCTGCAGATGCTGGAGTAAGGCGATTTATTTATTTAAGCTCAATAAAAGTAAATGGCGAATCAACCAAGATTGGAATACCATTTACTCCGCAAGATAAGCCGTCTCCAAAGGATGCGTATGGAGTTTCAAAGTGGGAGGCTGAGTGTGCATTGATGGATTTAGGAAATAAAACTAATATGGAGGTTGTAATTATTCGCCCCCCATTGATATATGGTTCAGGGGTGAAGGCTAATTTTGCTTCGCTTATACGATTGGTACAGTTGAGGATCCCACTGCCATTTGGGCTAGCAAATAATAATTTAAGAAGTTTTGTGGCTTTAGGAAACTTATTGAGCTTTATTGAGAAATGCATCCGACATCCTAAGGCCGCAAACCAAACTTTTTTAATCTCAGATAATGAGGATGTATCTACGGCAACGTTGCTAAAAAAGATTGCTAGGGCTAACAATCGGAAAATCTGTCTAATCCCATTTCCCATAACGCTCTTTAGTAAATTCTTATCTGCGGTTGGGAAAGGTGGCATAGCAGATCGTTTATTTGGGAATTTACAGGTCGATATTTCCAAGAGTAGATCCTTATTGGGGTGGGAGCCCCCCTTAAGTGTTGATGAAGGGCTTCAAAAAACAATTCAAAATAACGGGTTATGATTCGCACGCTTGATCTGCTCTTAACGTTTCTAGCTATCTTGATTCTTTCTTGGCTAATCTTGCTTGTAGCTATTACGGTTCGACTTACTTCACATGGGCCAATACTTTACTGGTCTTCTCGAGTTGGGAAAAACAATACACTTTTTATGATGCCTAAATTTAGGACTATGACGGTCAATACACCTGCTATAGCTACACATCTATTGGTGAACCCTGGTAATTATTTGACACCTGTAGGGTCGTTTTTACGAAGATCTAGCTTGGATGAGCTGCCGCAGTTATGGTGCATTTTAAGTGGCAAAATGAGTCTTGTTGGACCAAGACCTGCGTTATTTAATCAAACTGATTTAATAACACTCCGCACTAACGCCGGCATCAATTCTCTAATGCCTGGATTAACTGGGTGGGCTCAAGTGAATGGTCGGGATGACTTACCAATTGAAGGGAAAGTGAGATATGATGCAGAGTATCTCAAACGCAGATCATTTTCATTTAATATAAAAATATTATGGTTAACCTTCTTAAAGGTTTTGCGGCAAGATGGGGTTTCCCATTAATCATTTTAGGTAACACTTATTTAATTGTGCAAGGTTTTATCCGAGTGAATATTCATGATTAAAAAAATCAGCGTAGGATTGGCTATTGAAAATATCCCATCTAATCGCAGTTTTGGAATTTTATTTAGCTTCATTTTCGGCTTGTTGCTTACTTACAGATTAAGCACCGATGCTGGATTTAAAGAGTGTTTATTTTATTTAACGGTTACCATTTTCCTTTTACTGGCAACTTTTGTTAAACCAAATTTACTAAGGCCGTTTAATGTTGCCTGGTTCATTCTTGGGCAAACATTAGGAAGGCTGACAAGCCCGATTATTTGGGCCATATTTTTTTATTTCCTAATTACGCCAATTGCTGTTGTGACGAAGATTTTCGGGCGAGATGAGTTGCGAATCAAAAATCAAAAGCTGGGGTCATATTGGATAAATAGGGATTCGAAGCTGTACAATAAAGATTCTTTTAAAAATCAATTTTAAAAAATTATATGAGTTTTATTAAAGAGCTTTTGATTTTCTTAAAGCGCAGAAAAAAAGATAGACTTTTATAGCCTTATTTTAAAGAAGACTAACAATAATCAGCTTAAATTTTTTAATTAATGCCGATTCTAAATTCTCCTTAAACATCTTTTCATTTTTTTATCCCCATAGACAAAAATTCTGTAGTTATTAAGGGCCCCTATTAATGAAATACATTGTTACTGGATGCGCAGGTTTTATAGGCAGCACTTTAGTAGACCGCCTTCTAAAGGATGGGCATCATGTCATTGGGGTAGACAATTTCTCTACTGGTCAGCATCGGTTTTTAGATGGTGCATTAGTTAGCGCTAATTTCAGTCTTGTTGAGATGGACATTTTGGAGCTTGATGCACTCAAGGTTGCTTTTTCAGGGGGCGATGCTGTTTTTCATTTGGCCGCTAATGCTGATGTTCGTTTTGGCACCGATCACCCCCGTCGTGATCTTGAGCAAAATACTATTGCCACTTACAATGTCCTTGAGGCAATGCGTGCAAATGGTATTAAGAAGATTGCCTTTTCATCTACTGGGTCCGTCTATGGCGAGGCTCCAATTGTGCCAACTCCTGAAGATGGCCCTTTCCCGGTGCAGACTTCATTGTATGGAGCATCAAAAGCGGCTGGAGAGGGTTTAATCTCGGCTTACTGCGAGGGATTTGGTTTTCAAGCCTGCATCTTTAGATTTGTATCGATTCTTGGTGAGCGCTATACGCATGGACATGTATTCGACTTTTATCAAAAATTAAAAGCTGATCCCACATCCTTGCCCGTATTGGGTAATGGTAGACAGCGCAAGTCCTACCTTTATGTTCAGGACTGCATAGATGCAATCTTGCTTGCGATGTCAAAGGCTCCGGATAAGGTAAATATTTTTAACCTTGGGGTGGATGGGTATTGTGAGGTAAATGACTCAATAGGATGGATCTGCGAAGAGCTTGGCCTAACTCCATCGATTAAATATTCTGGTGGTGATCGAGGGTGGATTGGGGATAACCCATTTATCTTTTTGGAAACCAAGCGTATTCAATCTTTGGGTTGGACTCCAAAGCTTTCCATTCAAGAGGGCGTAATCAAAACGGTTCAATACCTTTGCGATAATGAGTGGGTATTTGAGGCTAGGGAAATCTAATGAAGGTCTGCGTTCAAGGACTTTGGCACTTAGGCTCAGTGACCGCTGCATGCTTGGCTTCTGTCGGTCACGAGGTCTCTGGGCTTGATTCAGACCATGGCGCTATTGCTAATTTATCTCTGGGTAAGGCTCCATTATTTGAACCGGGTTTAGATGATTTACTCGCTGCAGGTTTGGCAAATTCTAAGTTGAGTTTTTATGCTGATCCATTGCAAGCAGCAGCCGATGCTGAAGTTCTTTGGGTGACATACGACACTCCAGTGAATGAAGATGATGAGGCTGATATTGATTTTGTGCAAACTCAGATACGGAAAGTTTTACATTTTCTTAAAAAAGATGCAATAGTTTTAGTTTCATCACAAATGCCTGTTGGCTCCATTAAAAGATTGGAAGCGTATGCTAAAAAATGCTTTCCAGAGAAAAGCCTTAGTTTTGCATGCTCTCCCGAGAACTTACGCTTAGGCAAAGCTTTGGATGTTTTTTTAAAGCCAGATCGGATAGTGGTTGGGATACGGACTGAATCTGATAAGCGGATTCTTCAGCAGTTGTTATTGCCAATCGCCGACAGGATTGAGTGGATGTCAGTAGAGTCGGCGGAAATGACAAAACATGCAATCAATTCATTTTTAGCAATATCAGTTACTTTTGCCAATGAGATAGCTTCAATATGTGAATTGGTTGGTGCTGATGCTAAAGAGGTGGAGCGCGGACTTAAAACAGAGGCTCGTATTGGATCAAAGGCTTACGTATCTCCTGGTGGCCCATTTGCTGGAGGTACCCTAGCTCGCGATATTGCTTTTCTGGGGAGTGAAAGTAAGGCGCATCAACTTTTGACCCCTTTATTGTCTGCTGTTCGGCCTAGTAATGATGAGCATAAAAACTGGGCACGTAGAAGCTTGCGAAAGTATCTAGGGAGCCTTAGTGGGGCGGTGGTTGCCATTTGGGGATTAACTTATAAGCCCGGAACCGATACCCTTCGTCGATCGCTTGCTGTGGAGCTCTGCGATTGGTTAATTGAGCAGGGAGCAATTGTTAGGGTGTACGATCCTGCAGTGAAGAATATGCCTGAGCGCTGGGGTGGCAAGATTGTTCCTTGCGCCAATCCAATGCAAGCTGTTGATGGTGCTGATGCTTTAGTGGTTGGTACTGAGTGGCCAGAGTTTAAGGGAGCAGCAGAGGGCTTAAATAATATGGGAGCAACTGACTTAGTCATTATTGATGCCAATCGTCACCTAGCTACCTCCAAGTCAAAATTTATAAATGCTGGCTATAAATATATTGCAGTTGGTACATCTGTTGCGGATGGGGTTTAGGTATGAATAAGGTTTTAGCGGGCAAAGTAGCCATAATTACAGGGGCTAACCAGGGCTTAGGATTAGAGATTGCCAAAAAGTACGCATCTTCTGGAGCTCATCTTATGTTGTGCGCTCGGAATGTAAATCTTTTAGAGGCGGCAACGCATGAAGTTGCTAAGTTAGCCGGGTCTGAGCAAAAAATAGTTTGTCAGGTTGCTGACGTTTCTAACGAGTCAGATGTAAATGAACTGGTGGCCGCGACCATTGCCCAGCTTGGAGGGTGCCATGTCCTTGTAAACAATGCTGGTGTATATGGCCCAAAGGGTGAGATTGAGTCCATTGAATGGGTCGATTGGGTAAGAGCAATCGAAATTAATATTTTTGGCTCCATATTGATGAGTCGTGCTGTATTGCCACACTTCAAAATGCAGCACTACGGCAAAATAATTCAGCTTTCTGGCGGTGGGGCCACTAGTCCAATGCCTCGCTTGAGTGCATATGCCGTCTCTAAAGTAGCTATTGTTCGTTACGCCGAGACCTTAGCAGAAGAGGTTCGTGGGAGCGGTATTGATGTAAATTCAATTGCTCCAGGCGCATTAAATACACGCATGTTGGAGGAAATTTTAGAGGCTGGTCCTGACAAAGTTGGTAAAGATTTTTATGAGCGCTCCATGCGGCAAAAGGAAACAGGGGGCGCGGGTCTAGTTAAGGGGGCCGATCTAGCACTTTTTCTAGCATCCCCTGAAAGTGATGGCATTACAGCGAAGTTGATTAGTGCTGTATGGGACAGCTGGCGTGAGTGGCCTAATCACCTTGATCAATTATCTAAAAGTGATGCATATACTTTGCGGCGTATATCTGGCCGTGATCGTGGTATGGAGTGGGGCGATGTATGAATATAGTTCAAGATGAAATAAAAACTAAGGCATCCAAAGTATTGGGCGTTGGCATTATTGGGTGCGGTCTAATTGGGCAAAAAAGAGCCGCTGCCTTAGGGGCTGGCGGATATCTTGTTGCGTGCGCTGATGTTGACTTCTCCAGATCGAAGCAACTTGCCCATCGTTTTGGAGCTCAAGCATTGTCAAGTTGGCAGGAGCTTTTGGTAATCCCACAAATAGATCTAGTCATTGTTTCAACATTGCATGATTCCCTAGCAGAAATTACACTGGCCGCGATTGCCGCTGGTAAACATGTGTTGGTTGAAAAGCCTGCGGCGCGTTCAACAGAGGAGTTAGTACCTGTAATTGCTGCAGCTAAAAATCAGAATATCAAGGTGCACGTTGGATTTAATCATCGCTATCACCGAAGTTTTCAGAAGGCTAAAAAAATTGTGGACTCTGGTATTTTGGGCGAGTTGATGTTTGTTCGTGCGCGATATGGACATGGTGCTCGGTTAGGGTATGACAAAGAGTGGCGCTCTGATCCAAAATTATCCGGAGGAGGTGAGCTTATTGATCAGGGCCCTCATCTGATAGATCTTTCACGTTGGTTTTTGGGCGACTTTTCTGAAGTGCAAGGTTTTGCACATACCTACTATTGGAACATGCCTGTAGATGACAATGGATTTATGTTGCTGAAGACGCCAAAGCAGCAAGTAGCGTTTTTGCATGCCTCATGTACTGAATGGAAGAATCTCTTTTCTATGGAGATTTACGGCAAAGAAGGCAAGTTGGATTTATCGGGTTTGGGCGGTAGTTACGGTTTAGAAAAGTTAACTTATTACAAGATGCTCCCTCAGATGGGGCCGCCCGAAACAACTTCCTGGGAGTATCCAATGGCAGATGATTCATGGGCTATAGAGATGGCCGAATTTTATGATGATATTCATCGGGATCGAGAGCCTGCTGCTGGATTAAATGATGCATATGAATCGTTAAAAATTATTGATCAAATTTATAAGGACTCTGGTTATGATCATAGCGCGTAGCCCACTCCGAATTACTTTAGGCGGCGGCGGAACAGATCTAGCCTCCTACTATGAAGACCACGAAGGTTTTTTGATTGCAGCAGCCATTGATAAATATGTCTATGTTACTGTGATGCGTCCTTTTACTGAAGGGATTTATCTGAAGTACTCACAGTTGGAGCAGGTAGAGAGGGTCGCTGAGGTACATCACCCCATCATTCGAGAGGCGTTGGATTTAATGGGTTTTCGTACGCCCCAAGTAGAAATTACAACCCTAGCTGATATCCCTGCGGGAACTGGGTTGGGCTCCTCAGGTAGTTTTACTACCGCCTTGCTTAAGGCTCTATATACCCATCGAAAACGCCATATTCATCAAGAGGAATTAGCTGCACTTGCGTGCCATATTGAAATTGATCGATTGGGAGAGCCAATTGGTAAGCAAGATCAATATATTGCAGCTGTGGGAGGGCTAACTTGTCTTACATTTCACAGGGATGGCAAAGTCACTGCAGTCCCATTGAAGATAAGCATGAACACGATGTTTAATTTGGAAGACAACCTACTACTCTTTTTTACGGGATTCTCCAGAAGCGCTAGCGGTATTTTGAGGGACCAAAAAGTAAAGTCACAGAAAAATGATC
This sequence comes from Polynucleobacter sp. MWH-Creno-3A4, assembly GCF_018881885.1. Lineage (NCBI taxonomy): Bacteria > Pseudomonadati > Pseudomonadota > Betaproteobacteria > Burkholderiales > Burkholderiaceae > Polynucleobacter > Polynucleobacter sp. MWH-Creno-3A4. The sequence goes on from NZ_JACXSA010000001.1 coordinate 1,023,180, forward strand.
CTGACATGATTGCCAATTTGCATTACGTCAAAGACCTGGGACTTCGCAGTAAAGCGGCGTTAGAGAATGGGGATACAGTTTTATTTGGTGAATTAATGCATGAGCATTGGGAGCATAAGAAGCGACGTTCAGGCGGCATGAGTAACCCCCAAATTGACGACTGGTATCAATTGGCCATGAATAACGGCGCCATTGGTGGTAAGTTGGTGGGTGCTGGAGGCGGTGGTTTTTTAATGTTTATGGCAAAAGATCGCAGTCAATTACGTCGGGCTATGGCTGGTGCAGGTCTCGAAGAAGTGCGCTTTAAGTTTGATTTCGAAGGCGCTAAAGTAATGATGTCCTCTTGATGCTACCAGTTGCGATCTTATCTGGGGGCTTAGCTACACGCCTGCATCCAATAACGCAGACTATTCCTAAAGCCTTAGTAGAGGTGGCTGGAAAGCCTTTTATTGAGCACCAGCTTGAATATCTTCGGAAGCAAGGTGTTACCTCCGTAGTTTTATGTATTGGGCATTTAGGAGAGATGATTCAAGAGCTTGTGGGTGACGGCGCTCGTTGGAATATCCAAGTTAGATACTCTCCAGATGGTTCTGTGTTGCTTGGTACTGGTGGTGCGCTAAAGCAAGCTTTGCCTATGCTAGGGGAGCAGTTTTTTGTTTTATATGGAGACTCTTATTTGCCTATTGATTTTGCAGAAGTGCAAACTGCTTTTATCAACAGCGACCGACTCGGATTAATGACGGTTTTAAGAAACCAGAACCTTTGGGATCGTAGCAATGTACAGTTTGAGGATGGTCAGCTTATTGAATACAATAAGGAGGCAATCACTCCTCAGATGCACTACATTGATTATGGGCTGGGGGTTTTGGAGGCAAACGCACTTAGTAGCTATCCTTCAGGAATCCGCTTAGACCTTTCTAGAGTTTATAATGAGTTGTCCTTGAAGAAACAGCTTACTGGCCATGAAGTCCTCGAGCGTTTTTACGAGATAGGATCACATCAGGGTATTGCGGATACCCAAACATATTTATTGCAGAAAACAAAGAAGGATAGTTTATGAGTTACGCCCAACAACACTTAGATGAATCAATCGAGGTCATCCAAAAAATAGACGTTGAAGCAATTGAGAAAATGGCTGATTTATTGGCGCAAGTTAAGGTTGACGGCGGAAGAATTTTCTTTTTAGGGGTTGGTGGTAGCGCTGGAAATTGTTCTCATGCAGTTAATGATTTCCGTAAGATTGTAGGAATCGAATCATATGCACCGACTGATAATGTCTCAGAATTAACGGCGCGCACCAATGATGAAGGTTGGGCTTCAATCTTTGTGGAGTGGCTTAAAGTGAGTAAGCTCACACCTAAGGATATGTTGTTTATTTTTTCTGTTGGTGGCGGAAATTTAGAAAAAAATATTAGCCCTAATTTAGTAGAGGCATTAAAGTTTGCAAAAACTATAGGCTCTAAAGTGGTTGGTGTGGTTGGTCGTGATGGCGGATATACGGCCCAAGTTGCTGATGCCTGTGTGATTATCCCAACAGTTAATTCAGACAATATCACCCCTCATTCAGAGGCATTTCAGGGTGTGGTTTGGCACCTACTAGTTTCACATCCTAAATTAAAGACGAATCAAACCAAGTGGGAATCTACAGTCAAATAACTTGACTAAATATTTAAATGAGACGAGCGGTTTTCTTAGATCGAGATGGCGTAATCAATCGAGCTATTGTGCGCGATGGCATGCCTTATCCTCCGAGAGATTTGGAGGCTTTGGAAGTTTTGCCGGGAGTACCTGAAGCCCTTAAAAAACTGCACGAAGACAGCTATCTCTTAATAGTGGTGACCAATCAACCTGACGTAGCCCGCGGAACAACCCAAAAATCAGATGTTGAAAAGATCAATGGCCAACTGTTATCCCAGCTGCCATTAGATGCTATTAAGACTTGTTATCACGATAATGGCGATGGATGTTTGTGTCGAAAGCCTTTGCCGGGCGCATTGATTGATGCGTCTGAAGAGTACCAAATTGATTTATCAAAAAGTTTTATGGTGGGCGATCGTTGGCGAGATATAGAGGCTGGTCAATCTGCAGGTTGTAAAACTTTTTTTATCAATCATCGCTATACCGAGAGACAGCCTGAGGCGCCTGACTTTATTGTGTCATCTTTATTAGAGGCGCAAAAAATTATTACTGGAGAGTTTTAAATGAAAAAAGTAGAAGAATTAAATGTTAAGATTTTTGCTGATGGTGCTGATAAAGCTGGCATGTTAGACATGTATGCTAAACCATTCATCAAAGGTTTAACCACCAACCCAACCTTAATGAAAAAGGCTGGGCTAACTGATTACCGAACTTTTTGTAAAGATATCCTTGTCTTAATTAAAGATAAACCCCTGTCTTTTGAAGTTTTCTCCGATGATTTTGCTGAGATGGAGCGTCAGGCTTTAGAGATCTCTAGTTGGGGCGAGAATGTTTATGTCAAGATTCCGGTAACCAATACTAAGCAAGAAACTTGCTATTCCTTGGTTAAAAAGCTGGCAGATCAAAAGGTTAAGCTCAATGTTACTGCGTTGATGACGCTTGATCAAGTGCGCGATGTGGTTGCCTCACTGAATCCAAGCATCCCTAGTTACGTATCGGTATTCGCAGGCCGTGTAGCTGATACCGGTGTAGATCCAGTTCCTTTGATGGCTAAGGCGGTTGAAATATTAAAGGTAGCTCCCGCGGCAGAGCTTATTTGGGCCAGCCCAAGGGAATTGCTTAATATTTTCCAGGCTGATGAAATTGGATGTCATGTAATTACTGTCACTAACGATATTCTAAAAAAACTATCCCTAGTGGGCTATAGCTTGGATGAATATTCTTTAGATACTGTAAAGATGTTTTATAAAGATGCGGTTGACGCAGGTTTTAAGCTTTAATTCGGCCTTGCTTTTATGGTACCCAAAAAGAAGGGGTATCAGTCCGATGGGGTCTCAAGTGATGACAAATGATTGATTTCAACAGAAGTGTAATTTAATGGACCTTGGCTTTCAATAAATCGCCTGGAAGCATAGTTTTATCTTGACTGATTCCCTAATTTATATTCATTAATGCAGATTACAGCAACCAAACAGTCACTACTAAATCTCCCTCGCTCAGCTAAGCGGAGTTTAGTGATGCTTTTCGATGCCTTTTTTTGTGGATTCAGTGTTTGGTTGGCGTTTGGACTCAGAGTGGATCAGTGGGGATATTTTGAAAGTGAGCAGTGGATAGTATTTATTGCCTCGATTGGATTTTCATTTCCCCTTTTCATATCTTTTGGTCTATATCGAGCTATTTTCAGATATGTTGGCTCAGCAGCTTTTTTATCGATAACACATGTTTTCATTATCTATACCAGTATCTTTTGTATTATTTTTACGATCATTAGTGTAGATAATGTGCCGCGGTCGATTGGTATTATCCAGCCAATGGCCTTATTTATTGGGATTGGTGCTAGCCGCTATTTTGTACGGCATTGGTTAGGCGGTATCAATATTACTCAAAAAGTATTTCGCCGATCTCAACCTATTGCATTGATTTATGGAGCCGGCTCAGCTGGACGTCAATTGGCATTAGGTCTATCAAGCAATAGAGAAATACTGGTCAAAGGTTTTATTGATGATGATCCACGCATCCAAAAAAGTACTATTAATGGAATTTCTGTGTACCCAAACACCGATGTGCAAGCTCTCATTCGTCGACTGGGTATTTCGGATGTACTTTTAGCTATTCCTTCAGCTAGTGCAGAGCGTAGAAGCGAAATTATCGCCTCCTTAAATGGATCTGGGGTACGTGTTCGAACCCTGCCGGGTCTGATCGAGCTGGCCTCGGGTTTGGCTAAGGTGCTTGACTTACATGATTTGGATATGAATGATTTGCTCGGAAGGTCGGTCGTGCCGCCGAAAGTTGAGTTATTGGAAAAGAATATTCGTAATCAAGTGATTTTGGTAACAGGGGCTGGTGGCTCAATTGGTAGTGAGCTATGTCGTCAGATTATTAATTTTTCTCCTAAATCATTAATATTGGTTGATAGCAGTGAACATAGTCTCTATTTAATTTATGAGGAATTAAAGAGGGCTCTTATTGGTCTTGAGGGCAGCTCTTTAGCAAGAGTTGGTGATGATCAAGATTCATTACTTCATTTAGATTCATCAATTAAGCTAGTTCCTTGCTTGGCTTCGGTACGCGATGAAGAATTGTTGCTGAAGCTTTTCAGAGCTCATCAGCCTGCTACGGTCTTTCATGCGGCGGCATATAAACATGTTCCATTGGTGGAGCAAAATCCTGTTGAAGGTATCCGTAATAATGTTTTTGGAACCCTTACCTGCGCCCAGATAAGCTTAAAGTGTGGCGTAAGAAATTTTATTCTAGTAAGTACCGATAAGGCTGTTAGGCCAACGAATGTAATGGGGGCAAGCAAGCGGATTGCTGAACTGGTTTTGCAGGCAATGGCTGACATACCCTCTAAGAGCGGTCGCTTTACTAACTTTTCAATGGTCCGCTTTGGTAATGTGCTTGGCTCATCTGGGTCTGTAGCACCACTTTTTAGCGCTCAAATTGCCGCAGGTGGACCTATTACCCTGACGCACTCGGAAGTGACTCGTTATTTTATGACCATTCCCGAAGCTGCGCAGTTAGTTATTCAGGCTAGTTCAATGGCTGTTGGAGGCGATGTTTTTGTATTGGATATGGGCGAGCCCGTTCGTATTTATGATTTAGCTGTCAAAATGATCTATTTATCCGGACTATTGGTTAAGGATGATGCTCATCCCCATGGCGATATTGAGATTAAAGTTACCGGTTTGCGTCCAGGGGAAAAGCTTTATGAAGAACTCTTGATAGGAGATAATCCGCAACCAACAGTCCACTCAAAAATCATGAAGGCGCATGAGGAGTTTTTGTCTTGGGGAGATTTGGAGCAAGAGCTTAAAAAGCTCAATGTTGCATTGGATGCATGTGATTACAAGTTGATTAGAAGTGCGCTCAAAAAGTTAGTGCCTGGCTACCAGCCTAATGACAATGCAGGAGATTAAACTGTTGGAAGGATTTATTAAGAAATGAAAATCATATCTAAGGTTGGTTTATTTTTCATGATCTTGTGACATATCTATATTAGCGATGAAGCTATTGCTTCTTATGCAACGGATTAATTACTGAGTAATGAAATAATAAAAGAGCCTTCTGGGCTCTTTTTTGTATCTTAAATTACCAAAGTCTCCAAGTGCTTTAAGTTACTCCCAAATCTTAAGCTTGACCTGAAGTGATATTGCACCATGCACGCGATCACCAATGGTTGGGATTACAAAGACGTTCGCTCCGACCCAATCACATTCCCAGGTCAGTGCTGGTAGGGCTGCTGCAAACCAGCCGCCATTATTGGTGTTGGGATAACCATTAAAACCACCAATCACGGCGCCAATTTTGATAGGGCCAATAGCGATCGGTTGGTAATACATGCCTGCGTAATTAGAGTAAGTGCGATCGCTGTTATAAAAGCGTCCTGCTGTTAGTGAGGCAACAGTATTAAAGCGATATTCAAGTCCGGCACCCCAGTTGCCGTTATTGAAATTCTTATCTTGATCAAAGTGTTGAGACACCATGCCCGCATTAACCCACAGCTGGCTTTTTGTCTGAGGTTTAATAATTTGAATCAAGTCGCTTGTATTGCTTGTGTCATTTCTATCGTTTGGTTCGCTTGCTACGCTTACATTGCATCCCATGGCAATGAATGTGACTACTGTGAGTAATTCAAGCGCACATCTCTTAAGCGGCAAGCAGCTTTTTTTGAACGCCATGAAGATTATTTCTTGGAGTTATCAGATTTACTGCTACTTTTATCTTTATCTTTATTTTTATTGCGCTTGGTGTTCATGCTCAAGATACTTCCGTCAGCATCGCCACCCAAACGGGTAACACTCTTGGGCTAACCCTCTCTGCTTATCAATATAAAGAGCCGAGCTTGGATGTCGAGATTAGCGCTCCATTAGTGGGTGTTGATTACACAGGCACTTATGCATTTGGTAATGATTGGTTTGCAAAGGCTGATGTTCGTTATGCCTATGGTTCAGCCAAATACACTGGCAGTGGTACGCAAAGCAATATCCCGTATTCCTACTATGACTTACGAGGTTTATTTGGTTACGACTTTCATTTTTCTGAGTTAGGCGGCTTTGTTCTTGCGCCCTTTACCGGTATTGGTTATCGCTATCTATTTGATAATCAAACTGGTCCAACAAGCTCAGGCGCCAATGCTTACCAACGCTCAAGCACTTATGTTTACTTGCCGATTGGTATAACGCACCGCATGAAGGTGAATGAGGCCCACAAGCTAGAAACTGTTTTTGAGTATGACTACTTGATTCAGGGCACCCAGGTCTCCCATTTATCTCAAGCAGCATCCTATTTGCCCGATATTACTAACCAGCAGTTCCGTGGTTATGGCTTACGTTTCTCTTCTATGTATCAATTTTCAGAATGGTCGGTTGGGCCTTATGTGACGTATTGGAATATTCAAAATTCCAATACAGTGACCAATCCAATTAGTGTCAATGGGGTTAACTATCGCTTAACTGCCTATGAGCCAGCCAACAACACTATTGAAGCGGGCATCAAAGTCGCTTACTCGTTCTAAGGAACGAGACTTAGGAACAAATATTCCAAAAAGATGATGATGTGAACTATTCCTTGCAATAGGGTAGTTCTACCAATGGCGAGAGTCAGTGCCCCAATAAAGAATGACAAATACATTAGCGTCATATTGAGATCGCTAATACCTAGGCTGAGCGGAAGATTAAAGAAGATTGCAATTGCTGCAACTGTAGGAATGGTCAGTCCAATACTGGCTAAGGCAGAGCCTAGGGCTAAGTTCAAGCTACTTTGCAGGCGATTAGCCTTGGCAGCTCTTACAGCTGCAAACCCCTCAGGCATTAGTACCAATAAAGCAATGGCAATACCCACAATCGTTTTAGGAGCGCCAGCAGCGGCAACACCTCTCTCAATTGCAGGACTTAATAACTCTGCAAGACCTACTACGGTGATGAGAGATAGCAAAAGTAATACAGCGCTAAAAGCTGTCTTGGCATTACTGGGCTTGTGCGCATGAAAATTGATATCGGTTTTCTTATCCTCTGTTTTAGGTAAGTAATAGTCACGATGACTTACTGTTTGGAAGAAGAGAAATGCGATATAGAGTGCAAATGAAGCAATACCCGCAAAAGCCAGTTGGCTCTTAGTGAAGTCAGGGCTTGGTGTGCTGATAGTCACAATCGGCATCACCAAAATAAAGGTTGCCAAGGCGGTAAGCACTGCCAGTGCGGAGTTGGTACCCTCATTTCTGAACGTCATTTCATGATGGGTGAGACCGCCTACAAAGATGCAAAGACCAATGACGCCGTTTATCACAATCATGACGGTTGCGAAGACCGCATCACGGGCAATGAACTCCGATCCTTCGTGCCCTGTCAGCATCATCGATATGATGAGTGACACTTCAATAATCGTGACGCTAATAGACAGCACCAAAGTGCCATAAGGCTCACCCGTTTTGTGGGCAATCACTTCAGCGTGATGAACAGCTGATAGAACGGCACCAATCAGGGTGACACTCATTAGGGCAATAAACCAGGTTTGGCTTAATAGGGCAGTCATAGATGCAATCTAGAAAATAAGGTTAAGCTAGCAGGTGAAATCACCCTAAAACGATTAATTATTAATTACTGAGAGTTTATAGCCATCCATGAAAGCCATTATCTTATTTGGGCACGGAGCAAGAGATAGCCGTTGGCGGGAGCCATTTGATCGCTTAGCCGTATTGTGGCGAGAGCAGCATTCCAAGACCCCAGTGGAGCTGGCTTTTTTAGAAATGATGCAACCTTCGTTAGAAGAGGCAGTGATCAGCTTAAGCGCGCAGGGAGCGAATGAAATTACTGTAGTGCCGGTTTTCTTTGGGCAAGGTGGTCACCTGCGCAATGATTTTCCAGTGTTGCTCGAGGAGTGTCGGGGTAAGTTCCCCAACATGACATTAAGCGCTACGCCTGCCGTTGGTGAGGACTTGGCTGTCTTGCAAGCCATTGTCGACTTCGGAGCCAAGGCTCTTTAAGTGTTCGCTTACTTGGGCTTTGCTTCTCAAGGCTTCGCCAATCATGATGAGTGCAGGCGAGCTACTATCAAACCATTGATCCGCTTTGCCGGCTGCCAACTCTTTTAGATTGCTTGTCCATAAGCGCTCACGTGAAGTACTCACAGCTTCTAATATTTGTACAGGCGTATTGCCATGTTGATTGGGACTTTGTGCAATTAATTGCTGTGCAATAAGAGCTGCATCTTTACGACCCATGTAATACACCAGAGTATCGGCAGAAGGATTGGAGATTGGATGTCCCGGGGTAAGGTTCTCGGCACCCTGAGCTAAGGTAACAAACGCCACACTACGGGAAACCCCACGTAATGTCAGTGACTGCTGAATGCTTGCTGCGCCAGCGAGAGCTGCTGTAATTCCGGGAACTACCTCAACTTCAATACCAGCATCTTTAAGAGCCTGAATTTCTTCATCAGCACGACCAAAGAGCATGGGATCACCGCCTTTAAGGCGAACAATTACTGAATGTTTCTTGGCCGCATCAACTAAGCGCTTATTAATGAACTGCTGCGCTGAAGACAGCTTGCCACATCGCTTACCCACTTCTACCTGAATAGCCTGTGGGCAGAGTGCCAGCATCTCTGGGTCAACTAACGCATCAAAGAATACGATGTCAGCTTGCCCCAATAGCTTGGCGCCACGAACGGTAATGAGATCCACAGCGCCAGGGCCAGCGCCAACCAAATGCACTTTTCCGAGTGTATTGTTTGCGTTAGTAGGTGTTGTAGTCATAATACTTTGTGCTCTCTCGATTAGGCGTCTAGGGCTGCTTGGGCAGTGCGCGTAGTTCTGAGTCCGCGCCAGCTATTTTGAGTAGTCACGCTATATAAATTAAATTGCTTTAAGGCGACATCGAGTTTTTGATCAGGGCGTAAAGCAAAGCTATCAAAGCCAACACGAGCGCCTTGTAGAAGTTGATCAATCAATACATCGCCAATCGCGCGGATCTCGCCTTGCCATTGAAAGCGATCACGCAATAATGCTGCAGTACTAAAGCTGCGACCATCTCTAAAAATAGGAAAGTGAGCGGCGACCAAAGGCCAAACCTTTTTGCCTGCTTCAATCACATCGGCATGCTTGAGGATGTCATCATCGGTAGCAAACCACACACCAATCTGACCATTGGTCGCTTTGGAGGCTATATCCGCTTCATGATGGTGTTCTAGCCACCAGGTAAACGGCACTAATACTTTGTGGGCACCATGCTCAAGATCCGGGAGGCCTCCTTCGTCTTGGCTGCCACCCCAGACTTGCCATTCATTTGGAGCTAGAGCAGGTTTGCCATCCTTTGGAAAATGCAAAATTTCTGCATGAGAGGTGATATTGAGCTGGCTCATGCTGCACCTCCGTCAACAGCCTTCTCTTTTTTCTTGGCGTTTTCGTTTTTATCTTTATAGGCGGCTTCTTTGAATGGAGTAACACCTAAGCGGCGATAAGCCTCAATAAAAGATTCATCTTCAGTGCGTTGGACAACGTAGGTATTAATGACATTGGTGATGACATCCGGGATTTCATCTGCGTAGAAAGAAGGCCCAATGACTTTGCCAATCGCCGCATCATTACCTTGCTCGCCACCGAGAGTGATTTGATACCACTCTTCACCGTCTTTATCGACACCAAGCACCCCGATATTGCCAACGTGATGGTGGCCGCAAGAGTTAATACACCCTGAAATATTGAGGCTGATATCGCCCAAATCAAACAAATAGTCTAAATCGTCAAAACGTTCCTGAATAGCCTTGGCAATCGGTAGTGATTTGGCATTTGCCAAAGAGCAGAAATCGCCGCCAGGGCAAGCAATGATGTCCGTAAGTAAGCCCACATTCGGTAGCGCTACTTTTTGTTTCTTCGCCTCTTGCCAAAGTGCATAGAGTTTTTCTTGCTCTACATCAGCAAGCACTAAGTTTTGTTCGTGAGTAGCGCGCAACTCACCAAAACTATATTGGTCTGCCAAATCAGCAATTGCTAGCATCTGTGCAGTAGTAGCATCACCAGGTGCAACTGTGCCATGCGGTTTGAGCGATAGAATCACGCTTGCATAACCAGGCACTTGATGGGGTTTGACATTGCGCTCTAACCATTTGCTAAATGCGGTTTTATCTGCCTCGCTAGCAGTATTGATGACTTGCTCATTGGTAAGTGCATTTAAGTTCTTATAAGCTGGCTTAGTAAAGTGCTTGGCAATGCGATCCCATTCTGCTTGAGTGAAATTGTCATCACTATCTTTATTGAATAGCCACTCACCTTCAACTTGGCGGGCAAATTCTTCAGGGCTTAAAGCCTTTACTAGAATCTTGATACGAGCCTTATACAGATTATCTCTACGACCAAAGCGGTTATATACACGGAGCAGGGCAGTCAGGTAGCTAGGCAATAGTTGCCATGGCAAGCCTGTCTTAATGAGTGAGCCCAAGATAGGAGTACGACCCATACCGCCACCAGCATAGATGTCTGCGATCAATTGGCCTTGTGCATCTTTCTTTAGCTCAATGCCAACGTCATGGCAAAGCAAAATCGTGCGATCTTCTTTGGCGCCATTGACGGCAAATTTAAACTTGCGAGGTAGGTGTGCAAACTCAGGATGGAGTGTTGACCATTGACGAAGTAATTCACAGATGGGACGCGGATCAACATATTCATCACCAGCGACACCAGCAAAGGCATCACTCGTAATATTGCGAATGCAGTTGCCTGAAGTTTGGATGGCATGCATTTCTACTTTGGCTAGCTCAGCCAAAATATCGGGTGTGTCTTCTAAAGTCACCCAGTTGTATTGAATGTTTTGACGGGTGGTGAAGTGGCCATAGCCACGGTCATACTTTTCAGAAATCAGCGCCATAGTGCGCAGCTGCTTGGAATTAAATAAGCCATAAGGAATAGCTACCCGCAGCATATAAGCATGGCGTTGGTGATACAGGCCATTCTGTAGCCGTAGTGGGCGGAACTCTTCTTCGGCAAGGGTCCCATCGAGGCGCCGAGCTACCTGATCGCGAAACTGGGCAACCCTTTGATTTACAAGGGTTTGGTCAATATGGTCATATTTGTACATAGCCCACGATTGTCATGGATTTTGTATATTGCTACAAATACTCAAAATTCCATCTTATATAACCAAATCTATATATAGATTCTAGCGAAGCTTAAAACCGAAACTCCTGATAGTGCCGATATAGATTAGCAATGGAGGCAAATCCCAAGGTAACCATGAGGATAGCAAAAACGTAATCAGTCGTTAAATACGTGAAGATGCCAGCTTGAATAAGAACTACTGCTCCAATAAAAGCGGCAATCGCGCCAATTACAACCAGTTTGAAGTTGGGAATAAAAGCACCCAAGGTAATGGCAATAAAGACGAGATAGAGGTCGGAGACTAGTTGATCGGCTGTCACAAACACCGTATTGGTAAATTCTGGGTTGGTAAATTTACCCAAGACAGCAATGATGAGGATGACTCCCAGAATTACAAAGTTTAGCTTCGCTTTGCTTAGAATGGTTTTAAGTTGCTCATTCATCTTATTTCTTTACTGGTCTATTTATCTGCTTAGCCAGCGCTGCCGCTAAATACCAGGCTGATGCCGATCCACAGCAGCACAAAAGCCACCAAGATTGTTAAGCCTATTTTTTTCAAGAAATATTCCAAGCTGTCCATATAGGCTTCGTCGTTGCGACCAAAGTGCTGATCAAAGCGTTTCCACACCAGGCGACCCACTACGAGTGGCAGGAGCATGGCAACAATGCCAAGAATGACGGTAAGAGTGTTATCCATTGGGGGTATTGGTTATTTTGTAAAAGGATACAGAATACCCGTATTTATAAGTGCTCAAGCTTTCGGGTTCAGTAGGCCCCTTACTTCTAGTGGTTCAGCAACGATTTAGGCGATTTTGTCAGAGTTTATTGATACAGTAGAGGCTTCTTAGCGCATCAATTACATAGGGAGCAGGTAAATGGCTGAACTGAACACGGCACAGATTAACGAAATTCGCACTAAGGTTTTAGGTGCGGCAGCAAAAGTGCCAGGCGCACTAATTGGCATCGGTATTTTATTGATCGTGCTCGGCATGATTGGTGTTGCGGGTCAGGTATTGTTCTCGTTTATCTCGGTCAACGTCTTAGGCATCTTTTTGTTTGCCGGTGGTGTACTCCAGGGCATTCATGCATTTCAATCCAGCGGTTGGAAGAGTGTTGGTATCCAAATCATCTTTAGTATTTTGTACATTGCTGGCGCACTTTATGTTTGGGCGTTCCCAATTCCAGCACTTGAAGCTATTACCCTTTGGCTCGCAGCGATCTTTTTTGTGACTGGCGTGCTACGTTTGATTTCAGCTTTTCAGCATCGTCAGTTTAATGAGTGGATTTGGTTGGCGCTTTCAGCAGCAATCTCCATTTTGATGAGTGTATTGATCATGAATAACTTCCCAGCAGCAAGTTTATGGTTGCCTGGTTTGTTGATCGCGATTGAGTTGCTCTTGCAAGGCTGGTCATTGTTATTCTTGGGCATTGCAGCGCGCTCGATTGTTAAGTAATTTGTACGGTAATCTGGGCAGAAGGGCTTTCCAATGACCATGAAAAAGACCGATCTGTATAAAAACTTGGCTCTGGTGACTGCGCAGCGCATGAAAAACGCTGCCAAGACACCAAAGCTCACTGCAGCAGATAAAGCCAAAACCAAAAAAGAGCTAGCAAGTGCTAATCCCTTGCTAGCCTCTTTAATGGGCAAAACTAAAGCGAAGTAGTGCAGTCAAAAAACCATTTTCTGCTGGTCGATTTCTTAAAGACCTTTGCCGCTTTCACCATCATCTTGCATCACCTTTCGAGCTATGGCCAGATCGCCGAAGATGCACGGCTCCTCCAGCCAGGAGTGATGACTTTCTTATTTGAATATGGTCGCTATGCCGTACAAATCTTTTTGGTGATGGGTGGTTACCTTGCGGCGCAGTCTTTAAGCAAGACCAGTAATCTCAAAACGCCCCAGGATGTTCTGAAGACAATTATTAATCGCTACTTGCGCCTGTTCGCCCCATATATCGTGGCGCTGCTATTGACCATCGCCTGCGCATGGGTAGCGCGTTTTTGGGTGCAAGATGAATTCGTTGGCCAATCCGAAACGCTGGGTCAATTGCTAGCCCATTTGTTTTTCTTGCAAGGCATCTTAGGCTTAGATGCCATCTCTGCTGGCGTTTGGTATGTAGCGATTGATTGGCAGCTCTATGCCATCTTGGCTTTAATGCTGGGCATGTTCCCAGGCTTTCGATCTGTGATTTGGATCTTGATGGTCTTGTGCGTCACTTCCTTGCTCTACTTTAATCGCTTAGGTGAGTACGAAAACTATTTCATTTACTTTATCGGGGCATATGGTTTAGGGGCGCTCGCCCAGCTTTGTAAAAATTACCCAGATCCATTGGTGAACCGTTTTGCGAGAATCATGTTTGCTCTCATTGGGGTAGCGATTGTGATTGCGAGCTTTCAGCAATTTTGGCTAAGAAATATCCTAGCGTATCTTGTGGCAATCGCCCTCATCTTTTTTGGAGACTGGGCCTATAAGGATCAAGCACGAGACCACAAGCCAATTGAGCCACATAAACTCTTTAATGCGATTTTGTGGAGCAGCCGCAGATCGTATTGCGCATTCTTATTACATTTCTCATTTATCTTATTAGCCAACAGCCTCTACATAGGCTGGGGAATGAGCCGCTTGCATGATGGTGCTTTAGCGCTCGCACTAATGATGATGGCATTGGTAGGCAGTTGGATGGCTGCCAATTATCTCTACCGCTGGGTAGAAGTGCCTTCACGTAAATTAAAAATTGACTGATTAAATTACGCAGATTTAATACCACTCTTAGAATAAGTTAATTGATCTATTAAATTATGAGTGTAAAATTACGGATACGACTCACCCTATAACCGTTTGATTTATTCAAATGCTTTTGGGGCGGCAAGCCACCTTCGGGTGGCTTTGTCTTTTTAAGGATGGCAAAAATATTAAAACTATTGTTTATATTGATGGTTATAACCTTTACTATGGGTTGTTACGAGGCTCAAATCTAAAATGGCTCGATATCGTAAATTTATTTGCAAGCTATGCTTTAGATAAAACCGCTCTTCTGGTTGAGGTACGGTATTACACTGCGCCTGTTTTGGGCAGGATGTCAGATGACCCTAGGTCTACTCAGCGACAGCGTCAATACCTGCAGGCCTTAAAAATAATGCATCCTAAGACCTTGATTGTCATTGAAGGGAAAATATTGGCTAGCAAACCACATCAAAGATTGGTAAAGCCGATTCCTCAGGCGCCTGAATTACAAATTGTTCAGGTTTATGACTTCAATGAAAAAAAGACGGATGTTAACTTGGCCTCCGATCTCATAACAGGGGCATGGACAAGCGCCTATGATCAAGCAGTAATTTGTTCCAATGATTCTGATTTAGAGGGAGCATTGGTGGCAGTTAAGCGGCATCACCCCAAATTGCGCATAGGAATTGTGGCACCAATTCGGAGCGGGGATCATCGTCATATCTCTGGCGATTTAGCAAGAAATGCTGATTGGAAAAAAATTCTCAGCGTGCATCATATTGCCGCCTCACAACTACCATTAAGCATTCCAAATTCAAAGCTTACAAAACCAGAGTCTTGGTAGAGTTAACCTTAAAGCCCCATATCTTTTAACACCCGAAAGATTTCGCGATACGCTTTAGGCGGTTTGTTTTGCTCTTTTTCTCTACGTGCATTCCGAATCAGGGTCCGCATATTCTGAATATCCATATCAGGATATTGCTCAATCATCTTAGTAAAAGCTTCATCGTTAGCAATTAAGCGATCACGATAGCTTTCTAAAAAATGGAGCTTGGCAGTTTCTGCTTTGCTGACCCCTTGAATCGCATCTAACCTTTTTTGAATGGCATCGAGTTCTTCTTCATCTAAGAAGCGCATGAGTTTGCCGAGATACTGCTTATGACGACGAATCGCTTCAAAACTTTTGATCTTATTCGTTTCAGCAATCGCCACTTTGATCGCCTCATCAAGAGGGATGGTTTTTAGGGCATCGCTACTTAAAGCCGCTAGGACTTCCGCCAATTTCTGGCGCTCAGTCATTTGGCGTTTGAGCTCAGACTTGCTAGGGCCCTCATCGACCTCATCTAGCTTGGGCGTGCGATTCTTCTCATTAATATGCATCTGCTCATTTTAGACGGGTATTGGGCTATGCTGGCTAGAGGCTCGATTTTTGGGTTTGGTAAATAATACGCATTAGAGAAGCCCTAAATAAATACAAAATAGGTATTCAATAGGGCATTCAGCGAATATCGTTTTATCTGATGTAAACCATATGACACAAGCAAATACCTACGACTACATCATCATTGGGGCAGGCAGTGCCGGCTGCATGCTGGCCAAGCGACTGACTGAGAATCCCAACAAAAAGGTGCTGCTTATTGAGGCAGGTAAAAACGATCACTACATCTGGATTCATATTCCAGTAGGGTATTTGTATTGCATTGATAACCCCAGAGCAGATTGGCGTTTTAAAACGGTTTCGGAAGAAGGGCTGAATGGCCGCTCTTTGCTTTATCCCCGTGGCAGAGTATTGGGTGGCTGTTCTTCAATCAACGGCATGATTTATATGCGCGGCCAAGTGGGTGATTATGACTCTTGGGTGCAAGCCACTGGAGATGAGTCTTGGTCTTGGCAAAATGCACTGACACGCTATAAAAAGTTTGAGGATTATCACAGCGGTGCTAACGAGTGGCATGGCAAAGGCGGTGAGTGGACGGTCTCGAAGCAACGCCTGCGCTGGCCTATCATGGATAGGTTTAGAGAAGCAGCGGTGCAAGCTGGCATTCCTTCATCCGATGACTTTAATCGTGGCGACAACTTTGGTGTTGGTTACTTTGATGTGAGTCAGCGCGCTGGCTGGAGACTCAATACCTCCAAAGCATTTTTAAAAGATGCGGTGAAGCGTAGCAATCTCACAGTGATTACTGAGGCAGTGGTTACTAAGCTCAAGATGGATCCTCAAACTAAAAATTGTTTGGGTGTGGAGTACCTCAAAGACGGTACTGCTGCGCAGGCCCTTTGCGCCAATGATGATGCCAGTGAAGTCTTGTTGTGTGCTGGTGCAATTGGCAGCGTGCAAATCCTAGAGCGCTCAGGTATTGGCGCAGCTAGTCGTCTATCTGCATTGGGCATTCCGGTGGTTGCCGATTTACCGGGCGTTGGTGAGAACCTACAAGACCATTTGCAATTGCGCATGGTTTATAAAGTCAACGGTATCAAGACACTCAATACCAAAGCTAACTCTTGGTTTGGCAAGATGATGATTGGCTTGGAGTACTTATTGAAGCGCTCAGGGCCGATGTCAATGGCGCCCTCCCAATTGGGCGCATTTGCTTATAGTTCGCCCGAACAACCGAGTGCCAATGTGGAATACCACGTACAACCTCTCTCGCTTGAAAAATTTGGCGAAGACTTGCATGCGTTTAACGCCTTTACTGCCAGCGTATGTAATTTACGACCCACCTCAAGAGGTAGTGTGCATATCAATTCTGTAGATCCTGAAGCGCCACCACTAATTCACCCCAATTATTTATCCACAGAAGAAGATCGCAAAGTTGCGGCAGAGTCTTTGCGCTTAACTCGCAAGATTGTGGAAAGTCCTGCATTAGCACCCTATTCTCCTGAGGAATACAAACCGGGTGTGCAATATCAAACTGATGCAGACTTGGTAAAAGCAGCGGGTGATATTGGTACTACGATTTTTCATCCGGTTGGTACTTGCAAAATGGGGCGTGATGATGACCCTATGGCTGTATTGGATTCTCAATTGCGAGTGAGAGGCATTAGCCATTTGCGTGTGGTGGATGCTTCTGCAATGCCGACCATTACCTCGGGCAATACCGCCGCCCCAACCATGATGATTGCGCAGCGCGTGGCGGAGTTGCTCACTGGTGAATAGCTCACACAAAAGTCATCAGCTACCTCTCAGCCATCTTTTATTAGCACTAGCTATTGTGGCGGTGTGGGGTACAAACTTTGTGGTCATTAAAGTCTCCTTAAGAGAATTTCCACCATTTCTGTTTGCAGCGCTGCGTTATATCTTTGCTTTACTACCGCTCGTATTTTTTGTACCGCGACCCAAAGCCTCTTGGAAAAATCTCTGTCTGTATGGTTGCGCCATTGGGGTGGGGCAGTTCGGTGTGATGTATTTCGCGATTGACGGCAAGATTTCACCGGGCTTAGCCTCTTTAGTCATTCAGACTCAAGTATTTTTTACAATTGGCTTTGCGATGTTTTTTGCCAAAGAGGGTTTGAGGCTCTATCAAGCAGTAGCCGTAGCCATCGCCATGACGGGTTTGGGGATTATTGCGCTGCACACGGACGCTAATACGACTTTTGTCGGTTTAGCCTTGGTGCTATTTTCAGGATTTTCCTGGGGCGTAGCCAATACCGTGAGCCGCCGCGCAGGTGCGATCAATATGTTCTCTTATGTGGTTTGGGCCAGCGCCTTTTCGATACCGCCACTTCTCTTGATTTCCTGGTTCTTCGAGGGTGGCACAGAGGGCATGGCTAGCGCAATGACTTCTGCCACCGCCTGGGGTTGGGCAGGAGTCCTGTGGCAGTCTTGGGCCAATACGCTCTTTGGATATGCCGCTTGGGGTTGGTTGCTTTCAAAACACCCGGCTGCGGTAGTCGCACCAGCACCCCTATTGGTGCCCATCTTTGGAATGGGGGCTTCCGCCTTTTTCTTGAGTGAGTCACTGCCCCTATGGAAGGTGATGGCTGCAGGGTTAGTGATCACTGGCTTGATCATTAACTTGTTTTGGCCCAGCCTGAAAAAGGGCCTTGCCAAAGCATAAGCCCTGGGTAATGTAAAACCCTAATAGATACCCCTTTTTTTGCCCTAGCAATCACAGTAAGATAGTTCTTCGTTATTTGTAGTGCCTATAAAAAAGTATTTATTTAATTAGTAATTTTTAGTCATGGAGACTTTATGAATATTCGTCATCACATCTTTGCGGTAGCTGCTGCTGCAATGCTCACAACCGGCGCTTACGCTGCCGATATCAAATTAGGTGTAGCGGGTCCGTTTACAGGTGGTTCATCCTCAATGGGTGTCAGTATGCGTGACGGCGTACGTCTTGCAACAAAAGAAATCAACGCTGCTGGTGGTATCAACGGCAACAAGATTGTTTTAGTCGAGCGTGACGATGAAGCAAAAAATGAGCGCGGCGTGCAAATTGCGCAAGAGCTGATTAATAACGAAAAAGTGGTTGCCACTTTGGGTTACATCAATACTGGTGTTGCATTGGCTTCCCAGCGTTTCTATCAAGATGCGAAGATTCCGGTGATGAATAACGTTGCTACTGGTTCTTTAATTACACATCAGTTCCCGAATGCCCCAGAAAACTATATTTTCCGTAATGCTGCAGCTGACAATATTCAAGCGCCAATGATTGCTAAAGAAGCAGTTGAGAAGCGTGGCTTGAAGAAAGTCGCAATTTTGGCTGACTCTACTAACTACGGCCAATTGGGTCGTGAAGATTTGGAGAAGGCATTAAAAGGTTATGGCGTGACTCCAGTTGCTGTTGAGAAATTCAATATTGGTGACGTGGATATGACTTCGCAATTGCTCAAAGCAAAAAATGCTGGTGCTGAAGTAATTTTGACTTACGCAATTGGACCTGAGTTGGCACAAATTGCGAACGGAATGGGTAAGTTGGGCTGGAAAAAGCCAATGATTGGTAGCTGGACATTGTCTATGGCTAGCTTTATTGATACAGCCGGTAAGAATGGTAACGGTGCAACTATGCCTGAGACCTATATTCAGTCACCATCCACCACTGCTAAGCGTAAGGCATTCCAAGAGGCTTACTTAAAAGAGTTCAAGCCTAAAAATAACAATATCGCTTCTCCAGTTTCTGCTGCTCAAGGTTACGACTCTGTATACCTCTTGGCTGCAGCGATTAAACAAGCAAACAGCACTGAGGGACCAAAGATTTTGGCAGCCTTGCAAGATCTCAAAACCCCAGTTGATGGTGTGGTGATGACTTACAACAAGCCTTACACAGCAACTGACCATGAAGCCATCAAGGCAAAAGACGTCGTCATGGGTGTAGTTGAGAACGGCCGTGTTGAGTTCTTGAACGCTGAGGACGCAGCTCCGAAGAAGAAGTAAATCAATAAACTAGCGGGCAAATTGCATTAGTATTTTGCACTGCAACATTTGTTAAGACAAAGCGCCGCCCACAAAGCGGCGTTTTGCTTACAATGTCGGATTCGTTAATAAAACAGTATTAAGTATATTTAGGCCAAAAAATGGACATGCTTGCACAAATCCTCTCGAGCGGTATCGCAGTGGGGATGATCTATGCGGTTATCGCTTTCGGTTTCCAGCTTACCTTTGCCACTTCAGGCACATTGAACTTCGGTCAGGGTGAAGCCTTGATGTTGGGTGCCCTGGTTGGTTTGACCTGCGTTGATACCTTTGGCATCAACTATTGGGCAATGATTCCGATTGTGTGTATTTTCGGAATGATTCAAGGTAGCTTTGTTGAGCTTATTGGTGTGCGTCCTGCCATCAAAATCAAATCCGAATTTGGTTGGATTATGTCTACCATTGCACTCGGTATTATTTTTAAGAACGTTGCTGAAAATATTTGGGGTCGTGATGCATTGCCATTCCCATCCCCGCTTCCAATGGAGCCAATGAATTTCTTGGGAGCCAATATTCTCCCAATGGAAATTTTGGTGGTTGTTGGTGCACTGGTCATGATGTTATTGGTAGAGTTCTTTAACCGTAAAACGATTTACGGAAAAGCAGTTGTGGCAACTGCAAACGACCGTGATGCTGCAGGCCTAATGGGTATTAACACCAGCATGGTCATTACCTTCTCTTATGCATTGTCCTCATTGACTGCAGCCTTCGCAGGTGTATTGATTGCACCATTGACTTTGACTGGCGCGACCATGGGTGGCGCTCTTGGTTTGAAGGCCTTCGCGGTGGCGATTATCGGCGGCTTATCTAGCGGTCTCGGAATCATTGTGGGTGGATTGATTCTCGGTATCGTGGAAACCGCTACTGGTTTTTACATCTCTACTGGTTACAAAGATGTTCCAGGTTTGATCTTGTTATTGCTGGTATTGGCATACAAACCATCTGGTCTCTTCGGCAAATCTGCGATTAAGAAAGTTTAATGATGAAATTGAAGTCTCTATTACCCATATTAATTGCAATAGTCGGCCTATTTTGTTTGCCGCTCTTTATTCATAACCCGTATTACATCCACTTAGCAGAAACCATTCTGATCTACACCATTCTGTTGTTTGGTTTGGACATTGTTGTGGGATATGTTGGTCAAGTATCTTTGGGTCATGCTGCTTTGTTCGGTATTGGCTCTTACACGGCCGGTATTTTGTTCTTCCATTTTGGCTTACCAATTTGGGTCACTATCCCAGCATCGATCATCGTGACTGCAATCTTTGGTGGCATCTTGGCATTGCCGGCCCTTAAGGTGATTGGTCCTTATCTAGCGATGGTGACTTTGGCGTTTGGCACCATTGCACAGATTTTGATTAACGAGATGACTTGGTTGACTGAAGGCCCATTGGGTATTAAGTTGACTCGCCCTGAGCTCATGGGTGTACCAATGACTAAAGCAGAGTATTTCTGGTTGGTATCGGTCATTACGATTCTGGCGCTCATCGTGATCGATCGTTTTGTGAAATCCCAAATGGGACGTGCGTTTGAAGCATTGCGTGATAGTCCGATTGCTTGCGACTGTATGGGTGTTTCTGTATATCGCTTTAAGGTGATTGCATTCGTGATCAGTGCAGCCTTTGCTGGTTTAGCAGGTTGCTTGTACGCTTACTCCGAGCAGTACATTTCTCCGAACACCTATAACAATGAATTAGCAGTGCTGTTCTTGCTGGGCATCATCATGGGTGGACGCAAGTCTCGTCTGGGCGCGGTAATTGGCGCTGCCATTATTGTGTTGTTGCCGAAGTTGCTAGATGACATCTTCTTGTTCCGTATTGTGGCTTCTATCATTGCTATTGTGGTGGTGCTAGGTGCTGCAATGGCCTTGTCCAAAAAAGTGACTACTCCAAAACGCGTGGCTGTGCCTATTGCTGGCGTAGTCGGTTTAGCGGCGTTCTCTTTCTGGCTCAATAGTATTTCTGACTGGCGCCTGAGTATTTTCGGCTTCATGATTTTGTTGGTGGTGTACTACTTGCAAAACGGTATTGTTGGTTTTGCGAAGAGCTTCTACCAGTCTATTGCAGGCAAGGCGAAGACTACTCGTGGTGGCGATGCAGAGGCAGTAGATGATTCCATCAGCTTTATTAGTGCTGTAGGCAATCAAAATGCTGGCGCAGAACTTCTCAAGGTGGATTCTGTATTGATGCAGTTCGGTGGCCTGAAAGCCTTAAACAATGTTGACCTCAGCATTAAGCGCGGCACCATTCACGGTTTGATCGGTCCGAACGGTTCCGGTAAGAGCACGATGATGAACGTCTTGACTGGTATTTATGTACCTACCGCAGGTAACGTTCTTTACGCGGGTGAGAGTGTTGTTGGCAGAACTTCTTCTGACATTGCTTTGTCCGGTATTGCTCGTACTTTCCAAAACGTTCAGCTCTTTGGTGAAATGACCGCCATCCAAAATATTTTGGTTGGTCTGCATCACACCTTCAAGTCCAATATGGCGGAAATTGCTTTGCACCTGCCACGTTACAAGCGTGAAGAGGCTGAAGCACATGCTCGCGCAATGGCTTTGCTCAAGTTTGTTGGCTTAGATGACCTAGCAAACGAAGAAGCGCGTAACTTGCCATACGGTAAGCAGCGCTTGCTCGAAATTGCTCGTGCATTGGCCCTCGACCCAGAATTGCTCCTCTTGGATGAGCCAGCTGCTGGTCTCACTGCACCCGATATTCAAGAACTCTTGCGCATTATTCGTAAGATTCGCGATAACGGCATTACCTTTATCCTGATTGAGCATCACATGGACGTGGTGATGTCAGTATGCGATACCGTTTCTGTATTGGACTTCGGTCAGAAGATTGCAGAAGGTAAACCCGCTGAAGTTCAGGCAGACGAGAAGGTGATTCATGCCTACTTGGGCACTTAATCACTAGAACAATATTGAATCGGTAAATACCATGTTATCTATTAAAAATCTTGAAGCCGGCTACGGCAAAGTCAAAGTCCTCCACGGCATCAATATTGATGTCCCTAAAGGTCAGGTGATTACTTTGATCGGCTCAAACGGTGCCGGTAAAACGACCACCATGCGGGCAATCACCGGCATGATTAAACCCACTGCTGGCGAAGTAACTTTGGGCGGTGAAAAAATTGACGGTTACGACTCTCATAAAATCGCCCGTTTAGGTTTAGCGCACAGCCCTGAAGGTCGCCGTGTCTTTACAACCATGTCAGTGACTGACAATCTATTGCTAGGTGCATTCCCACGTTTTACTGGTAGCCGTCCAAAAGGCGATATCAAGAATGACTTGGAGAAGTCTTTGGAGATGTTCCCGCGCTTAAAAGAGCGTCGCAATCAATTGGCAGGCACTTTATCTGGTGGTGAACAGCAGATGTTGGCAATGGCGCGTGCCGTGATGTTAAATCCCGAGATTATTCTCTTGGATGAACCGTCAATGGGCTTAGCGCCAATCTTGGTTGAGGAAGTGTTTAAGATCATCTCCAGCCTCAAGTCTCAAGGTGTCACCATGTTGTTGGTCGAGCAGTTTGCTGCCGCCGCTCTAAACGTGGCGGACTATGGTTATGTATTGGAGAACGGCAAGATTGCAACCCATGGCCCAGCTGCAAAACTCAAAGATGACCCAGCTGTTAAAGCAGCTTACTTAGGTGGTGCAGGTGGCCACTAAGCAATAGCACTGATGCGAACAAGAAGCCCTCAGCGTATTAGCACTGAGGGCTTTTTTACTTCTGGGGGCCTGAATATTTTCTGAAGCCATGGATCAAAAAGATGGCAGTAAATAGCAGGCCAATCATCCAGTGAGTCTGAATCACTTCATCTCGAATATCTGCAGGACCGTAATACAGTAAAGCACCTGTGATTACCAATGCACCCAAAAAACCCAACTGACTAAAGCCACTCAACCTTTTCTTTTGAGATTTGAAGCCTGCTTTCAGATGAAATGGTAGGACTGAGCCCAAAGCCAATATCGCCAGCATGGCAGCAATCCCATGGGTAGCCAAGACGGTGTGATTGC
Source organism: Polynucleobacter sp. MWH-Creno-3A4 (assembly GCF_018881885.1). Lineage (NCBI taxonomy): Bacteria > Pseudomonadati > Pseudomonadota > Betaproteobacteria > Burkholderiales > Burkholderiaceae > Polynucleobacter > Polynucleobacter sp. MWH-Creno-3A4. The sequence continues at coordinate 1,046,567 of NZ_JACXSA010000001.1, forward strand.
CCAGCCAGCTTTTCTGAATGCGAAACTCGTGGCCCAGTAAATAGAGGCAGCCCGATAGTGAACAAGCCAGCATACTAGTGAGCACAAATGATCTTTGCCAGTTTGGCATCTTCCCTAAGCGACTCATGCGGTGATCTTGATAGCTTGAGCGTTAAAGTAATCGAAACAAGGATGATTGGGTCGTTTTGAGAGAGCAAGTACTTTAGTAAGGGCATCTGCGTACACACATTCACTTGCGATGATGGAAAAGGATTCAGAAAAATGAAAGTAGATGTCATTTGCCTCTTTTGCCATGGGATTGATGATGTGACTTGGTTTTCTATCTCTATGGGCAAAGTAGAGAGCGCTGGTTGCAATGGCGCCATTGTGTAATGTGCCAATATCAATCAAATGCTGTGGTGAACTTGGATTGCGGATTTGGATTGGCCTTGGTCTGTTACCAAATACGCGTAGATCGCCGCCTGCATTAACGCACCCAGAGGAGACGCCGTTTTGTATCAATACCTCAACAGCTTTATCAACTGCAAAGCCTTTAGCAATGCCACCTAGATCTAAACAAACAGGTTTGCTCACTTGAATTTTCTCAGGCTTTATCAATTGAACATCTTCAATGCCACCAAGTGAGTGATTAAATACATCAATATTTCGGGGTAATAGACCCGCTTCTACCAATCGATGCCCAATACCGCAATTAAATAAGCCACCTGACTGCGTATAAATGTCTTGAGCAATTCTTAATACTTGAGCGGTCCAAGGATGAATATCGATAGGTTTGATATGGGCGTAGCGATTGATTTGATTCAGCTCGCTGAGTGGATCATGGAAACTCATCAAGTCTTGAACTTGTTGGATTGCCTCAAAGGCTTCATCCATTGCACTTTGGCAATTCTCTAACTCAATCGAGATCTCAACAAAGGTCCCCAGTAAGGGCCGAGCGCGCGCCTTCATTTTTCTTTGAGCGCTTGCTCATATAAAACGCTGACACGTTTCACGCCATCAGTGATGTGTTTGCATGAGAGGGTGGCACCACCAATATTTTGGATATCCTGATTTAACTTAATAGGATCTTTAGCAGTCTTACCGGTAAATTGTGCCCGCCATTGGGCTTCAGCGACTTCGTATCCATAGGATTCGACATATTCCAAAATCTCGACACCCAAGATGCTGCCGTTGGGTGCTATCCCAACAGCGTAGGTAATCATTTCATGCTTGCCAACCACTTCATCGACGATCAACCAGCCACCATTCGCAGTTTTCCAGATGCGCTCACCTTGAAAAGGATGGCGAATGCTAGAAGTAGCTCTTAGCTTGTCTTGTAAATCACCCGTAATCAGGATAGGTGCTTTAGTCAGCGGCTTATTGGGAAATAAAATTTTCTGTGCCTGCTCTATGGAGACATAAATTTTTGCCTGGGCAATGATCGGTACACTGACCATTGCCAAGCCCACCATCGCAACAGGATTAGGTTTCCAGTTCATCAAATCTGTTCTGATTAGTTGATTGGAAAACCGACTTTGACGATAAATTCATTCACGGTATGGCTATCCCAAACCCGAGCATCTGAACATTCTGCTTCACCGCCACCCATGCAGTTTCCGCCTGCTAATTGATAGCGCCAAGCACCAGTCACCCACCAGTCTTTAGCGGCATAGTGGACATTGGGCCCTACAAAGGTGGCGCGCTGTACCTGGTTACGGAGATTAAGCTCTGAATAGTCGTTATGAAAGCGTGCCTCTACCCCGGCAGACCACTTTGGAGCAAAGCGATAGCTGGCACCCACTAAGAAATCGAGCATCGACTCGGGAACATTGCCATTTTCAATAAATTTCAGCCGCTCATTGGCTACTACAACGTTACCAGCGAGGATGAGACGGTCATCAATGAAGTTGGATTGCAATAAGAGTCTAGCTTCAAGCTCATCTTTATTTCTGCCCCATGTAGGCTCGAGATAAAGACCAACACCAACGGGGGAGGTTACTGGATTGGTGATGCGATAAATTGCTTCTAATGAGCCGCCCTCGATGCCACTTTTTCTATAAGGAGTTGCGGGGTCATGCGAGGAGGGAACGGCATAACCACCTGTACAGGTAGATGCATCTTCACATGCCTCTGGATTGGTGTAGTTCTGATTGGCGTTGGTGTAATAAGAGTTGATATAGCCAGCGACTTGTAAATCATTGGTGAGACCGTACTCCAATTCAGTTCTGGCAGTCCAAGCTTCATAAGTTCCGGCAGCCTGTTGTTGATTTAACTGTAGGCGTTGTTCAAACTCCAGTTTTCCTTTGGGTTGAAGGTCTAAGGTATAGATCCAACCAAATACACCTTCACCTGCATGGGCAAATGAAAGGTGTAAAGCAGTTGCAAGAATGAAGCTAAAGGCAATGAGTCTTTTGATGGTTAATTTCATGATGATATGAGCTTGGTGGTTGAAAAATCTAATTGAGAATGGTTCTCAATATATCACCAAATAAGAATAATTCTCAATTGAAGAAATGACCACGAGCCTATAAATGGCAAGCTTTGTAGGGCTTATTACATTTGCTAGTAAGATTTCTGAACAATGAATGCAGAAGCTTTAGAAAAACTTGTATTAATGAAAATGCCATTTGGAAAATATGCAGGGCGTGCATTGGCTGACTTGCCTGGAAATTACTTAGCGTGGTTTGCGCGCGAGGGTTTCCCTAAAGGGGAGTTAGGTCAACTGCTGGAGTTGATGCACACGCTTGATCATAACGGCCTGCGTGGTCTATTGGCACCCATTAAGACAGCGCATGGCATCAAGCCTAAAGCGTAATTACTGAGAGCGAATAATTGCAGTGACGCGATTACGTTCGTAGGTCACGGTTGCAGAGTCTGGCGTGCTGCTTTGAATTAAGGTAACTTTGAGGGCAGTTTGAGATTCAATCTGCGTTTGAATCTTGTTGGCAAGCTCACTATTGCGGTCGTATTGAATCTGAATGCTCGCAACCCGACCCACCTGAATGTTGCTAACAACTTGCTCTACCTTGGCAGCAGAGTAGTCGTCAAAAAAGACGGGATACCAGCCGCCAATCTTTGCCTTGCCTGGCTTAGTGGTCATATCCTTGGGTTTGGCAGCATTATTGACATTTGTCATTGGTAAATGAAAATCAATCCCTGTTTTTTCCATAAGCTCCTGATAAGAAATCGGCGGAGTCATATTTGCATCGTTGGTGTTTTCAATCCAATAGGCCCATGCTACATTTTTACTAGGGTCATAAACCAATTTATATAGATGGCTCGGAACAGTTACATGGCCGCTACCAATGCTTCCACTATTTCCGATAGAGCCCGTAAAGACATAAATTTCACCAGCGGCTCTTTTGACATACTGCCTTGTTGGCTCTTCTACGTTCTTGGCCCAAATGCCCTGATTGTTTTGTCGCGCTTGGGGCATCATGTTGGCCAATGAAAAGGATTGCGCCATGGATCGTTCATTATTCATATCGCCTGCTGGCACATTGTGGCCTCGGTCATAGCCGCTGCCACGGTAGTCAGACAGCAAAGCTCTTTCTGCAAAAGGCAGCCTGGCTTCTTCATAGAACTGATTCGTTCTGCGAGGGTGAGGAGCCAGCCATTGCTCGCGACTCAGCTTTTCCACCGTATAGATAGGCTTCTTATCCGCCGGAGAGTAATAGATGGCAAAGCTGTCAAAGCAAAGATCACGTCCAGCCTGTGAGCTGCTAGGGATCTGTTGCGCAGGGAAGAGATCTTTGCATTCATCAAATAAGGCGTAAGCGCTGAAGGGCGCGCTGAGGATTACGAAGATGAGAAATTTACGGAGAGCTTTCATGAATCGTCAGTGTAGGGGGTTCTCAGTAAAGTAAATTCTTTTCTAGAAAAATGGAAATCACTTTAGAAATAATGCTTTGCAGCAATTTTATAGGGCTACTACCCGTAGAAATGCATTTGGCTTTCAACACTAGATGTGCCATTTTTATGGGCGATTTTTTCCTTCAAATCGTAAAAAAGTCAGAATTTGACGGTTTTTTTACAGTATGAAATAAGTATCCCCTAACATCCCTAAGTAATTGATTTAAATAGATTTATATAAGATTTCAGCATATATATACGGGATCTCCCGTATTTCAAGACCTAAAAGTTATGGAAAGCACTTTCTTTATTCTTGACTTGATATAAGAACCTTCTTAGGATGACCCATGTTTTTTACATATTGCGCTGCAGCATAGTCCAGTAGTTCAGATTGTGTAGTGTCGCAAATTTATAAATGAGTAAATGTTTATCCAACAATTTGAGTGAGATGCAAGAAGCGCCACCGGCCATCACGTCGATACCGGCAGCTAAAGAATTGCTTGCACATGCTATGGCCCCGATCTATCAGGTCATCAACGGCATCCTCATTTTGGCTGTATTCATGATTGTGGGACTCTGGCTTTCAGGAAACGGTACCAATGCCGGCGCCTTTGATTTGGCTCGTGTCTTAGTGCCTGATGAGGCTCGCCACATTGTCTGGAGCAATGGCTTTGGCATGTTGGAGCAATACAAAACTTCCGATGAAGCTGCCCAAACAGTCGATACTGGTATTGCTGCTGTGGTCTATAGCAAGGCAAGTCCAGCCTCAACGGGCCTATCCAGTGCTAAACAGCAGACTGTAGCGCTCCTAATGCCCTCAGTAGCCCAGTTGCAGGTGAAGTCGATTTCCCATTTGGCAGACCGAATTCCAAGTTCAAAAATGGATCCCCAGGCTTTAGATAGCAACTTAATGGGCTCCATTCAGAATCAGCGCGCAATTGCGGATTTCTATGAGAAGAAATACAAACTCGATCGCGCCAAGATTGAGGAGTACGTCTCTAATACGATTTTGATTGCGAAAGAAGTCAATATTGACCCCGTCTTATTGCTCGCCGTGATTTCTGTTGAATCAAACTTCAACCCGAATACTAAGAGTCAAGCTGGCGCCGAAGGTTTGATGCAAGTGATGACTGCGGTACATAAAGATAAGTACGCGCTGTATGGCGGTGCAACCGAGGCGGTTAAGCCTGAAGTCAATATCCGTGTAGGTGCTTATATTTTGAAGTACCTGATTGCAACTGCGGGTTCCTTGCGTAATGGTTTGAAGTACTACGTGGGCGCTGCTAATGCTGAGGATGATGGTGGCTATGCAGACAAGGTGTTGGCGGAAAGAAATCGCCTGATCTCCTTATGTCAGACTCGCTCTGCTAATCGCTTGACCTTAAACGGCAAAGATTTGCGCTCTTAACAGGATCACAGGTTTCAATAAAAAGGCCACCCTCGGGTGGCCTTTTGCATTCTGATTGGGTGCAAGGGCATTAATTGACGCCGTGCAATTCCACATCAAATACCAGCGTGGCATTGGGAGGAATGACTCCACCAGCTCCGCGCGGACCATAACCCATTTCAGAGGGGATGATGAGGGTTCGTTTGCCACCAATCTTCATACCGGCAACACCTTCGTCCCAGCCTTTAATGACATGGCCAGCGCCAAGTGGAAAACTAAAGAGTTGACCGCGATCTAATGAGCTATCAAATTTTTGGCCCTTATGATCCGGGGCATTTTCGTCATATAGCCAGCCGGTGTAGTGCACGTCAACGTGATTGCCGGCAGCTGCTTCTTTGCCATTACCTACAACGGTATCGATTTTCTGGAGTTCGCTCATGATGATTTTCCTATTTGGCTGATATTGACTTGTCAGTATATTACTGGCTCAGTCGGTGAATTCCCTTACATGGGCGATTATGGGCAACTTTGAGGTGCAAATCTGGCATTTTTGTCATACCCCATGATTTAAAATAGAAGTCTCAACTCCTTGGTGGTGGGCAAGCTAAAAGCGGCTTACTTAAGGCAGATGTGAGGGCGGCCAGGTCAAATCCTAGCCCGGTAAATTGTTCAATATTGAGGAAACGTTCATGGCTTCAGAGAAATCAAAGATTATTTACACGCTCACAGATGAAGCGCCATTTTTGGCGACCTGTGCATTTTTGCCCATCATCCAAACTTTCACCGCACCTGCTGGTGTAGAAGTTGTAAAGAGCGATATTTCTGTTGCGGCCCGTATCTTGGCTGAATTTTCTGACTGCCTTAGCTCTGAGCAAAAAGTTCCTGATAATTTGGCCGAACTCGGCAAGATGACTTTGATGCCAGACACCAACATTATTAAGTTGCCAAACATTAGTGCGTCTATTCCTCAGCTGTTGGCAGCTATTAAAGAGTTGCAATCCAAAGGTTACAAGCTCCCAGATTTCCCTGAAGATCCTAAAACGGATGAAGAGAAGGCGATTCGTACCCGTTACTCTAAGTGCTTGGGTAGTTCCGTGAACCCAGTCTTGCGCGAAGGAAACTCTGACCGTCGTGCTCCTCCCGCTGTAAAGCGTTATGCACGTAAAAACCCTCACTCCATGGGTGAGTGGAGTCAAGCTTCCCGTACGCACGTTTCACATATGCATGGCGGCGACTTCTACTCTAGTGAGAAGTCCATGACGATGACCAAGGCATGTGATGTGAAGATGGATCTGGTTACCAAGAGCGGCAAGACCATTGTTCTTAAACCTAAAGTCTCTTTGTTGGCTGGCGAAATTATTGACAGCATGTACATGAGCAAAAAAGCACTCTGCGAGTTTTATGAAAAAGAAATCGAAGATGCATATAAGACCGGCATGATGTTGTCCTTGCACGTCAAGGCAACCATGATGAAGGTGTCGCACCCAATCGTATTCGGTCATGCCGTCAAAATCTTCTACAAAGAAGCGTTTGAAAAACATGCCAAATTGTTTGAAGAGTTGGGCGTGAACCCGAACAATGGTATGAGCAGCTTGTATGAAAAGATCAAGACGCTGCCGGAGTCTAAGCGTGAAGAAATCATTCAAGATTTGCATGCATGTCACGAGCATCGCCCAGCATTGGCGATGGTAGATTCTGCTAAAGGCATCACCAATCTGCATTCCCCAAGCGATGTGATCGTAGACGCTTCAATGCCTGCCATGATTCGTGTGGGCGGCAAGATGTGGGGTGCTGATGGTCGTTTGCATGACACCAAGGCCGTCATTCCAGAAAGTACTTTTGCACGCATCTATCAAGAAATGATCAATTTCTGTAAGACCCACGGCAACTTTGATCCAAAGACCATGGGTACTGTGCCGAATGTAGGCTTGATGGCTCAACAAGCAGAAGAATATGGTTCGCATGACAAAACCTTTGAGATTCCAGAAGCAGGTGTAGCGCGGATCGTGGCTGATGATGGCACCGTGTTGCTCGAGCAAAATGTGGAAGAGGGTGATATCTGGCGTATGTGCCAAGTGAAAGATGCCCCAATTCGGGATTGGGTCAAGCTGGCTGTCAATCGTGCCCGCCTTTCTAATACCCCCGCAGTATTTTGGCTGGATGAGTACCGTCCTCATGAAGCGGAGTTGATCAAGAAGGTCAAGACCTATCTCAAAGACTATGACCTTGAAGGTGTTGATATTCAGATCATGTCCCAGACCCGTGCAATGCGTTACACCCTAGAGCGCGTCATTCGTGGCAAAGACACGATCTCTGTTACCGGAAATATTTTGCGTGATTACCTCACTGACTTGTTCCCGATTATGGAATTGGGTACCAGCGCCAAGATGCTCTCCATCGTACCTTTGATGGCGGGTGGCGGCCTCTTTGAAACCGGTGCTGGTGGTTCAGCTCCAAAACACGTCCAGCAGTTAGTTGAAGAAAATCATTTGCGTTGGGATTCACTTGGTGAGTTCTTGGCTTTAGCAGTATCTCTCGAAGATATTGGCGATAAAACTGGTAATCCCAAAGTGAAGATCTTGGCTCGTACCTTAGATGAAGCGACTGGTAAGTTATTGGATAACAATAAGTCACCTTCACCACGTACTGGCGAGTTGGATAACCGTGGCAGCCAATTCTATTTGGCGATGTACTGGGCAGAAGCTTTAGCTGCGCAAACCGAGGATAAAGAATTGCAAGCCTACTTTGCACCTTTGGCGAAGTCCTTGCAGGCTGATGAGCAGAAGATTATTAGCGAGTTCAAAGCCGTTCAAGGTAAGCCAGCAGATATTGGCGGTTACTTTATGGCTGATCCAGTCAAATTGGAGGCTGTAATGCGTCCAAGCGCCACTTTTAATGCAGATTTGAAAGCTGTCAAAGCTTAATGATTAAGCTACTCTGAATGTGAAAGGGCAAACTCTCGGGTTTGCCTTTTTCTTCAAAGCGCCAATATCCTCCTATGCCAAAATCACAAGACCTTGTTGAGCTGAGTTATTTGAGCGAGTCCGTCTCAGATATGTCTTTCTTGGGTTTAATGCGCCTACTGGAATCGGCTAGGGCATTTAATTTGAAGTGCGGCGTTACAGGAATTTTGTTTTACGACAATCAACAGTTTGGCCAGATCATTGAAGGTGAGCGCGCCAACATTATGAAAATTTGGAAGCGCATTCAGGAAGACAAACGCCATCATCGCATTGAGTTACTCGAGATTCGAGAGATTTCTGAGCGAAGCTTTCCAGATTGGTTATTGCGCTTTTATGGAGGCGAGACTCTCATCAAAGACTATCCTGCGCTGGCAACCATGGTTGGTGGCATGGATCAACATAGTCGTGCCCTCATGAATAAGATGCGAGCTGCCCATCTGGGTCAGTAAATTGCAGCATTTAATGAGTAGCAAGCAATAAGTGACCATCAGTAGCAAAATGGAGTGATTCAACAGATAGGGCCAATCATGCGATTTATCGATAAGACTATTCTTCCTGGCGATATCACTCCTCAAGCCGTTTTTGAGCAGCGCCGCTCCCTCATTAAAGCCGCTGCAGCTGGAAGTTTTGGTGCCGCCCTGGCCCCTTGGTTTTCCAGGCAGGCTTTTGCAGCAAACCCCGATAAATTGGCAGCGACACTCAATCCAACTTACTCATCCAAAGAAGAGATGACTCCGCTAAAGTACGTCACCAGCTATAACAACTTTTACGAGTTTGGTACTGACAAGGCTGATCCTGCAGAGTATGCAAATACCTTACAAACTCGTCCCTGGACCATCTCGATTGAAGGCTTAGTCAAAAAACCGCTGACCTTAGATATCGATGCACTACTAAAAATAGCACCCATGGAAGAGCGCATCTATCGCATGCGCTGCGTTGAGGGTTGGTCTATGGTGATTCCTTGGGATGGCTATTCACTTTCAAAGTTAATTACCAAAGTAGAGCCGCTTGCTTCGGCTAAATATGTGGAATTTGTTTCCTTGGCCGATCGTAAACAAATGCCTGGAGTCAAAAGCAGCATCATTGACTGGCCTTATCGCGAAGGCTTACGCATGGATGAGGCGATGAACCCACTCACCTTACTGACATTTGGTTTGTATGGGGAGGTTCTCCCAAAGCAAAACGGAGCACCAGTTCGCATTGTGGTGCCCTGGAAATACGGTTTCAAAAGTGCCAAGTCGATTGTCAAAATCCGGTTTACTGAAGAGATGCCTAAGACCAGTTGGAATCAAATTGACGCACGCGAATACGGCTTTTATTCCAATGTCAATCCGCAGGTAGATCACCCGCGCTGGAGTCAGGCAACGGAACGTCGCATTGGTGATCCTAAAGGAGTCTTTGCCCCTAAGATTAAAACCCAAATGTTTAATGGTTATGCTGAGCAGGTAGCAAGCATGTATACCGGCATGGATTTGAAGAAGTACTATTAACCATGATCAATATCCAAGCCGCTGTATTAAGCCTTTTTCTTCTTGTACCTTTATCTGCCTTTAGCCAAAGCAGTGGACAAACTACTGATGTACCCGTTAAAACGATTGCAACTCTCGATGTACCTAAATATCTAGGTACTTGGTATGAGATTGCTAAATTTCCGAACTGGTTTCAGAAGAAATGTGTAAGCAACACTAAGGCAGTGTATTCAGCAAGACCGGATGGTAATTTAAAAGTGCTTAATAGTTGCAAAACTGCTGATGGTGCCATCTCTGAGGCAGAAGGTACTGCGCGACAGATAGGCGCCCCAGATTCTCCGAGGTTGGAAGTTCGGTTTGCCCCAGCTTGGCTTTCATTCTTGACGATGGTTTGGGGCGATTACTGGGTGATCGATCTAGACTCTCAATACCAAGTTGCTGCAGTGAGTGATCCGCGCCGTGAATATCTTTGGGTGCTCTCCAGAACGCCTCAGCTTGACAAAAAAGTCTACGAAGATCTGTTACAGCGACTGCAGACTCAGCAGTTTGACGTGCGCAAGTTAGAGCTCACCACTCAGTCAACCATTAAGAACTAAAGTGCCCAGTCGTTTATTGCCCCCAGGGATTGAAGTCTTTGAGCGAGGTTGGCTCTCAGCAAATAACATCTTTCACTTTGGAGAGAAAGATGTTTCTCTGGTGGATAGTGGCTACTGTGCCCATCAAAATCTCACCATAGATTTAGTTCGTAATGCGCTCAACAAGCATGGCTTATCCCATTTAAATAAAGTAGTGAATACGCATTTGCATTCCGATCATTGTGGCGGTAATGCTGCTTTAGCCACTGCATTTCATTGTCAAATTGCTATTCCAGCGGCTGAAGCGTCGGCAGTTCAGGATTGGAATGAAGATTTACTCAGTTATCAAAACTTGGGACAAGAATGTCCACGATTTACACATCAAGGACTTCTCATCCCCGGCCAAGAAATATTGTTAGGGCGCTATCCCTGGAAAATATTGGCTGCCCCAGGACATGATCCCCACTCAGTGATGCTGTATCAAGCAGAGCACCGCATTCTGATTTCTGCTGATGCACTCTGGGAGGAAGGTTTTGGGGTCATTTTTCCGGAGATGTGGGGTGAGCCAGGATTTGAAGAAGTAGCTCAGACTTTAGATTTAATCGACAGTCTTCAGGTCGACTTGGTAATTCCAGGACATGGCAAGCCATTTACTGATCTGGAGAAATCGCTGGCAACTGCCCGATCAAGATTGGATTACTTGGCTTCTGACCTTGATCGCAATGCTCGCCATGGCGCCAAAGTCTTGCTGAAATATAAACTCATTGAATGGCGCTCCAAAGATCTTGATTTGGTCAATGAGTGGATTGCAAATACACCAGCGTTACAGAGCGCGGCCAAGCAACTCAATATGGATACGCCAGAGTTTGAGCAGTGGTTAGTGCAGTCCTTGGTCAAATCAGGTGCAGCCCAAGTAGAAGGCCAGACTCTAGTAGATCTTGCCTAATATGTGGCGACCCTAAAAATTGAATGACAACTTGCTGTAGAGGGACCAATCATATTGTTGATAGGTTTGCACAACTTGCTTTGCAAATCCCACTGCAAATAAGAAATTTTGATTAACTCGATGCGTCACCATTGCATCAATTGGCACAAACCACCCGCCACCAGCGGAGTTGTAATTAATGCCGTTTTCATCCCAAAAACGAATCTGTGTGCTTGGACTTAGGTTAATTCCTATGGTCGGATATAGCTCTAAGCGCCTTACTAAAGCGGGAGGGGTTGAACCCGGCGCAGCCTTGGAATCAAAGCCGTACATATAGCGTGTCAAGGGTGAGAAATCCGAGAGCAAACTGGAATCAGAATTTTTCGGCCTAAATGAAGTGCTTAGTTGTGGCCCTACAGCCCATTGCCCTGGAGTTTGGAGTGGTGCGATTACTCGGGCACCGGCATTCCCTAGCCAACTTGGTAGGCCGCCCCAAACTGTGAACATGGCGTAGCTAGGTGTATAGGTACCAGTTGATTGGTTAGCTTGTTGGGGTCCGTAGTTCGAGGTATAGGCAGTGTCTAACCTAGCGGTACCATGCCAGTCACCAATATTTAGTGGGTTGTAGTAGCGCAACTTCAAGGTGTCACTATAGTTCTCTGAGCCCAGGTAATCGTGGTAACCCCAAAACTCTAAGATATGCTCTTGAGAATGCTCTTGTGAGGCGTTGATCAGGCCAAATGGAAGAGTGCTCACAGATCCATCCGCATAGACCCAAGATCCCTCTATCAATAGGACAGAAACAATAAGGGTGCGCAAGAATGTCATATAAGCATTAATATTAAATGACAAATATTTAACATCCAAAAAAGAGGAAGTATGGAACATACTGTTTTAGTGACTGGGGCTACTGCTGGGTTTGGTGAGGCGACTGCAAGGCGCTTTTTGGCGGGTGGTCATAAAGTGATTGCGGTAGGCAGAAGAATGGAGCGTTTAGAGGCTCTCAAAGCATCCTTACCTGCTGACCAACAACAAAAACTGCACACAATGACTGTAGATGTTTGTGACAGCACTAAAGTGGATGCCCTAGCAAGTGCATTGCCAGCGGAGTTCTCTAAAGTGACTGTCTTAGTGAATAACGCGGGCTTAGCGCTTGGGCTTGAGCCAGCACATAAAGCATTTTTAGAAGATTGGGATCGCATGATTGATACCAATATCAAAGGGCTAGTGCATATGAGTCGTGCATTTTTGCCAGGCATGGTCGAGCGTAAATGTGGCCATGTGATTAACTTAGGATCGGTAGCTGCAAACTATCCTTATCCGGGTGGGAATGTGTATGGCGGCACTAAAGCATTTGTCAAACAATTTAGCCTTAACCTGCGGGCTGATCTGATCGGTACTCCAGTGCGTGTCACCTGTATAGAGCCAGGGATGTGTGCTGGTACAGAATTTTCGAATGTGCGCTTTAAAGGTGATGATGACAAGGCGGAGAAGGTCTATACCGGAGTGAAAGCCTTAAGTGCTGACGATGTTGCTGAAACCATTTACTGGTCTGCGACCTTGCCTAGTCATATGAACATTAATGTTCTAGAGGTGATGCCAGTTCAACAGGCTTTTAATGCCTTTAATGTGCATCGCGGTGACTTCTAGGTAGTGATTTACTTCTTCCACTGATAAAACTGGGGATAGACGCGCATCACTACTGGGCCATCAAAATCCCAAGACTTACAGGTTCCTAAATAGAGGGGCGGCTTACTCTCATCGTCATCAAACAGCGCACCAGGAATCGACTGATAGGCAGCTGTAGCCATATTGTTGAGAAGTTCGCGCAAATGGGTGCAACCTTTGGTTCCACCTAAGTGCGTTTCAATGGTTTTGCGCCAACCTTTGCCAATGCGCGCGCCAATCAATCCATCCATTGGTGGAATGACTTCAGGACATTCTGGATGGGGATGGCTATCCATCGCTACTTCAATATCTTGAATAGTAAGGTGATCATCCACCGTGATGCGTATCCACATATCGTGAATCGCTTGACCGGGTTCCCAAGTTTTGGAGCCAGTAACAAAGGGATGAGATTTGATATCCACGAGATGACCCTCAATATCCCATAGACCATCTTCTCTGGCGTAGCCTTGAAACGTGACTGTGCGAGTATGGAGTGGGTTGCGGGGTTTTGGATCAGAAAGCATAGTGAATAAAGACAATCAAGGGCTCTTTAAGGGCAATAATGCAATCATAATCAATTGGGCTTTCAGCTGCCCAGAAGTCTAAAATGCAGTCTCTATAGTATTCTGTTTAGCATATGGCAAAACCCATTTCCCTCGAAAAGATTCTTTTTAGCCAAGGCTTTGGAACGCGTCGCTACTGTAGTGATCTGGTGTTTGCAGACTTGGTGAAAGTAAATGGGGTGTTAGCAGAAGATCCCGAGGAACGTATTGCGACCGAAGGGTTGGTTTTAAATGTGGCAGGTCAAGATTGGGAGTACCACGAGAAGGCCTATATTGCCTTTAATAAGCCGCCCAATTATGAGTGCTCACATAAAACCACCCATCACCCTAGCGTTTATAGCCTCCTGCCAGCGCCATTTGTAGAGCGGGGTTTGCAATGTGTGGGCCGTTTAGATTTTGACACCACAGGCTTGTTATTAATCTCCGATGATGGCCAGTTCATTCATCAGATGACGACCCCAAAGAAAAATATTGGGAAGGTCTATGAGATCACGACACCTGATCCCATCACGCCGAGTCAAATTGAGCATCTATTGAGCGGAGTAGTTTTGGATGATGATCCAAAACCCTGCTTTGCTACCGCTTGTCGGCAGATTTCTGAAAATGTTCTGGCAATGACGATTGTGGAAGGGCGTTATCACCAAGTGAAGCGCATGATGGCTGCAGTTGGTAATCATGTGGCCAAACTACACCGGGTTCAAATTGGCGCCTATGTCATGCCTACGGAGCTGCTTGAAGGTGAATGGCGCTGGCTGTATCCTGATGATTTGAAACAACTATCACAAAGTGTGAGTTCCTAAATGAAGCCATCCCCATTGCCACAAGGTTTCGACTTCCAAAGAAGTACTCCGTCATGGGTACTGGATAACTCTGGAAAAAAGCTTTGTAGAGAATTGACCTTCTCTAATTTCAAGCAAGCATTTGAATTTATGAGCTTGAGCGCTCAGTATGCCGAGAAGATTAATCACCATCCCGATTGGTCGAATTCTTGGAATAAGGTGAGCGTAGAACTCACTACGCACTCACACCAGGGATTGACAACGCTAGATATTCAGATGGCACAGGCCATGAATACATTTGCTGCGCAAGTACTTGCGCAAGAGTCTAAAGGTTAATGCTCTTCACCCTCATGATCTTCTTCATTTAGGCTCATCAGTATCGTGGCAAGCAAGCCGTAGACTACTTCAGTGGAGATCATGCCATCTTCATCCAGATCATCAATTAAGTCATTGAGACGATCTTCGGTGGGTTCATTCAACAAAGCCATTGCGCATTCGCAGCCATAGTCAAAATCTTCATCAGTTTGGTTTTGGTCGATGTCGGTCATGTTTATCCTTAATTGAGACCTCAGCATAGCAAATTAATTCAAGATTTGACAGCATTACCTTGGGATCTAGGGCTCGTTTAATATTCATCTATGAAGTATTTCAAGCCTCTCTTATTTATCCTTTCTTTACTGCCATTGGGGCGCTTAGTATGGCTAGGTCTTCAGGATGACTTAGGGGCAAATCCTATTGAATTTGCCACCCGCTCTACCGGTACTTGGACTCTAGTCTTTCTCTGTATTACCTTGGCAATGACACCCTTACGTTTACTGACAGGCCAGGCTAACTTCATCAAGATGCGCCGTATGCTGGGCCTCTTTTGTTTCTTCTACGCAAGCTTGCATTTTCTGATTTGGTTTTGGCTTGACCAAAATCTGGATCTGCAAACGATGTGGGCTGATGTTCTCAAACGTCCTTTTATCACTATGGGCTTTGCTAGCTTTGTTTTGCTCACTCCTTTAGCAATCACTTCGAACCATTTTTCTGTCCGTGCTTTGGGAAGGCGCTGGAGCGTCTTGCATCGACTGGTATATGTGATTGCCTGTACAGCGATCATTCACTATTGGTGGCATAAGGCGGGCAAGAATGATTTGCAGACCGTCTCTATTTATGCCGCAGTCATTTTTGTATTGTTATTGTGTCGGTTGCCTTGGGTGCGAGAGCATCTAGGGGTTATTCGTAATTCATTCAAATAGACGCTATCTCACCTACAATCGGTCAATGAACATTAAATTAATACTTGCAGCTTACTTAGGCTTGCTGAGCTTAGCCTTGGCCGCCCAAAGTGGACCACCACCGGGGTCTATTACTTATTCGCCATATACGCCTGAGCAATTAAGGGAATTTAATAATCAACCTATCTCTTTGACTGAGGGCCCTTTTGGTCCGGTAAATACTCCGCCGCAAGACAGGGTTCAAGCCAAACAAGCTCCTGGAGATTCAAAATACTATAGTCAACCTGAGGGCGAGGAAGAGGCTGAAGCCACTGAAACCCAATCAGCTGATCCCTATACGCCCAGCGAGCCTATTTATCGGTTTTAGCTATACGCTACTGTTAACATTGAGACACTTTTTTAGAAAGATAGAAAGATTAAGCTCAATGAATACCGTTAACTCCTTGTTTAAATCTCAGCTTCGCTCACTATTGATTGCCAGTCTTTTATCTAGTGCGGTGATGGGTGGCGCATACGCTCAACAAAGCGGTCTTCCAATTAATGCGGCCGCTTCTGTGAATGGCATGATCATCACCAATGATATGGTTGAGCAGGGAATCAAGATGGCGCTCTCTCAGGGTCAGAAAGATTCGCCCGAGTTGCGTCAAGCTGTAGTCCAGAAATATATTGAAGTCTTACTACTTTCTCAGCGCGCTGAGAAAGATGGTCTTGCAGATTCTGAAAGAGCAAATACACAGTTGATGTTAATTCGTCAAAACTATTTGGCTGATCTTGAGCTATCCACTTTTATGGCAAAAAATCCCATTACTGATGCCGACGTTCAGGCTGAGTACAACAAGGAGATCGCATCGCTAGGTCCACAAGGTATGTTGGTGGAATATAAGGTAAGTGATATTGCTGTAGCCACAGAAGCTGATGCACAAGCCGCCTTAAACCGAATTAAAAAGGGCGAGCCTTTTGATAAAGTTGCTAGAAGTGTGTCTCTGGCACCCAATAAGGTGCAGGGCGGAGCGATCGGCTGGGTTCAGGCTGGACAAGTTTCTCCGCAAATTGCTGCAGTCTTAGTAAACCTGGGTAAGGGCCAAGTTTCTCAGTCCCCCATTCAAATGCAACAAGGTTGGTATTTGATTAAGCTTGAAGATAAAAAATCTAGTAAGCCACCTTCTTTTGAGCAAGCTAAAGCGGCCATTCGGAATGGTATGGCACAAAGAAAGCAAATGGATTTCTTATCTCAGCTCGCCAAAGACTCTAAGATCGTAGTTCAGTAAAGGCAATCTCAGGCATGAAAAAAGGGCTCCTTGGAGCCCTTTTTTATTTGCGCTTCAGAGTGATAAAGCTGAAGGTAATGTCGCCTTCTGATCCCGGAGTGCGCTCCATCTCTTGCCATGAAGCGGGGTCAGGGACTTCAAAGAAAGTATCGCCGCCATCTACATCCATATTAATTTCTGTCAGGTAGAGTGTGTCGGCTATAGGAAAAGCTTGTGTAAACAGTTGCTCCCCGCCAATCACAAATACCCGCGGTGAATCGCTCAGGAGCTGGAGAGCTTCATCTAGAGAGCCCGCTAACTCAGCACCATTCAGTTGAAAGTTGGGATTTCTGCTAACTACGATATTGCGGCGACCAGGCAATGGGCGACCAATGGACTCCCAGGTCTTGCGACCCATGATGACTGGATAGCCCATGGTCACGCGTTTGAAAAACTGCAAATCTGCAGAGATCTTCCAAGGCATTTGATTGTCACGACCAATGACGTGATTGCGAGAGCGGGCCACGATCATGGAAATAGCAGGCTGGGTCATCAATTACTTTCTGAAAGTCTTAAATAGCTACGGGAGCTTTAATATGGGGATGTGACTCATAGCCGGTAATTTCAAAATCTTCAAACTCATAGTCGAAGATAGAGTCTGGCTTGCGCAAGATATTGAGTTTAGGCAATGGCAAGAAATCCCGTGAGAGCTGCAGATCAACTTGCTCTAAATGATTGCTATATAAATGGCAATCGCCACCAGTCCAAATAAAGTCGCCTACTTCTAGATTGCATTGCTGAGCCATCATGTGCGTTAGTAGCGCGTAGCTAGCAATATTAAATGGCACGCCTAAGAAAATATCTGCGCTGCGTTGATAGAGCTGACAAGAGAGCTTGCCATCAGCTACGTAGAACTGGAAGAAAGCATGACAAGGAGCCAGGGCCATCTGCGGAATATCGGCTACGTTCCAAGCAGAAACGATAATGCGTCGTGAGTCTGGGTTTTTCTTGATGGTTTCAACTACTTCAGCAATTTGATCAATGTGCTTGCCATTGGGTGCTGGCCAAGAGCGCCACTGATATCCATAAATTGGACCTAGTTCACCATCTGGCGCTGCCCATTCATTCCAAATAGAGACGCCACGCTCTTTAAGCCAGTTATTGTTAGTGCTGCCTTTGAGAAACCAGAGTAATTCATAAATGATGGACTTGAGATGTAGCTTCTTCGTGGTAACCATGGGAAAGCCATCAGCCAGATTAAAGCGCATCTGGTGCCCAAACACAGAGATCGTTCCTGTACCTGTCCTATCGGACTTTTGAACGCCCTTGGCAAGGACTTCCTTCATGAGATCGTGATATTGGCGCATAGGTATATTGGCGAAAAATGGGTAATGAAGAGATAGCTTACTCGAATGTGGCGGGGCTTACCCCAAGCATCCGATGAAGCTTAGGCGATGTGGTGGTGTACTGGAGCTGGATGGGGTTCTCCGGGTCGAGGTAGGCGGCCGCAGCAAAGGCTGCCAATGCTGCCTCATGAAAGCCTGACAAGATGAGTTTTTTCTTGCCCGGGTAAACATTGATATCACCCACGGCATAAATTCCAGGAATACTGGTTTGAAACTTCCCCGTATCAACAAGCACTTGTTTGCGATCAATATCCAGACCCCAGTCTGCGATAGGCCCGAGTTTTGGGGAGAGGCCAAAAAAGATGAGAAGATCATCTACCGGGATGCTTTGATCGGCACCGTCAATATTTCTGACAACAACACTCTCAATACGATCACCTGCAACTGCATATTCTGTAATTTGCCCAATCAGTAATTGCATCCGTTGATTAGCGCAGAGCTCACGCATCTTCGCAATCGATGCAGGAGCTGCTTTGAAGTCATCGCGTCGGTGAATCAAAGTCACACTCGCCGCTTTATCAACAAAATAGAGTGCCCAATCTAGCGCTGCATCGCCACCACCACAAATGACTATCCGCTTGCCATGAAATTGTTCAGGGTGTTTGACGTGATAGAAGAGCTGCTTGCCAGCAAATGCTTCAATACCTTCTAGGTTCAACGTGCGGGGCTGAAAAGCACCAACCCCTGCAGCGATAAATACTGTTTTACTGAGGAAGTGCTCTTCTTTTGAGGTGCTGATCAGAAAGCGGCCATCCGCTTGTTGCTCGAGCCGCGTAACCTCTTGCCCCAAATGAAACTGGGCGCCAAAGGGTTCGATTTGTTTGAGAAGGTTTTGGGTCAGTTCGCGACCTGTGCAGACCGGAATTGCTGGAATATCGTAAATGGGTTTATCGGGATATAACTCAATGCATTGACCACCTGCTTCAGGTAATGAATCAATGACATGGGCTTTGATTTCTAGAAGGCCTAGTTCGAAAACTTGAAAAAGACCCACTGGCCCTGCGCCAATAATGACGGCATCGGTGTGAGTGGGTGAGCTCAACACAAAGTCTCGAAAATTACTTTACGAGTTGATCGAGTTTATTTTTAACATCTTTCCACTCATCCGCATCAGGCAGTGCGGCTTTAGACTTCGTAATTGAAGTCCAAGATGGAGAGAGTTCAGCATTCAGTTTGATAAAAGCTTGTTGATCACCGGGAACATCATCTTCTGCATAAATGGCATTAACAGGGCACTCGGGAACGCAAACGGCGCAGTCAATGCACTCATCCGGATCGATTACGAGAAAATTGGGGCCTTCACGAAAGCAGTCAACTGGGCAAACATCAACACAGTCGGTATATTTGCAGCGGATGCAAGATTCGGTAACAACGTAAGTCATGGTAGTTTTATTTCAAGAGCCCAAAAAAGGGGTTAGCCAGTTTTAAAAGATCAATTTTAGCCGAAATAGCCTATTTTTCAGGCAAAAGGGTCAATTTACTTCAGGTAAAGTTCCTCCTATGAATACACCGTCAAAATCCCAAACAAAACCTAAAATCCTCGTTGCTAGGGCAATATTCCCCGAGGCTTTGGCCAAGCTCGAAGAGTCCTTTGAGGTTCGATCCAACCAAGCGGATCAGGTTTTTACCCCTACCGAGCTCCAAGCAGAGCTTGCTAAGGTTGTAGGGGCATTGGTGGCTGGTAGCGAGCGCATCGATGCAAATGCCTTATCGCAAGCAAAAGATCTGAAGGTGGTAGCCAATATCTCAGTGGGTTATAACAATTTTGATGTACCTGCGATGACTGCTGCTGGTGTCATGGCAACTAACACTCCTGATGTACTTACTGATACAACAGCAGATTTTGGTTTTGCTTTATTGATGGCCACTGCCAGACGGATTACTGAGTCTGAGCATTGGGTTAGAGCAGGCGAATGGAAAAAGTGGTCCATCGTCAGCAACCCACTTGGAATGGATATTCATCACAGCACCATCGGCATTATTGGAATGGGTCGTATTGGGCAGGGCATTGCAAAACGTGCCTTAGGTTTTGGGATGAATGTGATTTATCACAATCGGAGTCGTCTCTCCGAAGCCGATGAAAAAGCCTGTGCTGCAAAGTATGTATCTAAAGAAGAATTACTCCGCACCGCAGATCATGTGGTCTTGGTTTTACCCTATACCCCAGAGAATCATCACACCATTGCTGCTAAAGAGATTGCATTGATGAAACCAACTGCAACCCTGATAAACATTGCGCGGGGAGGTATCGTGGATGACTTGGCTTTAGCTCAAGCTCTCAAAGATAAAGTGATTTTTGCAGCTGGACTAGATGTATTTGAAGGTGAGCCTACCGTTCATCCGGAGTTGCTGAAATTAAGTAATGTGGTCTTAGCCCCTCATATTGCAAGCTCAACAGAGAAGACCCGCAGGGCGATGGTCGATTTAGCTATTGAGAATTTGCGACAAGCGATTGATGGCAAAAAGCCACCAAGCTTAATTAATACTGAAGTATTTAAAGCGTAGTTAAATCTAGCTGAAATTATTCAGCTTCGATTTCTTCAGGAAGTTCGCGCATGGCCAATTCAATACCGCCGAATTTTCCTGCGACCCAGTTGTAGACTTTGCAAGCAATCCACAGCAAACCAAACCCTAATAAAGCATTGAGGATGAGAGCTGAGAGTACTGTAAATCCTGGAATCGCTCCATCACGAATGAAGGCAACAAAGAGCGCTAGTAAGACGATGGGTACTGAGAAGCACAGGTAAACCAAAACGAGTGTTTTAGCTGTGTGCATTGGATCTAGAAAGACGAGTTCTTTTTTGGTAAGTTTCATGATGACGCAATCTTAAAGCAGTCCTTCAAAAAGCGCCACATCTACCCACTCACCAGCACCAACATTTCCTTGGTCGTGAGCGAGGATGACAAAGCAATTCGCCTCACTCATGGAGCGTAAAATCCCTGCGCCTTGGCTGCCAGTGAGTCGAACTGTTGGCTTACCATCCTCGCCACGACTGAGAATGGCCCGCTGAAACTCGGTACGACCCGGTTTTTTGCGAATTGCTTCTGTGCAGATTGCTTGAGTCATCGGCACATCTGTATGGCTTGCCCCATTGAGTTGGAGAAGGGCTGACCTGACAAATTGGTAAAAGGTCACCATTACTGCAACAGGATTACCAGGTAAGCCGAAGAATAGGGTTTTGCGCGCAGGGGATTTGCCAGCAAGGGCCTTCAGAATGCCAAACGCCATCGGACGGCCAGGTCGCATGGCAATTTTCCAGAAGCCAACATCCCCTAACTCTTGCATGATTTGTTTGGTGAAATCCGCCTCACCAACTGAAACGCCACCCGAAGAAATCAAGACATCTGCTTTTGCCGCCGCCTCACAGAAAGCATTCTTAAGGGCGCTGGGATCGTCACGAACAATGCCGCAGTCAATGATTTCAAGATTGAGGCGATTGAGTAAACCTGTCAGGCTATAACGGTTACTGTCATAGATGCTGCCTATATCCAATGATTCACCAAGGGTGCGCAATTCATTTCCAGAAGACAGAATGGCTACCTTGAGTTTACGCCTTACTTTTAAGGTGGCAATACCGAGTGAGGCCGCTAAACCCAAATCCGAAGGACGCAATAAGCGACCAGCAGAGATAGCAGGTTTGCCAGTTTGCAAATCTTCACCACGGAGGCGACGATTATCTCCACGTTTTAACTGAGCTTGTTGAAAGGTAATCCGAGTCTCAGTCATCTCAGTAGTCAATTCTTGTGGAATAACCGTGTCACAATTTGCTGGCATGACTGCACCAGTCATGATCTTCAGGCACTCACCGGTCTTGAGGCTGCCCTCATAAGGCTTGCCAGCAAAGGCGGTGCCAACAATCTGCAGTGCGATCTCAGGAGTTTTGGTATCAAGACATTTGCCATCAAATGCAAAGCCATCCATAGCAGAGTTATCTGCTGCAGGAACATCGATTGGAGATAGTAGATCTTCTGCCAAAATGCGATTGATCGCTTGATCTAATGCAATGATTTCAATATCTGCAGGATCTGAAATCGCTTGAGATTCATTTAAGAGTTCTTTGACTAACTGAGCAATGGCTGCGCGTGCCTCATCGACATGTAGTGATGAAGTCAGAAGAATAGGGTTGTTAGGCGAGTGCTTCATAAGGAGACTTCCTCTAAAGCTTTGAGTTCCTCGGGGGTGTTGACATTTGCAAATGCATGAGCTTCCTCAAATACAACAGTGCCACTGCGCAGCTCTTTGAACCAACGATCAATCTTGAGATCACCTTTTTGTAAAAAGATTTCTAAAGATTCATGCAAGTTGGCGCGCATCAAACAAAACACAGGTTGTGCCCACACCTTCCCATCAGCTTCTTTGCTTGAGGCGTAAACGAGCTGATAGTTACCTTGTTCCAGTTCGTTAGCCATCCGAGAAGCCAAATCAAGGGGTAGCATGGGTGAATCGCACGGGGCACTCAATAAATATTGGGTCTTGCAGGCGCTTAGACCGGCCGAAAATCCGGCCAGTGGGCCAGAAAAGTCGGGGGTCTCATCCATGATGACGGGGTAGCCATAAGCAGCATATTTTGTCACGTTGCGGTTGGCATTAATTAGTATGGCGCCAACTTGTTTCTTGAGGCGCGTAATCGTCGAATCAATCAGTGGCTTGTTATGAAAGGGGATAAGCCCTTTATCAATACCGCCCATACGCTGCGCACGTCCGCCAGCCAAGATGAGTCCAGTAATGTGTTCAGCTGAAATCATCAACCACCGATATAAGACATTTCGACCTTGCGACTACCTGTCGATAAGTTAGCAGTATGGGAGCCCCGAATCTCAGAGTAATGATCATCGCGTACTGACCAGGTATTCATGATCGCGTTGGCAATCTCTAAATCACTTTTACCAGACCGCAACATGGTTTTGAAATCAAAGCCTTCATTAGCAAATAGACAGAGATACATTTGCCCATCCGTTGAGATACGCGCACGGGAGCACTCATGGCAGAAGGTTTGGGTCACGCTCGAGATCACGCCAATTTCACCAGAGCCATCCACATAGCGCCAGCGCTGGGCAACTTCACCAGAGTAATTCGCATCAATAGGTTCCAGCGGGAATACTGCATGGATTTTGGCAATAACTTCTTTTGAAGGTAATACCTCTGCCATATTCCAGCCATTAGAGCTGCCCACGTCCATAAATTCAATAAAGCGCAGAATCACGCCGCTACCCTTGAAGTGCTTAGCCATCGCAACAATCTCATGATCGTTCGTTCCTTTTTTCACGACCATGTTGACCTTGATATTTTCAAAGCCGACCTCTTGTGCTGCAGCAATGCCATCCAGTACATCAGCTACTGGAAAGTCAACATCATTCATTTTTCTAAAGACAGCATCATCTAGGCCGTCTAAGCTGACTGTGAGTCTTTGCAAGCCTGCCGCTTTTAAAGCAGCCGCTTTTTTGCGCAGAATGCTGCCATTGGTGGTGAGAGTGAGATCGAGTGGCACGCCTTGAGGCGTACTCAATTTCGCTAGCATCTCAATCAGCACCTCTAAATTCTTACGCAGCAATGGTTCGCCACCAGTTAAGCGAATCTTCTCAACACCTAGCGTGGAAAAGATAGTAGCTAGGCGGGTGATTTCTTCAAAGCTAAGTAATTCTTGATGGGCGAGATAGGGGTAATTGTGATCAAACACTTCTTTAGGCATGCAATAAGTGCAGCGGAAGTTACAACGATCGGTTACAGAAATGCGTAGGTCATGTAAAGTGCGACCGCGCTTATCCAAAGTCTGGCCGTGAGGCGCAAGCAGTTGTGCGCCAACAGACGGCGTAAGGCCTTTGCCTTCATCAATACGAATGGGAATTACTTTGGGGTTAACTTTTTCAACCATGATCTCAATTATGGCTGTGAAACGGGGTTTCTGCCAAACCGCCCAATATCCTTTTGGGATAAAAGGCGGTCTGGAGAAAAAGCTGTAAGGCCTTAAACCGTTTTTTCTTGACCGCCGGTTTCAACTAAAACCATTGGACCTTCAGGACGGGCAGCTGCAGGCTTTGGTGTTCTACCTAAGTTGATTGACTCAGGCTGAATCTGATTTTGTGCTTCCGCATGCTTGGAGGCATCGGTGGCAACCCAAATCATGCCGGCAGATTGCACAACATTATGTAAAGGCGTTTCTTCTAGCGCTTGGAAGGCAACCTTCGGAAGTTCTGGAGCTGGTTTAGCAATCACTTCAACCTTGGCGGCAGCAGCTACTACAGCAACGGGTGCTGCAGTTTGCGTTGGTGCTGCAGCAGAGCTTTGAGCTGGACGATTTGATTGACGTGGAGCACGTGGTCCTCGACCTTGTCTTTCAGTTTTTTCAGCTGCTGGTTTTGTATTTGAAAAACTGCTCACAATATTCTGAATTGGCATTGATGCAGATGCACCAGCCATACCAACAGGAGGGCCAGCAAACGGGCTAGCAGATGCTGCTACAGATGAAGATGCATCACCATTCTCAGTGCGCTCACCGCGATCATTTCGGTTGCGACCACGACCACGACGGTTGCGACCACGACCACGACGCTCTTCGCCCTCAACAGTCGGTGTTGCCTCATTGCCAGGAGCTGCTTCGCTTGCAGATGTTACTGCCGCTGCATTTTCTTGACGTTCTGGTTTTGGACCGTTTTGGTTATTGCGATTGCGGTTATTACGATTGCCGTTGCGATTGGTGCTGCCTTCGCTAGCACCTTCAGCAGCATTTGCCGCCGGACGCTCTGTACGCTCGCCGTTGCGATCATTACGCTCACCACGACGATTGCGACCACGATTGCGATCACCACCATTGCCGTTGCGACTTTGATTGCGTCCACGTGTATTGCTTGGCGCTGGCTTCTCTTCGACTACTGGTGTCGATGAGAATAGTTTTTTGATAAATCCAAATAAACCACCAGAGCTTTCAGCTTGAACTTTTTCGGTGCGGGCTGGACGCGGTTGACTCATTGGTGCAGGTTGAGTAGGAGTGATGCCCTTAACTGCAGCCTCAGGGCGTGCCTTCACATCAGCATCTTTGCGGCTTACTGTGGTGTCGGTTTCCAATTCGCGAGCAGCTTCTTCAGCCATCACGTAGCTAGCTTTTTGGTCATCTAGACGTGGATCGTCATGACGCAAACGCTCTAACTTGTAATGTGGCGTTTCTAAATGCTTGTTTGGAACCATCAAGACGTTCACTTTGAAGCGCGTCTCAATCTTGATGACTTCAGCACGTTTTTCATTCAAGAGGAACGCAGCCACTTCGACCGGTACCTGTGTATGAATCGCTGCTGTGTTTTCCTTCATCGCTTCTTCTTGAATAATGCGCAGAACTTGCAATGCAGATGATTCGGTATCACGGATATGACCTGTGCCGTTACAACGCGGGCAAGTGACGTGACTACCTTCAGAAAGGGCAGGGCGCAAACGTTGGCGTGACATTTCCATCAAGCCAAACTTGGAGATCTTACCCATTTGAACGCGGGCACGATCATGGCGCAGAGCATCGCGTAAGCGGTTCTCAACATCTTTCTGAGCCTTGCTCGATTCCATATCAATGAAGTCAATCACGATCAAACCACCCAAGTCACGTAAACGTGCTTGACGAGCGATTTCATCGGCAGCTTCTAAGTTGGTACGCGTCGCAGTTTCTTCAATGTCAGAACCACGGGTCGCACGGGCAGAGTTCACGTCCACAGAAACCAAGGCTTCAGTGTGGTCGATCACGATAGCGCCGCCAGATGGCAATGGCACTGTGCGTGAATACGCGGTTTCAATTTGGTGTTCAATTTGGAAGCGCGAGAACAAAGGCACATCGTCGTGATAGCGCTTTACACGTGGCAAATTGTCTGGCATCACCACCGACATAAATGCCGCAGCTTGTTCATAGATGTCATCGGTATCGATGAGAATCTCGCCGATATCAGGCTGGAAGTAATCGCGGATTGCACGAATCACTAAGCTAGATTCGAGGTAAATCAATAATGGCGCAGAGTTGCCTTTAGCGGCTTCATCAATCGCCTTCCACAGCTGCATGAGATAACTTAAGTCCCACTGCAATTCCGTAGCATCGCGACCAATACCAGCGGTACGAGCAATGATGCTCATGCCATCTGGTACTTCTAATTGAGACATCGCTTCACGCAGTTCTTGACGGTCTTCGCCTTCAATGCGACGGGATACACCGCCTCCACGTGGATTGTTTGGCATTAATACCAAATAACGACCAGCCAGAGAGATAAAAGAGGTGAGGGCAGCACCTTTTTGGCCACGCTCTTCTTTTTCTACCTGAACAATGATTTCTTGACCTTCGCGCAGGGCATCCTTAATGGAAGCATTGCGGACGTCGATACCCTCTTTGAAATAGGCTCTAGCAACTTCTTTAAATGGTAAGAAGCCATGACGCTCTTCACCGTAGTTGACAAAGCACGCCTCCAGGGACGGTTCAATGCGGGTAATAACACCTTTGTAAATATTGCCTTTGCGTTGTTCACGACCGGCAGCTTCGATATCGATATCAATGAGTTTTTGACCATCAACGATGGCAACTCGCAACTCTTCTTGTTGAGTTGCATTAAACAACATGCGTTTCATAACACTCTCCTATGGGGGAGGCTGTCGATGCGCGCTGCGTTAGGGGACAAGTTCAATGCCGCTGAGGACTGAGCCTAAGGCGGTATAGGAGTGTGGATCAAGCCAATCTGGGCATCTTTTACCCAGCTCACCAAGTTAACGGTTGGTTAATTCGGTGCCACACTTGACGATCGCCGCAGAGACCTCCTTTAGGTCATCAATGCAGGCGCGCGCCTGAAAACTGTCTTCTAATCGCGGGTCGCGGCATACGGCACACCAACCCTGCGCCTCATTACAACGGGGGAGGGGCAACCCCGGGAGTCTTTTAAAGGGCGACTCCAAGCTCCACGATTCAAGCCTGACTTCAGGCTGGGATCAAGCCAATAAATTGGCTAGAGCGTTGATTATACGGCACAAGTTGAATGACAATGGGGTATTGTTGAGTCCCTTGTCGTCCTCTGTTGAGGGGGCAAGAGAGATAAATCATGAAACCAGAGCCATTAAGTAAGCCAAAACCCACCCCAAATTCTGCCCCAGCAGCAGTTCATCTGCAGACTATTGGACCGGAGGAGGCTGGTCAGCGTTTAGATAATTATTTGCTGCGCTGGGCCAAAGGGGTCCCCAAAAGCCACGTTTATCGGATTATTCGCTCCGGTGAGGTACGGGTAAACAAAAAACGTGCCGAGCCAACGACTCGCCTGGTGGAGGGGGACGTAGTGCGAGTGCCCCCCGTCAGAATCGCCGAGCCGGCCCAAATGGCCGCAGTGAACTCTGCTCAAACCAAATCCCGAGCTCATGGTTACTCAGACAAAATGCCGATCCTGTTTGAGGATGAGGCCCTTTTGATTGTAGATAAACCTCCTGGATTGGCGGTGCATGGAGGATCTGGAATTGCTTTGGGCGTGATTGAGACCTTACGCATCACCCGCCCAGAGCTGAAGTTTTTGGAATTGGTCCACCGTCTAGATAGAGATACTTCCGGAGTGTTGCTGCTGGCAAAGAAGCGTAGCGCTTTAGTAGAGCTGCATCGCCAAATCCGTGAGGGACAAACTGATAAACGCTATTACTTGCTGGCCCATGGAGAAATTGTGCAGGGTACTCAGAGCATGCAACTCAAATACCCATTGCATAAATATTTATTAGCTAATGGCGAACGCCGCGTGCGAGTCGATCCTGAGGGGCTTCCCAGTCATACTGCTTTGCGAGTTACAAAAGTCTTCAAGCATGATGAGATGGCAATGACGTTGGCTGAAGCGCAGCTTAAAACGGGGCGTACCCATCAAATTCGGGTGCACTTGCAAAAGCTAGGCCATGCCATTTTGGGCGATGATAAATATGGCTTTGAAGAGCAAGATAAATTGATTAAATCCAAACGACTTTATCTACATGCGCACTTGGCAGGCTTTACCCATCCGCGTACCGGTGAAAAAATGCGCATTGAATCACCGCTCCCCGCGGAGTTTGCAGTCATGATGAAGAAATTTGAGTTGTCATAATTGATTAATACAGTGAATCATTCGAACCCAAAATAATGCAAGTAGATACCTCAAATCGACGTTATGACCTGATTGTGTGGGATTGGGATGGAACCATCATGGACTCAACCCCCACGATCGTGCAATGCATTCAGCAAGCTTGTCGTGACTTGGGTTTTAAAGAGCCGGATGACGCTCTCGCAAGTTCAGTGATTGGTTTGGGGATTCAGGATTCCCTGCGCAGAGCAGTGCCCTGGATCGAGCCAGTACATTTTCCAAAGTTGACTGACCGCTTTCGTTATCACTACTTGGCTAAAGATCATGAGCTGGATTTATTTGTGGGCATTCGTGAGCTATTGGAAAACTTGCGTGCCGATAAATACCTTTTAGGCGTTGCCACTGGTAAATCCAGAGTAGGCTTAGATCGCTCGCTTAAGCATCACCAAATTGGGCATCTTTTTCATGAAACCCGCACTGCTGATGAATCCTTTTCAAAACCGCATCCCGGGATGTTGCTTGAGTTGTCTGATGCCACTCAAGTGCCTACACGTCGCATGTTAATGATTGGTGATACCACGCATGATTTGGATATGGCTTCGAATGCGGGGGTGGATGCGATTGCAGTGACTTACGGCGCACATCCACTCGATACCCTGAAGACTTCAAAGTCATTGGCACATGTTGATGATGTCGCACAGCTATCACAATGGCTTAAAGAAAATTTATAACGAATTGATATCTTAATTAGTCAGACTGAGGAAGCAAAAATGGAAAATAATCCAAACCCTAATTGGGAGCGACAAGCGCTTGAACATCTCTTATTGGAGAATCTCAAAGAGACACGCAAGGCACGCCGCTGGAGAGCGGTTCTCCGAGTATTGACCCTGTTGGTCTTTGTGGGTGTGATTTTGGCTGTGTTTGATTTCCATCTTCCGGGTCGCGGTATGGCTGTCGAGAAGCACACGGCGATGGTGACTATGGAGGGTGAAATCTCTTCAAGCTCGATGGCCAATGCAATGGATATTAATTCTGCGCTGGTAGCTGCATTTGAGAATGAGCATAGTGCTGGAGTGATACTACGCATCAATAGTCCAGGCGGCTCACCAGTTCAAGCGGGGATGATTAATGATGAGATTCATCGCTTGCGCAAGCTCTATCCAAATAAGCCCTTGTATGTGGTGGTTGAAGATATTTGTGCATCGGGTGGTTACTACGTTGCAGTTGCGGGCGATCAGATCTTGGTAGATAAAGCCTCCTTAGTCGGTTCAATCGGTGTAATCATGGAAGGCTTTGGCTTCACTGGCTTGATGGATAAATTGGGCGTGACGCGGCGCATGATTACTGCAGGCTCTAACAAGGGCATGATGGATCCATTTAGCAAAGAAGATCCCAAGCAAGTGGAAATGGTCAAGACCATGATTGATGAAATTCATCAGCAATTTATTCAGGTGGTGAAAGAAGGTCGTGGTACGCGCTTGAAAGAAACACCAGATTTATTTTCAGGTCGGATTTGGAATGGCGAGCAAGCCGTTAAGCTTGGTCTAGTAGATGGTTACGGTACAGTTGATTCAGTGGCGCGGGACATCTTTAAAGCCCCTGATGTCCTTGACTACACCATGAAAGAAAACTTTGCTGAACGCGTCGCGAAGCGTTTTGGTGCTGAGGCTGGAGCTGCTGCTGGTAAAGCTTTAGTAAAGACACCAGATCTGAAGTAAATACTTCAACAGCACATCTTTTAGGCCAGCAGTAGAAATACTGTTGGCCTATTTTGTAATGGGCCACAAGCAGCCTCATTCGGAAAGCGCTTACGCCACTCTGCAATGGATAGAGTGGAAATCATTTCAGATTTGAGGGTAAGGTCTACGCCAATGCATAGCAATGTTTGTGGTGCTAATGCCTGGAGACACGCCATCAGCATCGCGGTATTGCGATAAGGTGTCTCAATCCATACTTGGGTTTGCTCGAGTTTGCGGGATTCCACTTCAAGCTGCTTGAGTCTAGCGCTGCGATCATGGGTGTCATGCGGCAAATATCCCTGAAAAGCAAAGCGCTGACCATTGAGGCCGCTTGCCATCAGGCCCAACAAGATCGAGCTCGGTCCCACCAAAGGCTTTACTTGAGCGCCCAGCTTGTGTGCTGCGAGTACCAATTCTGCTCCAGGATCCGCCACACCAGGCACGCCTGCTTCAGACATTAAGCCCATGTCATTTCCAGCTAACAATGGCTTGAGCAAATCTGCAGGTTTTACTGCATCACCATACTTTGCATTACGCGCAGCGCCACGCCACTCAACCATTTGCATTTCTTGAATAGTGCAATTGAGTGGTGAAACGCTATCAATAGCTTTTAATAAAGCACGTGCTGTTTTTGCATCTTCCACAATCCAGTATTTGAGTTTTGCGGTTTGTGTAATCGTTTCAGCTGGTAACACCCAAGGCAGTTGTTCGTTACGCGCATCATCCCCTAGGGTGTTGGGAACTAAAAACAGTGTGCCGAGTTTTGCCATGAAAATTTCTGCCGTTCTCTTAATCTGTTAGCTTCTTGCGGGGATTGCAAAACCAGCTTCACGTAATAAACCTGTGAGCGCAATCAGCGGCAGTCCTATAAGGGCAGTGGGATCATCACTCTTGATGGATTCAAGTAGGCTAATGCCTAAGCCTTCTGACTTTGCGCTACCGGCGCAGTCATAAGGCTCCTCTGCTAGTAAATAGCTTTCCAAAAGCTCATCAGACAGTTTGCGAAAGGTCACTTCAGTAGGAATGCTCAAAGTAGTTTGTGTATCGCCCTTCATCAAGCACAGCGCTGTATGAAAAGCCACTGTTTGACCACGCATCAGTTGGAGTTGCGCCATCGCTCTTTCGAAATTACCGGGCTTACCAATTGCCGCACCACATAAATCGGCAACTTGGTCAGAGCCGATCACCCAAGCTTGAGGATGCTCTTTAGCAACTGCCGTAGCTTTTGCGTTTGCAAGGCGCAGGGCTAATTCGAGAGAGCTCTCGCCAGTAAAGGGGGTTTCATCTACCTTTGGTGAAACGACGTCAAACGGAATGCGAAGACGTGTCAATAATTCGCGTCGGTATACCGAGGTCGAGGCCAGGATGAGTGGCGAGTTTTGGGATGCGGTGGTGGAGATGCTCATTGCTGAATGTACTTTCAGAGTGACCTTGATTTAGACTGATGCCATGAATCGTAATCAAGTTTTACCTCAAGTTCAGCTATCTTCGGAACCTAGTGCTTTGAAAAGGGTTGATTTTTGTGCCCCCCAGTCTTATCAGGGGGCTGGATTTTTGGCGATTTCAGAAATGCCCAGACTTGCGCAGGAGGCCTCCACTGTCATTGCCGGCGATGGCTTTGATTGGCAAATGCAGACCTATTTTGAGGGTTCTCCGGCTAGCGATCCCCACCAAATTCTGGATTTGGACTTAAACGGCCGAATTCACCTGATTTGTCAGCGTTGCCTGCAAGACTGCGCCATCGATTTAGCTGAAAAGCGCCGCTTTATCTTTGTGGCTACTGAGGCGGAGGCGGATGACTACCCTATGGAGGATGAGGAGCAGGAGCCCCTGGTGGCAAGCCAGCATTTCAACCTCCTAGAAACGATTGAGGACGAGATTTTGCTGTCTTTACCCTTGATTCCAAAGCATCCAGACGGGTTTTGTGAGCCACATGCCTCAGTTTTTGGGATTGATGAGGCAGATGAGGGGGCTGATGAGCGAGAAAACCCCTTTAACATCTTGAAAAATATGAAGAAAAACTCATAAGCTGAGGCTGCGTTTGCCTGTTGTTTTGAGTGCCATATGCAGAAAAATCAAGCATTTAGACGCATTTACATGTTAGAATGTCGCCTTGCTTAGGAGTTCATTATGGCCGTTCAACAAAATAAAAAATCACCATCCAAACGTGGCATGCACCGTGCGCACGACTTTTTGACCGCACCTGCTACGGCTGTTGAAGCCACAACTGGTGAGGCTCATCTGCGCCACCACATCTCACCAAACGGCTACTATCGTGGTCGTAAAGTGGTTAAAACCAAAAACGACTAATTCTTTTAGTCTAAATAGATAGAAGCGGCTCCAGAAAAAGCCGCTTTTTTCTTAATAAATCACTTGCAGCAATCAATGAGTTTATGAGCGTTACTCTAGCTATT
The DNA here is from genome assembly GCF_018881885.1 of Polynucleobacter sp. MWH-Creno-3A4. NCBI lineage: Bacteria > Pseudomonadati > Pseudomonadota > Betaproteobacteria > Burkholderiales > Burkholderiaceae > Polynucleobacter > Polynucleobacter sp. MWH-Creno-3A4. Next base: position 1,078,794 of record NZ_JACXSA010000001.1, read on the forward strand.
GATGCCATGGGCGGAGATCATGGAGTCGTAGTTACGGTTCCTGCCGCCTGCGATTTTCTAGAAAATCACCTAGATGCAAAAGTCGCTTTAGTTGGCGATGCAGATTTAATCAAGCAAGCCTTAAATAAATTACCCGGCGTTCCGATGGAGCGCATTCACATTATTCCCGCGAGCGAAGTAGTCTTGATGGATGATCCCATCGAGGTCGCTTTGCGTCGCAAAAAAGATTCTTCCATGCGCGTTGCGATTGAGCAGGTGAAAGAAGGCCAGGCAGATGCTGTGATCTCTTCTGGCAATACTGGCGCGCTGATGGCGATCTCTCGTTACATTCTGAAAACACTTGATGGTGTTGATCGTCCTGCCATTGCAACCGCGATTCCCAATGAGCTCGGGCGCGGCACGACCATGCTAGATCTTGGGGCTAATGCCGATTGCGAGCCAATGCACTTGGTTCAGTTTGCCCAAATGGCCAATGTGATGGTGCAAGTGGTTGATGGCAAGGCAAATCCCTCTATCGGCTTACTCAATATCGGTGAAGAAGTGATTAAGGGGAATGAGGTAGTCAAGCAAACGAGTGAGTTGCTACGCCAAACCCAATTGAACTTTTATGGCAACGTAGAAGGTAATGATATTTTTAAGGGCACAACAGACATCGTTGTGTGCGATGGTTTTGTGGGCAATGTAGTGCTAAAAGCCAGCGAAGGCTTGGCCAAAATGATGAGCGGCATGATTCGTGAAGAATTTAATCGCTCGCTGATGACAAAGCTTATGGCGATTTGTGCCATGGTGCCATTGCTCAGGGTTCGTAAGCGCGTTGATCATCGTCGCTATAACGGTGCGGTACTTTTAGGGTTGCGCGGTTGTGTGATCAAGAGTCATGGCTCTGCAGATCGTTTTGCCTTTGGTTTTGCTTTGGATCGCGCCTATGAGGCAGCTAAGAATCGCATGGTTGAGCGTATTGCTCAAGCCTTTGTGGTGGAGACAAAAGAATGACTATGTTTGCGAGAGTGGCAGGAACAGGAAGCTATTTACCCGAGCAGCGCCTGACTAACCAAGACTTGGTGGAGCGCCTTGCCAAAACAGGATTAGAGACCAGTGATGAGTGGATTAAAACTCGTAGCGGCATTGCTGCGCGTCACTTTGCTGCCGATCATGAATTAACCAGCGATCTTGCGGTGAAAGCTGCGCAAGCTGCATTAGAGAGTGCCGCCATCACTTCTGAAGATTTAGATCTGATTATTTTGGCCACTTCTACACCAGACCATTTGGGCGGTTTTCCGAGTACGGCCTGTGTTGTGCAAGATAAGTTAGGCGCTCATACCGCATGCGCTGCTTTTGATGTTCAAGCAGTTTGTGCTGGTTTTACCTATGCACTTGCAATTGCAGATGCCTTTATTCGGGCGGGCTCTTACAAAAAAGTATTAGTGATTGGCGCTGAAACCTTCTCTCGTATTTTGGATTTTCAGGATCGTGGTACTTGTGTCTTGTTTGGTGACGGTGCTGGTGCTGTGGTGCTCGAAGCTTCCCATGAGCCTGGAATTTTATCTACGGCATTGCATGCAGATGGCAGTCAGCGTGACATTTTGTGTGTTCCTGGTCGCTCTAGTAATGGTCAAGTACAAGGCTCACCATTTATGACTATGGATGGTCAGGCGGTATTTAAATTAGCCGTCAAAGTATTGGAGCAAGTTGCTCACGAAGCCCTAGAGAAAGCCCATTTGAAGGCGGAGCAAATTGATTGGCTGGTGCCACATCAAGCGAATATTCGGATTATGGAAGGTACCGCTAAGAAGATGGGCATGTCGATGGACAAAGTGATTGTGACGGTGCATGAGCACGGCAACACTTCTGCTGCCTCGATCCCTTTAGCATTAGATGTGGGTGTACGCTCTGGTCAAATTCAACGTGGTCAACATCTGTTATTGGAAGGTGTTGGTGGTGGTTTTGCATGGGGCGCAGCTGTACTCAAGTACTAGTTTATTTTTTACTGAATTAACACTATGACATTTGCATTCGTATTTCCTGGCCAAGGTTCACAATCTGTTGGCATGCTCAATTCCATTGCGGATCGTGCTGAGGTGCGTGCAACTTTGCAGGAGGCCTCTGAGGCTTTGGGTGAAGATATTGCAAAGTTAATTGCTGAAGGCCCTGCTGAAGCATTGTCTTTAACGACCAACACTCAACCAGTGATGTTGACTGCTGGTGTCGCTTTCTATCGCGCCTGGTTGGCTGCCGGTGGCGCTACTCCTAAAGTCATGGCAGGTCATAGTTTGGGTGAATACTCCGCTTTAGTTGCAGCAGGCGTAATTTCTTTTAAAGATGCCGTTCCATTGGTGCGTTTTCGTGCTGATGCGATGCAAAATGCTGTACCAGTTGGTACTGGCGGCATGGCAGCGATCTTGGGTTTGGATGATGCAACAGTCATTCAAGTTTGTGCAGAGGCAAGTGCTGCCTCTGGCGACGTGGTTGAGGCAGTAAATTTCAATGCCCCAGGTCAAGTAGTAATCGCGGGTGCAAGCGATGCAGTGAATAAAGCCTGTGAGTTACTCAAAGCTGCAGGCGCTAAGCGAGCATTGCCGCTACCGGTTTCTGCACCTTTTCACTCTTCTTTATTGCAGCCTGCATCAGAAAAGCTCAAAACGTATTTGGCAGATATTGAATTTAAGGCGCCAACTATTTCTCTGATTAACAACGTGGATGTGGCTATTTTGAATGACCCTGTTGCAATTAAAGATGCCTTAGTGCGTCAAGCAGCAAAGCCTGTACGCTGGCATGAAACCATACAAGCGATGGCAGACCAAGGAATCATTCAAGCGGTGGAATGTGGTCCAGGTAAAGTCTTGGCTGGTTTAACCAAGCGAATTAACGATCAAATGACAGGGGTGCCTGTATTTGATGATGCAAGCTTGAACGAAGCTTTGGCTACTCTAAAATAAATATCTATCCTAGATTACTTCGATATAGCGGAAGACAAATATGAATCTCGACCTAAGCGGACAAATTGCCTTAGTCACTGGCGCATCACGCGGCATCGGCCAAGCCATTGCAGACGAATTAGTTAAGTGCGGCGCAAAAGTGATTGGTACTGCAACTTCAGAGAGCGGTGCAAAAGCAATCGATGAGCGCTTAAAGTCTTCAGGCGGCGCTGGCTTGGTATTGAATGTCACTGAACCAAATGCGTGCGAAAACATCATTGAGCAGATTGTTAAAGAGTATGGCGGCATTCATATTTTGGTGAATAACGCTGGCATCACTCGAGATAACTTAGCGATGCGTATGAAGGCAGATGAGTGGACCGATGTGATCGATACCAATTTGAGTTCTGTTTTCCGTTTATCTCAAGCCGTGTTGCGTCCCATGATGAAGGCACGTGGTGGTCGCATCATCAACATCACCTCCATCGTTGGACATATGGGTAATGCTGGCCAGGCAAATTATGCGGCTGCAAAAGCAGGCGTTTCTGGAATGACTCGTGCCTTAGCCCGTGAAATTGGTAGCCGGAATATTACGGTCAATTGCGTAGCTCCAGGGTTTATTGATACAGATATGACCCGCGCTTTGAGCGAAGAGCAGCAAAATGCACTAAAAGTGAACATTCCGCTGGCCCGTTTGGGTAGTCCGGAGGATGTGGCCCAGGCTGTGGCTTTTTTGGCCTCTCCAGCCGCCGCTTACATTACGGGTAATACCCTACACGTCAATGGCGGCCTGTATCTAGCCTAATAGCAAAGTAAGGATTTTGTCATTTTTGGGCGAATTTGCGAATTCGGTCCACCAAGCTGATAAAATCCTTTTCATCGTTTTTTACAACCCCTGGGGAAATTAATGGACAACATCGAACAACGCGTTAAGAAAATCGTCGCCGAGCAATTGGGCGTCGCAGAAGGAGATATCAAGAATGAATCTTCTTTCGTGAACGACCTAGGCGCTGACTCTCTTGACACTGTTGAGCTGGTTATGGCTTTGGAAGATGAATTCGGTATCGAGATTCCTGATGAGGAAGCCGAAAAAATCACCACAGTTCAGCTCGCGATCGACTTCGCTAAATCTAAAGCTCAGGGTTAATTCCCTAGCCTAGGTATTACTGTGTCAGCATCAAATGGCCGACGCCGGGTAGTAGTCACCGGCCTTGGCCTCATCTCACCTGTTGGCAATTCAGTTGATGTAGCTTGGTCTAATTTGCTTGCGGGCAAATCTGGTATCGCTACGATTACTAAATTCGACCACACTCCACTGAGCGTACATTTCGCTGGAGAGGTGAAGGATTTCAATGTAGAAGAATATGTCTCTGCTAAAGAGGCACGCCATATGGATACCTTTATCCATTACGGCATCGCGGCTGGCACGCAGGCCATTCGGGACAGCGGTCTAGAGGTCACCGAGCAAAACGCTGAACGCGTTGGTGTCATGGTGGGCTCCGGTATTGGTGGCTTGCCGATGATTGAGGAAACTGGGGCGGAGTTATTGGCTCGCGGTCCCCGTCGTATTTCTCCATTCTTTGTACCAGGCTCCATCATTAATATGATTTCTGGTCACCTCAGTATTTTGTTTGGTCTTAAAGGTCCAAACGTGGCTGCAGTGACTGCATGTACTACTGGTTTACACAGTATCGGATTAGCGGCACGTTTAATTCAGTATGGCGATGCGGATGTGATGGTTGCTGGTGGTGCTGAGTCAACCATCTCTGCATTAGGGATCGGCGGCTTTGCTTCGGCAAGAGCACTCTCTACTCGCAATGACGATCCTGCGACTGCTTCACGTCCTTGGGATAAAGACCGTGATGGTTTTGTTCTTGGTGAAGGCGCTGGTGTTGTTGTGCTGGAAGAGTATGAGCATGCCAAAGCACGTGGCGCAAAAATCTATTGCGAATTGCTTGGCTTTGGTATGAGTGGCGATGCGTATCACATGACTGCGCCAAATATGGATGGCCCACGCCGTTGTATGGTCAATGCGATGCGCGATGCGGGCTTAAATCCGGATCAAATTCAGTATCTCAATGCGCACGGTACCTCTACGCCCTTGGGTGACAAGAATGAAACCGAGGCAATCAAAGCCGCCCTTGGCGATCATGCTAAAAAAGCACTGATTAACTCTACCAAGTCGATGACGGGTCACCTTTTAGGTGGTGCTGGCGGTTTGGAGTCTGTTTTCACGATTCTGGCGCTCCATCACCAGAAATCCCCACCCACCATCAATATCTTCAATCAAGATCCTGAGTGCGACTTGGACTACTGCGCCAATACTGCTAGGGACGTGAAGATCGATCACGCCGTCAAAAACAACTTTGGCTTTGGTGGTACTAACGGCACCTTGATTTTTGGTAAGCTGACCTAATATCCTCTTTATCTCCATTTTTTGGTTTTCACCAAGTAGGTCATAGCATCATGAAAAAGTACTTTATTGCGCTCTTGGCTATTTTGAGTCTTGGCCAAATATCATTTATTGCACCAGCGATTGCTCAAAATCCTCGAGTCACGATTCCGGATTTTGCCGACTTGGTTGAGCGCGCGAGTCCTGCTGTAGTTAATATTCGGACCACTGAAAAAGTGATGGTTCAGCAATCTCAAGGCGGCATTCCTGGAATGCCTGAGGATCAAGCAGAATTTTTCCGTCGCTTCTTTGGTGTGCCTATTCCTGGAATTCCGAATGGGCCAAAACCAACACAGCCAAACCCTAGCAAACCACAAGAGGCCGATCGTGGCGTTGGCTCTGGTTTCATTATCGAATCGAATGGTTTGATTCTGACTAATGCTCACGTTGTTGAGGGTGCAACGACCATTTATGTCACTCTAACTGACAAGCGTGAGTTCAAAGCAAAGTTGTTGGGTATGGATAAGCGTACCGATGTAGCAGTGGTAAAAATTGAGGCACGTGATTTACCAAGATTGCCATTAGGTGATTCATCTAAGGTGCGAGTGGGCGAGTGGGTCTTGGCCATTGGCTCCCCATTTGGCCTTGAAAATACAGTGACTGCGGGTATTGTGTCAGCCAAGAGTCGAGATACTGGTGATTACCTGCCCTTTATTCAGACTGACGTTGCGGTCAATCCCGGCAACTCTGGCGGCCCCTTGCTCAATACTGCAGGTCAAGTAATTGGTATTAACTCTCAAATCTTTAGCCGCTCTGGTGGCTATATGGGAATTTCATTTGCGATTCCAATTGATGAGGCGATGCGCGTTGCCGATCAACTGCGCACGAACGGCAAAATGACTCGAGGTCGTATTGGTGTGGCCTTGGGTGAGATGACTAAAGAGGTTGCAGAGAGTTTAGGTTTAGGAAAACCGCATGGTGCTTATGTGCGCAATGTTGAACCGAATGGCCCGGCAGCAAATGGCGGCATTGAAGCGGGAGATGTCATTCTTGCTTTTAATGGACGTGATATTGCAAAGTCAACGGATTTGCCGCGAGTGGTTGGTGAAACCAAGCCAGGAAGCACTGCTACTGTTCAAGTGTGGCGTAAGGGTGCAACACGCGATTTGACAGTCACTGTGGCAGATACTGACTCTGCACAGGTAGCTACCAAAAAGCCAGATGTCCCTAATGCCAATAGTAATAGTGCGAATGCTTTCGGTGTTGCGGTAAGCGACGTATCAGATAGCAAAAAGAAGGATCTCAATATCAAAGGTGGTGTGGAAGTGACCGGTTTGGGGGAGGGCTCTCTGGTGCGGGCTGGTGTTCGTCCTGGGGATGTGATTATTCGCATTGCCGACACCGATATCACCGGGGTAAAGCAGTTTGAAGCCCTGGTTAAAGGCCTTGATGCCAATAAGGCCGTTCCAGTCTTTATCCGCCGTTCTGACAGCACTCTGGTCATCCCAGTAAGACCAAAATAAGCCCTTTTTAGGTAGAAAAATAGGGTTCGGCGCCTTTTAGGCGCCACCCATTACAATTCCTGTAAGACGGCTTTTTGCAGCGCATCATCGTGGTGCGTTCTGACAAGGCGTTTTTTGAATGAGCTATTAAGACGCTATGGATTTAATCCGCAATTTTTCTATCATCGCCCACATTGATCACGGCAAATCGACGCTTGCGGATCGCATTATTCAACTGTGTGGCGGCCTTTCTGATCGAGAAATGGAAGCCCAGGTCCTCGATTCAATGGATATTGAGCGCGAACGCGGCATCACTATCAAAGCGCAAACGGCAGCTTTAAATTACAAAGCCAAAGACGGCAAGATTTATAACATCAACCTGATTGATACCCCAGGGCACGTTGACTTTTCATATGAGGTCAGCCGATCTTTATCGGCTTGTGAGGGTGCCTTATTAGTGGTTGATGCTAGTCAGGGCGTTGAGGCGCAAACAGTTGCTAACTGTTACATGGCGCTTGAGTTGGGCGTTGAAGTTGTGCCGGTGCTGAATAAGATTGATTTACCCCAAGCTGATCCTGAGCGCGCCAAAAAAGAAATTGAAGACGTCATTGGTATTGATGCATCTGAAGCCGTCACTTGCTCAGCAAAAACCGGTTTAGGTGTTGCAGATGTCATCGAGGAAATGATTGCCAGAGTGCCTCCACCTAAAGGTAATGCAGCCGATCCATTGCAAGCGTTGATCATTGACTCTTGGTTTGATAACTACGTGGGTGTGGTGATGTTGGTGCGCGTCGTGAACGGCACACTCAAACCCAAAGAAAAAATCACTTTAATGGCTAATGGCTCAAGCCATTTAGTAGAGCACGTCGGTGTGTTTAGTCCAAAGTCAGTCGATCGTCCAGAGCTATCTGCTGGTCAAGTGGGCTTTGTGATTGCTGGCATCAAAGAATTAAAGGCTGCCAAGGTTGGAGATACCGTTACGCATTCTCCAGGGCAGCAAGGTCGAGTTCCTGCGGCTGAGCCGCTGCCCGGCTTCAAAGAGGTAAAACCCCAAGTCTTTGCCGGCTTATATCCAGTGGAGGCCAGTGAATACGATCAGCTGCGCGAGTCTCTTGAAAAACTCAAGCTGAACGATGCATCACTCTTGTATGAACCAGAGGTCTCACAAGCCTTGGGTTTTGGTTTCCGTTGCGGCTTCCTAGGTTTGCTCCACATGGAGATTGTGCAAGAGCGTTTAGAGCGTCAGTACGGCATGAATCTTATTACGACTGCGCCAACCGTGGTGTATCAAGTACAGCAGTCGGATGGCACGATCTTGATGGTCGATAACCCATCCAAGATGCCTGAGACCAGTAAGGTTGACACCATTATGGAGCCGATCGTAACGGTCAACCTCTACATGCCACAAGAGTATGTCGGTTCGGTCATTACCTTGTGCGTTGGCAAGCGTGGGATTCAAACGGGTATGAATTACCTCGGACGCCAAGTGCAACTGACTTATGAGTTACCGATGGCAGAAATTGTGTTGGATTTCTTTGATCGCTTGAAGTCTATTTCTCGCGGTTATGCTTCGATGGATTATGAATTCAAAGAATATCGTCCGGCAGATGTAGTGAAGGTCGATATCCTCATTAACGGTGAACGTGTTGATGCGCTCTCAGTGATTGTGCACAGAAGCAATAGCCAGCATCGTGGTCGCGAAGTAGTTTCTAAGATGCGCGGCATTATTCCGCGTCAAATGTTTGATGTAGCGATACAAGCAGCAATCGGCAGTAATATCGTCGCTCGTGAAAACGTCAAAGCCTTGCGTAAAAACGTTTTGGCCAAATGTTATGGCGGTGATATTTCTCGTAAGCGCAAGTTATTAGAAAAACAAAAAGAAGGTAAGAAGCGCATGAAGCAAGTTGGTAACGTTGAAATTCCACAAGAAGCCTTCCTGGCGATTTTGCAGGTGGAAGATTAATGAACTTCGCTCTCATTCTCTTCATCTTGGTAATTGTTTCAGGCATTGCTTGGGTGGCTGACAAGATGTACTTTGCCCCCCAAAGAAAACTTGCCGGCATTGATCGTATGCCATTGTGGCTGGAGTACACGGCAGGTTTCTTTCCGGTCATCTGTGCGGTATTTGTACTGCGCTCTTTCATCGTGGAGCCATTTAAGATTCCATCTGGGTCGATGATCCCAACCTTGCAGATTGGCGACTTCATCTTGGTAAATAAATTTACCTATGGCATTCGTCTGCCGGTCATCAATCAAAAGATAGTGGATTTGGGTTCACCTAAGCGGGGTGATGTGGTGGTATTCCGTTATCCACGTGATGAGTCAGTTGATTACATCAAACGGGTTGTGGCTCTACCAGGTGATGTTATTTCTTATCAAGATAAGCGTCTAACGGTAAATGGCCAAGCATTGCAATACAGCGGCGGTGAGACCTATCTTGATCCAGAGAATATGCGTTACGCCAAGCGCTATACAGAAACCTTTCCAGTAGACTTGGGTGGCAATCGCCATGAGATCTTGAATGATCCTGATCGCCCATCTGCCGTATTTCCGACTGAACGTTTTCCTGGTGTGGAGTTCTGTCAGTACCAACAAGCAGGTTTGACTTGCACAGTTCCACCAGGGCATTACTTTGCAATGGGCGATAACCGCGACAACAGTGCTGATTCTCGTTACTGGGGCTTTGTGCCAGATAAGAATATTGTTGGCAAAGCTTTCTTTGTCTGGTTAAACCTGGGCAACTTAGGCCGTATCGGTGGCTTTGAGTAATCCACTATGAACGCACGCGCTGTCATTGACACCATGCCCTTGCAAGAACGCTTGGGCTACAGCTTCAAGAAGCCGGAGCTCTTAAACCAAGCCTTGACTCACCGTAGTCATAGCAAGAGAAACAATGAGCGCTTGGAGTTCTTAGGCGATTCTATTCTTAACTGCGTCGTTGCGGATTTACTGTACGAGCGTTACTCCGATTTGGATGAGGGTGATCTATCGCGCGTACGCGCTAATCTAGTGAAGCAACAAGCTTTATATGAGATTGCACAAACTTTATCGCTATCTGATTATCTGCGCTTGGGTGAGGGTGAATTGAAGAGTGGCGGTTTTCGTCGCCCCTCCATCTTGGCCGATACGCTCGAGGCAGTAACCGGCGCAATCTTTTTAGACGGTGGCTTTGATGCTGCTAAGGCATGCTTACGCAAGCTATATTCCGTAATCTTGGTGCATGTGGATCCCAAAACCTTGGGTAAGGATGACAAAACACTTTTGCAAGAGTGTCTACAAAGCTATCAGCTGCCTTTGCCAACTTATAACGTAACTGGTACTACTGGCGCTGCCCATAATCAGCAGTTTGAGGTGGAGTGCCTGATTCCTAGTTTGCGGGTTTCTGTAAAAGGTGAGGGCGCGTCTCGTCGCGCAGCTGAACAATCCGCCGCAAAGACAGCGCTGGTAGCGGTACTGAAAGCGCTGCCGCAGGAATCTCGTAAACCAAAGAAAACTCGGTCAGCGAAGAAAAAAGCAGCAAAAAAAGAAGCTACTGAAGAGCAGTTAAACCTCAAGCTGAAGGGCTAATCGTGTTTAGATGCGGCACCATCGCCATTGTTGGGCGTCCCAATATGGGTAAATCCACCTTGCTCAATGCTTTGGTTGGTCAAAAGATCAGCATTACTTCTCGTAAGGCCCAAACCACACGCCATCGAATTTTGGGCATTCAGAATCGTGAGGAAGCTCAATTTATCTTCATTGATACCCCAGGTTTTCAAACGCGCCTGATGAATACCCTCAACAAGGCGTTGAACCGAACGGTGACTACCGCTTTGCAAGATGTCAATGTGGCTTGCTTCGTAGTTGAAGCAGGATATTTTGGTGAGGATGACAAGAAGGTATTGAAACTTTTGCCAGATGATTTGCCAGTTGTTCTGGTTCTGAATAAGCTTGATCTGTTTAATAGCCGTTTTCAGACGCCATCCGAGCGTGATCAAGCGCTGCTGAACTTTATGAAAGAAATGTCTAAACCTTGGTGTGAGTTGGGTGGGCATGAAGATCAGAAGTGTGAGTTCGCAGAAATCGTACCGATGAGCGCCAAGAGTCCTGGTGATATCGAAAGACTCCTGGATGTATTGGAAGGCTATTTACCTGAGGCACCTGCGGTCTATGATGGCGATACGATTACTGATCGCAGTGAACGTTTCTTAGCCGCTGAAATCTTGCGCGAGAAAGTATTTCGTTTTACTGGTGAAGAGCTTCCCTATACCAGCACAGTCGTGATTGATCAATTTAAGATGGATGGCAAGATGCGCCGCATTGCGGCAACCATTTTGGTAGATCGTGATAGCCATAAGGCTATGATTATTGGCGCAAAGGGCGAGCGTTTGAAGAAGATCTCCACCGATGCCCGCATCGATATGGAAAAGCTCTTTGATGGCAAAGTCTTTTTAGAGACCTGGGTCAAGGTGAAGCGTGGCTGGGCTGATGATCGCGCTGAATTACGGGCGCAGGGTCTGGAATAAATTCTGATGGCCTCAATTCGTGTTGCTGACGAACCTGCTTTTGTATTGCATAGCATCCCTTATAAAGAGACCAGCTTAATCCTGGATGTTTTTACGCGGTCTCATGGCCGGATGGCCCTCATTGCTAAAGGCGCCAAGCGCCCACATTCAGTTCTTCGCCCGGTATTGCAGCGCTTTCAACCGCTACTCGTTTCTTGGAGTGGTAAATCAGAACTGCGTACTCTAACCAAATCCGAGTGGGTAGGAGGTATGCCTGCTTTAGTTGGTGATGCATTGTTGTGTGGCTTCTATCTCAATGAACTGCTCGTGAAGTTTTTAGCGCGGGAGGATGATTATGAAAAACTCTATGACCGGTATGCGGAAACTATTAATGCATTGTCAAATCTTGAATTTGAATCCAAGGGCTTAGAAGAAATTTTGCGCCCATTCGAGCTCTCGCTGTTACAAGAGACTGGATATGCCGCCGCTTTGGACCGCTGTGTAGAAACCAATGCTGCACCTGAGGCTGATACCCATTATGTGTATCAGCCAGAGCGTGGAGTACGACCAATGCAGGGCGATGATCCAGGGCACTGGCCGGTGTTGGTGGGCAAATCTCTTTTAGATATTGCAGTGGGGAACTTTTCAGATTCACAGACGCTTTCCGAGAGCAAGCAACTCATGCGCTTTCTACTGAGTTTGCATCTACAAGATCAAGTATTAACTACCCGCCAAATTTTGATTGATTTGAAGAAAATCTAGTAATCTACAGTCATGACAGCCCAGCACGCTCTAGAACTTGGTATCAATATTGACCATGTCGCCACTCTGCGAAATGCACGGGGTACGGTCTATCCCGACCCCATCAAAGCCGCCCAATTAGCAGAAAAGGCCGGAGCTGATTTAATTACTCTGCACTTACGCGAAGATCGTCGCCATATTCAAGATGCGGATTTATTCGCAATACGTCCTCTAATCAAAACACGTATGAACCTGGAGTGCGCTGTTACTCCTGAAATGATTAACATTGCTTGCAAGGTCAAGCCACACGATGTATGTTTGGTGCCTGAGAAGCGCGAAGAGGTGACTACTGAGGGTGGCCTCGATGTTTTGGCTTACTTCGAGGCAGTGAAGGCCGCCACAAAGCAATTGCAAGATGCGGGTATTCGAGTGTCTTTATTTATCGACCCTGATGAAAAACAAATTCAGGCGGCTAAAGATGTCGGTGCTACTGTAGTGGAATTACATACTGGCCGCTACGCAGATTTATCAGGCCAGGAACAAACGAACGAGTTAGAGCGCATTCGTAAGGCGGCTCAGTTTGCTAAACACATCGGCTTGAGGGTTAATGCAGGTCATGGCTTACATGAAGGCAATGTCATGCCAATTGCAGGGATCACTGAATTATCAGAGCTCAATATTGGTCATGCCATTGTGGCCGAGGCAGTATTCAAGGGTTGGCAAAAAGCCATCACTGATATGAAGGCTCTCATGGTTCAAGGTAGAAATCTTCAAAAATGATCATCGGCATTGGTACAGACATTCTGCAGATTGAGCGCTTACAAGCGGCTTATGATCGCACCAATGGTCGTCTAGCAGAAAGAGTTTTGGGTCCTGATGAGATGTTGGTATTTCAGCATCGCCTTGCCCGTAATCACAAGCGTGGCATTGCTTTTCTAGCGACACGTTTTGCAGCCAAGGAGGCGTTTTCTAAGGCGATTGGTTTAGGAATGCATATGCCAATGACTTGGCGGTCCCTGCAAACCTTAAATGAGCCTAGCGGTAAGCCGGTGACCTCTTATTCAGGGGCGCTAGCCAAATTTATGGAAGACAAAAACTGGGAAGCCCAAGTTACCGTAAGTGATGAACAAGACATGGCAATCGCGCATGTGATTGTGACGCAAAAGTAAATGCAGGAAATAAAAATATATAGAGGAAGAGATGAGTAAATCCACCATGAATCCAGGCCCAGTAACCTTAGATGTGGTCGGTCAGGTTTTAAACGCTGAAGATCGCCGTCGCATCTTGCATCCTTTGACTGGTGGTGTGATTTTATTTGGCAGAAACTTTGCCAATCGCAAACAGCTCACTAAACTTACTGCTGATATTAAAAAATTGCGTCCTGACGTTCTCATCTCTATTGATCACGAAGGTGGGCGAGTGCAGCGTGCTAAGACGGATGGCTTTACCCATCTGCCAGCCATGCGTAAGTTAGGCGAGTTATGGGGTAGAAAGACTAAATCGAGTCACGCTGCGGAATCGGCAGCGCTAGCAATGGCAGCGGCAACGGCCTGTGGCTATGTTTTAGCTACTGAGCTACGTGCTTGCGGTGTCGACTTTAGTTTTACTCCAGTACTCGATCTCGATTTTGGTCGTAGTGGGGTGATTGGCGATCGTTCATTTAGTCGTGATCCCCAAATTGTCTTTGCCCTTGCTAAGAGTTTGAATGAAGGTTTGCGCTTGGGTGGTATGGCGAACTGCGGCAAGCACTTTCCAGGGCATGGTTGGGCAGAGGCAGATTCTCACGTGGCCATTCCAGTCGATGAGCGTCCCTTAAATGAAATTCTGAATGATGATGCCAAGCCTTATGAATGGTTGGATTTAAGTTTGGCGGCTGTCATGCCTGCGCATGTGATTTACCCCATGGTCGATCAAAATCCCGCAGGCTTCTCAAAGATTTGGCTGCATTCCATCTTGCGACAAGAGCTGGGCTTTGAAGGTGTGATCTTTAGTGATGATCTTTCAATGGAAGGGGCGAGTGTTGCGGGCTCTGTAGTGAAGGGTGCTGAAATGGCCTTAGATGCAGGTTGTGATGCAGTGCTGATTTGCAATCGTCCGGATTTAGCCGATCAGTTACTGAATGGCCTTAAAGTCTCCAAAACTAAGCTTGAAGAGTCTAAAAAGCGCTTAAATCGACTCATGCCAACAGTCATTGAAATGTCATGGGATACACTTCATAATGAACCTGAGTATCAACATGCCAAAGGTTTACTCAAGCAATTTCATCTAATCTAACAGTGCTTGTATTTATGGAGACAGCAATATGAAAAAACGTTTTATTGCCTTAGCCTTATTTGCATCATCAACAGTAGTTTTTGCTGCCGGTGGAACATCATGGGGTTACGAAGGAAAAGTAGGTCCCGATAATTGGGGCAATCTTAGTCAAGAATTTGCTACTTGTAAGCTTGGTCAACAGCAAGCACCGATTGATATCCCAACGATGTCTGCTACTAAAGCAACGGCACCAATCAAAACAAATTACAAAGCTTCCGCTGGTGAGATCATTAATAATGGTCACACTATTCAAGTGGCATTATCTGATGCAGGTGGCGCAAATCTTTCCGGTGTGGATTACAAGTTTTTGCAAACCCATTTTCATGCACCAGGCGAAGAAAAGGTCGATGGAAAATCTTATCCATTTAATGCTCACTTAGTTCATCAGAGTGCTGATGGTAAGCTGGCAGTGATTGGTGTTTTCTTTAAAGAGGGTGCTGAAAATCCTGTATTCAAGGAGGTGTTTGCTCAAATGCCGGATAAAGAGGGTAAGGTGACCCTTAAAGGCAAAATTGATCCCGCAGGCCTCTTACCAAAGTCACTTGCTTATTACAGCTACGCCGGTTCTTTGACCACTCCTCCATGCAGTGAAGGCGTGACGTTTTATATTTTAAAGACGCCGATGGAATTGTCTAAGGCACAGTTGGAGCAATTTAAGAAGCTCTATCCAATGAATGCCCGTCCAACATTTCCATTGAATGGTCGTAAGATTACTGAAACTAACTAATTAGTTGAGGTGCTTAATTCAGTAATAAAAAAGCCCGGCATGCCGGGCTTTTGAACATCTGTAGTTTGCTAATTAGTTAGCGCGACTACGATATTCACCTGTACGAGTATCGATCTCAATCTTGTCACCAGTGTTGCAGAACAATGGTACTTGCAATTCATAGCCAGTAGCCAATTTTGCGTTCTTCAATACCTTTCCTGAGCTGGTATCGCCTTTAACTGCTGGCTCGGTATAGATGATTTCGCGAACAAGTGAGTTAGGCATCGCAACAGAAAGTGCCTTACCTTCGTAGAACACCACTTCGCAAGGCATGCTTTCTTCGAGGTAGTTCAATGCATCACCCATGAACTCTGCTTCAACTTCGTACTGGTTGTATTCCGTATCCATAAATACATACATTGGGTCAGCGAAGTAAGAGTAGGTGCACTCTTTCTTATCGAGGATCACTACA
Organism: Polynucleobacter sp. MWH-Creno-3A4; assembly: GCF_018881885.1. Taxonomy (NCBI): domain Bacteria; kingdom Pseudomonadati; phylum Pseudomonadota; class Betaproteobacteria; order Burkholderiales; family Burkholderiaceae; genus Polynucleobacter; species Polynucleobacter sp. MWH-Creno-3A4. The sequence continues at coordinate 1,094,319 of NZ_JACXSA010000001.1, forward strand.
TCAAATTTGTCATCGGCTTTGTAAACACCTTCGTTTGGTGCGCCAGTTAACAAATTCTTAAATTTCATTTTCACAACTGAGGAGTTGCGGCCTGAGCGGCTATATTCGGCTTTCAATACGACCATGGCATCAGTGCCGATCATGACTACGTTACCAACGCGGAGTTCTTGTGCTGTTTTCATCTTGCTATTCCTGGGTGCAGAGTGATTTTTCTGCGGTTTTTATCAAAAACAAGATTGTAACCGCCCGCACGCCTTTATTGTAGGGCTTAGGCTATAAAGCGCAGTAGGCGTGCAGGCAAGCCGCCATCCCCCTGTTTTGTCAGTAGATGGGTGCGCCAAGCTTTGGCGTGGCCATTCCAGTCATTGAGAGACTTAAACCATTCGCTAGGCATTGCCCAGGTCATTGCAGTAATGGTGGCCAATCTCATTTCTTGGCTAGCGTTTTCTAGGTATAGGTCTAAAAAGGCCGCTAATTTCACTTCATGTGCACGATCTTCTTGGGGGTAGATATGCCAAATGAATGGTTTACCAGCAAGCTGAGCGCGGATGAATGAATCTTCGCCTCTGACGATATTGAAGTCACACTGCGATAACACCCAGTCATATTCATCTTGAGACACAAAGGGCATGGATAAGAGTTGTATGTTTGAAGGTAAATCAATAGCTTTCTCGCCATAGAGATTTAAGAGTTCAGCATGGCCATGGGTCAGTAAGACATCGATGTTTTCCCCAAGGCTAGCTAGGTCCTCAAGCCATTTGCGCAAGGGTGCGCCTGGATAGCAAAAAATACTGATGCGTTTTGCTTTGGGGCGCAGTTTGAGCCAGATCTCTTTTAGGCTCTTGGGGATTTGGTGAGCAACGACTGCGCCTTGACTTGGAATCGGGTCTAGCAGTAGGCCACCAACTTCATCTTGAAATCCTGGAAAGAAAAAATACTTTGGAATGCCGTGCGATTGTGGGGATGCCTTGCCATGAAATTCAGCGACCCAAGGCTCTGCACTCAAATACTCAAGATTGATGATGATGGGTTTGACGGAGGCAATAAAGAGCCCTGCAAGATAGCGTTCTGGTAAATCACAGCCAAATGCTTCAATAACCACATCTGGAGTTTGAACTGGGTGGCGTGCGTTGCTATAGCTTGCCTCCCATGGCTGAATATCGATTTTGTGCCCCAGAGCTTCATCGCTGCCAGAAGCGAGTAAATTAAGGGTTGGCAAGTCATCGCAGAAAATACGGACTTCTTGGCCATGAATGCTGGATAAGCTTCGGGCCAGACGCCAACAAATACCAGCATCACCATAGTTGTCTACGATTTGGCAGAAAATATCCCAACGCATGAGCAATTCTTCTTTTGAAAACCTTCAGCAGGACGTTAAACGGCTACCCGGATTGCCGGGGGTATATCGCTTCTTTGATGAAGCAGGGCAGATTCTGTATGTTGGCAAAGCACGTCATCTCAAAAAACGGGTCTCCAGTTATTTTCAAAGCAAACAGCTTTCACCACGAATAGCGCTCATGGTGGGCAAAATCGCCCGTTATGAAACCACAGTAACACGGACTGAAACCGAAGCCCTCATTCTAGAGAACAATCTCATTAAAGAGTTGGCTCCGCCATTCAACATTCTCTTTAGGGATGATAAGTCCTATCCCTATGTGATGTTGACTGGTCATTCATTTCCAAGGCTAGCGTCATATCGTGGCAAAGTCGATAAGCGTAATCATTACTTTGGCCCCTTTCCGAATTCTTGGGCAGTACGCAATAGTGTGCAAATTCTGCAAAAAGTATTTCGTTTGCGAACTTGCGAGGACTCTGTCTTTAAGAATCGTAGCCGCCCTTGTCTATTGCATCAAATTCATCGCTGTAGCGCCCCGTGTGTTGGGCGTCTTAGTGCCCAGCAGTATGGTCAGGATGTAGCCCAAGCGACCCGTTTTCTGGAGGGTGACCATAGTCGGGTTTTATCTGAGCTTGAAAAAGAAATGCACATTCACAGTGAAGCGATGGAATTTGAAATGGCTGCAGTGCTCCGTGATCGCATTGCAGACCTTTCGAGTGTGTTGCAGCAGCAGTCTATGGATACGGTTGCTGAAGGTGAGGGCGATGTTGATGTGATTGCGGTTGCACAAATGGAAGGTATGGTTTGTGTCAATCTCGCCATGATTCGTGGCGGTCGTCACTTAGGGGATCGGGCTTATTTCCCAAAGGGGCTCCGAACCACCTCTGGTGAATTACCATCTCCGCCAGAAATTTTAGAAGCCTTTATTGCGCAACATTATTTAGAGGAGACTGCAGAAGAAATTGCCACCGATGCCTCATCTCGCGCAACAACGAATTTAATTCCGCCAGTATTGGTGTTAAATCATCCACTACAGTCTATTAGTGATGATGTCTCAAAGCTGAGCGATGCACCCCCTGAAGATCTGCATGAGTTGCTCAACGCGCAGGCTGGCAGAAAAATTACCTTCCTACATCAGCCTCAAGGGCAAAGGCGCCATTGGCTGGCAATGGCTGAAGGCAATGCCAAACTTGCATTAACCAAGCGCTTAGTAGAGACAGGCGGCCAATTAGCAAGAGCACGCGCTTTGGCAGACATTCTGGCGCTTGATTTAGAAAGTCTCGAACACTTGCGTATTGAATGTTTCGACATTAGTCATACCTCTGGTGAAGCAACGCAAGCTTCTTGTGTAGTTTATGCAAAGAACGCTATGCAATCCAGTCAGTATCGTCGCTTTAATATTAACGACATTACACCTGGTGATGATTATGCGGCGATGCGCCAAGTCTTACAAAGGCGCTATGCAAACTTCCAAGAACTGCCACTTGATAAAATTCCACAAGTAATTTTGATTGATGGCGGCAAAGGTCAAGTCGAGATGGCCAGGCAAGTTCTTTCAGAATTTGGTATGGATGTCGGCCTGATTGTTGGTGTTGCTAAAGGCGAGGGTCGTAAAGTGGGCTTAGAAACTTTGATCTTTGCTGATGGGCGCCCCGCATTAGAGTTGGGCATTGATAGCGCTGCATTGTTGTTAGTGGCACAAATTCGGGATGAGGCTCACAGATTTGCCATTACTGGTATGCGTGCTAAGCGTGCCAAAGCTAGAACAGTCTCTCGTTTAGAGGAGATTGAAGGAATTGGTGCCAAACGACGTCAAAAACTTCTAGCCCGTTTTGGAGGCCTAAAAGGGGTTGCCAATGCCAGTATTGAGGAGATTGCCAGTGTTGAGGGGGTCTCACTGACTTTGGCTGAACAAATTTATCGTCAACTCCACTAAATTATTCACCTCCACTTGGTTTATGCTTATTCCATGCCATTCAATATCCCCATTGCCTTAACTTGGTTGCGTGTTGCAGCAATACCCTTGCTGGTCGCCGTTTTCTACTTTCCCAATACTTGGTTCACTCCTTTTGAGAAAAATCTTTTAGCAACGATTATTTTTATTTTTGCCGCAGTGACAGATTGGTTAGATGGATTTCTGGCGCGCCGCATGCAGCAGGAATCAGCGTTTGGTCAGTTCTTGGATCCTGTTGCAGACAAATTGATTGTGGCGGCAGCGCTCTTGGTGCTACTCAATATGGACCGTGTACAAGTTTGGGTGGCGCTGATTATTATTGGCCGCGAAATTACGATTTCGGCATTACGAGAGTGGATGGCTTTATTGGGTGCAGGTAAAAGCGTAGCGGTACATATGGTGGGTAAATTGAAAACCACTGCTCAACTCATTGCGATTCCATTTCTGCTGCTGAACGATACTTTGTTCGGATGGTTGGATTGCGCCAGAATTGGTACATGGTTGATTTGGGTGGCTTGCTTTTTAACGCTTTGGTCGATGTTCTATTACATGAAAAAAGCCTTGCCTCAGTTGGCTGGCAAAATCGACTAATACTTCTAAACCCCTGCAGGATGGGGATGAGCGGTAGATTTCAATGGGCGGATTTTTGGCTTCCAGCGGGAATAATGCTTTCTTCGCGATTGTTTGCTAAACTACTGCCCTGTTATGCGGGAATAGCTCAGCTGGTAGAGCGATACCTTGCCAAGGTATAGGTCGGGAGTTCGAACCTCCTTTCCCGCTCCAAGTTCGATGGGAAGCCCTCAAAAGCTTCCCATTTTTGATTCGGATACTGGCGCGTTGGCCGAGTGGTTAGGCAGGAGCCTGCAAAGCTTCGTACGGGGGTTCGATTCCCTCACGCGCCTCCAGTAATTTCGCTTGACGAAATGGGGGCATCCCCTAAAATACTTTTAGTCATCTCAGTTAGTGGCGTTCACTATTTAAAGCGAAATATGATCAATACCCATACATTAAAAGTCAGCGCATTAGCACTCTTCTTATCTGCTTTATTGGGGGCTTGCGCAAGCTCGGGCGACTCTGCTACCGGAACCCCTGCCGAAGTTCAAGAAACGCAAGCTCAGTTGTTGGGCGACATGCCTTTGCCAGCCGCCTCAAAAATTATGGGCTCAGATTCTTTAATTATTGGTCGTGGCGATAACTGGGTGGGTCGCGTAGTGTTGTCGGGCGTACAAACACCAACCGATATTTATGCATTCTTCCAATCAGAATATCCAAGAGCTGGTTGGACTACTGTGAGTGCCGTGAAATCGAAAACAAGTATTTTAGTTTTCACAAAAGGTGATCGCACGGCGACCGTCGAGCTCAATGAAGGACCATTCACTGGACCTAAAACGATCATCACTATTACTTCGTCACCTAAGAATGCCAATGTGGTGGCACCTACCCGGAAGTAATGTAGTGGCGCACTAATGAAAAAGGCCTCCAGTGGAGACCTTTTGCTTTAAGCGGTATTGCTTATAAGCCTTCAGCCCTTATGAGGCCTACTGCTTGACCTTCAATCGCAAAGTTGGGCTGACTGGAATCAACCAAAATGTTTTTGAAGTCGGGATTTTCTGCTTGCAGTTCAATCACCATGCCATTGGCAGTTTTCTTTTGCTGCCAACGCTTCACAGTGACTTCATCATCTAAACGTGCAACCACGATATCACCATTGCGCACTTCAGTCGTTTTTCTAACGGCTAAATAATCACCATCCAAAATACCGGCATCGCGCATGCTCATGCCTTTTACTTTTAATAAGTAATCAGCACCTTTACTAAATAAACTTGGATCAATTGGTACATGTTTTTCAACATGCTCAACTGCCATGATGGGTGAGCCAGCTGCAACTCGACCAATTAATGGCAGCGTAAGTTGTTGTAGGGCGCCAGATGGCAATGACATCTGGCGATATTGATTGGTGTGGTGTGTTTGGTTGAAACGTTGTGGAATGCGAATGCCACGAGAAGTGCCAGGCGTTAATTCGATATAACCTTTTTTCGCTAAGGCGCGGAGGTGCTCTTCAGCAGCGTTAGCAGATGCAAATCCCAGTTGGGCAGCAATTTCTGCGCGCGTGGGTGGAGAGCCGCTCTCATCGATGGCCTTCGTAATTAATTCCAAAATCTCACTTTGACGGGAAGTGAGTTTGGGGAGGGCAGTCAGCTCCTCTGGAAAATCGACTGTATTTATGTCCATACTGGGATTGTATACAGCACTATTTGATATTTCAAGCACTTTTGCTGGGGGGGATAATGGAAGGATGAATCCAAGCTCAGCTCCAGTCGAAAAATCTCCGCACATTTTGGTCTTGGGGATGGGTGGCACGATTGCAGGTTTGGCGCTAAACCCGGAGTTGAATCCAAGTATTTACCAGGCGGGAGAGTTGGGGGTGGAGGCCCTCTTAGAAAAGGTTAAACAGGCTATTCCAGAGAGGGTGAAACTGGTTTCTCGCCAGATAGCGAATATCGATAGCCGCGACTTAAGTGAAGAGCTGCTAACCCTATTGGGCCTAACTGTTAGGGAGGCACTGAGGGATCCAGCAGTGCAGGGCATTGTGATCACCCATGGAAGCGATACCGTTGAGGAAGCAGGTTTTTTCTTATCAGCAACTTGCGGCAAACTTGCTGAAAAATTTGGCAAAAGAGTGGTTTTTACGGGCGCCATGCTCCCGGCAAATGCACCCCAGGCTGACGGACCCATAAACCTATTGGATGCCTTGAAATGGGCCTCAACTGCTCCAGAAAATTGTCCTGGCGGGATATTTGCGGTCTTTGCCGGTAAGGTTTGTCTGGCTCGAGATTTGGCAAAACGCCACACTTCGGCACTCAACGCCCCTTTAATGGATTCCCCATCAAGCCCTATTAGCCTGATCAACCCTTCTTGGTTATCCAGGCTAAAGGCTGTTGAGGCTGCCTGCAGCGAGGATTTACCAATTCCACAACAGTGGCCTTGGGTGGAAATTTTGACCAGTCATGCAGGCGCTAAACCTGAAATGATGGAATTTTTAATCCATTCTGAGGTTCAGGGTCTAGTGTTGGCAGGGACAGGGCTTGGCGGCCTGCATCAGGCCTGGAGCGAACCCTTAAAGCGAGCCGCAGCCAAAGGTTTGGCTTTAGTGAGAACTTCACGCACAGGCGCGGGTATGGTCATGGGTGATGCTGAGTTTGGTTTGGCAGCAGACAGCCTTTCTGCCCCTCGGGCGCGTATTGCGCTTCAACTCGCATTAAATGCTGCAAATGTCGATAAATCCCTGACTTGGCAGGATTTTTTTGCTAGAATGGCTGTCTTGCCTGATTTTAGGTAAGTGCTGAAAAGCAGTTTTTAAAGTGTTGTACGTAATACCTACAATTTGTTACTACCTTGTCACACTGGCGCTAACTTTAAAACCATCGGAAGTTAGCAAGACGCCCAGGTGACTTTATCCTTAAGGAGTGTTAGATGCGTCATTATGAAATCGTCTTTATCGTCCATCCGGACCAAAGCGAGCAAGTGCCTGCGATGATCGATCGCTACAAAGCTACATTAGCAGCTGCGGGCGGCAAAATCCATCGTATGGAAGACTGGGGTCGTCGTCAGATGGCTTACATGATCGATAAGCTTGCTAAAGCCCACTACGTTTGCATGAACATTGAGTGCGACCAGAAAACTCTGGAAGAGCTCGAGCATGCGTTCAAATTTAACGATGCTGTTTTGCGTCACCTCATCATCAAGACTAAGAAAGCTGAAGTAGAGCCTTCCATCATGATGAAAGAAGTGCAACGTGAAGAAGCGCGCAAATCAGCTCAATCCGATGCTCCTGTAGCAGCGGAATAAGTTAGAAATTTGAAGAGGAATACACGGACTAGAAAACGTATCAGAGAAGCGGAGCGGCGTTGAATCATTTCACCCTCACTGCAATCTTGGTATCTAAAGACGCGATTCGATTTACACCAGCAGGAATACCGGTGATGCATTGCCAGCTAGAACATAGCGGTCAAGCAAACGAGGTAGGAGTGGCAAGGAAAATCTTGATGAGCGTTGAAGCCATTGCAATCGGTCCCATACAAAAGGATCTAGAGCAAATGGATTTAGGAACTGAGGCAGTGTTTGAAGGATTCTTAGCCCCGAAGACTCTACGTAATCAAAGACTCGTATTCCATATTAACCACATTCAATTGAAAAATTAAAGAGGAAATCATCATGGCGTTTGGAAAGAAACCCGATTTCAAAAAGAAACCAGCTCAGAACCCATTGTTCAAGCGTAAACGTTATTGCCGTTTCACAGTTGGTGGCGTTGAGCAAATCGATTACAAGGATGTAGACACATTGAAGGACTTCATTGGCGAGAACGCCAAGATCACTCCTGCGCGCTTAACAGGCACAAAAGCAAAATATCAGCGTCAGTTAGACACTGCTATTAAGCGTGCTCGTTTCTTGGCTTTATTGCCATTCTCCGATCAACACAAGAAATAATTGGGAGCCCTCAATGCAAATCATTCTTCTAGAAAAAGTAACAAACTTGGGCAACCTCGGCGACGTTGTACGCGTTAAAGACGGTTTCGCTCGTAATTTCTTAATCCCACAACGTAAAGCCCGTCGTGCGACTGAAGCAGCAATTGCTGACTTTGCTCTGCGTCGTGCTGAGTTGGAAAAATTGGCTGCTGAGAAATTGGCTGCAGCTGAAGCGGTTGGCACAAAGTTGAAAGACTTGGTTCTTGAAATCGGTCAAAAAGCAGGTGTTGACGGTCGTTTATTTGGTTCTGTAACCAACCATGACATCGCTGATGCGTTGAAAGCTAAAGGCTTCACGATTGAGAAGGCTTCCATTCGCATGCCTACTGGCCCATTGAAAATGGTTGGTGATCATCCTGTAGCGGTTGCTGTTCATACCGATGTAGTGACAGATATCACCATTCGTGTAGTTGGCGAGCAAGCGTAAGTTTTAGGTCTGTAAATTAGCCTCATGGCTGAATCCCGTTCACGTTCCCTTACGCCAAATCCTGGCATGATGGGGCCTGGTGATGCAGTCGTGCAGGCTTTAAAAGTCCCACCACACTCTGTAGAAGCCGAGCAATCACTGCTCGGCGGTCTACTGATCGATAACACCGCCTGGGATCGTCTCGGTGGCGTGTTAACGGATAAAGATTTCTATCGTCCTGAGCATGCTTTGATCTATAAGGTCATTGCCCGTTTGGTTGGTGACAATCATCCCGCTGACGTCATTACGGTTCATGATGCAATTAAATCTGAACAGGGTGGCGACTTAGTCAGTGTTGACTACCTTAATTCTCTGGCGCAAAACACACCTAGCGCTGCAAATATCAAAGGCTACGGCGACATCGTTCGTGACCGCAGTATTCTGCGTCGTTTAATTGAAGTTTCAGACAACATTGTTAATTCTGCTTTTGTACCAGAGGGTCGTTCAGTAAGAACGCTGTTGGATGAGGCTGAATCTCGTATTTTGCAAATCGGTGAAGAGGGTAGTCGCAAAGCGGATTACCTTGAAATCGAACCACTTCTAAGAACAGTAGTTGCTCGTATCGATGAGTTGTATAACCGCCAAGGTGGTAGCGACATTACGGGTATAGCTACTGGCTTTATTGATTTAGATAAGCAAACTAGCGGCCTGCAAAAAGGCGACCTCGTAATTGTTGCTGGAAGACCCTCGATGGGTAAGGCGCAGCCACTAGATGCAAAAGTAAAGACGATTGATGGTTGGAAGTTGATGGGAGATCTAAAGTTTGGTGATCGCCTCGCTTCGGTGGATGGCCAGCACTCGATGGTGACTGGTATTTATCCACAAGGTCTGAAGCAGATATACAAAGTCACCTTCTCCGATGGTCGTGAAGCAGAATGTTGTGATGAACATCTGTGGAGGGTGATGTATCGCGATTGGTCTGAGCCACGCGTCATCAACACAGCACGGTTAATGGAAATGCTGCAATGTGTTCGATATAAAAATAGATTATGGGTTGATCCGGTCTCAGGCGATTTTGGCCATTCGAATGCATTGCCAATTCATCCGTGGGTTTTAGGTGCATTGCTAGGTGATGGCACTCTAGCCCTATCTCATGGATCAGTGATGTTTTCAACCAAGTCACCAGAGCTTGTAGAGCGCATGAATTTGCTTGCGAATTATGAGATGGAGTTAGTGCATGCTAATGCATACGACTGGAGATTGGTTTCGAAAGAAAGAATTGCCGCTAATGGTCAAAGAGCAGCTGTAAAGACAAATTATTTTAGAGCTGCTTTAGGTGAATTAGGTGTGCTCGGTTGCAGAAGTTTTGATAAATATATTCCCGCTACTTATCTAGAGGCAAATAAGAATTCTCGGCTTGCATTGTTCCAGGGCTTGATGGATACCGATGGATGGATTGAGAAGTGGGGCTCTATTCGCTTCTGTACAGCAAGCAAGCAATTATCTGAAGATGTTGCAACTTTAGCCAGATCTCTGGGGGGCTTTTGCTCAATAGCGCATAAGCAAACTAGTTATACCTACAGGGGTGAAAAGAAGCTAGGTCGTCCAAGTTATGTTTTAAATATGAGCTTTGGCCCTGGTTTTGAGGCTTTCACTTTACCTGAAAAGAAGGAAAGATTAAGAGCAAGCTGGGATCGTCAGCGCAGACTTTCATTTACAAGTATTGTTCCCTCGAGAATGTCTGAGGCGCAATGCATTTCAGTGAGTCACCCTCAAAGAACTTATGTAACGAATGATTATGTCGTTACTCACAACACTGCGTTTGCCTTGAATATTGCAGAGAATGTTGCACTTGCTGAAGGATTGCCAGTTGTCGTCTTCTCGATGGAGATGTCAGGCGAGCAATTGGCTTCCCGTTTATTGGGATCAGTAGGGCGCGTTGATCAAAGTCGTATGCGTACTGGTAAGTTGCAAGATGATGAGTGGCCACGTGTTACTGATGCAATTGCCCGTTTAAGTAATACCCAAATATTGATTGATGAGACGGGCTCTTTATCCAGTTTAGAGTTACGTGCCCGTGCCCGTAGAATTGCCAGAAACTTTGGCGGCACACTTGGTCTAGTAGTGATTGATTACTTGCAACTCATGAGTGGCTCTGGTTCTGAAAATCGTGCCACCGAGATTTCTGAAATCTCCCGCTCACTCAAATCCCTCGCAAAAGAATTGCAATGCCCAGTAGTGGCACTCTCACAGTTAAATCGTGGCCTTGAGCAGCGCCCCAATAAACGCCCCATCATGTCTGACTTACGTGAGTCGGGCGCGATCGAACAAGACGCAGACTTGATTATGTTCATCTATCGTGATGAGGTGTATCACCCAGACACGACTACCGATAAAGGGATGGCAGAGATCATCATCGGTAAGCAACGTAACGGCCCAATCGGTACAGTACGTCTTAGCTGGCAAGGCCCATATACCAAGTTTGATAACCTGGCGATGGGGTCTATTGGCTATTCTTCAGGTAGTTACGAGCCGTTTTAAATAGCAGCGACTAAATAAAACTACAGTAAGAAATAAAAAGCCTCGCAATGCGAGGCTTTTTTCATCGAAGGACAAAACTTTTAAATCGCTTTACTTGCCGCCTTCACACTTCTTGATCGAGGCAGCTTTGGCAGCGCCATATAAAGGCTTGCCATCCTTGCTCACAGCTTTTGCTTCGCAATCATCGGGCTTGGCATCGCCCATACATTTTTTGATGGAGGCATCCTTTGCTGCGCCATAGAGTGGCTTGCCGTCGTGACTAACTGCCTTGGTTTCACACGCAGCCTTATCAGCAAATGCAAAACTCGGAAATGCGAAACTCAATACAACACTCAATGCGATGATGATGTTCTTCATATTGCTCCCTTTTAGTAAAAGACTGCGTTGAATGGCTACTTAAACACTCTAATCAATATTCAATTGATTGTGAATATAGGGTAATCGATATTAGGGGGCTATACGTCTAGCCTCAGTAAATTTAGCGGCCCAGTAAGGCGAGGTGATGTAATCAAGGCGTACCGTGCCACCTGCGCTCGGGGCATGTACAAATCTTCCTTGACCCACATAGATCCCTGCATGGGAATATTTTTCACCAGTGGTGTTGAAAAATACGAGGTCTCCTGGTGCTGGAGCTTGACCTTCAATACTTCTGCCTTGACTACTCATTAATTGGATGGTGCGAGGCAGCTTAATGCCCGCTGCTTTGTTGTAAACGTAGACGATGAGCCCACTGCAATCAAAGCCACCTTTTGGGGTATTGCCGCCATAACGGTAGGGCACATCCACCAAGCCCACAGCCGCAATCGAAATATCTTCAGTACCAACGCTGGTGTCTTGTTTAAATTGAGCAACTTTTGACGGACCTGAGTTGCCCCGAAAAACACTACAGCCACTGAGTACCAGCAGAGTACAAATAAAAATGCCGCACCCTATGAGAGTGCGGCATGAGAGGGTTTGCTTAGAGTGCGTCAGCAGCATGATCCGCAAGACGTGAACGTTCACCGCGTGCCAGAGTCACATGCCCACCATGGCGCCAACCTTTGAAGCGGTCCACGACATAGGTAAGACCAGATGAGCCTTCAGTTAAGTAAGGAGTATCGATCTGCGCAATGTTTCCTAGGCAAACAATCTTCGTTCCAGGACCCGCACGGGTAACGAGCGTTTTCATTTGCTTTGGCGTTAAGTTTTGCGCTTCATCAATAATGACGAACTTACTCACAAAGGTTCTGCCGCGCATAAAGTTCATGCTCTTTACCTTGATGCGCGAACGAATGAGTTCTTGAGTTGCAGCGCGACCCCATTCGCCAGCATCGTCATTGCGCTGGAGCACTTCTAAGTTGTCATCGAATGCGCCCATCCATGGCTGCATTTTTTCTTCTTCAGTACCAGGTAAGAAACCAATGTCCTCGCCTACTGGAACGGTTGCTCGAGTAATGATGATCTCGTTATAGCGTTTACTATCCAGCACTTGCTCTAGACCTGCAGCCAGCGCTAACAAGGTTTTACCAGTACCCGCTTGACCTAAAAGGGTCACAAAATCCACATCTGGGTTCATGAGCAAGTTCATGGCGAAGTTCTGTTCACGATTACGTGCAGTTACGCTCCAGACATTGTTTTTCTGGTGAGAAAAGTCTCTGAGCGTTTGCAGGAGAGCCGTTTTGCCGTTGATCTCCCTAACATGGGCATAGAAGGGAGTGGAGCCATCCGGATTTTCTTGATACACAAATTGATTGACTAGCATGCTCGGTACTGCGGGACCAGTAACTCGGTAATACATCGTGCCAGACTTAGAGTCAGCCCAACTTTCCATATCTTTGCCATGCTTAGGCCAGAAGTCAGCAGATAAAGCCATCACTCCGGAGTACATCAAGTCACGATCTTCTAATACTTGGTCATTGAAGTAATCTTCAGCAGGTAGACCAAGTGCACGCGCTTTAATACGCATATTGATATCTTTCGATACCAATACCACTTCTTGACCATTGCGAGTTTTTTGTAACTCGCTCACTACGGCCAAAATCATGTTGTCACCTTTGCCCTCTGGGAGTCCCTCGGGCAGGGCTTGAGTGGCGAGTTTGGTTTGGAAGAAGAGGCGACCAGAAACATCTTGGTTACCAAGCTTGTTTAGGGGAATGCCATCATCTAATGTGCCACTAGTACCGGCAATCAACTGATCTAAAGATCTGCTGACTGTACGAGCATTACGTGCAACCTCAGTCATCCCTTTCTTGTGGTTGTCTAATTCCTCAAGAGTGGTCATCGGTAAATACAGATCATGTTCTGAAAAGCGGAACAATGAGCTAGGATCATGCATTAATACGTTGGTATCGAGGACGAACAAGCTTGGGGGTCCAGTGCGCACAACGCGTTTAGGTTTAGCTGGTGCGGCAGCCTTATGCTCATGGCGAGCGGGACTACGATCCGCTTTAATTTTTTCCAAGGCTACTTCAGCTGCAGATAAATCTTCTGCCACATCATTAGTCCAATCGGAAGTTTCCATCACTACTGGTTTTGCTGGGGCGGGACGTTTCTTCAAATCCGGAGTGTCTTTGCGACTGAGTTTTACTTGATCAGCAATTTGAGTTGGGATGGGTGGCAATGGCATGGACTCTCCTAAAAGAAAAAACCGCCATGCGGAGTGCATTGGCGGTTTATTACGAAACTGGTTGCAATGAGTTCTAAAAAACGGAGGGGGTTATTCCCCGAACCTGTTCTGAAATATTCAGGTTTCTGATTCAAACGGCTTGTCAGACTTTCCCGTCTTTTACGGTGCATATGAATTACTTTACCCCAAATTTTATGGTTTGCAAGCACCTCAGAACAAATTGTTGTAAAAATTACTTGGTAGCCTGGGCCGCTTGTAATACCTCTGTCACATGACCAGGAACTTTAAGTCCACGCCACTCTTTTACGAGCTTGCCAGAGGAGTCAAAAAGGAAGGTGCTACGCTCGACTCCACGGACCTGTTTGCCGTACATATTTTTCATTTTCATGACACCAAAGAGTTGGCAAAGCTTTTCTTCAGTATCGGCAACCAGTTCAAATGGCAGCTCTAATTTGCTGCGAAAATTATCATGAGACTTGAGGCTATCGCGTGATACGCCAACGATCAAAGTATTGGCTTTAGTAAATGCCTCAATATTGTCACGAAACTCACCTGACTCAGCAGTGCAACCTGGAGTCATATCTTTAGGGTAAAAGTACAGCACCAATTTTTTGCCTTTAGCGGATGCGGGAGAAAAAGTCAGTCCTGATGTTGCAGGAATGGCGCACTCTGGTATGGATTGACCGATAGCTACTGTCATGATGATCCTTTGTTATTTGCTACTAAGTAAGTCTAAATTAGTGATTCTGAATAATCAGCTCGCCACTGCGGTTTGGTATTTCACCCCAGGTGACGGGTAACACGGCTATTTTATCGAGTTGCTTGGTCGCTTCCCAGGATTTATGCAGTTCACCCATAGTCACTAGATCATGGCCTTGAGCTAGCCATCCAGCTAAGAGCCGTTCAAAGGCTGGCAATAGCTTTTGCCCCTCTAGTTCAGCATGTAAGGTGAAAACCTGATCATTGGGGTTGCTTTGCGTGATCTCTAAGAGTTTTTTGACTGCGCCAAATTCATCTGCGCCATTGATCCCAATGAGTTCATCAAAAGTGGGTAAGGTCGTGGGATATTGCACATGCCTTGCTTTGCCTGCAGGTAGCGCCAATCGATACGGCATGAGATTGGGTTCAGCCCTGCCATCGGATGAGTAGGCGATACCCCATTGATCCAGTTGTTCAAATGCTACTTCGTTCATTTGCCAGCCAGCAGCACCATAAGTTACTGGCACATGACCAAAAATTTCAACGAAGCGACCCCAACTTTTTTGCATCATTGCTTTGGTCCATGCGGAGTCTTGATCGCGCACTGCGTCTTGCCAAGCTACATGGTCCCAAGTATGAATACCAGTTTCATGACCGGCTTGGTCAATTGCGCGCATTTCTGCAGCAGCTTGTTTGCCAATATCTGGACCTGGTAGGAGGACACCATAGAGGAGGGTTTTAATGCCGTAGTGCTCAACGACAGAAGTACGGCTCACTTTTTTCAGAAAGCCGGGACGGAAGACTCGCTTTAAGGCCCAACCAGTATGGTCGGGACCCAGGCTAAACAAGAAGGTGGCCTTCAGGCCAAAGCGCTTGAGTGTGCGGGCTAGATTTGGGACGCCTTCTTTGGTGCCACGTAAGGTATCAACATCAACCTTGAGAGCAATCTTTGCCATGAACCCCTGTACTTATTCTGTATCGACTAAAGAGCGGGCTTTTTCTACGTCTTGACGATAAGCTTCAAAAATATTCTTGAGGGCATCTGTCATCGAAGTAGTTGGCTTCCAAGCCAATTCACTCATTGTGTTATCAATCGCTGGAACACGGTTTTGCACATCTTGATAACCTTCACCGTAATACGCGCCTGATGTTGTTTCAACAATCTTAACTTCATTTGCGGTCTTGGCGTATTCAGGAATACTGCGAGCAATCTCTAACATTTGATTAGCAAGTTCACGTACTGAGTGATTATTTTTTGGATTGCCGATGTTGTAAATCTTGCCGTTAGCCACACCATCTTTGTTATCAATGATGCGCATCAATGCATCGATACCATCATCCACATAAGTGAAGGCGCGCTTCTGCGCGCCACCATCAACAAGGTTGATAGGCTCGCCACGCACAATATGACCTAAGAACTGAGTCACTACGCGGGATGAACCTTCTTTTGGTGTGTAGATACTATCTAGACCAGGGCCAATCCAGTTAAATGGACGGAACAGAGTAAAGCGCAGGCCTTCCATGCCATAACCCCAAATCACACGATCCATGAGCTGCTTGGAGCAAGCGTAGATCCAACGTGGTTTATTGATGGGGCCATAGACCATATTGGATTTGGCAGGATCAAATTCACTGTCCTCGCACATGCCATAAACCTCGGAGGTTGATGGAAATACCAAATGCTTTTTATATTTCACAGCAGAGCGCACGATTGGCAAGTTCGCCTCGAAGTCTAGCTCGAATACTTTCAATGGTTGTTGTACATAGGTTGCGGGAGTGGCAATTGCCACTAAGGGCAAGATGACATCGCATTTACGGATGTGATACTCCACCCATTCTTTATTAATGGTGATGTCGCCTTCAAAAAAATGCATGCGCGGATGGTTAATCAAATCACCGAGACGGTCATTTTGCATATCCATGCCGTAGACATCCCAATCGGTTGTCTCCAGAATGCGTTTTGAGAGATGGTGACCAATAAAACCGTTCACACCAAGAATGAGTACTTTTTTCATTGTTACTGCCTCGTTTTAATCTAATTTATATTTCATGCTTATTTGCTTGCCGGAAACCATTCCAAAATTTCCACTACCTGGCGGTCTCCGCAGATGCCTAATACCTGATTATCAACCACTTGGATGCCACAAACCCCAAGATTGAGATGCTCAGGAATAGGCTGATTGAGGCTCGTTTTGGCCACAATCATGGTTTTGCCTGCATATTCTGTAAACGCACCTGGATAAGGGGGTGCAACCGCCCTCACCAGGTTGTGAACCTGCGCAGCAGTTTGATTCCAATGAATTTGCCCATCGGCAGGCTTTCTGCCGCCAAAATAACTGCCTTTTTTGAGCTCATTGGGCTTACGGGGTACTTTCCCAGCAATCAGGCTGGGAAGAACGGCTTCAATCACTTTTACCGCCGCTTGGCTGACTTTGCCGAAAACCTCGGTGGCGGTTTCATCGGCACCAATAGTCACTGCAACTTGACCAACAATATCGCCGGCATCTGGTTTTGCTTCCATGATGTGCAAGGTGGCACCAGTTTCGGATTCGCCATTCAGAATCGCCCAATTCACTGGTGCGCGGCCACGGTACTTTGGTAGTAGCGAGCCGTGCATATTCAATGCGGCAATCTTGGCGCACGCCAAAATCTGCGCAGGAATCATGTGTCGATAGTAGAAAGAAAAAAGGTAATCCGGTGATAGTGCTTGCAGCTTAGGAATTAAATCATTCAATTCATTCGCACTTGGAGTGATGTAAGAAATATTTTTTTCTTCGCAGAGTTTCGCTACGCTACCGAACCACACATTCTCATTAGGATCATCCTGGTGAGTGACTACTAGATCAACCTGAATACCTGCATTGAGAAGTGCCTTGAGGCAATTGACACCAACATCGTGATAAGCGAAAACGACTGCGTGCAATTATTTTTTCTCTAAAACAGTTTGCACCACATAACGTGGACGATTACGGATTTGCTGGTAGATGCGACCAATATATTCACCCAGCAAGCCAAGCCCAAAGAGCATCACGCCAATGAGAAAGAAGGTTAGGGCAAAGAGGGTAAAGACACCCTCAACCTCAGCGCCAAGAAGGAAACGACGCACCAAGAGGTATACAAACAAGCTACCAGCAGCGAGTGAGAGCAACATGCCGAGGATGGAGAAAATCTGCAAAGGCATGATCGAAAAGCCAGTGACCAAATCAAAGTTCAAACGAATGAGTTGGTATAGGCTGTACTTCGACTCACCAGCAAAGCGCTCTTCATGCTTGACGGTGATTTCGGTAGGGTTCGCAGCAAAGGTGTAAGCCAACGCCGGAATAAAGGTGTTGTTCTCATCACATTGTCGAACGAGGTCAACAATCCGACGGCTGTAACCACGCAACATGCATCCTTGGTCAGTCATGGTGATACGCGTAATTCTTTCACGTAGACGATTCATCAAACGTGAAGCAAATTTTCTGAAAAAGCTATCGCGACGATCTGCACGAATCGTGCCAACATAATCATGACCCTTGATTAATTGATTTGCGAGAGCATCAATTTCTTCAGGGGGATTTTGTAAGTCAGCATCTAGGGTAATGATGTATTCACCCTTGGCGTATTCAAAGCCCGCCATGATGGCCATATGTTGACCAAAGTTGCTATGAAATAAGACGGCGCGAGTGACATCAGGGCGCAATTCAACTTGCTTAGCCAAAATCCCTGCTGAGCGATCTTTACTGCCGTCGTTTACAAAAACGATTTCGTAAGAAAGTTGGTGTTTGCCAGCCAGGGCATCTAAGGCTGGGTAGAGGCGATCAAAGAGGGCTTGAAGACCATCTTCCTCGTTGTATACGGGGATAACAACGCTGAGCTTTGGATTAGCAACTAAATTAGCAGTCATGGCGCAATTTTGCCTGATTCTGGGTTTCAAACCCTTAAAACTGAATATGACTAGTTTTTACGGTGTTTCTTGAGGATTCCCACTAGTTCGCTGGCAATGCGAGTGATGTCTGCATCTGCCATGCCTGGGAAGAGTGGGAGAGTCAAAATAGAGCGCCCGATGCGCTGAGCATTAGGGGTATCACTTGTCTTGTAGCCCAACTCTTTATATAAAGTAAAGCTGGTGATTGCTGGGTAGTGCACCCCAGTACCAATGCCCAATTCTTTCAATTCAGTCATGACTTGAGCACGATCAACATTGAGCTCATCAAGTGGCAGGACCACTTGAAACATATGCCAATTGCTCTCAGTAAAGTTTTCCACTGGGAGTTCTATTTTGAGAGTTTCTAATCCAGCAGACTTCAGTTCAGCACGGATCGCATCGAAGTATTGGCGCGCTAATGCAGCGCGACGTGCTTGATACGCAGGTAATTGTTTCAGCTGTTGCAAGCCAATCACCGCATTCACATCGGTGAGATTATCTTTACCACCTAATACATCAACGTCCATACCATCCATACCCTGACGGGTTAGGCCTTGGAGGCGGAATTTTTCAGCTAGCTTGGCTTCATCATCATTATTGAAAACCAGGCAACCGCCCTCGACAGTGGTGAGGTTCTTATTGGCCTGAAAGCTAAAGCTCACGAGATCTCCGAAGCTGCCAATCTTCTTGCCTTGCCATTGTGAACCAAAGGCTTGAGCGGCATCTTCAATCACGCGCAGATTATGTTGTTTAGCAATTGAATAGAGCTGATCCATATTGACTGGTAGACCTGCAAGATAGACTGGCATGATCGCTCGTGTTTTTGGTGTGATCGCTGCCGCTACTTTATTGAGATCAATATTGCGTGTATGCGGATCAATATCAATAAAGACCGGTTTTGCACCAACGCTCAAGACAACATTGGAAGTTGCTACCCAAGAAATTGGGGTGGTAATCACTTCATCACCTACACCAATACCAGCAACTTGTAATGCAATCTTCATAGTCGCTGTGCCATTCGCAAAGCAGCGTACTGGACGACCACCAAAATATTCACTCAGTGTTGCTTCAAACTCGGCCAGTTTTGGTCCAGAGGTTACCCAGCCAGAACGCAATACTTCTGCAACTGCATCAATCGTTTCTTGATTGAAGCTGGGGCGCGTAAAGGGTATGAATGCAGGACTGGTGGACATGGGTCTTATATTACTTTACTGCGGACCGTTTGCCAGGTTGGATGTGTCGGGGTGTCTCACGATCACCCTACGAGAGTCTCGATCTACTTCTTGCATGGGCAGATTTAGCTCCTGAAGCGCGACATACTCTTCAGGAACCATTAAGGCATACGCTGTAGGGTCTTCTTTCCAGCGAATGATGAAGGCATCTAGGCTTGGCATCCAGAGCTCTGACTCTTGATTGACGCCAAACTCCAGTTCATCTGGAGATTCAACCATGATCATGGTTCTACCAAGATAAAACGGAACCGTGTGATCTAACAGGCGTACAGAATAGAAGTTCACTTTTTCTGGAATGGATGCTTTTACTCGGTTAGCAAGATCAATGCCAGAAACCGCACGACCTAAGCTTTCATGACCAGTTCCTGCAATGATGGCGCAGAGAAAGAATCCACCAGCAAAGCTCACAATACTTTGTAGACCATTGCGCTTGGATTGAAGTGCCGCAAACAGACTAAAACTGATGAGTGCAATGAGTGCTGCAATGACCCAATAGGTATATTGCGCATAAGCTTCAATTTCATCAGGCCTTGCTTGTTTGCCGATGTCAGATAAAAAGAGAAAGCCAATGCAACCGAGGGTTGCAAAACCCAGGGTTTGTAATTTCCAAGGTAATCCCATGGAATTGGTAAAGCCCAATAAACGATCTAGTCGATTGCCGATCAATAATGCAAGGGCAGGAAAAATAGGAATGATGTAGCCCGGCAGCTTTGAGTGTGAGACGCTAAAGAAAACAAAAATCACCACAAACCAACAAGTTAAGAGTCGACCGCTGGAGAATTTGGTGATGTCATGTTTGCGCTCAGACCACGCTTGCGCAATTGCTCCAGGAATTTGCAATACCCAAGGCAATAAACCAATGATTAGTAGTGGGACAAAATAATAAATTGGGCCTGTTCTGCTGTGTGCATCCTGAGTGAAGCGTTGTAAATGCTCATGGATGAAGAAGAACTCTAAAAATTCAGGATTGCGCTGTGCTACCAAGATAAACCAGGGCGCAGTGACCGCTAAAAACAAAACGATGCCACTGAATAAACGAATACGCGTCCAAATTTTCCAATCCCATGCGCTCACAGAATAAGCAATAAACACCATTGCTGGAATGGCTGCACCAATCAATCCCTTGGAAAGCGTGGCAAGCCCCATCAGGATCCAACAGACCCACATCCAATTGCGACGATGTAGTGTGTTGGGCGAGGTTTGTGCCAATAGAACGCTGCACAGTGCGGCGACCAAAAGGGACGATAGACCCATGTCCAAAGAATTGAAGTGACCGCTAATCACCCACATAGGGCTGGATGCAAGCACTACAGCTGCTAACCATCCAGCTCTCGCACTATAGATGCGTGCGCCTGTAAAGCCAATCAACAAAATCGTCAGGAAGCCGGTGAGTCCGGTCCATAAGCGCGCTTGCCAATCACCAATGCCAAACACTTGAAATGCTGCTGCGGTCGCCCACATTTGCAGGGGCGGTTTCTCAAAATATTTATAGCCGTTGTAACGGGGTGTAATCCAATCACCCGTAACCAACATCTCGCGCGCAATTTCAGCATAGCGTCCCTCATCGGATGGAATGAGGTGGCGGTAGTTCAGTGTGCCAAACCAGAGCAAGCCATAAATAATGACGAGCAATAAAATTTTGCCTGGGTGCAAAGCGGATGATTGTCGAATTTGCCCAAATTGCATTAAATGGGCTCCACAATTAAAGCCAGCAGTACTTGGCGTCCTTCGCCAACCAAAATGTTGTAGGTGCGGCAAGCGGCTTGAGAATCCATGATTTCAAAGCCAATTTTTGCTGAAATCAGGGCTTTTAAGAGTTCTGGTTTGGGAAAGCGCTGTTTCCGCCCAGTTCCAAGCAGGATCAATTCGGGCTTGAGGACAACCATTTGTGCAAAATGGTCTGCTTCTAGAGTGTCAAATGACTGCACAGGCCACTCATTGATTGCCCCGTCAGAGCTCAATAAGACAGCATGGGCATAGGGCGTCCGGTTGATTTCGACGTAACCATCCCCGTAGCCGGTGATCGTATTTGCTCCGGAATAGGGGTCAGATTGAAGCTTCAAGTGGACTCTCTGTCATAATTATGTGGATTATAGCTAGCTGTTTTTTCCAAGATTTCAAGAACTTACCCTTAAATTTATTGTGAAACCCATCCTAAAGTCCCAAAAACTCAATCACGTCTGTTATGACATTCGTGGGCCGGTGCTTGAGATCGCTCAGCGCATGGAAGAAGAGGGTCACAAACTCATCAAATTAAACATCGGAAACGTAGGGGTTTTTGGTTTTGATCCTCCTGAAGAGATTCAGTTGGACATGATTCGAAATTTGAGTAATGCCTCAGCATATTCTGACTCCAAAGGGATTTTTGCTGCTCGTAAAGCCATCATGCAGTATTGCCAAGAAAAAGGCATTCAAGGCGTAACGCTCGATGATGTCTATACCGGCAATGGCGTTTCTGAACTCATCGTTCTATCGATGAATGCATTGCTCAATGATGGCGATGAAGTCTTAGTGCCTGCGCCAGACTATCCTCTGTGGACTGCTGCAGTGAGTTTATCTAGTGGCACACCAGTGCACTATCTTTGCGATGAAGCGAATGACTGGGCACCAGACTTAAATGATCTGCGTAAAAAAATTACACCACGTACCAAAGCGATTGTCGTGATTAATCCCAATAATCCAACAGGCGCAATTTATTCCAAAGAAGTATTGCTAGAGATTACAAAAATTGCTCGTGAGCACGGCTTAATTTTGTTTGCTGACGAAATTTACGACAAGATGTTGTATGACGAGGAGAAGCATATCTCCTTGGCTTCTTTGTCTACCGATGTGGTTGTAATAACTTTCAATGGCCTCTCTAAGAACTATCGCTCATGTGGCTACCGTGCAGGCTGGATGGTGGTTTCCGGGGATAAAGAGATGGTGCGCGACTATATTGAAGGCCTCAATATGTTGGCCTCGATGCGCTTATGTGCAAATGTGCCAGGTCAGTATGCAATCCAAACTGCCCTTGGTGGTTACCAAAGTATTAATGATTTGGTAGCTGAAGGCGGGCGCCTTGCAAGACAACGTGATCTTGCTTGGAAGTTGATTACAGAAATTCCCGGTGTGACTTGCGTTAAACCTAAATCTGCTTTGTATTTATTTCCAAAATTAGATCCCGAGATGTACCCGATTGAAGATGACCAACAATTTGTTGCGGATCTTCTGAAAGAAGAGAAAGTATTGTTAGTGCAGGGCTCTGGTTTTAACTGGGGCAAGCCTGATCATTTCAGGGTGGTGTTCTTACCGCATGAAGATGTGCTTAAAGAAGCGATCAGCCGTCTCGCGCGTTTTCTGGAGCGCTATCGTAATAAACATGGCCGCAAGGCTTCTTCAACCGCATCAAAGGCATCATGAAACCGATTCAAGTAGGTCTATTAGGTATTGGCACTGTTGGTGGTGGCGTATTCACCGTGCTCGAGCGCAACCAAGATGAGATAACCCGTCGTGCGGGCCGTGGCATTCGCATTAATACTGTAGCTGATCTCAATGTTGAGCGTGCCAAAGAGATCGTGAAAGATCGTGCACAAATCGTCACTGATGCGCGTGCCGTCATCAATAATCCTGAAATCGATATCGTTGTGGAGCTCATTGGGGGCTACGGTATTGCTAAAGATTTGGTTTTAGAGGCGATTGCTGCCGGTAAGCATGTTGTGACGGCAAATAAAGCCTTAATTGCTGTTCACGGTAATGAGATTTTCAAAGCTGCTCATGCCAAGGGTGTGATGGTTGCCTTTGAGGCAGCAGTTGCTGGAGGCATACCGATTATTAAAGCCTTACGTGAAGGCTTAACTGCTAATCGTATTGAATGGATTGCCGGCATTATCAATGGCACAACGAACTTCATTCTTTCTGAGATGCGCGATAAAGGTTTAGATTTTGAGACTGTGCTGAAAGAAGCGCAACGTCTTGGCTATGCCGAAGCGGATCCTACTTTTGATATTGAAGGTGTTGACGCTGCTCACAAAGCAACCATCATGAGCGCAATTGCATTTGGTATACCGATGCAATTTGATAAAGCCCATATTGAAGGTATTACTAAATTAGCCGCAAGTGATATTCGCTATGCAGAGCAGTTAGGTTATCGCATTAAGTTACTTGGTATTGCTAAGAAAACACCAACCGGTGTTGAGTTGCGTGTGCACCCGACCTTAATTCCCGCAAAGCGCTTGATTGCAAACGTTGAGGGTGCTATGAACGCGGTTCAAGTGTTTGGCGACGCCGTCGGCACTACTTTGTATTACGGCAAAGGCGCTGGTGCTGAGCCTACTGCTTCTGCAGTGATCGCTGATTTAGTAGACATTACTCGCTTGCTGAGTGCGGACCCTGAGCATCGTGTTCCATACTTGGCATTCCAGCCAGATGCAGTGCAGGACACCCCCGTATTGCCGATTGGTGAGATCTCTACAAGCTATTACTTGCGTATGCGGGTAGCGGATCAGGCTGGCGTGTTGGCTGATATCACCAAGATCTTAGCTTCACATGGTGTATCAATTGATGCGCTCTTGCAAAAAGAAGCCGACGAAGGTGAAAGTCAAACAGATTTGGTTGCGTTGACACATGAGACCAAAGAGAAGAACATGCTTGCCGCAATTAAAGAGATCCAGAATCTCAAAACGGTTGCAGGCGAAGTTGTAAAGATTCGCTTAGAAAATCTGTCTTAAGCAAAATTCAGCAAAATCCATGCGTTATCAATCTACTCGTGGCAATAGTCCACAACAATCTTTTCTAGAAATTCTCTTGGGAGGATTGGCGCCGGATGGCGGATTGTATTTACCAACCCACTATCCGCAAGTTACTCCAGCGCAACTAGATTCATGGCGTGGTTTGTCTTATGCTGATTTGGCTTATGAAGTGTTAAGTCTTTATTGCGACGATATTCCTGAGGTAGATTTGCGGGCATTGTTACGTAAAACCTATGCCGAGCAGGTTTACTGCAATGGCCGTCCGCAAGATAACGCTAAAGACATCACACCTTTGCATTGGTTGGGTGAAGAACATGGCACACGCATTGGTTTGCTCAGCCTTTCAAATGGCCCAACACTAGCCTTTAAAGATATGGCCATGCAATTGCTGGGTAATCTGTTTGAGTATGCCCTGAAGAAAAAAGGGCAACAACTCAATATCTTAGGTGCAACCTCTGGTGATACTGGTAGTGCTGCTGAATATGCGATGCGTGGCAAAGAGGGTGTGAAAGTATTTATGCTCTCACCCCGCGGGAAGATGAGTTCATTTCAGTCTGCGCAGATGTATTCCTTGCAAGATCCCAATATTTTCAATTTAGCGGTAGCGGGCGTCTTTGACGACTGCCAAGATATTGTGAAGGCGGTAAGTAACGACCATGCCTTTAAAGCCAATAATCAAATCGGAACCGTGAACTCCATTAACTGGGGTCGTGTAGTGGCTCAAGTGGTGTACTACTTCCAGGGTTATTTGCTGGCAACTACATCCAGCTCTGAGAAAGTGTCTTTCACCGTACCGTCTGGTAACTTCGGTAACGTATGTGCTGGCCATATTGCTCGCATGATGGGTTTACCAATTGCGCACTTGGTTGTAGCAACCAATGAGAATGATGTTTTGGATGAGTTCTTTCGGAGTGGTGTGTATCGTGCACGTAAGTCCGCTGAGACTTTGCATACATCTAGTCCATCGATGGATATTTCTAAAGCGAGTAACTTTGAGCGCTTTGTCTTTGACTTCATGGGTCAAGACGGCAAGGCTACTGCGGCGATGTTCAAGCAAGTCGATACAAGCGGTGGCTTTGATATCTCTCAAGATGCAGTCTTTAAAGAGTTGGGTAAGTATGGCTTTCAATCGGGTCGCAGTACTCATGTCAATCGCCTAGAAACAATCCGTGATATCGATAGCCGTTATGGCGTCATGATTGACACCCATACTGCTGATGGCGTGAAGGTAGCTCGTGAGCATCTACAAGCAGGTGTTCCTATGCTCGTGCTAGAGACTGCGCTACCGATTAAGTTTGAAGAAACAATTCTAGAAGCTCTGGGACGTCCCGCTGAGTGCCCGCCTGCATTTAAAGATATTAAATCGAAGCCGCAGCGGGTAGAGAATATGGATGCAGATGTAAATCAGGTTAAAGCATTCATCACGACGCATCTGAGCTAGATAAAAACCATTACTTGCTATGACTAAGCCTCCCATGTTGACTGCACAGCAGGCCTTGGATCATTTGTTATCTCATGCCAAGCCGGTAAGCGAGACTGAACAAGTGGTAATGCAAGCTGCGTTAGGTCGAGTGCTTTCTGAAAACGTCAACAGCTTAGTAGATGTTCCGCCCCTAGATAACACCTCAATGGATGGCTATGCGGTTCGTACAGCAGATACTCAAAATCCCGGCAGTGTTCTCAAAATTGCCCAACGCATTCCAGCAGGCTCTGTTGGGACAATGCTTGAGTCCGGTACGGCTGCCAGAATTTTTACGGGTGCACCTGTTCCCCTGGGTGCTGATGCAGTAGTGATGCAAGAGGATTGCAGTATCCCTGAAAGCTCCACCGATCAGGTGCAGGTCAATATTGCTCCATCATCTGGACAGTGGATTCGTCGAAAGGGCGAAGATCTCACTGCAGGTAAAACAGCCTTAACTGCAGGCACTTTTTTGCGCCCACAAGAGCTTGGCGTTGCTGCCTCTGCTGGTCTGACGCATCTAAATGTAAAGCGTCGTGTCAGAGTGGCCGCTTTCTTTACTGGTGATGAGTTAGCTCTCCCTGGTGAACCACTGAAGCCAGGTGGCATCTATAACTCCAATCGCGATACTTTATTGGCATGTCTAAAGGCTTTGGGGTGTGATGCCACAGATTTGGGAATTGTTCCGGATCGGCTAGATGCAACTAGGGCAGCATTACGTAAAGCAAGTAAAGATCATGATTTGATTATTACGTCTGGTGGTGTATCGGTTGGAGAAGAAGATCACATTAAGCCTGCAGTGACGGCCGAAGGGAGATTGGACTTATGGCAGATTGCTATCAAGCCTGGCAAGCCATTAGCATTTGGTGCAGTTCGTAAATCCGATGAGGTAAAAGATGGCGAAGCGTGGTTTATAGGGCTGCCTGGTAACCCAGTCTCAAGCTTTGTCACTTTCTTACTATTTGTGCGACCCTTTATTTTGAAACTACAAGGTCGTGAAGTAAAACAGCCGCAGTCTTATTTGATGCGGGCAGATTTTGATTGGTTAAAAGCAGATCGTCGTAACGAATTCCTGCGCGTGAAGCTTAATGGCAATGGTGGCTTGGATATATTTCCGAATCAAAGCTCTGGCGTCCTTACCAGCGCATCTTGGGGTGATGGCTTGGTTGATTGCCCTCCCAACCAGCCAATTAAGGCCGGTGACCTAGTGAAATACATCCCCTTTGATGCACTCCTCAAATAATCGGTTTACGATGAGTTCATGAAAATCGAATTACGCTTCTTCGCATCACTGCGTGAAACTCTTGGCGTCTCGCAAGAGAACATCGCCTTACCGACTACAGTAAAAACGATTGCTGACCTCAGAATGCACCTCATTGATCGTGGTAATCCATGGTCTGAAGTCTTGGCTGAAGGTAAGGTGTTGCGCTGTGCGCTCAATCAACATATGGTTGATGAAAGTACGGCATTGATTGAGGGCGCGGAAGTGGCATTCTTTCCGCCGGTTACGGGGGGCTGATATGTCAAGCTCAATCCGCATCCAAGAAAATGATTTTGATATTAGCGCTGAAATAGCGGCGCTGCGCAAAGGCGACCCAAGGGTGGGTGCTGTAGTGAGTTTCTTGGGCACAGTGCGTGATATGAATGACGGCAGCCAAGTAAAGGGGATGACCTTAGAGCACTACCCTGGGATGACTGAAAAAGCCCTCCAAGAAATTCTGGATCAAGCAAAGTCCCGTTGGGATACTTACCAGACTCTAGTGATTCATAGAGTTGGACCATTACTGCCTGAAGATCAAATTGTTTTAGTGATAGTGACCAGCGCTCACAGAGGCGAAGCATTTGCTGCCTGTGAGTTCATCATGGACTACTTAAAAACCGCAGCCCCCTTTTGGAAAAAAGAAGATACCCCGCAAGGTTCGCGTTGGGTCGACGCCCGGATTACCGATGAAGCTGCAATGGCTCGTTGGAAGAAGAACTAATTCCATTTTCTTTGCCGTATTAGATTTTCTAGTGAGGTTTTTATTGGTGCATCAAGCTGCACCAAAATAAGCACTTCTGCACCATCTAAGAGAATGCCTTAGTAATTACCCGTAAATTTAGATCAAAATGCATTAACAAAAGTTTTTAGAAATTTTGATTAAACAAAACCTAGGAGATTCTCATGACAGCAGCAGCATTGAGCACGGAAAGTACTAGTAGCAACCCCTTGAAGTCGAAATGGGTGCAATTGGCTTTAGGCGTAATTTGTATGATGTCCATATCTAGCCCTCAATATGTGTGGGCATTATTTACCAAGCCAATCATGGGGCAGCTTGGCGTTACTTTGACAGAACTGCAAATAACATTTTCTATCTTGATTGTGTTGCAAACTTTCTTCTCGCCTTTCCAGGGTTACTTAGTAGATAAATTTGGTCCTCGTCTTTTGTTATCCATTGGAACAATTCTGACGGGCGCAAGCTGGGTTCTTTCAGCCAACCTGACTACCGTATCACACCTTTACATTACCTATGGCGTTTTGGGTGGATTGGGGACTGGTATTGTTTACATCGGTGTTGTTGGTTTAATGGTTCGTTGGTTCCCAAATAATCGTGGATTTGCGGTGGGTATGGTTGCTGCTGGTTATGGTATCGGCGCATTGCTGACTACTTTCCCAATTTCTGCGAGTTTGACTGAGACCGGCATTCAGGGCACGTTGACATTCTTTGGTTACATCATTGGCGCTGTTGGTTTGTTGGCTGCGCAAGGTATTCGCGTTCCTCATGCTGATCGTCTGCAAACGGCCGATCAGATAGAGGCTGCTGCAACGGGAGTTCCACCAAAGACAATGTTGAAGACACCAGTTTTTTGGCTAATGTTTTTGATGATGTCCATGATGTCTACATCGGGTTTGATGGTGATCTCTCAAATGGGTGCGTTTGCAAAAGACTTTGGTATTACATCGGCCATGGTTTTTGGTATGGCCGCCTTACCTTTAGCTTTAACAATTGATCGCGTTACTAATGGCTTAACTCGACCTATATTTGGCTGGGTATCCGACCGTATTGGACGTGAATACACGATGACGATTGCTTTTGGCCTAGAAGCTGTTGCCATGTTTGCTTGGGTAATGACACGCTCTGACCCTGTGTTGTTCGTATTGCTGTCGGGTATTGTGTTCTTTGGCTGGGGTGAGATTTTCTCTTTATTCCCATCTACTTTGACTGATACCTTTGGTCAAAAGCATGCCACTACAAACTATGGTTTCCTGTACATGGCTCAAGGTGTTGGTTCCATTATTGGCGCTCCAGTTGCAGCCTATATTCATGGTGTAACTGATAGCTGGCTTCCCGTGTTTGGCATCATGATCGTATTAGATGCTACAGCAGCTATTCTTGCATTCTTTGTGCTCCGCCCAATGCGTGCAAAGTATTTGAAGACACGTACCGCATAAGCTGTCATTAGGAAATAG
The DNA here is from genome assembly GCF_018881885.1 of Polynucleobacter sp. MWH-Creno-3A4. NCBI lineage: Bacteria > Pseudomonadati > Pseudomonadota > Betaproteobacteria > Burkholderiales > Burkholderiaceae > Polynucleobacter > Polynucleobacter sp. MWH-Creno-3A4. The sequence continues at coordinate 1,123,163 of NZ_JACXSA010000001.1, forward strand.
AAAAAGGCTACCAAGTTTGGTAGCCTTTTTTAATGGCACTAGATAATTATTCGATACTAGAACGAGCTCACCGCGCCATCGCTTCTAGGATCCCATCCTCCTTGTAGTGTGCCTGATGGATCGCGAATAATACAGCCTGCATGACCAACAGTTTCATCAAAGGAATCTAACATTTCTATTTCATGACCTAAGGCATGAAGCTCTTTTGCTACCCAAGGGTTAAAACGCGATTCCAATTTCAGGCTATCACTCGTTTGGCCCCAAGTGCGCCCGAGAAGCCAGCGGGGGCGACTGATAGCATCCTGTGGATTGAGTCCATAAGTAGCTGTGCGTGTAAATACTGCGCATTGAGTTTGGGGTTGGCCATCTCCACCCATCGTGCCGTAAACCATGGAGCGACCATCCTTGAATAAGGCCAATGCCGGATTCAGGGTATGGAATGGTTTGCGGTAAGGCTCGAGATGATTGAGGGTTTTGGGATCGAGAGAAAAACTGCAACCGCGGTTTTGCCAGTTGACGCCTGAGCTAGGAAGCACAATGCCAGAACCAAACTCGTGATAAATACTTTGAATAAAGGAAACACAATTGCCATCTCCATCAATCACGCCCATCCAAATGGTGTCAGCTGGACCTTTGCCCTGACCCCATGGAAGCGCTCTCTCTGGATCAATATTCTTAGCAAGTTTTTTCAAAAAAGCAGGGTCTAAGAACGATTGAGCATGTTTTGTCATGTATGCGGGATCGGTTACGAATTGATCTCGTACCTTAAATGCTTGTTTGGTAGCTTCAACACAATGATGAACATATTCGGCACTATCAACCTTAAATCGTTTTAAGTTCAACTGGTCCAAGATGCCGATAATCATTAATGAGACCACACCTTGCGTAGGCGGCGTCATGTTATAGACCTTGCCCATACTGTGTTTTAGCTCAAGAGGGTCTATGAGTTTTGCCTTGTGACGTTGTAAGTCGTCTAATCTCAGTGGACTTCCTAAATCAGTGAGTTCTTTGGCCAGCGATTCAGCCAATTCACCACGGTAATAGTCATCACTCCCTTTTTTGGCAATCTGCCGTAAGGTTTTTGCAAGACGCTCTTGCTTAAAGATGCTTCCGACAGTTGGGGCTTTGCCGTTTACTAAAAAAGTCTCTGCAAATCCTGGGATAGGGCTAAGCTCTTGAGCCTTCTTTGCAGTTAGGCTCGACTGGCTAAAGGTGACAGGTGTTCCGGCTTCGGCATAGTGAATCGCATCAGCAAGAAGGCGGGCGAGAGGGAGTTTGCCACCCAGCCCTTGTTTAGATAGCTGATGCGCTGCTCCCCAGCCGGAAATAGTTCCAGCAACTGTATTGGCGGCTACTGCACCACGAAATGGGATGGCCTTAGTGATGCCACGTTCTGCATACCATTGTTTAGTGGCCAATCCAGCAGCTGCTCCACAGGCATCAATTCCACCCATTGCTTTGCCCGGAGAATGAATGACCCAGAAGGAGTCTCCGCCAATAGAGTTCATATGGGGATAGACCACAGCGATAGTTGCAGCAGCAGCCACCATGGCTTCTAGGGCATTGCCACCTTCTCGCAAAACTGATAATGCTGATTCTGAAGCTAAGGAGTGTGGCGCAACCGCCATTCCTCTAATTCCCCATTTTGGTTGCATATTTCATCTCCAGTTCAATAATGAATTTTGTTATGTCCGTATTGTATGGCTCATGCATATAGTCGCCTGACTTGTTATGCACAAATTTGGTTAGCCTAATTAAGCTGTATTGGGATTTAGCTTTTAAAGAAATTCAGCTTTTCAGACCTTTGTAAACGCTTTAAGCGGAGCTCGGCTTTAGAGGCTTCAGATCGATCCGGGTGCTCTTGGGTAGCCAAGAGGATGACTGGTCTACGAGACCTGGTATAGCGCGCACCTTGTCCTGAATTGTGGGCTTCCAGGCGATGTTCTAAACGGTTAGTGATGCCCGCATAGTAGCTGCCGTCAGCACATTCTAAAAGGTAAACAAGCCAGGTCAAAGTAGGGGTAAATTCGCTGAAAAAGAGGGTGAAAAAGCCTTGAATTTTGTCATATTGTCCTTATATTCTATAGATAGATATCTGGAGTTTAAAAATGAGAATAGATAAATTAACAACCAAATTTCAAGAGGCACTCAGCGAGGCTCAAAGTATCGCTCTAGCCAAAGACAATCAATATATTGAGCCTGCCCACGTTCTGCTGGCAATGTTGCGTGATTCTGATGGCGCGGCTAAAAGTTTATTAACCCGTGCTGGCGTCAACGTTCCAGGCCTGGAAAAAGGCATAGAAAAGGTGATCAGCAACTTGCCAGAAGTCCAAGGCACTAGCGGTGAAGTTCAAGTAGGACGTGAGCTGAGCAATTGGTTGAACCTATGTGAAAAAGAAGCCAATAAACGCAATGACCAGTTTATTGCTGGTGAACTATTTTTGCTGGTAGTTGCGGATGACAAAGGTGAGCTCGGTAAAGTGGCTCGCGAGAATGGATTAAATCGTAAATCGTTAGAAGCGGCTATTGATTTAGTGCGCGGAGGAGAATCAGTGAATAGTGCAGATGCCGAAGGTCAACGTGAAGCCCTCAAAAAATACACGGTCGATTTAACAGAGCGTGCTCGTATGGGCAAACTTGATCCAGTAATTGGTCGTGATGATGAGATTCGTCGCACCATTCAGATCTTACAGCGTCGCGGTAAGAATAACCCTGTGCTCATTGGTGAGCCTGGTGTTGGTAAAACTGCAATTGTGGAAGGCTTGGCACAACGTATTGTGAACGGCGAAGTTCCTGAGACTCTAAAAGATAAGCGCGTCTTGGTCTTAGATATGGCCTTGCTCCTAGCGGGTGCAAAGTATCGTGGAGAATTTGAAGAGCGCCTCAAAGCTGTTCTCAGTGATGTTGCTAAAGACGAAGGTCAAACCATCATCTTTATCGATGAAATTCATACGATGGTTGGTGCTGGCAAAGGTGATGGTGCCATGGATGCTGGCAATATGCTGAAGCCTGCCTTAGCGCGTGGTGAATTGCATTGCATCGGTGCAACCACTTTAGATGAGTACCGTAAGTACATCGAAAAAGATCCTGCGCTAGAGCGCCGTTTCCAAAAAGTGATGGTGGAAGAGCCGAGCGTTGAGGCAACCATTGCTATCTTGCGTGGCTTGCAAGAGCGTTATGAGCTACACCACGGTATTGAGATTACCGACCCAGCGATTGTGGCTGCTGCAGAGTTATCCCATCGCTATATCACTGATCGTTTCTTGCCAGATAAAGCAATCGACCTCATTGATGAAGCCGGTTCACGTATTCGAATGGAGATTGATTCCAAGCCTGAGGTAATGGATAAGCTTGATCGTCGCTTAATACAACTAAAAATTGAGCGTGAAGCGGTTAAGAAAGAAAAAGATGAAGCTTCTCAAAAACGCCTTGGTTTGATTGAGGATGAGATCAAGCGCTTAGGCGCTGAATATGCTGACCTGGAGGAAATCTGGAAAGCAGAGAAGGGCGCTGTGTTGGGTGCTGCGCATCTCAAAGAAGAAATCGAAAAAGTACGTGCCGATATTGTGAAGTTGCAACGTGAAGGCAAGCTTGAGAAAGTTGCCGAGTTGCAATACAGCAAATTACCTGAGTTAGAGGCAAAGCTGAAATCTGCTGCCGCTGCGGAAGCAAAGGGCGATAAAGACGGCGTAGTGAAAAATAAACTCTTGCGTACGCAAGTCGGTGCCGAAGAAATTGCCGAAGTGGTTTCTCGTGCTACGGGTATCCCTGTATCAAAAATGATGCAAGGCGAGCGCGACAAACTGCTCAAAATGGAAGAGTTGCTACACAAGCGTGTGGTTGGTCAAGAAGAAGCGATTCGGGCGGTTTCTGATGCCATCCGTCGTTCCCGTGCTGGTTTATCTGAGGAGAATCGTCCATATGGATCATTCTTGTTCTTAGGGCCTACCGGTGTAGGTAAGACTGAGCTATGCAAGGCTTTGGCTGGCTTCTTGTTTGATAGTGAAGATCACCTCATTCGGATTGATATGAGTGAGTTCATGGAAAAGCATAGCGTTGCTCGTTTAATTGGTGCGCCTCCCGGTTATGTTGGTTACGAAGAAGGTGGCTACCTGACCGAGCAAGTGCGTCGCCATCCATACAGCGTCATTCTGTTTGATGAAATCGAAAAAGCACATCCTGATGTCTTTAACATTCTCTTGCAAGTGCTAGATGATGGCCGTTTGACAGATGGTCAAGGTCGTACTGTTGACTTTAAGAACACCGTGATTGTGATGACCAGCAATATTGGTTCGCATTTGATCCAATCTATGGCAGACAAGAAGCAATCTGAAATTAAAGAAGCGGTATTTGAAGAGCTGAAGAATCACTTCCGTCCAGAGTTCTTGAATCGAATCGATGAGATCGTGGTCTTCCATGGTCTTGATAAAGGCAATATTGCGAATATCGCTAAGATCTTGCTCAAAAACTTGTCTGATCGTTTGGCAAAAGTGGATATGCAGCTTGAAGTTTCTGATGCTGCCTTGAATAAGATCGCTGAAGTAGGCTTTGATCCAGTATTTGGAGCGAGACCGCTGAAGCGCGCCATTCAGCAACACATTGAGAACCCAGTCTCCAAGATGATTTTGGAAGGCAAGTTTGGTCCTAAGGATGTGGTGCCTGTTGATGTGGATAAAAAAGGTGAATTTAGTTTTACCAGGCAAGTGCACTAAGCAGTAAGCAATGGAGTTCAGCAGAAATCTTTCTGCGCCAGTAAACTCGGTACATGACTGTTGCCCTTACTAGTAGGCGTGCCAGTGATGTCCGGGTTATTGCTCTCATTAGCCTAGCGCACGGCAGCTCTCACTTCTTTCATCTGATTCTGCCGCCCATGTTCCCATGGCTAAAGGCAGATTTTGGCTTTAACTATGCTGAGCTTGGATTGCTCATGACCATTTTTTTTGTGGTCTCTTGTATGGTTCAAGCCGCTTCTGGTTTTTTAGTTGATCGCATTGGAGCGCGCCCTGTTTTATTTGCTGGGATTGGACTCTTGGTATTGGCCGCTCTCATTTACTCTCAGAGTGTGGGTTACTGGACTTTGGTTTTGGGTGCAGTAGTTGCTGGTTGCGGTAATGGTATTTTTCATCCAGTCGATTACACACTCATTAATCATAAAATTTCTCCAGCTAACTTGCCCTATGCCTATTCTATTCATGGACTCGCAGGCTATCTAGGGTGGGCCGCTGCCCCAGCCTTTATGGTGGCTGTGACTACGCTATTTGATTGGCGTATTGCCTTCTTGGCTGCAGCAGCGCTTGAAGCTTTGATCCTTGTAACGCTTTGGCTCAATCGTGCACGTTTAGTAGATGACGTTCATGCACGCAGAGCAGAGTCTGAAAGTAAGCATGCTGAAAATAATCCAGGTGCTGCTCCACTGACTACCTTTGGCTTTATGAGGCTACCTGCAGTTTGGCTTTGTTGGATTTTCTTTTTCTTCAGCATGGCGGCAACCACTGGGCTGCAATCATTTGCACCGACTGCACTTTTCAAAATTTATGATCTTGCAGTCAGTTCCGGTAATTATTATTTGACTCTCATGTCAATTGGTGGTGCGGGCGGAATGTTGTTAGGCGCTTTTCTTGCTACTCGTCTGAAAGTACCAGAAAGAATTATCACTCTGTGCTTCACTGTCAACATTGCGATGGGATTACTGCTGGCAAGCGGCTTCGTGCCCTTAGAGATCATTGTGTTGGCTTTTATAGTGATCGGTCTTGGCTTAGGTATTGCTGCCCCATCTCGTGACCTGATGATTCGTAATGCAACACCGTCAGGCTCGTCTGGTAGGGTGTACGGGATTGTGTATTCGGGGATAGATTTGGGAGCCGCCTTAAGCCCTCTGATGTTTGGCATATTCCTAGATAGCGACCTGCCAAAACTATTATTTATTGGCGTTGCCGTTCTCCAGCTCATGATCATTTTGACCGGATTTAAGGTATCTACTCTTGGGCATGCTAAATCTGCTTGAACAGTAGGCATTAGCTTCCACAATATGAAATGTCATTACGCTGCGTAAAATGCAGTGCAATATATTCTGCTGGAGTTCATTTCAAACAGTGATCTAATCTTTCGCATTATAAAAATAAAAAGATAAGTTACTGTTTTTAATAGCTTTATTATTTTTGCAAATACTGTAAATTTTTCTTGCTAGCTTTCTTGAAGTGTCTAAACTCTTATATAAGACATAAGACTTGATTGGCTTCTTCATCAGTCCAAATGGTCCAACATTATTGAAGTACCTGTTTAACTTAGGGAGAAAAACATGGCAGATCGCAAAGCAGAAATTGCAGCAATTCAAAAAGATTGGGATACCAACCCACGTTGGAAAGGTATTACCCGTGGCTACACAGCAGAAGACGTTGTTCGTCTGCGTGGTTCATTAAAGATTGAGCACACATTGGCTAAGCATGGAGCTGAGAAGCTTTGGGACTTGGTAAACAATGAAGCTTACGTTAACTGCTTAGGTGCTTTGACTGGTGGTCAAGCAATGCAGCAAGTTAAAGCAGGTATTCAAGCAATTTATTTGTCTGGTTGGCAAGTTGCTGCTGACGGTAACTCTTATGCAGCGATGTATCCAGACCAATCTTTGTATCCAGTGGATTCAGTACCTAAGATGGTTGAGCGTATTAATAACTCATTTCAACGTGCTGATGAGATTCAAACTGCTAAAGGCATTAACCCAGGCGATGCTGGCTATATTAATTACTACGCACCAATCGTTGCCGATGCTGAAGCGGGCTTCGGTGGTGTATTGAATGCATTTGAATTGAGTAAAGCGTTGATCAAGCAAGGTGCTGCCGGCGTTCACTTCGAAGACCAATTGTCTTCAGTGAAAAAATGTGGTCACTTGGGCGGTAAGGTATTGTTGCCTACAGCAGAATCTGTACAGAAATTGATCTCTGCACGTTTGGCGGCAGACGTAATGGGCGTGCCAACCATCATCTTGGCCCGTACCGATGCTGAAGCCGCTGATTTGTTGACTTCTGACTATGATGAAAACGACAAGCCATTCTTGACAGGCGAGCGCACACCAGAAGGTTTCTACAAGACTCGTAAGGGCTTGGACCAAGCGGTTTCACGTGGTTTAGCTTACGCTGCTTACGCTGATATGGTTTGGTGTGAAACAGGTACACCTGATCTTGAATTTGCTCGTCAATTTGCTGAAGCTATTCGTGCGAAGTTCCCAGGCAAGATGTTGGCTTACAACTGCTCACCATCATTTAACTGGAAGAAAAACTTGGACGATGCAACGATTGCGAAGTTTCAACGTGAGTTGGGTGCAATGGGTTACAAATATCAATTCATTACTCTCGCTGGTATCCACTCTATGTGGTACAACATGTACGACTTGGCGCAAGACTACTCTAAGCGTGGCATGACTGCATACGTTGAGAAAGTTCAAGAGCCAGAATTCGCTGCACGTGATCGTGGTTATACCTTCGTTTCACATCAGCAAGAAGTTGGTACTGGTTATTTCGACGACGTTACTACCGTGATTCAAGGTGGCAAGTCTTCTGTAACTGCATTGACTGGTTCTACTGAAGAAGAGCAGTTCCATTAAGAATCCCTAAGTAGTACGTAGTAGCAGCGCAGTACTACTGTGCCTTTACTGCCGCGGCATCTAAATTACCCCACAAGGATGACTTAGATGCCGTTTTCGTATACATTCTTCCCATGGCAAATTGCACACTTTGTAAAGATGATCTCAAGCCCGAAGAGGGCCAGTTGATTTGGCGTGGTGATGACTGTCGTGTCATCCTCGTAAATGATCCTGATCTGCCAGGTTTTTGCAGGGTGATCTGGAATCGACATGTCCCTGAGATGACAGATCTGAGCTATGGTGAGCGTGAGCACCTCATGACTTTAGTGTTTGCCGTAGAAGAGGCAATACGACACATCATGCATCCCGATAAGGTGAATGTTGCTTCACTAGGAAATATGGTTCCCCATATTCATTGGCATGTCATTCCGAGATATAAAGACGATGCTTTTTATCCCAGCACTGCTTGGTCTCAAAGAGTTCAAGAAACTCCCGCAGCTGTTTTAGAGGAGCGAAAAAGAAAAGCTGCCCAATTACCTGATGCAATTAAAGCGGAGATTGCTTCTTTAATTTAGGCTAGTTTTTTAAGCGCCTCGAGATATTTGTCTGGACTAAGCTGCCCACCGTCGCGCTGGGCTTCCCACATTACCTGCCCTAAGCATTCCATCATGAGGTGTTGTGCCTCGTGTTTTGAACCTGTTTTTTGAGTCAGTTTTTCAGCAATCTCACGAATACCTGGCGGCTGATTGATCGATATCTGTTCGCTAATCGAAAGGTGCATCGAAAGATGTAAGAAGGGGTTGGTTTCTCCCCGTTCTGGTGTGTAATCTTGCTCTAAAGCACCCTCAGGATCGGAGAGGATGGCATGGTATTCAGGATGTTCTGCCATCCAATCACTAGCCATAGTTTCCATGGAATCAAGAATGTGACCATCCGTTTTCTTCTTCCAAGTGTCGCAGAAAAAGCGTCGCACCTCTTCACGGGTTGGATTAAATATTGCCACGAACTTTTCCCTTGCCAGTTTTTTGTTTAAAGCTACACAGTGGCTCAACTATACATTGGGCGCAATCTGGATTGCGTGCTTTGCAAGTGTATCTGCCATGCAAAATAAGCCAATGATGGGCATCCAAAAGATATTCTTTTGGCACCCGTTTTAGTAATTGTTCTTCAACCTTCACCACATCTTTGCCCGGCGCTAAGCCGGTTCGATTCGACACCCTGAAGATATGAGTATCGACTGCAATAGTGGGCTGCCCAAATGCGGTATTCAGAATCACGTTTGCTGTTTTTCGGCCCACTCCTGGTAGGGCTTCTAATTCTTCCCGAGTTTGCGGCACTTCTCCAGCATGCTTATCTATTAACAAACGACAGGTCTCTTGAATATGCTTGCCCTTAGAATTAAATAAACCAATGTGCTGAATAAAGGGCCTTACCCCTTCCTCTCCCAAATCTAATAAGGCTTGTGGAGTGTTGGCAATCTTGAAAAGTTTGCGCGTACCTTTGTTGACTGAGACATCTGTTGCTTGTGCGGAGAGTAAAACGGCAATAAGTAACTCAAATGGGGAGTTGTACTCGAGTTCTGTGGTGGGTTTTGGATTATTGGCTTTGAGTTGCTCAAAAAAAGCTCGCCGTTTTTCTGGGTTCATCATTTTTGTTGTTGTGCCCGAGCAATAGCTGCAGCAATGATGGCGCGTTTGCGTTCCTGCTCTTGCTTTTCTGCATCCGATCTTGGCTGGTCAGCATTTACTGCTGCTAATTTTGCAGCTGCCTTTTTAGCTAAACGCTCATCGTTATCTTTTTTCTCTCTATCAAGACGTTGCTCTCGATCGTGATAGCGTTTACGCGAAATATCTGCCAGATCGCTTGACCATGCGTTCCAACCAGTTTGATCACCGGTGACATCAATCATGCTAATGCAATCGACTGGGCAGGGCGGAATACACAAATCACAACCAGTACACCATTCCGTGAGAACGACGTGCATTTGTTTGGAAGCTCCCACAATGGCATCAACTGGGCATGCCTGAATACATAAGGTGCAACCAATACATTTTTGTGGGTCGATGAAGGCTATGGGCCTAGGACGTTCTATGCCGCACTCAGGATCAATTGTGGGGTGCAGATCAAAGGCGTCTTGGGGATAGATTGGAGCCAGAATCCTGCTGAGCCTTTGAATACCTTCAACGCCTCCAGGAGGGCACCGATTTGGTAGTGCTTCACCGCTAGCGAGAGCTTCAGCATAGCCTCTGCAATCTGGATAGCCGCATTTCGTGCATTGGGTTTGAGGAAGGATATCCTCCAAGCGATCAGTAAGTTCGTTCGCTTGTGTGGTTTTCATTGCTGGGCGAATACATCAAAAAAGTGAGGGCCTTAGCCCCCACTCATTGGTATTTAGTTAGAGCCTTCTAAGCTAGGCGGTCTAGTGTGATTTCTTTTATTCACGACATGGTGGTCACGAATAAAGGATTTAATTTTTGGATACACCTTTTCGCGCCAGCGACGTCCAGAAAAAATACCATAATGTCCTGCACCAGCTACTTCATAGTGGTCTTTGTGTTCTTTAGGGATGCCAGAGCACAGGCCGTGCGCTGAGCGGGTTTGACCACTTCCGGAAATGTCATCTAGCTCACCTTCAACAGTAAGCAACGCAGTCTTTTGAATATCTTGTGGCTTCACGAGATCGCCTGCAACTGTCCAAGTGCCATTTGGCAAAGCATAGTCTTGGAACACCGTCTTGATCGTATCTAGATAAAACTTCGCATCTAAGTCTAATACGGCGTTGTATTCATCATAGAAACGAATATGTGCATCAGTGTCTTGCTCATCACCACGCACGAGGTTTTGGAAATAGTCCCAATGGGATTGCAAATGGTTTTGTGGGTTCATGGCAATAAAGCCAGTGTGTTGTAAGAAGCCTGGATAGACTTTGCGACCGGCGCCAGGATAAGATGGCGGCACTTTATAGATCACATGGCTTTCAAACCAGTCGTAAGACTTTTGCTCGGCCAAGTTGTTTACCGCTGTTGGTGATTTACGGGCGTCAATTGGGCCGCCCATCATGATCATCGAAGCTGGAGTTGCTTCGCCAGCAGAAGCCATGAGTGAGATAGCGCCCAATGTCGGAACTGTTGGCTGACAAACGGAGATCACATGCAAATCTTCTGCGCCAATGTGGCGGATAAATTCTTGGATGTAATGCACATAGTCATCGAGACCAAAGTCGCCATCTTCCAGTGGAACATTGCGCGCATCTATCCAGTCGGTGATATAGACCTTGTGATCTTGTAAAAGCGTGCGTACGGTATCGCGTAGCAAAGTGGCGTGGTGCCCGGACATTGGAGCAACTACCAATACAGAAGGATCATCTTTCAGTGCCTTGATGGTTTCAACATCATCAGAAAAGCGTTTAAAGCGCACTAAATTGCAGAATGGTTTTGAGAGCTTAGTGACCTCATGAATAGCAACCTCATGACCATGAGCCATTACAGAGCGAATACCAAATTCGGGTTTTTTGTAGCTCTTACCTAAGCGGTAGAGCAATTCATAGCTGGCAGCTAAACGTTCGGATCCCGGAACCTTAGATGCTGGGTTAGAGGCATTGATGAGCGCTTCAGAGGCGGCGCGTGCCCATGAACTCATGGGTTGAAGCAATGCTTTTTGGAACTCGTGTAACTGATATAGCATGGAACCTCCGGTAATTCTGTTAACCGCTTATGACACCTTGTTAGGCCAATACGCGGGCTATTGCTTTTACAACTTTATCAATATTTTTTGTGTTGAGCGCTGCAACACAAATACGTCCAGTGGAGAGGGCATAAATACCGTCTTCTTTCTGAAGGCGCTCAACTTGCTCAGCCGTTAAGCCTGAGTAAGAAAACATTCCGCGTTGCTCTTCGATGAATGAAAGATCTTCTTTCACACCAGCGGCAGAGAGTTTTTGAACTAGCTCATGACGCATTGTTTTGATACGAGTACGCATCTCAGCCAACTCATCTTCCCAAAGCTTACGAAGTTCTGGTGAAGTTAATACCGCTGCTGCAATTGCAGCACCATGAGTTGGCGGATTGGAATAGTTTGTGCGGATGACGCGCTTTAATTGTGACATCACACGAGCTGATTCCTCTTTGCTTTCAGTCACAATCGATAGGGCACCAACACGCTCACCATAAAGTGAGAACGATTTTGAGAAAGAACTGGAAACAAAGAAGGACATGCCGGATTCAGCAAAGAGGCGCACTGCCAGACCATCTTGTTCAATGCCTGCCGCAAAGCCTTGGTAAGCCATATCCAAGAAGGGAATCAGACCCTTCGCTTTGCAGATATCAATCACTTGACGCCATTGCGCTTCAGTAATGTCTGCACCAGTTGGGTTATGACAGCAGGCATGCAAAAGAACGGTGGTGTTCTTTGGGAAGGACTCTAAAGACTTCACCATGCCAGTGAAATCTACGCCGTGTGTCTTGCTATCAAAGTAGGTGTACTCAACAACCTCAAATCCAGCAGCCTCAAAAATACCGCGATGGTTTTCCCATGTTGGGTTGCTAATGGCGCAAGGTGCATTGAGGTTGAGGCGCTTAATAAAGTCTGCACCAACACGTAAGGCGCCTGTACCGCCGATACATTCAGCTGTGACAACGCGACCATCTTTGAGTAGTGCAGAGTTCGTACCAAACAAAAGATTTTGAACGGCGCTGTTGTAGGGATTTGGACCTTCGATTGGAATGTAGCCGCGAGGTGAATGCTTGGCAACAAGCTCCTCTTCTGCTTTAACCACTGCTTTTAGTAAAGGGATCTTGCCTTCGTCTGTGTAATACACACCAACACCAAGATTTACTTTGTCAGAACGTTGATCTGCAACGTAGGCTTCTGTGAGGCCAAAAATAGGGTCTTTAGGGGCTAACTGGACAGAGGTAAACAGGGTCATTGGGGTCAAAAAGGTGGTTTAGGGAGGGTTTTACTCGTAATTGACGTTAAATTGAGTTTAATTGTCTGTTTTTGAAGTCAGGATCAACTATTTCCAAATAAAAACGGCAAAATCATTGTTTGTACAAAATTCGCTGTGAAGACAACTCACAGATGAAATGATAGCCGAGATGCCCCCTAAGTCCCCCAAAATTGAACCAAATTCTGCGATAAAAGAAGAGCTCAAGAAACCCATGGCCGATCCCTTGGGTGAGGCGGGTCACGACCTTGATCCGGCTAAATTTGTCAGTTTTCCAGACTCGCCTTATCAGCTTTATCAGCCATTCCCACCAGCAGGGGATCAGCCAGGGGCGATTCAGGCCTTGGTCGAAGGGATTGAAGACGGCTTAACCTTCCAAACCCTCCTAGGTGTGACTGGGTCTGGAAAGACCTTCACTATGGCCAATGTGATCGCCAGGACTGGACGCCCAGCCATTATTTTTGCCCCAAATAAGACCTTGGCTGCTCAACTCTATAGTGAATTTAGGGAGTTTTTCCCTAGAAACGCGGTGGAGTACTTCGTCAGTTACTACGACTATTACCAGCCTGAGGCCTATGTTCCCCAGCGCGACCTCTTCATCGAAAAAGATTCATCGATTAATGAGCACATCGAGCAGATGCGCTTATCGGCAACCAAGAGTTTATTAGAGCGTCGTGACGTCATCATCGTAGCAACTGTTTCTGCAATCTACGGCATTGGAAATCCCGGTGATTACCACAGTATGGTGATGACACTTCGTCCAGGCGACAAAATGAGCCAACGCGATATTTTGATGCGCTTGATTGCGATGCAATACGACCGTAACGAAACCGATTTCAAGCGCGGTGTATTTCGGGTACGCGGTGACACGATTGATATTTTTCCAGCTGAGCATAATGAATTGGCTGTCCGCGTTGAATTATTTGATGACGTTGTCGAGAGTTTGCAATTCTTTGACCCGCTTACTGGCAAGATCCGTCAAAAGATTCCGCGCTTTACGGTATATCCAAGTTCGCACTATGTCACGCCACGCGAAACGGTTCTGAAGGCAATCGAAACGATTAAGACTGAATTGCGCACACGCTTAGATGAGTTTGTGAAGGATGGTAAGTTAGTAGAAGCGCAACGCTTAGAGCAGCGTACCCGCTTTGATCTGGAAATGCTCAATGAATTAGGTTTTTGCAAGGGGATTGAGAACTATTCCCGCCACCTATCAGGGGCTGCCCCCGGTGAGGCCCCACCTACCCTGGTGGACTATTTACCAAACGACGCCTTGATGTTCTTAGATGAGAGTCATGTCCTGATTGGACAGCTCAATGCGATGTATAACGGTGATAAATCGCGTAAACATACTTTGGTGGAATTTGGCTTCCGCTTGCCTTCAGCGATGGATAATCGCCCACTCAAATTTACAGAGTTCGAAACAAAGATGCGTCAAACTATTTTTGTTTCTGCAACTCCTGCTGATTACGAAAATACCCATCAAGGTCAAGTCGTTGAACAAGTAGCGCGACCAACTGGCTTGGTTGATCCAGAAATTGAAGTGCTACCTGCAAGCACGCAAGTAGATGATTTACTCGGTCAGATTCATGAACGTGTCAAAGTGGGTGAGCGTGTTTTAGTGACTGTACTGACGAAACGCATGGCTGAGCAGCTAACCGATTACCTTTCTGATAACGGCGTAAAGGTACGTTATGTCCACTCTGATATTGACACCGTTGAACGCGTAGAAATTTTGCGTGACCTGCGCTTGGGCGTATTCGATGTATTGGTAGGCATTAACTTGCTACGTGAAGGTTTGGACATTCCGGAGGTATCTTTGGTAGCCATCTTGGATGCTGATAAAGAAGGCTTCTTGCGTTCTGAGCGTAGCTTGATCCAAACAATTGGTCGCGCAGCCCGCAATGTACGCGGTAAAGCCATTTTGTACGCTGATCGGATTACCGATTCCATGAAACGCGCCATGGGCGAGACTGAAAGACGCCGTACCAAGCAAATTGCCTTCAATAAGCTCCACGGCATAGAGCCCAAAGGGGTGCAAAAGCGCATTAAGGACATTATTGATGGCGTCTATGACGTCAAGGAGAAGCGCCAGGAGATGCAGGTCGAGCAGGAGCGGGCGCGCTATGAGGATATGAGTGAGAAGGACCTAGCGGGTGAAATCAAGCGTCTAGAGAAGCAAATGAATGCCGAAGCCAAGAATTTGGAGTTTGAGAAGGCCGCCAGCACCCGTGATCGCCTCACTAAGGTCAAGGAAATGGCCTTTGGGGCTCGTTCCCGGGACTCTATAGGCTGATTTTCTGGATTCCATCAGGGTTATTTGGGATAATTCCCGAGCAGTTTGCTGGGTCATATGGTAAAGTTGAGTGGAATGGTCGGGTATTACCCACCTGACTGTTAGCTGTCCATAACAATCCATTACCAAGGTGACATATGAGACTTACCACTAAAGGCCGTTTTGCAGTAACCGCAATGATCGATTTAGCCCTGCGCGAAGCGCATGGTCCTGTAACTTTGGCTGGAATTAGCCAGAGACAAAAGATCTCCCTTTCCTATCTAGAGCAATTGTTCGGCAAATTACGCCGCTTCAATATTGTTGAGAGCACTCGCGGACCTGGGGGTGGATACACCCTAGCGCGTAAATCTGACGAAATCAGTGTGGCTGACATTATTGTGGCGGTTGATGAGCCATTAGACGCCACTCAATGCGGCGGAAAAGGCAATTGTCATAGCGATGAAGATCAACACGGTCACTGTATGACTCATGATCTCTGGAGTAATCTCAATCTCAAAATGGTTGAGTACTTAAGCTCGGTGAGTTTGCGTGACTTAGTGCAACAGCAAGAAGGGCGCGCAGTAGTCATTCAGGATATGCGTCAAAAGAAAATCAAAGTTGAAAGTAGTAAGGCTACAAAGACAGCCCCAGCACTTGCAGCGAAAAAAGAAGTTCCCGCTAAGGCGCCGCTAGTGAATTCTGTATTTAATCTGGCGCGCCAAAGTTAATAGAAGTTATTCAACAATAAGTAAATCATGAACGCACCACAAGACCTGCCACAGCAACCGGTTCCGATGTTTAGTCCTAAGCACTTTCCCGTGTATATGGACTATTCAGCTACTACCCCAATTGATCCTCGGGTCGTCGACAAAATGTTGCCGTACTTGCGTGAGCAATTTGGTAATGCTGCTTCTCGTAGTCATGCCTACGGCTGGGCTGCTGAAGAGGCTGTCGAGTGGGCGCGTTCAGAGGTTGCCCAACTTGTACATGCCGATCCAAGAGAGATCGTTTTTACTAGTGGCGCTACCGAGAGTATTAATTTGGCCCTCAAGGGTGCTGCGCATTTTTACAAAGATCGTGGCAATCACATCATTACCGTTAAAACTGAGCACAAGGCTACTTTAGATACTTGCCGTGAGCTTGAGCGTGAAGGCTATGAAGTGACCTATTTGGATGTATTACCAAACGGCTTGATTGATTTTGCGCAGCTAGAAGCGGCGATGAAGCCTGGCACGATTTTGGCCTCAGTAATGTATGTCAATAATGAAATCGGTGTAGTGCAAGACATACCTCGCATCGGCGACTTATGTCGCTCACGTAACGTGATTTTTCATGTCGATGCAGCACAAGCCACTGGCAAGGTAGAAATCGATCTCGAAAAAATCAAAGTTGATTTAATGAGTTTTTCTGCCCACAAGACTTATGGTCCAAAAGGTATTGGCGCCTTGTTTGTGCGTCGCAAGCCCCGTATTCGTATCGAAGCTCAAATTCATGGTGGTGGTCATGAGCGCGGTATGCGCTCTGGCACTTTGGCGGTTCACCAGATCGTCGGTATGGGTGAAGCATTTCGCATTGCTCGCATTGAGATGGCTGAAGAAAATAAGCGCATTCGTGCACTGCGCGATCGTTTGTTGAATGGCTTAAAAGATATTGAAGAAGTCTATGTCAACGGCGATATGGACCATCGTGTTCCCCATAACCTCAACATTAGCTTTAACTATGTTGAAGGGGAATCTATGTTGATGGCACTCAAGGACTTGGCAATTTCTTCCGGTTCAGCTTGTACATCTGCGTCTCTAGAGCCTTCTTATGTATTGCGTGCTTTAGGTCGTAATGATGAATTGGCTCACAGTTCAATCCGTTTTACTCTTGGCCGCTTTACCACTGAAGAGGAAGTAGATTTCACGATCAAGTTGGTAAAAGAGAAGATTGCTAAGTTGCGTGAGCTTTCACCACTGTGGGAAATGTTTAAAGACGGAATCGACTTAAGCACGATTCAATGGGCTGCACACTAAAAGATATAGAGAAATTAAAGAGGAAATACCATGGCATATAGCGACAAAGTCATCGATCATTATGAAAACCCCCGTAACGTTGGCTCCTTCGAAAAGGGTGACGATAGTGTTGGCACTGGGATGGTTGGCGCGCCAGCTTGCGGCGACGTCATGAAACTACAAATCCGCGTAAATGACCAAGGTGTGATTGAAGATGCTAAGTTCAAGACTTACGGTTGTGGTTCTGCAATTGCATCTTCTTCACTGGTTACCGAGTGGGTTAAAGGAAAAACTTTAGATCAGGCTTTGGAGATTAAGAATTCTTTAATTGCTGAAGAGTTGGCATTGCCCCCTGTAAAAATTCACTGCTCAATCTTGGCAGAAGATGCTATCAAAGCAGCAGTCGCTGATTACAAAGAAAAGCATCCTGCACAATAATCATGTCAATTACCTTAACTGACAAAGCAGCTGCACACGTGAAGCGCAACCTTGAGAAGCGCGGCAAGGGGTGTGGCTTACGTTTGGGTGTTCGCACTACGGGTTGCTCTGGTTTAGCTTATCAATTGGAGTATGTTGATGAGCCCGCAGCAGAAGATCAAGCATTTGAATCTAATGGCGTCAAAGTGTTTGTTGATCCAAAAAGTTTGGCCTATTTGGACGGCACCGAGTTGGATTTTGTACGTGAGGGTTTGAATGAGGGCTTTAAGTTTCAAAACCCAAATGTAAAAGACGAGTGTGGTTGTGGCGAATCCTTCCGCGTCTGACGATTACTTTCGCTTCTTTGGCCTAAATCAGCAATTCAAAATCGACTTAGCTGCCTTAGATCAGGCTTATCTGGCAATCCAGAAAGAAGTTCATCCCGATCGTCATGCTCAGGGTAGTGATGCTGAGCAGCGCTTGTCGATGCAGATGGCAACTTTAGCGAATACTGCCTTTCAGACTCTCAAAAATCCTATTCAGCGCGGCCTCTACATCTGCCAACTACACGGGGTTGATGCCAAGCTCGAAACCAATACCGCGATGCCAGCAGCCTTCCTCATGAAGCAAATGGAATGGCGTGAAAACCTTGATGAGCAAGCAGAGGATCTACCGGCCTTGGAAAATCTGATGGCAGAGGTAGAAGTTGCCAAGGAAGATACTTTGGCAGAAATTACCCAGGCCATCGATGGCGCTAAAAATTATCAGCGTGCTGCCGAACTATTGAGAGGCTTACTCTTTATTGATAAGTTCGCTATTGAGCTTGATGATGCTATTGCAGCACTAGCCTGAATTACACTCGAGTTCTTATGGCCTTATTACAAATTTCTGAACCCGGTAAGTCTCTTGCGCCCCATCAGCGTCGCATTGCCGTGGGGATCGATTTAGGGACTACCAATTCTTTGGTGGCCATCGTGCGCGATGCCTTGCCTAAAGTGCTGCCGGATTCCCAAGGAAGAGAGCTGCTCCCATCCGTAGTGCGTTATCTGCCAAACGGCAGAACTCAGGCTGGTTTTGAAGCACTTGAGAGCGTGGTGATAGATCCTAAAAATACGATTGTTTCAGTGAAGCGATTCATGGGCCGTGGTGTGCAAGACGTAGAACATATTGAAAGCACGCCCTACGATTTTGTTGATCAGCCTGGCATGCTAAAGCTAAAAACAGTGGCTGGTGAAAAGAGTCCGATTGAGGTTTCAGCGGAGATCTTGGCACGCTTACGTCAGCTAGCTGAAGACTCTGTCTCAGATGATATTGTGGGCGCAGTGATTACTGTGCCTGCATATTTTGATGATGCACAACGTCAAGCAACTAAAGATGCTGCCAAGCTAGCTGGTATTGAAGTGCTTCGCCTGCTCAATGAGCCAACAGCAGCTGCTATTGCCTATGGTTTAGATAATGCCTCTGAGGGTGTTTACGCTGTATATGATCTAGGCGGTGGCACCTTTGATATCTCCATTCTGAGAATGAGTAGAGGTGTGTTTGAAGTGCTCTCGACTGGTGGAGACTCAGCCTTAGGCGGCGATGATTTTGATCATCGTCTTTACTGCTGGGTCATTGAGCAAGCTAAATTGCCCCCCTTATCCATTCATGATCACAGCAAACTGCTGCAAGCCTGCAAACAGGCTAAAGAGTCACTCAGTCACAACCCCTTAGCGCGTGTTCATGAAACGCTTGCTGACGGTACTGTAGTGAATGTCGGTGTGAGCCAGGCTCAATTCTTTGAGATCACTCAAAACTTAGTTGCGAAGACCCTCACAGCTTGTAAAAAAGCTTTGCGTGATGCCGGCTTGAAGTCTGAAGATATTAAAGGTGTCGTGATGGTAGGTGGTTCTACTCGCATGCCGAATGTGCAGAGGGCTGTTGGAGAGTTGTTTGGAACTAAGCCGCTCAACAATCTCAATCCTGATCAAGTAGTTGCGCTGGGCGCGGCAATGCAGGCTGACCTCCTTGCGGGTAATCAAAGCAAGGATGATCAGTGGCTCTTGTTAGATGTCATCCCACTGTCTCTTGGTCTGGAAACCATGGGCGGCTTGGTGGAAAAAATTATTCCACGCAATACGCCCATTCCGGTTGCTAGAGCGCAAGACTTTACGACTTTCAAAGACGGTCAAACCGCATTGGCGGTTCAAGTAGTGCAGGGTGAACGTGAACTGGCGCAAGACTGCCGCTCTTTGGGGAGATTTGAGTTGCGCGGTATTCCGGCGATGGCCGCTGGCGCTGCAAGAATTCGGGTAACGTTTCAGGTGGATGCAGATGGTCTATTGTCTGTAAGTGCGATAGAGCAAGGCTCTGGCGTCCAAGCATCGATTGATATTAAGCCCTCCTATGGATTAACGGATAGCGAGATTACTCGCATGTTGCAAGATGGTTTTGCAGCGGCAAAAGAAGATTTACTCGCAAGATCATTGAGAGAAGAACAAGTCAATGCTCAACGGTTGCTGGATGCAGTGCAAACTGCAATGGCTAGTGACCGAAATCTTCTCAGTGCAGCAGAGCAAGAGGTGATTGATCATGAGATGGCCGCTTTGCAAAAGATTCTGAATGAAGAGACTGATAGTGCGGTAGTTCGCAAGGCGGTTGATCATGCTGCTAAAGCAACCGATGACTTTGCGCAAATGCGTATGAATGCCACCATACAGAAAGCATTGTCTGGTAAAAATGTTGCTGAGATTTAAATCCTAAAGAAAATCAAAAAGAATCATGACCCAAATCGTTGTATTACCCCATAGTGAATATTGCCCAGAAGGGGCGGTAGTAGAGGCTGCACCTGGCACATCGATTTGTGAGGCCTTGCTAGAGAATGACATTCCGATTGAGCATGCCTGCGATATGGTCTGCGCCTGCACTACTTGCCACGTAATCGTGAAAGAGGGCTATCAGAGTCTAAATCCCCCCGATGAGAATGAAGAGGACTTACTTGATCGAGCTTGGGGTCTTAATCCCCAATCACGTTTATCGTGCCAAGCGATTGTTGCTAGGGAGAATCTGGTGATTGAGATACCGAAATATTCCATAAACCATGCCAAAGAGAATCATTAATGCACCAAATTAAAGCATTACCGCTCAATTTGATGCAAAGTCCTGTCATAGCTTTGTCATAGAGGACTAAGATGAACTTGTAGTTTGTTCTTTAAGTAGTACCTCCAAAAATCTCTTTCAAGCCATCCTTCGGGATGGCTTTTCTTTATTGCGCTATTGCTTCCCGAATCATGCCTGCTGCAACTGTATGGTTGGTTGCTTCATCGATCAAGATAAATGCACCAGTGCGTGGTGATTGATCGAATAGGTCTGCAACGATGGGCTTTTGCAAAATAAAATCGACTCTTCCAATTTCATTGGTAGAGAGAGCCTGAACATCGCTTGCATGTGAGAGAGTTTGGACATCCAATACTTTCTGGATATTTTTGACTTTTGCCCCAACTGTATTAGTAGTATGACGCAAAGCATATTTACGGCTTAATGAGAGCGGCTCACTATCAAGCCAGCACAAATCTGCTGATAGTTGTTTGCTCAGTACTGGTGGTTTGCTATCTTCCGCGCTAATAAATAGTGATCCACGGGAGACGTCGATATCCTCAGACAGTTGAATTGCAACCGCTTGCCCAGTTTGTGCAGAATCAACAGCATTATTACCATTGGTTTGCTCATGACTGGCACGATTGCCTAAGTAAATCTCAGCAACAGTAGCCTCTGAGTCAGCAGGTAATAC
Organism: Polynucleobacter sp. MWH-Creno-3A4; assembly: GCF_018881885.1. Classification (NCBI taxonomy): domain Bacteria; kingdom Pseudomonadati; phylum Pseudomonadota; class Betaproteobacteria; order Burkholderiales; family Burkholderiaceae; genus Polynucleobacter; species Polynucleobacter sp. MWH-Creno-3A4. The sequence continues at coordinate 1,144,136 of NZ_JACXSA010000001.1, forward strand.
CTTAATCTTTTGACCCTTACGAATCGAGCCAGATTCAATTTCACCAAGGTAGCCTCGGAAATCATCTGACGCACTGCCGTCTTGACGGGCTACATATTGCACGGGGAAACGGAGAGCGAGTTTTTCAGATTCAGGGCTAGTATCAAGACTTTCCAACCACTCAAGCAGGGTTGGGCCTTTATACCAAGGAGTATTTTTACTGGCAGTAACGACATTAGCGCCAAGCAATGCAGAAATCGGAATCAAACTTGGTTTAGGTAAGCCAATCTTTTGGGTGAGATCTTCAATTGAAGTCTTGATGGTGTTAAAGACTTTTTCATCAAAATCAAATAAGTCCATCTTGTTGATGGCAAAGACTACATGACGGAGTCCCAATAGATGAACAATCGCTGCATGACGTTTAGTTTGCGCTAACAAGGTTGCTGGAGTGGTATTAAGGTCAACGCGGGTTGCGTCAACCAAGATCACAGCCACATCGGATTGCGATGCGCCAGTAACCAGGTTGCGGGTATATTGCTCATGGCCTGGGGCATCAGCAACAATAAATTTACGCTTTGGGGTTGAGAAATAGCGGTAAGCCACATCAATGGTGATACCTTGCTCGCGCTCAGCCTCAAGACCATCCGTCAAGAGGGCTAAATCAACGCCGGCGTCAGATGACGTTACACGAGCATGCTTGGTTTTGGAAAGAGATTCCAGTTGATCTACCAAAATAGACTTAGTGTCATACAGTAAGCGGCCGATGAGTGTACTTTTGCCATCATCGACGCTACCAGCAGTAATGAAGCGCACAACGTTTTGATTTTGATTGGTAGTCATCAGAAGTAACCTTCTTTCTTGCGGCGCTCCATGGAGGCCTCATTCGTTTGGTCATCCATGCGGGTTGCGCCACGTTCGGTAATTTCAGTAATTGCAGTCTCGGCAATAATTTCGAGTGGGTTGGCTGCAGTGCTCAATACCGGGCAGGTGCAGCTAATATCCCCAACAGTCCGGAAGCGCACACTGAGAATCTCGCTAATATCGCCAGGGGCTTTTGGTGTCACATCGGTCACAGGCACTAAAAGATTGTTCTTCTTCACGACTTCACGTTGATGGGTGTAGTAGATGCTTGGAAGTTCAAGCTTTTCTCGGGCAATGTATTGCCAGATATCGAGTTCTGTCCAATTGGAGATTGGGAATACACGCATGTTCTCGCCTTTGGCGATGCGAGCGTTGTAAAGATTCCAGAGTTCAGGGCGCTGTGCCTTAGGATCCCATTGACCAAATTCATCGCGGAAGGAGAAGATGCGCTCTTTGGCGCGAGCTTTTTCTTCATCGCGACGAGCACCACCCATCAGAGCATCAAATTCATGTTCGGCAATGGCTTCTAGCAAAGTCACTGCTTGTGCGGCATTGCGTGAGTCAGTTTCTTTGCGTAATCGCACAGTACCCTTTTTGATGGAGCCCTCAACGTGACCAACAATCAGCTTTACACCGGTCTTTTCAACTACGGCATCGCGATAAGCGATGACTTCAGGGTAGTTATGACCAGTATCGATATGCAATATTGGAAATGGCAGCTTCACAGGCCGATCACCAAATTGAAAAGCCTTACGTGCTAGATGAAACATGACGATAGAGTCTTTGCCACCCGAGAAGAGCATGGCTGGGTTGGAGCACTGTGCTACTACTTCACGAATGATATAGATCGACTCAGATTCAAGCCAATCTAAATGATCATCCAGTAATTTTTGTTCTGACATTCTGTAAATAGTTTCTGCTAAGTTTTAATGGTGAATGAATTATTGATTGACGTGCAAGCCACATTCTTTGCTATCGCTTTGTAGCCACCACCAGCGGCCAGCACGAATATCTTCATCCTTCTTCACCTGACGAGTGCAGGGCTCACAGCCAATGCTGGGATAACCCTTCAAGTGCAGCGGATGGATCGGCACATCTTCTTGTTGGATATAGGCCCAAATATCGGCCTCACTCCAATCAAATAAAGGATTGAACTTCGCTATTCCTCTAGCATCATCTAATTCTTCTAAATTGAGTTCGGTGCGAGTGGTTGATTGCTCGCGGCGTTGGCCAGTGATCCAGGCATCGGCACCAAGTAACGCTGCATTCAGTGGTTTGATCTTGCGTGCACCACAGCATGCTTTCTTAGCTTCTTCACCATCATAAAAACCATTCATGCCATATTGATCTACAAAGGCTTGTACATCGGAATCTTGAGGATAAACTTTTTCAATGCTGACGCCATAATGATTTTCAGTCGTTCTAACCATATCCACAGTTTCTTGATGAAGGCGGCCGGTCGCTAATGTGAATAACTTAATCTTGGCGCTAGCCTTAGCAATAGCATCGGTAATCACCATGTCTTCTGCAGCGAGACTGGTTGCAAAGCGAACATCAGAGAAGCGTGAGGAAATGTCAGCTAAACGCTGCTTTAAAACGGCAGACTTTTCCGCAAGCTGATCTGGCGTTAGGGTGCTTGGTGGAATTGACCAAAATTCTGGGGTAATCATGAGGAAACTAACTTAATTCCAACTAAAAATAAGGTTGCAGCCAGTGTTGTTCTGGTCACTTTTTCTGAAAGCGTGCTTGAGAGTTTCGCGCCAAGCCAGATTGCTGGTACCGATCCAATTAATAAACCAAACAGTAAATCAAAGTGAACATTTCCGAGCCACCAGTGTCCCAATCCAGCTAATGCAGTGAGAGGAACCGCATAGGCAATATCAGTGCCAGCAACTTGCGCAGGTTTTAAGTAAGGATAGAGGACTAATATCAAGGTTGCACCAATTGCACCTGCGCCAATGGAGGAAACTGTTACCAAGACACCAATCACCGCCCCAACAATAATGGTCGCTGCTTTCAAGTTTGTGCCGCTTGGTAAAAAACTAGGATTTTCTTGCACCCATTTCAAAATTTTTGCTCTGAAAAGTAGGGAGCCTGCAGTGAGTAATACAGAGATACCAATGGAAATGCTAATGATGTGATTGAAATTCTTAGAAACGGGGCCTATAAATTTCAAAGCCACGATAGAGATGATTGCGGTTGTTAGGCTACCCATGCAAAGCAGACGAACAATATCCCAGCGAACATTTCCATGAAGCCGATGTGCTGCTGTACCAAAACCTTTGGTAATTGCAGCAAATGCCAAATCAGTGCCAACCGCAGTAGTCGGCGCAACTCCAAAAATAATGGTCAGCAATGGCGTCATCAGGGATCCACCCCCAACACCAGTCATGCCAACCAAGAGGCCAACAAGCGCGCCAGAAATAATGAATTGAGAGGAGTCTATAAAAAATTGAATCATGATCTTTTTTCCTGTTTATGCGAATGACTGTTCGAATTCTTCGAGCTTGATGGCATTCATCAGAAAAAGAATTTGGCGTTGAAAGTTTTTGCGTTCTGCGACTTTGTCATGAGGCAGACGATCATGCTCCCTTAATAGTTGGGTAATGACAGGGTTGTAATGCTCACGGACCGGGGACATTGAAATTCCTTGGTAATTATCTTGTTAGGATCAATGTACCAAGGGGTCTATATATCCACAAGGAATATATAGCGATATCTAAATTACTTTAAGGTATATAAGGTAATTACTTCTCTACAAAGGCTCGTTCAAAGACGTAGTCACCCAAGTGACCAAGGCTTGGAGAGACCTTAAAGCCCTTGGCATCGAGCATTTCAGAGGTTTCTTTAAGCATGGATGGGCTGCCACAGATCATTGCACGGTCCACTGCTGGATCAAGTGGTGGCAAGCCAATATCTTTAAAGAGTTGACCAGTTTCAATCGCAGTAGTGAGTCGGCCGGTGTGTTTGAAGGCTTCGCGTGTCACCGTTGGGTAGTAGATCAGTTTTTCACGAATGAGTTCACCAAGATACTCATCTTGAGTAAGTTCATCTCTGATGTAGTCGGCATAAGCCAATTCGCTTACTAAGCGCACGCCATGAATCAAAACTACCTTTTCAAATTTCTCATAAGTCTCCGGATCGCGGATGATGCTCATGAAAGGCGCCAAGCCAGTGCCAGTACTAAATAGGTAGAGATGCTTTCCTGGATTTAAATCATCCAATACCAATGTGCCAACAGACTTTTCGCTTACCAAGATAGGGTCGCCAACTTGAATCTTCTGGAGACGAGATGTCAGTGGACCGTCTTGAACCTTAATGCTCAAGAATTCCAAATGTTCTTCATAGTTAGGGCTGGCAACGCTATAGGCGCGCACTAATGGTTTGCCGTCAACTTCAAGACCAATCATCAAGAAGTGGCCACTACGAAAACGCAGCCCTTTATTACGGGTGGTGGTAAAGCTAAAGAGGGTGTCATTCCAGTGGTGAACAGTCAGAACGGTTTCGGTGTGATATGCGGCCATAAATGCGTATGAGTTAAGAAAGGCAAAACCGTGATTATCCCATTCTTAGGGAGTGATTTCAGGACTAATCCCCTGAAAAATAGGACTCTGTAGTGATATAGATCAGACTTTTAGTAATAAAGAGAGGATTTAGAAAAGATGGCTTGTTCTTTGGCTATCATCTAGATATGACAAGAATCCAGTACCTATTGCTCTCTATTTTTAGCTTCGGCTTGGTGGTTTTCGCTTTGATCTTGCAGCAGACTGGCTATCAAGGAGTCAGTTTTTTGCCTTGCCCTCTATGTATTTTGCAAAGGGTTGGCTATCTTGGGATTGCATTTTCTTGCTTGTTGGCAGCCGGGATCACTCCTTTAAGAAAGCTTTTTCATAGTCTTGCTGCTTTGTCGGCGGCAGGTGGGCTCTTGCTAGCAGCTCGTCAAGTTTGGCTTTTATCTCACCCAGAGAGCTCTTGCGGTGTTGATCCGCTGGAAACTTGGATTAATCAATTTCAGTTAGTGCAAAACTTGCCATGGTTATTTAAAGCGGATGGTTTATGTTCTGCACAGCTCCCAGCCATTTTAGGCCTGCAGGTACCTGAGTGGTCATTGTTGTGGTTTGCTGTTTTCTTATTGGTATTGTTGGTTACCTTCTTTAGGAAGCCTTAGCTTATAAAAGATTTGATTCTCGGCAAACGACTGCCCTCAATTTCGGATCAATAAAAAAGCACCCTAGGGTGCTTTTATTTTTATTCTTCTTCGCGACGTAAGTGAGGGAAGAGGATGACATCACGAATATTAGGGGCATCGGTCAGCAGCATCACTAAGCGATCAATACCAATACCGCAACCACCGGTTGGAGGCATGCCGTACTCGAGGGCACGGATGAAGTCATGATCAAAGTACATTGCTTCTTCGTCACCAGCTTCTTTTTGCTCTACCTGTTTGCGAAAGCGATTGGCTTGATCTTCTGCATCATTAAGTTCTGAGAAGCCATTGGCAATCTCGCGACCTGTGATAAATAATTCGAAGCGCTCTGTAATACCAGGGCGGGTATCTGACTCTCTAGCAAGTGGGCTCACTTCAATTGGATAGTCAATGATGTAGGTTGGCTCCCAAAGATGCTCTTCAGCAACCAATTCAAATAAAGCAAGTTGCAGGGCACCGATACCTGCGTTCTTGAGTGTTGGGGCATCTGGATTCTCGCCACCTTTTTTCAATTCAGCGCGAATGAAGTTAGCATCATCTAATTGAGCCACTTCGTAGTTCTTGCCGGACTGACCGCAATACTTGAGAATTGCTTCATTAATCGTTAGGCGCTGGAATGGCTTGCTTAAATCCAGTTCACGACCTTGATGGGTCAACACTGCGGTACCTTGCGCATCAATCGCTGCTGCACGAATCAAACCTTCTGTGAAGTCCATCAACCAACGGTAATCTGTATAGGCTGCATAGAATTCCATCATGGTGAATTCTGGATTGTGACGTGGGCTCACACCTTCGTTGCGGAAGTTGCGGTTGATTTCAAAGACGCGTTCAAAACCACCGACTACCAAACGCTTGAGGTAGAGTTCCGGCGCGATACGCAAGAACATTTGCATGTCGAGTGCGTTGTGGTGGGTAATGAACGGCTTAGCTGCTGCGCCACCTGGAATGGGGTGGAGCATGGGGGTTTCGACTTCCATGAAGTCGGCGTCAAGCATATGGCGACGTAATGAAGCGATGGCATTGCTGCGGGCTTTAAAAGTATTGCGACTCTCTGGATTCACAATGAGGTCTACATAACGCTGACGATATTTCGTCTCAAGATCAGATAGGCCATGGAATTTATCTGGCAAAGGACGCAACGACTTACTCAACAAACGCAAATTGCTGCACTCAACGGAGAGCTCGCCTTTATTGGTCTTAAAGAGATTACCTTCGGCCGAAATAAAGTCGCCCATATCCCAGTGCTTAAATGCACCGTGGGTATCGGCACCACTAAGTTCATCGCTGATGTAGAACTGAATTTGACCACTGCGATCTTGAATGGTGGCAAAGCTTGCCTTACCCATCACGCGTTTGAGTACCATACGGCCAGCCACCTTTACATGAACTTTCTTCGCAGCCAGTTCTTCTTTGGTGAGGCTGTCAAAGTGCGTATGCAAATCTGCTGCTAAATGGGTCGGCACAAAATCATTCGGAAAGGCAACCCCGTTCTCGCGTAACTTGGCCAGTTTTTCACGACGCTCTGCAATGATGTGATTTTCATCCACCGCTTCTGTAGCTGGTGTAGTGCCTAAATTGATTTTATCGTTCATATAGATAGGTAATTAAACGCCTTGCTTCAGGCTGGCTTCGATAAAGGCATCGAGATCTCCATCCAATACTTTTTGGGTATTCGAGATCTCGACGTTGGTACGTAAATCTTTAATGCGACTTTGATCTAAAACATAAGAACGGATTTGATGACCCCAGCCTACATCCGTTTTGCTTGCTTCTAATTTGTCTTGTTCGGCACGACGCTTTTGCATCTCATGTTCGTATAAGCGTGACTTGAGCATGGTCATGGCTTCTGCACGGTTACGGTGTTGGCTACGGTCGTTTTGACACTGCACCACAATACCTGTTGGGATGTGGGTGAGACGTACTGCTGAGTCAGTTTTGTTGATGTGCTGACCACCAGCACCTGAAGCGCGATAGGTATCGGTGCGGATATCGGCAGGATTGACTTCAATTTCAATCGAGTCATCAATCTCTGGATAAACATAGATCGATGCAAAAGAGGTGTGGCGACCATTAGAGGAATCAAACGGGGATTTGCGCACCAAGCGATGTACGCCAGTCTCGGAGCGAAGGTGTCCGTAAGCATATTCACCATCTACTTTGATGGTAGCGCTCTTGATACCTGCAACATCACCATCAGATTCTTCTAGGATTTCAGTTTTGTAGCCCTTACGTTCGCAATACTTGAGATATTGGCGATACAGCATGCTAGCCCAATCGCAGGCTTCTGTACCGCCAGCACCTGCTTGAATATCAATAAAGCAATTACAGGAGTCCATCTCATTGTGAAACATGCGGCGGAACTCAAGATCGTTAATGATCTTGCTGTAGGTTTCAACATCTAACTCAATCGCAGCAATCGTATCGAAATCACCTTCTTCTTTAGCCATATCAAAGAGCTCGAGAGCGCTGGTGATATTAGTATTTAAATCAGTGAGAGTAGCAACCACGCCATCAAGCAATTTCTTTTCTTTGCCGAGGGCTTGCGCTTTCTTTTGATCATCCCAAATAGTGGGATCTTCTAGTATCGAGTTGACTTCAGTAAGGCGACGTGACTTTACGTCGAAGTCAAAGATACCCCCGAAGAGCTTGCTCACGGGTGAGCAGATCGGACAAGGTATTTGAAATAGTGTTTAGTTGTTCAGCTTCCATCCCCTAATTATAAGGGGGTTATTGCACTCTACTTGGAGATTGCGGGGCTCTCGTCATGTGCCTCAATCATGAGTTGGATACGGGCCTGTCCTTGGTAGCGATCGGTCACTAGCCGATAAGCCAGTTTGGCTTTAGCTGGCAGGCTTTGGGTACGATTGAACCAAACCCCGGTGATTGGCTTGTTGCCAGGATTCCCGCCAATTGGCCGGAGCATCAGACGCAGGTGCTTTTCTTTCATGAGGCTTTGTTGGGCAATCTCAAACTCTCCATAAAACACTGGCTGCGGAAAGCCTTGGCCCCAGATTTCTTCGGCAAGAAGATCGGCAATTTCAGGAGTGAACTCAGAAGCTTCTAGGGCGCCATCATGAGCATGGCGCCGCTCTAGTAATTCATCATTCAAGAGGCTGCTTGCTACTTCCTGAAAACAAGCATCAAACTTATCAAAATCACTTTTGCGTATAGTTAAGCCGGCTGCCATTGCGTGGCCACCAAACTTCAAAATGAGACCAGGTTCACGTTTAGAAACTAAATCTAAAGCATCGCGCAAATGAAATCCTGTTAATGATCTGCCTGACCCACGTAGCTCCTCACCTGTATTGCCATCAGCTGGAGCAAAGACAATGGCAGGGCGATTGAAGCGCTCTTTTAGGCGTGAGGCCACAATGCCAACCACCCCTTGATGCCATTCTGGATTCCAAAGGCAGATGCTGGTGCGCTGTGCAATGGTTCCAGCCAATTGATCTTCAGCAAGGTGCGCAAGTGCTGCTTCTTGCATACCGGTTTCAATGACCCGCCGTTCGCGATTAATGCGATCTAGTTCTTGGGCCAGCGTCATCGCTTCTTCAGCGTTATCTGTCAGTAGTAAACGTATCCCTAAAGTCATATCCGCTAAGCGCCCAGCAGCATTAAGGCGGGGGCCAATGGCAAAGCCCAAGTCAAAGGCATTGGCCTTACGAGGATCTCGTCCTGCAGCCTGGAATAAGGCTTGTATACCGGGCTGTGAAACTCCGGCCCGTATTCGTTTTAAGCCATTAGAGACCAACACGCGATTATTGCGATCTAGTTGGGCAACGTCGGCAACAGTGCCTAAGGCAACGAGATCTAATAAGTTTTCAACTTTAGGTTGTGTTTCGTTGGTAAATTTTCCACGCTGACGTAGTTCGGCACGCAAAGCAACTAAGAGATAAAACATCACGCCAACCCCAGCAAGTGCCTTGCTTGGAAAACTACAGCCAGGTTGGTTGGGATTGACGATAGCGGTCGCATTTGGAAGGCGATCACCGGGTAGATGATGATCAGTCACAATCACTTCCATACCAAGCGCGCGAGCACGGTCGACACCAGCTTCACTAGCAATGCCGTTATCAACAGTAATCAGATATTTGGGTTTGGGGATTTGTTGTGCGGCAAGCTCAACTACTTCAGGTGTTAAGCCATAACCCATCGTAAAGCGATTCGGTACCAGAAACTGAATGGGAGTTTCTGCTCCACCAAGCATCCGTAGGCCACGCAGACCTACTGCGCAAGCAGTAGCACCGTCACAGTCATAGTCTGCAACGATGAGCATAGGCTCTTTACGCTCCAGGATATCTGCTAATAAGCTCGCTGTGTTGAGGCAATTCTTGAGCTCGGTGGGAGAGATGAGGTTTTTTAATTCGAGCGAGAGCTCCTCAGGAGACTCCAGGCCTCGAGCCGCATAAAGTCTGGCGAGTAGTGGATGCAAACCGCTTTGCTCTAACCAGCTTGCCGTACGCTCTGAGAATGGTCGTTGTGAGAAAAGACTCATGAGGAAATGATCTCTTGCCAAGTCAGAGGTTCTGCTTTTTTCCAGAATGCCCAAGATTTTTTATTCAGGTCTTTGATGGTGAAGCGACGTTGACGAACTTTTCCATTGGGAAAATCGATGATCAGCAGCTCATCTAATTCGTTATTGAGTAATGCTGAGCTTAATGATGGCCAGATTGTTTCTGCTTGCTCTAGCCAGGCAAACGCACCCGCCAGATCATGACCGCTCAATTGATTTGAGTGGGGAATGTTTAATATCCTTGCCAGACCAGCAAGCAGAGGGTGTGGCCCATAGAGATGACATGATGCTTTGAGCACTTCGGGGGTTTGCACATCATTCAATTTACCAATACCGCTAATCCATAAAGAATTAATACTCGGCATGCCGCGCTGTTCACGTTCTTCATTTACTGAGCCAATATGCCAAAGCATTTGGATTTCATTTTGGAGTTTGCGCCAGCGCTTTGCGATGCCCGTCTCATTCGTATCTCGTGGCATCCACCAATCAATATTGCGACCGTGGGCTTGATCAACGCTGTAACTATCCAAACTGGCAAACGGACCTGCTGGAATAAACCAGTAGTTCTGCCCTTTAAATAGAATCGGATTTTCAAAATCTTCTTCAATAAAAGGTAAGGCAGCTTTGAGGAGCTCAGATGATTCAGTTGCTGTCAGATCTATCTGGTTTTGTCCCATCAAAATCAGGTGATCGCGTGTAGGGTGTAAATGAACGGGCTGCAAGCAAGCAATGACTTCATCTGGATTAATGGTTTCTGTACTTTGCCCTAAAAGCAGGACTGGTGCGATCGGCACTAGATTCCCCAGTAAGAAACGCTCATGTGGCAGTCCTTTGACCGGACGATCCTCTAACGTAGACTCTTCATCGATGTCATAGGCATCCTCCCCTGGCAACATCAGGGTAAAGCGCCGTGGTTTGCTTTGGGCGCTTTGAGGGGAGGTGGAATTTGCAGTCATTCCCCTGATTTTAGGTGGCATTTAGGTATTCCATTGGTTTGCCCGTGTAATTGTCTAAACTGTGGCTATGTTGAGACTTCCTATTGAGCTAGAAATTGGCCTGCGTTACACCCGATCTAAACGTCGTAAGACGGTAGGTAAGCGCGATGGCTTCCTGTCCTTTATTTCGGGAATATCAACCGCCGGTATCGCCTTAGGGGTAGCTTCCCTCATTGTTGTCCTCTCGGTCATGAATGGCTTTCAAAAAGAAGTTCGTGATCGCATGCTCTCCGTTCTGTCCCATGTAGAAATTACTGCGCCAGAAGGCTTGGCAGATTGGCAACCCATCGCCCTTAAAGTTGCTGCTCAGCCTCATGTGGTTGGCGTAGCCCCAATGGTGAGTTCACAGGGATTACTCAGTCGCGATAACGTGATGCGAGGCGTTGCCATTCGTGGAATTTTGCCTAGCGAAGAGGGAAAGGTTTCGGATCTACCAAAACAATTTGTTGCTGGCAGTATTAATGATCTGCAAGCAGGTGGATTTGGTGTTGCATTAGGCGCACAACTTGCAGCTTTAGTAGGTGCTCACGTTGGTGATCGCGTGAATCTAATCGTTCCGGAGAGTGATTTAACCCCGGCAGGTGCAATGCCACGGATGCGTACTCTGCAAGTAGTGGGTATTGTGGATAGCGGCCATTACGAGTACGACAGCTCCTTAGCGATCATGCACTGGAAAGATGCTGCCGCCTTATTGCGCTTACATGACCCATCAGGTTTGCGTATTAAGGTAGACGATATGCAACGTGCTCCTGAGATAGCTACTCAATTGGCTGCGATAGTTCCACAAGCGCTATGGGTCACTGATTGGTCACGCTCCAACCGCAATTGGTTTGCTGCAGTTCAAACTGAGAAGAAGATGATGTTCATCATTCTGACTTTGATTATTGCGGTGGCGGCTTTTAATTTAGTCTCAACGCTAGTAATGACAGTCAATGAAAAGCAAGCAGACATTGCGATTCTCAGAACAATGGGCGCTAGTCCAGGATTGATTCAAAGAATCTTTTTAATTCAAGGTCTTGCTATTGGCATTATGGGTTCATTAGCCGGCGTGGCCTTAGGTTTATTAATAGCACTTAATATCGATGTGATTGTTCCGGCTATCGAAGCAATCTTCCGCGTTCGCTTCTTGCCTCGTGAGGTGTATTTCATTAGTGAGTTGCCATCGGATGTGAGAATGGGTGATGTGCTTACTGTGGGATTAATGGCTTTTGGATTATCGGTTTTAGCCACTCTCTATCCAAGTCGTCGTGCTGCCAAAGTTCAACCTGCGGAGGCACTTCGTTATGAGTGATCAAAATCAATTAGTTCTTGTCGCCAGGGGGCTTGCCAAGACCTATGGTCAAGGCCCCACTGCAGTTGAGGTGCTCAAAGCGATTGACTTAGATGTTGCACCTTCGGAGAAGGTGGCTATCGTAGGCTCTTCAGGTTCAGGCAAAAGCACGTTATTACACCTCTTGGGTGGTTTAGATACTCCTAGCACAGGCTCCGTGGTGCTTGCTGGCTCTCATTTAAATCAGTTATCAGTGAAAAAATTAGACCAATTGCGTAATCACAGTCTCGGTTTTATTTATCAGTTCCACCACCTCCTAGATGAATTTAGTGCGGTGGAGAACGTAGCTTTGCCTTTGCGGATTCGGGGCTTGGGTAATGACGAGTCTATGGAGCGAGCTAGTAAGATGCTTAAAGCAGTTGGATTGGCAGCCCGAGAACTTCATACCCCAGGCGAACTCTCTGGTGGGGAGCGTCAACGAGTGGCTGTTGCAAGAGCTTTAGTCGGGAATCCTGCTTGCGTGTTAGCGGATGAGCCAACAGGTAATTTAGATACTGAAACAGCTGATGGAGTATTTGACTTGATGTTAAATATCGCTCGCGATCAGGGCACTGCCTTTGTGATCGTGACGCATGATCCAGTTCGCGCTAAATGTTGTGATCGTATTTTGCATCTAGAGCGCGGAGTATTAAAGCCATTCTCCCAGTGATGGCGACAGTCAATCAGCTAATGTGGATTGATACTCACTGCCACTTAGATGCGCCAGAATTTTCAGGCTCACTACCATCGATTATTTCTGCAGCAAAAAATAAGAATGTTCAAGCCATTCTCTTGCCAGCAGTTAAAGCTGCTGACTGTCAACGCGTGAGAAGCTTGGCAGCTGAATTTGGAGTTGAGCTACCTGGATTGGTGTACACCTTAGGCATCCATCCCTTGTATACCAATCAAGCTCATGAGAATGACATTGCCATTCTGGAGGAGCAAATTACGCAATCGCTTGGGGATCCGCGGTTTGTAGGTATTGGTGAGATAGGTCTGGATTATTTTGTAGAGGGCCTGGATCCTCACAAACAAGAATATTTTTTCAATGCACAACTCGATTTAGCGCAACAGTTCCAATTGCCAGTAATTTTGCATGTTCGTCGCTCCCAGGATGCCATCCTTAAAGGTCTACGTCGTCGCAATATACCAAGCGGTATTGCTCATGCATTTAATGGTAGCTTTCAGCAGGCAGAGCAATTTATTGAATTAGGTTTTAAGTTGGGATTTGGTGGCGCTGCAACTTACGAGCGTGCTTTACAAATTAGAAGACTCTTAGCAGAACTACCAATTGAAAGTATTGTGACTGAGACCGATGCACCCGATATTCCGCCTGCATGGTTGCGAGAAGAGGGTGTTGCATTTAATGAGCCGGCTTTTCTACCGCGTATTGGAAGAGAGTTGGCATCTATTCGTGGTCTGAGCGATGATGAATTTGCATTAGCTGTGTGGCGCAATGCCATGCAAGTTTTACCACGCTGGTCGGCACTATGTACTGGCTTTGCAAACCCCAAACTAGCCTCTTAATTTCTTGCGCTTAGCTATTACGGCGTTTATCGCCGGGGGATCGCTCCTATTATTTTTGCCGCATGTTCCCGCAAACTGGGCATTTGGATGTTCCCTTCTCGGGGGAATCCTATTTGGTTTCATTTGTATTCCTAGATCAAAACCCTTATTGCGTCGCATGCTAGTAATTGCCCTCATGTTTGTCTTCGGGTTTGCGTGGAATGCTCGATATGCAGAGAATCGACTTAACAATATTCTTGCGGTGGAGTTGGAGGGTAAAGAATTAATGGTAGAAGGGCGCGTAGTAGGTTTGCCCCAAGGTAATGCTGATGGTGCAAAGTTTGCATTTGAAATTGAGCGTCTTCTTTTTAATGGCGAATATCAGGATCAATTTCCGAGGCAGGTTTATTTAAGCTGGCAACCCGCTTGGAGAAATCCAGAGGCCATTCCGGCAGTGATTCCGGGACAACGCTGGAAATTTAAGGTCAAGTTAAAAAGACCTTATGGTTCTTTAAATCCTTTTACCTTTGATTTTGAGCGCTGGGCATTCCATCAGGACTTTGGGGCCAACGGTTCTATTCGTTTTGGAAAGTTAATTCTGTTTAGTGACATTGGGCTTACTGAGTTTTCCATGCAGATGGAGTTAGCACGATGGGAATTGCGCAAAAAGATCCAATCACTTCTGCCTGCGGATGCACGCTATGCCGGTGTCATTATTGCTTTAGTGATGGGGGATCAAAATGCCATCAATCAGGAAGACTGGCAGGTGTTTAATGCAACAGGGATTGGGCATCTTATCTCCATCTCAGGTTTACATGTGACGATGTTGGCTGGAGTGGGTGCATCGATCGCTGGATTTATTTGGCGACGCCGTTCTTGGCCACTGTTACTTCCTGTTGCCAAGGTCGCTGCTATCGCAGGATTTCTGACTGCATTTGTCTATGCTTGGTTGGCAGGGTTTCAGATTCCTGCACAGAGAACGATGTATATGGTTGGAGTCGTCGCATTTGCGCTTTGGTCTGGCAGAAATCCGCGATCCTTTGATATTTGGTGGTGGGCGCTCGCTTTAGTTTTGCTGATTGATCCTATGGCGCCATATACCCCCGGTTTTTGGCTCTCGTTTGGTGCTGTTGCCGCAATCTTATTTGCGATGGGGGATTCAGCAGGTTTGTTAGGAATTCCTACCGGAAAAGAGCTGCAGATTCATTGGGCTCATCGCATGATTCAGGCTCTTCATGAAGCTTCTAGAGTGCAAGCAGTGGTCACTATCGCATTACTACCGTTTACTTTGTATTGGTTTTATCAGGTATCGGTGGTCTCGCCATTGGCTAATGCATTTGCTATACCTCTAGTAAGCTATGTTGTGACTCCTTTAGCTATTGCTGGAGCATTTTTGCCCGACTTTATTGGTCGTTGGCTATTGCTACCAGCGCATGCTGCCATGGAATATTTGGCTATCACTCTGGATTGGATGGCGGGGTGGTCTTGCTCGGTAGTATGGGCAAAGCAGCCTGGGTGGTGGGCATTAATCATTTCAGGGTTGGGAATCGTTTATGCCATTCGTCCAGGGGATTTAATGAGTAGTTGGAAATCACGTACCTTGGCCTTGTGCTTATCTATGCCTTTGTTTACTCCAATTTCTCAGTGGTGGACCAATAGCTCGCTAGCTGCAGGCGAATTCAGAGCAACAGTGCTAGATATCGGTCAAGGTACTGCAGTTTTGATTGAGACCCGGAATAAAAAGCTGCTATACGATACGGGCCCTATTCAAGGCAAGAAAGATGATGCTGGACAGCGAGTCATCCTTCCTTATTTTCGCGGTAGAGGCATTGATCACATTGACCGAATGGTCATTAGTCACAGTGATAGTGATCATGTTGGGGGTGGAGCTACTTTGTTAAAACATATTCGATTTGATTCAATGATGGGGTCGCTACCTTCTAACAATTCTTTGCTGGAAAATTTCCATGCGAGGAAAATTCCTAGCCTACCTTGTCGTTTTGGGCAGCGCTGGGCATGGGATGAGGTGGAGTTCATCGTTTGGCATCCGCATGAAGAGACCCTCTTTACGGATCAATACTCTAGAAAACCGAATGAAATGAGTTGCGTACTTGAGATACGTAATCAGGAACACTCTCTTTGGTTAACTGGTGATGTGGAGAAGCAGGGTGAGGCCGAAATTACTGCGCGCTTGAATGCAGTTGGATTCAGTAGCTCTGCTAACCGAAATTTAATTTTTATGGCCCCACACCATGGCAGCAAAACATCTTCTTCAATAGACTTACTTCGAACGCTGGAACCCAATTTTGCTTTTGCCCAAAATGGTTATCGCAATCGTTATGGTCACCCTCATCCAGTCGTGACGGAACGCTACAGGGGTCTAACGATCCCCTTTTACCAAACCCCGACTACGGGAGCTCAGACTTGGGTCTTTAAAGCTAAGACTGGGCCTTTAGTGCAATTTTGGAGACATGAAATTCGGCGCCTGTGGCACCGAAAAGTTGATGAAGGGAGCTAAACATGGGGCTTACTTTGGCCGCGTGCTAGTATCCTTTTAAGAAATAAAGGGGATTTAAATGTTCAGATTTATTGCTTTGCTGATAGTGGCTATTGGTCTAACGGCCTGCGCTAATAACGATAAAGTTGTGAGTAAGTGGGAAATTAACGATGTGTATAACTCGACCACGGTTAGCGTCAATCCAAGTAATGGTATGAAAACTTTCCAAGGGCCGCCCATCAACACAATGGACGCTGCTAATACCTATGAGATGTTTAGCTTAAGAGCTGAACAATCACAGCAAGGCGTCAAGACTTACCAACTTTGGGTAACGCTAACTTACTTCTCACCTTGGCGCTATTACGAATCTGCAAACTTGCTGAATAAACCTGCAAGTACTTTTAATGTCGTTGCACGGGAGGCTGGTGCATGTGAGCCACAGGGATGTATTTTCAAAGAGTCAATGACTATTGAGATGACCGATGCTTTTCTACATGAACGCATGGACAAGGGGTTCCAAGTGACGATATCGTCAAAGACGGGGGTATCAAGTGATTTATTTGTTCCTGCTCAGTATTTACAGGGTTACTTGAAGGTTGTTGATGGTACAAAAAACTAATATCTGAATGACTGCCTTGAGCCTTTTTGGGGCCCATTTTTTGATCTAATTGTTTAGATGGTTAGATGTTCAGGGGCGAGCCCTTCTTGATATTGTTCGTACATTTTTTTGTAAAGAGTTTCAATATTTTTTACAAAGATTTGGGTGTTGAATAGCGGCGACTCAACTAGATTGATTTGAAGCCTCTTTTTAATTTCATCTAATTTATTCGGAGTTTTGACTAATTCAACTGCAAGCGACTCATACTCTTCACGTGAGTTGGTTATGAGATCAGGTAGGTTTATTGCCTTAAGTAGGCTTGTAGTAACCCTTCCAGCAAATGCCTCCCCAGTTAATGCAAGGATTGGAACCCCAGCTTTTAACGCATCAAGTGCTGTTGTATGCGCATTGAATGGCAGAGTATCTAAAAACAAGTCGGCCATTCGATAGCGCGCGAGGTGATCTTCCATAAGCTCAACTCTTGGAGCGAAAATGAGGCGAGTAGGATCTACGCCCCGACTTGAGAATGCAATTAATAAATTACTCTTGAAGTCTTTGTTGTTCTCCGACAGCCATAACACGCTATTAGGAACTTTTAGCATTATCTTGGCCCAACTAGTTATTAGTTCAGCGTTAAATTTGTAGCTATTATTAAAGCAGCAGAAAACAAATGTATTGTCAGGAAGACCGAAATCTTTTTTCTCCAAGATCTTTTCGGATGCAATTCTCTTTGAGTCATCCACCATATAGCTATAAGGTAGATAAGCCACTTTTTCTGCATAAAAGCATTGATGGGTAGGGGGTATTAAGGTGGGGTCAGCAATGATGTAGTCAAAGTAACCTGTTCCAAGGGTGCCGGGGTATCCGAGGTAGTTCACTTGAATTGGCGCAGCCCTATGCGCAAAAATCCCCGTTCGACTAAATTGGGTATATCCAGATAAATCTATAGCGATATCTATCTCGTTATCCCTAGATAGTTGTGTCACTTCTTGGTCGGATTTGTTTTCAACATCTAGAAATTGATCAAATCCTGCAATGAGTCTTTTGCGAACTACACCACCAGCGTTATCTGCTTTTAGGGAAAACGCAAATATCTCAAATTCATCTCGGTGGTGTAATTCAAAAAGCTCTGCCATTAAAAAAGAAACGGGATGATCTTTAAAGTCTGGTGAAAAATATCCAATTCGGATTTTGGAGTGATTCTTTTTGGGAATGACCGGAAGGGAAGTATTCCTTGGATATTGCTTATTAGCCCAAAGTTTTGCAGTTGCTAAGTGCAGTTCAGGTTTATCTACTGCGGAAAGCATAGGAAATGGTGTCGAAACGGGTTCTTGATACTCAATCTGTTTAACAAGTCTTAACAGCTTTTCGTCCAAATCCTTCCAGTCACCTATTAGGAGCTTACTGTGGACAAGATCCCCGAGAAGATATTCATAATCAGGATTGATTTCAAAAGCAGTTTCAAAGCAGGCCAATGCTTGAGAAAATTCTTTCAGGGCCAAATATATTGAACCCTTATTGAACCAAGCATCAACATAATTCCTATTGATCGATATTGCTTCTGCATAAGATTGGATAGACTCGTTATGTCGGCCTAAATCATTGAGAGTAAGGCCTCTGTTTGTCCAAGCTTCATAGTATTTCTCATCTAAATCAAGCGCCCTATCAAATGAGATCAGCGCTTCTTCATATCGATGCAAATCACGAAGTGCACTTCCTTTGTTTGACCAGGCCTTAGAAGATTTTGGGTCAAGCATTAACGCTTGCTTAAAACTGTCAAGAGCGGTTATTAAATCCCCAGTTTCCTTATAGGCTAACCCTAAGTTCAACAAAGCCTCAGAATTATTCTTGTCGCTAGCAAGCGCTTCCTTGCATGTAGATTTCGCTGCACTAAATTTTTTAAGCTTAATTTGCGTTGCGCCAAGATTTGTCAACGTAGAGGGTCTGCCAGGGGCTAGGTCAAGAGAAGCCAGAAACTCTCTTTCTGCCTCTTCAAGTGCCCCGCTTTCTAGCTTCTGAATGCCTGCTAAAAAGTGGTCTTTGGCTTTTTGAAATGTGTCCACGTGCTTGAGTTCTTTGTTTTGGCTTTAAAGTTTGCTTACTAAAGCTAATTTTAGCCCCCGGGCTGGAGTTGATAATTCTGACCCAAAAAAGCAAAAAGCCCTTAAAGATTAAGGGCTTAGTACGTAATTCTTGGTTGCGGGGGCAGGATTTGAACCTACGACCTTCGGGTTATGAGCCCGACGAGCTGCCAGACTGCTCCACCCCGCGTCTGAGTCTTAGATTCTAGCATTTTTTGGACGTCCCTGTCGAGCTATTCCTTCAAAAGAAGCATATTAGAGCGGTTTTTTTCTCATAAATTCGAAATTAACGAGTCTTCCAGAAGGAGTAACATACTGCCACGCGTTATGTTGAATATTTGGCCTATAAAAAGGATGATTCATGTCAGTTAGCAATCCCGAATTTTCTCACTCAGAAATATTGCGGCCTGTTCAAATCCAAGGCTCAGATCATCACCAAAAGGGTGGTTTGACTACTTTAGCTCTTGGCGCAATTGGGGTTGTGTTTGGCGATATTGGTACAAGCCCACTCTACGCGTTAAAAGTTTGCTTCGACCCTACCAACGGTATACCCATGACACCAGAGTCTATTTTTGGTGTGATTTCGATGATCTTCTGGTCTTTTGTTATGGTGGTATCGCTAAAGTATTTATTGTTTGTCATGCGCGCAAATAACCATGGCGAGGGAGGCATTCTGTCTCTGATGGCGCTTGCTTTGCGTACAGCCAAAACCAACTCAAAGCGATCAGTTGTCATCATGATTGTGGGTGTTTTAGGGGCTTGCCTCTTTTATGGCGATGCGGTCATTACACCGGCAATTTCAGTTTTATCAGCTATTGAAGGTACTACCGTTGTATCAGATAGCTTCATACCTTACGTATTGCCAATCACCATTGGGATTTTATTGCTCTTATTTCTATTGGAGAAAAAGGGTACCTCAGTAGTCGGTGCATTATTTGGACCGGTCATGTTAGTTTGGTTTGGCTCCTTAGCGGTCATGGGTTTTTATCAGATTCAGGATGCGCCTGAAATCATTAATGCTCTAAATCCAATATACGCTTTTAGATTTATGATCCAGGACGCTGGGATTGCCTTTGCAGTGACTGGTTCCATCTTTTTGGTGCTCACTGGTGCAGAGGCTTTGTATGCTGACATGGGCCATTTTGGCATACGCCCGATTAAGTTTGCTTGGTTTTTACTAGTGATGCCTTGCCTTTTAATTAACTACTTTGGGCAGGGTGCGATGCTGCTAACCCAACCTGAAACCGTTTCAAATCCATTCTTTTTGATGGTCCCAGAGTCTTATACATTTGCTTTGGTTGTGCTTGCAACTTTGGCTACTGTAATTGCTTCACAGGCTTGTATTTCTGGAGCCTACTCAATGACGAGTGAAGCTATTTTGCTTGGCTTCTTGCCACGCATGAAAATTGCGTTTACTTCAGATAAAGAAAAGGGGCAGATCTATGTTCCTTTCATCAACTGGATACTATGTTTTGTTGTGATTGGAATTGTCTTAGCATTCAAGAAGTCTGAGAACCTAGCAAATGCTTATGGTGTTGCAGTTTCTACAACAATGCTATTAACAACCCTGCTGGCTGCAGTAGTCATGAAGGCATTGTGGAAATGGAATGCTTTCTTAGTGGCCATCATCATTAGTTGCTTTTTGATTATCGACATCGGATTCTTCACTGCCAATCTCGTGAAGTTATTCGAGGGCGGTTGGTTTCCCGTAGTCATTGCATCGATCTGCTTTTTACTCATGATGACTTGGTATCAAGGCCGTCAAATTGTGCGTAAACGTGTTCTGGATGAAGGTATTCGGCTAGATACTTTTATCACCAGCTTGTTGCAGAATCCACCACATCGTGTGGAAGGCACTGCTATCTTTTTAACTGCTCACGTCGATTATTTGCCGGTCTCCTTTCTTCATAATCTCAAACATAACCATGTCCTGCATGATCGCGTCTTTTTCTTAAAATGCAGCATTTGGGATGTACCCTATGTCAGCGACGACCAGCGACTGACGATCAAAGAGCTTGGCCCCAATATTTATGTAGTGCGCGCAGTTTATGGATTTAAAGAAACTCCAGATAGCAATCAAATTTTGGCTTTGCTCGAGAGTCAGTTTGGCCTGAAATTTGATTTGATGAACACATCATTTTTTCTTTCGCGAGACACTATTGTTCCAACTACATTGCCGGGTATGGCGATGTGGCGCGAGCGCATATTTGCTTGGATGTACCAAAATGCTGGTCGCCAATCTGACTTCTTTAAGATTCCTGCAAATCGTCTAGTTGAATTGGGCGCAAAGGTGGAGATTTGAGAAGTTTGCTCATGCGCTCAAAAGTATTCCTTGGAATTTTTTTGGTAGCTTGTTCGCTTAGTAGTCTAGTCTTGGCGACTCCCGCAGAAGAGGCTGAACTTGAGCAGCTCGATAAGATTGAGCAGGAGCTAGAGCTACAACGAGATTGGGCCAAATATCGTTGGGGTAAAGCCTCTTCCGAGTGCTATCAAAACTACTGGGTGAATTCCTGCATTAGAGATGCTCGCGCGCAATATCGCAAAGAGATTGATCCGATTACAGAACAAGAAATTGCTTTGCATGAGGTTCAGCGCAAACTTCGTAAAAGCCTAAAGGATCAGGACGATATTAAGCGTGCTGCAGAGCGTGCTTCTCCTGAAAAAGCTGCTGAGCGCGCTGATAATCAAAAAGAGTTTGAAGAGAAGCAAAAAGCAGCCGCGCAAAGGGCTGCTGATCTAGAGCAGCGCCGTAAAGATGCTCCAAAGCGCGCTCAAGAAAATAAAGCCGGCACACAACTCGACTAGGTAAATTTTGGCTAAAGTTAAAACGGTTTATGTCTGCCAGTCATGTGGTGGGACTTCTGCGAAGTGGTCGGGTCAATGCCCATCTTGTCAGGCATGGAATACGATGGAGGAGGGTTTACCTGAGACCACCTCGAATGCTCGCTTTCAGGGCTTGGCACAATCACTACCAAGACAAAAGCTTTCTGCTATTGCAGCTGAAGATCTGCCAAGATTTAGTACGGGCGTAGAAGAGTTCGATCGTGTTTTAGGTGGTGGACTGGTTCCAGGTGGTGTTGTGCTTTTAGGCGGTGACCCTGGTATTGGTAAGTCGACACTCTTGTTGCAAGCTTTGGCCGAAATGAGTGCATCTGGTATGAATGTGCTCTATAGCAGCGGTGAAGAATCTGCCGCGCAAATTGCATTGCGGGCTAAACGGATTGCTTTGGATGCACCTCAATTAGAGGTCTTGGCAGAAATTCAGTTGGAGAAGTTGATTGCGATTATGGATACCGTCAAACCACAAGTATTGGTGGTGGACTCTATTCAGACCTTATATTCAGAAGTGCTCAGTTCGGCCCCTGGCTCTGTCGCGCAAGTACGTGAGTGCGCTGCGCAGTTAACCAGGGCAGCAAAATCGAGTGGCATTTGCGTTTTGATGGTGGGTCATGTGACGAAAGACGGCCATCTTGCAGGCCCTAGAGTTCTGGAGCACATCGTGGATACGGTTTTGTATTTTGAGGGCGACACGCATTCCTCGTTTCGATTGGTACGTTCAATCAAGAATCGTTTCGGCGCCGTGAATGAATTAGGTGTTTTCGCCATGACTGAAAAGGGTCTGCGTGGCGTCACTAATCCTTCTGCAATTTTCTTATCGCAACATGAACAAATGGTGCCAGGAGCTTGCGTCTTAGTAACGCAAGAGGGCAGTAGACCATTATTGGTTGAAATTCAGGCATTGGTTGATACCGCGCATGTTCCTAATCCACGGCGCTTGGCTGTTGGCTTAGAGCAAGCCCGCCTTGCTATGCTCTTGGCCGTCTTGCATCGCCATGCAGGTATCGCATGTTTTGATCAGGATGTTTTCTTAAACGCGGTGGGTGGAGTAAAAATTTCTGAGCCCGCGGCTGACCTAGCAGTGCTCTTGGCGATCCAGTCATCGATTCGCAATAAGGCTCTGCCCAAAGAGCTGATCGTCTTTGGTGAGGTGGGCTTGGCTGGCGAAATCCGTCCATGCCCACGGGGTCAAGAACGTCTTAAAGAGGCTGCCAAACTGGGTTTTACGGTTGCCATTATTCCCAAGGCAAATATGCCTAAGACGAAGATTCCAGGCTTAAAAGTAATACCAGTAGAGCGGATTGATCAAGCGATAGCAGCAGCAGCTGAACTCAGTTAATTTATTAACGTAGGTCTTCTGCTTGTATGAGGAGTACTTGCTCTTCTCCAGCGGAAACCTCCATCCAAATTGCTGGAATTTGTGGGAAAGCTTT
Source organism: Polynucleobacter sp. MWH-Creno-3A4 (assembly GCF_018881885.1). NCBI lineage: Bacteria > Pseudomonadati > Pseudomonadota > Betaproteobacteria > Burkholderiales > Burkholderiaceae > Polynucleobacter > Polynucleobacter sp. MWH-Creno-3A4. Next base: position 1,166,953 of record NZ_JACXSA010000001.1, read on the forward strand.
CTTAAAGTTCTCATACTCATTGCCAATTTCTAGCAGGATGGCACCGCGCTCAGATAAGTAATCTGGCGCATGAGCGATGATTCTTCTGATTAAATCCATGCCATCTTCACCACCCGCTAAAGCCAAGGCAGGCTCGGCATGATACTCAGCCGGAAGTACGCTCATTGAATTTGCATTCACATAAGGGGGATTGCAAATAATGAGGTCGAACAGGTTATCTTCATTGGGCTCTGGCAATGCATCCCATAAGTCACCATTGAGTAGTTCGATTTGAGAATTCAAACTATGACGATCAACATTACGAGCTGCCACCGAAAGTGCCGGCATGCTGATGTCACAAGCACTCACCCGAATATCGGGGCAGGAAAGGGCTAATAAAATAGCTAATGAACCATTGCCAGTACAAAGGTCTAAAGCTTTACCATCTGCTGGTAACCAAGGCTCTAATGAGCCATCTGCAATGAGTTCAGCAATCCATGAGCGAGGAACAATACTTTGTTCGCTACAGAAAAATGGCACACCCATCAGCCATGCTTCACCTAGGATATAGGCCAGAGGATTGCGAGTGGAGATTCTTTCGTCGGCAACTGCAAAGGCTTTTTTATACTGCTCATCTGAGATGGAATCTCCAAGGTGATCCAGGGTCTCTGCAGGACTTAAATGAATTTGCTTGCTGGTAATCCATAAAGCTTCGCTATGGGCATCAATCGCGCCATGCCCATAATGCAAGTTTGCTGCTGCTAGTTTTTGAGAGATTAGCTCAATACACTGATTGACTGTAAGGGGTGGTTGAGGCTCAGGGTCCATGATGGGCTATCTTAGATTAGGCAATAAGCTGCTCAAGAGTCTTGCGATAAATATTCTTTAGCGGCTCAACATCATCAACATTGACGCACTCATCAATTTTATGACTCGTCGCATTGATAGGCCCAAATTCCACTACCTCTTTGCAGATCTTGGCAATGAAGCGGCCATCGCTAGTCCCGCCAGTTGTTGATAACTCAGTCTCAATATTTGTTTCTGCTTTGATAGCTTGGCGTAAGGCGCCTGCTAGGTCGCCATCACCAGTAATAAATGGACTGCCACCCAAGACCCAATCAATCTCAAAATCAATGCCAGCATTGCTTAAGATCTTTTCTAGGCGCTCGCGCAATTGTTCTGGCTTGCTCTCAGTGGAAAAGCGGAAATTAAAATCAATGACTAGCTCACCAGGAATGACGTTGTTTGCACCAGTACCTGCGTGGATATTGGAAATCTGAAAACTGGTCGGCTGGAAGTATTGATTCCCTTTATCCCACTCTGTTTCTACCAAGGCTGCAATTGCTGGTGCAGAAAGATGAATAGGGTTTTGACCTAAGTGAGGGTAGGCGATATGCGCTTGTATGCCTTTTACCCTAAGCTTGCCTGATAAAGAACCACGACGACCATTTTTAATCATGTCGCCTAGTTGGTCGACTGAAGTAGGTTCACCAATGACGCAATAATCTAAGCGCTGACCGTGCTTTTGTAAGCGTTCACACATGATGACTGTGCCATCGTTCGCTGGCCCCTCTTCATCGCTGGTGATTAGAAAAGCGATCGAGCCTTGATGATCGGGATGGGTAGTAACAAACTCCTCAGTTGCAACAACAAAGCCCGCCAAGGAAGTTTTCATATCCGCAGCGCCACGACCATAGAGCATGCCGTCACGAATAGTTGGCGTGAAGGGATTGCTAGTCCATTTTTCGAGGGGGCCAGTAGGGACCACATCGGTATGGCCAGCAAACATCAAGACCTTGCCTTGATCGCCCGCTTTACCTTTTTTGATTGCCCACAGATTAGTTACCTGAAAGTTATCGGGACCACTCACAACACTTTCTGTATGAAAGCCAGCTGCTTGCAATCGTTTAGCAATCAATTCTTGGCATCCACCATCAGCTGGCGTAACGGAATGGCAGGCAATGAGAGCTTCGGCTAGCTCAAGGGCGGCACTCATAAAATTTAGTCGCGCAGTAATTCGTTAATAGCTGTCTTTGCTCTGGTTTGAGCATCCACTTTTTTAACGATGATGGCTGCATATAGACTGTACTTTCCGCAGGCTGAAGGAAGCGAGCCAGGAACTACCACTGAGCCAGCAGGAACGCGACCGTAATGCACTTCACCAGTTTCGCGATCGTAAATTTTGGTGCTTTGGCCAATGTAGACGCCCATAGAGAGCACAGCATTCTCTTCAATGACAACACCTTCAACCACTTCGGAGCGGGCACCAATAAAGCAGTTATCTTCGATGATTACCGGGCCGGCTTGGATTGGCTCCAAAACACCGCCAATGCCAACACCACCGGAAAGATGAACATTTTTGCCGATCTGGGCACAAGAACCGACTGTTGCCCAAGTGTCGACCATGGTGCCTTCACCTACATAAGCACCAATATTGACGTAAGAAGGCATGAGCACGGCGTTTTTGCCAATGAATGAGCCACGGCGTGCCATAGCAGGGGGTACAACGCGAAAACCGCCAGTAGCAAAATCGGCAGCCGTGTAGTTCTGGAACTTACTAGGAACTTTGTCATAAAACTGGGTATAGCCACCAGCGCCCATCGGAACGTTATCTTCTAGGCGGAAAGACAGTAAAACTGCTTTCTTAACCCACTGGTTTACTTCCCACTTGCCCACGTCACGACGTTCAGCAACCCGAATGGTGCCTGAATTGAGGCCTTCCAGGACGGCATTAACTGCGCCGCGGACATCGCTAGGGGCGCTGTCTGGAGAGAGGTTTGCGCGGTTTTCCCAGGCTTGTTCGATGATGCTTTGTGGTGATTGGCTCATGCTTTTCAGTTAACTATCAGATTGTTAAGGGATTTTGTCCCCAAAGGTAGATTTATCATTATATAGATGGGGCAAAAACACGTCTGAGTAGCCCCAAGCTTGCTATCATCTTCCCACTTTAGTGTGAATTTTGACCCCTTTATTTAACCCTCCTTTCCTCCTGAAAATACGCCGTGCAACTGAAATCCATCAAACTTTCCGGCTTTAAGTCTTTTGTTGACCCAACCCATTTTGAAATGCCTGGCCAATTAATTGGTGTTGTAGGCCCTAACGGTTGCGGAAAGTCGAACATTATTGATGCTGTTCGTTGGGTTTTGGGTGAGTCGCGCGCAAGTGAATTACGCGGTGAATCAATGCAGGATGTCATTTTTAATGGCTCTGGTTTGCGCAAGCCTTCTGGTCGAGCTAGCGTAGAACTCATTTTTGATAACACAGAAGGACGCGCACAGGGTCAGTGGAGTGCTTTTACAGAATTAGGCATCAAACGTGTATTAACGCGTGATGGTAATTCTAGTTACTACGTCAATAACCAAGTTGTACGTCGTAAAGATATTCAAGATATTTTCTTGGGCACTGGTATGGGTCCTAGGGGTTATGCCATTATTGGCCAAGGCACGATCAATCGTATCTTGGAATCGAAGCCAGAAGAGTTGCGTGTCTTCTTGGAGGAGGCTGCTGGTGTTTCCAAATATAAAGAGCGTCGCAAAGAAACTGCTTCACGTTTAGAAGACACTGTAGAAAACTTAACTCGTGTTGAAGATATCTTGCGAGAGCTAGATCAACAGTTAACACGCTTGGAGAAGCAAGCTACCGTTGCTGAGCGCCATGCTGAACTTTCTGCCCAAATGAAATCGCAACAACAGCTGTTGTGGTTCGTTCGTCAGACTGAAGCCGGTAAAGAGCAGGAGCGCCATGCTAATGGCATTCGCGATACACAAGTGAATTTAGAAGAGCAAACTGCTAAATTGCGCCATGCCGAAGCTGAGCTAGAAACTATGCGTACCCAACAGTACGCTCTGCAAGATAAAGTTTCCCAAGCACAAGGTGATTTGTATCAAACGAACTCCGATGTGAGTCAGGTTGAATCTCAGATTCATTATGTTCAAGAGGCGCGTCAGCGTTTGCAACAGCAGACACAAGATTTACAGGCGCAATTACAACGCTGGACCGTGCAAGAAACAGATGCTGCTCAAGCGCAACGCACAACTGAACATGAGTTATCAATAGCAGCTGATAAAGAGCAAAGCTTATTAGCTGATTTAAGCGGCTTGCAAGAAAAAATGCCAAGCCTTGAAGAGGCCTATCAAACATCTGCACGTGAACTCAATAGCGCGCGTGATGCTTTGGCTACAATTGAGCAGCGCCTTGCAAGTTTGGGCGAGCGTATGCGCGCCATGTCCGCACAAGCAGATGAATTGAAGGGTCGCGAGACCCGTCTTACCAGTGAATTAGAGGGTATGCGTAGACCCGATGCTCAGGCCCTGCAAATGGCAATTGATCGTCAGGCAATGGCTGCGCGTAAAGTAGATGAGGCAAAGCAGCGTGCTGGTGAAACCCAGCTACGTGTACCAGCAGCAGATGAGGCGCGAAACGCGGCTCAACAACAAATTCAGATTGCAAACCAAGAATTGGCCCAAACTGAGGCAAAGCTCACGGCCCTAACGGCCTTACAGGCAAGCGTACAAGCGCAAGGCAAGATTGGTCCTTGGCTAGAAAGTAAGGGCCTCAAGGAAAGCAAGCGTCTCTGGCAAGAGCTCAAAGTAGAGAGTGGCTGGGAAGCCGCCTTAGAATCTGTATTACGTGAGCGTTTGGCTGCAGTGACTGCAAAAAGTGTTCAAGAAACTTTGGACTTGGCAAATGATGCTCCTCCGAGCCGTTTGGCAATTTTGCTTACTGAAGACATTACTCCTGCACATACGGCAGTGCCGGCAGATTTCACACCATTACTCACTCGCGTACAAAGTGCAGGCCCTGCACGCTTGACCTCTGTGCTGCAAGAATGGTTAGACAATATCTATATATCGAGCAGCCTCGAAGATGCTCTGCATCGCCGTGAAAAATTACCTGCTGGTGGTGCCTTTGTAACCCAACAAGGCCATTTAGTAAGTCGCGTGAGCGTCCAGCTGTATGCTGCTGATTCTGAGCAAGCGGGTATGTTGGCTCGTGCTCAAGAGATGGAGAGTCTCGAAAAGCAATTGCGCGCACAACAACTCATGCAAAGCGAGCTCAAGGGCGAGTTAGATCAGTGCGTAGCAAATTACCAGGCTGCACATCAGGCTGCTGAGCAAGCACGTATAAATGCAGAGCATGCTGTTCAAGAGGCGCATGGCTTTGAAGTGGAAAGAATGCAGTTGACTCAGGCGGAAGAGCAGTACAGTCAACGTGCTGCACAAATTCAGAATGAGTTGCTTGAGTTGCGTCAGCAAATGACTCAAACCAGTGCAAATCAAGAGCAATCAGCTTCAGACTTGACCCAAGCAGAAGAATCTAAGCAAGGTCTCCAAGAAAGCCTGCAAGCTGCTCAAGCAAAGCTTGAGAACTCTACACACGAGCGCGATCGTTTACGTGAATCGCTACGCGTAGCAGAAATGGCTGCCCAAGAAGCGGCGTTTGCTACCCGCTCCTTGCAGCAACGGATTGCAGACTTACAACGTGATCAAAGTACGGCTCGTACTCAGATCATGGAGATCCAAGATAAGCATGACTTAGCTACCCAAGAGCTAGCAAGTTTGAGTGACGAAGAGGCACAAGATAAATTACAAGGTTTATTGTTAGCACGCAGTGCACGTGAAGCGGCTCTCGCTAATGCGCGCACGGAACAAGATGCTTTGTTGCATCAGTTGCGTGAGGCTGATGAAGCTCGGATGCAGATTGAACGTGGCTTACAACCTATGCGTGACAAAGTAGTGGATTTGCAATTGCGTGAACAAGCTGCACGTTTGAACTTTGAGCAATTTGCAACCTTGCTAGCAGACGCAGAGGCTGACTTAACTGCCCTCGAGGCGAGTTTTAGCGCTGATCTAAAAGTAGGGGCTTTGCAAACTGAAGTGAATCGTCTCAATACTGAGATTCAGTCACTAGGGCCAGTCAATATGGCTGCGCTTGATGAGTTGGCAAGCTCACGTGAGCGTAAACAGTTCTTAGATGCGCAATCCGCTGACTTAAATGAAGCAATGCAAACGTTGACTGACGCGATTGCGAAGATTGATGCTGAGACACGTGATTTGCTGCAAGGAACCTTTGATCAGGTTAATAGTCATTTCGGAAAACTCTTCCCTGAATTATTTGGCGGTGGTCATGCTGAATTAGTAATGACAGGCGAAGAGATTTTGGATTCAGGCGTGCAAGTCATGGCGCAACCTCCTGGTAAGAAAAATAGCTCAATCTACTTGCTCTCAGGTGGTGAGAAAGCCTTGACTGCGATTGCGCTGGTCTTCTCGCTCTTCCTTTTGAATCCAGCCCCATTCTGCTTACTTGATGAGGTGGATGCGCCATTGGATGATGCAAATACCTTGCGCTATGCTCAGCTAGTAGCCAAAATGTCAGATAAGACACAGTTTTTGTTTATCTCACATAACAAGATCACTATGGAAATTGCCCATCAACTGATTGGTGTCACCATGCAAGAGCAGGGTGTTTCCAGAATTGTGGCAGTAGATATCGCATCTGCTGTATCGATGGTGGAGGCCGCCTAAGTGTACGTAGAACAAATCATGACGATGCTGGGCTTGTCTGATTTGCAATTCGCTTTGGCTGCAATTGGACTACTCCTTTTGATATTAGTAGCGGCTCTGAATTTTAAATACGCCCGCGCACGTCGCAAAGCAAGAGAGCAAGATCAGTTAATTGATGATCGCTTTGGTCGTGAGCCCAGTTTTGCTTCTGGTTTTGCAGATCCCAATGTAGAGCGGGCTGAACCAAGCTTCAGTATTCCTGCGCCAGTAGCTCTTGAATCAGTAGCTTTTACTATTGATCCTCGAATTGATTGCGTGATCACACTGCGTTTCGACGAAGCTATTGCTGGCGCAGAGATTTTGGCTGAACTGGATGATTGGTCTGATTTACAAGGGCAAAATAATGCTAGATGGATATGTGAAGGATTAAACGCAGACCAAGATGCTGCAGAAGACTGGGAAGCACTTAAGCCTGAAGCTTCTTATTCAGAGTTGCAGCTTGCGATTCAGTTAGCGAGCCGTCGTGGCGCTATTGGCGTCTTGGAGTTATCTGATTTTTGTTCTCGTGCCCAGGCGCTTGCTGATACCCTAGGCTCTCAAATAGATATGCCAAGTGTGAATGCGATGCTTGAGAGTGCTAAAGAGCTTGATGTGATGGCGGCAGACAGTGATATTCAATTGAGTATTAATGTGCAGTTCGATGAGCCTTGCCCATGGGGCAATTTCGATGCTCTCATGCGTCAACGTGGATTTAAATTAGCTCGCAATGGCAGGCAATACGAGTTCTATAGTAATGGCGCTATGATCTTTAATAGTGCGGACTTGGATCCAAACAAGCCAGTCTCGCAGTTAACCTTATTACTAGAAGTTCCCTTGGTGTCGCAAGATGAGCGCGCCTTTGAAAGAATGTTAGGCGAAGGCTTTGAAATTTCCCAGGCTGCCCATGGCCGCTTGGTTGATGACAACGGTATTAATTTAAGTGAAGCTGCGGTCATGAGTATTCGTCAGCATCTCGATGTGCTCTATGCCAATCTTGAGAAGTCCGGCGTTCCGGCTGGATCTTCAGCAGCTAGTAGACTCTTTAGCTAGGAATTACCTTGTCGACCAATAGTCCGACAAATTTAGCGGGGCGTTACGCATTCTTGCAGGAAGAGCTAGCCCGCTTAGAACATGCTTACTACGTTCTCGATAATCCTTTACTACCTGATATTGAATACGATCGACTCTATCGCGAGCTGTTAGAGATTGAGGCTACTCATCCAGAGTGGGTTACACCAGAGTCTCTTTCACAAAGAGTTGGGGGTGCCGCATTAAAAGAGTTTGATTCAGTGACTCATGAAGTGCCGATGCTCTCGCTCAATAATGCTTTTGAAGAGGCTGAGTTGATTGCCTTTGATCGTCGCTGTAGAGAAGGTTTGCATCTCGATCACGTCGCTTATGCAGGCGAACTAAAGTTTGATGGCTTAGCCATCTCCTTGCGTTATGAAAATGGCTCCTTAGTCACTGCAGCAACACGAGGCGATGGCGCCAGCGGTGAGGATGTCACTGCCAACATTAAAACGATTCGGGCCATCCCACTTAAGCTCACAGGCAAGAATATTCCGAAAGTACTTGAAGTGCGTGGCGAAGTCTTTATGTATCTCAAAGACTTCGAGAAAATGAATCGACAGGCAGCTGAATTGGGCGAGAAAGAATTTGCCAATCCTCGCAATGCTGCAGCAGGTAGTTTGCGTCAGTTGGATTCCAAAATTACTGCAAAAAGACCGCTATCTTTCTTTGCATATGGCCTAGGCGCACTAGAGCCTCAGTCATGGCTACCCAAAACCCATGAAGAATTACTGAACGCTTATGTGGAATTAGGCTTGCCAGTATGTTCTGAGCGCAGAGTGCTGCACTCAGTAGAAGAGATTCTTGCCTTCTATAACGAAATTGGCGCCAAACGCGATTCTCTCCCCTATGACATTGATGGCGTAGTTTATAAAGTCAACTCATTTGCAGAGCAAGCCAAGCTTGGCTTTGTATCAAGAGCTCCGCGATTTGCATTGGCACACAAATATCCAGCGCAAGAAGCGCTCACCACTGTTCTGGGAATTGATGTGCAAGTAGGGCGTACAGGAGCAATTACTCCGGTCGCTCGATTGGCCCCAGTTGAAGTGGGTGGTGTGACGGTTACTAATGCCACACTTCACAATGAAGACGAAGTGAAGCGCAAAGATGTCAGAATTGGTGATACCGTATCCGTGCGTAGGGCTGGGGATGTGATTCCTGAAGTGGTTTCAGTGATTAAGGATCGTCGTCCAGCTGATGCAACGGAATTTGTAATGCCCACAAACTGTCCAGTATGTGATTCCCATATTGAGCGACTGGCGGATGAGGCAGTAGCGCGCTGTAGTGGTGGTTTATTTTGTGGTGCGCAGCGCAAACAAGCCTTAATCCATTTCGCCCATAGAAGAGCGCTGGATATCGAAGGTCTAGGTGAGAAAATTGTCGATCAATTGGTCGATCATAATTTAGTTAGAACTCCAGCAGATCTCTATAAATTAGGCTTCACAGCTTTAGCCAACCTAGAGCGTATGGGCGAAAAGTCGGCTGATAATTTGATCCAGGCAATTAATCAATCCAGAAATACCACCCTAGCCAGATTTATCTTTGCATTGGGTATTCGTCATGTTGGTGAGACGACAGCCAAAGATTTGGCAAATCACTATCAGTCGATGCACGCCTTGATGGATGCAAGTCTCGAAGACCTACTCACAGTAAAAGATGTGGGCCCGGTTGTTGCTGACTCGATCACCAGCTTTATGCAAGAGGCTCATAACCGAGAGGTCATTGAACAACTGCTTGCATCAGGAATGCAACTTGCTGTGGAAGAAAAAGTCATTAGCGCGGCAGTGGCAGGCAAAACTTTTGTTCTTACTGGCACCTTCCCAACGATGACTAGAGATGAAGCTAAAGATCTGCTAGAAAAGGCTGGAGCTAAGGTTGCTGGTTCAGTCTCAAAGAAAACGGACTATGTTGTTGCTGGAGCTGATGCTGGTAGCAAACTCACAAAAGCTAAAGAATTGGGTGTTCCGGTAATTGATGAAGTGGCGATGCTGGAGCTGCTGAAGTAATTCTATTAAGCCCCCAAGGCTTCGAGCAACTCTGTTTCTAATTGAATTTGGAGTTTGGGGTTCTTGCCAAGATTGGCAGCATCCAGCAGCAAGATATCTTCAACTCGCTCTCCCAGCGTATTAATTCTGGCAGTGTGAATAGATACCTGATGTTTAGCTAGGACTCTTGAAATGGTGTAAAGCAAGCCAGTACGGTCGCTTGCAGATAACGCTAGCGTGTAGTACCTACCGCGGTCATCGGGGACCATATGTACTCGGGGCTGAATCGGAAAGGTGCGGGATTGTCTAGACAATCGACCCATACTGGGGTTTGGCAGAGGCTCACTCTTACTTAAAGCTTGCGTTAATTCAAACTCCACTAGTTGAATGAGATCACGATAGCTGCCACCCTCATCAACCAAATTACTGCCAGAGATTTGGAAACTATCTAAAGCGTAGCCATGGCGCGTTGTATGAATGCGTGCATCCCAAATCGAGAAACCATGTCTTTCAAAATAGGCGCAGATTCGCGCAAAGAGATCTTCTTGGTCTTTGACATAGACTGCCACCTGAAGACCTTCACCAATGGGTGAAAGGCGGGCGCGCACAATCGGTTGCTCACTATTCACTTTGTTATAGAGATGGCGAGTAAGCCACGCAATATCAGAAGAATCTTGTCTCAAGAAAAAAGCCACATCCAATTGCTTCCAAAAATCCTGATAGGAATCATCATTAATGCCATAGAGGCGCAATTTGGATCTAGATTCTTCTTGATGATGTGCTAACTCGGAGAAGGCATCCGGCTTGGCACCGCCAAGCACTCTGAGGGTGGCACGGTAGAGGTCTTCCAATAGTTTGCCTTTCCAGGCGTTCCAAACTTTATGGCTGGTGCCACGAACATCAGCCACCGTTAATAAGTAAAGGGCGGTGAGATGGCGCTCATCCCCCATCTTCTTTGCAAATGCCTTCACAACATCAGGATCGGTAATATCTTGTTTCTGCGCTACTTGACTCATGTTGAGATGCTCGGCCACTAACCATACCAATAGCTCAGTATCTTTTTTATCTAGGCCATGCTCTTTAGCAAACTTGCGCATGTCGGCTTTGCCTAGTTGCGAGTGATCACCCCCGCGACCCTTAGCAATGTCATGAAACAGCGCGGCAATAACCAGTAGCCACGGTTTTTCAAAATGGGCAATGAGGCTGCTGCAAAATGGAAACTCATGCGTGTGCTCAACCACCATGAAGCGTCTTACATTGCGCAGCACCATCAAGATATGTTGATCAACGGTATAGATGTGAAAGAGATCATGCTGCATTTGTCCGACGATTCTTCTAAATGCTGGGAGGTATCTACCTAAGACGCTGCTGCGATTCATGAGCTGGAATGCGCGACTAACGCCTTCGGGTTGCTTTAGGAGCTCCATAAAGAGCGCCCGGTTGGCCGGATCTTTACGCCACTGACTACCCATTTTCTGGCGGGCGTTATAGAGAGCTCTGAAAATCGTCGCAGAGAGACTTTTTACATTTGAGGCTTGGGCAAAAACCAAAAATGTTCGCAGAATTTGTTCGGGGTGTTTTTGATAGAGCTGCGGATCTGTAATATCCAAGACACCCTGCCTCTCAATAAAGTGCTCGTTGCCTTCGCCTGGAATGGAGTGGGTTGTTTTGGATTCTTGTGGGAAGAGCAGCGCTTCAATGTTCTGCAATAGAACATCATTTAATTGATTTACCGCTTTTGCAGCCCAGTAATAGCGTCGCATGATGGCTTCACTGGCTTGACGCGAAGACTCAGATTCAATCCCCATAACTTTTGCTAGAGAAGTTTGTAAGTCAAAAGCTAAAACATCCTGTCTACGCCCAGCCAACAAATGCAGATTTGCTCGTAAGGTTTCCAAGAAGCGTTGATTGCGATTCAGTTCGGTTAATTCGCGTTGAGTAATAAGGCCTGCTTGATTGAGGTCTTTGAAGGTATTCCCGAGTAGCGCGGCTTTACTTACCCAAGAGATCACCTGAAGGTCGCGCAAGCCGCCGGGGCTCTCTTTGCAATTAGGCTCAAGTGAGTAGGGCGTATTTTGGTACTTATAGTGACGCTGAATTTGTTCTGCGAGCTTTGCTTGAAAAAATGCTTTGGGATCCATTGCGGATTCAAAAGCGCTCACAAATTCATTGAAGAGGGATTTATTTCCGCACAACAGGCGTGACTCAAGTAATGAGGTACGAACAGTAATGTCTTGCTCAGATTCAGAGATGCATTCACCCACAGTTCTCACGGATGAGCCAATCTCTAAGCCCGTGTCCCAACAACTTGCGACAAACTGCTCAACCTGTTTAGAGAGCGCAGCAGATTTTTTCTCATCTGCTGGAAGCAGAATCAAGATATCAATATCGGAGTATGGAAATAAGGCGCCCCTACCAAAACCACCAACGGCTATGAGGGATGCTTCGGTATTGAGGCCAACGCTATTCCATAAATGGATTAGCAATTGATCGCTGAGTTTGCAAAGCTGTTTGGTCAGTTTGCCAACAGCTTGTGTTTCTCGAAACTGGGTATAGGCGATTTCTCGAGCAGCACGCAGGCTTGCTGCATCGGTAATCTGCTGAGAATTGCCCATGGATTTAAGCGCTGGCTAGAGAGGGTCTAAAAGTGAGCCCTTTGACACAGTCGGGTGGAGGATTGCTACCCTCCGACCAAGTGAGTACTTCAACACCATTTTGGGTCACCAAAAGAGTGTGTTCCCATTGCGCCGAGAGACTACGGTCTTTGGTTTTAACAGTCCACTGATCCGGCATGGTACGAATATCTCGTTTACCAGCATTGATCATCGGCTCGATGGTGAATGTCATGCCGGCAACCAATTTTTCGCCAGTACCCGGTTTGCCGTAGTGCAGAATTTGTGGATCTTGATGAAACACTTTGCCAATACCGTGGCCACAATATTCGCGGACTACAGAGTAACCAGCATTTTCTGCATGCGTTTGAATGACGTGACCAATGTCACCAAGTGATGCGCCAGGTTTTACTTGAGCTATGCCAAGCCACATACATTCAAAAGTAATTTGCGTGAGGCGCTTCGCCATGACTGAAGCTTCACCCACCATAAACATTCGACTGGTATCACCGTAGTAACCATCAGGGGTAATGACAGTGATATCCAAATTAACCACGTCACCACTCTTCAAAACTTTATCTCCCGGGATACCATGACAAATGACATCGTTCACTGAGGTGCAGATCGATGCTGGGAAGGGTGGATAGCCTGGGGGCTGATAATTGAGCGGCGCGGGAATCGTCTTCTGGACATCACGCATGTATTCATGACAAATGCGATCTAGTTCGCCGGTAGTAATGCCAGCCTTCACGTGTGGTGCCACATGATCGAGAACTTCACTAGCTAAGCGGCCAGCTTCGCGCATCCCAAGAATGTCTTTTTCTGCTGTAAATACACTATTCATGCCTTGATTATCAACGACTTGGATAAATTCAGCAGATTGAAATTGCTTAAAAAATAGGCACCCATCCCTTTTTTAGGGCATTAAACAGGGTTGAGTAGGCTGCAGACTCATTTGTCGCCAGGGTTGGACTAGCTAGATCCTTGATATTTAAGCTATAATTTTGGTCTCGGGTCTAATTTTGGACTTGAAATCGCAAGTTGAGCCTTCCAGGGTGGCGCTTTTTAGCGCAGCTAGGACTCAACTTTAGAACCAACCCTTAGGAGAAGTTATGTCAGTAACCATGCGTCAAATGCTGGAAGCCGGTTGCCATTTTGGTCACCAAACGCGCTTCTGGTCCCCAAAGATGGCCCCATTTATTTTCGGTCATCGCAACAAAATCCACATCATCAACTTGGAAAAAACTTTGCCAATGTTTCAGGACGCCCTGAAATTTGCAAAACAAGTTGCTGCTAATCGTGGCACGATTTTATTCGTTGGTACTAAGCGTCAATCACGCGAGATTATTGCTGAAGAAGCTGCTCGTGCAGGCATGCCTTATATCGACAGCCGTTGGTTGGGTGGTACGCTCACCAATTTCAAAACTGTTAAAGGTTCCCTCAAGCGTTTGAAGGATATGGAAGTTGCCAAAGAAGCTGGCGACTGGGAAAAGCTTTCTAAGAAAGAAGCTTTGACGAATGATCGCGATCTCGACAAATTGCAAAAAGCGCTTGGTGGTATCAAAGATTTGAACGGTGTTCCTGACGCCATTTTCGTAGTGGACGTTGGCTACCATAAGATTGCTATTACCGAAGCTAACAAGCTTGGTATTCCAGTGATCGCGGTGGTAGATACTAACCACTCACCAGAAGGTGTTGATTACATCATCCCTGGAAATGATGACTCCAGCAAGGCTGTAACCCTCTATGCGCGCGGTATTGCTGATGCAATCCTAGAAGGCAAAGCAAATTCTGTACAAGAAATCTTGACCGCTGTTAAAGAAGGCGAAGAAGAGTTTGTTGAAGAAGGGAAAGCTGAATAATGGCCGCTATTACCGCTGCAATGGTTGGCGAGTTACGCGCCAAAACTGATGCTCCGATGATGGAGTGTAAAAAAGCTTTGACTGAGGCTGATGGTGATATGGCTCGTGCAGAAGAAATTCTGCGTGTAAAGCTCGGTAGCAAGGCTGGTAAAGCAGCATCTCGTGTGACTGCTGAAGGTATTGTTGCTTCCTCTATTAACGGCACTACCGGTGCATTGCTTGAGGTGAACTGCGAGACTGACTTCGTTTCTAAGAACGATGATTTCTTGGCATTTACAAATGAGTGTGCAAAGTTAATCGCTGAAAAGAATCCGGCTGACGTTGCTGCTTTACTAGCATTGCCCTTGAATGGTCAAACGGTTGATGAGGTTCGTAGCGCATTGATCGGTAAAATCGGCGAGAACATCATGCCACGTCGCTTCAAGCGTTTTGCTGGTAGCAATAAGTTGGTTTCATATCTCCATGGCACCCGTATTGGTGTGATGGTTGAGTATGAAGGTGACGAGACTGCAGCAAAAGATGTGGCAATGCATATTGCTGCGATGAAGCCAGTAGCTTTGTCTACAGCCGATGTTCCTGCTGAATCGATTGCGATTGAGCGTAGCGTTGCTGTGCAAAAAGCTGCTGAATCTGGCAAACCACCAGAAATCGTTGAAAAAATGGTTGAAGGCTCCATTCAGAAGTACCTCAAAGAGGTTTCCTTGCTGAATCAGACCTTCGTCAAGAACGACAAGCAAACTGTTGAGCAAATGCTCAAAGCTGCCAATACAAACGTCAAGGGTTTCACGATGTTTGTTGTGGGCGAGGGCATTGAGAAGCGTCAAGACGACTTTGCAGCTGAAGTAGCTGCCCAAGTTGCCGCCGCCTCTAAAGCAACAGCGTAATACCCTGGCTTGGGGCTTGCCCCAGTAAGTCAGCAGTACTCAAAAGGGCATAGAAACGGGAGTTTTTATGCCCTTTTCTTTGATCCCCCAAGAGCCCTTTATAATTTGCCCAAGATATTAAAAAGTGCTTAAAGATCAATAAGCTAAGTACGCAAAATACTTGGCAAATTACGGAAAACTAAAAACATGCCAGCCTATAAACGCGTTCTCCTTAAATTATCCGGTGAAGCCCTGATGGGCGATGATTCTTTTGGTATTAATCCGGTCACGATCGATGCCATGGTTGCTGAGATCGCCCAAGTGGTCAATAGTGGCGTAGAGCTTGCCATCGTTATTGGCGGTGGAAATATATTCCGCGGTGTTGCTGGTGGTGCTGCAGGGATGGATCGCGCTACTGCTGACTACATGGGAATGTTAGCAACCATGATGAACTCACTTGCCTTGCAAGATGCTTTGCGTCAAAAAGGGGTAGAGGCACGCGTGCAATCCGCTCTCAGAATGGATCAAGTGGTTGAGCCCTACATCCGCCCACGTGCAATTCGGGCAATGGGTGAAGGCAAGGTAGTGATCTTTGCTGCGGGAACTGGTAACCCATTCTTTACAACCGATACCGCAGCTGCCTTGCGTGGTGCAGAGATGGGCGTAGAGGTGATGCTCAAAGCAACCAAGGTTGATGGTATCTATAGTGCAGATCCAGTGAAGGATCCAACTGCCACTTTATACAAGACCATCACATTTGATGAAGCATTAATTAAAAACTTACAGGTCATGGATGCCACAGCCTTTGCTCTTTGCCGTGACCGCAAATTACCAATCAAAGTATTTTCAATTCTCAAGCCTGGTGCATTGATGCGCGTAGTGCAAGGTGAGCCTGAAGGTACTTTGGTGCACGTTTAATAGGAGGCCTGATGTCTGCAGCAGAAATTAAAAACAATACCGATCAAAAGATGCAAAAGTCTCTTGAGGCTTTGAAAACCAATTTGGCCAAGATTCGTTCTGGACGTGCTAACCCTGGAATTTTGGAACACATTCAGGTGGAGTACTACGGCAACCCAACACCATTGAGCCAAGTTGCCAGTTTGGGTCTCGCAGATGCTCGTACTATTAACGTTCAACCATTTGAAAAGACCATGGTTGCTGCTGTTGAAAAAGCCATTCGCGATTCCGATCTAGGTTTGAACCCCGCATCACAGGGTACTGTCATTCGTGTGCCAATGCCTGCTCTGACTGAGGAGCGTCGCCGTGAATTGACTAAGGTTGTGAAGAGTGAGGGTGAAGATACTAAGATTGCGGTACGCAATTTACGTCGCGATGCCAATGAGCATCTCAAGCGCTTAACCAAAGATAAAGAAATTTCTGAGGATGAAGAGCGTCGTGCAACGGATGAAATTCAGAAGATGACAGATAAAGCAGTGATCGATATCGATAAGATTATTTCTGAAAAAGAAAAAGAGATCATGACGGTTTAAGCGCCCGATTGAATGTTTAGCCTCTTATGACCCAGCACATTAGTTCCACTAAGGATATTCCAGAGGTCAGCGCTATTCCTCGCCATGTGGCAATCATCATGGATGGCAATGGTCGCTGGGCAAGTAAGCGCATGATGCCTCGGGTTGCTGGCCATTCTGAAGGTTTGGGTGCGGTTCGCAAGATTGTGCAAGAGTGCCGCAGCATTGGCGTTGAGTATCTAACGGTGTTTGCATTCAGTTCTGAGAACTGGCGTCGCCCGCCAGAAGAAGTTGGTTTCTTAATGAAGCTATTTTTGAAATCGCTCAAGGGTGAAGTTTCACGTCTTGCTGAGAATGATATTTGCTTGCGCTTGATTGGGGATCTGAGCCGTTTTGATTCTGCCATTCAAGAGATGGTGCAGTTTTCTGAAGAAAAGACTGCAGGATGCAAAGCCTTAACTTTTACGATCGCTGCAAACTATGGTGGTCGCTGGGATATCCTACAGGCCATGCGTCGCTGCATGGAGGCTAACCCCAATTTAATGCCAGAACAGGTATCCGAGGAGCTTTTACAGCCTTATCTTTCGATGGCGTATGCTCCAGAGCCGGATTTATTTATTCGGACCGGTGGAGAGCAGCGCGTGAGTAATTTCTTGCTGTGGCAGTTAGCGTATACCGAGCTGTATTTCACAGACGTGCTCTGGCCCGATTTTGATGAGGCTGAATTACATAAGGCGTTTGATTGGTTTAGTCAGCGCGAGCGTCGTTTTGGTCGTACCAGTGCTCAACTTGCATCGCAGGTCATGAGTGACGCAGTTTGATGCAAGTTGCTCATTAAAAGTATCCAGCCATGCTAAAAACCCGAGTTATTACTGCTCTTGTTCTATTGGCAGTGCTCTTACCGGTACTATTTTTATTGCCGCCGGTGTACATCGGCGCCTTCTTTTTGTTTGCTCTCTTAGCTGCCGCATGGGAGTGGAGTCGATTGCTTGCCCCTGAGGCGAGCCGCGCAGCTTGGCTTTACGCCTTATTCTGTTTAGCGATCATTTTATTTTTATTGGGCATGCAAAACACTGCTTGGCAGTTTGCCTTGTTGCTCTTGGCAGTCCTTTTTTGGTTTTTTATTGCCCCTTTTCTGTTGGCGCGGGGCATGAATCTTTCATTGGAAAGACTGCGTCCTTTCTACGTCGTCCTCGGCTTAATCATATTGCCCGCAACTTGGTTTGCGTTGGTATTTTTACGTGAACTGGGCTTAGTATTTTTATTGAGCTCTATGGCCTTAGTTTGGATTGCTGATATTGGCGCCTATTTTGTTGGCAAGGCTTTTGGCAAGCGTAAGTTAGCGGTGCAAATTAGTCCTGGTAAATCAGTAGAGGGTGCGATTGGTGGACTGTTGCTTTGCTATCTCTACGCTTTACTTTGCGTGATCTATTTACCAGTTGACTCCACTTTATTTGGCGCTTGGGCCATTCGCTTTGGTTGGGTACCCATGTTTTTAATGGTCACTGCGCTAGTATCTTTTAGCATCTTTGGCGACCTATTTGAATCTCAACTCAAACGCTTGGCTGGTGTGAAAGATAGTAGCCACTTATTGCCTGGACATGGGGGTGTTTTAGATCGCGTGGATGCCTTGATTCCAACAATGCCCATCGCAGCATTACTAGCGGGATTTATTTAATGTCAGTGCGTCAGGTAGCAATTCTTGGATCGACCGGATCTATCGGCGTTAATACCCTTGATGTCATTCGTGCACATCCTGACCGCTTTCAAGTGGTTGCTCTTACTGCTGGTAAACAAGTAGATCGTTTGGCCGAGCAATGCGCTGAATTTCGTCCTGCGATTGCGGTGGTTTCTGATGCAGAAGATGCAGCTCGTTTCGAAAAGTTATTGTGCGATCAAAATATTGATACACAAGTGATGTATGGCCCTCAGGCATTGGTGAGTGCAGTTACAGAGTCTGGTTGCGATACGGTGATGGCTGCTATTGTTGGGGCAGCAGGCCTGGTGCCTACATTGGCTGCAGCTAAGGCTGGCAAAAGAGTATTGCTAGCAAATAAAGAAGCTTTGGTGATGTCTGGCAATTTATTTATGGAAGCCATGAAACTTGGTGGCGGAGAACTCCTACCAATTGACAGCGAGCACAATGCAATCTTTCAATGCCTTCCAGTTCAATTTACAAAAACGCCGCACTCTAATTTAGGTGTTGAAGAGCTTTGGTTAACCGCCTCAGGTGGGCCTTTTAGAAATACGCCGCTTGAACAGCTAAATACGATTACGCCAGAGCAGGCCTGTGCACATCCAAACTGGGTAATGGGTCGAAAGATTTCAGTTGACTCAGCAACAATGATGAATAAAGGCCTTGAGCTGATTGAAGCATTTTGGTTGTTTGGTTTACCGCTTGAAAAGATCAAGGTTTTGATTCATCCGCAAAGTGTGGTGCACTCGATGGTTCGATATCGCGATGGATCTGTGATTGCGCAATTGGGTCAACCCGATATGCGCACTCCAATTGCTTATGGCCTGGCCTGGCCTGACCGGATTGATGCCGGTGTGGCGCCTTTAAGTTTGACCCAACTGGCTTCTTTGAGTTTTGCAGAGCCCGATTTAGAGCGCTTTCCCTGTTTAGCTTTAGCATTTGAGGCAGCAAAAGCTGGGGGTACTGCAGCCACAGTACTCAATGCTGCCAATGAGATTGCGGTAGCAGCATTCTTGGATGAGGGCTTACCTTATTTACAAATTCCGGCCATCGTCGAAAAAGTGTTGCATGCGATACCCGCTGTAAATGCCGACTCGATTGAGTTGATTTTGGATATTGATGAGCAAGCCAGGGCAGTAGCTCGCGAGCATGCGCAAGCCTCCATTAAGAACCATTAGGAATTAATGTGCAGGCTTTAATTACTCTTGCTGCATTTTTAGTTACCTTAGGTGTGCTTGTGAGCTTTCATGAGTTTGGACATTTCCTCGCGGCTCGCTTATGCGGTGTCCGCGTTTTGAAGTTTGTAATTGGTTTTGGCAAGCCCTTGTTCACATACACTGCTCGAAATAAAACAGAGTGGATCATTGCTGCTATCCCTCTAGGGGGCTATGTCAAATTATTGGATGGTCGAGATCGCCAGCAAACGATTGCACCTGCAGATGAGTCAGAGGCCTTTGATCAGAAGCCGCTTTGGCAGCGTTCTGTGATTGTGGCCGCCGGCCCCTTTGCAAACTTTTTCTTGGCAGTTATTTTGTTTGCCGTGATTTATGTTTCAGGAGCGCCGCAATTACCTGCGGTCCTTAAGGCCCCACCAGATAACTCAGTAGCTGCCAGTTTGGGGGTGAAAGAGGGGGATCGCGTTATCGGGTGGCAGGCTCTATCTAAATCGAATTCTGTGCCCCTTTCTGGTGAATTTGAGCCTGTTCTTAGCTGGAATACTCTGCGCTGGACGCTCCTGGATTCTTTAACAGGGGGTGATGGATTTGCTCTAGAAATGGAAGCCCCAAATGGCGATCATTTTGTGATGCGCTTCCAAGCCTCAGACTTGCCCCATGCCACCCCCGAGCAAGATCCAATGCTAGGTCTGGGCATCTTACCTAAATCAACCCCCTTGGCAGAATGGACTGAGCTCAAATTGGGCCCGATTCAAGCAGCGGAGTTTGCGGCTAAAAGGGTATGGCTAATAACCAAGGTCTCTTTGAGGCTAATGGCTGGAATATTGACGGGGAGCACCTCCCTAAAACAGCTGGGCGGCCCTTTAAGTATTGCTGATATGGCAGGTAAATCCGTCCAGGTGGGCTGGCAGCCATTTTTTGCCTTTTTAGCACTTATAAGCATTAGCATCGGCTTACTTAATTTACTCCCTTTTCCAATGCTCGATGGGGGTCAGCTCCTGTATGATGCATGGGAGTTGGTCGCTGGAAAGCGGATATCGATTTCGATGCAGGAACAGTTCCAGAAATGGGGATTTTTGTTATTGATTTCTTTATCGCTTCTGGCCTTGTTTAATGATTTACAACGTTATTTTTCGCCTTGAATTTTCTGACTTCCTCTTCTCGCATCTCCCTTCGCCTAATTGCACAGCTTTTATTGATTGTTGCTGCAGTTCTTGGCAGCGTGAATTCCTATGCTGCTGAATCCTTTGTGGTGAAAGATATTCGGGTTGAGGGATTACAGCGTGTCGAGCCGGGAACCGTATTTAGCTACTTACCTGTGCAAGTTGGCGATACCTTTACAGAAGAAAAAGGTGCTGAAGCAATTAAGGCCCTATATAGCACTGGGTTTTTTAGAGACGTGCAAATTCAGGCGCAGGGCGATGTCCTTATTGTGATTATTGAAGAGCGCCCAACGATTTCTCGTATCGAATTTACGGGTATGAAAGAGTTTGACCAAGAAATCGTTCGAAAGTCTTTGAAGGCGGTTGGTGTTGCCGAGGCTCGCTTCTATGACAAGGCTTTAATAGATAAAGCAGAGCAAGAATTAAAGCGTCAATATGTAGGTAAGGGTCTTTATGCTGCTGAGGTGGTTGCAACTGTCACTCCATTAGAGCGAAATCAAGTTGCTGTTTATTTCAATGTGGATGAGGGCCCTGTTGCCAAAATTCAAGAGATTAACTTCATAGGTAATGAGGTATACAGCGAGAGTACCCTTAGAGGCGAAATGCAATTGAAGACTGGCGGCTGGCTGTCTTGGTACAGCAAAGATAATTTGTATTCCAAACAAAAGCTGACAGCGGATTTAGAGACTATTCGATCCTACTACCTAAACCGCGGTTATCTAGAATTTGTAATTGAATCCACGCAAGTATCGATTACTCCCGATAAAAAAGGCGTATATCTAACCATCAGCATCCGCGAAGGCAAGAAGTTCACAGTTAAGGACGTACGCCTAGCTGGCGATACGTTAGGTAAAGAGGCTGAGTTCATGCAGCTGATAACTTTGAAATCTGGCGACACCTTTTCTTCGGCTCGGTTAACTGAAAGTACCATGGCAATTGCAGAGGTCTTAGGAACTTATGGCTATGCCTTTGCCACAATCAATCCACAGCCTGACGTGCGCCGTGATTTGGCTGAGGTAGATCTTACCCTTGTGATTGACCCAGGGCGCCGTATTTATGTACGTAACGTAGCTATTTCTGGGAATGCGAAAACTCGAGACATTGTGATTCGTCGCGAAATCCGTCAGTTTGAGAGCTCATGGTTTGATAGCGATAAGATTGAGCTTTCCAAAAAGCGTTTGGGTCGAATGGGTTACTTTACTGAAACCGATATCACTACTGAAGATGTGCCTGGATCCCCGGATCAAGTGGATGTGAAGGTACAAGTTAAAGAAAAACCCACGGGCGCATTAACAATTGGCGCCGGATATTCTTCAACTGAAAAACTTATTTTATCTGCCGGTATCAACCAAGATAATGCATTTGGAACGGGCACTTCAGTGGGTCTGAATTTTTCTTTGGGTAAGGTAAATCAGAGTTTAGCCCTTTCGAATTACGATCCATATTTTACGGAAGATGGGATTAGTCGCTACACCGATCTTTTCTATCGCTCATCTAAACCGCTGTATTACGTCGGCGATCCTGCCTATCAAATCAAGTCTGTAGGCTCGAATATTAAATTTGGTGTGCCCTACACCGAGGTTGATCGAGTTTTCTTTGGAACGGGAGTTGAGGCTTATCAAATTCAAACCACTTCCAACACTCCGATACCTTATCTAAATTATGCCCAAAGCTATGGTATTGCAGCCCCAGGTTATCCTGGCACGCTAACTACTTATAACGTACCCTTAACTGTGGGTTGGGCGCGGGATGGTCGTGATAGCACTTTGATTCCATCGGAAGGTTCCTTGGAACAATTGTCAGGTGAGGTAGGGACACCTGCTGGGAATATGACCTTCTATCGCCTATATGGTCAGTACCAAAAATATCATTCCTTCTCCAAAGGGAACATCTTGTCTTTTAATGGAGAGGTGGGGTATGGGCAGGCCTATGGAAATAATCCCTTCCCAATTACCAAAAACTACTACGTAGGTGGTATTGGCTCCGTACGCGGCTATGCTCCTGGATCACTGGGCCCAAATTATTACAATACCAATACTGGTTCTTACCAGCCTACAGGTGGTCAGTCAAAAATCGTAGCTAACGTAGAGTACACCGTGCCAGTTCCAGGCTCAGGCGTTGATAAGACCTTGCGTACCTTTGCCTTTATCGATGGCGGTAATGCTTTCGGACAGAATATGAATCTTGTATTAAATTACTCATATGGTTTGGGTATATCATGGATATCACCATTGGGGCCACTGAAATTTAGCTATGGTATTCCGTACAATGCGGCTCCAACAGCTAACGTTCAGCGGTTACAGTTCCAAGTGGGTACTGCGTTTTAATTACAGAAGGAATGTTTATGAAGTGCTCTCTATCTTCAAAATGGATTCAGTTAAGCTTAGTTGCAGTGCTTGCAACTTTTTCCGCAACTCAAGCATTTGCTCAAGATGCAGGAACTCGGGTAGCAGTTGTCAACTCTGAAAAAGTTTTTAATGAGTCCAACCTCGCCAAAGCAATGCAGACACGTTTGCAGAACGAATTTACTAAGCGACAAAATGATTTGCGTGACAGCGCTCTAAAAATTAAGACAGCTGCAGAAAAATTGGATCGTGATGCTGCGGTGATGAATGAGGCTGAACGAGTTCGTCGCCAACGTGAATTGGCTGACCAAGATCGCGAACTGCAACGCAAACAACGTGAATTTACCGAAGATCTAAATCAGCGTACATTTGAAGAGCGCGCTAAGATTGCTGAAAAAGCAAACTTAGTGTTACGTCAAATAGCTGAACAAAGAAAAATTGATGTCATTGTGCAAGAAGCGGCTTATGTTAGCCCTAAAGCTGATGTAACTGATGATGTCATCAAGGCTTTGAATAGTCTCAAGTAAGTTTTATGCCCACCGCCATCGAGCTGGCCGAACAGTTTCAAGCAAGCTTGGTGGGGGAGGCTTCCTCCGTTTTTTCGGGTCTTGCGCCCCTAGAGCAAGCGCAAGCCAATCAAATCTCCTTTTTATCCAATCCGCTTTATCGCTTACAGGCTAGTGAGAGTTCTGCTGGCGCCTTAATCCTGAGTCAAGCGGACCTTGACCATCTCAATCAAAATCCAAGCGCCAGCGCCATTAAACGCGTTTATTTTGTTGCCAAAAATCCCTATGCAACTTTTGCCAGAATGGCTCAGTATTTTGCAAAAGTAAGTGCACCCATTTATGCGCCAGGCATTCATCCGAGCGCAGTCATTGACCCCAGTGTGAAAGTACCTGTTACTTGTCATATTGGTCCCTTTGTACAAATCAGTGCAGGCGTCCAGTTGGGTGAGCGCGTAGCAATTTTGGGAAATACTAGTGTTGCTTCAGGCGCTAAGATTGCAAGTGATACTTTGATTTATCCGAATGTCTCGATTTACCACGGCACGCAAATAGGAGAGCGCTGCATTATTCATAGTGGAGCAGTGATTGGTGCTGATGGATTCGGTTTTGCACCTGACTTTTCTGCAGCCGGTGGTGAGTGGGTGAAGATTCCGCAAACTGGCGCAGTGGTGATTGGCGATGATGTAGAAGTTGGTGCGTCCACTTCGATCGATCGGGGTGCGATGAGTAATACTGTGATTGGTTCTGGGACCAAAATTGATAATCAAGTGCAAATTGCACATAACGTTACGGTTGGTCATTGCTGTGTGATTGCTGGATGTGCGGCCATCTCGGGCAGCACTAAGATCGGTAACTTTTGCATCATCGGTGGCGCAGCCAATTTTGCAGGTCACCTGACGATTGCCGATAGAACTACCGTTTCCGGTAATACCTCGATTATTCGCTCCATTACCGAGCCTGGCCAACACTTCACGGGGGTCTATCCCTCTATGCTCCATAGCGCTTGGGAGAAAAATGCCGCTATTTTGCGTGGCCTAGATAAAATACGTCAGCGCTTGCGTTTATTGGATAAGAACAAGAGCTGAGCCTAAGGCTCTTTGGTAATTAAATAACAATTTTTTAGTGGGTAATTTATGAGTACAGCCAATGCGATTGATATCAATAAGATTCTGAAATTATTGCCCCATCGCTACCCATTTTTGTTGGTAGATCGTGTGCTTGAGATCACGCCACAAGTCAGTATCACCGCCTTGAAGAATGTCACAATGAACGAGCCATTTTTTCAGGGCCATTTTCCAGATTTTCCAGTCATGCCTGGCGTTCTCATTATTGAAGCTTTGGCTCAAACAGCGGCCTTGCTGACTTTTTCAGAAGAGCGTCCTGAAGGGTCAATCTATTACTTTGCAGGTATTGATGGCGCACGTTTTAAAAAACCGGTACTGCCTGGCGATCAGCTCATCATGACTGCGACTTTGGAGCGTGGGCGCGCAGGTATCTATAAGTTTGCAGTACAAGCAACTGTTGATGGCGAGATAGCTGCTGAAGCAAATATCACCTGTGCGGTGCGTACGAAAGGGGCATGATGACTCGAATTCATGCATCTGCAGTAGTTGATAGCAAAGCTGAGTTAGCTAGTGATGTTGAGATTGGCCCTTATTCAGTCATTGGACCGAATGTCAAAATTGGTGCTGGCTCCAAAGTTGGCTCGCATACCGTAATCGAAGGCCATACAACTATTGGGAAGGAAAACAACTTTGCGCATTTTGCTGCAATTGGCGGTGCTCCCCAGGATATGAAATACCGTGGCGAGCCAACGCAACTCATTATTGGCGATCGCAATACCATTCGAGAGTTCACAACGATCCATACGGGCACGGCTCAAGACGAAGGCATTACCCGCATAGGTAATGACAACTGGATCATGGCTTACGTTCATATTGCGCACGACTGTCAGGTTGGTAGTCACACGATTTTTTCTAGTAACGCACAAATTGCTGGACATGTTGAAGTCAATGATTGGGCGATTATGGGTGGTATGTCGGGCGTGCATCAATTTGTGCGTATTGGACAGCATGCAATGCTTGGCGGTGCTTCTGCACTGGTGCAAGACATTCCCCCATTTGTGATTGCGGCAGGTGACAAAGCTTCTCCCCATGGAATTAATGTGGAAGGCCTCAAACGCAGGGGTTTCTCCAGTGAAACCATTACCGCTTTGCGTCAGGCTTATAAGGTTCTCTACAAAGACGGCCTGAGTTTTGAAGAGGCTAAAGTAGAAATCCAAAACATGATTGTGGCAAGCGCAGCAGATGCCATGACAGTAGAAAAACTGACACAGTTTCATGACTTTATTGCCGCCTCTACACGCGGCATTATTCGCTAAGGTCTGCTTTGCCTAAGTTAGCGTGTGTTGCTGGTGAACCCTCTGGCGATTTGCTTGCGGCACCGGTCCTAAGCGCCTTAAATCAAATCCCAGATATGGCAGGTCTCGAGGTCTACGGCATTGGTGGGCCCAGAATGCAGGCTGAAGGTATGCGCTCGAATTGGCCGATGGAAACTTTGAGTGTTCGGGGCTACGTTGAAGCAATCCAGCAACTGCCTGCAATCCTAAAACTTCGTAAAGAACTCATTCAAAATCTGACGCACGAAGGTCGCCCTGATGTTTACTTGGGAATTGATGCGCCAGATTTCAATTTAGGGGTAGAGCATCATCTGCGTAAGGCGGGTATTCCTACTTTGCATCTAGTATCACCATCGATTTGGGCTTGGCGGGGAAACCGCATCAAGAAAATTGCGCAAGCAGTTGATCGAGTGCTGTGTATTTTCCCTTTCGAAACTGAAATCTACGATCGTGCAGGAATCGCCTCTACATATGTAGGCCATCCGTTGGCCAGTGATATTCCGCTTGAGCCCAATGCTAATCAAGCTAGAGAAAAACTCGAACAACAATTAAAGATTCCTAGGCATTCTTTTGACGGAGTAGTGATTGCCGTATTGCCAGGTAGTCGTAGCTCTGAGATTGAGCTTATTGCACCTGTTTTTTTTGACACCATGCAATTACTTTGCAAGAAGCTCAAAGGGCAAAAGCTACACTTTCTCATTCCAATTGCAACGCCAAGACTGCGTGCACCACTTGAGAGTCTGCTCCTTAAAGCCAAAATGCATAATCCTGATATTGACATTCATTTGCTCGATGGCATGGCAGATGAGGTTTTGGAGGCATCCGACGTTGTTTTGATTGCCAGCGGTACGGCAACCTTACAAGCGGCCTTATGGAAAAAACCCATGGTGATTTCCTATAAGGTACCTTGGCTCACTGCTCAAATTATGAAACGTCAAGGTTATTTACCGTATGTGGGCTTGCCTAATATTCTGTGTGGTGAGTTTGTTGTACCCGAGTTATTGCAAGATGACGCTACACCCGAAAAATTGGCTAATGCAATACAAGATTGGCTAGAGCATCCGAATCAGGTTGCTGAGCTGAAATCCCGTTTTACTCAAATGCATGAAACCTTACGCCGACCAACAGGCATATTGGTTGCCCAAGCAGTTGCGCAGACGATTAGCAATCATCGGAAACAGCGAGTAAATCCATGAGCATTATTTGGGTTTGCGGGGTAGATGAGGCAGGGCGTGGTCCGCTCGTTGGCGCTGTAGTAGCTGGCGCGGTAGTGCTTGATCCAGAAAATCCTATCGAGGGCCTGAGGGATTCTAAAAAATTATCAGCCGCACGCCGAGAATACCTCTATGAACAAATCATGGAGAAGGCAAAAGCTTGGGGTATCGGTCAAGCCAGCCCAGCAGAAATTGATCATATGAATATTTTGCAGGCCACTATGCTGGCTATGCGAAGAGCAGTTGAAGATCTTGCAACCCGTATGGGTAGTTGGCCAAATAAAGCGCTGATTGATGGTAATCGTTGCCCCGAACTGCCGATTGCTGCAGAAGCAATTATCAAAGGAGATGCAAAGGAGCCGGCAATTTCCGCAGCCTCTATCTTGGCCAAAGTGACGCGCGATCGTCAAATGCAAATCTTGCATGAACGTCATCCCCATTATGGCTTTGCCCAGCATATGGGTTATCCAACTGAAGCCCACTTTGCTGCATTAAAAGAATATGGCGCTTGCGAAGAGCATCGTAAAAGTTTTTCTCCTGTAAGAAAAGTGCTTGAGTTACAAACCCACTAAGTAATGAACTTCGATCTAATCACCTCCAAAGAGAATCCTTTATTGAAGGAGATTCGACTCTTACAAGCTACTGGAGCAAAAGGTCAGAAGACCAGGATAGCTAGCGGACAAGCCTTATTAGAAGGCATTCATTTGGTGCAAACCTGGGTTGGTGACCCAGCCCTGAAAACTTTACTGACTTCTGAAGTGGGCTTGCAAAATACCGAGATCTCCGTAGCGGTCTATGAGCATTTAGAAATTTGTCCCGATACTAAGGTATATCAATTGGATAGCGCGCTTTGGGATTTACTGAGCGATTTAGTCAATGCCCCGCATATTGCTGGCTTATTGGATTTGCCTAAATCATGTTTAACGCCTCCACAATCGGTTAACACTTTTAGCGGTGATGTTGTGATCTTAGATCGCATCCAAGATGCAGGAAATCTGGGTTCTATTCTACGAACTGCCGCAGCTGCGGGTTTTACTCAAGTGATAGCCTTATCGGGTTGCGCGCATATCTGGTCAAGCAAGGTGTTACGTGCTGGTATGGGGGCGCATCGCTTACTAGATTTATATGAGGGCTGGTCAAATCAGCAAGTGTTGAGTGCGGTAACTGCACCTTTACTTGCGGCAACAGCTGATGCAGAGCAAGACCTTTTTTCCCTCAAGAAAGAGCTGCTTCATCCGGTTGCATGGATCATGGGTAGTGAGGGGCAGGGCGTATCACTAGACCTACTTGCTCAAGCTAAGGGGGTATCGATTCCGATTGACCCTAGAGTAGAGTCTCTCAATGTTTCAACTGCAGCAGCGGTCTGCTTATTTGAGACGATGAGGGTCAGACGTAGCTAAATCCCCCTGACCTGATTTAACCCAGAATCGTTCTATCCGATTTAATCGCCTGCAAAACAGTGGTGGCGATTTCTTCAATCGATTTGCTGGTGGTTAAGACCCAAGGAATAGATTGTTTTTTCATCATTGCTGTAGCTTCATTAATTTCATAGCGACAGTTCTCGAGCTTGGCGTAATTGCTCCCTGGGCGCCGCTCATTCCGAATTTCTGATAGCCGCTCGGCATCAATCATCAAGCCAAAGATCTTTTGGCGGTAGGGAACCAGATCTTTTGGTAGTTGGCCACGCTCGAAGTCCTCTGGAATCAGCGGATAGTTCGCCGCTTTCAAGCCGTATTGCATTGCCAAGTACAGGCTAGTTGGAGTTTTACCAACCCGTGAGATCCCAATCAGAATGACGTCAGCCTCGGCTAGGTTTTGGTTTGACTGCCCGTCATCGTGGGCTAGGGAATAATTAATGGCCTCAATCCGGTTTTTATAGGCCTTGGTATCTGCATTGTGGTGCAGGCGGTTCATGGCATGGGTTGATTTCATGCCCAGGGCGGCCTCGAGGGGCGCCACAAAAGTCTGGAACATATCCAGGATCAGCCCATTGGCTTTGGCAACGATGGAATTGAGTTCAACGTTCACCAAAGTGGTGAAAACAATCGGTTGTACCCCATATTTACTGAAGGCCTGGTTGATGCTACTCACGGCCTCATGGGCCTTATCGACGCTATCGACAAACGGGATCCGAATATGCTTAAAACTGGCCTCAAATTGGGCCAAAATTGACTGGCTGAAGTTCTCGGCGGTGATGCCGGTACCATCAGAAACAATAAAAACAATGCGGGTTTCGGTAGACATGGATTTGGCCTAAAGGGTCAGGGTCAGCACTACAATAGGGTTTATTGAAGTATGCCCCATTTTGAGCGGCCGCTTGACCAGTTTCTTTATCTTTTGAGAGTATTTTATGTCCAACCAACAGCAACAAAATAGCAGCATGGCAGATGCCTATGTTTTACCGTTTGAGCAGCTTCGGATGACAGATGTAGAGTCAGTCGGCGGTAAGAATGCATCACTAGGTGAAATGATTTCTCAGTTGGCTTCTACAGGAGTTCGGGTGCCAACGGGTTTTGCTACAACAGCATTGGCATTCCGTGATTTTCTACAGCACAACAATCTCACTGAGCGCATTCAACAGCGTTTAGAGGGTTTAAATATTGATGACGTGCGTGCACTTGCTGAGGCTGGTGCCGAGATTCGTCATTGGATTGAGACTGCACCGTTTCAACCTAAATTAGAAGAAGAAATTCGTAAAGCATTTGCTGTATTGGATGATTCCGGTAAAGGTTCTTTTGCTGTACGTTCGTCTGCTACCGCAGAAGACTTGCCAGACGCTTCATTTGCTGGACAGCAGGAGACCTTCCTGAATGTGGAAGGTATTGAGGATGTCCTGAAGAAGATTCGTGAAGTCTTCGCATCGCTATATAACGATCGCGCCATCTCCTACCGCGTACACAAGGGTTTTGCCCATGCTGAAGTTGCTTTATCGGCCGGTATTCAGCGAATGGTGCGCTCTGATCTGGGCGCCGCAGGGGTAATGTTCACCTTGGATACTGAATCTGGTTTCGACGATGTAGTTTTCATCACCTCTAGCTATGGCTTGGGTGAGACTGTAGTGCAGGGTGCCGTAAATCCGGATGAGTTTTATGTATTCAAAACAACATTAGCGCAAGATAAGAAGGCCATTATTCGCCGCTCATTGGGTTCTAAGCTCATTCAAATGCAATTTGCGCCCAAAGGTTCTGCTGAGAAAGTGCAAACAGTAGACGTCACCCCAGAAAAACGCAATCGCTTTTCTTTGGAAGATGCAGATATCACTGAGTTAGCTAAGTACGCTGTCATTATCGAAAAACACTATGGTCGTCCAATGGATATCGAGTGGGGTAAGGATGGTCAAGATGGCCGTATTTATATTCTTCAAGCTCGTCCTGAGACGGTAAAGAGTCAAGCGGCTGGTCAAGCGGAGATGCGTTACAAGCTTAAGGGTAGCTCTAAGGTGCTAGCTAAGGGCCGCGCAATTGGTCAAAAAATTGGTGCAGGTCCAGTGCGCATTATTCGTGATCCAAGCGAGATGGATCGAGTTCAGCCCGGCGATGTATTGGTAGCTGATATGACAGATCCGAACTGGGAGCCAGTTATGAAGCGTGCTTCTGCGATTGTGACTAATCGTGGTGGCCGCACTTGTCATGCAGCGATTATTGCTCGTGAATTAGGCGTACCTGCGGTAGTCGGCTGCGGTGACGCTACTGATCAATTGCAAGATGGCATGATGGTGACGGTTTCTTGTGCGGAGGGTGATGAGGGTCATATTTATGATGGTCTGATCGAGATGGAGGTAACCGAAGTATCTCGTGGTGTATTGCCTGAGATTCCGGTAAAGATCACTATGAATATTGGCAATCCTCAGCTGGCTTTTGATTTCTGTCAAATTCCGAATGCAGGTGTTGGTCTTGCTCGTCTTGAGTTCATTATCAATAACTACATTGGCGTGCATCCACGTGCTGTGTTGGAATATCCGAATATTGATCCAGACCTCAAACGTGCTGTTGAGAGTGTTGCTCGCGGTTATGCAAGCCCACGACAGTTTTATGAAGATAAGCTGGTTGAGGGCGTGGCAACAATTGCTGCCGCTTTCTATCCAAAGCCTGTGATCGTGCGTTTGTCTGACTTCAAATCCAACGAATACAAGAAATTGATTGGTGGATCACGCTATGAGCCGGATGAAGAGAACCCAATGCTTGGTTTCCGTGGTGCATCACGCTACGTTTCTGAGGATTTTGGTGAGGCTTTTGCTCTGGAGTGTGCCGCAATGAAGCGTGTTCGTGAGGACATGGGCTTGGATAATGTCGAGATTATGGTGCCATTCGTACGCACTATTAATCAGGCGAAACGTGTCATCGATATGATGGAGAAGTTTGGTCTCAAGCGTGGCGTTAATGGTCTTCGCCTCATCATGATGTGTGAGATTCCGTCGAATGCTATCTTGGCCGATCAATTTCTGGAGTACTTTGATGGCTTCTCCATTGGATCTAACGATATGACCCAATTAACCCTGGGCTTAGATCGAGACTCCGGCATGGAATTGCTGGCTATTGACTTTGATGAGCGCGATCCTGCAGTTGAGTTCATGATTGCACGTTCGATTGATGCCTGCCGCAAGCAGAACAAGTATGTTGGCATCTGTGGCCAAGGCCCATCAGACCACCCAGACTTTGCGCGTTGGTTAGTCGAGAAGGGTATTACATCAATCTCATTGAACCCAGATAGCGTAGTAGAAACCTGGGAAATGTTGGGTAAGAACTTAAAGGCCTAAGCAAGTCATTCAGTAGTGCAGTATGTAAAAAGGCCTAGATTCAATCTAGGCCTTTTGTTTTACTTCCCCACTTTTTTCTTGGGAGTTGCTTTTTTGGTTATGACTTTCTGAGCGGGCTTGCTTGTTTTAGTAGATAACCGAGATTTGGCAAGAGTGGTTTTGCTTGGTGGATGATTGATGGGTACGGCCCCCATTTTCTTGGCTGGAATAGAGATGTCGCTCGACTTATTGGCGCCGCTCCAGCTTGGCTCAGCAATCGAATTGAAAGCCTCTCGAAGCTTTTCTCCCCACGAGCGATGAATCATCGCAAAATAGGGATTGGAGTCATCAATGGTAACTAACTTGCTTGCTACAAAAGAGTTCTTCTCATAGACCAGCATATCCAAAGGTAGGCCCACAGAAATATTACTCTTGAGCGTCGAGTCCATGGAGATCAAGGCACATTTTGTTGCCAAGTTAAGGGGGGTGCTGAAGTTTAAGACACGATCCAAAATCGGTTTACCGTATTTAGATTCACCAATCTGAAAGTAGCAAGTCTCGGGCGTCGCTTCAATAAAGTTCCCTGCGGAGTAGATATTAAAAAGACGCGGCTTCTCACCTTTGACTTGGCCGCCAAAAATCATATTGCAATTGAATTCCAACCCAGATTGTTCAAGAGCCAAGTGATCACGCTCATAGACTTTTTTAATGGCATCCCCAACAACAACAGCAGCCTCATAGCAGCTCTTGGAGGTCCAGAGGTTTTTGCCGTTAATGAGCTCACCTTGTTGAAGAATTTCTTTGACAGATTGCGTAATTGCTAGATTTCCAGAACTCATGAATGCAAAAAAACGATCATTGTTTTTTTGGAAGACAGTCATTTTTCTGAAGGTGCCGATCTGATCAACACCTGCATTTGTTCGGGTATCCGATAGAAACACCAAGCCGTCTTTTAAACAGAGTCCAACGCAATACGTCATACTAAAATCCCCTAGAGCCTTGAATAATTTCTTGGAATTATCTCTTAATTATCGAAAACGGCTATGAAGGCAGTTGTTGAATAGAGATACTGGCGCTGAGTTCTTCACCGCCACCGCCAGAACGCACCCCTTTTACTGGGGCTGCTGAGTAGTAGTCCCGACCAATAGCCAAGCGAATATGGCGAGCATCGATGAGGCAGGCATGGGTAATGTCTACGCTAATCCAAACACCTTTATCCAGATCACTGCAAAAGTCGATCCAAGCGTGACTCGCTAGATTGGGCGACTCTTCAGCAAAGAAATAACCGCTGACATAGCGGGCTGGAATATTAGAGGCGCGACACAACCCAAGCATGATGTGAGCATGATCTTGGCATACGCCAGATTTCATGGCAAAAGACTGGGCAGCTGTAGTTGCAAAGTTGGTTTGACCAGGTGAATACGTAATCAACCCCTGAATAGCTTCAGCTAATTTTAGTACTTGATCAACTGAATTTTTTTTCGGAAGACTGTATGAAAAATAATCCAGCATTTCTTCGGTAGGTTCAGTGAGATGGGTTTGCTGAAGCAGGTAATACGGCGATATGGCTTTAGGATCATCAATGAACTCAAAAGCATCTTGGGTATGTACTTCGCCTTCTGCCTCGATCATCATCGAGGTGTAAGGGCTTTCTTGGACAAAAACATTGCACTGATTACCAAAGGCATCTGTTGAATTGCTAGCTTTAATGGGGGTGCTGATTTTCCATCGATTAATCTCCTGGCCCACTACGGAGGGCGGAGTGAGGCGCAGCTCCTGAATAGAGTAGCGGACAGGGGTTTCATAACGATATTCAGTGCGATGCCGAATTTTTAAGTGCATATTCTTTGCTAAATCTCAGTTAGTTGCTAATGGAATGAGGTAAGCGCTACTGAACTCATCGGCAATATAGTTAATGCGCTCTAAGAATGACTCTATGAACTCTTCTAAACCTTGTTCAAATACTTCATCAATGTCAGAAAAATCTAGGCTTGCCTTGAGCTTTCCAAGCAGGCGCTCAATCTCTTTAGATTGTTGATTTTTCACTTCAGAGAGCAGAGGAATCAGCTCATTGACACAGCACACCAAAGACCTTGGCATTTGTTTATTGAAGATCAGGAGTTGTGCAACCTGTTTAGGCGTGACTTGATCTGAATAGATTTGCCGATAGATCTCGAATGCAGACACTGAACGTAACAATGCTGCCCAGTGATAAAAGTCAAAGAACTCTCCATGGGTTCCTTCCTCCAAGACTTTTGCGGGGTTGAGAACTTTCAGTGTTGCTGGGTCTTCGTACTTTGTTTCCAAAATACGTGCCGTGTTGTCGGCGCGCTCAAGCAGTGTGCCCACATTAATGAAGTAGAAAGCTTCATTTTTGAGCATGGTGCCATGTAGAACGCCTCTGAAGAGGTGGCAACGGTGCTTAACCCACTCCAGTAATCTACTGGGATCAGATTGATGTCTAGCCTCTAGAATGCGTTGCAATTCTAGCCAAGTAGTATTTTGGGTTTCCCATACTTCAGAGGTGATCTTGCCCCGAATAACGCGCGCATTTTCACGGGCGGCGAATAGACAAGAGACGATGCTGGAAGGATTGCTGGTCTCATAGATCATGAAATCTAAGACATTTTCACGATTGACGATATCGTATTGACTGTTAAACGCATCTTCTAACTTAGAAATCGTCAGCAATTTTTTCCAGCTTTGTTCTAAGAACTCAGCAGGCTGAGGAAGTAGGGAGGTTTGATGGTTGACGTCCAACATGCGCGCAGTATTTTCTGCGCGCTCTGTGTAACGAGCCATCCAATAAAGACAATCAGCGGTGCGACTTAACATGTTTGCTCTTATTCCTCTTACTCTTCTAATACCCAGGTGTCTTTAGTGCCGCCACCTTGTGAGGAGTTCACTACTAAAGAACCTTCTTTGAGGGCTACCCTTGTTAAACCGCCCGGCACCATCTTGATGGTTTTTCCAGAAAGTACAAAAGGTCGTAAATCGAT
The DNA here is from genome assembly GCF_018881885.1 of Polynucleobacter sp. MWH-Creno-3A4. NCBI lineage: Bacteria > Pseudomonadati > Pseudomonadota > Betaproteobacteria > Burkholderiales > Burkholderiaceae > Polynucleobacter > Polynucleobacter sp. MWH-Creno-3A4. The sequence goes on from NZ_JACXSA010000001.1 coordinate 1,201,564, forward strand.
ATGTCTTGGAGCTACGCCGGACTCTACAAATGTTGGGCAAGTAGAGAGAGCCAAGGTCGGTTGAGCGATGTATTTATCTGGATTTGCAATCAGATGCACCCTAAATTCTTCTATCTCTGCTTTGGTGGAGGCTGGGCCAACTAGCATCCCGTAGCCACCAGCACCATGCGTTAATTTCACAACAAGCTTTTCTAAGTTTGCTAGGGTGTAAGCTAAATCATCTGCCTTGCGACACTGGAAAGTGGGAACGTTATTCAGAATCGGCTTTTCACCAAGATAGAACTCAATCATCTCAGGTACGTATGGATAGATAGATTTGTCATCGGCAATGCCTGTACCTATGGCATTGGCTAAAGTCACATTGCCCGCACGATATGCGGACAGCAAGCCTGCTACTCCTAAAGTGGAATCCGAGCGGAATGCCAATGGATCCAAGAAGTCATCATCAACGCGGCGATAGATTACATCTACTCGCTCAGGACCTTGAGTGGTGCGCATGAAGACCTGCTCGTTCTTCACAAACAAGTCCTTGCCTTCAACAAGTTCAACGCCCATTTGCTGGGCTAGATAGCTATGCTCAAAGTAGGCTGAGTTATACATGCCTGGTGTGAGTACCACTACATTGGGCTTCTTAACATCATCCGGCTTAACGGACTTTAAACATTCCAAAAGAAGATCTGGGTAATGCTCTACGGGAGCAATTCTATATTTTTGAAATAGATCCGGAAAGAGACGCATCATCATCTTACGGTCTTCTACCATGTATGACACACCTGAGGGAACCCGCAAGTTATCTTCTAGAACGTAGAACTCACCTTCACCTGCTCGCACAATATCAATACCAGCAATTTGTGCATAGATGTCACGTGGCACGCTGACGTTACGCATCTCTGGTCGATATTGCGCATTGTTAAAAATTTGCTCAGCAGGAACAATACCTGCCTTGATAATATTTTCATCGTGGTACACGTCATAAATAAAGCAGTTCAGTGCTTTAACGCGTTGACGTAAGCCAGCCTCTAATTGCTCCCATTCTTTCGCAGTGAAAATGCGCGGCACCTGATCAAATGGAATAGTTCTTTCGGAGCCAAGGTCATCTCCATAAACAGCGAAGGTAATGCCCACTCGCCTAAAAATAAGATCGGCTTCGGCACGCTTGAGACCCATGAGGGTGTCGCTTTGCTGCTTAAGCCACTCATGGAAAATTTTGTAGTGGGGACGCGCTTTGCCTGCGGCGTCGAGCATTTCGTCAAAAGGCAATTTCATAGCTATAAAACTAAAGCCTTTAAAACATTCTGTTGGGCGGATTTGAAGCAGCTTGGTGCTATATTGCACCTTATTAGTGCATAAATGCTCAGGGAGTCAGAAATTTCCCTTGGCGCTCAGTCTACTGCACTTTTGGCAGATTTAACCGTTGAGATCACCTCTGGCGATACGTCCTTTTTGAACTTCCCATTCCCGTTCTTTGGTGGCGGCACGTTTGTCATGTTGCTTCTTGCCCCTGGCCAGCCCAATTTCGCACTTCACATTACCCTTCGAGAAGTGCAGATTGAGTGGTACCAGGGTATAGCCCTTTTGTTCAACCTTGCCGATGAGTTTGCGAATCTCAATTGCATTCAGGAGTAATTTTCGTGTACGGGTACTGTCCGGAACAATATGGGTGGAGGCTGAGAGCAGTGGGGTAATGTGGCAGCCAATCAGGAAAAGCTCCGCCTGGCGAATGACGACATACGCTTCTTTGACGTGCACGCGACCTGCACGGATGGCTTTGACTTCCCAGCCTTCCAGCACAAGCCCTGCCTCGAATCGCTCCTCGATAAAATAATCGAAGAAGGCTTTTTTGTTATCGACGATACTCATAGTTATTTAGCTTCCAAGATCGATTATGGCAGACGTCTATAAGACCGTTTTAATTGGCCAATCAGCCGACCGCATGTATGGCTTGGTGACCGATGTGGCGCGTTACCCCGAGTTTTTGCCTTGGTGCGGCGGTGTAGAAATCTTTGAGCAGACTGAGACTGTTCTGGACGCCAAAATTAATATTCAGTTCAAGGGTATTACCCAGTTTTTTCATACTCGCAACATCAATCACCGCCCAGAAACAATCGATATGGTCTTTGTAGACGGCCCTTTCAAGCATTTTTCAGGACAGTGGAATTTCATCCCCTTAAGGGAGGATGCCTGTAAGGTGGAATTTAAGCTCCATTGGGAATTCAAGAGCGCCATTCTGGATAAGATCATTGGCCCTGTCTTTGGCCATATTGCCGGCACCTTTGTCGATTGCTTTGTGAAGCGCGCTGAAGAGCTCTATGGCTAAGCAAACCTTGGATCTCTTGCTATGTGATGCAAGGCAGGGTGAGCCTGTCATGAGGCCAATTCAACTGCAAATGAATGAGGATGAGTTGCCTACTGTGGGGCTTGCGCTCGTTCATGCAGGAATTGCGACAGGTGAGGATGATCCAGTCTTATCCAGAAAGGGCAGTTTTGGGGTCTTTGGCAAGCGCAAGGATTGGGATAGCCCCATTTACTCTGGAGATCGCTTGGAGCTCTATTCTCCGCTGCTAATAGACCCAAAGACCGTCCGGCGGAAGAAGGCGAATCAGAGTCAGGATGCCAAATTCCAGGCTGCCGCAGCCAAAAGAAAGGCTAGGAGGCTATAATCTGTTTTTGCGACTAGGGGTTTTGCATGCGACTCATTCAAAAAGCACTCACTTTTGACGATGTGCTCCTCGTACCGGCCTATTCTTCGGTACTTCCTCGAGATGCCAGTCTGGCTAGTAAATTAACTCGAGATATTTCACTCAATACACCACTGGTATCTGCTGCGATGGATACCGTCACGGAAGGTCGTTTGGCAATTGCCATGGCTAGTGAAGGTGGTATTGGCATCATTCATAAAAATTTAACTCCCGCTGAGCAAGCGCGAGAAGTTGCCAAAGTCAAACGCTATGAATCTGGTGTCTTACGTGACCCGATTACGATAGGCCCAGACTTTACTCTGCGCCAAGTCATTCAGCTTTCTCGCGAACATGGCTTCTCTGGCTTCCCAGTTTTAGTCGGCAAAGAAGTAGTGGGAATCATTACTAACCGTGACTTGCGCTTTGAAGAAGACTTAGATGCACCAGTAAAAACCAAAATGACTCCCCGTGAGCGTTTGGTGACTGTGAAAGAAGGCTGTACTCTTGATGAGGCCAAACGCTTAATGAGTCAACACCGCTTAGAGCGTGTCTTGGTCGTTAATGACAAATTTGAACTCCGTGGCTTGATCACGGTTAAAGATATTCTGAAAGCTACCGAACATCCAAATGCGTGTAAAGATGGCGAAGGTAAGCTGCGCGTGGGCGCGGCGGTGGGTGTTGGCCCTGATAATGACGAGCGCATTGAGCTCTTAGTGAAAGCAGGCGTGGATGTGATTGTGGTCGACACTGCACATGGCCACAGCCAAGGTGTATTAGATCGCGTTAAGTGGGTCAAGAAAAATTATCCTCAGGTACAGGTGATTGGTGGAAACATCGCCACCGGTGATGCAGCCAAGGCTTTGGCTGATCATGGTGCCGATGGTGTGAAGGTTGGTATCGGTCCGGGCTCTATTTGTACTACCCGAATTGTTGCGGGTGTTGGTGTTCCGCAAATTACTGCGATTGTGAATGTTGCTACTGCACTGAAAGGCACAGGTATTCCACTCATTGCTGATGGTGGCGTGCGTTACTCTGGTGACGTTGCCAAAGCGTTGGCGGCTGGTGCAAGCGCTGTGATGATGGGTGGTCTTTTTGCTGGCACAGAAGAAGCTCCTGGCGAAGTATTCTTATATCAAGGACGCTCCTATAAGAGTTATCGTGGCATGGGTTCATTGGGTGCGATGGCTGATGGTTCTGCCGATCGTTATTTCCAGAATGATATTGTGGCTAATGCTGAAAAGCTGGTCCCGGAAGGCATTGAAGGGCAAGTTCCCTATAAAGGTAGTGTCCTAGCAATCTTGCATCAGCTCACAGGCGGCATTCGCTCTTCAATGGGTTACCTTGGTTGCAAAACCATTGCCGAGTTACATGAAAAAGCCAATTTTGTGGAAATCACCTCTGCAGGCGTGCGCGAGTCTCACGTTCATGATGTGAAGATCACTAAGGAAGCACCGAATTACCACATTGATTAAGACTGAAATTAGGGTTGCTTCTTTCGTGCACGACAAAATACTGATTCTCGACTTTGGTTCACAAGTAACTCAACTAATTGCTAGACGTGTACGTGATGCACGGGTGTATTCAGAGATCCATCCTTATGACTGTGATCCAGAATTTATCCGTAAGTTCATTCAAGAGCAGGGTGGCAAAGGCATCATTCTCTCTGGAGGGCCTAGCTCTGTCACTGAGGACGGAAGTCCACGTGCTCCTCAAATTGTTTTTGAATTAGGTGTGCCGGTATTAGGTATTTGCTATGGCATGCAAACCATGGCAACCCAATTGGGGGGCGCTGTTGCTTCTGCGGAGTCATTAGGTAAAGCACGCGAGTTTGGTTACTCAGAAGTGCGTGCACATGGCCACACTGATCTGCTTAAAGGTATTGAAGATTTTTCTAACAGCGAAGGCCATGGCATTCTCAAGGTGTGGATGAGTCATGGTGACTCAGTAACGAACCTGCCTCCATCATTTAAGTTGATGGCTTCTACGGAGTCTTGTCCTATTGCTGGCATGGCAGATGAAGAGCGTCGCTTTTACGCGTTTCAGTTTCACCCAGAGGTCACTCATACCATTCAAGGTACTGCAATCTTAGAACGTTTCGTCCATGAGATCTGCCGTTGCAAGCCAGACTGGGTGATGGGCGACTACATTAGTGAAGCTGTCGAACATATTCGCAAACAAGTGGGTGATGAAGAGGTCATTCTGGGTTTATCTGGCGGTGTAGATTCTAGTGTTGCCGCTGCTCTAATTCACCGTGCAATTGGCGATCAATTGACTTGTGTGTTTGTTGACCATGGCCTACTTCGCTTAAACGAAGGTGACATGGTGATGGAGATGTTTGCGCGTAATCTCGGTGTGAAAGTAATTCGAGTTGACGCCAAAGACACGTTTATGGGAAAACTGGCTGGCGTTGCCGACCCAGAGGCAAAGCGCAAAATCATCGGTAAAGAATTTGTAGAAATTTTCCAAAGCGAATCGGGCAAGATAAAAAATGCGCAATGGCTTGCTCAAGGGACAATTTACCCAGATGTGATCGAGTCTGCTGGCAAAGGCAAGAAGGGCGCTCATACCATTAAGAGTCACCATAACGTTGGTGGCTTGCCTGAGGATATGCATTTGAAGTTGCTTGAACCTTTGCGCGAATTGTTCAAAGATGAGGTGCGTGAGCTTGGAGTGGCATTGGGCTTACCCCGTGAAATGGTGTATCGCCATCCGTTCCCAGGCCCAGGTTTGGGGGTTCGTATCTTGGGCGAGGTCAAAGCAGAATTTGCGAGTCTTTTGCAGCGAGCTGACGCAATCTTTATCGAAGAATTACGCAATACGATTGATGAGGCAAGTCAGAAGTCTTGGTATGACTTAACCAGTCAGGCATTTGCAGTGTTCTTGCCAGTGAAGTCTGTTGGCGTGATGGGTGATGGCAGAACCTATGAGTACGTGGTTGCACTCAGAGCGGTGCAGACTCAGGACTTTATGACGGCACATTGGGCCCATTTGCCACATGAATTACTGGGCAAAGTTTCCAATAGAATCATCAATGAAGTCCGCGGTATCAACCGTGTAGTGTATGACATCAGCGGAAAGCCACCTGCCACCATTGAGTGGGAATAAATCAGATTTGGTTTGTACTGGTATATGCCTGAATTACGTCAAACCGCACTTGAACTTTTAGCTGTCACAGACCCCGCAAGAAAAGTGGCGGGTGTTCAGGAATTATTTGCTGATTACCATCAGCAAAAGATAGAACTCAACACAACAGAAGTTTTTAATGCCCAAGGTCTTGAACTTCCTGGCAGACCAGTAAAACCTCAATTAATTCCTCCTTTAGAGGTTCCTAAGCGATCGATGGCAACTCCGGAGGGAAGAGTTTCTTTACTGCATTCCCTTGCCCATATTGAATTTAATGCGATGAATCTCGCTTTGGATGCGATTTGGCGCTTCCCTGAGATGCCAACGCAATACTATGCAGATTGGCTCAAAGTTACCAAGGAAGAGGCATATCACTTTAGTTTGATAGAGGGGCGCCTACAGTCGCTGGGTTTTGCTTATGGCGACTTCCCAGCTCACAACAGTCTGTGGGAGATGGTTGAGAGAACATCTGATGCAATCATTGCCAGGATGGCGCTTGTTCCAAGAACCATGGAGGCAAGAGGTTTAGATGCGGTTCCAGCGATCCGAGATCGCTTCAAGCAAATTAAAGATATCCAGGTAGTTGAAATTTTAGAAATCATCCTGAGGGATGAAGTTGGTCATGTATTGATAGGCAATCAATGGTTTAATTTCTTGTGCGCAAAAGAAAATATTTCTCCAATTCAAGCTTATAAGGAATTAGCTCTTGCCTATCGAGCTCCGAGTTTGAGGGGTCCTTTTAATTTGGAAGCACGTAAAGAAGCGGGCTTCACCCAAGAGGAATTAAGTTTGCTGGGTACGTAGTATGAATATCCGTATTGAGGAGGTTTTATGAATCTATCGCGTCGCACATTTATTGCATCTGCTGCTTTAGCTCCTGTAGCTTGTGGAGTTCCCCTTTCATATGAGACCGGCATACCAGTCGTAGTTCCTCAACCGATACCTGCCATTCGTCCACCACAAATTGGGCAGGAGTGGACTTACATTAAAAAAGATGTATTTAATGGCAAAACACTTGGGCTGATTACTGAACGTATCTCAAAGATTGGCCCAAATATCGTGATTGATCGGAGCGCTGAGGATGGCGGGATGTTGCCAAGTGAAATTCAAACCTCTTGGGGAATGGTTGCAACAGACACACAATGGCCTCGTTTACTCAACTTTAACCCCTCCTTGCCGCTTTGGCCTCAGGAGTTAACAACTGGCTGGAGCAAGCAATTTAATACGAAATACAGTATTGCCGGATACCCTGATTCAAGGCTCAATTGGCAGGAGTATATGAGCGTTCATGGATGGGAGAAGATTACTGTTCCCGCAGGTACTTTTATTACGCTTCGCTTTCAGAATCTCATCAATTATGAAAGTTCTGATCCGAATAAAGTAGATTGCATACGCAAAGAAACAGTTTGGTTTGCTCCAAATATTGGCCGCTGGGTTGCACGCGAGATATCTGGGTCTTATATGATTCAGGGGCAGATAGGTGCAGAAATATTGGAGGGGAGTTATCAGTGGCAGCTCACCGCTTATAAGTAAACTTCATGCGTAAACTCACCTCTTTAGTTTTAGTTGCACTGTTCCCGTTTCTATTGACGGCCTGCATCTCCTCTCAACCCTATCCAGGGGGGGCAGTCTTGCCTGCGCCAATAACTCCTCCAAAAGTTCGGGCTCCAAAGATTGGTCAAGAATGGGTTTATACGGTGAGGAATGTTTTTAATCAAGCCGTAGTTGATACCGTAACTGAACGAGTAGTGTCGGTTGGTAAAGAAGTTCGCATAGAGCGCACTGGAGAAAAAGCCGGACGCCTGCCAGATGAAATTCAGCCTCCTTGGGGTTATGTTTTACAGGACCCACATTGGAGTCCACCGCAGGTATTTCAGCAGGCAATGCCTTTATGGCCGGAGCAGTTAGTCCCTGGATGGTCGGGTTTCTACCGAACTCGCTATCAGGCTCTTGGCTACCCTGACTCCAGTTACTACTGGGGGCTCAATGTCAATGCTATTGAATGGGAGCGAGTTTCAGTACCAGCTGGACAATTCACCACTCTCAAATATCAAAACAAGGCACCCTATTTTGAGAGTAACGATGTTTTTAGAGTCGCGAATTATCGTCAAGAAGATGTCTGGCTTTCCCCAGAAATTGGCCGCTGGGTGATACGAAGAGGTTATGGGCGGTACCTTACTCTTGGTGTAACCTGGGCTAACGCCTACTGGGAAGATTATCTGGAGTGGGATCTGGTCTCCTGGAAGTAGCTAAAGCGCTTAAAATAATGGTATTGCTATGTATACCGTTAAAGAACTTTTCCCAACACTTCAAGGTGAAGGCGCCCAAGCAGGGCGTGCTGCAATATTTTGTCGTTTTGCTGGCTGTAATTTATGGAGCGGACGCGAAGAAGATCGTGCGACCGCAGTTTGTCAGTTTTGCGATACCGATTTTGTAGGCAGCGATGGTGTTGGTGGGGGCAAATTTGAGACTGCCCAAGATTTAGCGGATGCAATAGAGGCTTCCTGGAAAAGCACTTCAGCTGGACCACAGCAGCGCTACGTTGTATTTACTGGAGGCGAGCCACTGCTGCAATTGGATGATGCGTTGATTGCGCAGCTTCATCTCAAGGGTTTTGAGATCGCGATAGAAACTAATGGCACCATTAAGGTTCCTAAAGGTATTGATTGGGTTTGTGTTAGCCCCAAAGCGGGTTCTGATTTGATTGTGTTGCAGGCAAATGAGCTCAAGTTAGTTGTCCCACAGGAAGCGGAAGAATCATTAGAAAAATTAATGGCGCGCTTTGAGAAGATGGATTATCGCAATCGATTCTTGCAGCCGATGGATGGACCTAACCTCAAAAGCAATACGCAATTAGCGGTTAGCCTCTGTCAAAGGCGCCCCCTTTGGAGGCTGAGTCTCCAATCCCATAAACTAATAGGTATTCGATAGAACGTGATTGAGCTTAATGACCAGTAAACAACCTGCAATTTCTATTACCCGCCGTCTTGAATTTGATTCGGGTCACCGTATTCCTAACCATGACGGCCAGTGTAAACACTTGCACGGACATCGCTATGCTATTGAAGTCACTTTAACGGGAGAGGTGGCTGATCATCCTGGAAAAGCGGATGATGGTATGGTTCTCGACTTTGGCGATATCAAGCGTTTGACCAATCAATATATTGTTGACGTTTGGGACCATGCATTTCTTGTGGCAAAAGAAGATGAGGGCTTAGTTGCCTTCTTGGCCACCTTGCCTAATCACAAAACTGTAGTGATGGAACATGTGCCTACTGTTGAGAATCTAGCTAATACTGCATTTGCTATTTTGAAACCTGTTTTTGTAAAAGCTTTCGGCGGACGCCTCGAACTTTCTGCCCTTCGTTTATATGAGACACCCAATTGCTGGGCTGATGTACATCGGTCCTAAATGAGTCAAGCTGAGCTCGATCGACAGTTTATGCAGCAGGCTCTAGAGCAAGCTAATTTAGCTGCTCTTGCAGGCGAAGTGCCTGTGGGCGCAGTACTTGTGCGTAATGGTCAAGTCATTTCCAAGGGGTTTAATCAGCCCATTACCCATCGTGATCCTAGCGCCCATGCTGAAATGCTAGCTCTGAGACAGGCAGCTTTATCTGAGAAAAATTACCGCTTACCTGGCACCACTCTATATGTGACTCTTGAGCCATGCGTGATGTGCGCTGGTGCGATCTTGCATGCGCGGGTTGAGCGTATCGTGTTCGGGGCTACTGACCCCAAGACCGGTGCTGCTGGGAGCGTTTTAGATGTATTCTCATCAAAACAAATCAATCATCAGACTACTGCAGAGGGTGGAGTGATGGGCGAAGAGTGCGGTCAATTATTGCGGGATTTCTTTAAGGAGCGGCGTTGAAAGCGATTCACTTGATTGCACCTTCTGGAGCGAGCTTGGATGATAAAAGTCCTTTAGCAGGTATCGACTGGCTGAAGCATCAAGGTATAGCCATTGAGAATGCAGAGTGTGTAAAGCGAGTGCATGAGCGCTTTGCTGGAACTGACGAGGCACGCTTAAATGAATTAAATGGCCTATCCAAATTAAATCCAAAGTCAGTTGTGATGGCGATGCGTGGAGGCTATGGCATTCATCGTTTACTTCCGAAAATTGATTGGGCCGGGATCGCCAAGTCGATTGAAAATGGCTTACAAGTTTGTGGACATAGTGACTTCACAGTCTTTCAGTTAGGTTTGCTTGCAAACACTGGTGCTATGACTTTGGCTGGCCCAATGCTCAATTATGATTTTGGAAAGCTAGACGAAAGTGCTAATCCTATTGCTCCTGATACATTCATGTGGGAGCACTTTCAAAGTGCCATTCAGGAACGAAAACTGGATTGCACTGTATCTGCCCCCCAATCCTTTTTAGGAAAATCAAGTTCTGGTTCCTTTTCAGGGATCTTATGGGGCGGCAATCTCACTGTATTGGCTGGCTTGGTCGGAACCCAATATTTGCCATCTGAGCAGCAAACAAAAAATGGCATTTTATTTTTAGAGGATGTAAACGAGCACCCCTATCGGATTGAGCGGATGCTCATGCAATTGCTAGATGCAGGTGTGCTGAGTAATCAATCTGCAATTCTATTGGGGGGCTTTTCTGCCTATCGTTTGTACGATAACGATCGGGGCTACTCATTAGAGCGGGCATTCGAGGCGATTCGCGCCCGCCTCTCTGACGCTATCCCCATCTTGACGGAATTGCCGTTTGGTCATCAAGCCAATAAAGTAACTTTGCCCGTTGGTGCAAGCGCTAGCCTCAATTACAGTGTTACTGGATTTACTCTTAAGGCCAATTGGTAGATGGCTCTTTGGCGCCCCTTGATCAGAAGTACACTATTTCTGATTGTGATTCTATTTGCAGGAGCTGTGATGGCAATTGAAGAGCCGCAATTTACTGTTTTGGAAAAAACAGCCCCATTTGAGCTGAGATCTTATGCACCAATGATCTTGGCCGAGGTTCAGGTCGAGGGCGACTTAGATGAAGCCTCAAGTCAGGGCTTTCGGTTAATTGCAGCCTATATTTTTGGGCAGAATCAGGTCAGCGAGAAAATTGCGATGACTGCACCAGTAGCGGTTGAAGAGCAATTACCTAAAAGTGCCAAGATTGCTATGACTGCGCCAGTCAATATCGAAGCCAATTCTGGGAAATGGACTGTTTCATTTGTCATGCCTTCTGAGTACACCATGGAAAGTTTGCCAAAACCGCTAAACCCGAAGGTTCAGATTCGTCAGATACCTGCAGTAAAGCGTGCTGTAATCAATTTTTCTGGTTTTTACAACGAGAACAAGGTTGCTGAAAGAACTCTAGAGCTTGAGCAATGGATGAAAACTAGAAATCTCCAGCCGATAAGTGCCCCCAAATTTGCTCGCTACAATCCGCCCTGGACTTTGCCATTTCTGCGTCGTAACGAGATCATGATTGATGTTCGTGACTAAAATGAGCAGCTCTAAGCTTCAAAACTCTTCAGTAAGAACTGAGCCCCACCACCGATACCTAAGGCCTTAGTCAAGACGGGTAGCGCTTCTGCTAATTGTTTTTCTAGAGTCCACGGCGGGTTAATAATGAACATACCACTGGCTTGTAGCCGCCTTTCACCAGGTGCATTTTCAACCCGTAATTCAGTATGAAGCCATGAGCGTTTATGGCTGCTTGCAATCTTTTTGAGACGATCTGGTAGCGCAGCCGACTCTCTTCTGGAAAGAATCGGATACCAAATAGCATAACAACCGGTAGCAAAACGTTGCAGAGCTTCTTCCATCGCTGTTTCGAGATACCGATAGTCTTGTTTGTCTTCATAAGACGGATCAATCAAGACCAAGCCGCGTCTGCTGGGAGGCGGCAATAGACCTTTAAGTCTTGCAAAGCTATCTTCAGCATAAACATCAATCTGTTTGGCTTGTTTTAGTTGGCCAATATTGTGACGCAGAATATCAATTTCTTTTGGGTGTAGTTCAAACAGCTTGAGTCTGTCTTGCGGCCTGAGTATTCGCGCCAAAATAAAAGGGGATCCTGGATAGATATCAAGTGCATTCCCGCTGCTTTCTGCTTGAATGAGGTCGAGATATCTCTGAACACCCTCAGGAATAGAGTTGCCATCTTTAATGAACTTGAGGAGTCGAATAATTCCACCTTCAGCTTCCTTGCTTACCGCTGCAAAACCATCCTTCAGGCTATATACGCCAGCACCAGCATGAGTATCGACAATGGTGAGTGCGCCAGGCTTTTCTTGCAGGTACTCAACTAGATGAATTAGGGTCAGATGCTTCAGTATGTCTGCATGACTGCCAGCATGAAAAGCATGTCGATAACTAAACATATTGAATTACTTTGACTTTGGGGAAGTGAAATTCAATTGCGCTTTAATGAATAGGGCTAGCGTGATGAGCAAAATGACTACCGATGCGTATTGCAATGGTAGATTTAATTCATGATCCATGATTTGTGTCAGATGCGCATAAATTGCAACTACACCGCCGATGGCAACTAGGCGAAGCCATAACCCATTAAATAATAAGTATCGGTTGGGTATTAAATTAGTCAGAATTGCTCCAAGCATTCCGCACCACATACCAAATCCTGCACCACCAAGCACATCCGTAAGCCAGTGTGCTCCCACTGCATTGCGCGATAGACCAACTAAAGCTGCAATCACAAATAAAATCAGCATCGGTCTGCGCTTATCTTTTTCGCAAGAAAAATACAGAGCAGTAGCGATAGCAAAGGCTGTGAGAGTGTGGCCTGATGGAAAGGCTTTTTGGAGCAGGGGTTCACCCAGGCGATGGAAACTCCCATCTAGCAATACTCCTGCAGGCCTTGGCAAATCAAAAAAGTTTTTAAGCGAAGTACTTGCAAGTGCAGAAAGCGCGCCAGCAATGAGGCCTGCTGTTAAAGCGCGAGGCGCTAACAATATCAATGGGAATGCAATGGCAAATGTGCCCCAACCATTACCCAGAAAGGTGAACCATGCCCACAGAGTATCAGGTAGAAACTGGGTGTAGTGGTTGATAAATAGAAAAGTGACGCTCTGAAACTCACCCAAATAGATTGCCAAGGCAAGCGCCAATGGCAGTAGCGGAATCAACCAAGCATATACAGAAACGACCCGATTGCGCATTCGGTTTAACGACCTTTTGCCTGATCGGCCGCTTGTAGTTGAATATTCACCTTCTCCAAAACTTGAGTCACGCTAATTGCTTGCATGCAAACATTATCGTGACAGGGGGTTTTGCGATGATTGGCTGCACTGACGCAGGGTGAACAGGCCAAGTTCGCAGTGATTGCAATCGAGTTACCAATTGAGCCATACAGGGCTGGTGTTTCTGGGCCAAAGAGGACCACTGTTCTTAGTGCTGTAACAGCTGAGAAGTGACCCGGACCAGAATCATTGGTGACCATCACATCAGAAAGGGTGTAAAGCGGGGGCAATTCTGCAAAGCTTACTTGTCCTGCAAAGTTCAATGCATTTTTGACATTGGCAACCACGCGTACCTTTTCAACATAAGCCAATTCAGCAGGGGAGCCTGTGATCAAAATCAAATCATGGGGGTATTGCTCGTGAACCCCCTGAATTAATTCAGAGAAGCGTTGCTGTGCCCAGCGACGTTGAGGCAATAGATCGCTTGCATTAGGGTTAATTAAAATCAAGCGATGCTTGCCATAAACATATTCAATGCCAGCCTCTTTGGCCAATTTCTCAATCCGCTCACGAACCTTTTCTAGTGCTACTGGATTAATCACAGCTTGCTCTAAACGTACTTCAGAATCCGGAATCTGAATTTTGCTGAATGGCACTTCAATCTTGTCAGCAAAAGCCGCATGAATTAAGGATAAAAAGTTCTTGGTGATGTGGATATGTGGGTTGTAATGTACCTTCCGAGTGAGCATGCAACCACGCCACAAACCTTCGCCATGAAAGATATGGTATCCCACGCGACGTCTTGCACCGCATAAGCCAGTGAGTAAAGCGGTAAATCGGGAGAACAACTCCAAATCAATCACAGTGTCAATGCGATGACGGCGAGCAACGATTAGAAAGCGGAGAGTATCTTTAATCAAGCCACCTAAGCTAGATGAATCAATTGTGAAAATATTCTCAGGTTTAACAGTATTTAATAAAGTCAGACTCGCACGATTGCTTTTGAAGATCAAAAAGAACAGTTCAGCTCCACGCGCTTGGGCATTACGCATCGCAGGATCAACCAAAATAGCACTTCCCATTTCTGAGAGCTCAATAAACAGTAGTTTTTTTGGGGCCTGAGGCTCACGACTCAAAAGATTCCGGGCGCTATCCATGAGCGCTACCAGCGGAGTGGCGATCGCACAAAGCGGTACGCCGACCCAATGATCAATGGCACGCATGGTATTGACGCTAATAGTCATATTTTTATTCTGAAGAATTATTTTCGTTTTAGTAAAAAGTATGCGCCAGGTAATACCGATAAAACAGTGATGGCGCCATAACTAATGGATGCAATTACAGTGAGGGAAGGATTGACGCCCCATAAGGCTAGCACTGAAGAGAGGGTGGCCTCACGTAATCCCCAGCCAGAAATACTAATAGGTAACATCAGAAGTAGGCTGAGTGCTGGTAGGCCAATCATTAAGCTGGAGATAGGTGCTTCCGCACCATAGGCTCTGAGACAAAAACTAAATGCCAGAATAATGAAACTGTGGATGCCAATTCCAAACAGGGCCTGAGCAATATTCATTGGCCATGAAAATGCCAACTGAATTCCTGGCATGGCTTTGTTCATATGTAATCGGTCTAAAAGTTTTTGTAGAAATTGTCGGCTCGGAGTCCATGCTAATACTAAGGCAATGATCACTCCAGCGAAGAGCATGACAGCCATGACTGCATAACCTAAATCTTGACCCCAGGCGGCTAAAGTAGCGCCTCCAAGAATCAGGCCTAAACCACCAAGTAGATTATTTCCAGCCAGGCCAAGAAGTCTGTCTACTAGCGTCATTGCAAAACTCAAGCGTAGTTTAGGTGTTGCATGCCCCAAATCTACTGAATGATGCAATTCTTCATCTAACGCTTTTGTTTCGGCGAGCTTATCGCTATTCGTAAAGTGGGTAGCTGTGATTGCGCGATAACTATCGCCCCCTAGAGTACTTGGCAAACCTTGGTTAATAAGTCCGCCTGCAAAATACAGAGCGACATAACTTTTTAGACTTCCGTGAAAGCCAACACTGCGCATTAAAAATCCCCAGCGAAGACCGCCACAAATAAAAGCGCAGCAGATTGCTACTGCAGCAGCAATTAACCAAGCTGGCTCCATCTTGATTTCTGAATGGAGCAGGGTATGCCAATCAATTCCACTAGTTGCCTTCCAGAGTAGGGCAATCGATAACAGAATGCGGACGGTTGGCCATGCACGTTTCAGAATTGATTTCCACCCGGAAGGGGTTTTGGGGGTGGTATTGGCTGATGAACTCATAGGCGTAAGGATAATGGTTTGGGCGCCTAAGGTCCTGAATTTAGGCTAATTACTTGCTCGCCGGGGGTCCCTGCCAGTTACTACAAAGGCTAAAGTCAAATTTTGACAATACCTGGCCAAAGCGCTCGATTTCTAAGGCCTCTAAAGGTTCGCAACGCTCAAAGGCTGACTGATTACCAACAGGGGGTGGGAAGGCCATCCCAGACCAGTTGATTAAGAGGATATTTGCCCCCTTTGGTAACTCCCCGAACCAGAGGTCGAATTGATCTTTTCTTTCATCTAATACAAATACTGGCGTAGGTTTTGCATACCAAGCAGCTCGACTTCCGAGCGTCCAATTCTGCACGGCAATGCCCTCAGCTTTATTCGCTTCTACTAAGTTGGCAGCTTTTTTTCCGGCAATTTTCCAGCCATACAAATCTGCAATAGGATTTGCTTTGACGACAGTTGAGGAAATGCCACCAGACAAAACAAATCCAAAGCCAATGAGGCATAGTGCAATCTGAAAGATGAATAGAGCTCGAATGATTTTTCGGTGTTGCACCGACCATGCTTTAGCTAAACCAATTCCGGCAAAGGGCGCTAGACAAAACCATGCTGGTGTTGTCCAGTGAGGTAAGCCACCACCACCAGAAAGACTCGCAAAGACCACAAAGGGAATAAAAAAGAATCCCAGCAATGACAGCAAAGAAAGTTTTGTTGCGTGCATGCAATCTTTGAGAAAGAGGTAGCTGCCTACGATCAATAGTGGGCCGAAAGCAATAATCTGAATGCCAAGGAAGGCTGCCAATCGACGCCATAACCAAGTACCACCACTTCCATGGGCAATTTGGTATTTAAATGAAATCCAATCATTGACCCAGTTCCAGTACAGCACCGGAGTGATAAACGATAGTGCCAGCAGGATTGCCAACCACAACCCAAGTCTTCCTATCCAAGGTTTTCTGCGGGCGCTAATAAAGACAAGCAATAGAGCAAAAGCAGTAAAGATGGCGGTGTATTTACTTAAGCCTGCCAAGCCCAATAAAGCACCAGTCAATAGCCAGTCTGCGATAGTGAAGTGGTCTTGAATCAACCAACGCAGCGCCATATACATGAGACCAAGACTCAGGGGTGCAAGCAAGGTATCGGGCAATAAACCAATTGCTAGAACATGTGGCATTGGCGCAGCGATGATTGCAAGCACTGCCATTAGTCCACAAGTATTGGCTGAGGGGAGTGCGCTGGTGAGGTAACCCGAATTACGCCCCTGAATAAAGTGGTGAATTTCCAGTGTGACTTGATAAACCAATAAACAGGAGATGATCCAGAGTAGCTCAGGAATAATACGGATGAGGCCCTCTGTTGAGGTGAGAGCTACTAATGGCCACTGAATCCATCCGACTAGGGGTGGGTGATCAAAATAACTCCATGCCAGATGTTCGGCATACAGGGCATAGTGCGCTTCGTCGACTGAGAATTCAATCGAAAACCCTAAGCCAAAATGCACAATCGCTGCTAAACAGATGCAGATTGCAGCCCAGCTTGTAGGTGATTGATGGCGCATGCTTGGATTTTAGACTTACTTGGACGATTCTTTGGGACAATTGAGTCATGCTGAAATCCCTTTGTTATCTCTTCTTGACTTGTATTATCGCGACCTTGCTTGGCTGTGCAGGCCCTGGAGGGGGCTCCGTTCAAGATGAGTCAGGTCAGGCATTGAATATCAATCAGTTGCCGGCCCAGGAAGAGCTGCCTAAATTTTCTGCTGAGACGGCCCGCGAAGGGATGCCAAACGGTTGGAATTTTTACCGAATAGCCCCCTACAAAAAGAATACTGTCTATCGTCTGGAGAGCTATCAAGGCAGAACGGTCTTGAGTGCTAACTCTAAAACATCTGCCTCTGGATTGGCGGTAAAGCTGCGGCCACGTTCAGCAAGCAATTTATGGCTGCAATGGGAGTGGAAGGCAACCAATGCAATTCCTAATGCAGACAATGCTGATGGTCCAAGTGACGATGCGCCTTTGAGAATCTTAGTGGCTTTTGATGGAAACAAATCAAAGCTCTCACTTAAAGAGCGTCTGAACTTTGAGATGGCCAATTTAATTAGTGGTCAAGAAATGCCATACGCAACCCTGATGTATATCTGGTCTGGTAAAACCCCAGTTGATACCATCATCACCAATGCACATACCAGCCGCATCAAGATGATTGTGGTCGACTCGGGTTGGGATGGCCTGGGCCAATGGCATCAGCATCAACGCGATCTTGCAGCTGATTACAAGCGCGCTTATGGTGAAGCACCTGGCGAAGTAATTGGTATTGCATTACTCACTGATACCGACAATACCAAATCAGAGACCCGTGCTTTTTATGGTGATATAGAGCTGGTCCGTAAAAACTCAAAATAAGCACATCAAAGTCTAACGTTGAGTAGGATGCCAGCGCTTAAGCAATAAGGCATTGCTGAGTACACAAAAGCTTGAGAGGGCCATTGCGCTTCCAGCAAGCATTGGAGAGAGGTAGCCTAAAGCAGCTAAAGGTATCCCAGTTGCATTGAAGATAAATGCCCAGAATAAGTTCTGCTGAATCTTTTTCCAAGTTCTCTTAGAGATATCAATCGCATCTGCAACTAAAGTAGGATCACCGCGCATCAAGGTGATACCAGCTGCTTGCATAGCTACGTCAGTCCCAGTAGACATTGCCATTCCCACATCCGCTGCAACCAGCGCAGGAGCATCATTAATTCCATCGCCAATCATGGCTACCCATGCTTGCTTTCCATCAATCCCAGGAGATTGCAATTTGCGAATGATGTCAGCTTTGTTGCTAGGTAGGATCTGCGCAAAGACTTCATTGATTCCAATGGATTGACCTACACGATTTGCAGCAGCAGTGTTATCTCCCGAGATCATGACTGTACGGATCTGCATTTGTTTTAAAGAAGTAATTGCAGCTTGAGCATGATTTTTGAGTTCATCACCAAAACCCAAAATAGCAATTGGTGACGAAGTGAGTTCGTTCATCAAAATAGAAACGGTTTGTCCATTCTCAAGACAGGACTGCGCTTTAGCTAATATCAGTTTGTAGTGTGGATTAGATTCCAAAGAAGCAAGACTTTGTAGACATAAGTTTTGACCAACCCAGGGTCCTGAGCTGGGTTTGCCACAGATGCCTACACCCGAAATTGCTTTGCTTTCAGTAGGTGAAATTGGGGTAATCCCTTTTTGTTTGGCTGTATCCAATAAGGCCTTTGCTAATGGGTGCTCGCTACCCATCTGCAAGCCCGCTGCACTGGCCAAAATGGCATCTCGAGCAGCGCTATTCATCATCTGATCAAGCGGAATAAGCTCGAGTAAGTGTGGCTTGCCAATGGTGAGCGTGCCGGTCTTATCAAAGGCCACAATATTTAAGCGATGCGCTAGCTCTAATACCTGAGGATCTTTAATCAGGATACCAAAGCGTGCCGCAACTCCAGTGCCTGCCATGATGGCAGCAGGCGTTGCCAAACCCAGAGCACAAGGGCAGGCAATCACTAGGACTGATACTGCGCGTAAGATCCCAATCGCCGCTGAATCCCAATACAGCCAGTTTGCAATTCCGGTGATCAGGGCAATAACAAGTACGCTCGGAACAAAAATAGCGCTTACCTGATCTACCAACTTTTGGATTGGCGCTTTTTGGGTTTGCGTGTCTTCAACTAAAGAAATGATTTTTGAGAGAACACTTTCTACGCCAACAGCTTGTGCCTCAATAACTAATAGACCTTCACCGTTTAAAGAGCCGCCTATTACTTTGTCGTTGATCAATTTTTTAAGTGGAATACTTTCTCCAGTAAGCAAAGATTCATCCACGTGACTACTGCCTAAAAGGATTAAGCCATCTACGGGAATGCGCTCTCCTGGTAAAACCAAAATACGATCTTGAGGAAATACATGTTCTAAGGGCAGATCGCGATATTGATCTAGGGCCACTCCATCTTGAATAACAAGTTCCGGGTGAAGCACCTTGGCATGTTCTGGCCATAGCTTTTGTAATGCACTAATTGCTTCACTGGTTTGCTGCTTTGCTCTGGCCTCTAACCACTTTCCTAGAAGCACCATGCAAATGATCACCGCAGAGCCTTCAAAATACAACTCATGGCTGGTAAGGGGATTGGCGATCATTTCATATACGCTTAAACCATAAGCGGCGCTGGTGCCTAGCGCAACTAGTAAATCCATATTGCCCACGCCGGACATAAGCGCTTTAAAGCCAGACTTATAAAAGCGCCAACCTAAAAAGAATTGCACTGGACTTGCCAATAGAAGTTGCCATTTTGGAGAGAGTGACCAATGAATGCCAAATGGCATGAGAAGCATAGGTAAAAATAATGGGGTCGAAAAGGCAAAGCTGAGTAATACTCTGCCGAGACCATCGCTACCCCAAAAAGTTTGCGCAGGTTTTACTTGTGCACTTTGATGGGGAGAGCTTAAATGTGCCTCATAACCTGTTTTTTTCACCGCAGCGATAACATCCTCGATTTTGCTCAAAGAGGATGTATTCAGGCGAACTCTAGCTTGTTCGGTAGCCAGATTGACACTCGCCGCCTCTACTCCGGAAATTTTGCTGAGGGCTTTTTCAACGCGACCGACACAAGAGGCACAAGTCATTCCGCCAATGTCTAGGGTGAATAAGTCGGAGGAGTGCTCTTTTGGGATACTCATATATAGAAGATAATCTACTGCATTGACCTACATTTACTACAAAAGGGCCTATATGTTGAGTTTAAAAGTGTCTGGCATGACCTGCGGTGGGTGCATCAACGCAATTACTAGGGCAATTCAGGCTCAAGATCCACAGGCCCAGGTTCAAGCAGATTTGGTATCTCAAATCGTAAATTTGGAGACATCCCTATCATCTGCACAGGCTAGCGAATTGATCACTGAAGCGGGTTTCCCGGTTTCCCAGTAAATCCTAGTCCGCCTCAGCAATTTTTCGTGGGTGCGGTTAATCTAAGCGGTATTCAATAAAAATAGACTCAGCAGTTCCGGGATCGCTCCTGGATTTGCGTATCAAAGGAGAAGGTAGTGTCCGTTACTGTAGAAGCTGTGCAAGGTGCCATCAAAGGCTTGGTTGATCCAAATACTCAGGTCGATTTTGTAAGCGCTAAAAACCTAAAAAATTTACGTGTGGATGATGGCGACATCTCTTTAGATATTGTTTTAGGATATCCAGCCAAAAGTCAGTTTGATGCTATTCGTAAGTCTGTCATTAACGCCGTCCGTGAATTACCTGGCGTAAAAAATGTCAGCGTTAATGTCAGCAGTCAAATCTTGGCGCATGCTGTGCAACGTGGCGTAAAGCTTTTGCCGGGCGTGAAGAATATTATTGCTGTGGCTAGTGGCAAAGGTGGTGTTGGTAAATCCACTACTGCAGTGAACTTGGCTTTGGCGCTCGCCGCTGAGGGCGCTCAAGTTGGCATCTTGGACGCGGACATTTATGGCCCAAGTCAGCCGATGATGCTGGGCATTACTGGCAGACCAGAGTCTGTTGAAGAAAATACTATCGAACCAATGGAAGGTCATGGCCTGCAAGCCAGTTCAATCGGTTTCTTGATTGAGGAAGATGCACCGATGGTATGGCGTGGCCCTATGGTTACTTCAGCTTTAGAGCAGTTACTTCGCCAAACCCGCTGGCGTGATTTAGATTATTTAATTGTCGATATGCCACCAGGCACTGGTGATATTCAACTCACGCTTTCGCAAAAAGTTCCTGTCACGGGTGCAGTCATTGTTACCACTCCGCAAGATATTGCTTTGCTCGATGCGCGCAAAGGTCTAAAGATGTTTGAAAAAGTTGGAGTACCCATCGTTGGCATTATTGAAAACATGAGCACTTATGTTTGTACGCAGTGCGGCCATGAAGAACATATCTTTGGCAGTGGTGGCGGTGAAAAAATGTGTCAAGAGTATGAGGTTGATTTCTTGGGCGCATTGCCACTCAATCTGTCCATTCGTGAGCAAGCTGATGCTGGACGTCCGACTTTAGTAGCGGACCCTGATGGAGCAATCAGCGGTATTTATAAAAACATTGCTAGACAAGTCGCTATTCGGATTGCTACTCTATCGAAAGATATGAGCAGCAAATTCCCGAGTATCGTGGTTCAAAATACCTGAGGTCCTGAGCCGTTATGCGCTTTGCAGTAATCATGCGTAAGCAAAATTTGGATAACCCGTGGGTGTCACATCGCTGGGTTCCGCAGGAGGTATTGCCTGATTTTGGTCAATTTCATTCTCAGGATAATTCCAGCAATGTGATCTCTGGTCAATTTCTGGGGCGTGACAAAGATGGTGAATCTTGGTTATTTACTGGATTTGAGCTAAATCTTTTTCTTGATGAAGCTGAGGGCTATTACCTCAACGTTTCCGCAACCACTCCTTGCTGGTTCGTGATGTGGCGCCTAGAGGAAGATATCGCCCGCTATATTGATCCGCAATCACTCTCAGTTGCTCAAGAGGAAAACACTATTGCAGTACCGCATCGCATTTGCGTGAGCTATAACGAAGCTGCTCGCTTGCTTGATGGTGGTGAATCTGTAGATACGATCGCGATGAGTGATGAACATGCTTCTTGGCTACAAGAGTATGTCAATGAGCACTATCGACCTGAACCCAAGAAGCGTCATAAACCAGCCTCATTCAAAGGCGCAGAACGGCCAGTGGAGGAATGATGGCAGATGGCTTTCTCAGTCGTTGGTCGCGCCGCAAAGTTCAAGCAGATAAAGCGGATGAGCCTATGCAGCCAGCCAAAGAGCTTGCTGAGAAGTCAGTCCCTCCGGCCGAAGAGGAAGAAACGCCGCCACTAGCAACTCTCGGGGATGTGGAAAAGATTGATCGTTTTGCTCCCGACTTCTCCGCATTTATGCAGCCTAATGTTGATCCGGCGGTACAGCAGGCAGCTCTTAAGAAAATGTTTACGGATCCACACTTCAACATCATGGATGGTTTAGATATCTATATTGACGACTATTCCAAACCAGATCCTTTGCCTCCGGGAATGCTAGAGAGAATGGCGCAAAGTGATATGCTCAAGCTCTTTCAGAAGCAGGCTGAGCCCTCAGAGTCTGAAGGGCAGAAGAGTACTCAGCACCTGACTTCCCAAGATCAAACTGATTTAACATCCACTCCAACTGTAGAGCCTGACGCTGCACAAGCTGAGCCAGTACAAAAGAAAAACACATAAGAAGATCTTCAATGAGTCAAAAATTAGTTTGTAACTGCAATGGCACTATGCCTCTAGATCAAAAGGCTTTGGGTGTTCCAGTACACCAATCTTTGTGTAGGCAAGAGGTCGGCTCATTTTTAAAAGCACTAGATGGCGCGGATTCTATTGTTGTCGCCTGTACACAAGAAGGTGCTTTATTTACTGAGTTGGCAGAACAATCAGAGAAACCATTGGTAGCACCCTTACGTTTTGTCAACATTCGTGAGGTAGCCGGTTGGACTCAAGAAGCGAAATCTTCAGGACCGAAGATGGCTGCTTTACTTGCTTTAGCCGATATGGCTGAGGCTGAACCCGTACCTGTAGTGAATTATGAAAGCCAGGGTAGGTTACTCATTATTGGGGCAGGCTCTCAAGCTCTGCCTTGGGCAGAAAAGCTGAGCCAATCCTTAGATGTATCGGTTTTATGCACAGAGCCTGGGGACCTTCCTTTGGCGCGAAGCTATCCGATTTATAGCGGCGAGGTGACAAAGTTAGATGGTTATCTTGGGAACTTCCTAGTTGCTTGGGATTTACAAAATCCCATCGATCCAGAGATGTGTACTCGTTGTGGCGCATGCGTGGTAGCGTGCCCAGAAAATGCAATCAATCTTTCTTATCAAATCGACCTTGATAAATGCCAGTCTCACCGCGCTTGTGTCACAGCATGTGCAAGTATTGGCGCTATTTCTTTTGATCGTACTGAACGGGCACGTGATGCTGAATTTGATTTGATACTCGATTTGCGTACAAACCCCAAAATGCGTATGAGTCAGACTCCAAAGGGGTATTTTGCTCCAGGTAATGATCCGCTTGAGCAGGCTTTACTAGTAAATCAATTGGTAGAGATGGTTGGCGAATTTGAGAAGCCAAAATATTTTGTTTATCAGGACAAGATCTGTGCTCATGGCCGTAACGGTAAAGTGGGTTGCAGCGCTTGTATTGATGTTTGCTCTACTGGTGCTATTGCTTCAGTATTTAAAAACGGTCAAGGTAGTGTTGAGGTCAATCCCAACCTGTGTATGGGTTGTGGGGCATGCGCAACCGTTTGTCCATCAGGAGCGATGCGCTATAACTACCCCAGCGTATCGCATCAAGGTAAAGAGTTAAAAAACCTAGCCAGTGTATTTAGTGCTGAGGCCAAGAAACTTCATCTCACCACTGCGCCTAGTTTACTTTTGCATACTTTGACATCAGGCACTCAGATGATTGATGCCCTTGGCCGATCTGCTCATGTCATGCCAAAGCAATTTGAAGGCTTGCCTGCATTTGTGATTCCATACGCCATTGAACACATCGCATCCACAGGGCTGGATTTATGGCTGGGTGCACTTAGTTATGGCTTCTCTGAGGTAGCGCTCTTATTAAGTGGCGATGAAGATCCAGCTTACCGCTTAGCACTGGAGGAGCAATCCCAATTAGCCAATGCCATCTTGCAGGCTTATGGCTTTGATGATCGCGTTCATCTGGTGATGGCAAATTCTGTAGATGACTTGCAAACCGTTTCAAATGCAATGGGTTCACTGCGCCAGCGAGGTGCTTTGAAGGCGATTTGTACTCCAGCTAGCTTTGGCTTGTCTGATCAAAAACGGGAGGCTCTAGAAGCGGTTTTGGAGCATCTAGAAAAACAGGCTAAGACAGCATTGCCAGAAGCAGGAGCGCCACTTCCAAAAACTTCATTGCTCGGTGGTCTCGCGATGAATGCGGAATCTTGCACTTTATGTATGTCTTGTGTAAGTAGTTGCCCTGAAGGCGCGCTCTTGGATAACCCTGATGAGCCGATCCTGTCTTTTATTGAAAAGCAATGCGTGCAATGTGGCATCTGCGTAAAAACTTGTCCTGAGCAGGCCTTAGCCTTAGATCCACGTTTACGTAAAGTAGAGCAACGCAAACAAAAGGCTGTGCTGAATGAGGCCCAAGCGTTTCATTGCATTAGTTGCGGTAAACCATTTGGGACCTCAAAGATGATTGATCTGATGCTTGCTAAGCTAGGCGCTCATGGTGCTTTTGCAGGGGCGGCGATGGATAGACTCAAGATGTGTGGTGATTGTCGAGTGGTAGATATGGTGAAGAAAGAAACATGACAGACTCAACTAATGCAAAAGAAAATTCAGTAACTGAAGTGGGTGAGGTGGGTTTGCCGGAGGATCTAGCAAGAGCAGATCTATATGGATTGATTGCCAGATTGTTTCATTTGCCGCCAGATCAAACGCTTCTAGATCAAATTGCTGCCACTGCTGATCAGCAAGATGCAGCCGACAGCGCTCCTTTGGCGAAAGCTTGGATGGATCTTGTCGAGGTGGCCAAAAATAACCCCGCCAAAGCCTGGCACGATGAATTCGACCTCAACTTCGTTAGTGTGGGTAAGCCGAATGTGGTGCTTAATGGATCTTTTTATATGGCAGGACACTTGAATGAGCGGCCATTAGTCAATATTCGGAGGGCGCTTGAGGAATTTGGTCTTGAGGCCTCAGAAGAAGTGACTGAGACTGAAGACCATATCTCAGCCTTGTGTGAAGTGATGCGCTATCTCATTGCTGGAGATGACGTGGAGGTATCAAACCTTGCTAACCAAAGGGTTTTTTTCAATGAGCATATTCGCCCTTGGTATGACGATCTTTGTAATGCAATTGAAGATATTCCAGAGATGCATCTCTACCGCCCAATTGCCGTTTTAACAAGAGAATTCATGGCAATTGAAGGACAAAGTTTTGACATGATTTAATGTTGCGGCGCAATATTAAATATCAATAACGTCATAGTGTTACACCTATATGTCAAAAGTGCGAATTCCTATTACACTTGACCAAGATCAAGAATAATTTATTAGGAGCAAGCCATGAGCACTAAATCCAAAGCTGCTTTAAGCGAAGAGAACAAGCCGTCACGCCGCAAGTTTTTTGTAGGCGCAGGTGCCGCAGTCGGTGCTGTTGCCGTCGCTTCACAAACTTCCATTGGTAAAGCTGTGATTCAAGAGATTGGCAGTACTGTAAAGAGCAAGGCTGATGGGCAATCTATTACAGCCCATATGCGTAAGTATTACGAAAGCACCATGATTTAACTGTTGCTACATTGATAAAAAACTAAATAGATAAAAAACTTTCTCAGGGACAACATATGAGTCTGACTCGTAAATCAAATACCCCACAAAGCAGTCGTTCCGCAACACGCCTGATTGGTAGTTTGTCACGCGGCTTAAAAGCTGCCGTGCCTACTATGGACCGTCGCACATTCTTGAAGCGCTCTGGTGTTGGTGTTGGTGCAGGTATTGCTGCTAGCCAATTAAGTTTGGTGCAAAAAGCATCGGCTGAGCCAAGCAAGGCAATGCTTGATGGCAAGGGCAAGATTGAAGTTAAACGATCGATTTGTACTCACTGTTCAGTAGGTTGCGCGGTTGATGCCACTGTTGAGAATGGCGTTTGGGTTCGTCAAGACCCGGTGTTCGACTCCCCAATTAATATGGGCGCTCATTGTGCCAAGGGCGCTGCTTTGCGTGAGCATGGCCATGGAGACTATCGTTTGCGCTACCCAATGAAGTTGGTCGATGGCAAGTACCAACGCATTTCTTGGGATCAAGCTCTCACTGAAATTACCGCTCAGATGAAGAGCATTCGAGAGAAATACTCTCCGGATGCGATGTTCTTTATCGGATCATCAAAACACAACAATGAACAGGCCTACTTGCTCCGTAAGTGGGTCTCTTTCTTTGGAACAAACAATACAGACCATCAGGCTCGTATTTGTCACTCAACTACAGTGGCCGGTGTAGCAAACACCTGGGGCTATGGTGCGATGACCAATAGCTATAACGACATGATGAATGCTAAGGCAGCTTTGTACATTGGCTCCAATGCTGCTGAAGCTCACCCAGTTTCCATGTTGATGTTATTGCATGCAAAAGAGAATGGTTGCAAAGTGATTGTGGTGGATCCACGTTACACCCGCACTGCTGCGAAGTCAGACCAGTACGTGCGTATCCGCTCAGGAACTGACATTCCTTTCTTGTTTGGCGTGCTTTATCACATCTTTAAAAATGGTTGGGAAGATAAGAAGTACATCAATGACCGTGTTTATGGCATGGAAGAGATTCGCAAAGAAGTCATGGAGAAGTGGACTCCTGCTGCTGTTGAAGAGGCTTGCGGCGTTCCAGAGGCACAGGTTTATCAAGTAGCAAAAACCATGGCCATGAATCGTCCGAGCACGGTTGTGTGGTGTATGGGTCAAACCCAGCACACCATCGGTAATGCCATGGTTCGTGCATCGTGCATCTTGCAGCTGGCTTTGGGCAACGTTGGTAAGTCTGGCGGCGGTACGAATATTTTCCGTGGTCACGATAACGTTCAAGGAGCGACTGACGTTGGTCCTAACCCAGACTCATTGCCTGGTTACTATGGTTTAGCAGCGGGTTCATGGAAACACTTTGCAACAGTTTGGGGTGTTGACTACGAGTGGATTAAAGGTCGTTATGCACCAGACATGATGGAGAAATCTGGTACGACAGTATCTCGTTGGGTTGATGCTGTCCTCGAAAAGAACGACATGATTGATCAGCAGACTAACGTTAAAGGTTTGTTCTTCTGGGGTCATGCGCCTAACTCACAAACTCGTGGCCTCGATATGAAGCGTGCGATGGATAAGTTGGATCTCTTAGTGGTTGTAGACCCATATCCAAGTGCAACTGCGGCAATGGCAGCGATGCCCCCAGCGGAAGGTCAATCCGTTAATAAGAATCGCAACGTTTATTTATTACCCGCAGCTACGCAGTTTGAAACTTGTGGAACAGCAACCGCATCTAACCGCTCGTTGCAGTGGCGCGAAAAAGTCATCGATCCATTATTTGAATCTGTCCCTGACCATGTGATCATGCAAGCGTTTGCAGACCGCCTTGGTTTTGGCCAAGAGCTGTCTTTGAATTACAAGATGTTGAGCTCTAAGTTCGCTGGCAAGCAGTGGAGAGAGCCACAAATTGAAGACATCTTGCGCGAGATTAATCGCTCTTGCTGGACCATTGGTTATACCGGTCAAACTCCTGAGCGCTTGAAGGCGCACATGAGAATGGTTGCGACATTCGATCCGAAGACACTGAAGTCCCGTGGAGGCGTTGATCCAGTAACTGGTTATGACACCACAGGCGACTACTATGGATTGCCTTGGCCTTGCTATGGAACAGCGGCAATTAAGCATCCTGGTTCACCAAACCTCTATGACACGAGCAAGAGTGTCATGGAAGGCGGCGGTAACTTCCGTGCCAACTTTGGTGTTGAGCGTGACGGAGTGAGTTTGCTGGCTGCTGACGGCTCTTGCTCTAAGGGCGCTGCGATCACTACTGGTTACCCAGAGTTTGATCATGTATTTATGAAGAAGCTGGGTTGGTGGGATCAGTTGACTGACGATGAGAAAAAACTCGCTGAAGGTAAAAACTGGAAGACTGACTTGTCTGGCGGTATTCAGCGGGTTGTGATGAAAAATGGTTGTCATCCTTTTGGTAACGCTAAAGCGCGTGCGATTGTGTGGAACTTCCCTGATCCAATTCCAATTCACCGTGAAGCCCTTTACAGTACCAACGCACCAATGATGCGTAAGTACCCAACCATTGACGACAAGAAAAATTTCTGGCGTCTACCAACTCTGTATAAGACTGTTCAAAATCAGAACTTGAATAACAAGTTGTATGAGAAGTTCCCAATTATTTTGACCTCAGGTCGTTTGGTTGAGTATGAGGGTGGTGGAGACGAAACCCGGTCTAACCCATGGTTGGCTGAGTTGCAACAAGAAAACTTTGTCGAAATTAATCCTAAAGCGGCTGCAGATCGCGGCATTAAGAACTGGGATTACGTTTGGGTGAAGTCACCTACAGGTGCCAAGATCAAAGTGCGTGCATTGGTGACTGAACGCGTAGATCAAGGAACTGCTTTTGTGCCATTCCACTTCGCTGGTTGGTGGCAGGGTGAGGATATTCGTAAGTACTACCCAGAGGGTGCTGCACCAGTAGTACAGGGTGAGGCGGTCAATACGGCCACTACTTATGGTTATGACATGGTCACAATGATGCAAGAGACCAAGACCACCATGTGCCAAATCGAAAAATTTGCCTAAGTTAAAAAATAAAGTCAGGAGAACACAATGGCAAGAATGAAATTTATCTGCGACACAGAGCGATGCATTGAATGCAATGGCTGTGTCACTGCTTGTAAAAATGATAATGAAGTGCCTTGGGGCGTGAACCGCCGCCGCGTTGTTACGGTAAATGACGGCATCATTGGTCAAGAAAAATCTGTTTCAGTAGCTTGCATGCACTGTACAGATGCGCCTTGCATGGCCGTATGTCCAGTAGACTGCTTTTATCGTACCGATGAAGGTGTAGTTCTGCATGACAAAGATATTTGTATCGGTTGTGGCTATTGCTCCTTAGCTTGCCCATTTGGTGCGCCTCAGTTCCAGAGTAAAGGAGCATTTGGCTCACGTAGCAAAATGGATAAGTGCACATTCTGTAGCGGTGGCCCTGAAGAGAATGGTAGCGTTGCTGAGTTCGAAAAGTATGGTCGTAACCGTTTGGCAGAAGGTAAGTTACCTTTGTGCGCAGAGATGTGTTCAACCAAGGCGTTGATTGGTGGTGATAGCGATATTATTTCCAGCATCTTTAATAATCGTGTAGCTACTCGTGAGAAAAACGGCAAGTATCCTGGCTCCAAAGCATTTGGCTGGAATACTGCTTACGGCGGACCTGATACTCCAGCGCCGACCCCAACGCCTGCTGCAAAAATTCCAGGAGCTCAATAATGAAACTGACTTTCAAAACCTTGGGTTTATGTTTTGCAGCAGTCGCTTTGTTGGCTGCGTGCTCTGAGCCTCCAGAAATTGCAGCTAAAAAAGCCAAGCGTCCTGACGTTGCTCCTTATATGGGCGCAAACAATGGCTTTATGACAAAAAATTGGACGCCTGGAAATCAGGCAAGCTGGACTGAATCGATTGATAAGCGCAATCAAGATCAGAACGAATACAGTCGTATTAAGAATTAACTAAACAATAATAAATAAAACGAAAACGTTTAAGGACATGTGTATGAAACGATCATTCTCTAAAGTTCTACGCACTTTGGTAGTGGCGGCTGGGTTGTCACTCACATTAGCTAGTGGAATGAGCTTTGCTGAGCGTGCGCCGATGGCACCCCTACCTTCCCCAAGTGGAGTAGACGTGCCTCCTAGATCAGTGCCTGCCGATCCCAGCGCTTTAGCGAATGGTACTCAGGCTCAGTCCCAGCCTGCCAATCCTTCCATCTTTATTGCACCAAATAGTGATCCACAAAACTATGTGAGCATCCCAGATAAACAGGCAGGTGTTTTGATTCAGCGCGCTGGTCAAGAGTGGCGTGTGATTCGTAACGGCATTATTACTGTTTACGGTGGTTGGCTATTGGCAATTGCTTTCTTTGGCATTGTTGCGATGTACACCCTAAAAGGTTCTATTAAGTTGCACGAGCCATTGTCAGGTATCAAAGTGAAGCGTTTTAGCGCCTTTGATCGCTTTACTCACTGGGTAATGGCTTTTAGTTTCTTGGCCCTTGCGTTTACAGGCTTGATGATTTTGTACGGCAAATACTTTGCGATGCCGCTCATGGGTGGTGTCGCCTATGGTTCATTCCTCATGGTTTGCAAAAATATTCATAATTTCACAGGCCCACTATTTACTTTGAGCATTGTGATTTTCTTCTTACTCTTTGCTGGTAAAAATATTCCTGAAAAGGGCGATTTAAATTGGCTCCTAACCTTTGGTGGGATGCTTAGCGGTAAGCATGTGCCTGCTGGGTTTTTCAATATGGGTGAAAAGTTCTGGTTCTGGTTTGGTATGACCTTTCTAGGTTTGGTAATTTCAGCTTCAGGCTTTGTACTCGACATGATTGTGCCGTTTATGCAAATGGAATATTTACGTGGCACGATGCAAATTGCGAACGTAATTCATAGCACTGCTGCAATCCTGATGACGACGATGGCTATGGGCCATATCTACATCGGTACGATTGGTATGCAGGGCTCAATTGATGGTATGAAGACTGGTTATGTCGATGCAACATGGGCTAAAGAGCACCATGAGCTCTGGTACGACAAACTCAATAAATAAGGACAAGCCATGAAAAAGATCATTGCTTTTACACTCTGCGCATTTGCTTCGGCCGCAGTTTTCGCAACCTTGCCGCCATTGAGTCCTGAGGCGCAAGAAGCTGCTAATTTGGCAAAAGCCAAAACGGCATATGGCGATAAAGTGGGCGCCTATAAGTTATGTTTAGCGCAAAATAAAGTTGCCGATCAATATCGGGTTCCCGGAACGGCTGCTCCAGCCGCTTGTACTGCGCCGCCACCATTTGTACCGCCAGTTGCTGCTGCTCAAGCTGCACCCGCAGCTCCAACCGCTGCGAAGTAATAGCGAAGCTAGCCGTTTAATAATTCTTG
The DNA here is from genome assembly GCF_018881885.1 of Polynucleobacter sp. MWH-Creno-3A4. Lineage (NCBI taxonomy): Bacteria > Pseudomonadati > Pseudomonadota > Betaproteobacteria > Burkholderiales > Burkholderiaceae > Polynucleobacter > Polynucleobacter sp. MWH-Creno-3A4. Next base: position 1,232,487 of record NZ_JACXSA010000001.1, read on the forward strand.
ATGTAGGAAGCGTTTAGCGGCTTGTGTTTGCGGATCAGAAAAGAAGGGGCCTACGGGTCCCTTTTCTTTTATTTCGCCCTGATCAATAAAGATGATGTGCTGTGCAAGTCTTTGTACTTGAGCAAGTTGGTGCGAAGAAAAAATGACATCCGATCCCTGGTGATTAAATTGACGAATCATATCTTCTACTTGTTCAGTGGCATTTGGATCAAGGTTGGCTGTTGGCTCATCTAGTAAAACTAAGTTGGGCCTTTGTAAGATGGCCCTTGCCAGACAAAGCTTTTGTCTTTCACCGGCAGAGAGTTTGTGTGCGGGGCTGTCTTGTAGTTGTCCAAGTCCAACTTGGCGAATGACTTTATCAATATCAGCTTCCGTAATGCTGCTATCTGCATCACGCACGATGGCCAGATTGGTTTTAGTTGATGCTTTAATTAATGGAGTGTGATGTAAAACTAAGGCAGTTTTGCGAGTAAATGAAAAGCTGACCGTGCCAGTGTCTGGTTTGATTAGCCCATCTAATAGCTTGAGAAGAGTGGTTTTGCCCGCTCCATTGGGGCCGATGCAAGCAGTGATCCGGTCGGCTGGAATGAGGGCGTGGGGGATATTGAGAATCACTCGGCCATTGCTTTGGACGGTGACATCTCGAAGTTCAATGGAGCGCTCAAATGAATTGCTTGAATTAGCCATAGCGACGCTCCGCTACTTGTCGCACTGCGTAAGTAAATAAATTGGCACACAACACAATTCCAAGGAGAACGATTCCTAAGGCAAGCGCTAATGGAAGATCCCCCTTGCTAGTCTCTAGTGCAATTGCAGTTGTCATGGTTCTAGTGGAGTGATCAATATTTCCGCCAACGATCATGACGGCACCCACCTCAGAAATTGCTCTTGCAAGTCCAGCAAGGATGGCAATCGTTAGGGAGAAGCGGCAATCCCAAATAAGCCACTTAAATCGTGCAAGAGCAGGTAATCTGAGGCTCAAGAAGGTATCTCGATGGATTCTCCAAGAGTCCTCTAGGATCTGGCGGCTTAGGGCTGCAATTAAGGGGGTTGTGAGCAGGATTTGGGCGACGATCATGCCCTTCACAGTAAATAGCCATCCCCAGGCTCCTAGGGGCCCTGTGCGAGAGAGCATTAGGTAAACAATGACACCAATAATGACGGTGGGAACCCCCATGAGGGTATTGAGGACCACAATAATCCATCGTTTGCCACTAAATTCTTCGGTCGCCAAGAGGGCGCCAATGGGCAGACCAAGGACTGTACCAATCAATAAGGCAGTCAAGCTAACCTGTAGGGAAACCAAGACGATGCCCAATACTCCAGCATTTAAATTGGCAAGTAAGTTCAAGGCGTCTTGAAAAGCGGTCAACATGCGCTTGATTCTATCAAGTCAATGGCAAAATGGCTTTAATGAGATTTTTAGGCGTATTTTCCGACTAATGGCTGAAGTAGTTTGCCTCTGTAATGAGGTCCTCGATGTTGACTTGCGAGAGTATCTCGACACCCATCCTATCGACTCGATAGAAGAGTTGCGGGAGCAAGCATCTATTTGCAATAAATGCATGCAATGCCAGGATTTGGTTGAGGGTGAAATCTATCTGGCACGTGTCCGGCGACAACGTGCAGCAGGACAGTTCTAATGATGGAATATAGCGGCACTCGCTTTACGGTGATGAGTATGAATGTGCATAAGGGCGTATCTGCCCTGCACAGACATTCGACCATATATCAATTGCGCCAAAAAATGCGCAATCACTACCCAGATCTCCTTTTTCTTCAAGAGTTGCAGCAAGAACATCGTGGCCGAGTGCGGCGCTATGGCCAATGGCCTATGACAGAGTTAACCCATTTTCTTTCTGAAGATTTTTGGCATGACTGGCACTATGGAAAAAATATGGAGTATCCAGAGGGTCATCATGGCAATGCAATTCTTTCAAAGTATGCATTGCACAAGGGCTTGAATTACGACATCTCTGCATATCGATTTGAGAGGCGGGGATTGCTACACAGTGTGACCCAGTTCAATGGCATGGATCAGCCAATACATTGCTTTTGCGTTCATCTTGCTTTATTTGAGCGGGGGAGAGAGCGCCAGCTAGAGCAAATTATTGGATATATTGAAGCATTGGCTCAAAATGGACCAACCATTGTGGCTGGTGACTTTAATGATTGGCGTAATCGAGTGAGCGCCCCAATGAAGGCGGCCGGTTTTGATGAGGTCTTTGAGGCATTAACTGGCGCGCCAGCGAAAACGTTTCCAAGCATGAAACCGATTCTAGCGATGGACCGAATTTATGTGCGCGGTTTAAAAATTCACTCTGCCCAAATTTTGCATGAGTGGATGCAATTATCAGATCATTTAGGCATTACTGCGGAACTGGAAATCGAATGAACAATTTATTAATCGCTTTACTACCTTCAACACTGCAGTTGAATTTAGATTTCATACTTTTCATCCATTTTATTTTAGTCACCATATTTATTGGTGTGATTATTTCCGTGCGCAGACCGGTGGGTGTGGCATTTGCCTGGATTTTTATTGTCGTGACATTCCCAGTGTTGGGTATTAGTCTTTACATACTCATAGGTGATCGTCCAGTAGGGCGTAGTCTTACTCGAAAAATCAAGCGAATGAATCATGAATACGCTCAGATCACTGAAGAGATGCGACAGGCCTATGCAGGCGATCGAGAGCAGTTGCCGCCAGAGAGTAGGGCCATTAGTCTCCTAGCAGAATCAAAAAACGGTACTCCAGTCGTTGCTGGAAATCTACTGGAGCTGCATACCGATTCATTAAAAATATTGCAGTGCTTTATTGATGAGATCAATCAAGCCCAAAAAAGTTTGTATCTAGAGTTTTATATTTGGGCTTTAGGAGGCGACGCCGATCTGGTTGGAGAGGCATTAATTGCTGCCGCAAAACGGGGCGTAGTTTGCAAGGTACTACTGGATTCATTGGGTAGTAAAGATTGGTTCAAGTCAAAATGGCCAGCCCGTTTTCGTAATGCCGGAATTCAGGTTACTGAGGCAATGCCTATTCAGGTTGGACGCTTCCAGTTTCGCCGTGCTGACTTGCGTTTGCATCGGAAAATATTTGTAGTGGATGGCGCCATTGTTTGGACTGGCAGTATGAATATGGTGGATCCACGAACATTTAAGCAAGATTCAGGCGTAGGTAAGTGGGTCGATGCCATGGTGAGGGTCGAGGGGCCGATTGCCTCGCAGTTTGAGCTCACTTTCTCTTTTGACTGGAGCGTAGATAACCCCAAAGTCACTCACTTTAATGATCGCAATCCACCTGCAACCCCAATTGCAGGCGCAGCAACTGCTCAACAGCTTGCCTCAGGGCCGGTTTATCGTGACGATATTTTGTATCAGGTAATGCTATCGGCCATTATTGATGCTCGTGAAGAGTTGGTTATCACAACACCGTATTTCGGCCCCGATGATGGTTTGTTGCAGGCCATGATGGCCTCTGCAAGACGGGGCGTCAAAGTGACTCTCATCGTGCCAAAACTCAATGACTCCACCTTGGTTGCTTGGAGCAGTAAAAGCTACTACGCTGATCTGATGGATTCAGGAGTGAGGATTGCTGAATTTCATGGTGGATTACTGCATACGAAGAGCTTGCTGGTAGATAAAAAAGGAGCTATCTTTGGATCCGTTAATTTTGATCAACGCAGTCTACGTTTGAACTTTGAGATTAGCCTCATGGTATACAACGTAGATTTTTGTACCAAGCTTGAGAAATTAATTGAATCCTATCTAGCCCAATCAGATTATGTAGACCCAATTCAATGGGCTAAGCGACCACGCTGGATGCACTATTTAGAAAATGCAGCCCACTTAAGCTCGCCACTACTCTAAATTGCGCCACTTGCGCGCATGGTGGCAATCTCAGAGTCGGCTAAACCCAGTTCTTTCAGAATGGCATCAGTGTGCTGACCTACAGCAGGTATCGGATCCATGCGATAGTCGTAACTGTCGTTTAATCCTGGAGGCAATAGGGCGGCAATGGGACCATTGGGAGTGGCTACCTCTGTAAATCGCTCACGCGCCTTCAGTTGCTCATGTTTCCACAAGCCTTCCATGTCATTCAGATGCGCATTCGCAATTTGCGCTTGATCTAATCTGGCGATGAGTTGTTCGGAAGTGAGCTTACTAAAGCAGGCATCAATAATTTGCAAGAGTTCCGCCCGTTTTTCATTGCGCTTAAAGTTTCTGTCAAAGCGTTCATCTTTGGCCAGTGCAGTATTCTCTAATACGACCTCGCAAAATTGAACCCATTCACGTTCATTCTGAAGACCTAGCATCACAGTCTTGCCATCTCCCGCTTTAAATGGACCATAGGGATAGATGGTGGCGTGAGACGCTCCGTTTCTGGGGGGTGGGTTTGCACCTCGATAGGCGTAGTAGAGTGGAAAGCTCATCCATTCACTCAGCGATTCCAACATCGAGATATCAATCACGCTACCCTTGCCGGTTTTGCCTCTTTGCAATAGCGCAGCCAGAATATTGGTATAGGCATACATACCCGCAGCGATATCTGCGATGGAGTTACCGGCTTTACTGGGGGTTTCTGGAGTGCCAGTCACAGATAAAAAGCCTGCTTCGCTCTGAATTAATAGATCGTAGGCCTTTTTATCGCGATAAGGACCATTGTTGCCGTATCCAGAGATGTCACACAAAATAAGCCCTGGGTTATCTTGATGTAATGCCTCTGGAGTCAGCCCCATTCGTGCTGCTGCACCGGGCGCTAGGTTTTGTACCAAAACATCTGCAGTTTTAAGCAGTTTCTTGAGGGCAGTAATGGCTGGAGCTTGCTTTAAGTCCAGAGTGAGACTTTCTTTAGAACGATTGACCCAAACAAAGTGAGAAGAGAGTCCCTCTACTTGCGTGTCATAGCCTCTGGCAAAGTCACCACCACCAGGGCGCTCTACTTTAATAACACGTGCACCTAAGTCAGCCAGTTGGCGAGTGCAAAAAGGCGCGGCAATCGCATGCTCCAGCGAAACAACGGTAATGCCATCTAATGGACGAATGCTCATGGGGATGTACTAGAAGGATCTTGGTAAGCCAAGAACATGCTCAGCTATGTAAGAGTAGATCAAGTTGGTTGAAATCGGAGCCACTTGATACAAGCGTGTTTCTCTAAACTTGCGTTCAACATCATATTCATTTGCGAATCCAAACCCACCATGTGTTTGTAGGCAAACGTTTGCGGCTTCCCAGGAGGCTTTAGCAGCCAAGAATTTCGCCATATTAGCCTCAGGACCGCAGGGGAGATGTTGATCAAAGAGTTCGCAAGCTTTAAAACGCATGAGATTTGCCGCTTCCGTTTCAATATAGCTATCCGCAATCGGAAATTGAATCCCTTGATTCTTGCCAATAGGACGATCAAACACCACGCGGTCATTAGCGTAGCGCCGGGCACGATCGATAAACCAATAGGCATCCCCAATGCATTCTGCGGCAATCAATACCCGTTCTGCATTCAGCCCATCAAGAATGTATTTGAATCCCTGACCCTCAGTGCCAATTAAGTTTTCTGCTGGAATCTCTAGATGATCAAAAAACACTTCATTGGTTTCGTGATTCACCATATTGGCGATGGGTCGAACTTCCATCCCTTTACCAATCGCATCTGCGAGATTGACGATAAAGATCGACATGCCTTCAGACTTGCGATTCACTTCATTGATCGGCGTGGTGCGAGCCAATAAAATCATCAGATCAGAATGTTGAATACGAGAGATCCAAACTTTCTGACCATTCACAATGTACTTGTCACCTTGTTTGACTGCTGTCGTTTTTAGCTTAGTGGTATCTGTTCCGGTAGAGGGCTCAGTAACCGCCATACTTTGTAGTCGTAATTCACCGCTGGCAATTTTCGGGAGGTACATTGTTTTCTGTGCCTCAGAACCATGACGCAGTAATGTCCCCATGTTGTACATCTGCCCATGGCAGGAACCAGAATTACCACCGGAGAAATTAATCTCCTCCATGATCACGGAGGCTTCTGCTAAACCTAGCCCTGAACCACCATATTCCTCTGGAATTAAAGCAGCTAGCCAGCCCGCTTCAGTCATGGCATTCACAAACGCTTCAGGGTAAGCCCGCTCATAATCAATTTTTTGCCAGTAGGCAGAATCAAAATGGCTGAAGAGGTCTCGCAAGGCCTCACGCATATCCTGATATTGGTCAGGCTTGGGAATGGGGTGATTCATGACAGTCTCGATTAATAGTGATCTTCTTATTTGGATACTAGTTTAAGCAAGAATGGAAATTTCTGGAAAATAGGCAAAATAGGGTGAAAATAGGCTACACACTAGCTCAGATCGATATTGACATGCAAAGCAATCACCAGGCCATCTCCATCAACCTTCTTCAAGCCCAGCTCACCAATTTGCAACAATTTGGAGCGTTGGCTTAATGGACCAAGCACTTCATCACTTTTTTGGGTGGTTCGGCTTACCTTCCGTTGGGTTACCGGCAGTTTTTATTAGCGCCTTTGCTTCTGCAACTTTGCTCCCAGTGGGTTCAGAGCCCATCCTGTTTGGATATATCTCGATTAATCCACAGATGTATTGGGCGGCTATCTTGCTTGCTACGGTTGGCAATACTTTAGGTGGAATGTTGGATTGGTGGTTGGGGTTTGTGGCTAGCAAGAAAATTCAGGCTATTAAAGTAAGTACCGAAGGGCGTCTACGTTTTTGGCTAAAAGAATGGGGGCCAAAGCTATTGCTGCTATCTTGGCTACCTGGCTTTGGGGATCCTTTGTGCGTAGCCGCAGGCTGGCTTGGCCTAGCTTGGTTCCCCTGCATGATCTACATGTTTATTGGTAAATTACTGCGCTATTTGACAATGACGTGGCTCCTCACTTTAGTACCTGACAGTGTTTGGCATCAATTGGGGCGCTGGTTACATTTGATCTAAATACATTCGTTGTATGCTACGTTTTTTATTCCCTAACTTGGCGAGACTATTGATATGACTTATTTAAAAGGCAAAACAGCTTTGGTAACCGGATCCACGAGTGGTATTGGTTTGGGTATGGCAATTGCTTTGGCTAAACAGGGTGTCAATATTATGGTCAATGGTTTCGGTGAAAAGGATGCAGCCATTGCATCGATCAAGGCACATGGTGTTGAGGTGGACTATCACGGTGCAGATATGAGTAAACCTGCGGAGATTGAAGATCTCATTAAGCAAACTGAAAAGCGCTTTGGTTCATTGGATATTTTGGTCAACAATGCTGGCATTCAGTACACGGCAAACATCGAAGATTTCCCAACAGAAAAGTGGGATGCCGTTATTGCGATCAACTTGAGCTCAGCATTTCACACGAGTCATCATGCGTTACCTGGAATGAAGAAGCGTAACTGGGGTCGTATTATTAACATTGCATCAGTTCATGGCTTAGTAGCTTCCACGCAAAAAGCGGCCTATGTTGCAGCGAAACACGGTATTGTTGGTTTGACTAAAGTGACTGCATTGGAGAATGCACACACTGGCGTGACCTGTAATGCGATCTGCCCAGGCTGGGTCTTAACGCCGCTTGTGCAACAGCAAGTAGATGCTCGTGCTGCTCGCGAAGGTATTTCGAATGAAGCTGCTAAGAAAGCACTGGTTTCTGAAAAGCAGCCATCCGGTGAGTTTGTCACCCCTGAGCAATTGGCTGCTTTAGCAGTATTCCTGTGTGGCCCAGATGCCTCCGAAGTCCGCGGTGTTGCTTGGAATATGGATGGTGGCTGGACCGCGCAATAAGAGCTAAATCGTTGTTTTAAATAGGATTTCTGAAAATTTGCTGGATCAAACAAATTCACTAGAATCGTTTATAGTTAAACCCATCATCACACATTGGAGATTCATTCATGGCATCAATCTTGACCTCTTTGGGACGCACCGTATTGGCTGGTTTTGTGCTTCTCATTCTCATCATCTTCGCTTTAGGTGGCAACTTTAGTTCTGCTGAATTGCCTTTCATGTTCCGTTGGCTGCACGTGATGTTTGGTGTGATGTGGATTGGCTTGCTCTGGTACTTTAACTTTGTACAAATTCCTTCTATGCCAAAGATTCCGGATGAGCAAAAGCCTGCGATTGGTAAAGTGATTGCACCAGCAGCCTTGTTCTGGTTCCGTTATGCAGCACTCTTTACAGTATTGACTGGTTTGATCCTTGCAGTAGTGAATGGCTATGCTCATCAAGCATTTACATTACAAGCACCATTCCGCGCAATTGGTTTGGGTATGTGGATTGCCTTGGTAATGGCTTTCAACGTTTGGTTCATTATTTGGCCAAACCAGAAGCGTGCCCTAGGTATTGTGACTGTTGATGCTGATGTAAAAGCCAAATCTGCTCGCATTGCTATGCTGACATCCCGCCTCAATACATTGCTCTCTATTCCAATGTTGTTCTTGATGGTTGCTCAATCACACAATACAACTTGGTTTGTGATCGTTTCATAATCATTGCCGCGTTTTAAACAAAAGACACAAAAAGGCCCGCAATGCGGGCCTTTTTGCTTGCTTAAACAAGAATATTGAGCGCTACAAAAGCGGGGGAAGCTCTTTTGTCAGTACTGCGCGTTGTACAGTAGCTGTTCCCATTAAGGCGAATCCTAAGAGCTTGCCATCGACAGACTCAAAACGTGCTTCAACCCCACCTTCAATTGCGGTCGTAGTCCATTGACCAACAGCGGCTTTGGCCGGGGGTGATACAACAGTGGGAAGGGCAGGGGTCTTTACCATCACTGGCATTGCTGGATAGCTGACCGGTGTTGGCTGACCAATTAAAGTGGGTGCTAGCGCTCTTGCTGCCTGCATGATGGGCATCACATAAGGAAGTACTAATCCCTCAACTTCTGCGCAATCGCCTAAGGAGTACACATTACTGGCGCTGGTTTGTAGGTCACGATTGACTTCAATGCCAACACCAGTCTGAATCCCAGCTGCTTTCGCTAAATCTAATCTAGGCTTTAGGCCAACTGCAGACAGTACAACATCACAAGTAATCGTATGACCATTGGTTAATGTGATTTCCAGTGCAGTGCCATTCCGATTGACGGTTTGAACGGTTGTCGAGAAGTGCCAGTTCACGCCTGCTTGACCAAGTTTATCTTGCAAGGCTTTAGCGGCAGCCTCTGGTAATAGTCGGCCTAATACTTGTGGGGCTAAGTCAATCACATCTACTGCGTAAGCACCGAGCACTAAATCATTCGCAAACTCACAGCCTATTAAACCTGCACCCAGAATAGCGACTTTCTGTTTGCCTGCTATCGCTGTTCGAAACTTTACATAATCTTCCAGGTCATTCACTGTAAGTACTTCATTTACCGCATTTCCTTCCAATGGAATCCGAATTTGATCTGCACCTAATGCCAATACTAATTTTCCATAAGCAATTTCACCCTTGCTAGTTTGAATAACTTGCTTGGCGGTATCTATTGCATTGACTTCTGTTTCTGAGAGCAGGCCGATTTCTAACTGAGTTGCCATTGCTTCCGCGCTAGTCGAGATTAATTGCGGAGCATCTTTTTTTCCTGCAAGGGCAGTCGAAAGCATCGGCTTGGAGTAAAAGTATCCTGGCTCACGAGTAATTAAAGTGATTGGTGCAGATTTATCAAGCTTGCGGATTTCACGAACAAGAGTGTAGCCAGCTAGACCGCTGCCAATAATGACGATGGCGGAGGATGGATTGGTATGTAGAGTCAAGGAGGGATCCCGTAGTAAGACTGCTAAAAATGAAGATGGCTAAAGGCGAAAGTATTAGCTTACCTGAACCATTTCAAAGTCAGATTTGGACACGCCACAATCAGGGCACTCCCAGCTCTCTGGAATGGCCGCCCAGGGGGTACCAGGGGCGATGCCGTCATCAGGTAGTCCCTGAGCCTCGTCATAGATGAAACCGCATACGATGCATTGCCAAATTTTCATATTGGATCCTTATTATCAATCTTTTAATTTTAAATTTATTCTCAGTTTTTTTCTTGCGAGGGTAGATTTCTCATCATCAGCAAAATTACCTAATTCTTGTTACAGTAAGCCTCCCATATCCTTAATAACTACTTCCCAAATAAAGGTCTTTCAATGTCCGGCAAAGAAATCATGTTTACCCCAGTGAGCCTTGGCTCAATTCAACTGAAGAATCGTTTGGTAATGGCGCCATTAACCAGAATGCGTGCAGTTGCGGGTGATGCGCCCAATCCTTTGGCAAAGACTTACTATGCGCAGCGCGCAAGTGCAGGATTAATCATTACTGAAGCAACCCAAATTTCTCCGCTCGGCATGGGCTATCCAGCTACCCCCGGTATTTATTCTGCAGAGCAAACTGCTGCTTGGAAAGAAATCGTTGAGACAGTCCATACAAAAGGCGGTTCAATCGTTGCGCAGTTGTGGCACGTTGGCCGTATTTCTCATTCCTCTTTACACCCAGAGCAAGGTCTGCCAGAAGCGCCTTCAGCAATTGCGCCTGCAGGACAAACTTATGGCGCCGATTGGAAGTTGCACGACTATGAGACTCCAAAAGCCATGACTCTGGATGATATTGCGCGTCTCCTAAAAGAGTTTGAAGCTGCAGCGCAAAATGCCAAGGCTGCTGGTTTTGATGGGATTGAAATCCATTCGGCGAATGGTTATTTGTTGGATCAGTTCCTGCAAGATAAAACCAACCAACGTACCGATCAATACGGCGGCTCAGTTGAAAATCGTCTGCGTTTGTTGGGCGAGGTAATTGAAGCGGTCAGTAAGGTATTCGCTAGCGATCGTATTGGTGTGCGTTTGTCTCCATACGGAACATTTAATGATATTGGTGATAGCGATCCAGTTGGACTATTTAGTGCGGCGATTCAAAAACTCAACGCTTATAACTTGGCTTATGTGCACATGATTGAGCCACGAGCTACTAGCGCAGGTGGCGGTGAGCAAGTCAACGAAGAAGCACCAATTACCTCTGAGCTCTTCAGAGCCGCTTATCAGGGCAAGTTCATCACTGCTGGTGGTTACGATCAAGCCTTGGGCGAGAAGGTCTTGGAAGAGGGCTTGGCTGACGCTGTAGCTTATGGCCGTCTCTATATTTCAAATCCGGATCTTGCGGAGCGCTTCAAACAGAATGCGCCCCTAAACCCCTATAACCGCGCTACTTTCTATGGCGGTCAAGAGGCAGGCTACACCGACTATCCAACTCTTTAAAAGAACTCGAGTTCACAGATAAACCCCACACCTCGGTAGTGGGGTTTATTTTTTGTCTTCAGAGTCTTTAATCAGGCCGTATTGATTCGCAATCAAAATGAGGGCAATGGAGATGATGCCTAAAGCAAAAAATTGCCATTGATGCAAAATTGCTGTCCCAATCACAGTCATCAGTGCAGTCCAGCCGACGACCAACTTGCCTTTTTTGGATAGTGGTTTCATGTACATATTCTTCCTAGGTATTTACTTTAATTTTATTCAACATGCGGCGTAGGGTGTCATCCTTTAAGACGTAATGGTGCCATAAACCCGCGAGGGCATGGATACCAACCAAGAAGAAGATAGCGTTACCCAAAAATTCATGGGCTTCCTTAAATAAGTCTTTTACCTCAGGGTTTGGTGAAATCATTTGAGGCCAAACCCAACTCAGAAAGTGAACCTCTTTACCGCCTGCCTGCAGAAAAATCACACCCATAATTGGGAGTGCGAGGAGTAGGGCATATAAAACCCAGTGCATCAATTTAGCAAGGGTGAGCAGAATGCGATTGGGATCAGTGGGCTCAGGGGCCCCGAAAATACAGCGCACAGTCAATCGTCCAATCATTGCTACAAAGATTAGTTGCCCAAAGAAGGCATGAATGGTCTTGCACAGTTCTCGCGGTTCGCTGCCTTTGGGAAACTGGCCCTTGAGTTCAATAACAGCGAGTGCTGCAAGCACTAGCAGGAAAACAAACCAATGAAAGAAGATGGAGGCGGGGTGATAACGAGTGCTGGACATATAAAACAATCAATAGAGCGTTAATAGACCTTCATCATAATCAAGCTTTTAAACACCAATGGGGCCGTGGGTAATGCTGAGGCTTAATTCAATCTCATCTTGGCACTGAGCTCATTTGAGGCCCCCCGTTTGTCCACTTGGGAGAGTCTGAGCGCCTCTGCCTCAAAATCAAGCTGACCAGGATGAAATTCATCATCATTTTGCAGGTCAATCACATAGGTCCAAACAAGCTCACGGCCACGATTCTTATAGACATCTACTACACGTTTCATATTGACCGCCTTTAGGGTGAAGCTTAATTGCTGCTGGTAGATGATGCCGATGATTTTTGGGGGTTCAGTAACTTTTGCAGAGTAATCAGGTTGCGCGGCTCAATTCGAATGACGCCACCTCGAGGGCTATCAATATCTGCGATTAAGAAAAACGATACCGCAATGACAAAAGGAAAAATCATGAAGAGGGTAATGTTCTTCTGGAAATTTCTGGCTCCAAAGCCAACCAATAAATTTGCACAGATGGCAATTGCGCCCATTAAGGTCCAGGCAGTATAGGGAATGCGGTTCCACCAAGCGGCTTGCACATATCCCTGTGAGTTCAGAACATCATTCATTCCGGAAGTTACGAGCGCAGTCATTGCAGTTGGATTGGAGCGTGCCATTGGTAGCACAGCATTCCAAAGTTCGCTTTGTAGCTCATCCGTTTTTTGACCAATTGCAGTGATTTTCTCTGGATCCTGAACTGTGTAAAACAGAATACGTTGATCCAAATATTGTTTTAGTAATTCTTTAGTAGCTGCCGCAGATGGCCCAGGCAATAAGTCGGCCCTTAAATATTCAGTGCTAATCGCATTCGCCTCACCTTCCTCGAGACGCTCACGTTGATCATGTCGATCAATCGCCATGGAAAAAGTAAAGCCAATGATGAGACCCAGCAAAGTGAGGGTAGCCGTCTGGATGATGCCAAGATCCTCTGAGGTTTCAGTATCTTTGGTGCGGTAAGGGCTGAGCGCTGCATTGCCAATCCAAACTGCAATAGCAAAGATAAGCAATGCAATTGCAAAGAATGCGAGCGGGTGATTTAAGAGATTAAAAATTTAAAAGGTTCCAGGATACAAAATATCTTTAGTCACGTTTTGAATATCGCGATGACCAGTAAAAGCCATGGTGATATCCAATTCATTTTGGATGATCTCTAAGCATTTGGTAACGCCTGCTTCACCCATTGCACCTAAGCCATATAAGAATGGACGGCCAATCATCGTACCGCGTGCGCCTAATGCCCAAGCTTTGAGAACATCCTGGCCAGAACGAATCCCGCCATCCATCCACACTTCAATATCTTTACCCACGGCATCAACGATACCCGGGAGTGCTGCAATACTAGAAATAGCGCCATCTAATTGACGACCGCCGTGGTTTGAAACAATGAGGGCATCAGCACCGGAGTTTGCTGCGAGACGAGCATCCTCTTCGTCCAAAATGCCTTTAATAATGAGCTTGCCGCCCCAGAGTTTCTTAATCCACTCCACATCGCCCCAATTGAGGCCTGGATCAAATTGTTCGGCTGTCCAGGAGGAGAGGGAGGACATGTTTCCTACCCCGGTCGCGTGACCAACAATATTGCGGAAGGTTCTGCGTGGTGTCATAGCCATTCCCAAGCACCAACGTGGCTTTGTAGCCATATTGATCATATTGGCGATAGTCAGTTTGGGTGGTGCGCTCAGGCCGTTCTTAAGGTCTTTATGGCGCTGACCTAGTATTTGTAAATCTAGTGTCAGTACCAGAGCAGAGCACTTAGCAGCTTTAGCGCGCTCAATGAGACGTTCAATAAAGCCACGATCTTTCATGACGTAAAGCTGAAACCAAAAAGGCTTAGTTGTCCGTTCTGCTACATCTTCAATAGAGCAGATACTCATCGTTGATAGGCAGAAAGGTACGCCGAATTTTTCCGCGGCTTTGGCTGCCAATATTTCACCATCGGCGTGTTGCATCCCCGTGAGACCAGTTGGTGCAAGAGCTACTGGCATCGTGACTTCTTGGCCGACCATGGTAGTTTTGGTCGTGCGGTTAGTCATATCTACAGCAACGCGTTGACGTAATTTAATCTTTTGAAAATCAGACTCATTTGCCCGATAGGTTGACTCAGTCCAAGAGCCAGAGTCTGCATAGTCGTAGAACATCTTTGGGGTGCGCTTTTGGTGGAGCACTCTTAAATCTTCGATATTGGTAATGATTGCCACTAGCTACCCTTCTAATAATTGCTTTTGATTTGACGCTTTTTACTAAGTTAAGCTCTATCTTAGCAATACCTACGATTTGTTTCTACAATGTGAGATTGTCCCGTAATTGGGGCCCCAGCCCCGCCTTCTGAATGCACCAACTGAACCTTGCCACTATCTCCAATTTATTGATTGCCACCGCCCTATGGGCTGGTAATGCGATTGCGGGACGAATTTTGGTCTCTAGCGCTGCAGTTTCCCCGGTGACTTTGAGTGCGGTTCGCTGGGGTTTAGCTGCATTACTGTTATTGCCTCTGGGTTGGCGTGTTTTTGCTCCCCAAAGTGCTTTATGGCAAAACAAGAAACGGTTTTTACTGTTAGGACTATTTGGTGTTGGAAGCTATAACGTTCTCTTATATCTCGCCCTAGAAACTTCTACCGCAATCAATGTGACTTTGATTGGTGCCAGTATGCCGATTTGGATGTTATTTATCGGCACGGTTTTTTATCAAACCAAACCTAGTGCGTTGCAGTTGCTGGGAGCAGTAGTTTCTTTGTTGGGAGTAGCAATTGTTTTAACTAGGGGTGAATTAAGCACCTTACTATCAATGCAGATGGTTGCTGGGGATCTCTTAATCATGTTGGCCACCATCTTGTGGGCCTTCTACAGCTGGATGTTAAGTCGCCCCGGAACCAGTACCGAGCGCCAATGGCCGTGGGCTCAATTTTTAATGGCACAAGTTTTTGTTGGTTTGTTGTGGACGGGATTTTTTGATGGCTTTGAGATTGCTGCTGGCGATGCGTATTTGCATTTGAATCTCTGGACAGCCTCCTTAATTCTGTTTGTTGCGGTAGGCCCATCACTGATTGCATATCGCTGCTGGGGATTGGGTGTAAATGGAGCAGGGCCTACGGTTGCTGCTTTCTTTGCCAACTTCATCCCTTTGTTTACGGCAATTTTGTCGGCTGCCATGCTGGGAGAGCCCCCGCAGTTATTTCATGGTGTGGCATTTGCATTGATCGTAGGCGGGATTGTGATTTCCGCCAGGAAGCAGTAATTCTGGGAAAAGGCCCAGAAAGGGGTCTAAATAGACATTGGACACAGGGTTTTGAGCAGATTGCCCAAAAAACGTGCCAAATCGTTATCATTTAGGGCTAATCACAGAAATCCCTAGGAAATTACTATGCCAGGTTTACTCCCCAACGTTGATCCAGACGGTTTATTAGAGTTCTCGGTTGTTTATACCGATCGCTCCTTAAATCACATGTCTGAAGAGTTCAAGCGTGTAATGGTCGATATTTCCAGCGTCCTGAAAGATGCCTATAACGCCAGCTCTGCAGTGATTGTTCCCGGTAGCGGTACTTTTGGCATGGAAGCTGTTGCTCGTCAATTTGCTAACAATGAAAAATGCTTAGTCCTACGCAATGGTTGGTTTAGCTATCGTTGGACCCAAATTTTTGACTTAGCCAATATCACCAGTGATGTCACAGTCATTAAAGGTCGTCAATTAGAGGCAGCCACTCAAGGTGTATTTGCTCCGGCCCCAATTGAAGAGGTAATCGCCTTTATTCAAAAAGAAAAGCCAGCAGTAGTATTTGCGCCGCATGTGGAAACCTCTGCAGGCATCATCCTGCCTGATGATTACCTCAAGGCAGTCGGCGAGGCAGTTCGTTCCGTTGGCGGCTTATTTGTTTTGGATTGTATCGCTTCCGGTGCCATGTGGGTGGACATGAAGGCCTGCAATGTTGATGTCTTGATTACGGCACCCCAAAAAGGTTGGAGTAGTTCACCATGCTGCGCATTGATTGCTTTAGGTGATAGAGCGCGTGAGAAAATTGAAAGCACACAAAGCAGTAGCTTCTCTATGGATCTCAAGAAGTGGTTGCAGATTATGGAAGCTTATGAAAAGGGTGGCCATGTGTATCACACCACTATGGCGA
The DNA here is from genome assembly GCF_018881885.1 of Polynucleobacter sp. MWH-Creno-3A4. Classification (NCBI taxonomy): domain Bacteria; kingdom Pseudomonadati; phylum Pseudomonadota; class Betaproteobacteria; order Burkholderiales; family Burkholderiaceae; genus Polynucleobacter; species Polynucleobacter sp. MWH-Creno-3A4. Next base: position 1,248,616 of record NZ_JACXSA010000001.1, read on the forward strand.
CAGATGCACTGAAGATCTTGCGCAATGTGATGAAAGAAACCCAAGCATTGGGCTTTGCTGCATTGAAAGCCAAGCAAGTTGAGCTAGGCTTAAAGGTTCGTGAGCTCTTGGTATCCAAAGGTTTTCACTCTGTGGCTGCTGCAGGATTCCAGGCCCCTTGTGTTGTGGTGAGTTATACCAAGGACCCCGATATTCAATCTGGTAAAAAGTTCATTGCCCTCGGTTTGCAAACTGCTGCCGGCGTACCTCTGCAGTGCGACGAAAGACCGGACTTCCGCACCTTCCGTATTGGTCTATTTGGGCTAGAGAAGTTGGCTCATGTCGATCGAACCGTAGGTCATTTGGCTGGGGCACTAGAGAAAATTACTGAGGCTGAAGCCCAACCTGCGTAAGTACTTCACTATGGGAATAAGGGCCATCTTTGATGGCCTTTTTCTTTTGGCCTTTTTGACAAATTTTTGGGTATTATTGAAGCATGTACAAACCCTCTTGGAGAATCACATGATTTCTCGTATTGCTCGTTTTAGCTTGGCCACCCTAATTGCTGCTGCGATTGGTGTTTCCCCAATTTCAGTGATGGCTGCTGATCCTGCGCCAGCACCAGCTCCAATGGCTGCCCCGGCCGCTGCTCCTGCTGAAGCACCGATGAGCAAAGCTGCCGAGAAGAAGGCTGCGAAAAAAGCCAAGAAAGAAAAGAAAGCTGAGAAAAAAGCCAAGAAGAAGTCTAAGAAAAAAGCTAAGGCTGCTGCAGAGCCAGCCGCACAGTAATTCTCGTTTTTAAGCCTCAACTCTTTGGGGCAGTAGTTTCACCAGAGTCATCAATCTTATTTGGGGTTGATGACTTTTTCTTTAGTTACTACTGTATTTGATTTGTAGCTACTCTTGCGCCCATTGGTTGAGTAAACGACGCATTTCTAAAATCGTTTCAGAGGGTGTTAAGCCCAACGGGCCAATACCTTTGGCAACCAGACTATCAGCAGCTGTGGCATGAAGTTGAACAGCGAGCTCAGTAGATTGCGATAGATTGAGTTGATGCCGAACCCCTTGAACCGCAATTGCTGCAATAGTTCCAGTCAGGGCATCTCCCATGCCACCAGTTCCCATGCCAGGGTTGCCTGCCTGGCACTCCTGGAAGGAGTGGCCAGGGGAGGCTATCAAAGTGTGTTGACCCTTTAAGACAATGATGGACTGCGTGAGAGACAGTAATTTTTCCAAAGCACTCAGGCGATCAATCTGAATAATTTCAGCAGTGCAATGGAGAAGCTTAGCTGCTTCGCCGGGGTGTGGCGTCAGTACAGATTGGCCTGGGAACATTTGATTGCGCGCTTGAAGCGCATTCAAGAGCTCAGGAGACTGAGCAATGAGATTAATGGCATCAGCATCAATAACTAAAGGGATCTTGGGGTAAGCCAGAGTGGCTTTTAACCATTGCGATGCTTGTGCAGATGTTCCAAGTCCAGGACCAATTGCAATGAGGTCTGGCTGAAGGTTGACCAGAGCCGCTTGAGGTTCGGGGTTTGCTAACTGAATCATGAGCTCAGGAGACTCTACCATTGCGTGAGCAGAGGCTGGATCGAGCATTTCGAGAATAGTCCAACCTGCACCCAAATGCAGGCATGCATTACCCGCAAGCAAAAGGGCGCCCGCCATTCCGGGTGCTCCCCCAATGAGCAGAGCTTTACCGGCATTGCCTTTATGTTCGGCTGGAAGGCGCCTTAAATTTTTGGCTAATGACAGCGTGTTGAGTGGATTACTTTGCAGACTCATTCTTCTAGTATCGCTCTGATTACGTCGTCTGGAAATACAAGGCTTAGTCTGCCACTTTAGCGCCTTGAATATGGTGATGTTGCATCGCTTCCGACACAAATCCAGACTGCTTGAGCTCGGCAATCAGTTCGCTTAAATATGCTGTTATATCTTCAAAACCTGGCCTGGCTTTTGGAATGCCAATTGCTTGGTTGATCACCATAAAGCGCCCAGGAAGCATGCGTAAGCCATCGTAACGTTTAGCATCACTTTCTAATTGTTGTTTGACACCAGCAGCAACATTGCCTATGCCTGACATGAAATCATCCACTACAGCTTGTGAGCTAACCGCTCTGAATAGGCTGGCATGTTGAATTTCTCGGGTGAGGTAAAGATCGTAAGCACTTCCTTTGCCCACAACGATTTCGCTACCGGCCACATCTACCTGATCGTTACTTTGCAAGGGAGAAGAGGCTTTCACCATATAAGCACCCTCAATCTGAATATAGGCTGGTGTATAGCTAATATCCGCACCCCTTACAGGATCAATTGCCACAAACACTAAATCAATATCGCCGCTTTTAATACCATCGACGGTTGCACCCGCAGTCTTAAATGGAATCAGTTGTAAGGGCAGCTTGATGCGTTGCGCAATCTCATTGGCAATATCAATCGTCACGCCGCTCAATTTACCGGCGGCGTCTTCATTGGCCAGCAAAGGATTTCCGAGATTGATACCAACACGCAGTGTGCCGCTAGGAGCAAAAGATTTGAGGGTGCTAGAGTTCATCATTGTCATAGTGAGAATGTGATAAAAAAAACCGCGGCGGACCGCGGTTTCAGTGTGCCTAGGAAAAAATTATTTCTTAGCGTCGGCTGCAGGAGCTGCAGTTGGAGCAGCAGGAGCGGCTGCAGGTGCATCTTTCTTCGCTTCTTCAACATGGGTTGCCTCTGCGCCATGCTTCTCGCCGCCCATATCAACGTTACCGTCGCCTTTGAGGAGTAAATAGGCTGTGGCACCAACTAATACCAGTACCATGATGATGATTGAACGGTTGCTCATTGCTTTTCCTTCGGTTTGGTTGAAATTGAGGCTATCTTAACCCTAGCAAGACAATGGGTAAATCCCGTAAAGCCCTAAGTCCTTGTTATTAGAGATCCATTAGGTATAAACACTAATTTTTGCTGCTCATATTGGGGTCAAATCACTGACCCATTAGCGTCAAATCCAAAGGGTAAGATGGGTTAACACCGATCTTGAAAGTAATGAAATGAGCCCAAAGCTGCCCATGAATAACGCGCAGACCATTAGCGACTTCTTGACGCTTGCGCCGCATGAACTCTCTGAAGAAACTTCTGAAGAATCCTCTAAGTTTGCGTTTGATGACGAAGCATTTTTATCGCGCCGAGAAACTATTGGCATTCGTTTTGAGCTCGAGCTCTTAAAGCCGGAAATTTTATTGCACGAACACGGTATCGATCACACCATCACAGTGTTTGGCTCTACCCGTTTTGTTAGTCGTGACAAAGCCCTCGAAATGGAGAGGGGCGCGAAGACCCTTGAAGAGCAAGAGATCGCTAAGCAAGCTTTGCTTCACAGTCACTATTATGAATCCGCCCGAGAGTTTGGTGGTCTAGTTGCTCGATATAACGCTACACAAGAGTTAGAGTCAAACAAGTTACATATTTGCACTGGTGGCGGCCCCGGGGTGATGGAGGCTGCCAATCGGGGCGCGTTTGAAGCAGGGGATAAAACCATTGGTTTCAATATCAGCTTGCCTCGTGAGCAGCATCCCAATCCTTACATTAGCCCCGGACTGAACTTTCGTTTTCATTACTTTGCATTGCGCAAAATGCATTTCATGTTACGGGCACGGGCAATTGTTGCCTTTCCAGGTGGCTTTGGCTCATTTGACGAACTTTTTGAGGTCCTCACCTTAATGCAGACCAAAAAGGTGGTGCGCTTCCCAGTCATTCTGGTGGGTAGGGAGTTTTGGACCGGGATGGTGAAGTTTGATCAGATGGTGGAGTTTGGCGTGATCGATGAGTTAGATATGCAAGTGATTCATTTTGCAGAGACCGCAGAAGAAGCTTGGAACATTATCCAAAATCACTATCAATTGAGCTAGGCTGCGGACCAGGCAGTTGTAAAATGGGCAAAAGACTGATATGAATCCCACAAGCTCCAGCATTTCCAACTCCCTAGATCTGCCCAGTTATGCGGTTGGTACCGCCATACTGTTATTGATCATGGTGTTTCATGGCATCGTATTGCTGCAAATCAGTAAGCGCTATGAAGTAAAAACGTTTCTCTATTTAGCGGAAAAGAAATACTCTGAAGTAACACTGTGCTTCTATGTGAGTATCTTTGGCTTGTTTCTGATGCACATCACTGAGATTATTCTTTGGGGAATTTCTATTTACGCACTGAATTTACTACCCAATCTTGGCCAAAGCATTCTATTTGGCGGTAGTACTTATACCGCGATGGGCTTTATGGAGGATATTTTGCCCGATGGCTGGAAGATGTTAGCAGTCATCATCGCTTTCTCAGGCATGTTTGCGTTTGCATGGACTGCATCAGTAATGATTTCCATGACCAAAAATTTCCGTCAGGCCTACACCAAGAGTCATATGGAAAAACTCAATATTGCTTCTGAAATTATTGATCGATTTAAGTAAGTGATGAGTCAGACATGAGTAAGATATGGGATGCCATCATTATTGGTGGCGGTGCCGCTGGCTTATTCTGCGCTGGTGTGGCAGGCCAGCTAGGCAAGCAGGTTCTAGTCTTGGACCATGCTGAAATACTGGGTGAAAAAATCCGCATTAGCGGAGGAGGACGTTGCAATTTCACAAACTTGCACAGCAGCCCTGCAAACTTTCTCTCTTTGAATCCCCATTTTGTTAAAAGCGCTCTAGCTCGATATCCTTCAAAAGAATTTATTAAGCTTGTCAGTAGCTATGGGATCAACTATCACGAGAAGCACCAGGGACAATTGTTTTGCGATGATTCCGCTAAGCAGATTATTGATTTGCTCATGGCAGAATGCGCTAAAGGAAGGGTCGCCATTCGTAACCCAGTGGTGATTGAATCCATTGCACAAGACCAAGAGCATTGGTTGGTGCAAACCAATGCAGGCTCTGAAAAAACCAAGTCCGTGGTGATGGCAACAGGTGGCTTGCCTGTTCCGGCGATTGGCGCTACCGCATATTCATTGGATATTGCCAAGCAATTTGGATTATCGGTAGTTGATCCAAGGCCCGCATTAGTACCACTATCTTTTACTGCAGATACCTTTGGGGATCTCTATGACTTAGCTGGCCTTAGCCTTCCCGTCAGAATTGCTTCAGGATCCAAGGGCCACCGTTATGGAGCTTGTCGCTTCAATGAAGATGTATTGCTAACCCACAAAGGCTTATCTGGCCCCGCTGTTTTGCAAGCAAGTAGTTATTGGGTAGAGGGTGAGCCCATTCATATTGATTGGCTAGGAGCGGTAGAGGTGGCAGGTGGATTCAATTGCGATGCACTCTTTGCTGATGAGGACAATCGTACTAAGCTCACCGAGACGATTCTTGCTTCTGTCTTGCCGCAACGCTTAGCTAAAGCGTTTGCAGAACAGAAAAATCTATTAGGACGTAAGTGGGCTGAGGTATCGAAAAAAGATCGTCAAGCCCTGAAAGAGTTATTAACCAACTGGTCTGTAAAACCTGCAGGTACTTTAGGTTGGAAAAAGGCCGAGGTAATGTTGGGTGGTGTAGACACTAAAGATCTGGATGGTCAAACGATGATGTCACGCCAACATACAGGTCTATTCTTTATCGGTGAATGTGTCGATGTCACAGGCCATTTAGGAGGCCACAACTTCCAGTGGGCCTGGGCCAGCGGTTTTGCTTGCGCGCAGGCACTCTAAGCTAATAATCCTTAATCGAGTTTTTGCAGCTTTTTTGCTTCTTCTTTTCACGAGAGCGGATATTGAGTAACTCGACAAATAATGAGAAAGCCATAGCCACATAAACATAGCCTTTCGGAATATGCACACCCATACCCTCAGCAATCAACACAACGCCAACTACCGTTAAAAAGGAAAGTGCCAAAACCTTGATTGAGGGGTGATGGTGCACAAAGTCGCCGATGGGTTTGGCAGCAATCAACATCATGAGTACGGAAGCCAACACTGCTGCAATCATGATGCTGATGTGATCGACCATTCCAACTGCAGTAATCACGCTATCGAGCGAGAAAATGATATCGAGCAAGCCGATTTGCACGACAGAGCCCAGGAAGAGGGCGAACATCGATTTATTAGCGTTGACTCCTGACACCCTGCCAGCTTCATCGTGCCCACCAATTTCTACTTCACTATAAATTTCCTTAGAGGCTTTCCAAATTAAGAAGAAGCCACCTAATAGTAGGATCAAATCTCTGCCACTAATGGCATGATCTGTAATGGTAAATAGGGGGTTGGTTAGGCTCATGACCCTAGACAGACTCAAGAGCAGCAAGATGCGAGTCACCAAAGCGAACATTAGACCAAAGCGCCGCACTCGTTCACGAATCTCAATTGGTAATCGGTTCGCAATGACGCTAATAAAAATGATGTTATCGATCCCTAGAATAATTTCTAGAGCTGAAAGTGTTAAAAATGCTATCCAAGCGTGGGGATCACTCAGGAGTACTATAAAACTTTCCATATCGATGATATTTTCTTAAAGTGGGTTCTAGAGAAGTGTATCGAAGTGCGGCGAACTATTCATGGGGCTGCAGATGCCCGCAGAAATACTGAGGGTAATAGCGAGTACGAGATCAGTTAGGCTGATTTCTCATCCAGTCGGCTGTATTAAAAAAAGACTCTTCTAGCTGCTTGGCGACATTCCCTACAATGCCGCAGTCCTCTAGTGCTTGGTACATACAGGCGAGCCATTGATTGCGCTCTTTGAGGCCAATTTTGAAGGGGAGGTGTCTTGCCCGCAGCATCGGGTGCCCATATTTAGGTGAATAGATGTCCGGACCTCCCATCCAGCCAGTCAGAAAGAATTTGAGCTTCTCCCGAGAGTTGGAAAGATCTTGGGGATGCATGGCTCTAAGATCGGTAAAACTGGACTCCAGAGCCATCAAATCATAGAAGCGGTCCACCAGCTCGTCGACCTTGTCGATCCCACCAATAGCCTCATAGATACTCTGGGTCTGTTTTTCACTCATCAGTGGATTTTAATGCTGGAAATGAGGGGAATTGGCAGTTTAGCTATTTCGGTATAGAGTGGATGTGAAGGATTTGATTAACACCTACTGGATAGGAGCTAAAAATGGATGCAAAAGAATTACAGAAATGGCAACGCGAAAAAGCCAAAGAGCTATTTGATTATTCCCATACCTTGCTAGAAGCAGCGAAAAAACTCAGCGAGCACCATATTGCTGAGATGGAGTGGGGCATGAAGAATGCCTTAGAGAGTGCAAAGTCTGCTGCTAAAAATGATCTTGCAAAGTTGAAAGACTTGCAAGCTGATGCTGCAAAAGAAGCTGCTAAACGTGCAGCGATGTATCAAAAGAAAGTGAAATCAGTGCTCAAAGAGTTGGGTGAGGGTGCCGCTGATGAAACTGAGAAGCAGCTTGAGAAAGTACGCGCTTCCTTGGTAACATGGCTTGAGGATGCAGAAAATAAGATGCCTGCTCATGCAGAAAAACTTTCTAAGGTCGTGAATGAAATGTCGACTACTGGTCAGAATATGTTCAAAGAAGGGCGTCGTATTGTGAATGAAGTAGCAGATGCTGCCGAAAAGAATATTGATGAATTAGTGAAGAAGTCTTCGGGCTCTAAGAAATCAAGCGCTAAGTCCGCTGACGAATAATTCCTCAGAGCAGCGCCAAACCAAAACCGCCTCAGAGTTTGAGGCGGTTTTTTATTTCCAGCCCTGAATCCAAAGCGAGCTGTTCGTCAGATCCCGCCACGCAATTCGAGTAACTTTTTTTGTCATGACTGCTTCAATCTCGACCCACTCAATCTTTTCATTTGGAGGCTCCGGCAGAATCACCTTGCTGACTAAAAAATGTTTTTGCTTGGCAATGGGTTTGACTGCAGTCCATTTAGTGAGTAGTAATTTTTTAGGGCTCAGCAGATTCATTGAAGCGGATGGATTCTCAATCACAGGGCAGTGCATTGATATTGTTGACCCTGATTTATCAATGAGCCTGATGCAGGGGCAAAGCTCGTATTAGATTCTTGAATGACTCCAGGGCATCGCACATCAAAGTAGCTTTGATTGCCCAGACTGCCGCAATAATCCAATTTCAGATCTTGAAATTCCATTACTGCTTTCCGCAGAATCATCGTAGCCTTTACCTCAGTCGCCGAGTGACAGGACCAGGTCGTATAGGACTCACGCTCACAGGCCGTCAGGACAAGGAGGCTAATGGCAAGCAGGGTGAGGCGAGTGAGTTGGAAGGCAGGCTGGATCATGGGTCAAGCATAGTCAAAATTGACCGATTCTGCAGAACTTCATCCCCATTTTGAATTTGGTATTACTATTTATGACAGATTGTTTGCCTAAACAACGCATAAAAATTAGAAATCAAGATTCTTTAAAGGAGACGCTGTGGATACAAATCGGAGAGATGCTCTGAAGTTAGGTGCATCAGCTGCTGTGAGCAGTATGTTTATTTCAAATGTGATGGCCGCCCCTGGCGATCAACAAAAAATTGTGGTCGAGCCAATGACTGGCAAGGCCGGATTGCGAATCGCCAACTATCTACCAAAAATGGGAGCCACTTCTCGTTTAGGCTTGGTGACCAATGATGGTTTTGTGGTGGATATTCCTACAGAAGCCGCTCGTCAAAAAATGGAGCTGTCATTTGACCCCACCTCGATGATTTCCTTAGCGGCTTCTGGTAATCGTGGTTTGGTGGAATTGGCTGCAATCTTTAAAAACCGCAGCGCCAATCTTGCCAATGTGAATCAAGTCATCTTGTTGTCACCCATCCCGAAGCCACAGAGCAATATTTATTGTGTGGGCTGGAACTATCTTGACCATTTTGAAGAAGGCCTACAAAACCGCGAAGACAAGACAGTGAAAGAGTATCCAAAGGTGCCCGTACTCTTTACTAAAGGCACGCAAACCATGAATGGTCCGTTTGATCCCATTCCTTATGATGCTGGCATCTCAACCATGATTGACTGGGAGGCCGAGCTTGCTGTCGTGATTGGTAAAAAGGGCAAGAATATCTCCGAAGAAAACGCTATGGATTACGTGTATGGTTACACAGCCTATAACGACACGACTGCACGCGATATTCAGCAAAAGCGCCAGTCAGGTCAATGGTTCAAAGGTAAGAGTTTGGATGGGCATGGTCCGATGGGTCCGTGGGTTGTGACGGCTGGCGGAGTGAACTTGCAAGACACTCGCATCATCTGTCGAGTGAACGGCGTTGAAAAACAGAATGCTAGTTATAAGCAGATGTACTTCAAGATCCCCGCGATTATTGCCGAGCTATCACGTGGTTTGACATTATTACCAGGCGACATTATTGCTACAGGAACACCATCAGGTGTCGGCTACAGCAGAAAGCCTCCAGAGTTTTTAAAGCCAGGCGACATGGTGGAAACGGAAATTACAGGTGTCGGCATTATTCGCAACAAGATTGCTTAAGCAAAAAAGTAGGGTGGGCTGCTAATAGCAGCCCAGTTTTTTGTGGCACAGCAGCAAAAGATAAACCAGTAGTTTTTGGGATTTATTTGCTGATTTACACCCCAATTTAAGCGTTATCCCTGATGAAATAGTGCATTTTCTGGTGTTTTTATGGGGATATACTGACTCCGTTGTTAGTTTAAATATTTATACGATTATTGGGAGACGAGATGTCACAACACGATACATTGTTGGCTGCTTTTGAAGCATACAAAGCTGAAAACGAAAAATTCATTGAAAAAGGTATTAAGGCATCTGCTGCACGTGCTCGCAAGGCTTTGCAAGAGATTGCTGGCGCATGTAAAGAGCGTCGTAAAGAAATTACTGCTACTAAAGAAGCAATGGAAGCAAAGAAGTAATTCTTACAAAAAATAGATTCGCAAGCCTAGCTTTCACAAGCTAGGCTTTTTTCTTTTTAATCTCTGTATAAATGAATCAACAGACACGAATAGTCAAGTTATGAAAATCGGATTTATTGGTTTAGGAAATATGGGTTTACCAATGGCCCTCAATTTATTGAAGGCGGGACATCAAGTCTTGGGATTTGACTTAGTAAAAACCCAATTGGATGCCTTTGCTGCTGCTGGTGGACTGGTAGCTCCTGATGCAGCTACTGCGGCAAAAGATGTCGAGGTGCTCATTAGTATGCTGCCGGCCTCAAAGCATGTAGAAGCTTTGTATCTTGGCCAGACAGGTTTGCTAGCGAGCACCAATTCCAATACCCTACTTATTGATTGCTCAACTATCTCTCCAAAAGTTGCGCAAGTAGTCGCTGCAAAAGCAAGGGCAGCAGGTTTTGCCATGATCGATGCACCTGTCTCTGGAGGAACTGCAGGTGCGCAAGCTGGCACCTTGACCTTTATGGTGGGCGGTGATGCAAAAGCTGTAGAGCGAGCCCGCCCATTATTAGAGGCAATGGGTAAGAATATTTTTCATGCGGGGGCTAGCGGTGCAGGGCAGACCGTTAAGGTCTGCAACAACATGTTGTTAGGGATTCAGATGCTTGGCACTAGTGAGGCCTTACGTTTAGGGATTGCTAATGGCATGGACCCTAAAGTGTTGTCTGACATTATGGCTAAAAGCTCTGGCCGTAATTGGGCTTTAGAGCTTTACAACCCTTGCCCTGGAGTGATGGAAAATGCGCCTGCCTCAAAAGGCTATGCTGGTGGCTTTGGGGTCGATCTGATGCTCAAAGATTTAGGCCTCGCAGCTGAGAATGCTGATGCCCTCGATGCCAATATTCCTTTAGGGAAGTTGGCTCAAGAATTGTATGCAGCCCACAGCAAAGCCGGTAATGGACAACTCGATTTCTCGAGCGTCTTTCATCTTAAAAAAGTAAATTGAGTTTTTGAGAATTTCTAGGAAACGACGAGCGGTTTCTCTTGGGCTTTGCCCATTTGCCCAATCACGCGTGCACCCAAGAAGTGATGTTGATTGAAGATCTCGAGTACCGCTTGAACGCTATCAGGGCTACAAGAAACGAGTAAGCCACCACTAGTTTGCGGATCAGTCAGTAAAGCCTGTTGTGCCGGAGTAAAGCTTGCTGGGAGGCCTACTTGAGATCCATAGCTTTGCCAATTGCGCTCAGATGCACCTGTGATAATCCCATCGTCAGCTAGTGATTGAACATTGGAAAGCAGGGGCACCTGACTCCAATCGATATGGGCAGTGCAGCCAGAACCTTTGGCTAACTCTAGAGTGTGGCCGGCTAAACCAAATCCTGTGACATCAGTCAGCGCATGTACGCCAGCGAGCTTGGCTAAATCAGGTCCAGCAATATTGAGTTTGGTGGTATTAGCAATCATCTCTCGATAACCATCCGGACCAAGCAAATCCTTTTTCAAGGCTGCAGACAGAATTCCGACGCCAAGCGGTTTTCCTAAGATCAAGACATCACCAGGCTGTGCGCTGGCATTACTCTTTACTCGCTTGGGATCGACGAGACCAATCGCTACCAAACCATAAATGGGCTCTACGGAATCAATCGTGTGCCCACCAGCAATCGGAATGCCAGCACTGCGACATGCTTCAGAGCCACCCTCCAAAATTCGGGCAATCGTTTGATTCGATAAGACTTTAATGGGCATACCCACCAGGGCAAGTGCAAATAGCGGGGTACCACCCATGGCGTAGATATCGCTGATGGCATTGGTCGCGGCAATCTTTCCGAAATCAAACGGGTCATCCACAATCGGCATGAAGAAATCGGTGGTTGCAACGATCGCTTGAGATTCACTAATTTGATACACCGCCGCATCATCTGAAGTTTCAATACCAATCAGCAGTTCCTTGGGGAAGGGCAGCTGCGGAACATTCTTGAGGATTTCAGAAAGGACGCCAGGAGCAATCTTGCAGCCGCAGCCACCACCATGGGATAAGGAGGTAAGACGAGGTTCCATTGCTTGACTGGAGGTATTCATGGTTGAAGGGTATCAGAAGAGATGAGAACAGGGGTTATTGACGTAAAAGAGCATCGATTTTGCTTTTGACTTCATTGCTATCAACGTCTTCAATTGCGCCAATCCAGACACCTTCTATTTTTCCTGTTTTACCCACCAAGAAAGTTGTTGGGATCCCACGTGCTTTCCAAGTTTTATAGGCAATGCTATTGCGATCAAGCAATATCTCCATAGCGTTTTCTGAAATGCCATTCCCTTTTAAAAACTGAATGATGCGTGGATTCATTTCTGCGAGATTCACTGCTATGACGACGAGCCCCTTGAGCCCATATTTTTCTTGTAGCTCAGTGAGCTCCTCAAATTCTTCACGACATGGCTCGCACTAGCAATGGTTTTGATGGCGGAGCGACGGGTAATAGTCATCTGGTCTCTTTGAATGTAGTCTGGATCAATATAAAAAGTAGAACAATATTTTGTTATTTTACTGAATAGCCTCATGAATTAACGATTAAAACTTCGCTTAGGTGGGCTGCTACGTTTGGCTGACGCCGCACCAGAACCAGCCGTTTTTGGCTTTCTCGATTGTTGATGTTGTTGGCTGCGCAACTGAATTGGCTGAGCTACTGCATTTGGATCCGGCTCAAATCCCGCAATGATCTCTTGTGGCAGTTTTTGCTTAATCAGCTTTTCAATATCTCGTAGCATCTGATGCTCATCTACACAGACTAAAGAAACTGCAACGCCATTGGATCCTGCACGACCAGTGCGTCCAATACGGTGGACATAGTCTTCCGATACATTCGGTAGGTCATAGTTCACTACATGGGGTAATTGGTCAATATCAATACCGCGCGCAGCGATATCGGTCGCCACGAGAGCAGTCAATTTTCCTGCCTTGAAATCTGCCAGCGCTTTGGTACGAGCTGTTTGACTCTTATTGCCATGGATGGCCATACTCGTAATGCCATCTTTTTCTAATTGGGTGACAAGCTTATTAGCGCCATGCTTGGTGCGTGTAAATACTAAAACTTGCTTCCAATCATTCGTTTTAATGAGATGCGCCAGTAGGGGATGCTTTTTGCTTCTATCAACTGGATGAATGAGCTGTGCAATCGCTTCGTTAGTGCTGTTGCTCCGCGCTACTTCAATTAATGCAGGAGAATTTAATAGCCCATCAGCAAGCGCCTTAATCTCGGTCGAAAAGGTAGCAGAGAACAAGAGGTTCTGACGTTGCTTTGGCAGGGCAGCCAAAATCTTTTTGATATCGCGCAAGAATCCCATATCCAGCATGCGATCTGCCTCGTCTAAGACAAGAATTTCAATCTCATTTAGTGAGACACATTTTTGCGACATCAAATCAAGCAGTCGTCCCGGTGTAGCAACCAAGATATCTAAGCCAGCAGCAATGGCTTTAATTTGGGGATTCGCACCAACACCACCGAAAATCACTGTGGACTTAAGACCCGTGTACTTGCCATAGGTAACAACTGATTCTTGAACCTGTGCCGCCAGTTCGCGAGTAGGTGTCAGAATGAGGACGCGCAGTAGACGCTTACCTGAGTTTGATTTGCTAGTGCTAAGACGTTGCAAAATCGGCAGCGTAAAGCCTGCAGTTTTGCCAGTACCTGTTTGTGCAGCCGCTAAAAGATCACCGCCTTGCAGAACGGCAGGAATCGATTTCGCTTGAATTGGGGTGGGGCTGGTGTAGCCTTCTTCTGCAATAGCGCGAAGAATGGGTTCTGATAAACCAAGATCTGTAAATAACATAAGGGCCAATAAAGTATTGACCCGTATTCAATTAAACGACTATCCCGGTCAATGGGGTGAGCTGCCACGCTAGAGCGTTTGCAGTAAGAGCCCCTATTTTAAGTCATTGGGTATGGTCTACCAAAAAGAGCCAGTCAGGTAAGGCTTTGGGCTTAAGGGTGGTCGTATCGACACAAACGATATGTAGCGTTGCGCTTGCAATGACTTGCATCTCCTCGACACCTTCATTGAGAACTTTTCGCTGGGCATTTTGTTTAACGACAACTTGAGAGCGCCCACGATGTTCAATCGTTTGATCAATATAAAGTAAATCATCAAGGCGACCTGGTTTATAAAAATGCATACTCAGTTCACGCACCGGTAGCAAGATGCCATGTTCATTAATGAGGATAGTCGGGGTCAGATCACGCTGCGCCAACCATTGCGCACGACTGCGTTCAAAGATTTCAAGATAGCGGCCGTGATAAACAAATCCAGCAGCATCAGTATCGGAATAGCAAACGCGGTGGATATACGGAGTAGGTGTGTGGGTAGTATTCATTAGGTGATAAGGCGGATTAAGTATTCTGTGGCAATAAGAGCATCATATTACGATGGGGAATGCCGGCCTCATCATAGACAGGACCGTCCGCAACAAACCCGTGCTTTTCATAAAAGGGTATCGCATATACCTGAGCATGTAATGACAGTGTCTGCAGACCTTCTGCTTTTGCTAAATCCATGAGGCTACTTAATAATGCTGTGCCAATGCCCTGTTTCCGAAAGGCAATCAGTACTGCCATTCGACCAATTTGAGCTCGATGCGTATTTATTTTGACTAAGCGTGCAGTGCCGACACCTAGGGTATTTACGTAAGCTAAGGCATGCCGAGACGGGGCGTCAAATTCATCGATCTCCATGGCTTCGGGCACACCCTGTTCCTCAATAAACACCTCCTTGCGTATCGAGAAAGCCTCTTCAAAGGCTTGCTGCCAGGATTTAATAACAATTTCCACCTTGATCCATGCTCCAAATAGGGATTTTTCCTTAATGTACCAAAGCGTAGGGGCTGATTAGGGCCATGTAGGAATATGACAGGCAGTCATGTTTCCATGGTTACAATGAAATCAGGTGCCTGATGGGCTCCGTTTGAACCCTTTTAATTGCTTAGGAGTTATCTTGAAAAAATCATTACTTGCTGGTTTGTTTGTTGCCGCTGGCCTAGCTTTTGCAGCATCTGCATCTGCTCAGTTGCCTGCAAAAATGTTGCCATTGGCAGCCGAAGTTGCTGTACTGACGGCTACTGTAGATTCTGTTGATGTAAAGAAGCGCATTGTTGTGTTGAAAGATGCTAACGGTAATTTGGTACAAATGAACGTTGCTAAATCTGTAAATGATTTGGATAAAGTTAAAAAGGGTGATGTATTTGTTGTTGAGCATGCTCAAGCGATTGCTATTGGCTTAACGGCAGCAGGTAAAGATGCTAAGCCAGGTGTTTCTGGTGTACGTTCTGTATCAGTAGCTGGCAAAGGTTCTGCTAAGCCATTTGAAGAAGTGACTGATACTGTTTATGCAACAGTGAAGATTTCAACAATCGATCAGAAAACCCGTATCGTGACTTTCACATTGCCAAGCGGCGAGAAGCAAAAAGTGAAAGTGGATCAGGCTGTTTTAGGTCTTGAGAAATTCAAGGCGGGTGATGATGTCATTGTTGAGTTTGTTGATGACACAGCAATTGGTTTCGTAACACCGAAGAAGTAATCTACGCCTACTGGTTTAAGCCAGAAAGCAGTAAAAAAGCCCGCAAATGCGGGCTTTTTGTTTGGCATAAAGTATGCCTAACTATTTTTTAGCATTCGGGAAGAAGAGTTGTTCGCCACCAATTTGATAGCTAGCAATTACATCTTGACCATTTTTAGAAATCAGCCAATCAATAAAGGCTTGGCCTTCCGCTTTTTTCACATGCGGGAACTTTGCTGGATTTACCAACATCACACCATATTGATTGAATAACTTTGGATCCCCTTGAACCAGAATCACGAGATCACCTCGGTTCTTAAAGCTTAACCAGGTTCCTCTATCAGCCAAAATATAAGCGTTCATAGCGGAAGCAGTATTGAGGGCTGGGCCCATGCCTGAGCCTGTTTCCTTATACCAAGAGCCCGTCGGAGTAATGCTGGCACCTTTCCAATAGCGTAGTTCAGCAGCATGCGTACCGCTCTTATCACCACGCGATACAAATGGCGCTTGTGCAGCAGAAATTTTTTGGAGAGCGACTTGAATATCTTTGCCGCCACCTACTTTGGCTGGATCCGATTTAGGTCCAATCAAGACAAAATCGTTGTACATCACTTCATTGCGTTTGGTCGAATAACCTTCCTGTACAAAAATCTCTTCTGCAGGCTTATCGTGCACAAACACGACATCAGCATCGCCACGACGACCAATATCTAAAGCCTGCCCAGTTCCAACCGCAACCACCTTTACATCAATTCCGGTTTTCATTTTGAAGATTGGCAAGATGAAACCAAATAGGCCAGACTGTTCGGTGGATGTGGTGGAGGACACCACAATGCTCTTCTCTTGAGCTAGAGCAGGCGTGATGAGTAAGTTGCATACGGCAATCGTGATGGCCAATAAACGGCAGGTGGTGAATGTCATGAATCTGTGCCCTGATTTGTTTGGGTGACGAAAGATGGAAGAGATAGTTTACCTCTGCTAAATAATATAAACTGACTTGAAAATTTTACTTGGGGCTGCATTGCGTAAATTTATTTTATCCCTCGTCTTTTTCCTTTCTCAAGGGCTCTACGCTCAACCGGTAACGGTTGCTGTAGCCGCAAATATGAAAGAGGCTTTTGCCGAGATCAATGTCGCTTTTAAAACAAAAGGGGGCTCTGACTTGAGGGTGGTCTATGGATCATCTGGAAACTTTGCTGCTCAGATTATGAATGGAGCACCCTTTAACTTGTTCATATCCGCAGATGAGCATTTCCCGCTGGAGCTTTATCAGCAGGGCAAGACAGTGGATGAGGGAGCAATTTATGCCATTGGTAAATTGACGCTGATTGCAAAGAATTCTTCTGACATGAAGTTGCTCGATAGTAAGGCTGATTTAGCAAGAGCTATTTCCAAAGCAAATAAGATCGCGATTGCTAAGCCGGAATTGGCGCCATATGGTAAGGCTGCCGTTGAATATCTCAAGGCTGAAGGCCTGTGGGATCTTGCTAAAGAGAAGTTAATCTATGGCGACAATATTGGTGTGGCAACGATGTATGTTGTCTCTGGTGCTGCTGATCTGGGTTTTACTGCGCTATCGTTGGCAAAGTCTGCGGAAGTTTCTAAAGATACACATTTCATCTTGGTCAATAGCAAGCTTTATGAACCTATCAAGCAGCGCATGGTCTTAATCAAAGGCGCACCCCGAGAGGCGATCGCTTTATATCAATTTATTCAAACTCCCCAAGCTAAATCGATTCTGCAAAAGTACGGTTACAGCACCCCCTAAGTTTTCTCTCGACCCCAATTAGCGACTTTCTTTTGTTGCAGATCAAGCTCCATTGAGTCAAGAGGGTCCATGATGAGCTGAACAACGCTGATTTTCCATGAATGATATTCATTCTCATTTGGGATATAATCGCGCTATAAGCCACTAAATAAGCAGATTGCATGAATTTGGATCAAGTCGAACTCGACGCTCTGTACCGTGTTATCAAGGTCATTGCCCCTCAGGGTGCCCCTCAAATAAAGGGTCAGTTGGAGGATATTGGCTTCTTACCGGGCGAGCAGGTTTCTGTTTTGCGTAAAGGACTGCTTGGCAAAGGTCCTTACATGGTTCGAGTGGGCACCTCGACATTTGCATTGCGTGAATCTGAGGCGCGCATGATCTCGGTTGAATGTGCACCCCATGCCTGAATCTAAAATTCATTTTTTCCCCAATGAGCCACTTGTTGCGCTTCTGGGAAATCCAAATTGTGGAAAGACTGCACTCTTTAATTTGCTCACTGGCAGTCGTCAGAAGGTAGCAAATTATTCTGGTGTGACAGTTGAGCGCAAGGAAGGTCTGTTAAGTCTGAGCTCTGGCAAGCAAATCCGAATTCTCGATTTACCTGGTGCCTATAGTCTCTATCCGCGTTCTCTCGATGAGCGGGTTACCTGCAATGTATTGCTAGGTAGAGCTGAAGGGGAGAAGCGTCCTGATTTAGTTATCTGCGTACTGAGCGCAATGAACTTGCGGCGCAATCTGCGGCTAGTCCTTGCAGCCAAGCGTTTGGGCTTACCTTGTATCGTAGTTCTGAATATGCTTGATATTGCCAAGCGACAAGGCTTGCAAATTGATACAGCTGCACTCTCACGTCAATTGGGTTTACCAGTACTGACGAGTATTGGCATTCAAACTGATGGTGCAGATGAGATTAAACATTTCTTATCCAACCTAGATTGGCGCAATCTGAGTGCATATCAAACGGGTAGCAGTGATGCCACGCTAGAAAATGCCGCATCCCATATCGCGCATACTGAATCAGACAATGTGCAAGTCCAGAAAATTCTGCAAACTCTGAACTTAGATCAAATTATTCCTGATCATCTCAGCGATCGCTTAGATTCAGTATTACTCCATCCGGTGTTTGGCCCGATGATTTTGGTGGCGCTCCTATTCTTCATCTTCCAGGCCGTATTTAGCTGGGCAACTTTGCCTATGGACTTGATTAAGGCAGGTGTAGAGTTGCTAGGTGGGCAAATCGCAGAGATCATGCCGAATACTTGGCTACGGAGTTTATTGATTAACGGTATTTTGGCTGGTCTTGGCGGAGTCATTATCTTTTTGCCGCAAATCTTGATTTTGTTCTTCTTCATTCTCTTGTTAGAAGAGTCTGGTTATTTGCCTAGAGCTGCCTTCTTGCTAGATCGTGTCATGGGATCGGTAGGTCTATCAGGCCGATCATTTATTCCCTTGTTGTCGAGCTTTGCCTGTGCTATTCCGGGCATTATGGCAACTAGAAGTATTTCTAATGCGCGCGATCGCTTGGTTACCATTTTGATCGCACCTATGATGACCTGTTCAGCACGCCTACCGGTGTATGCCTTACTAATCTCCGCCTTTATTCCCGAGAAAAAACTTTGGGGGAGTATCGATCTACAAGGATTAGTACTGTTCTCGCTGTATCTAGCGGGAATTTTGGGTGCGATGGCAATTGCTTGGATATTGAAACATTTTACGAGTACGCAATTCAGGATGAATGCACTGATGATGGAGTTGCCCAGCTATCACCTGCCACGCTTAGGTAATTTGGCGATGAGCTTGTGGCAACGTGCAGAGATCTTCTTGCGTAGAGTCGGCGGCATCATTTTGTTCATGACTTTGGTTTTATGGGTGTTATCGAGCTTCCCACTTCCACCGGAGGGCGCTACAGGCTCAGCGATTGAATATAGCTTTGCCGGTATGCTGGGTAAATTATTAGCCCATATTTTTTCACCGATTGGTTTTAATTGGGAAATTAGCATTGCCCTTGTGCCAGGCATGGCTGCGCGTGAAGTGGTGGTGAGCTCATTGGCAACCGTATATGCCTTATCTACCTCCAGTGCAGATGCGGCAGAAGCACTGATTCCCTTAATCTCCTCAAGCTGGCCTTTAGCTACTGCACTTTCTTTGCTGGCTTGGTTTGTCTTTGCACCTCAATGCCTCTCGACGATTGCTGCAGTCAAGCGGGAAACGGGTGGCTGGAAGATCCCCGTCATTATGGTGAGCTATTTGTTTGGTTTGGCCTACCTTGCTTCATTTGTTACCTACCATACCGCGGTTGCCCTTGGCCTAGGCTAGTGTTCCTAGCTGGGATTTGACTGCTCGCCATCATAGGGCGGCCAAGCAAAAGTTATGCAAATCATTAAAATGATGGGTTATGCCCACTCGCGCAAACTCTTCCATCCATATTCTGCCAAGCCTTTTGGTGGCGCTTGTTTTTTCTTGCCTGCCAGCGATCTCTTTTGCAGTCTTGCAAGATGAGATTCAAGTCTATGATAGTGAAATTAATGCTAAGGGCGAGGCTAGTCTTGAGCTTCATGTGAATAGCACCCCGCGTGGTGTGCAAACACCTTCCTACCCGGGTGAGGTGATGAATAACAATGGGGTGCGTGTTACACCAGAACTGGCTTATGGCCTTGGTCATGATCTTGAGGCCGGTCTTTATATCTCTTACGTCAACTACGATAGCAAGTTTCAATATGCTGCGACTAAATTGCGCATGAAATGGTTGCCAATCCGACAGGATAAAGGTGATGATTTTTTTGCAGGGGTGAACTTTGAAGTAGCAAATGTGCAGCCACAGTTTGATGAGTCTCGATATAACGGCGAAGCCCGTTTTATTATTGGTAAACAATTTGATGAATGGCTGTTCTCATTTAATCCGATTATTGATATGCCGCTGTCTCAGCCTTATGTCCATCAAGCGCCGTATTTTTCAACCGCTACGCGTCTTTCTCGAGAGGTGATGCCTGATTTGGCGCTCGGTGTTGAGTATTACTCTAACCTGAATCAAATTGGCCAACCGACTACTTATCAAAACACTCAGCAATTAGGTTTCTTAATGATGTATTACGACGGCAAACCCCTTGCGTTTCAGGCGGGTATCGGCAAAGGCTTTACAAACAGCACGGACTCTCTGACCTTGAAGGCTATTTTTTCAATTCCCTTGGATTAAGGGTGAGTTAAAGTTTATCAATGAATCTTGTATCTCACCAAATTGAAATCATTGGCTACTGCGCTGCATTCTTAACCACGATTGCTTTTTTACCTCAGGCCATTCAGTCCTGGCGCACGCGAGACTTATCGGGTGCTTCCTTAGGAATGTATTGCCTGTTTACCACTGGAGTGGGTTTATGGCTCATCTATGGACTGATTATTGAAAAGTGGCCCTTGATATTGGCAAATGCATTGACGTTTGCTTTGGCTCTGAGTATCTTGATCCTGAAATTGCGTCATTCTTTAAAACGCAAGCCATAAACATGGATTGTTCGTATCGCCTACAGAAGGTTCTATGAGTTCAGCATTTGTGATTGATCCGCCAGCAGTCATCTCTCTACCAGTTGCCGGGAATGCCCGCCGCTTTCCTGTGAATCGCATATTCTGCGTTGGTCGTAATTATGCTGAGCACGCACGTGAGATGGGTCATGACCCCGATCGGGAGCCACCATTCTTTTTCATGAAACCGGCTAGTGCCATCGTGACGGATGGAAAAGATATGGACTATCCCCATCTTTCAAATGATGTTCATCACGAAATCGAGATGGTGGTTGCCATCGCTAAAGGTGGAGAGAATATTTCTGCCGATCAAGCTTTAGAGCATGTTTATGGCTATGGTGTTGGCTTAGATATGACAAGACGTGATCTTCAGGGTGAAGCCAAAAAGCTTGGCCGTCCTTGGGATACTGGTAAGGCATTTGATCAAGCAGCTCCCTGCGGCGCGATTACACCGGTAGCGCAGTGTGGCCACCTATCAAAAGGCACGGTTCAATTGCTCATTAATGGGGAAGTGCGCCAAGAGGGTAATCTCAATCAACTCATTTGGGATGTGCCAGAGACGATTGCCTATCTATCGACTTTATTTTCTTTGCTGCCTGGCGACCTGATCTTTACAGGCACCCCTGCCGGAGTAGGGCCAGTGAAAAAAGGGGATGTATTGGAGGCTAGCGTTGAGGGCTTAGAAAGCCTAAAAACCACTATTCGTTAATTGGTCAAATAGCTGAGATAGAATTACCTTATGTATATGTTCCTCCCTTTTCTGACAGCGTTTCTCGGACTGATCCTAGTCTGGTTTGAGAAACGTATCGCAGGGATGTTCGTCTTGGCAATTACTGTCGGGATTCTGATGGTCTGGTTCCGCTTTCATGCAACTTCTCACCTCAATATTAGCCTGTGAGTAAAGTTAGCCTTCCTTCGCTTGCCTCTCTGGGTAATCAGCTATCTCTGCTGGCAGTGATCGGTGTTTTATCGTATGCCTTTGTCGATCAACTGTACTTTGGTGAATTGCCATGCCCGCTCTGTTTAATGCAGCGCGTTGGCTTTGTCATCATTGGTTTTGCCTTGGTTCTCAATCTTCGTTGTGGAGCGCACAGTGCTCACTACGGCTGGGGGATTCTCGGTGGCTTAGTTGGCATGATGGTTTCACTACGCCAAGTCTTCCTGCATATCTTGCCAGGCGATAAGGGATTTGGCAGCACTTTCTTGGAATTGCATTTCTACACCTGGGCCTTTGTCGGCTATATGGGTCTCCTAGCAGGCCAGGCAATTCTGTTAATGCTACCTAATCGTGATGTGCGTTCACGCTCACTGTTTACAAATGCATTAATCATCATGTTTATTTTGATTGTCTTTGCTAATTTACTATCTACATTACTTGAGTGTGGCCTTGGCCCATGCGCGGATGATCCCGTCAAATACGATGGCTGGCTTTGGCTACGCAGTCGACTAGGCTTCTAATTTACTGTTGTGATGCTACTGGTTAGGCTGTTAAAAAGCCTTTTGTTTCTATGCTTGCTAGCGTTTGGTGTCGGCCATGCGCAGGCTCAAGATAAGTCTTCAACTCGTCCTTGGCCAAATCAGCCAATTCGGATCATAGTGACCTTTACTCCTGGTGGTGCCCCCGATATATTGGCACGCGTTTTAGCGGAAAGTTGGCAACAAAGTTTGGGTGTCCCAGTGCTTGTAGAAAACCGCCCAGGCTTTGGTGGCAATATTGGCGCTGATCTAGTGGCAAAGAGTGAGCCAGATGGCTATACCTTGCTCATTGGTACTGTAGGTATCCATGCAATCAATGGCACTCTTTACCAAAAGCTCTCTTATGATCCCGTAAAAGATTTCACGCCCATTAGTTTTCTAGCGAGCACCCCCAATGTGTTGATTGTGAATAAGCAGCTGGGAGTGAGTAATCTGCATGAGCTCATCGAATTGGCTAAAGCCAAACCCAATCAATTGACCTTTGGCTCTTCCGGTGTTGGCACTTCCTTGCACATGTCGGGCGAGTTATTAAAGGAGATGGCTGGTATCCATATTCGTCATATTCCTTACAAAGGGCGCGCACAATCTCTGCCGGATTTAGTCAGCGGCAGAATTTCCATGCTGTTTGATAACTTGTCTTCATCCTTGGCTCTGATTAAAGCTGGGGAGGTACAAGCCTTGGGAGTCACTACCCTAAAACGATCTCCAGCCGCACCAGACATCCCCACTTTTGCAGAGCAGGGTCTACCCGGTTTTGAAGCGGTTTCCTGGTTTTCATTGATGGCCCCTGCAAATTTGCCGCCCGCTATTCAGAAGCGACTCAATCGCGCAACTTTTCAAGCTTTAGAGAGTCAGGGTGTTAAAAATCGGCTCTTGGCCGGGGGGCTAGAACCCGCTCCTGGCAGCCCGCAAGAGCTTAGTAAGTTGATCGCTTCCGAGTCACGCAAGTGGAGTAGAGTAGTAATCCAATCTGGGGCTAAATTAGACCAGTAATATTCGGTTTATTTGTCAGCTTATGTGTATCTAGGGCGTTATTAGGCAATGGACCTCATCAGATGTCGCGTGGTTATTCTATTTCTTTGGATACAGCATCATTTGTTATCTTCAAAATCGATCCAATTTGCTTAAATTCATAGCATTAGACTTTTCTAAATTCCGCTTTGCAATCTTGCTATCAGGCATTTTTCTGATGGCGGGTTGCGCTACGCAAACGCAGCAAATTAAGATGAATCAGTCCAAGGACCAGTTCAAAAATGGTGACATGCAAAGTACCGCGGCTACTATTCAAAGTGTATTTAAAGATAAAAATACGCTGTACTACATGGAGCTCGGAGAGGTACAAAGACTTCAGGGCCCCTCGCAGATCCCCAATAGCACGCAAAACTTATTGGCAGCAGATCAATTGGTGGGGCAATGGGAGATCAGTACTAGCGATAAGCTGAAACGCTCTTTTTCAGATATAAGCTCGTATGTCCTGTCCGAAGGATTTAGTAGTACGTATGATCCTAAGCCCTATGAAGTGAGCATGTTAAGTCAAACGATTGCATTGAATCATATTGCGCAAGGCCATTGGAATGATGCGATGGTTGAAGCCAAGAAGATGGCGCAGCGTGAAAAGGTTATTGAAGAGTTGATTGCACGTCAGGTTGCTGCTGTTTCTAAAGTAGAGCAAGATCAGCAAAATAATCACACTACTCGCGGATCCACTAGCCGCATTCAAAACATTCAGGGCTACCCAGTCGATTTATTGGATGATGAAGAAACCCGCAATCTCAAAAATTCCTATCAAAATCCAGGCGCCTATTACTTATCCGGCTTTATTCACGAATCCCAAGGGGAGGCGAGTTTGGCTGCGCCTGGCTATCGCTTAGCGATTGAGTTGCGCCCAAATGTGAATTTTTTTAAAACCAGTATTGCGAAGCTAGATTCCAATATCGCCAACCAGAGCAAGAAAAGTTTTGCAGATACTTTATTGATTGTGGATACGGGCTACATTCCCAAGATCAGCTCTCAAAAACTCAGCCAATCTTTTGGTTTTGGCGGAGGCTCAAGATTGGTGACGCTGACATTACCCGTGATAGAAAAATCGACTGATCACTATACGCCCAGCTTTGTGCAGTTAGGTGATCGCACCGCCAATCTGGAGTTAGTTGCCAATATTGATTCTATGGCACGCAAAAATCTCAAAGATGAGATGCCAGCTTATGTCTTGAGGGCGACCAGTAGGGCTTTGGTATCTTTGGCGGCGCAATATATGGCCGATCAAACTGCACAACAAGCAGCGAGAAGAAATAATCAGAACAACCAAAACAGTGGTGGGGCAGCAATTGTTGGTGCCATTGCAGCCATGATCACAGGCTATGGCCTGCAATCTATTAATGTGGCAGATGTACGCCATTGGTCAACCTTGCCTGCCCAGACCTATATGGCCAGAATGGGCTTACCTATTGGGCCTACTTCCTTGAAATTTACTTTGCCTTCTGGCGTGACACAAAATCAGACTGTCAATTTAGTGGGTGGCTATAACGTGGTCTATATTCGGATGTTCAAAAATAGGGCAGTTGTTCTGACATCCAATGACCCTGCAGCGCTTCCCCCAAAACCTCTAGTCAGTCCACCAACAGCCCTAGCGACTCCTCCAGCACCTGCGGTGGCCCCGGTAGCTATGCCAGTGTCTGAAAACCCGGCTACCACCCCAACTCCTGCAAGCAGTAATATGGAAGGGTTGAAGCCCGAAGAGTCACCCAGCTTTCTCAATAGCCTTCAGCAGCTTTTTAATTAGGAAAACGAGCATGAAAAAATACCTCTTGATCTTATTGTCAGCATTCGTATTGGCTGCCTGTAGCTCAACTCCCTCCATGAAGGAGATGACGATTCGTACGGGTGATACTGACAGTATTGAAATTACTGATATGCGTAGTCTGATGCGCAATGGCGTATTGACCGCACAAGTCACCATTCTCAATGACAGCAAATCCAATTTAGTTGCCTATCGATTTAAGTGGCTTGGTAAGAATGGTATGGTGGTAACTGATGAAGAAGCTTGGAAGCCGGTAACGGTTGGTAAAGGTCAAACGACCGTTATTATGGGGATTGCCCCAACACCTGATGCTACCGATTTTCGTTTTGAGTTAAATCAATATAAGTAAATCTCTATTTATTCTCATTGTTAATTAAAGAATGATCATGAAAATGCACACTAAAACTATTCACTTATCTGTTTTTGCACTCACCGCAGTCTTGTTAGCGGCTTGCTCTGGCCCTCAAGTTCGATATGGTGATCCCAAAGCAGTAGAAACAGTGAACGCCAATTATGGGTCAACAGATTTACAGATGATTGCCGAAGCAATGACGCGCTCCTTATTGCAGTCAAAAGCAATTGCAGGCAGCAAAGATGCGCCTATCGTGACTTTGGCGGACGTCAAGAACAAAACTTCTGAATATATCGACACGCGGGTGATTACAGACAAGATCCGTACGCAACTCATGAAGAGTGGCCAGGTGCGTTTTGCAGTCAGTGTTACAGAAATGCAAAACCAAACCGATGAATTAAAGCGTCAGAACCAATCTGGTCTTTACAAGGGAAGCACAATAGCTAAAACTGGCAATATGCAGGGCGCTCAATATCGCATTGAAGGCTCGATCGCATCTATTGTGAAAAATACTAAAGACGTGAAGGATGTGTACTACGTCTTTAACTTAAATCTCATTAATAATGAATCAGGCTTGCTGGAATGGTCTGACGAAAAAGAGATTCGTAAGACTGCCACTCGCTAATTTAGGAATTACTTTATGCAATTGATAAACAGAACTTTATTAGTGTGTGTTGGTGTTAGCCTGGTATCGCTACTTGGATGCGCCTCTAAGCTGCCTGCTGCTGCGCCAGAGCAGGCTATTGTTGGTCAGGTGCCAGCAGACCCACCCAAGAATCCAGTCATCACTGCGGAAGCTCTGAAGACGGAGTCCAAATCGATTGCTGTCACAGACATCTATTTTAAAAAAGAGGGTAAGAACTTAGTCTTTATTGAAGAGACTCGTCATAAAACCAATAACAACGTCACTTCAACGATTACTCCCAAGACCATTGAGGTAGATGCAGATAAAGCCAATGCTTCTGCCTTAAGCGGTGGCCCTAATTCTTCGCAATTCCCAGTGAAGTTCACTAATTTGGCAGACCCACAGTCAACTGCGCCAACCGTAACTCCTGTTGACCCACAAAGCTCAAGCAATAGTAGCGATAGCGAAACGCAAAGCTCCAAAAAATCAGGCTATGAGAGCAAGATGAAGTACAGCGAGATTCGTTATCTAGCAAATCCCATCCGAGGATTACTCATTCAGTCTGGTTATAAGGTAGTTCAGGCTAAGCCTTCAGT
Organism: Polynucleobacter sp. MWH-Creno-3A4; assembly: GCF_018881885.1. Classification (NCBI taxonomy): domain Bacteria; kingdom Pseudomonadati; phylum Pseudomonadota; class Betaproteobacteria; order Burkholderiales; family Burkholderiaceae; genus Polynucleobacter; species Polynucleobacter sp. MWH-Creno-3A4. The sequence continues at coordinate 1,275,057 of NZ_JACXSA010000001.1, forward strand.
AGCAACTCCTAATCAAGGCGATGAGTATTTTGACATTGTGAAGCGCATTAAAGCAGGCGACTTTGGAGATGCCAACTATGTGCTCTATGGTGTATTGGCAGAGCTATCGGTAACGGATAACGTAGACGATATTCCGGGTACAAAATCGAGTGCACAGCAAGTCACGCTAGAGGTAACGGTAGACTTTCATGTAGTGGATACCCAATCCAATCAAATTGTTGCCTCGTTTATTGCCTCTGGTGAGGGTAAAGAAGTCCGAATTGATGGCAAGGACAATAATTTCAAGCCCAGCACCGCAAAGTTGATGAAGCTTGCTTCTTTGGACTTGGCAGAGGACGTTCGTAAGAACTTGGCGGCGCAGAACTTCATTACCAATAATCCAGGATCTGCTGGCTACGAGAGAAATCTCAAGCGTCGTCTTAATGATGATGCAACCACTTTAAAAGTCTATAAGTAGATCGTTAGTTATTTTTAGACTTCAACTGGCGGATGCGTTCTCTCATAGCGCTCCGCCGTTTTTCTGAAGAGATAGAGTAAGAAGCAGGCAGCCAATCCCAGGCTAATGCTGTTACCAGCCCAAAAGCCGTTGGCACCTTGTAAGAAGCTAGGCACGTTACCAAACACATTAAAGCCCATCAGGTAGCCACCACCCAGGCCTACACCCCATAAAGAACCTGCGTAGATCAGCATAGGCCAGAACGCAATACGGTAAGCCCGCAAGATAAATGCTGCGGTCACTTGCAAAGCGTCAAAGACTTGATAAAAAGCAATAAATAAAAATAGTGGAATCGAAAAGACCTTCACCTCTGCCGGTGGATCATATAAATCCAATAGCTGCATTCTGAAAAACCACACTGCAATGCCGATGGTGATGCAGGTGGCAGTTGTAAAGACTACAGAGGACCAACCAATCTCTTCAGCACGCTCGGGCTTGTTGGCACCAATCGATTGCGATACCAAGGTCATAGTCGCAATCGAGAGTGAGAGTGGCACCATGTACATGACGGTGCCCATATTAGCCACAATTTGATGTCCTGCTAATGCGGTAGTGCCTAAGCGGGCAATAAACAGTGACATAAATGTAAATGAAGTCACCTCAATCAAATAGCTAAAGCCGATTGGGGCACCCAGTCTTAGGAGCGTCCAAATACGTTGCCAATCTGGCATGCTAAAGCGCGCAAAGATTGCAAAGGGCTTGTAAAAACGATCCAAGATGACAAAGCCTAAGGTCATCAATAGCCAAGACCAGTTAATGATGACCGTAGCTACTGCGCAACCAGGGCCGCCCATGGCCTCAATCCCAAAACCACCATAAATAAATAGCAAGTTCAGTGGCAGTTTTAATCCTAAGCCAATCAGTTGCACGACGGTAATCACGGCAGGGCGCGAGACCGCATTGTGTAATGCCATTAAAACGCGCATGCCCATACTGGCAGGTAAGCCAATTGCTAAGATGCTGAGGTACAGTCTTGCCTTGCCTTCAATATCCGGACTAATTTGGGAGATGGCTAAGAGATGATCGGCATTGAGTAAGACATAGCAGCCTAATATTGTCAGACCTAAAGCCAACCAAGTAGCTTGGCGTACTTCTTCGCCGATTTCGGAATAGCGTTTTGCGCCAAAGAGTTGACCCGCAATCGGTGCTAGGGCAGAGACCACTCCAGTTAAGCCAACATAGATGCTAATGAAGATGGCAGAAGCCATTGCCAGTGCAGCCAAGTCTTCTGCTGAGTAGCGTGCAGTCATGGCAGTATCTAATACACCAAAGGCGATGACCGCTAATTGGCCAATCAGCAAGGGGCCAGCAAGTTTGAGTAGGGATGGAACATCCTCGCGCAGGCGCGATAGCTTAAAGTGCAGCACTATTTACTCCGGTGTGACTTCGTAAAGACGTAGGCGTTCATCGCGGTCAGCAGCGCGACGGTCTTCCCAAATGAGGTGGAGTTTTTTATTATTCAGCTTTGCATACGCCTTGGCTTCGGTCTGATTGTGGGTCAGCATCCAAGGGCAATCGGGATCATCACGCAAGGTCAGCTTAGTGAAGTAACTAAATGACGCTAACTGTGCAGGGCCAATGCTGCTGGTATTAATACAGCCACCACCTGAAGGCACTACTTGAGCTAAGCGTGCAGATACCTGACGATAGGTTTTAGCGTAGTTAATAGTGGGTAACCAAAGTGTCATCAACAAGACCCACATTAAAGTAGTGCCAGATGCGGAGATGATGAGGCAACGCCAGATTTCTTTTGGGGCGCGTGAAGTTCTCCAACGCACTACCGCAAGCCAAGCACCAGTAATGACAAGTGCCACCACAAAGGCGAGTAAATTAAATTGAAATTGAAAGCCTGGCAACAATCTTGCTAAGTTGGCTGCGGTCGATTCTGGATAGCCAGTGACCTTAGCAAGCCAAATGACCCAAATAGCAATCGCGATCAGCGTAAAGCTGAACATCGCGAACCAATCGATAAAACTAATCATGCTGCGCTTGAGAACGGGGAGGCTAAAGGCAGCAATGATCGAGAGGCTTGGAATCAAAATGAGTAAGTCATGTTCATTGGCCTCAGAACGGAACAAGACATAAATCAAACTGCCGATAAATAAACTCAGTGGAATACACAGGTGCGGTGCGCGCCAAGCTCCTGCATCTTTAGCGCGGCCCCAGTGCGCTAGTGAGATCATCGCCAAAGGCCAGATTGGCCAAGCGTAGGCCCAAAAGTTCACACTCAAGAATCCGATGGATTCAATCGATGGGAAAAATTGCATGTCTGGTAAATTGCGCCAGCCTTCTTCAGCAATATGACGCCATTCGGCTGGTAGAGCAGTGAGGTACCAAAGGGCTGGCCAGATCGCAAAACCAATCAATCCAATGACTGTGCTCGTTACGGTCCAGCGAAAACGCAATTTAGCATTGCTTGCAATCACCGCCATGATGGTGGCAGTGACAATCATCAAACTTAAAGTGAGATTGCTTGAGAGTGCCACGATGGCAATCCCAAGTCCCGTCCACAAGCCGCCTTGCCAGGGCTTATCTAAGCCACGCACTGTGCCATAGAGCACGATGCTAATACCCATCAATTGGGCCATCATCGGGGTCGTCTCATGACCACGCTGTGCAAGACCAATGCAAGCGAGGAAGATGAGTAACGCCCCATCAGCCAAAGTCATGCCATAACTCTTAGAGTCTGGTTGACCGCCAACAGCCAGTGCCATCGGTTGTACTTCGCGACGACGACCTAATAGATAAGTGGCATACCAAATCGCCAGCGCTGCAGCAAAGAAGCAGATGGCAGAATAAATTCGGGCAGCATTAGCAGCACCAATCCAAGGGCCAAATAATTTAATGAGTGTGGCACCCATCCAATACGGAAGTGGTGCTCCTAGTGAAACATCTCGACCTGCTATATGGGGAACTATCCAATCAATGGAGTTGCCCCGAAACAAAGTCCACATGCCACCAAAGCCGATGGCATCTTCATTCTTCCAGGGATCCCGAAAGAAGAGACCAGCAAAACCATAGACCAAGGTCAGCGCAAAAATAATGATGCGCGGAATCGATCTAGTAGCAGCGGCGGTAAGTTTGACCATGGGCGAAGTTCAAAATAAAAAAGGCAGCAAACGCTGCCTTGATTATCTCGCAGAGAAGGGCATTGCCATACCCTGCGAATGAAAAGGTATTAAGCCTTCTTCTTTGCTGTCTTTTCAGCAGCTTTAGCTTCTGCAGCAGCCGCTTTTTTCTCAGCAGTCTTCGCAGCGCCATCACCAGTTGCCTTAGCAACGGCTTTGGTACCGAATTTCTGACGGAATTTCTCAACACGACCAGCGGTATCCATGATTTTCTGGGTACCAGTGTAGAAAGGGTGTGATTCAGAAGAAGTCTCGATCTTGGCCAATGGATATTCATTGCCATCTTCCCACTTGATTGTCTCTTTAGTGGACATAGTGGAGCGAGTCTTAAAGCTGAAGTTGTTGGAAACGTCTACAAAGACGATTTCACGATATTCGGGGTGAATGCCAGGTTTCATTTTGAGTCCTATGAGCGGGTAGCCGTTTAAGTTATTGACAAGTTCTTAACCTAAATACTTACCCAAGTTAAAAGCAGTAAAGGCGAAATTATGCCATGAAATCAACAACAAAGCGCATCTTTAGGGTCTAAAAAGGGCTAAAACAGCCCTCTAGACCCCTAAATTAGCCTCCGCGACGCATTAGGTCGAAGAATTCGCCGTTGTTTTTAGTCGATTTGAGCTTATCGACGATGAAATTCATCGCCTCGATATCGTCCATATCAGCCAGCAATTTACGCAATACCCAGATCTTCTGGAGGTTCTCAGCTTTAACCAAGAGCTCTTCACGGCGGGTACCAGATTTATTGAGGTTAATCGATGGGTAAACACGACGCTCAGCCAAACGACGCTCAAGATGTACTTCCATATTGCCTGTACCTTTGAACTCTTCGTAGATGAGGTCATCCATACGGCTACCGGTTTCGATCAGAGCAGTAGCGATGATGGTGAGTGAACCGCCTTCTTCAATATTACGGGCTGCACCAAAGAAGCGTTTTGGACGTTGTAAGGCATTAGCATCCACACCACCGGAAAGGACTTTGCCTGATGAAGGAACAACTGTGTTGTATGCACGAGCAAGACGCGTAATCGAGTCAAGCAAGATGATCACATCTTTACCCATCTCGACTAAACGCTTGGCTTTCTCAATCACCATCTCGGCCACTTGAACGTGACGCACTGCTGGTTCATCAAAAGTAGAGGCAACAACTTCGCCGCGCACGGAGCGTTGCATTTCGGTTACTTCCTCAGGGCGCTCGTCTACGAGCAGAACAATCAAAATGGCTTCAGGATTATTGGCTGCGATTGCATGTGCAATATGCTGCATCATCACGGTCTTACCAGACTTCGGTGATGCCACAATCAAGCCGCGCTGACCATAACCAATCGGCGAGATCATGTCGATGATGCGGCCTGTTAAGTTCTCTTCAGCCTTGATGTCGCGCTCTAAAGAGATGACGCGGTTCGGGTGCAGGGGCGTTAAGTTCTCGAACATGATGCGGTTCTTGAGCGCTTCTGGCGCTAAACCGTTGATCTTGTCTACCTTGACCAATGCAAAGTAACGCTCACCATCTTTCGGGGTACGCACTTCACCTTCAACGCTGTCACCAGTGTGCAAGTTAAAGCGGCGGATCTGTGCAGGAGAGATATAAATGTCATCTGGTGAAGCCATGTAAGAGGCTTCAGGAGAACGTAAGAAACCAAAGCCATCAGGCAAGACCTCTAAAGTGCCGTCGCCAAAAACGGTTTCACCAGCCTTGGCGCGTTTCTTCAGAATGGCAAACATCAATTCTTGTTTGCGCATCCGCTGGGTGTTTTCAATTTCCAAGCCAGCTGCCATTTCAAGCAGGGCAGATACGTGGAGGCCTTTGAGTTCAGTTAATTGCATGTGGTTCTCGGGTGTTGATAAAGATAAATAGGGGAAAAGAGTTTTGGGGTGTTGCTGCGCTGATTGAGATCACGCAGATGTGGGAAAACAGAATTTTGGAATTTGCTAAAAGAAGGGGGAGGTAAATTGCTGGAAAGGAGTGCGTTTCTTAAAAATCCTGAAAGCACTGAACTACTGTTAAACGCAATACTACACTAAAAAACGGGTCTGACAAGTACTAGAATCAGGTAAAAACCACAGGCTCAGCTAGTGAACCTGTGGTCTGAGACGATTTACAGATGACTATCAATAAATGCAGTCAACTGAGATTTGGCCAAAGCGCCTACTTTTTGAGCAGCTACTGTGCCATTTTTAAATAGGATCAGGGTCGGAATGCCGCGGATATTGAACTGGGCAGGTACGCCTTGGTTCTCATCCACGTTCATTTTGGCAATTTGCAACTTGTCGCCATATTCACCGGAAAGCTCTTCCAGGATGGGGCCAATCATTTTGCAAGGACCACACCACTCAGCCCAGAAGTCGAGCAGAACAGGTTTATCGGACTTGAGGACGTCTTGTTCGAAGGAGGCGTCAGTTACATATTTAATGCCGGCACTCATGAAAATTCCTTGTTTAAGCTTATTTAGCGAGTTATTTAATTGTGGCGTTACAACGCTTATATTAGCAATAAGCGACACACTCTGCTCAAAATAGATAAATTACTCCATTAATGTCCCAGCCTTTTCCCACCATTTCTGATCAAAAGCAAGTGCAGCAATGGGCAATTACGCCTGATGCCAGCGCGCTTGAGCAGTTAGCAAAAGGGATATGGCATTGTGCGCTGCAAACCAAACAACGCCCCTTAGTGGTGCTCAGTACTGCAGGCCCGTTAATTGGCGTCAGGGCAGCACTTGAAAGGCACTGCCCCCCAGGTCTTGATCCCAAGATTGCTTTCTTACCGCAAGTGATTAGTTTTGCAGATTGGTTGGAAGCAGCGCCAGGCGCATGGAGATTTCCAAAAAAGCAAAGTGATTTAGAGAGATGGCTATCGGTCTACATCAATCTGCGTAAGCACCCCAAGCTCAAAGCTTGGTTTAAAGCAGAAAGTGATTCGGGTGCGTGGGGTTTAGCAAAGTCCGTCATTGATGCGTGCGACATTTTGTCCGAAGCCATCATGGTGCAATTGCAGGCAGAATTAAATCAACTCATTGAGACTAATACGCTCGATGCAGAAGTATGGTCGCAACAACTAGGAGTCATGTTAGAAAAAATCATCGCTCAATCTTATCCAACGCTCTCTCGAAAAGTTGTTGATCAAGAATCAGAAGTGCTGCTGACCTTCTGGCGTTATTTGAGTAGCGCAGGGGATGCTGTATTTCGTAAACAATTTGCGATGGCAGCCCATTTACAGACAGCCAAAGCCAATCAAGATCAGGCTCGCCCCTTCATTTGGGTACAGACTGCAGACCCCAAGCCAATTGATCAAGAGCTGATTCGTCAGTACTTAAGTGACTATGCTCAATTCGCCCCTGTAGTCGATGTCTCATTGGATTGGCAATCCGTTGCTCTATGGTCTGAAGCACTAGCTGGAGTGAACGCTGCTGGTGAATTAGCTGAACTCACGGCCGATCAAGAAGAACAACTGCAACAGAATATTCAAGCGGCACATTATCAAGATTGGCGTTTGATTTCTGCAAGGCGTTTTGAAGAATTGGCTTGGGCCGCAACCAAAGCGATCGAATCCCATTTAATTGCTGGCAAAACCAATATTGCATTAGTGGCACAAGATCGTCTGGCTGCAAGAAGGGTGCGCGCACTCTTAGCGCGCTTAGGCCCTGCATTAAATATTCGTGATGAGACCGGCTGGAAGATTGATACCACGAGAGCTGCTGCGGCAATGAATAGTTGGTTAGAACTGATCCGCGCCCCCAAAGAGGGTCCAACGGCTAGTGCTTTACTGGAGTTTTTACAAAACCCTTACTTAAATATCGCCGCCTGTTTAGAAAAACCACCTGAGCTTTGCATTGGCCTAGTAGCGCAGCTCGAAGACATCTTGATTGCCAGTCAAGCAAAAGCGGGTTGGGAAACTTTCTACCTCGCCATCGAGCGCGCGAATGCATATGCAGCTACTCACGAGGCATCGCCCAATGAGTCTTTATTAAAGCTGCTGCAATTTATCCGTGAGCGCCATCATGCTTGGCAAGCGTTAAACCTTAATTGTGCAAATGCGTTCGCACTCTTGCAGCGTAATTTACAAGACACTGGCATGGCTCAGTCTTTGGAGAAAGATGCCGCAGGCAAGCAGTTACTAGAGGTGATGAACAACTTTGATCTGGGATCAAGTGATTATCAAAGGGTAGCTATGCGCCTGCCGGAGTGGATTAGCCTGATTAAATCTGCGCTGGAAGATGCCTCTTATGAAGAGGCGGGTAAAGAAGCAAAAGCAAACCTGAGCATCTTGCCGCTGAGCTCAACCCGCTTAAGAACGTTTGATGCAGTGGTAGTCATCGGTTGTGATGAGCAACAATTGCCGGCGTTCTCAGAGCCACCATTATTTTTCTCAGATGCATTAAATCGTCTACTGAAAACTTCAACGATCAATGCGCAGTATGTACAACAAGCACGCGATTTCTCGCAACTCTTAATCAGTTGTGCCAATGTCGATTTGCTTTGGCAAAGTAAAAGTAAAAATGGTGAACCACTCAGACCTTCAGCCTGGATACAGCGCTTACAAATCCAGTTACCTGCTTGGAAGGTAAACCTTGCTAAACCAGATGCGTATAGTGGCCTAGCTAAACCTGTTGAGCAGGCAGTTGCCAGCCTAGAGCGGGATTTGCCTTTGCCACTTTCCGTGAGTCCCAGTGCCTACAAGGCCTTGAGAGATTGCCCCTATAAATACTATGTGCGCAGTCTCTTGGGTCTAAGAGAAGCCAAAACATTTGAAGACGGCTTTGATGCTTCATTAGCGGGGCAATCTTTGCATGCTTTGCTACGCAATTTTTATCAGGCACTCAAGACTGAAGAACAAAAAGCGGGTTCACCCATCGTTGATAACATGTCCGCGCGGCGTGCATGGATGGAGCATGAGTTATCGGCAATTTCTGAAAAAGAATTTAAGCGCATGATTGAGGGTGATAGCAGAGTACTAGGTACCTTACGAGATTGGCAAAAACAAATCCCGAGTTTTGTCGCCTGGCAACTGCAAAGAGAGAGTCAAGGCTGGCGTTATCACAATGCAGAGCATAAGGTTGGATTTGATCTGCATTTTGTTGGCCTTGATGGCGAACATCGCATTATTCGTATTGAAGGGCGCGCCGATCGTTTTGACATCAATCTTCAGAACCCAGAACAAGCAGAAGTGATTGATTACAAAAATCAGTCTATGGCCAAGATTAAAAAGCGGGCCGAGCATGTCCTGGATGACCCACAGCTACTCATCTATGCTCGCGCCGCCAATGAAAGCCCCACCAGCGCCCATCTGCAGGGGCGCCAGGTCGATCATGCCCAGTGGATATCACTCAAAGTGGATATCAAGCGCGATAAAAAACTACAGAGAGCACTAGAGATCGAAGATGTTTCTCAATTAATGCCTCAGTTTGATCAGCAAATTACCGTAGACATGCAAAACCTGTGGTCCAGAAAACCTATGACGGCATTTGCACCAGATGGTGTCTGCAAATACTGTGAAGCAAGAGGAATTTGCAGAAAGGGGATGTGGTGAAGCAGTTTAATAATGCCATCGCCTGTGACCCGAATAAATCGGTGATTGTTTCTGCCTGTGCGGGCAGTGGCAAAACTTGGTTATTGGTCGCACGCATGATTCGACTCTTGCTTGCGGGTGCTAAGCCATCAGAAATTCTGGCATTAACCTTTACACGCAAAGCTGCCCAAGAAATGCGTGATCGGCTTTACAGTTTGCTCGAGCAATTTTCAACTATGAGTGATATAGCGCTCATAGAAGAATTGTGCAAAAGAGGTTTAGACAATAACGAGGCTAAAGCATTACTGCCCCAAGCTAAAGGGCTTTATGGCAAAGTGCTCGCAAGCCCCCAGTCGATTGTGATTGATACCTTCCATGGCTGGTTTGGCAGATTATTAAACGCAGCTCCGGTCTCAGCAGAAGTGCAGCCTGGCTTTAGTTTGCGAGAAGACGGCAAAAGACTCTTAGAAGAGTGCTTAGATGATTGGTGGGGTGACCTGCCACCGGATCTGAGGGCGCACTATGACATTTTGCTGAAACAGTTGGGTGCAAGCAATACCGAGAAATTCTTGATGGGCAATTACGGCCTGATGAAGCAAAGAGGTGCCTGGACTTTCTTTGTTGAGGCATGCAAGAAGCAGGCTGTTACCCCGATAGAGCACTTCCAGCAATTCTTACCGAGACTTCATCTAGAAAATCCATTGCTGCGGATGTGGAATGCACCTACTGCTAGAGCAAACCTCGAGTTTTTAGTACGCTGCTTTGCGCATAGCAGCAAGCAAGAGTTGGCTTTTGTCCCTCAATTAGTCAATGCACTCGAGTGCATGCAGAGGGGTGGTGATGTGATGGAAATCGCTGCGACCTTGCAAACAGTCTTTTTAAATGGTGATGGTGAGCCACGCGATAACACCAACCGAGCCCTAAGCGCGGTTCAGGAATACCTCAAAGCTGAAGGCCAAGCACATCTGCAAGATGATCACGTGGCCTACAAACAAGCTTGGGCACAAGCATTTGTAGAGTACCTCGCTTGGCAAGCAGAAAAAGATATCTATGAACTCAATCTGGCATGGTTTGCCATGAGTGAGCGCATGATGGATCATGCAGCTGCAGCAAAAGAAGCCATGCGCGTGCGTGACTTTGATGATTTAGAAATCGGTGTCAGTAAATTGATGGCCGACTACGCTAATGCAGCCTATTTGCAGGCACGACTGGATGCTAGATACAAACATATTCTAGTAGATGAGTTTCAGGATACGAATCCATTGCAGTGGCAAATTTTGCGTTCATGGTTTGAGGCTTATGGCCAAGCCAAAGATAAGCCGAGTGTCTTTATTGTGGGCGATCCTAAGCAATCTATTTACCGCTTTCGCAGAGCAGACCCCCGTTTGTTTGCCAGTGCCAAAGCGTTTTTACAGTCAGAGATGGGTGCGGTAGCACTAGACCAAGACACTACACGCCGCAATGCGCCCAAAATTAATACCGCAGTGAACGAGACCTTTGCGCCATCGCAATTGCCGCCTACGTATGAGTTCCATGAGCAAGATACTTTGTGGGAGCCATTATTTGAGGGCTTGCCAAATGCGCCCTATGCCAAAGAAGGTGAGGCAGCGCTCTTACCGTTAGTGCCATACGTCAAAGAAGAGTTGGCGCCGCGAGAGGGTAATGCCTTTGATGCACCGATCACCGATGTCAATCAAACCGTGGCAGCAACCCAGCGCTATGCAGAAGGCCAGGCGATTAGTCGATTGATTCATCAAGTCATGGCAACACAGCAGGTGATTGATGAAGAAGAGGGTCGTAAGTTTTGGCGTCCCGCTAGAGAAAGTGATTTTCTATTGCTAGTGAAGCGCCGTAAATATTTACCGCAGTTTGAAAGGGCTTTGCGAGAAGCGGATCTAGCCTATGACAGTTCTAGACTGGGTGGACTGCTGAATACTCTTGAGATTGACGATTTAATTGCATTACTGACTGTGTTGTTGTCACCGCGCCATGATTTACCCCTCGCGCAAGTACTACGCAGCCCCATCTTTGGCTTTACTGATCAGCAAATGCAATGCCTCAGTATTGCCAAGGCGAATCATCCACAATATCGATCTTGGTGGGATGTTCTACAAGATAGTCCAGATGCCTTTGCGCAAAGAGCAGCCCGCTTTTTAGAGCATTGGCGGGTATTGGCAGAGCGTTTGCCAGTGCATGACCTATTAGATCAAGTTTATCAAGAGAGTAATTTACGTGTGGCGTATGCAAGTAGTGCGCAGCCTTTGGCTCGTGCGCAGGTCATCGCTAACCTCGATGCCTTTTTGGAGCTTTCTCTCAATCAAGATGGTGGCCGTTATCCTAGTTTGAGTCACTTTATTGATGAGATCAATGCCATGCGTCGCAGCGATGATGATGAAACTCCAGACGAAGGCGATGTAGAGGCAGAATCCGATATCGAGCTCGCAGAAGTCGATGAGGATAGTGAGATGTCAGAGGAAGATAAGCATAAGCGCGTACGTCTGATGACGATTCATGGCGCCAAAGGATTGGAGTCTCCCTTTGTGATCATTTTGGATGCTAATCATACGGTGGGCGCTTCTGATCATTCTGGCGTTTTACTAGAGTGGTCACCCAATGAGCGCAGTCCATCACACCTATCGATGTATACCAAGGCCAGCTTAACTTCACCGCGCAGTCACATTCGGGAAGAGGAAGAGCTCATTAGTCAGAATGAGAACTGGAACTTGCTCTATGTCGCAATGACCCGTGCCAAGCAAGGCTTATGGATTAGCGGAGTAGCAAAAGAGCCCACTACCAATAATCCGACTGGTCTAGATCCAAAATCTTGGTATGCCAGGGTACAGTTTGGCAAGCTGCCTACTTTAGAGTGGATTGAGGATAGTGGTGATAAAGCAGAGCAGTCAAAAAATCAAAGCGTAGCAAAAGCAAGCGCTCCAATTAAAGATGTGGCTTCTGATATCTTTAGCATTGAAGATTTTCAGATTGCATGGGAGCCAGCAAAGCTTAGCCATCAACAGCAGTTGCTGGATATTGAAAATGGCACCACTGTGCAAGCTAGTGCGCCCGCAGCAACCGAACCCGATCCAGAAATTCTGGAAGAGGGCACGAACTTTCATAAGCTATTGGAGTTCCTGACTCCAGACTCTAGCAATCAAACAAAGCCGCCCATCCCAAGTGAGCAAGAACTCATCAATTGGTTAGGCGTAGATCAAGAGCATGCGAAAACATTGCTCACTCGCACTAAAACAGTCTTAGATACTCCAGAGCTCAAACGCTATCTCACATCAGGCGAATGGCTGCAAGCTTGGAATGAGCTCGATATTGCTAGTGAAGCTGGCAAGAGCTATCGCATGGACCGTCTAGTGGAGTTTGATGATCACCTCGTCATCATTGATTACAAGCTCACTATTCCTAAAGTCGGTAGTGACAAATACGAACAATATCGCAAGCAACTCCAAAACTATCGGGCTGAACTCACCCGCATCAGAGGAGATAAGCCGTACAAGGCGTACTTGATCTCTGCTGAAGGCGAGATCGTCGAAGTGAAGTAAGTGCTTAAGCAGCAGCTTTGAACTTGTTAGTGATCAAAGCGCCTTTATTGAGCTTCTTTTCAACGGTCGAGATGGATTTCGATTCTCTTTTTACTTCGCCAAGCACTTGGTTGATAAATGTTTGCCAGCCTTCACCTTTAGACTTATAAAAGTCTAAAACATCTTTATCAATTCTGAGAGTAACTTGCTCTTTGACTCCGCTACCCAAGGGTCTACCACGACCACGAACTAGTCTAGGTCTGATTTTCTCCCACTCTTCATCGGTAAATGGAAGGCTATCTGGATCTGACATCGCCGCTTTTGTAACTGCAGCATCTTCTTCGGCACTCAGCCTAATTAGTTTCTTCTTCATAGATCTTCATCTCACGGTTATTTGCTTTTCGTAAACTGATGATTCTCATCGTTGCTTTCGACTCAACATAAACTACGCAATACAGACGTTCATGCATTGCGGCCAAGGCAATGCATCTTTCTTCACCGTAATTCTTTCTTTCATCGATCCAGCTTAAGGCTGTATTCCAATCAAGCAGACTTGCATCTGAGAGGGGTAGGCCATGTTTTCTGAGATTTGAATCATTTTTTGCCGAATCATAAGTGAATTTCATCGGAAATATTGTAGTTACGTTAAATCATAACATCAATGAATTAATATAACTACAAAAATTATGGGAATTCTCAGAAAAGTCCACTAGAATGTTAAATAAAGCACTATTATCAAATCATGGAACGCCCGCCCCTCATTGAACTAGTAGAACTTGTGCAGCCTTGGATTTACCGCGCCAGCATTTATCTGTCAAATGCCTTTTTAGATGACCCAGCCATCCTGGCGTTTGCTTTTTGTTGAACAAACAAAAAGGATAAGAGGGCAGTACTAGACCACCTTCGGGTGGTTTTTTGTTGCCTAAAGTTTAGGCAAATAGTCCCAAAACAACAAAATAGACCTCATTTTTGCGGTTTTTATATATACTGTATAAACATACAGTATATTAATGACTATGACGCAACAAACCCAGACCACCATCGTGAACCTAAGCCAGGCACCACAGGCCTTGGCGGCGCATTTCGCCCCTTATGAGACCACGCTATTAAGCCATCGGATTTCGGCTGGGTTCCCCAGTCCAGCGGCAGATTACGCTGAAGAGGGCTTAGACCTGAATCATTACTTGGTGCAGAACAAACCCGCTACCTTCATGTTCACCGTGAAGGGCGACTCCATGCTTGGCGCCGGCATTTGTGATGGTGACAAAGTGGTGGTGGATAAGGCCCTGAAGCCAAAACACAAAGATATCGTCGTAGCGGTAGTGGATGGTGAGTACACCATCAAGCGGCTTTATCAATTACGTGGTCGCATCGAACTACAACCAGAAAATCCTAGCTACCAACCCATCACCTTTAACGAGGGTAGTGAGTTGCAAATCTGGGGCGTCGTCGTTGGCGTAGTGCGCAAGTACAGCAATGCCAGCACGAGATATCAGAAGGAGAGCAGGTGATGAGCATGTCTTCTTCAAACGCTTTATTCGCTTTAGTAGATGTTAATAACTTCTACGTTTCTTGTGAGCGCGTCTTTCAGCCCAAGTTAGAAGCGGTGCCGATGGTCGTGCTCTCGAATAATGATGGTTGCGCAGTGGCGCGCAGTGCCGAAGTAAAAACCTTGGGCGTGAAGATGGGTACCCCTTGGTTTCAGATGGAGGCCTTGGCAAAGAAGCATGGCATTAAAGCCTACTCATCTAATTACACCTTATATGGCGATATGAGTAGTCGTGTCGTACAAGTGCTGAGAAGCTTCACCCCCAATCTTGAGGTCTACAGCATCGATGAGAGCTTTTTACAAATCGAGACGGTACTGAAGCAATACGCAAACACCATTGAGCTTGGGAAAACCATCAAGCAGCAAGTAAAAGACACAACGGGCTTGCCAGTCTGCGTGGGCATTGGTGCTAGCAAGACCTTAGCGAAGCTGGCTAATCACTTAGCTAAGAAACACAAACAGTTTGCTGGAGTCTGCGATGTCAATGCCATGGCTAAACCAGAGCTCTATCAATGGATGAGCGAGACTGAAGTAGGTGAAGTATGGGGTGTTGGTAGACAAATTGCTAAAAAACTCAAAGCTCAACATATTCAGAGCGTATTCGATCTCTTGCAGGCCTCGCCCCAAGCGATACGTCAGCAATTTGGCGTCGTGATGGAGCGCCTTTGCTATGAGTTACGCGGCATCTCTTGCTTGCAGCTTGAGGAAGTGGCGCCAGCCAAACAACAAATCATTGCCTCACGCAGCTTTGGCAAGTTGGTCACCAGTCAGATAGAGCTTGCTGAGTCCGTTGCTACCCATGTCGCCCGCGCAGCTGAAAAGCTCAGAACGCAAAACAGCACTACGGGTGCACTCACGGTATTTATTCAGACGAATCCGTTTAAGCAAAATGAACCGCAGCATCATCAAAGCGTCACCATTCCACTGGCTAATCCAACAGATAACACGCTGACATTAACTAATGCAGCCTTAGCAGGTCTGAAGCAAATTTATCAAGCTAACTTTCGATATAAGAAGGCAGGCGTGATTCTGAACCTCATCAGTGATAAGCCCACCATGCAGCAATCACTCTTTGATGATGTCGAGAGCAGAGGCAAATCAGCCAAGCTCATGAAAGCTGTGGATGAAATCAATAACCGTTTTGGTAATACCGCCATCAAATCGGCAGCTGCAGGTACCAACAGAACTAAACAAGCCTGGCAAATGCGCTCAGGCAATAAATCACCTAACTACACCACGCAGTGGGATGAATTACCGGTAGCTAGATAAAAGAACCCCAACGACATACAAAGGAGAAGCAAATGGACATACTAAATAACTTTAATGGCATCTCATTGGCAGCAATTATGGTGCTGTCGTACTGTGCAGTGCTGAAGAACACCAAGCGTCATGAAAGTGCCACAAAACAGGCATTTAATCGCAAGTCCCACTCGGGGATTTAAGAGATAAGTCTAAAAAACATATTGCTGTAGCAGGTTTTTTCGGGGAATAAGGAAATCACGGACTCCTTATTCCCTTATTTATTCTTGGGCCTAGGAGAGCGTTATGCTTTCCTACACTCAATTCAGCCTTAATCACTACCCATCATCATCTCAATCCTCTACGCTGAACTCTTATATATAGAGGAGATTAGCTTTGCGAGTTTCTATTGAGTGTTCCCACAGGCGATTACAGCTATTTAAGATTCATTTAGATGCCCGCACTGTTCTAGTTTTGGCAATCATTTGGATGATTTCGGGAATTCTGAGGATGCTGAAAATCTTCTAAATCAGTCCATTTTCAGTGCTTATATATGGGAAGAAGGGTGGATGAGCCAAACCCCCGGCACTGGCAGAAATTGGGTTTGGCTGCTTCGTTCCCGACCTGACCAGGTTATCCAACCCACCATGCGGGGAGGCCCATCCACTTCCATTTTAGCTTGTTAGAATGTAAGACATGACTGCCTTAGCATTAGCCCGTTCGTGGCGCCCTAAAACATTCTCTGCGCTAGTAGGACAAGACCATGTGGTTAAAGCCTTAACGCATGCTCTAGATCAAGGTCGTTTGCATCATGCCTGGCTCTTTACCGGTACGCGTGGGGTAGGTAAGACCACCATTGCCCGCATTATGGCCAAAGCGCTCAATTGCACTGGCGCTGATGGCTCAGGCAAGATGACTTCTGAACCTTGCGGTAAATGCCCAGCTTGTATGGAAATTGATGCTGGTCGTTTTGTTGATTACATTGAGATGGATGCTGCCAGTAATCGTGGTGTTGATGATATTGCTGCCTTACTAGAAAAAGCGGCTTACGCACCCAGCAATGCACGTTACAAGGTTTACATGATTGACGAGGTGCACATGCTCACCAATCATGCCTTTAATGCCATGCTCAAAACATTGGAAGAGCCTCCAGAGCACGTCAAATTTATTCTAGCGACAACGGATCCCCAAAAGATCCCCGTCACTATTTTGTCCCGTTGCTTGCAGTTCAACCTCAAGCAAATGCCCGTACCGCTCATCGTTGAGCATCTTGAAAAAGTCCTTGCTGCTGAAACAGTTGGCTACGAAGTCAATGCACTACGGGTACTGGCTAAAGCAGCCCAAGGCTCAATGCGTGATGCACTCTCTCTGACAGATCAAGCAATTGCTTATGCTGCAGGTAAGGTAACTGAAGAGTCAGTACGCGGCATGCTTGGCACACTCGATGATGCGTATCTCATTCGTATTCTGGATTGCCTCATTGCCAAAGATGGCGCAAGCCTTTTAGCGGTCGCAAATGAAATGGGTGAGCGCAGCATGTCTTTCTCACTAGCATTGCAAGACCTCTCCAGCCTCTTGCAAAAGATTGCAGCAGCACAAGTTGTGCCAGAGTCTGTATTAGAGGATTGGCCAGAAGCAGGAGAGATTCGTCGCCTAGCTACGCAACTCACCAAAGAAGAAGCGCAACTCTTCTATCAAATTACGATTACCAGCCGTCCTGATTTATCACTCGCACCCGATGAACAAACCGGCTTTGCGATGACCTTGCTACGCATGTTGGCCTTCCGCCCAGCAGGCACTGGTGGCAACGGAGGCAGCGGTTCTGCTCCAACACCTTCAGCACCACCAGCCAATACTGCTAGACCTTCATCTACTGCATCAGCAGCCAGAACTGCAGCACCTGCAGCAGCTGCACCAGTGAAGGCTGCAGTTCCAGTCCCAGCGCCTGCCCCAGCTCCCGCACCTGCTGCCAGCGCAGCAGATCGTCCAGATTGGCATGGCTTGATGCGTCAATTACCTGTGAAGGGCATGGTGCAGCAATTGGCTTTTCAGACTGAGCTACAAGATTGGAATGATTCTGCCACTGGAGTGCGCGCCACCATTGTGACGCCAATGCCGCAGTTGGCTTCTGAAGCATCGATTGCCCGCTTGGCTGATGCTCTTACTGCGCACTTTGGTAAGCCAGTGAAGATCGTGATTGAAAAGGGTGAAGTCGAAGGCAAGACGGTTGCTAAGGTGGATGCACAGATTCATCAAGAGAAAAGAATGAACGCTGAGCAAATGATTGCAGCTGACCCCTTTATTCAGCAACTCGAAAAAGAGTTTGGTGCCAAAGTGGTTGGTGGTTCAGTTAAACCCTTGTAATGCGCTCACTCTAATACAAGCTCTTTAATTTAAATAGCAATACTCATAAGCACTAAGGAATAAAGCGATGATGAAAGGTGGACTTGCTGGCCTCATGAAACAGGCTCAGCAGATGCAAGAGAAGATGAAGGTAGCGCAAGAGCAATTGGCTGCCCTTGAAGTTACTGGCCAAGCTGCTGGCTTAGTCAAAGTCACCATCTCTGGTAAATACGAAATGAAGCGTGTCCAGATTGAGCCAGGCGCAATGGACGATCGCGAGATGTTGGAAGACTTAATCGTCACTGCTTATACAGATGCTTTTAAGCAAGTAGAGGCAGCAAGCGCGCAAGTCATGTCGGGTGCCACGGCAGGGATGCCAATGCCCCCTGGCTTTAAGTTGCCGTTTTAATTCATGGCACGTCATGAAGCACCGGTAGATGCTCTGGGTCGATTGATCGAGGCCTTGCGCGTCTTGCCTGGAGTAGGGCCCAAGTCTGCGCAGCGCATGGCCTTCTATTTATTGCAACATGATCGTAATGGCGCAGCAGTACTTGCCCAATCCTTAGGTGAAGCAGTTGAGACTGTAGGTCACTGCGCACGTTGTAATACGTTTTCTGAAACCCAAATTTGTAGCACATGCGCTGATGAGCGCCGTGATCCATCACTGCTCTGTATTGTCGAAACGCCCGCTGATCAAGTGATGGTGGAACAGACGCTGAGCTTTAAAGGGAATTACTTTGTGCTCATGGGCCGTCTCTCGCCACTCGATGGCATGGGCCCAAATGAAATTCATTTTGATCGTTTGCTGACGCGCATTGAAAATCCGGATACCGGTATTCCGATTCGGGAAGTGGTGTTAGCCACGAATTTCACCAGCGAAGGCGAGGCAACTGCCCATTACATTGGTGAGGTACTCAAGGCGAAGGGCATTAAAGTTACTCGTATCGCAAGGGGTATTCCGGTAGGGGGTGAGCTCGAATATGTTGATGCGGGCACCCTCGCTAGAGCGTTGCTCGATCGACGTTAAGAGTTTCAACGAGCCTAGTTTGTTGGGTTCATGACCACGTCACAAAACTGACTTAGTGTTGTAGATTTCCATCGCAATGGCTCTTCATGAATATTCTTCAGTGCTCATTCAAGAGCATCTTTTCTTGCCCTAAACCCGTTTTTTTGGGTCCAAATGAGCTGGAATATCACAGATACCAGCAATTCTAGTAAATGAGATTCATTATCATTTACAATCCTATCACTTTTAGAATTTCCTATGCCAGCTACTGTTCAACATTCCGCCACTGTTGTATTGCAAGGTAAGCGCTTATTTGCGATTGCCTTGCTAGTGGCGTTGATGGCAAGCATCTTCTCACCTGTGGCAAAAGCAGTCTCGCCGGTGAGCGATGAGCCGATTGTTGATAGTCAAGTAGCAGTATCGGGCGAGACTGAGCAGTGGAGCATTCATGGACAAGCAACTTACATTGCGCAACAGAAAAATAATTTCAACTCTCCTTACTATGGAGAGAACAGTCTCTTAAATAAATCTGAAGGTAGCGGCAGTAAGAGTTACTCTTTGAGCGCAACCGCATTTGTTGGTACTCGCCTGTGGGAAGGGGCTGAGGTTTACTGGAACGGCGAGATGTTTGAAGGTACTCCATTCGGTGGCCAGTTGACTGGTTTGGGTGGCTTTCAGAATGGAGAATTACAAAAGGGTGCGTATGCTCCGCCAACTTACTTCACAGCACGTGCATTTTTACGCCAGACCTTTGGCTTAGGTGGCGGTAAAGAGCATATTGAAGGTGAAGCCAATCAATTGGCAGGCAACTTGGATAAGAATCGTATTGTGGTGAGCTACGGTAAATTTGCCACCTTAGATTTCTTTGATGACAATACCTATAGCCATGATGGCCGCACACAGTTTCAGAACTTTGCGATTTTCTCGATGGGCGCCTATGGCTACGCGGCGGACACCAAAGGCTATACCTACGGTGGTGTAGTCGAGTGGTATCAAGACAATTACATCTTGAAGTTCGCACGATTGGCGATGCCAACCGTGCCCAATACCGCTCAATTGGACTACACGCTGTCGAAAGATTACAGCAACCAAGTCGAGCTTACTCGTTCACATGAACTGTGGGGTCAACCGGGTGCCGTGAGAGGTTTGTTTTATCAACAGCGTGCTTTTATGGGTAATTACCAAAACGCGATCAACTTGGCTCAGCAAACCAATTCACCACCGCCGAATATTGTCAATGTGCGCCAAGCAGCGACAAATTCTTGGGGTTATGGTTTGAATGTGGAGCAAGCGATCAATGATGATATTGGTGTGTTTGGTCGTTGGAGCTGGAACCCAGGAACTACAGAGACCCAAACGCTCGATATTAGTAAGTCGCTTTCGGGTGGCTTGAGTATCAAAGGATCCTCTTGGTCAAGGCCAGGTGACACCGTGGGTCTGGGCTTTGCCGTGAACGGTATTTCTGCATCGCAAATTACTTATTTGCAGCAGGGCGGTATGACCGCGTTTATTGGTGATGGCAAGTTAAGCTACAAAACCGAACAAATTTTGGAGACCTATTACAGTGCTAAGGTCTATAAGGATCTCTATCTTTCTGCGGACTATCAGCGCATTGCTAACCCCGCTTACAACTCAGCACGCGGCCCAGTCAATTTCTTTGGTATTCGGGCGCATATTGAGATGTAGGTTCGCCGCAGCCAAAATCAGTGCGGTATAGAACGGTTGATAAGTCCTTAATCCCTTTAGAATCAGATAGATAGGGATTGTCAAAATACTTACTTTTTTGCCTTGTACCCTATAATCGGCCTATTATTCCAATTAGATGTTTTTTGATAAATACATCGTCTTTACCGATTAGAGTTACCTTTGATAAAAAGCAATAAAAACAACAGTGGCCATTCTTCTGTGACAGGTTTTTCTGTTCGGGTACTTGCTTTCAGTTTTTGTTGTGCATATGCTGTTCAATCCCTCGCGCAAAGCGGAGTGGGGTCTGTTCAGGTGCTGACTGGTAGCGATGCGGTGACTGCTCCGCCGACTACCGAATCGTATTTGCCAAAAAGCCCACCAGACAGAAGACTGCTGGCTGATTCAAAAACGATTAATCAAAAAACCAGCCCCAACACTTTTGACTTACGTCAGTTGTGGAATGAGCTTCGTAGTAATAACCCGCAACTCATTGCTGCACGTGAAACCTACTTAGCAGCAAAAGCAACGGTTCCACAAATTGCTGCACCCGACAATCCACAAGTCGGTTTGATTTGGTCTGGCATGCCTGTGGGCTCAGCATTTGCATTAGGAACTGCGGGTACTAACCCCGCTGGTAACAGTGGCTACTCATTTGCTCAGCCGATTAAGTTTCCGGGTAAGAAATCACTCGCTTCCGACATCGCGGACAAGGGCGCAGAAGCATTGCAAGCCCAGAATGAGAATCTCTATCTTCAGCTCGGCGCACAGTTATCAACCTTGTACTTCAGCACCTTGTCTGCACAACGCCAATTACAAGTACTAAGTGACACCGTTATTCGTACTGAGCTGATTAAAAACATCGCCAAGGCGCGTTACTCAAACCATGCGGCCGCTTACGTTGAGTATCTGAATGCTCAAGTAGCCCAAAGCTCTGCTGAGTCTGACAAGTTCATTCTTGAGAAACAATTAACGGTTGCCTATAAAAATATCAATGCCCTGATTGGCCGTGATCCACGCGATAAGCTCATCCTTGCATCTGATCATGGCTTACGTGCAACGCAGGTACCTACCTTAATCGAGTTAGAGAACTACGCTGAAGGCGCCCACCCAGTACTCAAAAGCTCTGGTTTGCAATTAGAAGCTGCCAAAAAAGGGGTAACGCTTGCGAAAACTGCCTACTTGCCTGACTTTCAGGTGGTGGCGAGCTCTTACACTCCCCGTGGACCATTTACCTCTAATAATGGCGCTGCTTACTATCAGTTTGAAGTGGACTTAGTGATTCCTTTGTACTTCTTTACCAAAGAGCGCTATGGGGTAGAGCAGGCGATGCGTACTAAATCGGCTGCTGAGGCTACCGATATCTCTAATCGTCAGCAAGTGATTCTGGGTGTTGGCACTGCTTATGCTGCATATGAGCAAGCCAAGCGCTATACCGAGTTCTTAAAAGATCGCCAAGTTCCTCAGGCTGAAGCGGCTTATCGCGTTGCCCTCGCTCAATATGCCTCTAACGGCGCAGGCTTTACGGATTTATTAACAGCACAAGTGCAATTGCGTAGCCTAGAAATTCAGCTCGCAATTGCCCAAAGTAATTTATTGCAATCCAAGGCAAATCTATTTGCTGCGGCTGGCAAAGATCCCATTGATTAGGTCATAGGCATATGTTCAAAAAATACTTAGACAAACTGAAGCCCTATCTAGAAAAGCTCCAACCCCTTGCGCATACTTTGCGCGAGAAGGGCATGCACTTCTATCGTCATGTTGATGGCTTGGCAAGAAAGTACTGGGCTCAACCCCGTTTTCGTCTGGTTTCTTATTTAATCATCGCTCTGATCCTTGGGGTGAATATTGGCAAGATGATTGCGCCTCCTGCACCGGATACCAGTGCCTCGAAGAAAGTGATTGATGTAGAAAAAAACGGCATTATCAATATCAATTTACCGGGAGTTGTTTTATCGCCCGATAACTTTGAATTTATGCAAACTGCAGAAGGTTCTGCACCAATGTATTTATCTGTGCCTGGCCGCTTAGCGTTCAATGCAGAGCGCTTAAAAGTCATCTCTGCAAGAGCGCCAGGTCGAGTAGAGCGGATCTATGCTTTTGACGGTGCCATCGTCAAAACAGGGCAAGCCTTAGCCGATTACTTCAGTCCTGATTATGTTTCTGCGCAAACTGAATTTATTCTTTCCTCCAAGATGGTTGCTGCTTTGCAAAAGAATCAAGTCAGCGGCTTGTATCAAGACGCACAGTCCACGGCAGAGGCGGCAGCAAACCATTTGCGTGTGCTCGGGGCGAGCAATGAAGATATCAATCGCCTGCGCTCTACTGGTCAAGCCTCCCCAACCTTTCCGATTCGGGCACCAATTGATGGTGTAGTCATTAAGCGTGCGGTTGATCCAGGCGCTTATCTCAATACCGGCGATATTTTGGCCACCATTGCCGATCCGAAGAACCTCTGGTTTTTAGGCAATGTGTACGAGCAAGATGTTGGGAAGATCAAAGTAGGGGATACCTTCCGTCTCAAAGTGGAGTCCTATCCCGATCGTGAATTTATTGCTAAAGCCAATTATGTTGGTGCTGCTATTGACCCGGTCACCCACGCTCTAGTGGTGCGTTGCGAGATTGATAACAGCGATGGTCTGCTCAAGCCTGAGATGTTTGTGAGCGGTACTCTGGAGATTGGCAAAACCGAAGCGGTGGTTATTCCGACATCTGCTGTGATTCAGGGAAGAAATATCCGTTACGCCATTATTAAAACTGGCGATACTTCATTTAGTCGCCGTCCAATCTATGGCTTTGCTTTAAATGCAAATGAATTTGCTGTAACCGATGGTTTAGAGGCGCACCAAACTGTCGTCACTAAAGGCGCTACCTTGCTAAACCAACGCTTCTTACGTGAAGAAGACTAAGGTTTTTTCATGAATATCAATACCGTCCTGCGCCGACGCCTGCTGATTATTTTGTTGGCGATTTGCCTATTGATAGCCGGTATTCATAGCTTCTTAAAACTCCCTTTGCAGGCTTATCCTGGAGTTGCCCCATTAACAGTGCAAGCTATTGCTCAGTGGCCTGGTGCAAGTACGGCACAGATTGAGCAACAAATCACCATTCCCGTCGAGAATGCCTTGGCGGGCATTGCCGGGGTGCAAGCATTCCGCTCTGTATCGCTATTTGGTTTGTCAGTAGTGACAGTGAAGTTTAAAGACGGTGAAGACAACTTTAAAGCCCGTCAGTTGATCAATAGTTCGCTGAACAATTTGAACCTGCCAATGGGTGCCACCATTGCGATGAGTCCAGACTCTGATGCAACGGGTGAGATCATGCGTTACGTCTTGCAAAGTGAGTATGCCTCTCCGATGGCACTCAAGACCTTACAAGATTATGAGATTTACAAAGAGTTAAAGCATATTCCAGGTGTGCCGGATATCTCCTCTTTTGGCGGTAAGACTCGCCAATATCAAATCATTATTAAACCGGGTAGCTTACAGGCGAAAAATGTCACCTTACAGCAATTGGTTGATGCGGTAACCAACTCCAACATTAACGTGGGTGGCGGTCTTTTACCTGTTGGTGAACAACAGTTAGTGGTACGCGGCGTAGGCTTATTACAAAACGTTGATGACATTAAGCGTATTGTGCTTGCGGTCAATAATGGTGTTGCCGTCCGCGTAGGCGATGTTGCAGATGTAGTGGTTGGTAATGCATTGCGTCAAGGGATGTTTCAGTATCAAAACAATCCCGATGCAGTGGAGGGCGTAGTTCTCCTGAAACGGGGTGAGAATGCCTCTGAAGTGCTCGATCGCGTTAAAGAAAAGATTAAAGAGATTAACGTCTCTATCTTGCCACCAGGTATTGATATCTTCCCGTTTTATGATCGCCAAGTACTGCTGGATATCACTTTAGAGACAGTGAAGCACACACTGTTTTTTGGTATCTCCTTAGTGTTGATCATTCTGTATATCTTCTTGGGAAATTTCAAGGCGGCAGCTGTGGTTGCTGCAGTGATTCCGTTAGCCTTATGCGTTTCCTTCTTCAATATGGATCAATTTAAGGTCCCAGCCAACCTGATTTCTTTGGGGGCAATCGACTTTGGGGTGATCGTGGATGCTGCGGTGATCGTGATGGAAAACGTCATGCGCCACCTTGAGGAAAGACGCACCAAACTCAATCAAAGTATTGTGCTCGGTACGAGTGAAGTGCAACGTGCCATGGTGTTCTCTACCGGCATCATCATTACTGCTTACTCACCACTCTTTTTAATGGGTGGCGTAGAAGGAATTATTTTCCGACCGATGGCATTTACCATGGGCTTTGCTTTGTTGGCCTCCATTATCTTGAGTCTGACCTTCGTACCAGTCATGATCTCCTACATCTTTAAGGAAGGTGAAGAGCATCATCCACCCAAATTTGTTGATAACCTATTGGTACGCTATAAAAAATTATTACGTTACCTGGTGGATAGGCCAAAGCAAGTTCTCATGACCGCGATAGGCTTGTTGTTGATAACGATTGCGGGTGCTACACAGCTTGGTACCGAGTTCTTGCCTACCCTGGAAGAAAATAATCTATGGATTCGGGTAACGCTACCCAATACCGTGGACTTGAAGTACTCGGTTGAGTTAGCCAATCAATTGCGTAATGAATTCAAGAACAATCCTGAAGTGAAGTATGTTTCAGTGCAGATTGGTCGTCCCGATGACGGTACTGACCCGACTGGTGTATTCAACCAAGAGTATGGGATTTACTTTAAGTCACCAGAAGATATGCCTGCTGGTGCTGGTAAAAAGCAGTTGATGAAACGCCTTGAAAAATACCTTGAGGGAATACCGGGACTGGACTATACCTTCTCACAATATATTCAAGATAACGTGAATGAGGCTCTCTCTGGAGTGAAGGGCGAGAACTCGGTCAAAATTTTCGGTACTGACTTAGAGATTCTCGATCGACAAGCGCGGGATGTGATTAAGCAGTTGCGTAAGGTGCCCGGCATTAAAGATGAAGGTATCTTCACCGAGTTGGGCCAGCCGACCCTGAACGTCGAGATTAACCGAGAGAAATGTGCTCGTTTTGGCATCAACGTCAGCGATATTCAGGCTCTAGTAGCTTATTCGATTGGTGGGGCACCCATTACCAATATTCTTGAAAACGAGAAAACGTTTGGTTTAGCTGTCCGTCTCAATAAAGAAAGTCGTAATACGGTCGACTCCATCGAGGAACTCTTAATTGATACTCCTGATGGCAGTCGCATACCCTTATCGATGGTGGCCAATGTTGCTGTCTCAGATGGACCGTTTTACATCTATCGAGAATCTGGCCGTCGCTACATCGCCGTTAAATTTAGTGTTCGGGGTAGAGATCTGGGTAGTGCTGTTACCGAAGCGCAAAAATTGGTGAATGCCAACATCTCTTTACCAAGCGGCTATCGCATTACTTGGGATGGGCAGTTTAATCAGATGAAAGTGGCACAGAAGAAGCTGATGATGATCGTGCCTTTGACCTTGCTCGCAATTGCATTGTTGCTCTACAGCGCCTTCGGTAATTTCCGTGACGCCTTCATCGTCTTGTTGAACGTACCATTTGCGGCAATTGGGGGCATTCTGATTCTGCTGCTCACGGGCGAAACCTTCAGTATTTCTGCGGGCATTGGATTTCTATCGCTCTTTGGTATTGCGATTCAGGACGGGGTGATTCTGATTTCCTACATCAATAAACTTGCCAAGTCTGATCATCACAGCATTAAAGATACGATTGTGGAGGGTGCCTCCTTGCGGATGCGACCGGTATTGATGACTGCATTGTTGGCGGGCTTAGGCCTCTTGCCAGCAGCGATTTCGCATGCGATTGGCTCTGAAGCCCAGCGGCCATTGGCTCTGGTGATTGTGGGTGGTATGGTCACCACTACCTTGCTGACATTGCTGGTGTTGCCAGTGCTCTACGCCTGGATCCGCTCGCGGGAGCATCGTTCGGCTTGAGTCCTAGTATTTCCTGGGGTTAATCCAAAATCATTGGATAATTGAACGATGCATATTTTGATCTCCAACGATGATGGCTATTTGGCTCCAGGCCTATTGGCTTTAGTGAACGCAGTGCGACCCTTAGGTCGCATTACTGTGATTGCCCCAGAGCAAAATCACAGCGGCGCCTCCAATTCTTTAACGCTATCTAGACCATTGTCGATTCATCGAGTGGCTGGTGGTGAGCGTGATGGTTTCTTCTTCATCAACGGTACACCGACTGACTGTGTCCATGTGGCTATGACCGGTTTCTTAGATGACAAACCTGACCTTGTCATCTCTGGTATCAATCAGGGTGAGAACATGGGTGAGGACGTGTTGTATTCCGGTACAGTCGCGGCTGCGATTGAGGGCGTGATGTTTGGTGTGCCCGGCATCGCCTTTTCTCAAATTGATCGGGGTTGGAATCGTATTGAAGATGCTGCCAAGGCTGCGCATGATGTTGTTGCACAAATGCTCGTTTCTAATTTGACTCGCACTGAAGGCACTGCCACTTTGCTTAACGTCAACATTCCAAATCGTCCTTACGCAGATTTGTATCGCTGGCGCGTGACCCGCTTGGGTAATCGCCATCACTCTCAACCCGTAGTGGTGCAAGATAGCCCGCGCGGTGAGAAAATTTATTGGATTGGTGCAGCAGGACATGTCAAGGACAACTCCGAAGGCACTGACTTTCATGCAATTGATGATGGCTGCATCTCGATTACACCAATGCAATTGGATTTAAGTCATCACGCTCGCTTAGCTGCGATGCGGGCAAACGGCTGGGATCGCGGTTGAAGGCACCCGTCGAGCGTTTTGCCGCTTATCGCCAAGCACTAGCAGCCAAAGTACATGCTAGCGGTGTAAAGCACGGTAAAACTTTAGAAGCGATTGCCACTGTACCGCGCCATGCATTTATGGATGCCGGTTTACATGCACAAGCCTATGAAGATACGGCACTGCCGATCGGTCATGAGCAAACGATTTCTAAGCCATCGGTAGTAGCGCGCATGATTGAGCTATTACATAAACCACGTCATCCATTGGGTAAGGTCTTGGAGATTGGTACCGGTTGCGGTTACCAAGCAGCGGTACTCAGTTTGCTAGCACAAGAGGTGTACTCGATTGAGCGCATTCGTCCTTTGCACGATATGGCTAGAGCAAAATTGCGTCCTTTTCGGATCAATAATCTGCGCCTCATTTATGGCGATGGTATCTTGGGTCTACCCCAAGCCGCTCCCTTTGATGGGATCATTCTGGCCGCGGCAGGTTTAGGTATTCCAGACGCTTTATTGGATCAATTGGCGATTGGCGGCCGTTTGGTTGCCCCAGTTGCCAAAAATGAGAAAGAGCAGCAGCTCATCATGGTCGAGCGGATGAGCTCCCAGCGCTATCAAAGAACTGTGCTGGACGAGGTCTTTTTTGTCCCCTTACAATCAGGGGTAGTGTGAGATCAAGCGAGATCTATTCAGAATGAAGCCAATATCGATGCTAAACACCCTGTTTAAAAGTTGCCTAGTCGCACTTCTGGCTGCCTCCTGCTTTCTAATGGTGGGTTGTAGCACCACTCCTAGAGCAAAGCCAGCAAACGTGATTGACCGCACTGGTTCTTCAGAGCCAGCACCTCCTGGTTACTATCGCGTGAAGAAGGGTGACACCTTGGCACGCATTGCTTTAGATCATGGTCAAGCACCACGAGATGTTGCGCAGTGGAATACGGCTTTGAACCCAAGCTTCAATCCGAATGTCATTGAGGTGGGTGATTTGATTTTGGTGAAGCCACCAACAGCATCAAAAGTAGCTAAGGCAACTGAAAAGGCCCCGGACAAGACTGCAGATAAGAAGCCTGCAAGTGACAAAGTGGATACACCCGCACCAGAATCCAGCAAGCCTGACGTTGTTGCTGAACCTGGCATTCGTTTATCTTGGCCTGCAAAAGGCAAGGTTACTGCAGAATTTAACGAGACCAACAAAGGCATTGATATCGCTGGCAAGGTTGGTGAGCCGATATTGGCAGCCTCTGATGGCAAGGTGGTTTATGCCGGTAATAGCTTACGGGGCTATGGAAACTTAGTCATCATCAAACATGACAACACTTATCTCACAGCCTACGCGCACAATAGCAAGCTCTTGGTGAAAGAGGGCGATACCGTGCGTAAGGGCCAGAAGATTGCTGAGATGGGTGATACAGACAGCACCATGACTAAGCTTCATTTTGAGTTGCGCGTTAACGGTAAGCCAGTCAATCCAACACCGTATTTACAGTAAGGGTTTGGCAAAAGCCTATGGCCACCGTACTGGTATTTGATATTGAAACCATTCCTGATGTTGCGGGATTGCGTCGTCTAGAAGACTACCCAGCCACCATGAGTGATGCCGAAGTAGCTGCCACTGCCATGGCTGAGCGTGCCGCCAAAACAGGTAGTGAATTTTTACCTTTATATCTACAAAAGATTATTGCGATTTCTTGTGTGATTCGGAGAACTACGAAAGAGGGCTTGCCTCAACTGAAGGTAGGCACCCTCGGAACACCGCAGGATGATGAAAAGGTCTTAGTTCAAGCTTTCTTTGATCTCATTGAAAAGTACACACCGCAATTAGTCTCATGGAATGGCAGCGGCTTTGATTTGCCAGTGCTGCATTACCGTGCGCTCGCCAATCACATTCAAGCACCACGCTACTGGGAGATGGGTGAGAGCCAAGAAGCCGATAGTCGAGATTTCAAATGGAATAACTACATTAGTCGTTATCACATGCGTCACCTAGACATGATGGATCTACTGGCTAAATTTAACGGCCGTGCAAATGCACCCTTGGATGGTTTAGCAAAGCTTTGTGGCTTTCCAGGCAAGATGGGTATGGATGGCAGCCAAGTCTGGCCTGCTTATCAAGATGGCAAGATTGATGACATCCGGCGCTATTGCGAAACTGATGTGGTCAATACCTATCTCATGTATTGCCGCTTTCAGTTGTTGCGTGGTGGCTTTTCATTGGCGGAGTACCAAGAAGAAATCGCTTTTGTAAAAGCCTATTTAGAAAAAGCTGCCAAAGAGCCGAATGGCGCTCAGTGGCAAGAGTACCTCCAAGGTTTTACTGCGGATGCGTAGAGGTGAGAAGCCAGTCAATATCATCGTGACTGAGCCAATACAAGTTGAAGCACTCGATTTAGATGCCCAAGGCATTGCCCGTTTAGCCCCTAATGAGGAAGAAATTATTCAAGGCCAAGGCGGCAAGGTCATTTTTATTCAAGGTGCACTGCCGACTGAGAGGGTCACCTACGTCATTACCCGAGACAAGGCTCGCTTTAGTAAAGCCAAGGTCCTCGATATTCTTAAACCTGCAGTATTCAGAGCGGAGCCTAAATGCAAGGCCTTTGGTGTGTGCGGCGGTTGCACCATGCAGCACTTGGATATCCGTGCGCAGGTTGCCATGAAACAGCGCGTGCTCGAAGATGATCTGCAACACATTGCCAAAGTAAAGCCCTTAGAAATTTTGCGCCCCATGGGTGGCCCCACTTGGGAATACCGTCATCGTGCTCGACTGAGTGTTGTGAACCGCTCAATCAAAAAAGGCACAGTACTGATTGGTTTTCATGAGGGCAAGAGTGCATATGTAGCCGATATGACGGCTTGCGAAATTTTGCCTAAGCACGTATCGGATTTATTGCCCGAGTTGAGAAAGTTGGTGATGGGCTTATCGATTGTGGATCGGATGCCGCAGATTGAGATTGCAGTCGGTGAGCCGGAAGATCCGAATGATCCGTCAAAATCTAAACCAGTCACCGCCTTGGTATTTCGCAATCTATTGCCTTTGACGCCAGAAGATGAGCAGCAGCTCCGTGATTTTGCAGACGAGCATCAAGTGTGGATTTGGTTGCAACCCAAGGGTATTGAAACCGTAACACCCTTTTACCCAGAGACTGGCAAGCTCTGTTATCGCTTACCCGAATTTGAAATCGAGATGCCGTTCAAGCCCACAGACTTTACCCAAGTCAATCACATGATGAATCGTGCATTAGTGAGTAGGGCGATTCGTTTACTTGAAGTGGAATCTAGTGATCGCGTGCTCGATTTGTTTTGTGGCATTGGTAATTTCACTTTACCGCTTGCCAGAAAAGCACAGCAGGTCTTGGGGATCGAGGGTCTTGAAACCTTAACGAATCGAGCTAATGCAAATGCTGAACATAATGGTTTAGCAAAGCAAGTGAGTTTCATGCAAAGTGATTTATTTGAAGTCACGCCAGAGACGATTGCATCTTGGGGCAAAGCAGAGCGCTGGTTGATGGATCCACCCCGAGAAGGGGCGTTGGAGATTTGCAGATCCCTTGCGCAACTACAGTTGATGAAAAGTGATCTCCTTCCAAAACGGATTGTGTACGTCTCTTGCAATCCCAAGACCTTAGCCAGAGATGTAGAGATTTTGTGTCATGAGGCAGGCTATATCCTAAGCAGTGCAGGAATTGTGAATATGTTTCCTCACACCTCCCATGTAGAGTCTATGGCGGTATTTGATCTAGCAAAGAGTCACTAAATCCCGGATTGAGAATGATTTTTACGGGTTTTGGCACCAAATGGGTGCAAATCAGTTTTTTGCGGTGCAATATGGTTTTAGGAGGTTTCGCTAGAGGGGTACATTGGAATCGTGCAGAGAAATCTTGCTGCTAACCAGTTTTCCCGAAGAGGAGTTGATCATGAAGGCCGCAGATAGCATCACTGTTGTAGTGATCTTAATTGCCCTGTCTTGCGCTGTTCAAGCTTTTGTTACCTACCTAGAATAAAGCTTGAGTAAAACAAAAGGCGCCCGAGGGCGCCTTTAGCAATATGCGTTAGCAACCGAGAGTTGCTAGGTAACTTTGACTCTCTGAATCTCGCTTAGTCTCGGTTACCGCCAACAATACCCAATAGGGCTAGTAAGTTGGTAAAGACGTTGTAGACATCTAAGTAAATAGCCAGAGTAGCCATGATGTAGTTAGTCTCACCACCGTTGATGACACGCTGCACATCAACCAAGATGAAGGCTGAGAAGATGGCGATTGCGAGAACCATCACAGTCAACATCAATGCTGGCAACTGCAACCAGATGTTGGCCAATGAGGCAACGATCAGCAGTAGTACGCCCACCATCAACCACTTGCCCATGCCAGCAAAGTCACTCTTGCTCACGGTAGCAATCGTTGCCATCACAGCAAAGATTGCGGCTGTGCCACCGAAGGACAGCATGATGAGCGCAGCGCCATTGCTATAGCTATTGAGGGTGTAGCCGATCAGGCGGGACATCATGATGCCCATGAAGAAGGTGAAGCCCAACAAGAGTAGGACACCTACGCCAGTCTCTTTGTTCTTTTCAATAGCCCAAAAGAAACCGAATGCCACCGCCATAAATACGATAAAGCCGATAAAAGGGCTGCCAGAGAATAAGTCCAGACCCATGGCAACGCCAAGCCACGCACCAATCACGGTAGGTACCATGGATAGTGCCAAGAGGGCATAGGTATTACGTAGGACGCGGTTGCGTACCTGTACTGTGCTGATCGAGCTGGTTTGCCCGAAGCCGTAAGAGTTCAGATCACTCATATTGACTCCTTCTGTCTAGTGATTACATAAGCCCATCAAGGGCTGTTGACATTAAGTATAGACAAAAGAGCCAAATTTCAAGAACCTTAAATAAAGACCTACAAAACAAGGGCTTATGCCCAGTAAATTCAAGGGCTTAGCCCTACTTGTCTAGGGGTAAATACCGCTAAGCAATGTATAATTTGGGGGTCGTTGGCGTAGGCAGGGCGATTGAGCCCAGATTCTTAGCCACCCAACAAATAACTTTGAAATCACTATTGGAGTATTGCATGGCAATTGAACGCACCCTTTCTATTATCAAACCTGATGCTGTCGCTAAAAACGTCATCGGCAAAATCTATGACCGTTTCGAATCTGCTGGTTTGAAGATTGTCGCGTCCAAAATGGCGCATCTCTCCCAATCTGAAGCGGAGCAGTTCTACTCAGTTCATAAAGAGCGTCCTTTCTTCAAAGATTTGGTGAGCTTCATGATTTCTGGTCCTGTGATGATTCAGGTATTGCAAGGCGAAGGCGCAATTGCAAAGAACCGCGATCTGATGGGCGCAACCGATCCTAAAAAAGCAGAGAAAGGCACAATTCGTGCTGACTTTGCTGACAGCATCGATGCAAATGCGGTACACGGTTCTGACGCTCCTGAAACAGCTGCAGTGGAAGTTGCATTCTTCTTCCCTGGCATGCAAGTTTTCAATCGTTAATCCGCTGTATTCCTAAAGCTATTGATTAATAAGTAGTCGCATTGACCTCCCCGCGCGTAAATCTCTTAGATTTTGACGCCGACCAAATGGCGGCGTATGTCGCGGGGTTGAATGAAAAGCCCTTTAGGGCAAAACAACTCATGCAGTGGATACACCAACGTGGTGTATCTGATATCAACGATATGAGTGATCTGGCAAAAAGCTTTCGAGCAACCTTGCTAGATAAGACTGAAGTTCTTTCCCTGCCTGTTATTAAAGATGAGCACGCCCAAGACGGTACCCGTAAGTGGTTGCTAGATGTTGGGGCCGGTAATGCGGTGGAGTCAGTGTTTATTCCTGAGGATGATCGCGGTACTTTGTGCATTTCTTCCCAAGCAGGTTGCGCAGTCAATTGCCGCTTTTGTTCCACTGGCCATCAAGGCTTCTCACGCAATCTCACTTCCGGTGAAATCATCGGTCAGTTGTGGTTCGCTGAACATCTCTTGCGCAGTGATCCAGAAGCGATTCGCAGAATAGAAAAATACCCCACTCCAGGTTGGGAGCACACTGGGCGCGTCATCTCCAATGTGGTGATGATGGGCATGGGTGAGCCCTTACTCAATTACGACAATGTTGTTTCTGCTTTGCGTTTGATGCTTGATGACAGGGCCTATGGTTTGTCACGTCGTCGCGTCACGGTTTCGACTTCAGGTGTGGTACCAATGATTGATCGCCTCGCCCAAGATTGCCCAGTTGCACTGGCCGTATCTTTGCACGCACCGAACGATGCCTTGCGTGATCAGTTGGTGCCACTCAATCAAAAATATCCCTTACGTGAATTGCTCGATGCTTGTGAGCGCTACTTACCATTTGCGCCAAGAGACTTTTTGACATTTGAATACTGCATGCTTGATGGCGTGAATGATTCGGATATTCAAGCAAAAGAACTCGTGCGCTTACTCAAGAACATCAAGTGCAAAATTAACTTGATTCCATTTAATCCATTCCCAGAATCTGGCCTCAAGCGCTCCTCAGCCCAGCGGGTTAACGCCTTTGCTAGCATTCTTTTGGATGCAGGCATGGTAGCTACTGTGCGCAAGACTCGCGGTGATGATATTGCTGCCGCCTGCGGCCAGCTGGCAGGCGATGTTGTAGATCGCACCCGAGTACGTGAACGCGCTGTTCATAAAGCCGAGATCGATATCGCCGAAGTTGAGTCAGATGAACAGCCGAATGAGCAGCCCATTGAGTGGCTTAAAAAATTAAATTAAAAATGAGACCCTGATCAATAGATTCCCATGAGCTCTAATCATTCTTTACCACCGCTTCCCT
This sequence comes from Polynucleobacter sp. MWH-Creno-3A4, assembly GCF_018881885.1. Taxonomy (NCBI): domain Bacteria; kingdom Pseudomonadati; phylum Pseudomonadota; class Betaproteobacteria; order Burkholderiales; family Burkholderiaceae; genus Polynucleobacter; species Polynucleobacter sp. MWH-Creno-3A4. The sequence goes on from NZ_JACXSA010000001.1 coordinate 1,309,109, forward strand.
TAGGACCATCTCCTAAGAGATCAACTCGTCAGGCGAAGGTTGTGTGGAAAACAAACATTATCACTGTTGGTGGTGATGCACCCGTGCGCGTGCAGTCGATGACTAATACCGATACGGCAGACGCAGTAGGGACAGCCATTCAGGTAAAAGAATTAGCACGTGCGGGTTCAGAGATGGTGCGCATTACCGTCAATACGCCAGAAGCTGCAGCAGCCGTTCCCTATATTCGTGAGCAGCTAGATAAGATGGATGTGTTGGTGCCATTGATTGGCGACTTCCATTACAACGGCCACACCTTATTGAATGATTTTCCGGATTGCGCCAAAGCACTGTCGAAGTACCGCATTAATCCCGGTAATGTGGGTAAGGGCGCCAAGCGTGACCCACAGTTTGCGCAAATGATTGAAGCAGCTTGCAAATACGATAAGCCGATTCGGATTGGGGTGAACTGGGGCAGCTTAGATCAAGAGCTACTAGCCTCCATCATGGATAGCAATGCAGCCTTGGAGAATCCAAAGACTGCACAAGAAGTGATGATTGAAGCGTTGATTCAATCAGCATTGCAATCAGCAGAAAAAGCCCTTGAGTTGGGTATGAACCCTAATCAAATTTTGCTTTCTTGCAAAGTGAGCAATGTTCAAGACTTAGTAGCGGTCTATCGCGATCTTTCACGTCGCTCTGACTATCCACTGCACCTTGGTTTAACTGAAGCCGGCATGGGTAGTAAAGGGATTGTGTCTTCTACTGCAGCAATGGGTATTTTGTTGCAGGAAGGCATTGGCGATACGATTCGTGTTTCGCTGACGCCTGACCCAGGTGCACCACGTGAGAATGAAGTGATTGTTGCCCAAGAGATTTTGCAAACGATGGGCCTACGTAATTTCACGCCCATGGTGATTGCTTGTCCTGGTTGTGGCAGAACGACCAGTACCACTTTCCAAGAGTTGGCAGCCAACATCCAATCCTATTTACGTCAACAAATGCCTGTCTGGAAGAAAACCCATCCTGGCGTTGAAAACATGAATGTGGCTGTGATGGGCTGCATTGTGAATGGCCCAGGGGAGAGTAAGCACGCTAATATCGGTATTTCCTTGCCGGGAACTGGTGAAACGCCTGCTGCACCAGTTTTTGTGGATGGGGTAAAGGTAAAAACCTTGCGTGGTGAGAAAATTGCAGAAGAGTTTCAGGTCATCGTCGATGAATACGTTAAACAGAACTACGCTGCCAAAGCCTAATAGATCCAAATTAGTAGAACAAGAATAAAAATGACTGATCAAACCAAAGTTCAAAAGACGCAAAAGATTAATGGCGTACGCGGCATGAATGATTTACTGCCGGCAGATGCTGCGCAGTGGGCGCATCTTGAGCATGTTCTGCGTGATTTGACACGTGCTTATGGCTATGAGTTTTTAAGAACACCAATTGTTGAGGCAACAGCAGTATTTCAACGGGGGATTGGCGAGGTTACCGACATTGTTGAAAAAGAAATGTATTCCTTTGAGGATCGACTCAATGGCGAGCAACTCACTTTGCGTCCTGAAGGTACTGCAGCGCTAGTGCGCTCTGTGATTGAGAATAATTTGTTGTATGAAGGACCAAAGCGCCTTTGGTATACCGGCCCCATGTTCCGTCATGAGCGTCCACAGCGCGGCCGCTATCGTCAGTTTCATCAATTTGGTATTGAGGCACTAGGCTTTGCTGGCCCGGATATCGATGCGGAAATTATTCTCATGGGTCAACGCCTCTGGGATGAGCTTGGACTCAAAGGTGTGCGCCTTGAGATCAATTCTCTTGGTCAAGCCAATGAGCGGGCTGAGCATCGTGCTGCTTTAGTAACTTACTTTGAGAAACATCAAGCGCAATTGGATGAAGATTCACAGCGTCGCCTCACGAGCAACCCCTTACGCATTTTGGATTCTAAAAATCCTGAGATGCAGGGATTGATCGAAGGCGCACCCAAGTTATTGGATTTCTTGGGAGAAGAATCGCTAGCGCACTTTAATGCGGTACAGGCTTTACTCAAAGCCAACAATATTCCTTGCAAGATTAATCCGCGCTTAGTGCGGGGTTTGGATTATTACAATCTCACCGTATTCGAATGGATCACGGATGAGCTCGGCGCACAAGGTACGATTGCCGGCGGCGGCCGTTACGATCCATTGATTGAACGCATGGGTGGTAAATCAGCCCCTGCTTGCGGCTGGGCGATGGGTATGGAACGCGTCCTCGAACTCATGAAAGTTTCTGGTTCTTTGCCAGAAACCCAGGCACAGTGCGATACCTTTGTATTGCATCAAGGTGGTGAGACCCTCACAACCGCCATGATCATTGCCGAACGATTGCGCAGTGCTGGTATCGACACCATTCTTTTCTGCCCTCCAGATGGCCAAACTGCCAGCTTTAAGTCCCAAATGAAAAAAGCGGATGCTAGCGGCGCTGCTTTTGCAGTCATTATTGGCCCAGATGAATTGGCGAAGAATGAGGCTGGACTCAAAGACCTGCGGGGCACTGGGGAGCAAAAAGCCGTACCTCTGGATGGGGTACTAGAGGCTGTAATTGATGCCTTAGTAGGCAGCTCCGAATAGAATGAGTCTATTCATTGCATGCAATCGTCATAAATTACCTATTAATCAGCTTGGATTCACATGCCTTTAGATCTAGAAGAACAAGAACAGTTAGACCAACTTAAAGCGTTTTGGCAAAAATACCGCAACCTCATTACTGGGGTGTTGACTGCCGCTTTATTGGCTTATGCTGCTTATAGTGGCTATCAGTGGTGGCGCAATAGTCAGGCGCTAGAGGCATCCAAGCTTTACGAGACGATGGTTGTCGCCATTGCCAAAGGCGATAAAGAAGTGACAATGCGTGCTACTAATGACTTGCAAAAAGATTTTCCACGCACTCCCTATGCTGCAATGTCCAGCCTAATTGCTGCTCGCATTGCAGCAGATGCTGGGGATAGCACCCAAGCAATTGAGTATTTGCGTTGGGCTGCGAAGAATGCCTCCAATGATGGCTATCTTGCTTTAGCAAAATTGCGCTTAGTGACACAGTTAATTGAGCAGGGCAGTGAAAAAGACTTTGCAGAAGCCGATCAGATCTTGAAAGAAACCCCGATTGCAGGCTTTGAGGCTCTATGGCTAGAGCGCCGTGGGGATTGGTACTTAGCCCAAAAGAAAAACGCAGAAGCAAAAGTCAGCTATCAAGATGCCTGGAAGAAATTGGACCAAGCTAAAGAGTTCCCTGAAGAGGCGCGTCGTCTCTTGAAGGTGAAGTTGGATGCCGTAGGGGGAGTAGCGCAGTGATGATTTCACAAAAGCAAATAACAAGATTTGCCGGTATTGCGCTGCTAGCGAGCTTCATTGCGGTTGCTCTAGTCGGTTGTTCAGGTAACTCACGTGTACGCAAGCCAGCAGAGCTGGTCGCTGTAACGAATCAATTTGATATGCAGCCAGTCTGGTCGACCAGTGTTGGCGCTTCTGAAGGTTTTAATTTCCACCCAGTCGTTGCGGGTGATGCTGTCTATGCAGCTTCACAACGGGGCAACTTGGCCAAAATTGATTTAGCGAACGGCAATAAAGTTTGGGAAGTTTCAGTGCCTGAGCGCCTCTCCATTGGCCCAGGTTCGGATGGCCGTACTACGGTGGCCGTGAGTACCAAGGGTACTGTTTATGCCTATGACGACACTGGCAAAGCACTGTGGAATGTGAATGTTGGTAGCGAAGTATTGAGCGAGCCAATTGTGGCTGCGGGCATTGTGGTTGTGCGCGCCTTAGACAACCGCTTTATTGGTTTGGATGCGCTTACTGGTGCACGCAAATGGACTTATCAACGTCAACAATCCTCACTGTCATTACGGGTAGGTTATGGTATGTTGGCAATCGGCAATGAAGTGATTGTCACGGGCTTTGCGGGCGGACGCTTTGGCATGATTGCGATTGCGAATGGCGGCTTGATTTGGGAAACACCAGTTTCTTTCCCAAAAGGCTTCTCTGAAATTGAGCGTTTAAATGATGTGACTGCTAAGCCTAGTATGGAAGGCGATATTATTTGTGCAGTTTCTTATCAAGGCCGCATTGGTTGTGGTCAAGCCCGGACTGGCGCACTTCTCTGGTTTAAGGATTACTCAAGCTATACCGGCACTTCACAAAGTGCAGAGCTGGTATTTTCTGCCAATGAAAAATCCTATGTCACCGCATTTGCCACCAAGGACGGTAATCAAGTTTGGGAAAACACCCAACTCGTGAACCGTGATTTAGGTGAGTCCTTAGCGATTGGTAGGGTGGTATTGATGGGGGACGCACAAGGTTATGTGCATGCTCTGAATCAAGCCACAGGCGAAATGGTTGCACGCATGCGTCACGATAGCAGCCCCATTACCGCCGCTCCAATTGCAGTGGGCGGCCTCATCTTGATTCAATCTCAGGGTGGAAAAATTGCGGCGTACAGTCCTAAATGAATCCAGTCATCACTATTGTCGGTCGTCCCAATGTCGGAAAGTCCACACTCTTTAATCGCCTGACCCGCTCACGCGATGCATTGGTTGCAGACTTTTCTGGTTTAACGCGGGATCGTCACTACGGTAAAGGTCGCATTGGCGAGCGCGCATTTATTTGTGTAGATACCGGCGGTTTTGAGCCTGTCGCAAAGACCGGCATTGTTGCGGAGATGGCCAAGCAAACCAAACAAGCGGTTGCTGAATCTGATGTGGTGATTTTCTTGGTCGATGGTCGCCTTGGTATGGCGCCACAAGATCGCGTGATCGCCGATTTCTTAAGAAAGACTGGTCGCCCAATTATTTTGGCGGTGAACAAAACTGAAGGCATGCAAGCAGGGGTTGTTACGGCTGACTTTCATGAGCTCGGCTTAGGCGAGCCTTTCCCAATTTCTTCTGCGCATGGCGATGGCGTTCGTGGTTTGATCGACGATGCCCTAGATGCCTTGGGTATTGAAGAGCCAGACGAGGAAGAGCAGGCAAACGATCCGAACCGCCCCATGAAGATTGCTGTCGTGGGCCGTCCTAATGTGGGTAAATCCACGCTCATCAATAAATTGATTGGTGAAGAGCGCGTGATTGCATTTGACATGCCCGGTACAACACGCGATGCGATTGAAGTTCCTTTTGAGCGTAATGGCAAACCATATATCCTCGTAGATACCGCAGGCTTACGCCGTCGTGGCAAAGTATTTGAAGCGATTGAGAAGTTCTCAGTGGTTAAAACCTTGCAAGCGATTGCTGATTGCAATGTCGTGATCTTGATGCTCGATGCTCAACAAGATATCTCTGAGCAAGATGCACATATTGCCGGCTTTATTGTTGAAGCTGGTCGTGCTTTAGTAGTTGCTGTGAACAAGTGGGATGGCCTTGATGCCTATGTAAAAGAGCGTGCCCGTTTAGAGATCGCACAAAAGTTGCGTTTCTTGGATTTTGCGAACGTGCATCCAATTTCAGCTAAGAAGGGTACTGGTCTGAAAGAGCTCTTTAAAGACGTTGATGCTGCTTATGCCGCAGCGATGGCGAAATTGCCAACTCCACGTTTAACACGAATCTTGCAAGAAGCTATTGAGCATCAACAGCCAAAACGGGTTGGCATGGGTCGACCAAAATTGCGTTATGCACACCAAGGGGGTATGAACCCTCCGATTGTGGTGATCCATGGAACCTCCTTGAGTGGTGTAACGGATAGCTATAAGCGCTACCTTGAAGGACGCTTTAGAGATGTCTTCAAATTACGGGGCACGCCCCTGCGTATCCAGATGAATACCGCTAAAAACCCCTATGTAGATGAGGACAAGGGCAAAAAAGGTAAAAAGCGCTGATTTTGGGCTTGATTTTTTTAAAATTAGGCTCAATATAGAGTGTTCAGTAGCTGTAAAAACACCTTGTTTGCAGTAAATTATTTTTCATTAAAAGCAAGACTCCCAAAATAAAAAACGCATCAGAAAAGATAAATAAGGAGCAGTATGAATAACAAAATTCAATTACTACAAGATCCATTTCTCAATGCATTGCGCAAAGAGCATATTCCTGTTTCGATCTATTTGGTCAACGGCATTAAGTTGCAGGGCAATATTGAATCCTTTGATCAATATGTTGTGTTGTTGCGCAATACGGTGACCCAAATGGTTTACAAACATGCAATCTCCACGATCGTTCCTGCTCGTGCGATTGACTTTCGCATAGAAGAAGCTAGCTCTGTATAAAACAGGTGTAGATGCGGCTCGCGCCATCCTGGTTGGGGTAGATACCGGACGCGAAGATTTCGCAGATAGCATGGCCGAACTTAGCCTATTGGCTGATAGTGCTGGCTCTATACCCGCAGCGAGTGTCATTGCCCGCAAAGGTCGCACCGACCCTGCTTTATTTATTGGCTCGGGTAAGGCCAATGAGCTCAAACGGGCTATGGAAGAGCATGATGCTGAGCTCGCAATCTTTAATCATCCGCTTTCCCCAACGCAGCAACGTAACCTGGAGCGTCATCTAGGTCGCCATGTGATGGATCGCACGGGCTTGATATTGGATATCTTTAGTCAAAGAGCGCAAAGCCATATTGGTAAGACGCAAGTAGAGCTGGCGCAAGTGCGTTATCGCATGTCTCGACTAGTGCGAGCATGGAGCCACTTGGAGCGTCAGCGTGGTGGTATTGGTGTGCGTGGTGGTCCAGGTGAAACGCAGATGGAGCTTGACCGCCGTATGCTGGCAACCAAGGCCAAGCGTCTAGAGCTTGAACTAGAAAAACTGCAGCGCCAACAAAGAACTCAAAGAAGGGCGCGCAATCGCAAGGATGTGTTCTCGGTATCCTTGGTCGGCTATACCAATGCCGGTAAATCAACGCTCTTTAATGCCTTAACTAAAGCAGGGACATATGCCGCTGACCAGCTCTTCGCCACCCTAGATACCACTTCCAGAAAAGTACATTTAGAGGATGTGGGCTCGATTGTGGTCTCAGATACCGTCGGATTTATCCGAGATCTGCCTCACCAGTTAGTTGAGGCCTTTAGAGCTACTTTAGATGAAACCATCCATGCAGACCTGATTTTGCATGTGATTGATGCCTGTAGCCCAGTTGCTAGAGAGCAAAAGGCAGAAGTAGAGGCAGTTTTAGAGGAAATTGGAGCTGACCACATCCCGCGGATTGAGGTCATGAACAAGATTGACCAGATGCCCCAAACCTTTACCCGTGGGGCAGTTTTGGAGCGGGATGGGGAGGGCTTTCCGAGCCAGATTTTCCTATCAGCCAAGACCGGCCTGGGCCTGGATTTACTACGCTCAGCCCTCGCGGAATGCTCTCAAATGACTGATAGAATAAGGGTCGAGCACAACCGTGCCAAGAAGCAATTGGCCCCGGACGAGTTTTTAGAGCCTTTACCTGAACGACCAGCAACTTCTGAATTTAATCCGATTCCCAACCGAAGCTATTTTCCTAATGATGCGTAAATTTACAGGCCTGTTTTCGGTCAATGACCCAGGTTGGGGTAATACCCCCAATACCGGATCTAAAGATGCCAAAGATGGGCAGGGAAATGAGCAGGCGCCAAAAGTAGAGCCCGATAGCAATAAACCGGTAGAGACTCAGCCAACACAGCAACCCACTAAACCCAGTGGCCCACCAGACTTAGATGAGCTCTGGAGAGATTTCAATGACAGGATTGCTGGAATTTTTGGCGGTCCAAAAAAACCTGGCCTAGGTGCATCACCCAGTAAGCCTGCTAACAAACCGAATAGCACTGATATTCCACCACCATCACAGCGAGGCAATGGTGGTAACGGTAGTAATGGCGGTAATGGTGGTATGCCAAATTTCAATTTCACCAATCCATTTGGTTCGAAGGCCAGTGTCTTGATTGGCGCTGCCGCAGTATTTTTCATTTGGGTTTGCAGTGGCTTTTTCATTATTCAAGAAGGTCAAGCTGGCGTCATCCTGACTTTCGGTAAATATGACTACACCGCTAAGCCAGGTATTAATTGGCATCTGCCTTGGCCGATTCAGTCAGAAGAAACCGTGAACTTATCTGGCGTGCGCTCAGTGGAAGTAGGGCGTCCAGTATTAATTAAGGCCACCAATCAAAAAGATTCATCCATGCTTACCGAAGATGAAAACATCATCGACGTTCGCTTTGCTGTGCAATATCGCTTAAAAGATCCAACCGATTATTTATTCAATAACCGCGATCCAGATACTGCAGTAGTTCAAGCCGCAGAAACTGCTGTGCGAGAAATCGTTGCTCGGAGCAAGATGGATACCGTCTTATATGAAGGCCGCGAAAAGATTGGTATTGATTTGGCGAACTCTATTCAGAAAATTCTGGATAGCTACAAGACCGGCATTTATGTAACTAGCGTCACAGTACAAAATGTTCAGCCACCAGAGCAAGTGCAAGCAGCATTCGATGACGCAGTGAAAGCTGGTCAAGACCAAGAACGATTAAAGAGTGAAGGGGAGGCCTATGCCAATGACATTATTCCCCGTGCAAAAGGCACTGCGGCCCGCTTAATTCAAGAGGCTGAGGGTTATAAGGCAAGGGTTGTGGCAACTGCGGAAGGCGATGCCACCCGCTTCAAGCAAATTTTGGTGGAGTACGCTAAGGCACCACAGGTCACACGTGATCGCATGTACATCGATAGCATGCGCGAGATGTATAACAACGTAACGAAGATTTTGGTCGATACAACGAAGAGCAATAGCCTCTTGTATTTACCTTTAGATAAGATCGTTGCTCAGGTCAGTGCGGAAAGTGCGCAGGCCGCCAATACTCAAGTCAATCCATCCAGTACAGCCACTACCCCAACTGGCAGCGTGACTGTGGGCGGAGCGACTGGTAGCACTGCAACTACGGCAGCACCAACTACGACTACTAACACTTCATCATCAAGCAGTACTACTGATAAGCGCGATGGTCTGCGCAGTCGTGATCGGGAGTCCCGATAATGAATGCTAATCGCCTTATTGCAGCTGCCATTGCATTCATTGTCTTGATGTATGTGTTGTCATCCAGCATCTTTATTGTCGATCAGCGCAAATTCGCAGTGGTGTTCTCTTTTGGGCAGATCGTGCGCGTCATTGAGGAGCCAGGCCTGCGCGTTAAGCTGCCAGCCCCATTTGAAAGCGTTCGTTTCTTTGATCGCCGTATTTTGACGATTGATAATCCAGAGGCAGAACGCTTTATTACTGCTGAGAAGAAGAACTTATTAGTCGATTCTTATGTGAAGTGGCGCATTGTAGATCCTCGTAAATTCTTCATTAGTTTTAAGGGTGATGAGCGTTTAGCGCAAGATCGTTTAACTCAGTTAGTGCGCTCCGCTTTGAACGAAGAGTTCACTAAACGTACAGTTCGGGAATTGATTTCTGATCAGCGCGAAGAAGTCATGCAAGGGATTCGGAAAAAGGTTGCTGATGACGCGAATGATATTGGTGTTGAAATTGTCGATGTGCGTCTAAAGCGGGTTGATCTCTTGGCTGAAATCAGTGATTCTGTTTATCGTCGTATGGAGGCAGAGCGCAAGCGAGTTGCGAATGAACTGCGTTCTATGGGCGCGGCAGAGTCAGACAAGATTCGTGCCAATGCAGAGCGCCAACGCGATACGATTTTGGCTGAAGCTTACCGTGATGCCCAGAAGATCAAAGGAGCAGGGGATGCTAAAGCTACAGCCCTCTATGCCGAGGCATTCGGGCGCGATCCTCAGTTTGCTCAGTTCTATCAGAGTTTGGAGGCCTACCGGAGTTCTTTCAAGGATAAGAAAGACATCATGGTGGTTGAGCCAAACGGTGAATTCTTTAAATTCCTGCACAAAAAATAAGAAAGTGAATAATCCACATCATGAATCGTTGGTTACTTCCTGAAGATATTGCAGACGTTTTGCCAGCCCAGGCTCGCAAGGTGGAGACCCTGCGTCGTACGATTTTGGATCTCTATCAATCCTACGGATATGAATTAGTCACGCCTCCAATCTTGGAGTTCTTAGATTCTTTATTGACTGGCACAGGTTCAGATCTCAATCTACAAACATTTAAGTTAGTCGATCAGTTGTCAGGACGTACCCTAGGTTTGCGCGCTGACATGACCCCGCAAGTGGCTCGGATTGATGCGCACTTATTAAACCGTACTGGCGTTACTCGTCTTTGCTATGCAGGCTCGGTTGCCCACGCACGTACTCCAGTAGGAAGCTTAGCGCGTGAAGAGTTGCAGATCGGTGCTGAAATCTACGGTTGTGCTACTTGGGAGGCTGACTTTGAAGCCATCACACTGTTACTAAAGACGCTATCAACTGCTGGCCTGGAAAAGGTTTACCTCGATTTATCTCACGCTGGCATCCTGACTGGTATCTTGGCTGAACAAAAGCTCGATAGAAATGCAATTGAGTCTCTATATGATTTATTGCAAAGCAAGGATCGTCCTCGCCTTAGCCAATGGGCCTCTTGCTTACCTGCGAAAACTACCGAAGCACTCATGGCCTTAACTGAATTAAATGGTCCTTGTGCTGAAGTCTTAGTCAAAGCTAAAAAAGTATTGCCTCAGCATGCAGCCATTGATCAGGCTCTCGCTGATCTGGAGCGTTTAGTCGCTGCCGTCAGTGCATCCAGTGGTCTAGAGCTCAGCATTGATTTGGCGGACCTGCGTGGCTATCAGTATCACAGCGGTGTGATGTTTGCTGCTTATGTTGATAAGCATCCGCAGCCGATTGCAAGAGGCGGGCGGTATGACCATGTAGGCCAGGCCTTTGGTCGCTCACGTCCTGCTACTGGATTCTCATTAGATTTACTGACCTTAGCAAGCTTGTCGCCTCTATCAGTGCGCAAGTTGGCGATTACTGCCCCTTGGATCAATGATGCCGAGCTAAATCAAGCAATTGATGCTCTGCGCAGTCAAGGTGAGGTGGTCGTTCAGTTGATGGCTGGTGAAACTGCCGATGCTGCCGAATATGAATGTGATCGTGAGTTAGTCAAGCAGGGTAACTCTTGGGTAGTAAAGAAGAAATAAATAAAAGTAGTACCGCATTATTAAGCTGAATCATTAACCTATTTTGTAATTATCTTTTTGGATTTCACTATGTCTTCAAAGCAGCAAGCTAAAGGTCGTAATGTCGTTGTCATTGGCACCCAGTGGGGTGATGAAGGCAAGGGCAAGGTAGTGGATTGGTTAACCGATCATGCTCAAGCGGTAGTACGCTTTCAGGGTGGTCACAATGCTGGTCATACGCTGATCATCGGGGATAAGAAAACCATTTTGCGCCTCATTCCATCCGGAATCATGCACAAAGAAGTCATTTGCTACATTGGTAACGGTGTGGTTCTCTCTCCTGAAGCGCTCTTTAAAGAAATCGGTGAACTTGAGGCGGCTGGCTTAGATGTTCAGTCTCGTTTGAAGATTTCTGAGGCGGCTACATTGATCCTGCCTTATCACGTAGCCATCGATCATGCGCGCGAGAAGAAGCGTGGTGAAGCCAAGATTGGTACTACTGGTCGCGGTATCGGACCTGCCTATGAGGATAAAGTAGCGCGTCGTGCCTTACGCGTGCAAGATTTGTTCTATCCAGAAAAATTTGCTGAGCAACTCCGTGAGAATTTGGAATATCACAACTTCATGTTAAGCAACTACTACGGCGCTGAACCAGTGAATTATGAAAAGACGCTTGCCGAAGCCATGTCGTATGCAGAACGCCTCAAGCCGATGGTAGTAGATGTCTCTAGCGAACTCTATGCTGCAGGACAAGCTGGTCAGAATTTGTTGTTCGAAGGTGCGCAAGGTACATTGCTCGACATTGACCACGGCACATATCCCTATGTGACTTCAAGCAACTGCGTAGCAGGGAATGCCGCTGCTGGTTCAGGAGTAGGGCCAGATTCATTGCAATACATTTTGGGTATTACTAAGGCATATTGCACTCGAGTTGGCGCAGGTCCGTTTCCAAGCGAACTTTATGACCACGACAATCCTGCTAAACAAGATCCCATTGGCGTGCGCTTAGCTGAAGTTGGTAAAGAGTTTGGTTCTGTGACAGGCCGTCCCCGTCGAACTGGTTGGTTAGATGCGGCAGCCTTGAAGCGCTCGATTCAGATCAATGGTCTTTCTGGTCTATGTATTACAAAGCTAGATGTATTGGATGGTTTAGAAACTATTCGTTTATGCGTTGGCTACACCCTCGATGGCAAGAAACTTGACGTATTGCCACGCGGTGCCGAATCCGTTGCCCGTTGCGTGCCAATCTATGAAGATTTTCCAGGCTGGCAAGGCACTACTTTCGGCATCCGTGAGTGGAGCAAGCTACCAGTAGAGGCGCAGAACTTCTTGCGTCGGATTGAGGAAGTAGCCGGCAAGCCTATCGCGATGGTCTCCACAGGTCCAGAGCGCGATGAAACCATTTTGCTCCAGCATCCTTTCCAGGATTGATGGAAAATTATCGATTACCCATTTTTTAACATTCGCATTAGAGACAAAGGTTTACAACATGACTGCGCGTACCACCTGCAATAGCCTTCAAGTAGCAACCCCACTTTATCGTTTTATCGAAGACAAAGTTCTTCCTGGAACTGGTATCAAGAGTGCAGATTTTTGGAAGGGCTTTGATCAAATCGTTAAAGACTTAACGCCAAAGAATGAGGCCTTGCTCGCTAAGCGTGATCGTATTCAGGTGGATTTGGATAAATGGCACCAAGCCAATCCTGGCCCAATCAAAGATATGCCAGCTTATCGCAAGTTTCTAAAAGATATCGGCTATTTGGATGAAGTTCCAGGTAAGGTTCTTGGCACAACACAAAATGTAGATGATGAATTAGCACTACAAGCAGGTCCTCAATTAGTGGTGCCTGTTCTCAATGCGCGTTATGCATTGAATGCTGCCAATGCACGCTGGGGTTCTTTATATGATGCTCTTTACGGCACAGACGTATTGTCCGAGGAGGATGGCGCAACGAAAACTGGTGCTTACAACCCCATCCGTGGCGCTAAGGTCGTAGCCTATGCCCGTAATTTCTTGGATCAATCTGCGCCATTGGCCAAAGGCTCTCATAAAGATTCAGTGGCCTACACAGTGGATGGCAATCAGTTAGCAGTCAAACTCAAGGATGGCAGCACAACTGGTTTGGCTGATGAAAAGCAATTTGTAGGTTATCAAGGCGATGCTGCAGCTCCAAGCTCAATTTTGTTGCGTAATAACGGCATTCACATTGATATTGAAATCAATAAGTCCAAAACGATTGGCTCAGGTGATCCTGCGGGTATTAATGATGTGATCTTAGAAGCAGCGCTTTCGACTATTCTGGACTTAGAAGACTCGATTGCTGCAGTGGATGCAGACGATAAAGTACTCGCCTATGAAAATTGGCTAGGTATTTTGAAGGGTACTTTGGTTGAGGAAGTAAAGAAGGGTGATAAGACTATTACCCGCACACTCAATCCAGATCGCAAGTACAAAGCAGGTATTGGTGCCGTCGATGCCAAAGATGGCGTGGTGACTTTGCATGGCCGCTCACTCCTTTTCCTGCGTAACGTTGGCCACTTAATGACCAACCCAGCCATTATTACTGGTGATGGTAAAGAGATTTACGAGGGTATCTTGGATGCTGTAGTTACCGTATTGATTGCTTTGTATGACATCAATCGTCCTGCTAACCAAGCGATTGGTAATACTCGCAAGGGATCGGTTTACATCGTGAAACCAAAAATGCATAGCCCAGAGGAAGTCGCTTTTGCGAGTGAGCTCTTTGGTCGTGTTGAGAAATTACTGGGTTTACCAGCAGATACAGTGAAGTTGGGCATCATGGACGAAGAGCGTCGCATGAGTGCAAACATTAAGGCTGCAATTGCTGCTGCAGGTGCGCGTGTAGCCTTTATTAATACTGGCTTCTTAGATCGTACTGGCGATGAAATGCACACTGCCATGTATGCCGGTCCAATGATGCGCAAAGGGGATATGAAAACCAGCAAATGGTTATCTGCCTATGAGCGTCGTAACGTATTTGCAGGTCTGGACTGTGGCCTTCGTGGTCGCGCTCAGATCGGTAAGGGCATGTGGGCTATGCCTGACATGATGAAAGCCATGGTTGAGCAGAAGATTGTTCATCCAAAGGCTGGTGCTAATACTGCTTGGGTACCATCACCAACGGCTGCGACTTTACATGCACTCCACTATCACCAAGTGAACGTTGCGGCTCTTCAAAAAGAAATGGAAAAGCTCAATACCGCTGCAGAAGCAGAAGCATTGATTGATGACTTATTGGCTGTGCCAGTTGTTGAAAAAGCAAATTGGTCAAAAGAAGAGATCGCTCAAGAGTTGGATAACAATTGCCAAGGCATCTTGGGTTATGTAGTACGCTGGATTGACCAAGGTGTTGGTTGCTCTAAGGTTCCTGACATCCATAACGTAGGCTTGATGGAAGATCGTGCCACTTTGCGCATCTCTAGTCAGCATATTGCCAACTGGTTGTTGCACGGTATTGTGACTAAAGAGCAAGTAAATGAGGCTTTGCAGCGTATGGCTAAGGTAGTCGATGGTCAAAACGCTGGTGATCCGCTTTACCAGCCGATGATGCCGAATTACCAAGACTCTTTTGCTTATAAAGCGGCAAGTGATCTCATCTTCAAAGGTCTAGAGCAGCCTAATGGCTACACAGAGCCATTGCTACACGCTTGGCGTTTAGAAGTAAAGAAAGCGCAAGCGAAGTAATTCAGGTTGATCTGTCAAAAAAATGGATTTGTCGAGAGGCAAGTCCATTCTTTATTTGCCAATCTTATCAAGCACATGTTTAGCTTCTTTAATCTCTTCTCTCGATCCCATCCCATCTTTTCCTTTCGGATGCATGATGGTGGTAGAGATGCAGCTGGCTTTAAGGGTGGGGCAGGTGACTGTGTGGTGAGATCCATTGCGATTGCTGCCAATCTTCCTTACTTACAAGTCTATGAAGATCTACGTGAGGCCAATGCTCGGTACGCGAACGAGCGAGATAACAAGCTTTCAAGACACCTCACGCGGAAAGGTTCATCGCCCCGTAATGGAAATCATCGTAATGTCTTTCATGATTACATCCTGAGTCATGGCTTTGAGTGGGTACCGACGATGAAAGTAGGCGCCGGATGCCAAGTGCATTTGAGGCCTACTGAATTGCCAACCGATACCCTCATTGTGAAGGTATCGAAGCATCTCACTGCCGTCATTGACGGAGTGATTTATGACACTCATAACCCTTCAAGAGGGGGAAATCGTTGTGTCTATGGGTATTACATTAAGAAGAAGTCAAATCTTCACGACCATACTTGAGATTCCAAGCTTTTTTGTAGGCATCGGTCATGCCGAACATGCCTGAGGTAGTCCAGGCCAAAGAAAATAATCCTGTAAACGCAATAAAAAACGCTAAGCTTTTCCATCCCATTGGTAGAGTATCTGCCTGAAAGCCAACGGTGGTGTAGCAACTGCCTGCAAAAAGCAAAGCTTCTACACCATCTTTCATGAGGCCTAAGCCCAGTAAGAAAAAGCTCCACAGAATAATTTCAGTGATGTGAACTAGGGCGATAAAGAAGAATGACGCATAGAAGTGCATGAAGACACGATTGTATTGACCAAGTTTCAAATTTGAGTCAGTCTTGATTTCAAAACGCATGATAATGTGATTGAGCAGACTGCCATGAAAAACTAGGATGATTAATAGACCGAGAATGCCAAAGAAGATATCCGTGATCAATGGTATGAATGGAATGCCTAGCAAGGAGGAGTTGGCTAGTGGGTCTGAAATGATTGACATAAGGGGTGGTCTGCAAATATTGGTATCAGAGGTGATAATGTCATATTGACCAGTGTGTGTAAAGTAGACCTTGAGCCAGCCTTCCAACCTTTTTGATTCCCCCAAGCGAGAACGTTTTTTTCTCCTAGCTTTAGCGGGAATTCAGTTCACACATATCTTGGATTTCATGATCATGATGCCTTTGGGGCCTCAGTTCATTAAAGCCCTGCCCATCAATACCCATCAGTTTGGACTGTTACTTTCTTCTTATACATTTGCGGCAGCGATAGCAGGGGTATTTGCCACCTACTATATTGATCGTTTTGAGCGTAGAGGACTGTTGTTGCGTCTCTATGTCTGCTTTATCGTGGCGACGGTTGCCTGTGGATTTGCACCAGACTATCACTCACTGTTTATTGCTCGAGCTTGTGCAGGTGCTTTTGGTGGAATCTTAGGATCTCTAGTGCAAACTATTGTGGCAGACTCCATTCCGTTTGAGCGGAGGGGTAAAGCCTTGGGTACGGTCATGGCGGCATTCTCGGTCTCAACGGTTGCAGGTGTGCCACTCAGTTTGTTCTTAGCAAACCATATTCAATTTTTAGGATGGCGCGCCCCCTTTATTTTCATCGGTCTAATCTCCATCATTATTTTGATTGTTGGCTATCGCAATATTCCCAAAATATCTGGACACCTCCATCATATTCACGAAGGCAGTCGCTGGAAGCAAATTTATGACATCGTGATCGCCCATCATCACTTGCGAGCCTTTTTATTCATGGCTTTAATTATGTTGACGGGATTCTCGGTGATTCCCTACATTGCGCTTTATCTCACCTCTAACGTCGGTGTTGCGGATTCTTATATCTCGTTGATTTATCTCTGTGGTGGTGTGGCGACATTAATGAGTTCGAGATACATCGGACATATGGCTGACAAGTATGGCAAGGTCAAAGTGTTTCGATTCTTGGCGATTGTGAGCTTAGCTCCCCTGATCGTGACTACCAATTTAGTTCCGGTGCCTTTGTGGATGGTATTGATTAACTCTACAGCTTTTTTCATCCTGATTTCAGGGCGGATGATCCCCGCGATGGCTATGGTGAGCCAAGTGGTCACCCCTCAAATTCGGGGAACCTTTATGAGTTTGGTGGGTTCAACGCAAATGCTTGCTTCCGGTATTGCTTCTGTAGTGGCGGGCATGATTGTGACGATTCGGCCAGACGGCATGATGGAGCATTACAACCTAGTGGGCTATGGGGCAGCCGTCTGTGGTTTGCTGACATTTTGGCTGGTAGGATATATTCATACTGATGCCAAAATTCCTGCAGAAAATAACGCTTAAGAAAACAGAAATAGGGAGTGCACATGATTCAATTTAAAAGGCCAGATGGTCAATTGCTGGAGGGTTATCTAGTCGAGCCAGCTGGTTCAACTGATGCCCCTGGAGTCGTCGTCATTCAAGAATGGTGGGGCTTAGATGATGAAGTGAAGTCTGTAGCAGATCGTTTAGCTAAAGCAGGTTACCGCGCGCTCGTCCCAGATTTATATCGTGGTAAGTTGGCGCTCGAAGCGAATGAGGCTGAGCATTTGATGGGTGATCTGAACTTTGGAGACGCAGCAGGTCAAGATATTCGTGGCGCAGTTCAATATCTCAAATCGACTGGTAGTAAAAAAGTAGCAGTCACTGGATTTTGTATGGGCGGCGCACTAACCGTACTATCTGCATGCAATGTTCCAGAGTTAGATGGCACGGTAGTTTGGTATGGCTATCCACCGCTAGAGTATGTTGATGCTCAGGCGATTACGAAGCCGATGCTAGCCCATTGGGCCTTGCACGATGATTTTTTCAGCATTTCGGGGGTAGATGCACTCGAGGAAAAACTCCAGCAAGCGGGTATTCATTATGATTTTGAGCGCTATGATGCCAAACACGCTTTTGCTAACCCAAAATCTGATGTGCGAGGCTTGCCGCCTTTGCAATATAACGAAGCGGCAGCAAAGCTAGCTTGGGATAGAACTATGGAGTTCTTGAAGAAGAACCTGACTTAACTAAAAACCAAAGTGAATTTGTTATGCATCTTTTCTCAGAAAATCTCGCCATTGAAGTAGCCAGCTACTATCGCAATATCGTTTTGGGTCACGGCGCTACTCCAAAGGTATTTACGATGGTTAATGGCGATGGCGATCAGTATTTATTCTTTATTGATGATTTGCAGATGGAGAGGGTCGACGAAGATCAGTTTTTAGCCTATATCGTGCAACAGCATGATGCACTCACTTATGCTCGGGGAACTTTGGTTATTGTCGATCAGTCCCAGCAATTTATTGAGTTTGCAGTGGTAGATAAGGATGATCAGCAGGCGATTATTTGCTCCGCAGAGCTCACGCGAGATCTGGAGGATAAGCCTATTGCGTTGTCAGAGTTTGAGAAGACTTTAGTAAAAAGAGAGTCCATTGTTTTTGGACATCTTTATGATCCTGTAAAGCTTTCAGACGAAAAAACCGAGGATTATGAAAGTCTTTGGGAAGAAATGAAAGCCAAGATCTTGCATCGCTCAATGGCGATTTAAAAAAGGCTTGGATTTAATCCAACTTGTGTTTTAGATAACTTCTAGAAAGTGCCTCAAGGCCAAAAGATCCAAAGAGGGCTAAGGCCAATGCGATTGCGCTACCAGGGGCGCTCTCGACCACGTTAATAAATAGCGTAGTAAACAAGCTGAGGTTCACCACAATCGCAGTCCATAAGGGCCAAAGTTTGGCGCCCGTTTGCTTCCGTACCTTGATGTGGCCATAAGTAATGGCTGCATAAACCAATAAGAAGGCTAGACTAGCCATCTTGCCAACTACATCCAATGGAAATGCTAGCACTAAGGCAATCACAATGAATGAAGAAACGCTTAAAGCACGGATTTGTGTTTTTAAAACAGCCCCACCCAGAATCTTGGAGATCGAGCTTTTTCTGGCCATGTCTGCGGCAATATTCGATGCTGCAAAAATCGTGGCATTGAGTGCTGCTGCACAAGCTAAAAGTGCAGAGGCGGCGATGATGCTAAAGCCCAGCTTTCCAGCAACCATTTGAGCGGCATCAGCTAGTACATGCCCATTAAATTGGAGCATTTGTACTGGACTCATTAACAGCACTACGGCGGTGCTCACCAATACATAGGCTATTGTTACTAAGATGAGTGCCGAGAACATCGCTAATGGCAGTTCTTTTTGCGGCTCACGCATTGCATTAGAGGAGTTGGTTACCACTCCGAAGCCCTGGTAGTTGATATAGAGGATCCCAGTAGCAATAGCGATGCCATTCATAGACCAGCCAGACGCCTCAAAGTTGCTGACATTGGCAATATGAATGCCACCAGCAGAAAACAGAAGCAGGGCGATGGTGACAAAACCGATTGCAATGGTTTCAGCTTTACCAACAATATCGGTGCCCAGTAGATTGATTCCCGCACACAGCACAACAATGACTGCACCTATGATTTTGACTTCGAATGCTGAGAGATTTCCGCCGGAAATGGTGTTGGCGTATTCAGAAAATCCACAAGCATACAGTGCTGCTGCAATCAGATAAGCAATATATTGAAATGAGTTGAGCCCCCCTGAAATCAGTCCATCGCCAAAGCTCATTACGGTAAAAGTAGCTGCTCCGCCGCTACTCGGAAAGGTGGCACCCAATTTGGCATAAGAGTAGACCGAGAAAGAGGCTGCAATTGCTCCCAATAAGAAGGCGAGTGGTACATGAGTACCAGCATGTGCACTAGCGGTGCCAAGCAAAGAAAAGAGACCAGCGCCCATCATCCCGCCTATTCCTAGGGCGGTAGCAGAAAAAAGGCTAATTTCTTTACCCTTAGTACTGGTTTTCTTTAAAAGGCTGGAGTTCAAGGTTTCTTGCTTAGCTAGGGTTGCATTTGCTTCATTTAACCCCATATAGGGTCTATGGAGAGTGTTTGGTGCCCAGGAAGGGACTCGAACCCCCACAACCTTACGATCGCCAGCACCTGAAGCTGGTGCGTCTACCAATTTCGCCACCTGGGCATGCCTCTATTATAGGGGGATGGGCGTTTTTAGGCTTTTTGAACCCCATTTTGGCTTTTTCAGATTGGTCTTAGTGGTTTGATACAGTAGGCCTATTCATAACAAAAATAGATATCAACAGATATATAGTAAGGGCATGTATTGCCGAAGGAATTAAATGCGTAAAGCAAAAGACTTGGTGCCGCGAGAGGCTGATCGTTTAGGAACAGTCCAGGGTCACCGAGATGGATTTGGTTTTGTAATTCCCGACGATGGTGGGGAAGATATTTTTCTCTCTGAACGAGAGATGTCCCGTGTAATGCACGGCGATAGAGTGAACGTCAAAGTATTAGGAACAGATCGACGTGGTCGTCCTGAAGGGCAAATTGTTGAAGTCGTTCTGCACGCGAATAAGGTAGTCATTGGCCGTCTCTTGAATGAAAACGGTGTCTTGATTGTTGCGCCAGAAGATAACCGCATTGGTCATGACATTTTGATTCCGCCAAAAGGACAGGGACAAGCAAAATTAGGTCAGGTAGTTAGCGTAGAAATTATTGACTATCCAGATAGCTATCGCCAAGCGGTTGGCCGCGTGGTTGAGGTCTTGGGCGAGATTGATGACCCTGGGATGGAGATCGAAATCGCTGTACGCAAGTATGGTGTGCCACATGAGTTCTCAGCTGCTGCTATGAAAGAAGCTGCAGCGCTTCCCGATACAGTTCAGCAGGCCGATTTAGAGGGTCGAGTAGATTTACGGGACATTCCATTGGTCACCATTGATGGTGCTGATGCGAGAGACTTCGATGATGCGGTATATTGCGAACCCATCATGTATGGCAAAACTAAAGCCTGGCGTTTGATTGTTGCCATTGCCGACGTTTCCCATTACGTCAAACCTGGACATCCCTTGGATGACGAAGGCTTGCTCCGGGCAACCTCAGTCTACTTCCCAAGACGTGTCATTCCGATGCTCCCAGAGAAGATCTCTAATGGCTTGTGCTCGCTCAATCCTGATGTAGATCGTCTTTGTATGGTCTGTGACTCCGTAGTAGATAACAACGGTACAGTCTTGGCCTACCAGTTTTATCCAGCAGTGATGCATTCTGCACAACGCTTTACCTATGACATCGTTTGGGAAATTCTCTCAAATAGTAAAGGGCCTGAAGCAGCGCGTTTTGCGCAATTCCGTCCCTTATTGGGCAATCTCTACTCTTTATTTAAGATTCTCCTGGCTGCACGCGAGCGACGTGGCGCAATTGAATTCGAGACGACTGAGACCCAAATCATTAGTAATGAGCTGGGCAAGATTCTGCGTATCGAACCACGCTTGCGCAATGATGCTCACCGTTTAATTGAAGAGTGCATGCTAACGGCGAACGTCTGTGCTGCCGACTTCATTGAGAAGAATAAACATCTGAGTCTTTACCGTGTACACGGTGAGCCCTCCGAAGAGAAGTTGGTGACTTTGCGTCAGGTGCTGAGAACCTCTGGTTTGTCACTAGGCGGTGGCGAGAAACCTAAGCCACGCGATTTTGCAAAATTGATGCGTGAAATTAAAGATCGTCCTGACGCTAATATGTTGCAATCTGTAGTATTGCGCTCCATGCAACAAGCGATGTATCAGCCCGATAATGAAGGCCACTTTGGCTTGGCTTATCCAGCGTATTCTCATTTCACAAGTCCGATTCGCAGATATCCTGACTTGCTGACCCATCGCGTGATCAAGTCCATCTTGCAAAAGAAGCCTTACGCTCCCGTTATTCCGCCGAACGTGCCATTGAATTTGACACTGCCACGTAAAGGTAAGGGTCGTGAGAATGCAGTCAATGCCAAGAAATCCCAAAATGATGCCAAGGCTGTCCCAAGCAAAGGCGTTAGAACGCCGAAGGGCGGTAATGCTGCCTTACCTATTTGGGGTCAGTTAGGAGTCCATTGCTCATCCAATGAGCGCCGTGCTGATGAGGCATCGCGAGATGTTGAAGCTTGGCTCAAGTGCTATTACATGCGTGACCATCTTGGTCAAGAATATGCAGGATCAGTAACTAGCGTTGCCAACTTTGGATTGTTCATTCAGCTGGAAAACCTATTTGTTGAGGGTATGGTCCATGTCACCGAACTTGGTGGAGATTACTTCCAATACGATGAGGCACGTCAAGAGTTGCGCGGTGAACGCACTGGTATTCGTTATCGCTTAGGCGATCGCCTGCATGTATTGGTGAGCCGTGTCGACCTAGATGCCCGTAAGATCGAATTTAGTCTAGTTAAATCTATTGGGGCTGATGCGAGTGGCGCCTCTAATCGCCGTCAATTGCTCTTAGCGGCTGATACTGGCAGACCTAATAAAAAAGCGGCATCTAAAAAGACTCGCCCTGCGAATAAGACTCCACAAAAGCCCAGCGGCATTAATGTGAATGCTGCTAAGTCTGCTGGAACACTGAGTGCCACCCAATCGAAGAGCAAGGCTAGTCGCAAGAACGGCAAAGGCAATAAGCCCGGTAGAACGCCAGGAAAGGCCGCTGGAAATAAGCCTCCAGTGCGCAATACCCGAGCGGCTCGTCGTAAATAAGAACAGTAGAGAATAAGCACATCAGATGAAACAAATATTGGTTGGCTTTCATGCGGTACAAGCGCGCTTACGCGTTGACCCAGATAGTCTTAAGGCGGTCTATTTTGACCCTAGTCGTCGTGATCGACGTATGGGCGATTTTTTAAAACAAGCAGAAGAAATCTTAGGTGAGCGTTTGCATGCAGCAGATGCAGAGCGTTTACATAAATTGACTGGTCATGATCGCCACCAAGGCGTCGTTGCCTTAGCTGAAAAGATGACCATTGCTCGCACCATTACAGAAGTGGTGGAGGATGTCGAGGAAGCGCAGCAAAAGCCACTCTTCTTGGTTTTGGATGGCGTTACCGATCCCCATAATTTTGGCGCCTGTTTGCGTGTAGCCGATGGTGCTGGTGTCAATGCAGTGGTGATTCCTAAAGATCGTTCAGCATCAATCAACGCTACCGTCAGCAAAGTCTCTAGTGGCGCATCTGAAGTGATGCCCGTGATTACCGTAACCAATCTCGTTCGGAGCATGAAAGAAATGCAAGAAGCGGGTGTTTGGTTAATTGGCACTGATGATGAAGCTGAAAAATCGATCTACGATATTGATCTGACAGGCCCGATTGCGATCGTGATGGGCGCTGAAGGTGAAGGCATGCGCCGCCTCACTAAAGAGACCTGTGATGAACTTGTCCGTATCCCGATGCAGGGAGTGGTGGAGAGTTTGAATGTATCGGTGGCTAGTGGTGTATGTCTCTATGAGACATTAAGACAACGTCTTGCTAAAACCAAAAAATAAGCCTAAGCTGAATTTAGTACTTACTAAATACATACTTAAGGGGTTGATATGAAATGCAATATTGGTCACACTGAACGCGTTCTACGGATGACAGTTGGCGTTACCCTAATGGGTTTAGCTGGATTTGGGATTACTGGCCCTTGGGCTTGGATTGGAATTATTCCGCTATTGACTGGAATGATTGGCAATTGCCCCCTTTATAGTTTGATTGGTATCAGCACTGCCAAAAAATAAGTAGTTCTAGCAATGGCAAGGCTCTACGCAAGTAGGGCTTCTAGTTTTTCTGTGTCGATACAGAAATTACGAATACCTTCAGCCAATTTCTCGGTGGCCATTGCATCATTATTCAGTTGTAAGCGGAAGCTCGACTCATCTAGCTTTAATGGGGTGATCTGCGCATTCAAAGCGCTAGTGGCATCCAATTTCTTGCTAACGCTAGCAGTATTCGCGCTCAACTCTGCCAATAGCTCTGGGCTAATAGTTAGTAGGTCACAGCCTGCTAGTTCAAGGATCTGGCTGGTATTGCGAAAACTCGCACCCATGATTTCAGTAGCAATGCCAAAGTGTTTGTAGTATTGGTAAATGCGTTTGACAGAAGTCACACCAGGATCATTGGCGCCGCCATGATTGGCATCACTCCAGCTAGTACCAAGCTTTGCTTTATTCCAATCGGTAATGCGACCGACAAATGGAGAAATCAATTTGGCATTGGCAGCGCCGCACGCGGCAGCTTGCACTAAAGAGAAGAGCAGGGTCATATTGCAATGAATACCGGCAGACTCTAATTCTTTTGCGGCAGCAATGCCTTCCCAAGTGCCAGCTAACTTGATCAAAATCCGCTTGCGATCAATGCCATGAGATTCGTACAGGGAAATGAGGTGTTTCGCTTTAGCGACTGTTGCCTTTGTATCAAAGGAAAGACGTGCATCGACTTCAGTAGAAACGCGGCCAGGAACAATTTTTAGAATCTCTAAACCAAACGCTACCAAGATATAGTCCACTAGGTCTGTCGGACTCATGCCTGGGTGTGCAGCCTTAACGGAGTTCACCAAAGATTGGTAATTGCTTTGCTGTGCCGCCTTGAGAATAAGGGATGGATTGGTCGTGGCATCTTGCGGCTGAAACTCTTGCATGCGCTCAAAGTCACCTGTATCTGCTACAACGGTCGTGAATTTCTTGAGCTGCTCAAGTTGACTGGATGCAAGGGCGGTGCTATTCATGGCTTATGGGTCTAAAAGAAGTCTGCTTTGGAAGGTTTCTGATGAATATCATATGATAGATGCATTCATTACTCAGTTCTAGTAAAGGCGTTTGGCGGACACATGACTCAGGATCAATTAAAGCAAATGGTGGGTGAAGCAGCTCGGGATGAGGTTCTCAAGCTGGCTGCTGGACAAATTTTAGGTGTGGGTACTGGCTCAACTGCCAACTTCTTCATTGATGCCTTAGCCCCCCACAAAGATCATTTTGCAGGTACGGTTTCCAGTTCGAATGCCACTACTGAGCGACTGCTCAAGCATGGCTTCAAAGTGCTAGATCCCAATGATGTCGTCAGCCTTCCAGCTTATGTTGATGGCGCCGATGAAATCGATCCTGCTGGCCACATGATCAAAGGGGGCGGTGGGGCGCTGACTCGAGAAAAGATCATTGCCTCCATGGCTAAGCAATTTATTTGTATTTGCGATTCCTCTAAGCAAGTGCCGGTACTCGGTAACTTCGCGCTTCCAGTAGAAATCATTCCTTTGGCAAAGGGTGTGGTTGCTAGAGA
Source organism: Polynucleobacter sp. MWH-Creno-3A4 (assembly GCF_018881885.1). Lineage (NCBI taxonomy): Bacteria > Pseudomonadati > Pseudomonadota > Betaproteobacteria > Burkholderiales > Burkholderiaceae > Polynucleobacter > Polynucleobacter sp. MWH-Creno-3A4. The sequence continues at coordinate 1,333,957 of NZ_JACXSA010000001.1, forward strand.
GCTGGAAAAGCTTGGCGGTAAAGTAACCTTGCGCCCAGCCAAAAGTATTCGGGCTGATCTCCAACAAACCCCTAGTGAGCCCTTTGTGACAGATAACGGTGGTTGGATTTTGGATATTGCTGGATTGAAGATTAGCGACCCTATTGCTTTAGAAGCTCAAATCAATCAAATTGCAGGCGTGATCACGGTTGGACTCTTTGCCAAAGAAAAAGCGGACATCTTGTTGGTCAGCAATACCTCTGGCGTGGAAAGAATCGTCCTCTAGAAAGTAAAAAACCCGACGGGGTATGCCCATCGGGTTGTTTGCCATGGTTTGCATGGCGCAGGCACTCGGAAGGTATTTAGTTCCTTAGCCTATAAGCACATAGATGTGCTTATTCTTAAATGGCTTTCGCCAATGTGGCGGGGCACTCAAACTGCCTCACCACAATTACATCCTATGCCTGTGTTTTGACTGTGTCAACACTCCAGATCAAGATTTACTCAGCTGGTGGAACGTAACCCTGTGCCATATCTGCACCACCCTCAAAGAAGTATTTCTCGACCTGCTTCAGAAGGTACTGGCGAGCACGGGGATCGGCCATATTGAGGCGATTTTCGTTAATTAACATGGTTTGCTGCTTTAACCAGGCAGCCCAAGCTTCTTTAGAAACTTGATTCCAAATCTTTTTGCCAAGCTCGCCAGGAAGCGGAGCAAAATCCATTCCTTCAGCCTCTTTGTTGAGCTTGATGCATTGAACCATGCGTGCCATCTGTAATGCCTTTCTGAATAATTACTTTTTACTTATAAATCTTTAGTTAAGACCATGGACTTGCGGTCCCAGTTGTAAATTTGCTTTCTTTCTTCAGGTAAGTCATCTACCGTTGCCCTCTTAAAGCCACGCTTTAAGAACCAATGTTCTGTTCTCGTGGTGAGTACAAACAATTTTTTAATACCTTCTTGTTTGGCGCGCATTTCAATACGCTTTAATAAACGTTCGCCGTCACCGGATCCTTGAACATCTGGATCGACTGCTAGGCAAGCCAATTCACCAACACCATTGGGGAAGGGAAAGAGGGCTGCGCAACCGAAGAGTACGCGGTCATGCTCAATCACTGAAAAGCGCTGAATATCCCGTTCAATCACATCTTGCCCACGGGCCGCTAAGATGCCTTCCTCTTCTAGTGGCATCGTTAATTGCAAGATGCCGCCAACGTCGTCTTGGTTGGCCTCGCGCAAGTTTTCAATATCGGAAGAGGCCAGCATCATGCCAATACCATCATGGGTAAAGAGCTCTTCCAGTAGAGCACCATCTTGATTGCAAGGCAGGAAATGAACACGGCTCACCCCAGCCCGTATCGCACGGCCCGAGATATTAAGCAGACTCTTCATGCTAACGCCAATATCTTTATGCTCATGCATATAGTCTTGCAACTGCGGTAAGGACAGCTCAGTAATGAGATCGCCTTCCTGATCGTGAAGCCCTTCAAATTGACTTAAGAAAATCAACTTATCAGCCTTCAGTGCAGCAGCAGTGGAAGCAGCCACATCTTCATAGGCGAGATTAAATGCTTGACCCGTTGGTGAAAAACCTAAAGGAGAAAGCAAAACAATCTTATTGCTATCTAACGATAACTTGATAGAAGTGGAATCCACCTTACGTACTAGACCTGTGTGAATATAGTCAACACCTTCGACCACGCCGACTGGCATCGCAGTGATGAAGTTTCCTGAGATCACAGAAATGCGAGAGCCAGCCATCGGGGTATTGGGTAAGCCACGACTAAATGCCGCTTCGATATCCAGACGTAATTCACCGGCAGCTTCTTTAACGCACTCTAGTGCTGCCGCATCCGTAATGCGATAACTGTTTATTGAACTCTTACCAAACTTGCTCTTAATCTTGCGCAACATCAGTTGCTCTTCGATTTGAGGGCGGATACCGTGAACCAGGACGATACGCATACCCATGGCATGCAACATCGCGATGTCCTCAATGAGGTTCTCAAGACCCGCTTCTTGAACTAACTCACCCGCGAAGGCAATGACAAAAGTCTTTTCGCGGAAGCTATGAATGTAAGGGGCAACGTCGCGTAACCATCCTACAAATGGGAAGTTGGAGGTAGATTCAGTGGCGCTGAGCGCCTGGTTCGGTGCATTTGTTGGCATAGTGAGAAAATTATAGGGTGCAAGAGCCTATAAACCAACAAAAACCCAAAGCAATGCCAAAGCCTGTGCCTGCTTCCAACACCCAGCGTAGGCTGGAAATCCGCTTTCCAGAGGAGTTGCCGGTATCGGGTCAGCGTCAGCTGATCAAGGATGCCTTGCTGAGCCATCAGGTGGTCATTGTGTGCGGTGAAACAGGCTCAGGTAAGACCACGCAATTGCCAAAGATCTGTTTAGACCTGGGTAGGGGGACTATCAATGGTGGCAAATTGATCGGCCATACCCAACCCCGCCGAATTGCAGCGACTGCCACAGCCAAACGCATTGCCCAAGAACTGGGCTCACCCATCGGTCAGGATGTAGGCTATCAAGTGCGGTTTGCAGACAAGACTAGCAATACGGCTTCAGTCAAGTTGATGACGGACGGCATCTTGTTGGCCGAGACACAGCGCGATCCTCAGCTTCGCGCCTATGACACTCTTATCATCGATGAGGCCCATGAACGTAGCCTGAACATTGATTTTCTGCTGGGGTATCTACGGCAATTACTGACCAAGCGGCCAGATCTCAAGCTGATCATTACCTCAGCCACCATTGATGCCCAGCGTTTTGCAGAACACTTTGCAATCAACGGCACTGTAGCGCCAGTCATTGAGGTCAGCGGTCGACTCTTTCCAGTCGAGCAGCGATATGCACCGCTAGAGCCTGATGCGAATTCAACTGGTAAGCCAGATGGTAAAAAAGAATCTAAAGTTGCCAAGGAAATTCCTGAGGCGGTTACTGAAGCAATTACTCATCTCTGGCAAGAAGGGGCTAGTGGGGCTGGCGATGTCTTAGTCTTTCTACCAGGTGAGCGTGAGATTCGGGACTGTGCAGAAGCTCTGCGTAAAGACCACACTCTCCAGCAACGCTTTCATCCAGAGATTCTGAGTTTATTTGCGCGCCAATCTGTTGCTGAGCAAGAGCGGGTATTTAATCCAGGTAATGGACGCCGCATCATCCTGACCACTAACGTTGCTGAAACATCCTTAACCGTCCCCAATATTCGTTATGTAATTGATAGTGGCTTGGCGAGAGTCAAGCGCTACTCTTACCGTAATAAGGTAGAGCAATTACAGATTGAGCCGATTTCACAAGCAGCTGCTAATCAGAGAGCAGGGCGCTGTGGACGTGTCTCTGATGGTATTTGCATCCGCTTATATAGCGAGCTGGATTATCAAAGCCGTCCTAAATTTACCGATCCTGAAATTTTGCGCAGTTCTCTAGCAGCAGTCTTGCTGCGCATGAGCTCACTGCGCTTACCAAAGATTCAGCATTTCCCTTTCATTGATAAGCCGCTTGGCAGGGCTATTACTGATGGCATACAACTATTAGATGAATTGGGTGCGATTGAATATGATGAGAAGGACCAAGTTGATGGCAAGGATCTGAACAATAGTTTCAAACTCACTCCGATTGGAAAGCAATTAGCTGATTTACCACTAGATCCTCGCATTGGCAGAATGCTTCTTGCTGCCAAAGAACAAAATGCCTTAAAAGAAGTCACCATTATTGCCTCCGCATTGGCCACCCAAGATCCCCGTGAGCGACCAATGGATCAAGGTGCAGCAGCAGATCAAGCGCATTTGCAGTTCGCCGATGAACGCTCTGAGTTCTTGAGTTTTGTGAAGCTCTGGAACTGGTACCAAGATGCTTTGCAACACAAGCACAGCAATCGCCAATTAGAAAATTTATGCAGAAGCAAGTTCTTATCTCCCCGACGTCTTCGTGAATGGCGTGATGTCCATGGTCAGTTGCATACCATGCTCGGTGAGAAGGGCTGGAAAGAAAATGGCCTGCCTGCTACCTATGAGCAAGTTCACTTGTCATTGCTGACAGGTTTGCTTGGTTATGTTGCTAAAAAAGAGGAAGACGAAAAGTCTCAAGATCGCAATAGCAAGACTGGTGGGTATGTCGGAGCCCGTGGCATTCGGCCATTCATCTGGCCTGGCTCCACCATTGGGAAAAAGGCAGGTGCCTGGATTTTGGCTGGTGAATTGCAAGAGACAAACCGAATGTATGCTCGCACGATTGCAAAGATTGAGCCGCAATGGGTTGAGAAAGTCGCCGCCCATCGCCTGATTAAATCGTTAAGCGATCCATTTTGGGATAACCGTCAGGGTGAAGTGCTGGTGTTTGAGCGGGGAACCCTATATGGTTTGCCAATCTACCATGGTCGCAGAGTTCGCTATGAGCCGCACAATTTTTCAGAGGCACGTGAGTTATTTATTGGACAGGCCTTAGTTCAAGAAGAACTGTTTTGTCGCATGGAATCGCCAGCGCTACAGCGAGAAATTGAAGCGGATGCCAAGAGAAAATATCCTGGGCAATTTGGTTTCTTCTGGCACAACTGCCGTTTGATTAAAGAAATTGAAGCGCTAGAGCATCGCTCACGTCGTCCCGATGTTTTGGTCGATGATGATTTGCTGTTTGCTTTTTATGAATCTCGCCTACCTAAAACGATTTGTAATCGGGAGGGCCTCAAAGCATGGCTGCAAAAAGAACCTGAACTTGATACCCAGCTTAGACTGGAAAAAGCAGACTTAATGCGGCATGAGGCTGCAGGTATTACCGTAGATCGTTATCCCAAGAAGCTTCTGGTGGGTGGGGCAGAACTCAACCTGACTTATCACTTTGAGCCTGGTAGCCCCAAGGATGGCGTGACTTTGGTGGTGCCGCTCACACAACTCAATCAAGTCGATGGCCGCCGCTGTGAATGGTTGGTGCCAGGTATGTGTGAAGAAAAGGTATTGCTACTACTCAAATCTCTTCCTCAGAAGCTGCGCCGTCATTGTGTTCCATTGCCTGACTATGCCAAGTCATTTTTAGAGCGTACATTAGATGCCAAGCAATTTGGAGTTGGTGACTTTCTGGATAGTCTCATCAGTGATATTCGTAAAGAACGTGGACTGGAGATTAAGCGCACAGACTTTAGACCAGAATCCTTGCCGCTGCATTCCGCAATGAACTTTCGTTTGGTTGATGAACATGGACGACAGCTAGAAGTGGAGCGTAACCTTGCACGCCTTCGCTCAGAGTATGGCGAAACTGCTCGCAGTGCTTTTCAGGCGATTGCACAAGAGACGGCGCAGACAGAGTTAGGGGTAGATGCGCCTAAAGTAAGCGCCAATGCGGATGCAAAAGCCCGCTCAGTAGAGCAATCAGGCTATCGCTCTTGGGAATTTGGCGAGCTTCCTGAAACCCTTGAGATCCAAAAGGGGAACAAGACCCTATTTGGCTATCCGGCCTTGGTGGATCGGGGGGATTACTGTGACCTAGAGGTGTTTGATGATTTAGTCGAGGCCAGAAAGCAGCACCAGCAAGGATTGCGCAGATTATTTTCACTAAGTAATAAAGACACGCTCAAGGCACTGCAAAAACAATTGCCTGGTATTCGGGAGCTAGGATTGCTCTTTATTAATATTGGCTCAGTCGATGGCTTGATCGAACAAATTATTCATCTTGCAATTGAGCGGGCTTTCATGATCGATCCTCTGCCTGTGAATGCTGAGCAATTTGCAGAGCGCTTACAGGCCGGTAAGCCACGCTTAGCGCTCATTGCACAAGAGATTTCTAAACATGCCTTAGCTGCGCTTCAGGCCTATGCTGATTTGCAGAAGAAGATTGCTAGTGCTAAAGCAGCATCTCCAACTGCCTACGCTGATATTCAAACGCAACTCCAGGGTTTAATCTTTGCCAAGTTTGTAGCACAGACTCCCTATGCTCAGCTTGTGCACATCCCCCGTTATTTAAAAGCCATCGCACTCAGAATTGATAAGTTGCGCTCCAACCCGACTCGTGATGTCCAGTGCCAAAAGGATTGGGAATCGGTTGCAAGACCATGGCAAAAGTTGCTTCAGGGCAGCAAGGGTTCAGCAGCCTATGCCATGAATGAAGACCCTGCGCTACAAGATTTTCGTTGGCAACTCGAAGAGTTGAGGGTGGCGCTCTATGCTCAGGAGCTCAAAACCCCAACGCCAATGTCTTTAAAGCGCTTGGAAAAGGTTCTGGCTAGCTTGCGCTAGGTCAAATCGAGTTAAACGGAGGGGCATTAAAACCTGCTTGCATTGCTTACAATAGAGGGATGCACACATTTATCACGATTAGTAGATTTCACAGAATTACAGCCTTACTGGCTTTACTCTCCGTAAACGGGGTTTTTGCACAAACTAGCACTTCTGTAGCCGAGCCCAAGATTGCCATTATTTTGAACTCTGGTGCTGCCTCGGTGAGTCTGATTGATATGCCCACTCGGCAAGTGATTAAAACCGTTCCAGTTGGTAAAGAGCCACATCATTTGATGATGACCCCAGATCAAAAAACATTGTTGATTGCCAATGCTGCAGGCAATGATGTTGTTTTAATGAATCCAACTACCGGTGAGTTGACCGGAAAAATCCCAAACATCATTGATCCATACCAAATTGGGTATTCACCTAATCACAAATGGTTTGTGGCAAACGGCAATCGTTTGGATCGTGTCGACATCTATGCTGCCAATAGTGCTGATCTGAAATTAGCCAGTTCAGTGAAACTAGGCAAGACCCCAAGTCATATTGCATTCACTTCAGATAGCAAAATTGCATTTATCACACTGCAAGACTCGAGCGAACTTGCAGCGATTGATTTAGAAACTCAAAAAGTACTTTGGGTAATTCCCACGGGCAAAGTTCCTGCAGGCTTATGGATGACACCTGGTGACCAGTACTTATTGATTGGCATAACAGGTGAAGACTATGTTCAAGTCATTGATTGGAAGACCCGCAAGGAAGTGAAGCGCATCCCAACTGGTAAGGGTGCTCATAATTTCCGGCCACTTGGCGATAAAAAGCATGTATTCGTCAGTAATCGTATTGCATCAACTATCAGTCTGATTAATATGCATACCTTAGAGAAGGTGGGTGATATTACCGGCTTGCCCTCCGGCCCAGATGATATGGAAATTACGCCGGATGGAAAAACCTTGTGGGTGACCTTTCGCTTTTCCAAAAAGGTTGGCGTGATTGATATCCCTACGATGAAATTACTCACCGTGATTCCCGTTGGGAAATCGCCGCATGGCGTATTTTTCTACCCCAGAGCCTCCTGGGAATAAATCTTCATCATGAAGTGCAAAGCCCTCATTCGTTTAACAGCCGCATTCGTATTCGGCTGTTTTGCATTGAGCAGTGTCGCACAAACAAGCAGTTGCAATAAAACGGTTTATCTCACATTCGATACTGGCAATATGTCAGTTGCTGAAAAGGTGGCAGAGATTCTCAAGCGCCAAGATGTCAAAGCCACTTTCTTTTTAGCAAATGAAAAAACCTTTCGTGGCGACTTCTCCCTCGATGATTCTTGGAAAGCATTTTGGCAAGAGCGTCTTAAGGAAGGTCATCATTTTGGTAGTCATACCTACGATCATGTGTATTTTGTGAAAGATGGGCCCAAGGGGCAAGTCTTTGAGAAGCCTCAATTTGGCCCCAAGGCGGGCGAGACTATTTTGTATAACGAGGCTGCCATGTGCAAAGAGATTCGTCGGGTAGATCTTCGTTTTATTGAGCTAACCGGGCAGCCTATCCAAAAAATCTGGCGAGCACCAGGTGGCAAAACTTCACCTACCCTCATTCGGATGGGGGATATGTGCGGCTATCAGCATATTGGCTGGTCAGCAGCTGGCTTTTTAGGGGATGAGCTCAACTCAGATAAGCATCCTAATAGTTTGCTTCTAGAGAAGGCGAGTCGTGATCTGAAGGATGGCGATATCACGATGGCTCACTTAGGTATCTGGTCTAGAAAAGATCCTTGGGCACCTGCCGTGCTGGAGCAACTGATTGTGAATCTCAAAGGGCGCGGCTTTTGCTTTGGCTTATTACCCAAGTTAAGTCTACCCTCACACAAATAAACTAGAGATCAGTCAAAATAGGGCATGGACTTTAGTTCGATAACCTCCTTAATCTCTGATGCTTACGGCAGCGTTCAGGAATTCATTTTTTCTAATGTAGTTGGACCCTTGCTGTATCAGTTTGATTTGATGTCTTGGGCTGAAGATGTTTTTGATGGCATTGATTGGTTCTTGTTTGGCTGCGTACAGGTTTTCTTGATTGTGCTTGTACTGAGAACCTGGGAACATTTTGCCCCTGCTGAGAAACAAGAGCGTTTTGCTAAAAGCAGCAGGGCCGATGTTTTTTATACCCTGTTCCATCGCTTGGGAATCTTTCATGGCTTGATGTTTATTGCTTTATCAGGATTCTTTTTTCAAATCGATTCAATCTTGCATGACTTCCGCTTTGATCGCTTGAATGTCGAAAACTGGTGGCCTGGCATCACCTCTATTCCAGTAGTCAGTTTTCTGATTTATCTCGTCTTGCTCGATTTCTTTGACTACCTCTATCATCGCGCCTCACATGCCTTTAATTGGTGGTGGCAGCTACATGCTTTGCATCACAGCCAAACTGTGATGACTGCTTGGTCTGATAATCGCAACCACTTACTTGATGACATCATGCGTGCGGTCTTCTTATCTTTAATTGCCTTGATATTCGGGGTGCCTCCAGGTCAATTTATTATGCTGGTCGCGCTAAGCCAATTTATTCAGAGTTGGCAGCATGCCAATATCAAATTGCACCTCGGTGTAGGGCGTTATGTATTGATATCCCCGCTGTACCATCGCATGCATCATGCCGTGGGCTATGGTCATGAGGCCAAGGGCAAACCGGGTGTGCTTGGAGGTTGTAACTTCGGCATTCTGTTTCCGTGGTGGGACATGCTTTTTAGTACGGCGATCTTTCCGAAGGAGGTCTATCCTACAGGAGTCAGAAACTTAGCTGTATCGCAAAATATTTTGACTCAGCAGTGGCAAGGTCTCGTCCACGCAGTAAAAGAGTTATTACCAAAGTAAATATAGGCACTCACTGAGATGAAGTTCTCAGGTGAAGTGCAAGAGGAGTATGAATGGTTGGATTGCCGCAAGTCTTTAGATCCTTTGGTTTGGCCTTGGTGGGAACAATGCATCCAAGAATGCTATGGCTAAGCCTGCGACCATTTTTGATCGTCTCGGTGCTATGGGGTTGCCTCATCTGGTTGACCTGGACTCCCGCCTTAGAGGCTTTGAGTATTTTCTTAACCACCTCCATGTTTACGAGCTGGATACAAGAAGGCTTAATTTGGGCCGGCTTTGAAAATGCTCGAGCATTTATCGCCCCTTTATTTTTTGTGATGCTGATTATTCCCTTGATCACAATTAGCTTATTGGTATTTGTTGCGTTTTCAACTGTGCCAACGGTAGTAAAGATTGTCGTGCGTCAATCCCACTATCAAGATTTAGAATCCAAACATGGTGGCAGCTTCTTTGGAAGCCTGGTCTACAGCTTATGGTCTGCCTTGATTTGTTTAGCCTTAGTGATGTTGACCTTACCCGTTTGGTGGGTGCCTCCACTAGTCGCAGTGCTACCACCATTGTTGTGGGGATGGTTAACGATGCGCTTAATGTCCTACGATGTGTTGGCCAAACATGCCAGTACTCAAGAGCGCGATCAACTACTAGAAAAATACCGCTGGCCTTTACTCACAATGGGTATTGTTTCTGGCATGTTGGGTGCTGTGCCAACTTTCTTCTGGGCAACTTCTGCTTTGGCTTTAGTATTGTTCCCGATCGTGAGTTTTGTCGCTTTATGGATTTATTCTTTGATCTTTGTATTTGCAGCTTTATGGTTTAGCCATTTCTTATTAGATGCTCTCAAAGAGTTACGACAGGATGAATTGGATCAAGCCTTAACGGTGCCCACGCGTGTAGTTGAGACGGAACTTCCTTACCATGGTTGATGCACTTAAAAAAGTTGAAATCGATAACCCCGCCAACGAGGCAGAGACTGCACGCCGTTTTGGTTTGATTGTGATTGGCGATGAGATTCTCTCTGGCCGTCGTCAAGATAAGCATATGGCTAGCTTGATTGACTTACTCAATGAACGTGGTCTAAGTCTTTCTTGGGCCAAGTATGTGCCAGATGATCCAGAGCAAATTACAGCCACACTGAAAGACAGTTTCGCTAGTGGCGATGTCGTGTTTAGTACTGGCGGTATTGGAGCAACACCAGACGATTACACTCGCCAATGCGCGGCATTAGCATTGGGCACTAAATTAGAGTTGCATCCCACAGCGCAAGAACTCATTGCGGGGCGCATTCAGTCGATGGCAGAAGGGGACCCGATTAAATCTGATCTCAATACTCCTGAGAATCAGCAGCGTTTCAAAATGGGCGAGTTCCCGATCGGTAGTGAAATCATTCCCAATCCCTATAACCAAATACCGGGCTTTCGGATTTCGGAGCATCACTTTGTTCCTGGCTTTCCGGTGATGGCTGGCCCCATGATGGCCTGGTGTTTGGATAATCATTACAAAAGCCTCTTCCATCAAGAGAATTGGGCGGAGCAGAGTTTCATCGTGCCCAAGGGTATTGAGTCGACTTTGACCCCCTTAATGGAGCGCATCCAAGAAAACTTCCCTGGGGTGAAGGTCTTTAGCCTGCCCTCAGTAGGCGATCCTAGTAAGGGTGGCGTATACGCTCAGCGTCATATTGAATTGGGCATCAAAGGCAACGCAAACCTCCTCGAGAGCGCTTGGCTTGCTCTTCGAACCGGCACCCAAGAACTGGGATACGAGATCCACGATATTAGCTAGTCAGTCATATACCCTTATTGCACCAAAATAGTGCTATAAGGGTATTTTCAGGGTGTCAAACCCGTAAATGAGCACTTAATTAGTGCAATAATGAATGTTCCCATTTGTTTGCTTCAGTAAATTACATACATCCAATAGGCATGTTTGGTGCCTGGAATAAACAAGGGTGTATGCCTTGAGTTTGAATTCCGAGTTTAGTTAATAGAGGAGATTTGCATGACGAAGACCGTCGCTGATGTGATGAAGTTAGTTAAAGAGAAAGAATGTACTTTCGTTGATTTCCGCTTTGTGGATACAAAAGGTAAAGAGCAGCATGTTTCTGTACCGATCTCCGCGTTTGACGAAAGCAAGTTTGAAGATGGTCATGCATTTGACGGCTCATCCATTGCTGGTTGGAAAGGGATTGAAGCATCTGATATGTTGCTCAAACCAGATCCAACTGCTGCTTACATTGACCCATTCTATGAAGAGCCAACCTTGGTGTTGACTTGTGATGTGATCGAGCCATCCGATGGCAAAGGTTACGACCGCGACCCACGCTCTATTGCAAAACGCGCCGAAGCGTATTTGAAGAGCACTGGTTTAGGTGATGCTGCTTACTTTGGTCCAGAGCCAGAGTTCTTTATTTTTGACGGCGTTCGTTGGGGTGCCGACATGCAAGGTTGCTTCGTGAAGATTGATTCTGAAGAAGCGCCATGGTCATCAGGTCTTGAAGTTGAAGGCGGTAATACCGGTCACCGTCCAGGTAAAAAAGGCGGTTACTTCCCAGTGGCTCCAGTAGATACATTCCAAGACATGCGTTCTGAAATGTGTTTGATTCTCGAATCATTGGGCATTCCAGTTGAAGTACATCACCATGAAGTTGCTGGCCAAGGTCAAAACGAATTGGGTACAAAGTTCAGCACATTGGTACAACGCGCTGACTGGACTATCTGGCAGAAATACGTGATTCAAAACGTTGCTCATGCTTACGGCAAGACAGCAACCTTTATGCCTAAACCAGTAGTGGGTGATAACGGTTCTGGTATGCACGTTCACCAATCTGTTTGGAAAAACGGTGAGAACTTGTTTGCTGGTAATGGTTACGCTGGTTTGTCAGAGTTTGCTCTCTACTACATTGGCGGCATCATTAAGCACGCTAAGGCATTGAACGCAATTACCAACCCAGGTACAAACTCTTACAAGCGTTTGGTTCCAGGCTTTGAGGCTCCAGTGAAATTGGCTTACTCAGCACGTAACCGTTCTGCCTCTATCCGTATTCCACACGTTTCTAGTCCTAAGGGTCGTCGTATCGAAACCCGTTTCCCAGATCCATTGGCTAACCCATACTTGGCATTCTCTGCCTTGTTGATGGCTGGTTTGGACGGCGTACAGAACAAGATTCATCCAGGTGAAGCTGCTGACAAGAATTTGTATGACTTGCCACCAGAAGAAGATGCAAAGATTCCAACCGTTTGCGCAAGCTTGGAAGAAGCATTGGATGCCTTGCAGAAAGATCATGAGTTCTTGACTCGTGGTGGAGTATTTACAGAGTCCATGATTGATGCGTACATCAATTTAAAGATGGATGATGTCACACGTTTCCGTATGACTACTCATCCAATCGAATTTGATATGTACTTCTCCCTGTAAGCGAAGGAGAGAACTTGAGCGCAGGTCTGTTGCGCAATTCGTTCAAGGGAGCAGCCACGGCTGCTCCTTTTTTTCCGACATTGCTTGATCAGATGCCCAATGCCATCCTGGTATTTGAGGCTCAGAGCCAACAATTGGTTTACGTGAACCCAGCTGCGGAATCTGCACTGGACCTCTCGCGCAAATCACTTGAGGGTCAGTCTGTGCACGCTTTATTTGGGGATAACAGTGCTTTGAGTGACATGATTGCTGAGGTGAGAGCAGGTCATGTCTCGGCACAACGTCAAGAAATGGTTTTGCATTCCCTACCCAGTAGTATTCATCAAGAATCAACCCCAGCACATGTAGTCATTGCAGCGCTCGAGGATCCCGAGCTCATCATGATGGAATGGTTTCCGATCGACCAGCAATTGAGAAGTGAGCGTGATGAGCGTGTTACACAGCAGGTAGAAGCCAACAAACAGTTAATGCGCAATCTGGCGCATGAGATTAAAAATCCTTTGGGCGGTATTCGGGGTGCGGCTCAGCTCTTAGAGTTTGAGTTACCGGAAAAGGGTTTACGTGAGTACACCCAAGTCATTATCAAAGAGTCAGATCGTTTACAGACCTTAGTTGATCGTCTTTTGGCGCCACATCGTAAAGCGCACGTGATAGAAGCATTTAATGTGCATGAAGCGCTTGAGCGCGTCCGCAGCCTAGTATTGGCAGAGTTTCCCAAGGGTTTAAAGATCATCCGCAATTACGACACCAGTCTTCCAGACATTCTTGGTGATCGTGAACAACTCATTCAAGCTGTACTGAATATTGTGCATAACGCAGCACAAGCGCTTTCAGATGAGATTAAAGCGGGTATTGCGCAGATTGAACTCAATACGCGGGTGGCTCGTTCAGTCACGATTGCTAAGCACCGTTATAAGTTGGCCATGGATTTGCACGTAATTGATAACGGTCCCGGTATTCCGAAAGAAATCATTGAACGTATTTTTTTCCCACTAGTATCTGGACGAGAAGGGGGTAGTGGCCTGGGCCTTACCCTCGCACAAACCTTTGTTCAACAACACCGGGGCTTTATTGCTTGTGACAGTCGCCCTGGACGTACTGATTTTCATATTCAAATTCCATATCGCAGTCAGGAGAAAGCATCATGAAACCAATTTGGATCGTTGACGATGATCAATCCATTCGTTGGGTCTTAGAAAAAGCCTTGGCACGTGAAAATATTCCGCATAAGAGCTTTTCAAACCCCAATGATGTGCTCAACGCTTTAGAGAAGGAATCTCCTCAGGTATTGATTTCGGATATTCGTATGCCGCGCGGCAATGGTTTGGATTTATTGCAGCATGTCAAAGCCAGTCATCCAAATTTACCAGTGATTATCATGACGGCATACTCTGATCTGGATTCTGCGGTGTCCTCCTTTCAAGGCGGTGCATTTGAATACCTCACCAAGCCTTTTGATATTGAAAAAGCAGTGGAGTTAATTCTTCGTGCGGTAGAGCAGAGCACTCGAAATGAGGCAGGCACTAAAGATTTGACGGGCTGGCGGCAAGAGGCAACCGAGATCATCGGTCAAGCACCCGCCATGCAAGAAATCTTCCGTGCCATTGGTCGTTTAGCGCAGTCGCATGCCACAGTTCTGATTACTGGTGAATCTGGTACGGGTAAGGAGCTTGTTGCACATGCTCTGCATAAGCATAGCCCTAAGGCAAAAGGCCCATTTGTAACGCTCAGCACTTCCGCTGTTCCAAAAGATCTATTGGAGTCAGAGTTATTTGGCCATGAACGTGGTGCTTTCCCAGGTGCGCAGACATTACGTCGTGGACGTTTTGAGCAAGCCGATGGCGGAACACTCTTCTTAGGTGAAATTGGTGATCTGCCATTTGATTTACAAACACGATTATTGCGTGTGTTGTCCGATGGCCATTTTTATCGCATCGGCGGTCAAGATCCTATCAAGGTAAACGTTCGTGTGATTGCCTCTACCCATCAGAACCTGGATGCTCGTGTAGCAGCAGGCTTCTTCCGCGAAGATTTATTGCATCGTTTGAATGTCATTCGTTTAAGAATGCCTTCATTGCGCGAACGCAGTGAGGATATTCCGATGTTGGCGAGACATTTCATGCTCGCTTGCGCAAAATCCTTAGGCGTAGAGCCCAAGAAGCTTTCAGATGAAGTCCTGAAAGAAATTGCTGCAATGCCATTTCCAGGAAACGTACGTCAATTAGAGAACCTATGCCATTGGCTTACCGTGATGACACCTGCCAATGTGATTGGCGTTACTGATTTACCTGCTGATATCATGGCGGAAGCTGGTGAGCAGCCTGTTATCTTGCAGGGCGAGTCTTCTAGTTCAAATCCGGCTATTGCAAAAGTAGCTACTGGCGATTGGGAGAATGGTCTTGGACGTTTGGCCGTGAAGATGTTGCAGGATGGTGATACTGAGGTCTATGACGCCCTATGTGCCCGCTTTGAGAAAGCAGTATTGCAAGCAGCGTTAGAGGTAACCCGTGGCCGTAGAGTGGAGGCAGCACAACGCCTAGGTATCGGCCGCAATACCATTACTCGTAAATTGCAGGAACTGGGGATCGATGACTGATTCAATTCGCATTGCTGCGTGGAATGTAAATTCTTTAAAAGTTCGCCTTCCACAGGTACTTCGCTGGTTGCAAGATCAGGAGCAACAAAAGCAAGCCATTGATGCCTTGTGCTTACAAGAACTCAAGCTCACGGATGATAAGTACCCACATCAAGAGCTTGAGGCTGCTGGCTATCTCAGCTTGGCAGCAGGGCAAAAGACTTATAACGGTGTAGCAATCATTGTGCGCAAAGCTGCCTTGGCAGCTATTGCCTCGGATGTGCAAACCACTTTTTTAAAGCCCATTCGGAATATCCCTGGTAGCTCTGATGAACAGCAGCGCATTTTGGCTGCGACCATTCCATTTTCAGGAACCCAACCCATTCGACTAGTCTCCGCATATTTTCCGAATGGACAATCACCCGATAGCGATAAGTTTGCTTACAAGCTCGACTGGTTAAATAAGTTACAAAGCTGGTTAACATCCGAATTAGAGCAGAGCCAGCGCTTGGCTTTGCTGGGCGACTTCAATATTGCACCAACCGATGAAGATGTTCATGATCCCAAAGCTTGGGAGGGGCAGAACTTAGTTTCACTACCTGAAAGAAATGCATTCCAAGAGTTATTAAATCTGGGGTTGCATGATTCATTCAGAATGTTTGCACAAGCACCCAAGACCTATAGCTGGTGGGACTATCGCATGATGGGTTTTAGACGCAATGCTGGGATGCGTATTGATCACATTTTGCTGAGTGAGCAACTCAAAGAAAAGTGCAGTGCTAGCATCGTAGATAAAGAGCCTAGAACTTGGGAGCAGCCTTCAGACCATGCTCCGGTGATAGCAACCATTAAAAAAACCTAAGCGCATTTCAGTGACTAGTGCATCTATGGTGCCAATTTTGTACTCCTACCGAAGATGCCCTTACGCCATGAGGGCGAGGATGGCTCTTCAATACGCTGGCATTGCGTTCGAGCATCGAGAGATTGCTTTAAGGGATAAACCCAAATCGATGCTACTAGCATCGCCCAAGGGAACTGTTCCAGTGCTGTGTGTTGATGGTCAAGTCATCGATCAAAGCTTGGATATTATGCGCTGGGCACTGGACAAATCAGACCCCGATGGCTGGAAGAGTGTCGATGAGCAGATTGCTGAAAGTTGGATCGAGAAGAATGATGGCCAATTCAAGTTGCTGTTAGATCAATACAAGTATCCCAATCGCTACCCAGAGCTCAATCCAGAAGAAGTTTTAATTGCAGCAATGGATGTGATGTTAAAACCCATCGAAACTGCGCTACAGGCAAATCAATATCTATTGGGCAACAAAGTGTCTTGGGTAGATATTGCTATCTTTCCATTCATCAGGCAGTTTGCCGCCGTTCATCCGGAAAGATTTACACAGTTGCCATTGCCGGCTACTCAAAAATGGTTAGAGCAACTGATTCAATCACCATTATTCAATTCTGTAATGGAGAAGTATCCCACTTGGGTGGATTAGTCAGTACAAGACAGCCTACGCTAAGCCACCATGTCGAAGTAGAGCATCAATACTGGGCTCTCTGCCACGGAAGGCCTTGAAAGATTCGGCCGCAGGACGACTGCCACCCACTTCCAAAATCTCCTCTCTGTAACGAGTTCCTGTTTCGGTATCGAGCACACTACCAGTGAGTTTTTCAGCTTCCTCAAAGGCGGAGTAAGCATCAGCTGAGAGCACCTCTGCCCATTTATAGCTGTAATAACCCGCTGCATAACCACCAGCAAAGATATGGCTGAAGGAATTGATCCAACGAGAGATTTCTGGTTGCGTAATGATGTTGTATTCATCAGCAATTTGACGTGAAACATCAAGTACGGCATGGCCTTTAGCATCCTGAGCATCAAAGCGAGAGTGCAAGCGCCAATCGGTTAAGGACATCACAATTTGACGTAGGGTTGCAAAACCATTCTGAAAATTCTTAGCAGCAATCATTTTCTCAAAGAGTTCACGCGGCAACGGCTTTCCTGTTTCTGCATGTGCAGTCATTTTTTCTAACACTTCCCATTCCCAGCAGAAGTTTTCCATAAACTGACTTGGCAGTTCAACTGCATCCCATTCCACGCCATTAATTCCGGAAACGCCTAATGCGCCTACTTGGGTAAGTAGGTGATGCAGTCCATGACCACTTTCATGGAAGAGGGTAATCACATCATCATGGGTAATAGTGGGTTGACGCAATATCCCATCGACTTTGACTGGCGCAGCAAAGTTGCAAACTAGGTAAGCAACCGGAACTTGGATTTCACCGTTGGCAAGTTCTCTGCGACCACGAGCATCATCCATCCAGGCACCGCCACGTTTCCCGGGGCAAGCATAGGGATCTAAATAAAAATAGGCCTGAATCTTTCCTGCTAGATCTTTTACAGCAAAGGACTGCACATCTGCATGCCAAGTAGGCAAGTCAGCAGCCTCAATCTTCACGCCAAAGAGCGTCTGAATCACTTGGAATAAACCATCCAATACCCTGGGAAGTGGAAAGTATTGCTTAAGCTCGTTTTCAGAAAAAGAATAACGAGCATGCTTCAAGCGTTCTGCAGCAAAAGGAACATCCCATGGCTCAAGGCCATTGCTCGATTCACTAGCGAGTCCCAACTCTGTTTTTGCATACTCACAAAGTTCTTGCCAATCTTGCTGGGCAAATGGTTTTGCTTTATTGGCAAAGTTGGTTAAAAAGAGATCCACTTCATCAACACTGCTTGCCATCTTAGGCGCTAAGCTCAGAGCCGCATAATTCGCAAAGCCCAACATGCGTGCCTCTTCATCCCGCAGTCTGAGTTGCTCGAGCATGTTAGCCGTGTTATCCCAAGCCAGATCACCCTTGGCATATTGGGGGGCTAACTCGGATGCGCGTGTGACATAGGCTTCATACATGAGGCGACGTAAGTCGCGGTTCTCTGAGTACTGCATCACGGGATAGTAAGAGGGGAAGTGGAGGGTAAATGCCCAACCTTTCAAACCTTTCTGCTCTGCAGTATGTGCAGCGGCAGCGATAGTATCTTCTGGAAGACCAGCCAGGTCTGCTCTGTTTGTAATGAGATGGACGAAACCATCAGTTGCGTCTAAAACATGATCTGAAAACGCTTTACCCAAGGCTGCTTGTTGATCCTGAATTTCGGAGAAGCGCAATTTATCAGCATCATTTAATTCTGCACCACCAAGACGAAACTCTCGCAAGGAGTTTTCAATCACTTTCTGTTGCGCGCGGCTGAGCTGCGCATATTCAGGACTGTTCTTCAGTTCCTTAAACTTCTGATAGAGCGCCAGATTTTGTCCAAGACTGGACATGAATGCTGTAACCTCCGGGAGTATCTCTCCATAGGCAGTCCGCAGCTCTGGGGTATCGGCAACACTATTGAGATGGGATATCACACCCCATGATCTGCCCAATGCTTCCGTTGCATCCTCTAAGGGTTCGGCTAACTGATCCCAAGTAGCCGGAGTGTGAGAATTGGTTGCAGCATCCACCGATTCTTGTGCATGCTTGAGCAAAAAGCGGATTGCTGGTGCAATGTGCTCAGGCTTGACATCTGAATAAGCAGTGATGCCTCGACCAAAGGTCAGCAGGGGATTATTTTGTAAGGCAGGGGGTAAGCTAGGAAAGAAGGTATTTGTCATACCCTCTAGCTTAATGGATCTCAGCCGATCTAAGGCTTAGCTGCCTTTTCGGCAGCTTCCAAGGTATTCATGAGCAGCATAGTGATTGTCATTGGACCAACACCACCAGGAACGGGGGTAATCCAGCCGGCTATGTATTTAGCAGTATCAAAATCGACATCACCACAAAGCTTGCCGTCCGGAAGACGATTGATACCCACATCAATGACAACTGCACCAGTTTTCACCATATCGCCTGAAACCATTCTCGGTTTTCCGGTAGCTACTACCAGAATGTCTGCATCTTTAGTGTGGTGAGCGAGGTCACGGGTCTTACTGTTACAAATTGTCACAGTGGCACCTGCTTGCAAAAGCAACATAGCCATTGGCTTGCCCACAATATTAGAGGCGCCAACAATGACAGCCCGCGCGCCACGAATCGGATAATCAATACTCTCCAGAATCTTCATGCAACCATAGGGTGTGCAAGGTTTAAATTCTGGTTGGCCAACCATTAAGGCACCTGCATTGGCAACATGAAAGCCGTCCACGTCTTTATGAGGGGCAATCGCCTCCAAGACACGCTCAGCTGCAATGTGTTCAGGTAGGGGGAGCTGTACCAAGATGCCATGAATTGAGGGATCCGCATTCAGGGTAGCAATACGAGCGAGCAATTCTTCTTCACCAAGCCCTGCAGAGTAACGCTCTAACACCGAATGAAAGCCGACTTCTTCACAGGCTTTGACCTTATTGCGCACATATACTTGGCTAGCAGGATTGTCACCAACGACGATGACTGCTAATCCAGGTCGAACACCCTTCGCCGTCACAATAGCCCCTCGAGCTGCGATCTCAGTGCGGATTTTTTTAGAGAGTGCGTTACCGTCTAGTAGTTGGGCAGGCATTGCGGTCGAGATATTCTGATTAGTTAGGCTGGGGATCGGCTAAGGCTAAGCGGAGCAGGTCCGCTACGGTATTGACGTTCAATTTTTCCATGATGTTGGCACGGTGCGCCTCAACAGTCTTAATGGAGATGCCTAAGTCATCGGCAATTTGCTTATTCAGACGACCGGCTACGATGCGCTCCAAAACTTGGCGTTCACGACCAGTCAATTTGCTCAGCAGGCTCTGCGTAATTTTGCGTTGACTTGCTTGTGAGTAGTCCACTCTGGCTTTTGCAAGCATGCGATCGACTAAACCACAGAGATCATTTTCTTTAAAAGGCTTTTCAATGAAATCGACTGCACCACGTTTCATAGTGGACACTGCCATAGAGACATCACCGTGACCAGTAATAAAGGCTACAGGCATTGGTAGATTTTCACTAATCAAACGCTCTTGTAATTCAAGGCCAGACATTCCTGGCATACGCACATCCAAGATGGCGCAAGAGATGGTGGACTTATCGGTGCTTTGTAGAGACTGTAAGAAACGTTCTGCGCTTGCGTGACAACGAACGACGTAGCCATTGCTTTCTAGAAGCCAGGTAAGAGAATCGCGGACAGCCTCATCATCATCAACAACATATACAACTTCGGCTTGGTTGGGTTTGGCAGTGGCTAAGTTCATTTTGGGTCTCGCGTGGTGATTCAGACTACGAAAATTATGCATTTCCAATGGAATCCGAAGATTCTATGGGTAGAAGTATTGTAAAGGTGCAGCCGACCAGCTTGGTGTGTTCAGAATCCATAATATTGGATGCCCAGAGGCGTCCGTGGTGGGATTCAATGATGGAGCGGCAAATATTCAGCCCCATGCCCATCCCATCGGTTTTGGTACTGAAAAACGGCTCAAACATGCGTTCAATCACCGATTCGGCGATGCCACCCCCAGAATCAGTTACCCGAATTCTGAGCATGGCCGGAAAAATATTGGTGTCCAAGTCAGCGCTAATCTTGACGGGTGGGGCTGACCAGCGCGAGGACAGGGGGTAGGCCTCCCGCATACTATCCAAGCCATTTTTGAGCAGGTTCACTAATACTTGCAATATCAGAACAGGATCAAGGCTAACTTCACGTAAATTTGCAGCAATATTTGATTCAATGCTTAAGCGATGACGATTGGCTTCAATTTCTACTAAGCCCACTGCGTCGTTGATGATGTCAGCTATTGAGGATGTTTTGCGTTGCGGTTCACTACGCTTTACAAATCCTCTAATGCGTTGAATGATGGTACCTGCACGATGAGCCTGTTCTGAGGCTTTCTCTAGCGCTGGCAAAACTTCTTTATTTAAATTAGGATCAATATTGCCATCTAAACGTTTGGCTACGCCCATGCAGTAATTTGAAATTGCAGAGAGTGGCTGATTCAATTCATGGGCAAGGGAAGAAGCCATTTCACCCATTGTGGTGAGGCGACTCGTAAATTGCATCCGTTCTTCTTGTTGACGCGCTAACTCTTCAGCTTCTTTGCGGATGGTGATGTCGGTAGCAATCTGCAACTGAGCGAGCTCACCATCTACCCATGGGATCACGCGTCGACGCACCTCATACCAGTGGTTGCCATCTTCGCTGAGCTGAATTTCCTCTGACTCAGATTCTTGATATAAAAAAGAGGCGGGAATAGATGGCGCAGATTCGTGCATATCTTCAGCGATATCATGCAGCGTTTTAATGGTATTGATATCGCCTGCTAATTTGAAATGCCCTTTAGAGTCATTGCCAAAATTTTCTCGGTAGAAGCGATTCGCAAATAAAAGTTCATTGGTTTCTAGATCCACTACGGATACCGCTGCATCCAGACCCTCGAGAACTGTGGTGAAGCGATCTTGTGAGGCCGCTAACTCTTCGCGAATCTTCTTAGGCTCAGAGATATCGATTAAAGAAGTAACCCAGCCGGTTTGTTTGCCTTTTTCATTAATTAAAGGTGCAATGAAGGTACGGGTTTCAATGAGTGTGCCATTGCGCCGCAAAATAGCTCCCTCAATACCCTTTTTGGAGACAACTTCAGAGTTCAAGGCCCGATTCATCTTCTCGGACAACTCCTCACGTCGAGCGTCTGGCCAGAAGGGGAAAGGGGGCTTCAGTCCAATGAGCTTTTCAGGGTTCCAGCCAGTCATTTCGCAGAATGCGCGATTGACATAGGTAATACGTTTATCCATATCATGCGCACGTATACCAACTGGTGTAGAGTTTTCCATCGCATTTCGAAAGCTCGTCTCTTTACGCAAACTGGCTTCTGCCTCTTGACGAACTTGCATCTGTTTTAAGACTGACCACAAACTCCAAATCACGAAGGCACTCAACCCCAACAGCACGCCAATCAACATTCGAAAGGTTAAATTTGTTGGTGGAGGATAGGTATCAATTCGTAAGGTCAGGTTTGGACTCAGTACTCCAATATCCAAACTCGTTTGGTTGCTAAAAGATCTTTTAGGTGTCCCGCGATCAGAGGAAATAGACAAAATGCGTTCATCATCTGCCAGCAAGGTAAAGCGGTAGTGGGCTTTTAGATCGGATGGAATAATATCCAACACTCCTTGGGTGGAGTAGAGCACAGCTAGGTATCCAATAGCCTCACCGCCCACGATATTGGGCACTACTTGCCAGAACACGATGCTACTCTCTTTTGCCAATGGGTCCTGACTAGGAATATCCAAGCTCATGAATTTACTAAATGCAGCTCTGCCAGTAATTTTGCTTAATTCAACCGTACTGTTTAGTGCGCTAGTGCTAGCTTGGCTATTTTGTGTATTGCCAATCCAATTACTATTCTTGCTGCCTTGTGGGGCCATCCATTGATTCTGCAGATTTTGATTCAGTGAAATGATTTTGATGATTTCATGGTTGCTTAGTGCAAGCGCCTGTGCTTGCTCAAAAGCAATTTTGTTCAGCTTGACTTGATCTTCGGTAGCAGCCAGTTCGCGATTAATACTGGTGAACGCTTCTAGATTATTGGCAAAGCGCAATTGGATGCGTTGCTTAGCAAACGACAGTTCACGAAATAGGGCGGCTTCTTGTTGATTCTTTTCTTGTAAGTGCAAAGTGCCCAGAATGATGCCCATGACTACGGTAAAGAGCACGATGGCAATCAGGGGGGTGTAAACGAGCCTAAATCCCCGGATTTTTCGGAGCCATTTAAATGGACTAAAGAGAATGCTAATCAAAGCCGTAAATTTCATGAATGAGGGTCATTTTGCCTTATTACGTGCTTAGAAAGCCATTTTTCCCCATTAAATCAGCATCTTATTTGCGCTGCAATAAATTACCACATTATGAGAAATATTATCATTATGTGGGAAATTGCTTGTTTACACCCATATACCTTCCTAGAATGTTGTCTATAAAGTTGCTACATACAAGTGAAGTACTTATTGGAGACAAGTTATGGCTGCAGTTCCAGAGCAGATATTAGGTAAGCAAAATTCTCAGGATGTAGACCCTGGAGAAACCCAAGAATGGTTGCAGGCCTTAGATGGTGTCATTCATAACGAAGGCGCTGACAGAGCGGCTTACTTAATAGATCAACAAATTTCTCATGCACGGGTCAATGGTGTCGTCCAACCTTTCCATGCAGAAACTCCTTACATCAATACGATCCCAGTTGAGAACCAAGCTCGGTTACCTGGCGATCAAAATATTGAGCACCGCATTCGTTCCTACACTCGGTGGAATGCAATGGCAATGGTCTTGCGTGCCAATAAAGATACAAACGTAGGCGGACACATCTCTTCTTTCCAGTCAGCAGCAACTTTATATGACGTTGGCTTTAATCACTTCTGGCATGCCCCATCACCAGAACATGGTGGCGACCTAATTTTTGTTCAGGGCCACTCTGCACCAGGCGTTTACGCACGTGCTTATATGTTGGGCCGTTTATCAGCCGATCAGTTAAATCACTTCCGCCAAGAGGTTGGTGGCAAAGGGATTTCAAGCTATCCACACCCTTGGTTAATGCCGGACTTCTGGCAGTTCCCTACGGTATCGATGGGCCTTGGTCCGATCATGGCTATTTATCAAGCGCGTTTCATGCGTTACTTGCAAGACCGTGGCTTTATTAAGAATGAAGGTCGCAAGGTCTGGGCATTCTTGGGCGATGGCGAAACCGATGAACCTGAATCCTTGGGCGCTATTGGTATGGCCGGCCGTGAAAAGCTAGACAACCTCATCTTTGTGATTAACTGTAATTTGCAGCGTTTGGATGGTCCAGTACGCGGTAACGGCAGCATTATTCAAGAGCTTGAGAGTGAGTTCCGTGGCGCTGGTTGGAATGTCATCAAGGTGGTGTGGGGCGGCCATTGGGATGCCTTATTTGCGCGTGATAAAAAGGGTATCTTGATGCAACGTTTGGGCGAGATCGTTGACGGCCAGTACCAAACCATGAAATCAAAGAATGGTGCCTATGTCCGTGAGACCGTTTTCAATACGCCAGAGCTCAAAGCTTTAGTAAGTGATTGGAGTGATGATGAAATTTGGCAACTTAATCGTGGTGGTCATGATCCGCATAAAGTCTATGCAGCCTTTCATGCAGCGGTAAATCACAAAAATCAACCTACCGTTATTTTGGCTCACACCATTAAAGGTTACGGTATGGGTGGCTCCGGTGAGGCAATGAATATTGCGCACCAAGCGAAGAAGATGAATGATGACGACGTTCGCCGATTCCGCGATCGTTTTGAAATTCCCGTTAAAGACGAAGACCTTGATGAGATGCCTTTAGTTAGCTTTGCTGAAGGCAGCCCTGAATTGGAGTACATGAAGGCGCGCCGCCAAGAGTTAGGCGGTTACTTGCCGCAGCGTCGAACCAAGGCAGAGAGTTTGCCTGTACCAGCATTAGATGCATTTGCACCATTGTTGGAAGCAACTACTGAGGGTCGCGAGATCTCCACTACGATGGCTTTTGTCCGCATGCTCAATACTGTGGTGCGAGATAAAACCATTGGTAAGCGTGTAGTGCCGATTGTTCCAGATGAGTCCCGTACCTTTGGTATGGAAGGCATGTTCCGCCAACTCGGCATTTGGAACCAATTAGGCCAGCTTTACACCCCAGAAGATCACGATCAATTGATGTTCTATAAAGAGGATAAGACTGGTCAGATCTTGCAAGAGGGTATTAACGAAGCGGGTGGTATGTGCGATTGGATCGCTGCTGCAACTTCTTACTCTACACATGGCGTGCCCATGTTGCCTTTCTATATCTTCTACTCGATGTTTGGTTTCCAGCGTATCGGCGACTTAGCCTGGGCGGCTGGTGATATGCGTAGCCGCGGCTTCTTGTTAGGCGGTACTGCGGGTAGAACCACCTTAAACGGCGAAGGCTTGCAACACGAAGATGGTCACAGTCATCTTTGGAGTGGCGCAGTACCAAACTGCATCAGCTACGACCCAACTTTCTCGTTTGAATTAGCAGTAGTGATTCAGGATGGTATGCGTCGTATGTTGGAAGTGCAGGAGGACGTTTATTACTACGTCACATTGATGAATGAGAACTATGCACATCCAGCGATGCCTAAAGGTGCTGAAAAAGACATCATTAAAGGAATGTACAAGCTCAAGTCAGTTGGTGACGATAAAGCGAAGTTGCGCGTTCAGCTCCTTGGTTCTGGCACCATCTTCCGTGAAGTGATTGAGGCTGCTGAGTTATTGCAAAAAGATTGGGGTGTAGCATCGGATTTATGGGGTTGCCCAAGTTTTACTGAGTTGGGTCGCAATTGGAATGCAGTACACCGCTCCAACTTGCTCAACCCAACTGCGGCGCCAGCTTTGTCCCATGTGGAAAAGTGCCTCAAAGATACTTCTGGCCCTGTGATTGCTGCAACCGACTACGTCCGTTTGTTTGCTGAGCAAATTCGTCCAGCAATTCAGCACCTAGGTCGCCGCTACGAAGTATTGGGTACGGATGGCTTTGGTCGTTCTGATACCCGTGAAAAACTCCGTGACTTCTTCGAAGTGGATCGTCGCTGGGTGGTTGTGACTGCCTTGAGATCTTTGGTGGATGCAGGCCAGATGGATCGTCAAAAACTGGCTGAAGCGATCAAGAAGTATGGCATCGACACCACTAAACCAAACCCAATGACGGTTTAAAACGAGATCAATTCATGAGTCAAATAATCGAAATCAAAGTCCCCGATATTGGTGACTATAAAGATGTGCCTGTTATTGAAGTGTTGGTGAAGGCCGGCGACAAGATTGAGAAAGAGCAATCTATCGTTGTTCTGGAGTCTGATAAAGCAACGATGGATGTTCCCTCATCTCACTCTGGGCTTGTGAAAGAAGTGAAGGTCAAAGTGGGTGACAGCCTCTCTGAAGGATCTGTTGTGATCACTTTGGAAGAGGGCGCTACAGCGGCTACTCCAGCTCAAGCAGCCCCTGCTCCAGCTGCAAGCCCTGCAAGTTCTGGTGGTGGATCCATGGAGATCAAAGTCCCTGATATTGGTGACTATAAAGATGTACCCGTGATTGAGGTGTTGGTGAAGGCCGGCGACAAGATTGAGAAAGAGCAATCTATCGTTGTACTGGAGTCTGATAAAGCCACTATGGATGTTCCTTCAACACACTCCGGCGTTGTTAAGGAAGTCAAAGTGAAAGTCGGCGACAACTTATCTGAGGGATCAGTGGTCTTGATTCTTGAAGGTGGATCTTCAGCTGCTGCCCCAGTAAGTGCACCAGCTGCAACTACAGCACCTGCACCTACTAAGGCAGTTGAGCCTCCAATTGTT
The DNA here is from genome assembly GCF_018881885.1 of Polynucleobacter sp. MWH-Creno-3A4. Classification (NCBI taxonomy): domain Bacteria; kingdom Pseudomonadati; phylum Pseudomonadota; class Betaproteobacteria; order Burkholderiales; family Burkholderiaceae; genus Polynucleobacter; species Polynucleobacter sp. MWH-Creno-3A4. Next base: position 1,360,294 of record NZ_JACXSA010000001.1, read on the forward strand.
CGTGCTCCAGCACCGCCTCCGGTGAGCAATGTAGCCCCAGCGGTGGATGCTGCGTTAAGTCATGCAAGTCCATCCGTACGTAAATTTGCGCGTGAGTTGGGCGTGACCATTACTCAGGTTAAGGGATCTGGCCCTAAGGGGCGCATTACTCAGGAAGATGTACAAGCTTTTGTGAAAGCCGCAATGAGTGGTGGCGCTACCAGTGCCTCAGCATCCAGCGGTGGCAGCTTGGGCGGTCTCAATTTGATCCCATGGCCAAAAGTGGATTTCACAAAGTTTGGTGAAATTGAGCGTCAACCCTTAAATCGAATTAAGAAGCTTACTGCAGCGAACCTTGGCCGCAATTGGGTGATGATTCCTGCGGTAACTTATCACGAGGATGCAGACATTACTGATTTGGAGGCATTCCGTGTGCTTACCAATAAAGAGAATGAAAAGAAGGGTGTCAAGATTACGATGCTCGCATTCTTAATGAAGGCTGCAGTTGCTGCTTTGAAGAAATATCCCGAGTTCAATAGCTCGCTCGATGGCGATGATCTAATTCTCAAAAAATATTTCAATATCGGCTTTGCTGCAGACACGCCAACGGGATTGGTTGTGCCGGTAATTAAAGACGCAGATAAAAAAGGTATCTTTGAGTTGGCTAAAGAGACTTCTGAGCTGGCTGCGCTTGCCCGTGATGGTAAGTTAAAGCCTGATCAGATGCAGGGCGCGAGCTTTACGATCTCCTCTTTAGGTGGCATTGGAGGAACTTACTTCTCTCCAATTGTGAATGCTCCTGAAGTCGCTATTCTGGGCGTTAGCAAAGCTGCCATGAAACCCGTTTGGGATGGTAAGCAATTTGTGCCACGTCTGATTTGCCCATTATCACTCTCTGCTGATCATCGCGTGATTGATGGCGCATTAGCAACGCGCTTCAATGTGTATATCGCACAACTTTTAGCCGACTTCCGTCGTGCTTCGCTGTAAGGAGGATTTATGGCTAAGCAAATGATCCTCGTGCCTGATATTGGCGATTATTCTGATGTTCCAGTAATTGAAGTGCTGGTTAAAGTTGGTGATGTAGTTGAAAAAGAGCAGCCACTGTTAGTGCTCGAATCTGATAAGGCGACGATGGAAGTTCCAGCTGACGCTGCGGGAACCGTCACTAGCATTTCAGTAAAGTTGGGTGACAAGGTTAGTAAAGGCACAGTGATTGCTGAGATTGAGGCAAGTGCTGCTGCCCCTGTAGCTAAGCCTGCTGCTGTGGCTGCACCAGCTGCCACTTCATCTACTCCTGCTGCGGCTCCAGCCCCAGCCCCCGTTGCTGGTCAATACAGTGGCAAAGTGGATCATGAATGTGAAGTATTGGTACTCGGTGCGGGCCCTGGTGGCTATAGCGCGGCATTTAGAAGTGCTGATTTGGGTATGAATACTGTTCTAGTAGAGCGTTACGCTACCTTGGGTGGCGTGTGCTTGAACGTTGGCTGTATTCCCTCAAAAGCTTTGCTGCATACCACTGCGGTGATGGATGAAGTCAAAACCATGTCTAAGCATGGCATCACTTTTGGTGAGCCCAAGATCGAGATTGATCAACTGCGTGGCTATAAAGATTCTGTGATTGCTAAATTGACCGGTGGATTGGCTGGTATGGCAAAAGCCCGTAAGGTCAAAACCGTGCGTGGCTTAGGACGATTTTTAGACGCTCATCACGTTGAAGTGGAATTAACCAATGGCACTGGTCAAGACCTGACTGGCCAAAAAGAAGTAGTGCGCTTTCAGAAGGCCATTATTGCTGCGGGCAGTCAGCCTGTGAAATTGCCATTCTTGCCAGAGGATCCCCGAATTGTGGATAGTACTGGCGCTTTATTACTCAAGAGTATTCCGAAGCGCATGCTCGTGATTGGCGGTGGCATTATTGGTTTAGAGATGGCAACCGTATACAGCACGCTTGGCTCACGCATTGATATTGCAGAGATGATGGATGGTCTGATGGCTGGTGCTGATCGCGACCTAGAAAAAGTCTGGGAGAAGTTTAATGCCGGACGCTTCGAAAAAGTCATGCTGAAGACGCGCGCTGCTAAAGCGGAAGTGAAATTGGATGGTATTCAAGTGACTTTTGAAGGCGAGAATGCCCCAGCAGAACCACAAACATATGATTTGGTATTGGTAGCGGTAGGTCGGACTCCAAATGGTAAGAAGATTGATGCGGGCAAGGCCGGTGTTCAGGTGGACGAGCGGGGCTTCATTTCAGTGGATAAACAAATGCGCACCAATGTGCAAAATATCTTTGCTATTGGGGATATTGTTGGTCAACCCATGTTGGCACACAAAGCAGTGCATGAAGGTCATGTCGCTGCTGAAGCTGCAGCGGGTGAAAAGTCTTACTTTGATGCCAAGCAAATCCCATCCGTTGCCTATACAGACCCTGAGGTAGCTTGGGCTGGTTTAACTGAGGAGCAGTGTAAAGCTCAAGGCATTGCCTATGAGAAGGGTCTCTTCCCATGGGCTGCAAGTGGTCGTGCAATTGCAAATGGTCGTGATGAAGGTTTCACCAAATTGATATTTGATGCAGCCACCCATCGCATTATTGGTGGCGGTATTGTCGGAACCCACGCAGGTGATCTGATAGGTGAAGTCTGCTTAGCCATCGAGATGGGTGCTGATGCGGTAGATATTGGCAAAACTATTCATCCACATCCCACGCTAGGTGAGTCTGTGGGTCTGGCAGCTGAAGCAGCGCATGGGCACTGTACAGATTTACCACCAGTGAAGAAGAAGTCCTAAATAGCTGAGCCAGTTCAAAAGAAAAAGCCCCGAGTAATCGGGGCTTTTGCATTACAGGAGATCAGGTAAATTATTTCTTTTTTGCAGCTTTCGTTGCGGTATCTGCAGCTTTCATCACAGTGTCAGTAGCCGTGCTGAGATTTGTTTGTGCTACCTCAACCGCGTGCTTCACTGCTTTCTGGCTAGTTTCAAACACATTGTTTGCAGAAGCAATTGCTTGCTTCATTGCCTGCACCGCTGCATCGGAACCGGCGGGGGCATTCTTCGTCCACTCTTCTACCAATGCATTGATTTTTTCTTGACCCGCTTGAAATTCTTTTTCAGCAGACTTAGTGAAGTTGTTTTGAGTCTCATGAGCCAACTCGTACAAGTGGCGGCTATAAGCCATAATTTTCTCTGCCATAGGCTGCACTGCTTCAGCTTGATGGGCTAGGAGCTGCTGGATATCTTTTACTTCCAAAGCTTTTCTTGCGCTAGTCATGCTGTCGCTCAAACTTTGTTTGGCAATATGCATATTGAGTTCAACGAGTTTCTCAATACTCTGGAGCGCTTGATTGGTCAAACCACTCAAGGTTTCTAAATTGGCTTTTTGCGCTGCTGCGATTTGTTCTGGTGTTAAGTTCATTTCAATCCCTTTCATTTGGATTTGCGTTCAATTTTCGCTTGAGGTCTATGCCTCACTGTATAGGGTTTGGAGGAATTTTACATCATTAATATTGCGTCGCAGCATAAAGAATCATGACTTCGCCTTAGTGGGTAGCAGAGTCACCATAACAAAAGAGCCTAAAATCAATGATTCAGTTCAATCCCCCCAATTTTCAGCAAGAGATTCATGAAGCTTAGTTTAGATAATGCTATTGCACCGTTTTTTGTGCTGATTTGGAGTACGGGATTTGTCATCGCACGGTTGGCGATGCCCTATGTTGAGCCAGCCACATTTTTGTTTTGGCGTTTTGCAGGCGTTCTAGCTGCCATGGCAGCACTCAGTCTGATTTGGCGAATCACTTGGCCGAGTTGGTCGCAAGTGAAGCATATTGCGGTTGCTGGCATCTTGTTGCAGTTTGGTTATTTACTCGGGGTTTGGTTTGCAGTACGACTCGGAATGACTGCTGGCTTAGTGGCCATTATTGTTGGTCTACAACCGATCTTGACAGCGTGGTTTGCGGCATGGGTTTCAGAAAAAGTGACTCCACGCCAATGGATAGGCTTGGGGTTTGGCTTTGCGGGTGTGGCTTTGGTAGTGATGGAAAAAATTGGCTTTGCCCATATTCCATTTGCTAGTTATGTATTGGCCGTCATTGCCTTACTCTCAATTACTTTTGGCACTCTGTATCAGAAAAAGTATTGCCCAGTGTTTGATCTGCGAGCAGGCTCGTCCATTCAGTTTGGCGTATCAGCCGTCCTCTGTTTTCTTTGCATGTATTTCTTTGAGTCTGGCGTGATGGTCTGGAATGCTTCGGTCATTGGTGCTTTGCTTTGGGCTATCTTTCCGCTATCCATTGGATCGATTAGTTTGTTATTTATGATGATTCGTAAGGGGGCGGCTACCAAAGTCACCAGCTTGCTGTATCTCACACCACCAACCACGGCATTGATGGCTTGGTTCCTATTTGATGAGCCATTTACCGCCATGATGGCTGTCGGTCTGGGCTTAACGATGACTGGGGTGGTTCTGGTTAATGCCCGTCAAACCAATACGGTAGCTACGATTGCAGAATAGAACACCCCAAAATGTCCAAGATGGGGCGAATAAACCCTTTCTGACATTAGAAATTAATTATCATTCGGTATGTTGAAAGTTTTGGAAGGTATTTTGGGATGCGTTTGAATCGATTTTGGCCATTTGCCCTAGCTTTGCTGATCGGCTTGACTGCCTCTGTAAATGCACCAGTATTTGCAGCTAGCAAAGATAAGGATAAAGATAAGCAAGCCAAATCGAGCAAGGTAGTTGTAAAGACTGCTAAATCGCCTAAGAGACCTAAGACAGTCCGAGTGACTGTTACGCGTTCGAATGCGCCAGTGGTTGCCGGACCACCATCTCTTGCCACTGCTCTAGGATTACGCGGTCAGCATGATGAGCTCAGCCTCAAATCTAGTGTTGCAATGGTTGTCAACCAAGACACTAAAGAAGTGTATTTTGAAAAAAATCCGAGCGTTAGCCTGCCGATTGCATCCATTACAAAATTAATGACAGCAATGGTTGTCTTGGATTCCAAGTTGCCCATGGATGAGACCATTGTGATTAATGCGGACGATGTTCACATTTATGCCAAGTCTCGCCTAGCTGGCGGAACTGTACTCACGCGTGAAGAAGCGCTCTTACTGGCGCTGATGTCTTCCGAAAACCGTGCAGCATATACCTTAGGTCGTAACTATCCAGGGGGTATTCCAGCATTTGTGGATGCGATGAACCGCAAAGCAAAAGACATTGGGATGGACCATTCGCATTTTGCTGATCCTACTGGCCTGATGAGCGAGAACGTTGCTTCAGCCGAGGACCTCACCCGCATGCTCAATGCCGCGTATCAATACAAGACGATTCGTGAGTTCTCTACTTGGCCTGATTTGACGATGGTGATTGCAAATCGCCCGCAAAAATTTCTAAACACGAATCGCTTAGTGCGTTCTGGTGATATGAATATCGGATTGCAAAAGACTGGCTTTATTAATGCCGCAGGCAAGTGTCTGGTTATGCAAGCACGAGTGAACAACACACCCTTATTGCTGGTCTTCTTAGATTCTGTTGGAACCCAATCGCGTTTTGCAGATGCAGTGAGAGTGCGTGATTGGTATGAGCGCATGCCTTCAGGCGCTCAACCCATCCGTCGCTTAATGTAATTTAGGCTGGAGCACCAGGCTCAGAGGACTTGGGTTTGAAGCCCATTCCCTTGGAGATCTGGAGCGCGGTGTCTTGTAGTGCCTTTAGCCAGTCAGCTTGCATGCGGTCTGTTGGAGCGCTCAGTGATAAGCCAGCAACCAATTTTCCTGAGTCATCCAAAATCGCCGCAGCTAAACAGCTCACGCCGAGCTCAAGTTCTTCATCATCACGTGCATTGCCATCTCTACGCACTTGATTGAGTGCAGTTTCTAGTTTGGCTAAATCAGTGATGCTATTGCGAGTATGACCAGAAAGCCCTGTACGTGTCACATAGGCGCGCACTTGGTTAGGGTCATCACTTGATAGGAATAGTTTTCCGACTGAGGTCAGGTGAAGCGGGGCACGTCCACCAATGGCTCGAACTACTTGCATGCCAGAGCGTTCGCTATAGGCACGATCGACATACACAATTTCATCACCTTGGCGAACGGATAAATTGACAGTCTCACCTGTAAGCTTGTGAAGGGTACGCATGGGTACTTGTGCAGCTTCACGAACAGAGAGTCGTGCTTTGACTAAGTTACCAAGTTCTAGCAGTTTTAAGCCAAGTCGATAAGTGCCGCCATCGCCACGCTCAACCAGACGGCAAGCAACCATGTCATTCAAAATTCGGTGGGCAGTGGAGGGATGCAGAGCAGTTTGCTCAGCCAAATTCTTGAGGCTGCAAGATTCTTCTTGCTCGGCTAAGGCGTCGAGCAAGTTCATCATGCGATCGAGCACCTGGATGGCAGTTTTGCCAACTTCGCCAGTATTTTTAGCAGTTTTGATCGGTTTGGTCGTACTCATAGCCCTTATTGTATCGATTTCAGAGCTAATTGCATATTATGAAATCCCATTTTATGGAATTGAGGCTGGAAAAACACCCACTTGGGCTTGGGATCAGGGCTGTCTGAGCGCCTTGGCACACTCATTCACAAGATCCGGGCCTCGGTAGATGAGGCCGCTATAGAGTTGAACTAAAGACGCTCCAGCCATGATTTTTTCCCTGGCATCTGCCCCCGACATAATGCCGCCTACGCCAATGATTGGCAGAGTGTTTCCTAATCTGGCTTTGAGCGCCCTAATTACTTGATTCGATGCTGCCCGAACTGGCGCGCCTGATAAGCCGCCCGTTTCTTGCCCATATTGCATACCTTGAACTGCATCACGTGCAATCGTAGTGTTGGTGGCGATGATGGCATCGATTTGAAACTCCATTAATAGGTCAGCAATTAAATGGATGTCTTCTGTATTTAAGTCAGGCGCAATTTTCAAGAAGAGCGGTTTGCGCACACCATAGCGATCACATAATTCTTGCCGAGCTTGATCTAACTTGCTGAGTAATGAGCGCAACATCTCTTCGCCTTGGAGTGCTCTCAGATTCTGGGTATTCGGGGAGGAGATATTGACTGTAATGTAGGAGGCAATCTCATAAACAGCCTGCATCGCCAAGATGTAATCGCTTGCCGCATTCTCAATCGGCGTATCTGCATTCTTGCCGATATTCATCCCCAAGACACCGCCGGATTGCCAAAAGCTGGAGCGACGTACACGTACTACGCAAGCATCAACCCCATCATTATTAAACCCCATGCGATTAATAATCGCCTGGGCTTCAGTGAGCCGAAACATGCGGGGCTTAGCATTGCCAGCTTGTGGGCGAGGAGTGACTGTACCAATCTCTAAAAATCCAAAGCCAAGCGCAGCGAGAGCATCAATATGCTTACCATCTTTATCCAGACCCGCAGCTAAACCGACAGGGTTCGGAAAGGTGATGCCGCAAAGCGTTTGTGGATCAGCTATGGGTTTGGTAACAAAGCGCTCAAGTAAACCCCAGCGTTGTGCACGATCTAAGTTACTGAGCGTCAGGTTATGCGCTTGTTCAGGATCTAGACAAAAGAGCCAAGGGCGTAAAAGAGAATAGGGATCAATCATGGGTAGATATTATGACCCACTCAATGCTTGCCAGTGGTCATCGATCAAACCTTCCATCGGTTGATAGTTCACCTTATAGGACATCTTCTCACTCTCTTGAATGTAATAGCCGAGATACAAATAGGGTAGGTTCAGCTCTTTAGCTTGAGCAATTTGCCACAAGATGCTGAAAGTTCCGTAACTGGCTGCGTGTTCCGAGGTATCAAAGAAGGTATAAACCGAAGAAATGCCTTGCTCGAGGATGTCAATCATGCTGACCATACGAAGACGGCCGGGATGGGAGTCGTGGGGTCCATCACGGAACTCCACGATGCGTGAGTTCACCCGGCTTTGCAATAAGAACTGCATGTATTGATCTTGATCATCGTTATCCATTTCACCGCCAGCATGACGTGCATTTTGATAGTGTTGATAGAGCTGGTAGTGCTCTTCTTGATAGCCTAAGTTCAACACAAACGCCTGTAATCCAGAATGTTTTTTCCAAGCGCGACCTTGGCTCCGAGAGGGAATAAATTGATTCACCAAAATGCGGGTAGCAATGCAGGCTCTGCAGTTGTCGCAATAAGGGCGATAGGTATAGAGACCACTCCGACGAAAACCCGCATTAAGTAATTCGTTATAAATATCCGCATGAATCAAATGAGATGGAGTGGCCACTTGTGAGCGCGCCATTTTATTTGGCAGATAGCTACAAGGGTAGGGCGCAGTTGCATAAAACTGGATTGCGGTCAGCGGAAGTTCTTTAAGCTGGGTCATAGCCAGTGGGTCAAGATGGTTTTATCAAAGGTCCAAGATGCTTCAATCTTAGTTTGATTTAGAGATATTTGCAGTGCTTCCAGAAATTCTTTTCTCGGAATAGGCGTAGCGCCCAAGGAGCTCAGGTGGGCTGTCTCTTGTTGGCAATCGATCATCGCAATGCCATTTTGTAAGCACCAGGCGCTTAAGGCCGCCAAGGCTATCTTAGAGGAGCCAGGTTTGCGGCTGAACATGGACTCACCAAAAACCATACCGCCAAAGGAGACGCAATACAGGCCGCCAATGAGTTGATCTTGCTCCATGACAGCAATACTATGAGCATGACCTTGTTCATGCAGTGCGGTATAGGCATCCATGATTTCATGGGTAATCCAAGTGCCATCCTGATCTTTGCGCTCACTGGTCGCGCAAGCGCGGATTACCCCACCAAAATCCATATCGACTTGAACTTGTGCATTTGCATCTTGGTAAAACAAACGAATGCATTTTTTCAGAGAGTCACTGCACTTAAAGGCGCTTGGCTTTAAAACCATTCGAGGATCAGGTGACCACCACAAGACCGGTTGATTATCAGAGTACCAAGGAAAAATACCGAGTTGATAAGCCCGAGAGAGCTGTCCAGGATAAATACGTTCACTCACGGCAATGAGGCCAGGAACGCTGGGGTCAGGATCAGGAGCTAGGAGTGGATTAGGAAAAGGGTCATGAGGGCCCAGCCAAGCAATCTGGCTCATAGTTCACTCACTACACCCTCTCGGAGGGCGAGACATCGCGACTGCGAACATGAAACTCTTTGCCCGCTTGAAGAAGACCAGCAGCCCGATCTGCAAAGAACCACTCTAGCGTCTGCTTAACAGTTGGGAAAGCCAAGTCAGCCCAAGGGATTTCATGTTCATAAAAGAGTGCTACCTCAAGACTCTCTTCACCAGCAGAAAACTCGGGAGTAGGCATAGTGGCTAAGTAGAAAAGATGCACTTGCTCAGCATGGGGAACATTTAATAAAGAATAAAGCGGACCAATTTCCACTTGGGCGCCAGCTTCTTCAAGTGTTTCTCTAGCAGCGCCATGGCTAGTACTTTCACCAAGCTCCATGAAACCTGCCGGCAATGTCCAATAACCATGACGCGGTTCAATGGCACGCCGACACAGTAACACCCGTTCACCATAGACGGGAATGCTGCCAACGACATTGCGCGGATTCTGATAATGAATGCTGTGACAAGATTCACAGACATGGCGTTCACGAGAATCATCTGCGGGGATTTTGATCGTCAATACAGCAGCGCAGTTTGGGCAATACTTCATATTGACTTTCTAAAAATGGGCTTTGATGACGCCGCGAAGCGCATTTGTAAGAATAATCTCATCTGCCATTGAAACATCATTAATAGTCAGGTTGGCTTCACGGGCATTGAAATTGGGATCAGCAAGGACGGCTGCACGCATGACACCGGGTAATAGACCTGCTGAAACTGGAGGGGTAAGCCATTCCACGCTTCCTTGGGGTTTAACAAAAATGCTAGTTCTGCCGCCTTCAGTGACAAAGCCCTGTTCATTGGTAAAAATGGCGTCAAAGCCGCCTAACTCAACTGCCTTTTGCCATGCTTGATCGTAAAGAATGCGCTGAGTAATCTTGTGGGCTAATAAAGCATCTCCAGAAAACATCCCCACATCAGCGGACAAAACATCTTTTGCCCAAAAGATCTTTACTGACCCCTCAATAGCATCGAGTGGAGTCGTGTTCACAGAACATTCTCCATTTGGAGCCAGATCCAAGCGAAGTCGGTAGCGCAAATTGCTTTTAAGGCCAGCACAAGCAGATTCGATTAGCGTTTGCGCATTTGCTCGATTAAAACCGATGCCCAAAGCTAGCGCAGAAGAATGCATGCGATCTAAGTGCGCCGTAATCCTTTGGGGTGCTCCTTCATGGATGGCGATGGTTTCAAATAAACCACAGCCACTAGGCAATTGCATCAAGAAGGCAGATTTGATGCGGCATTCTTGCCACTCTTGTTTGGCATCAGAGTCAATCGTGATGCCTGCTCCAACACCGAGTGTGAAGGCAGCAGCATGGGATTGCTTATCCTCTTCGATTTCAATGGTGCGAATCGGCACGCTAAAGGCAAAGTTGTCGTTGGGATCAAGCCAGCCCAGTGCGCCACAGTAGTAGCCACGATCAGAAGACTCGAGCTCTTGAATAATTTCCATACTACGTTTTTTGGGGGCACCCGTGACCGATCCGCAAGGAAAGACTGCTTTCAGAATATCGAGTAGGGTGGTATTTGGTTTGATTTTTCCTTGGACGGTGGATGTCATCTGCAAGACATCACCATGACGAGCAACTTCAAAGAGTTTGGGAACAGTGACAGTGCCTGGCATTGAGATTCGACTCAGATCATTGCGCAAGAGATCCACAATCATCACATTCTCTGCCTGATTTTTTGGGTCTTCTGAGAGTGCGCTTGCCACTTCTGAGAGTGCGCTGGCAGTGCCTTTCATGGGCATGGCTTTTAAGGTATTGCCTTCACGAGCAATGAAGAGTTCGGGGGATTGGGATAAAAGGTAACGAGAGTCATAGGCAATATAGGCACCAAACCTGCCAGGTTGTCGCTGTCGTAGCAGGCTATATAAGGCGAGGGGAGAGCCATAGGCCTTCCCGGTGATGCGGTAGGTATGATTAATCTGATAGGTATCACCGCTGCGAATATATTCCTGGATCGTTTGAATATCTTGTGCAAATTGCGCTTCAGTAAGAGATTCCTGCTGATCAAGCACGCCTGCAAGCTTCGCTTTGGAGTCGAGTTGCTCTATTCGATGGGCAATCAGGGTATCAACAGCTTCCTTGGAGAGTTTTTCAAACTTAGAAAAAGACCAAGCCTCAATGAGTGGGTGTGTTGCAGAAGCATTCTCTCGATGCTCTGGCAATCGCTGAAGGCATTGACCTAGTTCGTAGGCAAATGCAGCAAGGACATGCTCACCTCGAGATAGTGATGCCGATATTTCCCTTAAACATTGTTCGGTAGCGGCAAAGTCTTTTGTTTGATCGCCACTTGGCAGAATGCGCCAGTAATGCAGTGGATTCTCATAGAGTCGACTGCTTGGTTCAGCCGCTGTACTTTGCGCATCATCGAGCAAAATCATCGCGGCTAACCTAAGATCTATGAGTAAATTATTTACTTCAGAATAGTGGCAGACTCAATGATGACGGGCTTTGTTGGAACATCAGCCATTCTGCCCATGCGAGGCGCTGGAGCAACCATCGTTGGTACTTTACGAATGGCGTCAATCGTTTGTGTGCCAGAGATCACCTTGCCAAACACGGTGTAGCCACTGCCCATTGCATTTGGGTAGTCCAGACCAGGATTGTCTTTAACGTTGATGAAAAATTGCGCAGTTGCAGAATCGGGATCCGAAGTGCGTGCCATCGCAATGGTGTACTGATTGTTTTTCAAACCATTATTTGCCTCAGACACCACCGGAGCATCAGTAGGTTTTTGAACGAGATCAGGGGTAAAGCCTCCACCTTGAATCATGAAGCCATCAATCACACGATGAAAGACAGTGCCGTTATAAAAACCGCTTTTGACATAGTTGAGAAAATTAGCAGTCGTCTTTGGCGCTTTATCAGCATCTAACTCAACTACGAAATTACCCATAGTGGTTTTAAATTCCACTTTAGGTCCGGCAATAGCCGCTTGACTTGCAAAACAGCTAACAATGAGAACAAGGCTGGCAAAAAGCTTACGCATAAGAGCTCCAATAATTAATAGAAGTGAGTGTGGATGATTGTATTCAAGAGTCTGGGAGTCTAGTTAAGCTAGGCCATTGGGAACATTTCCGGCGTAGACGTAGGAGGCTTCATCAAACATCCCCGGTCGCGCCAGATAGTCCAAAGCCCAGTCAATGGTATCAACGCCCCAAAAACAGTGATGATTGAGGATCAATGCGGGCACACCAAAAGCGCCATCTGCCTTCGCTTGATTGGTATTGGCAACGAGTTGCGCTTTGACTTCAGGGTTATCCGGTTTTACGGTATCTGCTGGCAAACCTAAATAAGAGCAAAAATCCGGCCAAGATAAATTCGGATCTTTGCCTTCCACCCAAACATAGTCAAAGGCCTTTTCAACCATAGGCCAATCTGCTTTTTGTTCAATGAGTAGTCGCTGGGCTGCCACTGTCATGAATGGGTGATGCTCCGGAAAGCGAAAGGGAATTCCCAACTTTTCAGCTTGCCATACACAGAATTGATAGGTGTGCGGACGTTTAGCAGCAACCTCACCAGGCCCTTTATTCTCTGTGGCTCGAAAGAGTCCACCAAGCAGGATGGGCACGGGAGTGATATCGAGTTTGTGTTCTAAACGATTTCTTTGCTTGATATATAAATAAGCAAAAGGAGAGATGATGTCGTAATAGAGTGTGGCCACTATTTTTTCACTCATGTGACTTAATCTCCGGATTTCTTTTTGGACTCTTCATCCAACTTACGTAAGAAGGTCATCTTCTCTTTGATCTGACTTTCTAAGCCCCGTTCAACAGGCTCATACCAATGCGGGGCTTGCATGCCTTCCGGTAAATAAGATTCACCGGCAGCATAAGCATGGGGTTCATCATGAGCATAGCGATACTCTTTGCCATGACCCAGTTCTTTCATGAGTTTGGTCGGCGCATTACGCAAATGATTGGGAACGGGCTTAGATTGATCTTGCGCAACATAGGCACGCGCAGCATTAAAAGCCTTGTAGCTCGCATTACTCTTGGAGGCGACCGCCAAATAGACGACTGCTTGACCCAAGGCAAGCTCGCCCTCTGGTGAGCCAAGGCGCTCAAAAGTTTGTGCAGCATCGTTAGCCAATTGCATCGCCCTGGGATCAGCCAAGCCAATATCTTCCCAAGCCATACGAATAATGCGACGCGCCAAATAGCGAGGATCAGCCCCACCATCCAACATCCGGCAGAACCAATAAAGTGCAGCATCGGGGTCAGAGCCGCGCACTGATTTATGAAGCGCGGATATCTGGTCATAAAACTGATCACCACTCTTATCAAAGCGACGGGCCTGAACAGTGAGCGCATTTTCAATAAAGGCTTGGTCTACCGTAGAGACTTCCGAGTTTGGTGTAAAGACAGCATTACGAATTTGTTCAACGAGATTGAGAAGGCGACGCGCATCACCATCAGCATGGCTGATGAGTGTATCTATGGCGCTATCTTCAAATTGCACTTGCGGCATAGCATGTTGCTGCGCACGCTGAAATAATTGCTTCAACTCAGTAGGACTTAAGGATTTAAGAACATAGACTTGAGCTCGTGATAACAAAGCAGAGTTCACTTCAAAAGAAGGGTTCTCGGTAGTCGCGCCAATAAAAGTAAATAAACCAGATTCCACATGGGGCAGCAGAGCATCTTGTTGGCTCTTATTAAAGCGATGAATTTCATCGACAAACAAAATAGTCTGCTTGCCATATTGCGCCATATTTTGTTGGGCTAGCTCAATGGCTTCTCGAATTTCCTTAACCCCTGCCAATACTGCTGAGATGGCGATGAACTCTCGATCAAATGCTTTAGCTGAAAGGCGTGCCAAGGTGGTCTTACCAACACCTGGTGGGCCCCAAAGAATCATGGAGTGGGGTTTGCCAGAGGCAAACGCTAGATTGAGTGGCTTACCGGCGGCGAGTAAATGGGTTTGTCCGATGACTTCTGCGATGGTTTTTGGACGCAGTGCTTCCGCTAACGGTGGCGGTGGGGTGCTGTCAAACAAACTACTCATCAAATCATCATGCTTGAATAAAAAGAATCACGATGGCTGCCCAAGTTAAACAAGCTGCAGCGATATAAGTTAGACGATTGCGAATGGTCATGAAAGCAGCACAAGCAGCTTCATCAGAAAAGTAATATCGATAGGTATTCTGATCAATATTGCGTTGGATGATTAAAGTGGATGCCAAAATGAGCAAGCCAACTGGAATATAAATGTGCAGGGCAAGCCAAGCAACCAGTGCTGGAATCACACCCCAAATCCAAGCATTGCGATCAATCCAACGATCACCGCAAGGCGCCTTACCTAAGGTATGTAAATTGGCACCCCAATGGATGGCACCCATAAATGCAGTAATGACAGCGCCATAACCAGCAAGAGATTCTGCGCTGAGATAATTTAATGGGGTGGGTGCGAGCTGCACCAATAAAGCAAGACCGATAAACGGAATGAGTCCTGCATAAGCCAGTTTACGTACGAGGGGTGTAATAGGGTTCACGGGTATTCGAGAGGGTCAGTGCTTTAATTATTTATCATAACGATAAACACCGCGACCTGTTTTGCGACCGAGATAACCCGCAGCTACCATTTCTCGTAAAAGGGGGCATGGGCGGTATTTGGAGTCGCTGAAATTCTCAAAATAGACTTCCATCACTGCTAGGCAGGTATCTAAGCCAATCAAGTCTGCTAAAGCTAGTGGACCGATTGGTTGATTGCAGCCTAGCTTCATACCAGCGTCAATATCCTCTGGGCTGGCTAGGCCTTCGGACAATACAAAGAAAGCTTCATTAATCATCGGCAGCAAGATACGGTTCACCACAAAGCCTGGCGAGTTCTTCACGGTAATGGGCTCTTTGCCTATGCGCTTTGCCATTTCAATAATTGCTGCATGGGTTGCATCACTGGTTTGCAAACCACGAATGACCTCAACTAGAGCCATGAGAGGAGGTGGGTTAAAGAAGTGCATACCAATGAAACGCGCTGGATTGGAATCCAGGGCAGCAAGCTTAGTAATAGATAGGGAAGAAGTATTGGTAGCAATGATGGCATCTTTGCCAACGATCTCATCGACTTGCTTCAGAATCTTTTCTTTAATCGCTTGGTTTTCAGTAGCAGCTTCAATCACCAAATCTAAGCCTTTGAAGTCCGCATAAGAGGTGCTCCCCTTAATGTGTTTTAGTGCTGCATCTTTTGCTGCAGTTGTTATAGATTCTTTTTTAACAAGCCGATCCAAGCTTTTGCTAATTTGTTCAAGACCGCGTTGAACGGCAGCTTCATTAATATCAACCATGACAACATCTAGGCCTGCAACCGCGCAAACTTGCGCAATTCCATTGCCCATTGTGCCTGCACCGATTACACCGACTGATTGAATCTTCATGCTATTTCCTTTTTTGATACTGTGTTGAACCAAACAATTGCTCTCTCGCTTTGTCATCAGTCAAGGGCTTGCGTAGTGCTGTCAACACTGCACATCCGCGTTTTACAGCGGGACGTTCACCAATCATCTCGAACCACCGCTTGAAATGGGGGTAGTCGTGGATATCTATCCCCTGATTTTTCCAATTCCGCGTCCATGGATAAATGGCCATATCGGCAATAGAGTAACTTTTCCCAACAATATAAAGATTATCTTTCAGTTGCGTGTCGAGAACCCCATATAAACGCTTGGCTTCATTGGTGTAGCGATTGATGGCGTATTGAATTTTCTCAGGCGCATAGAGACGAAAATGGTGGTTTTGCCCAAGCATGGGACCCAATCCACCCATCTGAAACATCAGCCACTCTAAGACCTCATACTTAGCGCGAGTGTACTTGGGTAAAAACTTCCCAGTCTTCCCAGCCAGGTACAGCAAAATTGCACCCGACTCAAATAGATGAATGGGTTTGCCATCTGGACCATTTGGGTCAGTAATGGCTGGAATCTTATTGTTGGGACTGATTTTTAAAAATTCAGGCTGAAATTGATCGCCAGCCCCAATATCAATTGGGTGCGCAATCCAATCTCGATCTAGGCGGTAACCGCATTCTTCGAGCATGATGTGCACCTTATGACCATTTGGGGTGGGCCAGCTATAGACATCAATCACATTTTTGGATTGCTTTTGTGGCATGGTTTTATCCTTCGGGGTCATTTAGGGCAGAGGAAACAAGGAGTCGCTAGAATGGTAAAAATACATTTATAAATTGTGCCATGCTGATCGTACTCTCCCCCGCAAAATCCCTCGATTACAAGACCCCCGTTAAGCTTAAGACGTCTACCTTGCCGGAATTTGTCTCAGAATCGGCAAAGTTGATTGCAGACTTGAAAAAACTATCCCCCCAAGAGATTGCTGATTTGATGGGTTTGTCTGATCAGTTGGCAGCCTTAAACGTTGGCCGTTACCGCGATTGGTCTAAAAAATTTACTGAAGAAAACAGCAAACCTGCGATCTACGCATTCGATGGCGATGTTTATGATGGCTTTGATGTCAAAACCCTTGATGCCAAAGCAATCCACTTTGCGCAAGACCATGTTCGTATTTTGTCAGGACTCTATGGCGCTCTGAGACCCTTGGATTTAATGCAGCCCTATCGCCTGGAGATGGGCACCGCGTTTCAAAATGCGCGCGGCAAAGATCTCTACGCTTTTTGGGGTAACCGAGTGACCAATTCTTTAAAACAGATTTTAGAAAAGCAAAAGAAACCCGTATTGCTCAATTTAGCCTCTGAAGAGTATTTCAAAGTCCTACAAGCAAAAGAGCTCGATTGTCCAGTGATTTCTCCCGTGTTTCAGGACGGCAAGGATGGCAAGTACAAAATCATTTCGTTTTATGCCAAACGGGCTCGTGGGCTCATGGCTCGGTATGTTGTGGAGAATCGCATTACAGACCCAGCAGACTTAAAGGGCTTTAATTTGGATGGTTATAAATACTTTACTGCAGAATCCAAGTTGGATAAGCCTATCTTTAGAAGGGCGGAGAGAAAATAATGGCTTTACATCGCACCAAATCCTCGCAGCGTAGTTCTCCTGAAGTTGAAAAGCTTGTGTCAGATGCTATTTCCTTGGCAGCTTCCGGTAGTCAGATTGAAGATCGTTTTTGGGAAGATCGTCTCAATGTTCGTTTGATGCGTTTACTTAAAAGCCAAAATCAAAATGTGATTGATGCTGCCTTAGATCAAACATTTCGTATTAATACGGTTGCATTTGAAGTGCTTGCAGACACGGCGGAAACTTTGGCAGAGTCTCTCAGAATGGAGCATGAAGGGCAGGAGTGGGATGTGCTGTTATTGGCAATGCCCATCGTTGCACACACGCGCTATCAAATTCCTTCGGGACCATTGCCATCTAGCATTATCGAGGCTACTGCTCAAGCGCTCAATACCGCTATCGCAGCACCAGAAACGCGCCTAGCAATTGTTCCTTGGCTCTATAGCATCGACCAAATGCCACATTCCCATTGCCAAACTCGGGTCTTAACTGAAGCGCTGGCAAATGCAGCGATCTGCAATAAAGATGTGAAATTAGAGTTACGTGATATGTCCGAGACGATTGCAGTGCTCGCCGATCCCCGATTCATCATTGCTGCATTGAGTGCGCCGAGTGGTTCACCGATCTTTCGTTGGCAAGCCGAGCCGCCAGCCCGTCAAGAGCGCGGTGTGAGTTTGATTGGTTGGCAAAATGCAATGCAAGAGTCGATTGCATCTCTCTTACCAGGCTGTGAATTTGAGTTGCTATTGCCAGAGTCTTATTTCACTAACTGCCGTTTAGCAGATAAACATGTTCGACCCTTAAGTATTCGTGCAGCTGTTAACTTCTTGGAAAGCGGCCTTGGCATTCTGCCGGCTGGTCTATCTTGCGTGGTCGGCGCCTTTGGAGAAGATCAGGCGGATGAATACCGTATCTCTTTTAGTGCCAAAGGCTCTTCTGAAATCATGTACGGTGTGATTTGGCCCCTGTACGACCGCGAGAGCGTGGCGAACGATGCCTTAAACGATGTCTCGGATGACGAGAGTCCGATTAAAAAGATTTGTGATGCCTTGCATGATGCTGGGGTAGAGGATGTATTCCGCCACGCTATGCTCTTTGATCCAGAGTTATGTGATGACTGTGGCGCTCCCTTATTCCCCGATCGCTCAGGTGAAGCAGTGCATGCAGAGATGCCTGAAGATACCCCATCACAACAACCTTTATTTCATTAACAGAAACGTCAAATAAAAAAGCCGAGACATTCTCGGCTTTTTTATTGAATTAACTTGATGCAAGTTTAGTTCTGTACGAAGGGCTCCGCATCAGCAAACAGATGAGGTAATTTGCCTGCTCTCATTTCTGGGGTTTGACAGAAATCAGCAAGTCTTACGCCAGCTTTGATGTTAAACAGCATTGCCTTGTTGCCCAGTACAACTAGATCATGACCACTATTCATGTTCTTATAGCGTAAGCTACCTGGCAAGGAAGTTTGACGATCTAAGTCATACGTCTTGGCTTCCCAGGTGAGACGAATTTTCTCAACGGTTCCAGAGGTCTTGAACTGTTTGCTTTCGCTACAAGTCCATGTGAATACTTCTTCACTAGCAGCACTTACATTGGCAGATCCAGCTAGACAAGCAAGTGCAATGCTGATGTTGAGAAGGTTTTTCTTCATGTGATTTTTGTCCTTAAGAGAGCAAGTGCTTAACGCCAGCTTGTTCTTCAAGCAATTCGTTGAGGGTGTGGTTCATACGCTCGCGGGAGAATTCATCGATCTCTAGACCTTCGATCATCTTGTATTCACCGTTTTCGCAAACCACTGGGAAGCCATAAATGACTTCGGCTGGAATGCCGTATTCGCCCTTAGATGGGATACCCATAGTGACCCACTTACCATTTGTGCCCAGAACCCAGTCGCGCACATGGTCAATTGCTGCATTAGCTGCAGAAGCGGCTGAAGACAAGCCACGCGCTTCAATAATTGCTGCGCCACGCTTACCAACGGTAGGGATAAATACATCTTTGTTCCATGCTGCATCATTGATAGAGTCTTTTACTGACTTGCCATCAACAGTTGCAAAGCGATAGTCTGGATACATTGTTGGGCTGTGATTACCCCACACCACGAGCTTCTCAATATCTGCAACAGGCTTGTTCAATTTGGTGGCCAATTGTGAGAGCGCACGGTTGTGATCGAGGCGCAACATTGCTGTGAAGTTTTTTGCAGGAATATCTGGTGCAGACTTCATTGCGATGTATGCATTTGTATTTGCTGGATTGCCCACAACCAATACTTTGACAGTCTTCTTAGCTACTGCATTTAATGCCTTGCCTTGAGCTGTGAAAATTTGTGCGTTAGCAGAGAGTAAATCTTTGCGCTCCATACCAGGGCCGCGCGGACGTGCGCCAACCAATAGAGCGACGTCAATATCTTTAAACGCAGTCATTGGATCAGAGTGCGCTGTCATACCTGCCAATAGTGGGAATGCACAGTCTTCCAATTCCATCATGACACCTGCCAATGCTTTTTGAGCTTTCTCATCAGGAATCTCGAGCAACTGGAGGATGACGGGCTGATCTTTGCCCAAGAGGTCGCCATTGGCGATACGGAAGAGGAGGGAATATCCGATTTGACCGGCTGCACCGGTTACGGCGACACGCATTGGGGCTTTTGCCATTACTAATAACTCCACAGGAAGGTTAATTAATCGATACTTTTCTATTATCCATTCAAGTGCACATACTTTCGGATTACACTGTCACAGATGTCTTATATAAGACTAGAATTACCCTGAATTTTATCCAATTGATTTTGTCTGGAGTGAATTTGTCAGATATAAATTTGCCTGTAGCCTCATTTAGCCCTCTGTACGAGCAGATTAAGGCGATGATTTTGGCTAGCCTGCAAGCCTCTGAATGGCTTCCAGGAGAGGCTATTCCCAGCGAAATGGAGTTGGCAGCCCGATTCGCGGTCAGCCAAGGTACAGTCCGCAAGGCGATTGATGAGCTGGCCTCTCAAAATCTATTAGTCAGACGTCAGGGGAAGGGCACTTTTGTGGCCACCCACCAAGAGGATGACTGGCAATATCGCTTTTTGCACCTTGCCCCCGATTCTGGGATGAAATTTCACCTAGCCAATCGCTTCCTGGTTTGTACAAAAACCGAGGCCAATGCTTATATAGCCAATTTGCTGAAATTAAAGGCAGGTGATCCGATTATTCACATCGACCGAATTCAGAGCTATGCGGGGCAACCCATTGTTTTTGAAGAGATTTGGTTGCCAGGAGTACGTTTTACTGGGCTTGATCTTGATACCCTCAATGCTTGGCATGGCACTGTTTATGGCTTGTATGAGAGTCAATTTGCGACCCATATGGTGCGCGCTGAAGAAAAAATCAAAGCGATCGCTGCTGATGAGACCTTAGCTCGACATTTGCACTTAGCCCCAGGCGCGCCGTTACTTTCTGTAGAAAGGGTGGCCTTCACCTACGGGAATAAACCAGTAGAAATTCGGCATGCAAGATATGACACTTCTGAACAGCATTACGAGAACAAGTTGAACTAGCCTTATCCGTTAAAACCCCTAATTAACCCCTAAAAACCCTATAAAATCCCCAACACCCCTAAGGTTTCCAATAGAATATGTTGCAACACAACAAAGTCACACTGAACCTCCACCTAAAGATAGAGATTGCCCATGGTTGATGCACAGCAAAACGTAAAAAAAGATAGACCGGTTTATCGAAATATTGGTCTTGCCCAGTTAGTCAAATATCGCCTTCCTTGGGCTGGCAAAGTTTCCATCCTCCACCGCATTAGCGGAGCAGTGCTCTTCCTTTTATTGCCCTTCATCTTGTATCTCTTTGATCAAAGTCTGGCATCTGAAGTGAGCTACCAACACTTCCAGGCATTTACTAGCAGCTTCTTGGTCAAAATCATTTGCTTAGGCTTGATCTGGTGTTTCTTGCACCACTTCTGTGCTGGTATTCGTTACCTCTTGCTCGATTTAGAAATTGGCGTAGAGAAGTCTGAGTCAAATCGTTCAGCGATCTTCGTATTGTTCCTTGGCTTAGCTTTGACTGCGGTCGTAGGTCTCAAATTATTCGGCTTGTACTAAGCGCACATCTTTTAAGGAAATCACATGCCTATTTATCAGATTGGACCAAAACGCTTAGTAGTAGGCGCTCATTACGGTCTTAAAGAGTGGATCATCCAGCGCGTGACAGCGATTGTGATGGTGGTGTTCACCGTTGTTTTACTCGTGGACTATTGCATTACTGGTAGCGCGACTTATGAAGGTTGGTCTGCTTTGTTTAGCAACCAATTTATGAAGTTATTGACGCTCTTAGCATTCATCAGCTTGTTCTACCACGCTTGGATTGGTATCCGCGATATCTGGATGGATTACATCAAGCCTGTCAGCATTCGTTTAACACTGCAAGTGTTAACTGTTCTGTATCTAGTAGCCTGTGCGGCTTATGCCGTACAAATTTTGTGGAAAGTGTAATTCGATGACTGCAATTCAAAAATCATTGCCACGCCGCCGTTTTGATGCGGTGATTGTTGGTGCGGGTGGTTCAGGTATGCGCGCTTCTTTGCAGTTGGCTGAAGCCGGCCTCAATGTTGCTGTACTAACTAAAGTATTTCCAACACGTTCACATACGGTTGCTGCACAAGGCGGTATCGGTGCTTCATTGGGCAATATGAGTGAAGATAATTGGCACTATCACTTTTATGACACGATCAAAGGATCTGACTGGTTAGGTGACCAGGATGTGATCGAGTTTATGTGTCGTGAAGCTCCAAAAGTCGTTTACGAGTTAGAGCATTTCGGTATGCCTTTCGACCGCAATCCAGATGGCACGATTTATCAGCGTCCATTTGGCGGTCACACAGCAAACTATGGTGAGAAGCCAGTGCAACGTGCTTGTGCTGCCGCTGACCGTACTGGCCACGCGATGTTGCATACCTTGTATCAACGCAACGTGCGCGCTAAAACCAACTTCTTCGTTGAGTGGCTTGCGCTCGATTTGATTCGTGATGACGACGGTGATGTGGTTGGTGTTACTGCCCTTGAAATGGAAACCGGTCAGGTTTACATCTTGGAAGCCAAGGTGGTGATGATGGCAACTGGTGGTGCGGGCCGTATTTGGGATGCATCTACCAACGCATTTATTAATACCGGTGACGGTATGGGCCTTGCAGCGCGCGCAGGCATTCCATTGGAAGACATGGAGTTCTGGCAATTCCATCCAACTGGCGTTGCTGGTGCAGGCGTGTTGTTGACAGAAGGTTGTCGCGGTGAAGGCGGTATCTTGCGTAACAAGGATGGCGAACGCTTCATGGAGCGTTATGCGCCAACTTATAAAGACTTAGCGCCACGCGATTTCGTATCTCGCTGTATGGATCAGGAGATTAAAGAAGGGCGCGGTTGCGGCCCGAATGGTGACTACGTTGTGCTTGATTTGACCCACATCGGCGCAGAAACGATCATGAAGCGTTTGCCTTCTGTATATGAGATCGGCATTAACTTTGCAAACGTTGACGTGACCAAAGAGCCAATTCCGGTAGTGCCAACTATTCACTATCAGATGGGTGGAATTCCAACCAATATTCATGGTCAAGTTGTAGTGCCAGCCAATGGTATTCACAATGAAATCGTTAATGGACTGTATGCGATCGGTGAATGCTCATGTGTATCTGTGCACGGCGCTAACCGCTTAGGCACCAACTCATTGCTCGACCTCTTAGTATTCGGTCGCGCAGCGGGTAACCATATCGTTGGTCTTGATCTGAAAAATCGTGAATTCAAACCATTGCCTGCTAATGCTGGTCAGCAAACTTTGGAGCGCATTGCGAAGTTGGATAACTCCACTTCTGGTGAATACGCACAAGACGTTGCGAACGATATTCGTAAGTGCATGCAGAAATATGCTGGCGTGTTCCGTAACCAAGAGTTGATGGACGAAGGCGTTCGTCAAATGGCGAAGTTGACTGAACGTGCTAAGCACCTTTGGGTTAAGGACAAGTCTGAGATTTTCAATACCGCACGTATTGAAGCCTTAGAAGTGGCCAACCTAGTTGAGACTGCAAATGCAACCATGATTTCTGCGGCAGCTCGCAAAGAGAGTCGTGGTGCACACTCACATGATGATCATCAACATCGTGACGACGAAAATTGGATGAAACACACGCTTTGGTATAGCGAAGGCAATAGACTGACCTACAAGCCAGTTGTATTGAAGCCTTTGACAGTTGAGTCCTTCCCTCCAAAAGAACGTACTTTCTAAGCAAGAGAGATAAAGAATGAGTGATATCCGTATATTTGAAATTTACCGCTACGATCCAGATGTCGATGCAGCGCCACGCATGCAGCGCTATGAGTTAGAACTCACTGGCGAGCGGATGTTGTTGGATGCTTTGATTTCTTTGAAGAAACAAGACGAAACGATTTCTTATCGTCGTTCATGCCGTGAAGGTGTGTGCGGCTCAGATGCGATGAACATCAACGGTAAAAATGGTTTGGCCTGCTTGACTAATATGTTGACTTTGCCAAAGGTCATTACATTGCGCCCATTACCTGGCTTGCCAGTGGTGCGTGATTTGATTGTCGACATGACTTTGTTCTTCAAGCAATACTTATCTATCAAGCCTTATTTGGTAAATGACAATCCCGCTCCAGAAAAAGAGCGTCTCCAGAGTCCTGAAGAGCGTGAAGAGTTGAATGGTTTATATGAGTGCATCTTGTGCGCATCATGCTCAACCTCATGCCCATCTTTCTGGTGGAATCCAGACAAGTTTGTTGGCCCAGCTGGTTTATTGCAGGCTTATCGTTTCATTGCTGATAGTCGCGATGAAGATACAGCACAGCGCTTGGACAACCTTGAAGACCCATACCGTTTATTCCGTTGTCACACCATCATGAATTGCGTGGATGTCTGTCCTAAGCATTTGAACCCGACGAAGGCGATTGGCAAGATCAAGGAGTTGATGGTTCGTAGGGCAGTATGACCCTCGGCAATGCAGAGTTATATCGCTTAAAGAGTGATGCCCGCAGGGGTTTACTAGAAAACGACCTAATTCTGCAGCGCTTTTTTGAGCGCTACGGCACTCAGTTAAGCGTAGAAGATGGAAAAGTTTTAAGCCAGTTATTAGCTTTAGATGACAACGACTTGATGGATTTACTCATTGGGCGCAAAGACTCTGTAGCAAGCCTGGAAAAGGAGATGCAAACAGACTCCTTTAAAGCTTTATTACAAAAGCTGAGAGAGAAGTAAATCAGCTTTTTGGTGCAGTAGTAGTGAAAGCATGTGATCGAATAGTGTATTAATCATAATTTTGAATGACTAAGGATTAGAAATGATTGAATCGGACATCAAGGCAAAACTTTCGTTTTCAGATGGCACACCAGATATTGATCTGCCAATTTATAAAGGGACAGTAGGTCCTGATGTAATCGACATTCGCAAGCTCTATGGTCAGACTGGTAAGTTCACTTACGATTCAGGCTTTTTATCTACTGCTTCCTGTAACAGCAAAATTACTTATATCGATGGCGATAAGGGTGAGTTGCTCTACCGTGGTTACCCGATTGAAGATCTTGCCGCAAACTGTGATTTCTTGGAAGTTTGCTATCTCTTGATCAATGGTGAGTTGCCTAACGCCACTGAGAAAAAAGATTTTGATGAAATGGTCATGCACCACACCATGGTTCATGAGCAAATGCAATTCTTCTTGCGCGGTTTCCGTCGCGATGCGCATCCAATGGCAGTATTGACTGGCTTGGTTGGTGCAATGGCAGCTTTCTATCACGATCAAATTGATTACAGCGATCCGAAGGCACGTGAAATTGCGCAGATTCGTTTGATTGCCAAGATGCCAACCTTAGTTGCGATGGCCTATAAGTATTCAGTAGGACAACCATTTATCTATCCAGATAATTCTTTGTCATACACCGCTAACTTTATGCGCATGATGTTTGCTACACCATGTGAGGAGTACAAAGTCAACCCAGTATTGGTACGCGCTTTGGATCGCATCTTCATTTTGCATGCAGATCATGAGCAAAATGCATCTACTTCTACTGTCCGTTTGTGCGGCTCTTCAGGTACTAATCCGTTTGCAGCAATCTCTGCTGGTATTGCTTGTCTCTGGGGCCCAGCCCACGGTGGTGCTAATGAAGCTTGCTTACAGATGTTGAATGAGATTCAAGCTCAGGGTGGCGTAGATAAGATTCATGAATTCATTGCTCAGGTAAAAGATAAGAACTCTAGCGTTCGCTTGATGGGCTTTGGTCACCGGGTTTATAAAAACTTCGACCCACGCGCTAAATTGATGCGTGAGACTTGCTACGAAGTATTGAATGAACTTGGTCTGCAAGATGATCCATTATTCAAGTTAGCCATGACTCTTGAGAAGATTGCTTTGGAGGATGAGTACTTTGTCAGCCGTAAGCTCTATCCAAACGTAGACTTCTACTCCGGTATTGTTCAACGTGCACTTGGCGTTCCAACAGAAATGTTCACCTGTATTTTTGCTTTGGCAAGAACAGTGGGTTGGATTGCGCAGTGGGAAGAGATGATTACTGATCCAGAGTACAAGATTGGTCGTCCACGTCAGCTTTATGTTGGCGAAACTTCACGCAAAGTTCCGAACATTACTGTTCGTAAATAAGGGGTTCAGGCTTACTCATGTCACGTACGCTTTATGACAAATTGTGGGATGACCACGTTGTTTACTCAGAAGAGGATGGCACAGCGACGATCTATATTGATCGTCAATTGCTGCATGAGGTAACTAGTCCTCAAGCCTTTGAGGGTTTGAATTTAGCAGGCCGTCCAGTTTGGCGTATCTCTGCCAATTTGGCAGTCTCTGACCACAATGTGCCAACCACAGACCGCTCTGAAGGTATTGCAGATCCAATCTCGAAATTACAAGTTGATACCTTGGATCAAAACTGTGATGCCTTTGGTATTACTCAGTACAAGATGAACGATGCCCGTCAAGGTATTGTTCACGTCATTGGACCAGAGCAGGGCGCAACTTTGCCCGGTATGACAGTGGTATGCGGTGATTCTCATACCAGTACGCATGGTGCATTTGGTGCTCTAGCGTTTGGTATTGGAACTTCTGAAGTCGAGCATGTTTTAGCTACGCAGACCCTGCTCATGAAAAAGAGCAAGAATATGTTGGTGCGGGTTGATGGTCGCTTGCAGCCAGGTTCCACTGCAAAAGATATCGTTCTGGCCGTGATTGGCAAGATTGGTACAGCAGGCGGCACGGGCTACACCATTGAGTTTGCTGGTGAAGCAATTCGTAACCTTTCTATGGAAGGTCGCATGACTGTCTGCAATATGGCTATTGAGGCGGGCGCACGCGCTGGCCTAGTTGCTGTTGATGAAACTACTATTGAGTACATCCAAGGTCGTCCATACTCACCAAAGGGACCAGCTTTATTGCAAGCCTTGCAGTATTGGAGAACCTTGCACTCTGATCCAGATGCAAAGTTTGACGCTGTAGTTGAATTGCGCGCTGAAGAAATTGCGCCGCAAGTCACTTGGGGTACTTCACCAGAGATGGTGCTTGCTATTAGTGATCGTGTTCCAGATCCAGAAAAAGAGCGTGACCCTAATAAGCGTTCTGCGATGGAGCGTGCCTTGGAGTATATGAATCTCACTCCCAATACCCCATTAAGCAGTATCTCTGTGGATAAAGTATTTATTGGTTCTTGCACTAATAGCCGTATTGAAGATATTCGGGCAGCCGCTAAAGTAGTAGATCGTATCGGCAAAAAGGTTGCGGCTAATGTGAAGTTGGCGATGGTCGTTCCTGGTTCTGGTTTGGTGAAAGCCCAGGCAGAGCGCGAAGGTTTAGATCGTATTTTCAAGGCCGCTGGCTTTGAGTGGCGCGAGCCAGGTTGCTCAATGTGTTTAGCGATGAATGCCGATCGCCTTGAGCCTGGCGAACGTTGTGCCTCTACATCCAACCGTAATTTTGAAGGTCGTCAAGGCAATGGCGGCAGAACCCATTTAGTCAGCCCTGCAATGGCTGCTGCTGCAGCGATTGAAGGTCATTTTGTTGATGTTCGTAAGATTTCATAAGGGTATCGAGATGAAATTTTCTCCAGTTTCTTTAATTGCTAGATTAGCAATAGTTGGTCTTGCAGGTTTGATCATTGCCGCTTGCACGAACACCATGGAAGGCATGGGTAAAGATTTGCAGACGATGGGCAAGTCGATGGATAGCAGTTCTTCAAGCAATACCCAAAACAATCAGTCTCAAACTAAGGGTAAGGACGTTGTCGTTACTCCGGTGAAGTAAACATTTAGAATTTAAGTCGGAATTATGGAAAAATTTACGGTCTATAAAGGTTTGGTTGCTCCGTTAAATCGCGAGAACGTGGATACCGACGCCATCATTCCTAAGCAATTCTTAAAGTCCATTAAGAAAACCGGCTTTGGTCAAAATTTATTTGATGAATGGCGCTATCTTGATCATGGTGAGCCTGGGCAAGATTGCAGCTCGCGTCCACTCAATCCCGACTTTGTACTGAATCAGTCTCGCTATCAGGGTGCCGGTATTCTGCTGGCACGTAAGAACTTCGGTTGCGGCAGTTCTCGTGAGCACGCTCCATGGGCGCTTGACCAATATGGCTTTAGGGCAGTAATTGCCCCGAGCTTTGCCGATATTTTCTATAACAATTGCTTTAAAAACGGTCTTTTGCCGATCGTTTTGACAGAATTGCAGGTTGACCACCTCTTTAATGAAACCATGGCGTTTAGTGGTTATCAATTAACTATCGACCTTGAGGCTCAGCAGGTCATTACCCCTGATGGGACTGCCTATAGCTTCGATGTAGCCCCATTTAGGAAGTATTGCCTTCTCAATGGCTTGGACGATATTGGCTTAACTCTGCGCCATGCAGATAAAATCAAGGCTTATGAAGCCGAGCGCATTCTTAAGATGCCTTGGCTTGCGACTCAGTTGCCGTAATTTTAGATTTAAAGGCCTCTCATGAAAATTGCAGTTCTACCGGGCGATGGTATCGGCCCGGAAATCGTTGCTCAAGCTGTACGAGTCTTAAATGCGCTCGGCCCAAAGTTTGATTTAGAAGAAGCTCCTGTTGGTGGGGCTGCCTATGATGTGGCAGGTCATCCTCTACCGCCAGCAACCCTAGAGCTGGCTAAAAAAGCTGATGCAATTTTATTCGGAGCAGTAGGCGACTGGAAATACGACACACTCGCTCGTGAATTGCGGCCTGAACAAGCTATCTTGGGTTTGCGCAAACACTTAGAGTTGTTTGCCAACTTTAGACCGGCAATTTGTTATCCAGAGCTCACTGCAGCATCTAGCTTGAAGCCAGAAATTATCGGTGGTTTGGATATCTTGATCGTCCGAGAACTCAATGGCGATATTTACTTTGGTCAGCCCCGTGGCATTCGTACATCTGAGTTGCCACTCTTTAAAGGTGCCCGCGAAGGTTTTGACACGATGCACTATAGCGAGCCAGAAGTGGAGCGTATTGGTCGTGTTGCTTTTGAAGCAGCGCGTAAACGTAGTAAAAAAGTCTGCAGTGTTGATAAAGCAAACGTATTAGAGACCTCTCAGTTGTGGCGTGAAGTCATGATCAAAATCTCTCAGGACTACCCTGATGTTGAGCTTTCCCATATGTATGTCGATAACGCGGCAATGCAGCTGGTAAAAGCACCCAAGGCATTTGACGTAGTGGTTACCGGCAACCTCTTTGGCGATATCTTGTCGGATGAGGCAGCTATGCTTACCGGCTCAATTGGGATGCTACCTTCGGCATCTTTGGATAAGAACAATAAAGGCTTGTATGAGCCAAGTCATGGTTCTGCACCGGATATCGCTGGCAAAGGCATTGCTAATCCTTTGGCAACTATTTTGTCTGCAGCAATGATGCTGCGCTATTCATTAGGAATTCCTGAAGAAGCAGATCGAATTGAACGGGCCGTTCAAAAGGTATTGGCACAAGGCTTACGGACTGCAGATATTTATACCGAAGGCACTCAAAAGGTCTCTACTGTACAAATGGGTGATGCAGTGGTGGCAGCACTCTCTTAAAGCAATAGTAAATATTCATTAGATAGTTAATCATGGCAAATACAAATACTCCATTAGTAGGTTTAGTCGGCTGGCGTGGCATGGTTGGAAGCGTGCTCATGGATCGGATGTTGGCTGAAAAAGATTTTGACTTGATAGAGCCTGTATTTTTCAGTACCAGCCAAGCTGGCGGAGAAGTGCCTTTAATTAATGGCATAAAAGTCAGCAAGAGCGAAAGCGCTTTGCAAGATGCAAACGATATTCAAGCGCTGTCACGCTGCGACATCATTTTGACTTGCCAAGGTGGTGATTACACCAATGAGATCTTTCCAAAGCTACGCGCTGCCGGCTGGAATGGCCATTGGATTGATGCTGCTAGTGCCCTGCGAATGAAAGATGACGCGGTATTGGTTTTGGATCCTGTAAATCGCCCAGTGATCGATAAGGCTTTAGCGGCTGGTGGTAAGAACTGGATTGGCGCTAACTGCACCGTGAGCTTGATGATGATGGCTATGGGCGGTTTAGTAAAAGCTGACATGGTTGAATGGATCAGTGCAATGACTTATCAAGCAGCATCTGGTGCTGGTGCACAGAATATGCGCGAACTACTGCTGCAGATGGGTGCATTGCGCGATAGCGTTGCTACTGAGTTAGCGGATCCATCCTCTTGGATTTTGGACATTGATCGCAAAGTCACTGAGACCTTGCGTTCAGCAGATTTCCCGAAAAAGAATTTCCGTAACACGGCTTTGGCTGGTAGCTTGATTCCTTGGATCGATGTGCCTGTTGAGAATGGTCAAACCAAAGAAGAGTGGAAGGGTGGCTCTGAATTCAATAAGATACTTGGTCGTCCAGCATTCCGCACGCCAGGAAGCATTCCGATTGATGGTTTGTGTGTACGCGTTGGTGCGATGCGTTGCCATTCACAAGGTCTGACTGTGAAGTTGAAGAAAGATATTCCACTCAAGGAAATCGAAGCTATCTTGGCTAACGATAACCAGTGGGTCAAAGTCGTGCCAAATGATCGTGAAACCACTGAGCGTGACTTATCGCCTGCAGCTGTTAGCGGTACTCTGACAGTGCCAATTGGCCGTCTACATAAAATGGCCATGGGTCCAGAGTACTTGGGCGCATTTACAGTGGGTGACCAGCTGTTGTGGGGTGCTGCCGAGCCATTGCGCCGCATGCTCAGAATTTTGCTCGAAAAATAATGTTGAGAACTTGCCAACTGAGCTTTGTCAAAGCGCTTTGCTTTATTTGGCTAAGTTGGTCTTGTGCTGCCTGGGCAATCTCGCTGGGTTCACCACAACTACAATCCAAGACTGGAGAACCGCTTCGCGTAGAAATTCCCATTCGGGTAGCGGCAGACGAGGAGAGCGCTCTCAATAGTCTCAAGGCACAAACTCCCAATAAGGCTGCCTATGAGCGTCTGGGAATTTCCTCAAAAATTTTAGAGCTCAACCCCCAAGTTTCGGTGTATCGCAATCGCCAAGAAAAATTGATGGTCTTGGTCGAGACGGTCAACCCAGTTCCGCTCTCAGAAGATCCATTTGTCGATGTATTAGTGAATCTCAATTGGGCAAGTGGAAGCATTACCAAAACTTACACATTGTTATTGGGCGATGTGCAGAAGGTTCTAGTTAAGCCTGGTCAAACTCTATCGGAGATTGCAGCATTGATGGCTCCACAGCTAGACGGTGCCACATTAGATCAGGCGATGATGGCTTTATATAAAGCGAATCCTGATGCTTTTGCTAGCGGCAGTATTAATCGTTTAGCTGCTGGTGCTGAACTCAATAAGCCGAGCCAAGCGCTTCTGCGGTCCATTAGTCCTGCAGAGGCGAATCAATTTGTGGCAGAGGCGAATGCCCAGTGGCGTGCAGAGCAGGGTTTGGCTGGATCAAACCCCGACCTGAAGTCGGGCAGCGCTAAGGGAGCTCAACTGGCGCCAAAAGATCGTTTGAAGATCGGCTCTAGTGCAGAGGGCAACGAAGAGCGCCGTTATACCGAAGAGCTGGTAGCTCAAGAGAAACAGTTAGAGCAAGCCAAAGCCCGTGTAGCCGAGTTAGAAAAGAATATAGCCGACCTTCAACGATTGCTCGATAAATCCAAAGAGCAAAAAGCGATCGACAATCATTTTGGCTTAGGAGCTGCAGGGCCAGCTATTTTGGCAATTACCTTAATTGCATTGACTGGATTATTGCTGTGGGGCTTTGCTCGTAATGCACGTCGCTCTGAGTTAGGTGATTTTCAGGCAGCAAGTAAAGCAGTGGATATTCATAATAAGGCGGCCTCCACTCATTATGAAATGCCTGAGCGTGCTAAGGTACTCTTTGCAGGCATCGATTTAGATCTTTCCAAACCAGCAGTAGACCTGCCATCAACACCACCTGCTCCGATCCCAAATCCTTTGGCTGATACTTTGCGTGTCAAATTAAATCTTGCGCGTGCTTACATCACGATTGAAGATTTCTCGGCTGCTAGGAGATCTTTAGAAGAGGTGCTACAAGTTAGTAATGCTGTAGACCCAACAATCACGATTGAAGCTCAAGGCTTGTTAGCGGAGCTCTCGCATCGCAATGCCTAAGCTCATGGGCGTATCGCAATGCGCATAGCCCTAGGCCTTCAGTATGACGGTAGCCCCTATGCTGGGTGGCAAGTACAGCTGAATCAACTCACCGTTCAGGGCAAACTCGAAAAAGCCATTACTGCATTCATTGGAGAAGAGGCTTGTAGGGCTCAGCCAGTCCACACCATCACCGCTGGCAGAACGGATACAGGTGTTCATGCGCTCGGTCAAGTAGTGCACTTTGATGTGAATGTAGAGCGCGAAGTATTTTCTTGGGTAAGGGGGGTGAATTCTTTTTTGCCACCATCGATTGTGATCAATTGGGCTAAAGAAGTTCCAGAAGAATTCAGTGCGCGTTTTTCTGCACACGAGCGAACCTATGTTTATGCATTGCATGCAGGACCTTGCCGTTCACCAATGATGAGTGCGCGCGCCGGCTATGTGATGCTCGCCCCAAATAAATGGTTTGATATTGCAGGCATGAAAAAATCAGCAGAGTGTTTAATCGGCGAGCATGACTTTAGTTCGTTTCGATCTTCAGAATGCCAAAGCAAAACTCCGATTAAAACCATGTACTCAATCGAAATCATTTCTGATGAGCCATGGTTGTATTTTCGGATTCGGGGAAACGCATTCCTGCACCACATGGTGCGTAATTTAGTGGGATGCTTTCTGCAAATTGGACAGGGTAGACAACGACCTGAGTGGATGGCTGAGGTTTTGGCTGCTAAAGATCGAAAAGTGGCTGCCCCCACCTTTATGCCTGATGGCCTCTACTTAACCAAGATTGCTTATCCGGCTGAGTTTGAGATACCCGCACCTTGGTTAAAAAACTCATGGTTGCCTGCCGAGATAACGAAGCCCTAAGGCCTTATCATTCATTTATGGGCTTATTGACATACTCACCAGGACGAACCAGGGTCAAAATCTGTGGTTTACGGACTGCGGCTGATATTGACGCAGTAGTTGCCGCAGGAGCAGATGCGGTCGGTTTTGTCTTTTATCCCCCCAGCGTGCGTGCTGTAAGCCCCAATATTGCTGCTCAGCTCATTTCCAGACTCCCAGCGGGCATTGATGCCGTCGGTTTAGTAGTGAATGCCACAGACGAGCAATTTGCCGCTATTAAGGCATCCGCCCCAATCACTTTATGGCAGTTTCATGGGGATGAGACCCCAGAGCGCTGCATTGAGCTTGCAGACGGCCAGCCCTGGATGAAGGCCGGCCGTATCGGGGAAGGCTTCGCATTTGACGAATTTTCCCTACAATATGGGGATGCAAACGCTTTGCTGCTAGATGCCCTCGTTGAGGGATACGGTGGTGGAGGCGTTCCTTTTGATTGGCAAGGAATTCCACAGACATGGGTAAGCGAAAACGCGCCTCGGGTCGTTTTGAGTGGTGGATTGAACACGCACAACGTGGGCGAGGCGATTGCTCGCCTGCATCCTTGCGCAGTTGACGTCTCTAGTGGCGTAGAAAGCAGCAGGGGTGTTAAAGATCCTGCGCTCATCGCTCAATTTGTAAAAGCAGTGCGCGCAGCAGATGAGAAATCATCATCCCAATAATTTGCTGTAAATAAATCAAAAGAGGTAGCTATGTACGACAAGCCAGATGCACGTGGACACTTTGGTCCTTACGGTGGTGTGTTTGTTTCTGAGACATTGATGTATGCCCTCGATGAACTCAAAGAAGCTTATGCAAAGTATCAACATGACCCGGAATTTATTGAAGAGTTTCATTACGAACTGAAACACTTTGTCGGTAGACCATCGCCGGTATACCACGCTAAGCGTTGGAGTGAGATGCTAGGCGGTGCACAGATCTATCTCAAGCGTGAAGACCTTAATCACACAGGTGCTCACAAGATTAATAACGTCATTGGTCAAGCAATGTTGGCTAAGCGCATGGGTAAACCCCGCATCATTGCCGAGACCGGGGCAGGTCAGCATGGCGTTGCTACGGCTACCATCTGTGCTCGCTTTGGGCTCGATTGCACTGTGTATCAAGGCTCAGTGGACGTCGCCCGTCAAGCGCAAAACGTCTATCGCATGAAGTTACTTGGCGCCAAGGTGGTTCCTGTGGAGTCAGGCACTAAGACATTAAAAGATGCACTCAATGAAGCCATGCGGGATTGGGTTACCAATGTTGAAAATACTTTCTACATTATTGGCACAGTTGCAGGTCCCCATCCTTATCCAATGATGGTCAGAGATTTCCAAAGCGTGATTGGTGAAGAGTGCAAAGTGCAGATGCCGGAGATGACTGGTCGTCAACCGGATTACGTACTCGCCTGTGTTGGTGGTGGGTCAAATGCCATGGGCATCTTCTATCCCTATATTGATTTCCCAGAAGTGAAATTGGTGGGTGTAGAAGCGGCAGGCCATGGTTTGGGTAGTGGTTTGCATTCAGCTGCCCTGTGTGTTGGTAAGCCGGGTGTCTTACATGGCAACCGTACTTACTTGTTACAAGATGAGAATGGTCAGATTTCTGAAACCCATTCAGTCTCTGCCGGTATGGACTATCCTGGTGTTGGTCCTGAACATGCATGGTTAAAAGATTCTGGTCGTGCTGACTATGTGGCGATCACCGATGAAGAGGCGCTTAAGGCATTTCATGACTGCTGTCAGATTGAGGGCATTATTCCTGCACTAGAGTCTGCTCATGCAATTGCATATGCATGCAAGCTTGCTAAGACATTGCCAAAGGATAAAACCATTCTGGTAAATCTTTCTGGTCGTGGCGATAAAGATATGCATACCGTCGCACAAGCAACTGGCTCTGAAGGTTAAGAAAGATATGTCCAGAATTACTGCACTCTTTAAAGAGTTAAAAGCGAGCGGCAAAAAAGGATTGATTCCTTTTATCACTGCAGGTGACCCTGACCCAAAGCAGACTGTTGAGTTAATGCATGCACTAGTGCGTGGTGGCTCTAGTGTGATTGAGTTGGGAGTTCCGTTTTCAGATCCGATGGCTGATGGACCTGTGATTCAGAGATCATCTGAGCGTGCCCTGACACATGGCGTGACACTGCATAGTTGCTTAGAGATGGTAAAAGCATTTCGTAAGAACGATGCTCATACCCCGGTGGTCTTAATGGGTTATGCAAACCCCGTTGAACAAATGGGAGCAGAGCGTTTTGCTACAGAAGCAAAAGCTGCAGGTGTTGATGGTGTTCTGGTGGTCGACTACCCACCAGAGGAATGCGTTGATTTTGCAGCCCGGATGCGAGTAGCAGGTATTGACCCCATCTTCTTGCTAGCACCCACTTCCTCTCATGAACGGATCAAAGAAGCTGCCAAGATCGCATCAGGCTATATCTATTACGTTTCTATGCGTGGGGTTACGGGCGCTTCCCATCTCAATACTCAAGATGTGGCCAGCATCATCCCTAAGATTCGCGAAGAGACCGATATTCCGATTGCTGTCGGCTTTGGTATCAGCGATGCAGCCAGTGCCAAGGCGGTATCCCAGAGTGCTGATGCTGTGGTGATTGGTAGCCGCATTATTCGCCTTTTAGAGGATGCACCCCCCGGTCAAGCAGTACAATCACTTGAAGCCTTTATTCGAGAGATTCGCGACGCATTGGATAGTGAAAAGTAATGAGCTGGATAGACAAGATACTCCCACCCCAAATTCAACATACTGATCCTGCGAATCGCAAGTCAGTACCAGAAGGATTGTGGGTTAAGTGCCCAAGCTGTGAAACCGTTCTTTACAGCACTGATATTGAAGCTAATCTTTCAGTCTGTCCAAAATGTAGCCACCACATGCGCATCGGCGCACGCCAACGCCTAGAAAATTTACTAGACCCCAAGGGTCGGTATGAGATTGGCGCAGATATTTATCCAGTCGATCCACTGAAATTTAAAGATTCTAAAAAATATCCTGATCGCATTAAAGAGGCTAATGATGCTTCTGGTGAATCGGAAGCCCTCATCGTCATGGGTGGAAAAATTGAAAACATTCCAGTAGTGACTGCTTGTTTCGAATTCCAATACATGGGCGGTTCAATGGGCTCAGTAGTGGGCGAGCGCTTTGCTCGTGGCGTTCAAGAGGCGATTGCAAAGAAGTGTGCCTTCATTTGTGTAACAGCTACTGGTGGCGCCCGTATGCAAGAAAGCTTGTTGTCACTCTTTCAGATGGCCAAGACCAACTCGATGTTGACCTTGCTTGCCAAAAAAGGTTTGCCTTATATCAGCGTGTTGACTGACCCAACGATGGGCGGAATTTCTGCTAGTTTCGCCTTTATGGGTGATGTCGTGATGGCTGAGCCTAAGGCCCTGATTGGTTTTGCTGGTCCACGTGTGATTGAGCAAACTGTGCGAGAAAAATTGCCCGAGGGATTTCAGCGCTCTGAGTTCTTGATGCAAAAAGGTGGCATCGATATGATTGTTGACCGTCGTCAAATGCGCGGTGAGATTGCCCGCTTGTTAGCACTCTTGCAAAAACTTCCTGAGCCTGCGATAGCGGGTAGCGCAGTCGTTTAAGCGCTTGAGTACCGCGCACCAAACCCCCATTCTTTTTTCTAGCCTAGAGGCTTGGCTTAGCCACCTCGAAACTGCTCACCCAGTCGGCATCGATATGGGCCTAGACCGAATTAATCGAGTCAAGGCGGCATTGGATCTCCATTTTGATTGCCCAGTCATTACAGTTGCCGGCACGAATGGCAAGGGTTCTACATGCGCATTTCTCGAGAGCATTCTGCTGGCTTCTGGTTATCGTGTGGGCTGCCATACTTCACCACATCTTCTGAAATTTAATGAGCGCGCACGTATCAATGGGCAAGATGTCAACGATGCACTTTTACTAGAACACTTTGCCGCTGTTGAAAAAGCACGCGTGAGCCTGGTAGACGCTCCCACCTTAACTTATTTTGAGTTCACCACCTTAGCCATCATGCATTTGTTTGCTAAATCCAATGTAGATGCCGTGATATTAGAGGTTGGGATGGGCGGTCGCTTGGATGCGGTAAATATCGTTGATGCAGACTGCGCTATTGTGACCAGCATTGATATTGATCATGCGGAATTTTTGGGGACGAATCGTGAGCAAATTGGTCTTGAGAAGGCGGGTATTTTCCGCCCCGGCCATATTGCTATCTGCGGTGATCCCGTTCCCCCGCAATCATTAATCGATCATGCAGAAAAACTGGCTTGTGATCTTTGGTTGCAAGGACGTGATTACAACTTTCAGGGGGACAAGCAACAGTGGGGTTGGGCTGGACGGAATAAACGTTTTAGCGGCTTGGGCTACCCAGCGCTGCGTGGCGCCAATCAGATTCTGAATGCCTCCGCAGTCATTGCTGCACTGATGGCATTGCACCAGCGTTTACCGGTTAGCGCCCAAGATATTCGCAATGGTTTTGCCATGGTAGAGCTGCCTGGACGCTTTCAAGTCTTGCCCGGCCAACCCACCGTCATTTTGGATGTTGCCCACAACCCACATGCCGCTGCCACCTTGGGCCAGGGGCTCGATAAGATGGGTTACCACCCCTATACCTATGCTGTTTTCGGGGCCATGGCAGATAAAGATATTGAAGGGGTTCTCAAGCCCTTACTCGGAATCGTGGATTTTTGGTTTTGCACCGATTTACCGACCCCTAGGGCAGCAAGTGCCAAGGTCCTGGCGCAAAGGCTCGAGGCTTTGGGTGTAAAGCCTCAAAACGGCTCTGATAGCGGTATAGAGTGCTTCCCAGATCCTGCTGCAGCGTATCAAAAAGCACTCTCAAAAGCGGGTGAGGGTGATAGAATTGTGATCTTCGGATCCTTCTATACCGTTGCAGGCGTAATGTCTTACCGAAACAACCAGGCCCACTGATCCATGATTCGTTTACCGAGCTTCTTTAAGCGAAAAACACAGGCTGACGACCTTGATTTAGGTTCGGCGGGAAAGCGTTCCGCTAAACGTCCAGCTCCACGAAGTTTTCAACGCGCTGCTGAAGCTGAAGAATTAGCCCTTACTGAAGATCCAGAACAACAAAAAGCGCGCCATCGATTGATTGGTGCTGCAGTTCTGGTGCTAATTGCTGTTGTTGGTTTGCCACGCATTTTGGATAACAAACCGAAGTCGGCGCCGAATGACATCGCAGTCAATATTGTTACGAGTTTGCCAATTCCGGGATCTGATGCAAAGCTCGAAGACAAACCCAAAGCTGAAGTGCCTGCTGAGCCTGTAAAAGAAGCTCCCAAAGTTGCGGCAGTTACCCCAGAACCTAAAGCTGAGATAAAACCCGAGACTAAGCCAGAACCAAAACCAGAGCCTAAGGCTGAAGCAAAAGCTGCACCTGCACCAAGCAAAGGTGCTGTATTGGGTTTAGCTGCGGGTGAAGAGGTTGTTGCCGCACCAGCCAAACCGAAGGCTGAAGAAGCTAAACCAAGCGCCAGCAATGCGGCAAGTGGGTCTAGTAAGTATGTCATTCAGATTGGCGCGTTTGCTTCTGAAGATCGAGCGAAAGGCTGGATCACTAAGCTGAAAGACCAAAAGATTCCAAATTATGTAATGAATAAAAATGGCGTAGATGGTGTCAAACTCTACGTTTTAAGAGCCGGTCCGTTTACGGATAAGGAAGCTGCCGAAGCAGCTGAAAAGAAAATCAGGGCAATGGGTCTATCACCAAGACTTGTTGAGACAGGCAAGCAGTAATGGAATACTTATCCACCCTTAAGCTAACATCGGTGGATTATTTCACCCTGGTAGTTCTGTTGGTCTCCGCCTTGGTAGGCATCTCCCGAGGATTGTTCAAAGAAGTACTCGCATTAGCCTCATGGTTTGCGGCCGCATGGGTGGCGTATCACTACACCAATTATCTTTCTACAGAATGGCTCTCAACATTCCATTTGGATGAGCTGTTGAGTCTCGGTTTGAGTTTTCTGATTCTCTTTATCCTGACACTGGTTGTCTGTGGATTATTTGGTGGTGTAGTGCAAAAAATTATTCTGTCGGCAGGTTTGAGTTTGACCGATCGGTTTTTGGGTTTGGTCTTTGGCCTTGCCCGCGGTGGCTTGATTGTGGTCATTCTGGCTACGCTAGCTGCTTTAACGCCTATACCGCAGAGCGCGGCATGGAAAGATGCAATTACAAGACCAGCAATGGATATGGCAACCGGTTTAATTAAAGGTTGGCTACCAGCTGACTGGGCAAAGCAGTTGGGTGATGCAATGCCCAAAGTAACTCCCACCATTACTCCTAAATTAACAATAGGAATCTAAGATATGTGCGGCGTCGTCGGAACTGTTTCCCACTCCCCAGTGAATCAACTGCTCTATGACGCTTTGTTGCTCTTGCAACACCGTGGTCAAGATGCTGCTGGTATCGCAACAATGAACGGTAATTCGTTCACCATGCATAAAGCCAATGGTTTGGTGCGTGACGTTTTCAGAACGCGCAATATGCGTAGCTTAGTAGGTAACGCGGGCATCGGACAAGTTCGCTACCCAACTGCTGGTTCAGCTAGCAGCGAAGAAGAGGCGCAACCTTTTTATGTGAGCGCTCCGTACGGCATTATTTTGGCGCATAACGGTAACCTCACCAATGCACCCAGTTTACGTGTCGAGATGGCTTATCGTGATCGTCGTCATATTAATACTAGCTCTGATACTGAAGTGCTGCTAAATGTATTGGCGGATGAGCTACAAAAAGAAACAAATAGTGCAGCGCTCGATGAAGGCGCCATGTTTAATGCTGTAACTGGTGTAACAAGTCGTGTGAAGGGCTCTTACGCGGTTGTTTCATTAATTGCTGGCTATGGTTTGCTAGCATTTCGTGATCAATATGGCATTCGCCCACTGTGTATTGGGCGCATTGATACTCCGCAAGGACCTGAGTGGATGATAGCTTCTGAGTCAGTTGCCCTTGAAGGTCTTGGTTTTACTTTCGTGCGCGATGTGAACCCTGGCGAAGCAATTTACATTGATTTAGATGGTAACTTTTACTCACGTCAGTGCGTACCGAATGCCATTCTGACTCCTTGCATATTCGAATACGTATACATGGCGCGTCCAGACTCTACGATTGATGGTGTCACTGTTTATAACGTTCGTATGCGTATGGGTGACTATCTTGCAGAGAAGATTCGCAAAGAAACCAATGTTGATGAGATTGATGTAGTAATGCCAATTCCAGATTCAAGTCGCCCTGCAGCAATGCAGGTTGCTAAGAACTTAGGAGTTTCTTACCGAGAAGGCTTCTTTAAAAACCGCTACATTGGTCGCACCTTCATCATGCCTGGTCAGGCCGTACGCAAAAAGTCTGTACGTCAAAAACTCAATGCTATGCGGATTGAGTTTAAGGATAAGACGGTACTCATTGTGGATGACTCAATTGTTCGTGGTACAACTTCATTTGAGATCGTACAAATGGCGCGTGAATCTGGT
Organism: Polynucleobacter sp. MWH-Creno-3A4; assembly: GCF_018881885.1. Taxonomy (NCBI): domain Bacteria; kingdom Pseudomonadati; phylum Pseudomonadota; class Betaproteobacteria; order Burkholderiales; family Burkholderiaceae; genus Polynucleobacter; species Polynucleobacter sp. MWH-Creno-3A4. Next base: position 1,400,314 of record NZ_JACXSA010000001.1, read on the forward strand.
GCCAAGAAAGTGATCTTCGCCTCTGCTGCGCCTCCAGTGCGCTTTCCCAATGTGTATGGCATCGATATGCCAACTCGAAGTGAGTTAGTGGCTTATGGTCGTACCGATGAAGAAATTAATAAGATGATTGGTGCCGATCAATTGATCTATCAAAGCGTTGAGGATATGAAGCAAGCAGTGAGGGATATTAATCCGAATATCAAGCAATTCGAAGCTTCTTGCTTTGATGGAAATTACATCACTGGCGATATTACGGAATCCTATCTTGATGCCTTAGAGGCGGCTCGCAATACCTCAGCCGCAAAGGCTGATCGTCAGCGGGACTCCAGTGACTTTGCTCGTTCCCAGCTCCACTTGCATTTAGCAACCGAAGACTAAAAAGCCACAGGGAATTGCCTCAAGCGAGGCAATTCTGCAATTCGGTGTCAAAATAGCGAGATGAAGAGTAAAACTACCCGCAAAAAACTGGATTTTTCGAAACTGGCATTAGAGACCTTAGCGGTCCGTGCTGGCACACGTCGCACTGCTGAATACCAAGAGCATTCAGAGGCGATGTTTCTCACTTCGAGCTTTTGCTTTGATAGTGCTGAATTGGCTGCTGATGGTTTTGCAAATGCAGATAAAGGCTTTATCTATTCTCGCTTTACCAATCCCACAGTGAGCATGTTTCAAGATCGCTTGGCAGCGCTTGAGGGTGGTGAGGCATGTATTGCTACTGCTTCGGGTATGTCTGCCATTCTGACGATGGCAATGGCTCATCTCCAAGCTGGCGATCATGTGGTGTGCTCACGCTCTGTATTTGGTGCAACGATTCAACTGTTTACAAATATCTTGGGACGATTTGACATCACAACGACGTATGTCGATTTGGCTGATACCAAGTCATGGCAAGCTGCTGTCCAGCCCAATACCAAATTGTTTTACTTAGAGACGCCATCTAATCCTCTAACAGAGATTGCGGATATCAAAGCCATCTCTAAGATCGCCAAGAAAGCTGGTGCGTTGTTTGCAGTAGATAACTGCTTTTGTACACCAGCTTTGCAAAAGCCCTTGGCTCTGGGCGCTGATGTAGTGATTCATTCAGCAACGAAGTACTTGGACGGCCAGGGCAGAATGGTTGGCGGTGCGATTGTGGGTAGCAATGAGTTTGTGATGGGCAAGGTATTTCCATATGTCCGCACAGCAGGTCCAACACTATCTGCATTTAATGCTTGGGTCTTTCTAAAAGGCTTAGAGACTCTTGAGCTTCGTATGAAGCAACAGAGTCAGAATGCACTTGCCTTGGCGCAATGGCTTGAGAAGCAATCAGGAGTTGAGCGTGTTTACCATCCTGGCCTCGCCTCGCATCCTCAGCATGCTTTGGCCAAGCGTCAGCAAAAAGCTGGTGGAGCAATTGTTTCCTTTATTCTGAAGGGTGGCAAAACTGCGGCCTATAAGCTCATTAATCAGACTAAGCTCTGCTCCATCACTGCCAATCTAGGTGATACACGGACAACGATTACGCATCCTGCAAGTACTACGCATTGTCGTGTGACTCCTGAGGCACGTAAGGCAGCAGGCATTACGGATGGCTTGGTACGTATTGCAGTTGGACTTGAAAATATCAATGACCTGAAGGACGACCTCGTTGGCGGACTTAAAAAATAATCAAGTTCATCAAGACAAGGCTATGAGTTTTGCCGATGCAACCCAGTTCTGGAATGAACGCTTTGATAAAGACGAGTTTATCTTCGGAAAAGAACCGAATGAGTATCTAGTTGAGACTGCAGCACGATATCTCAAGAAAAATGACAGAGTACTCTGTATTGCTGATGGCGAAGGCCGAAATGGCGTTTGGCTAGCCAAGCAAGGTATGCAAGTTGTTGGATTTGATGCTTCTGACATTGCATTAGTTAAGGCCAAGCAGTTTGCCAAAGATAATCAAGTCGAAGTTGAGTATTTATTCTCAGACACAGACAGCTTTGACTGGCAAGCGAATGCCTATGATGCAGTTGCCGCCATCTTTATCCAGTTTGCTGATCCTGCGATGCGAGAGCGCATTTTTCAAAATGTTTATCAGACACTAAAGCCTGGTGGTATCTTCATTCTTCAGGGCTATACACCGAAACAGCTAGATTACAAAACGGGTGGCCCTTCGGCAATTGAACATCTTTATACCGAGGAGTCCATTCGAGGGCTTGTAAAGAATTTTGAAGTACTCGAATTGGTTTCTTACGAGAAAGTACTCAATGAAGGCGCTAGACACTCAGGGATGTCTGCGCTATTAGGCCTGGTAGCTAGGAAGTAAAGCGCCTGGGATCATTAATGAGGCGCAAAGGCATGATGTGAATCTTGCTAGCATCCATTTCCACATAACTTTTCTTGCCGATCTCTAAGCCCAAGCGCATTACTTCAGCAGCAGAAGCTTCCCAAGCTATGACGTGCTTGCCTTCAAGCGTGCGCAGTTGAATCACTGCAATTTGTCCTAAAGTATTTATTTGTTCAACTTGCACCTCAATGGATGTTGTGCTCGGAGTTGAATGTAGGCTGATCCCATCGGCTGGAATGACCCATGCCACCGAAGTATTCGGCGGGATTTTACCTTTATCAATTACATTGAAAATGCGTGAACACTCATTCCAGCTCAGTTGTCCTGCAGTGAAGATGCCTTCGAACATATTATTGATACCAACCAGTTCCGCTACCCTTGAATTTCTGGGTTTTTGAAAGAGAATTTGGGGCGCTGCTGTTTGGAGGCCAACGCCTTGATCAATGACAGTGATGCGATCAGCTAATAAATCCGCCTCGCGAAGATCGTGAGTCACCAAGAGTATCGGGATATTGAAATCCTTGCGCAATTGAGCGAGGGTTCTATAGAGCCCTTGACGTGTTGGTGCGTCTACTGCTGAAAAAGGTTCATCTAATAGCAGGATCTTTGGAGATCTAGCGAGTGCTCTAGCTAATGCAACACGCTGTTGTTGGCCGCCAGACAGTTGAGTGGGCATGCGCTCAGCCAACTCTCCAATGCCCATTCGGTCTAACCATTCCTGGGCTTGCGCTTTGCGTAGCGCGGAATCTGCTATTAAGTTATGAAGCGGAATGCATACATTCTCTAACGCGGAAAGATGTGGAAAGAGGGCGTATTGCTGGAATAAAAATCCACACGAGCGTTCGGCAGGGCTGAGTGCGGTGCTAATGCCGTTGATTTCATTTGCCTCAAACCAAAGCTCGCCATCGCATTCAATTTTTCCACTCTCGGCGTGATTGAGGCCCGCAATCGTTCGCAATGCCGTCGTTTTGCCGCTACCAGACGGCCCTACTAGGGCATGAAGTTCTCCAGGAGCGCACTCTAGGATGAGCTGCAAAGGATTCGGGGCAGTTTGTGAAAGCTTTACTTTGAGCATTAGCTTTTCCACCCCTGAGTTCTTGATGGACGGCGACCAAAGATGCCATACGATATGGCAATCGCCACAAGCGATGTGCCAAGCAAGATTAAAGAGAGCATTCCGGCACCAGCAGTATCAAAACTCTGTACTTTGTCATAAATCGCGATAGAGACGGTTTTAGTTTCCCCGGGGATTGCTCCACCGACCATGAGAATTACACCAAACTCCCCCAGGGTGTGTGCAAAGGTCAGAACTGCTGCACTGGTAATGCCGCGCCAAGCGAGTGGCAATTCAATCAAGCGAAAAATTTGCCAGCTTGAAAGACCGCTGACTTGGGCTGCTTCAATAATCTCGGGATGAATAGATTCAAATGCTCGCTGGATCGGTTGTATAGCAAAGGGAAGATTCACAATCAAGGAGGCAATCAAAATGCCTGTGAATGAAAAAACCAATGGAATTCCAAAGATACTTTTGCCACTCAGGCCAAGTAAAAGGTAATAACCTAAAACGGTAGGGGGTAGAACTAGGGGGAGAGCTAAAGCGGCCTCAACCCAAGACCTACCTTTGCCCATGCTCTGAAGTGAACGGGCGGCCCATACTCCAAAGGGGAGAATGAGGACCAAGGTCCATAGCGCTAGCTTGAGGGATAAATACAGGGAGTCAATATCAATCACACTTCAATTGTATTGCCATAATTATTTAACAAGGCATTTATAAATCAGGCTTAGTGCGACAAAAAAAGTAAAGATAGAAAAAATTTGCTGAACTCTTGGCCCGCTAATATTTTTTTCCAATACCTTGCCGATCAATAGACCAAACAGGGATCCAATAGCAAAGGGTACGGCAATGGAAAAATCTAAAGTGCCAGATGCAAGTGATATGGCTGCTCCACCCGCCGAAACAATTGCTAGCACTCCTAAAGAAGTCGCCACAATTGCCTTCATCGGAAGGTCAGTGAATTTTTTTAAAGATGGCACGATGATGAAGCCACCACCAACACCAAGTAGGCCCGATAAAAATCCTGCACATGCTCCTGCCATCATCAGCGATCTGGCGCAAGGGACAGACCAAATTAATTTACCAATCGATTGATCGAGCTGACAGGGCGGCGGTTTAATAATCTCTGGAGGATTTCCAGAAATCACTTGTGTTGCTTGTATAAACATCCTGGCAGCTACATAGATGAGTACCCCACTAAAAATCAATAGCATCGGAGTATTTGGAGCGCGATGTGCAACCCATAAGCCCAATGGAGATAATATGAGTCCGAATATCGCCATGAACATCGCAGCTTTGTAGCGAAGTACCTTAGCGTTTAAGCCAATAATTGCACCCACGCCAGCAGACAGGGCAATGGCAGTTAGGGCAATCGGCCCCGCTTGCGAGATTGGCATATGAAAGGCAAAAACCAGCAACGGAACGGAGAGAATTCCACCGCCTGCGCCGGTGAGCCCCATTAATATGCCAACAAATACTCCGAGTGCAGGAGCGATTAAATAACTTTCCATTATTTAGTTTTCAAAAGGACGAGCCAACCACTCTCTACCTTTCAGCATTGCATTCCAGTACAGCCATGGCAGCACATCTTTTTTCAAGATCCATCCTAACTTCGTTGCTTTTAACGGATTGATCAACCAAGGGAAAGTTGGCAAGAGCTTGCCGCCAAAACCAAATTCAGCAAGCACAATTTTTCCTCGCTCCACGGTAAGCGGGCAGGAGCCATAGCCATCATATTTCAGTGGCATTGGCTGCTGATGTTTATGGGCAAGGAGATTTTCAGCAACGACTACCACTTGTTTTCTGGCTGCAGCAGCTGTTTTTGAATTTGGTGATGAGCAGCAGTCGCCAAGTGCAAAAATATTTGGGTAGCGTGTGTGCTGCAAGGTAAATTGATCGACCTCCACAAAACCAGTCGCATCTGCTATGGGGCTATCTTTGACGCAATCTTGCGGCCCCTGAGGGGGAACTACATGCAGCATATCAAATGATTTCTCAACCTGAGTCACATTGCCGTCGGCATCTTTGACTGCAAAGATCGCCTTTTGATTTGGCCCATCTACAGAGATAAGGTTGCAGTTAAAGTTCAGAGTGGCATTATATTTTTGGACGTACTCCATTAAAGGTGGGACGAAGTCGGCTACACCAAACAAAGCTCCGCCAGCATTATTCAGTTCCACTTCAATATTTTTTAACTTCCCTTGCTTTTCCCATTCATAGCAAGACAAATACATTGCTTTTTGGGGGGCGCCTGGGCATTTAATTGGCATAGGTGGCTGGGTAAAGATAGCTTTGCCAGACTTCATTTGTTTTACCAACTCCCATGTATATGGAGAGTAGTCATAACTATAGTTTGAAGTGACACCATTTTTACCGATTGTCTCAGTCAACCCGGGAATTGCATCCCAATTGCTTTTAAGACCTGTCGCAACTGCTAAATATTGGTATTGAATAGGCGATCCATTCGCTACCATGACTTCATTTGAATCGGGTTTAAAACCGGTGATCTTGTCTTGTATCCAAGTCACGCCAGAAGGAATCAGGTTTTTGGTTTTACGTTTGCTATCTCTCACATCAAACGCGCCACCACCAACTAAAGTCCATGATGGTTGATAGTAGTGTGCATCCGAGGGTTCAATAATGGCGATGCTTAGAGATTTATCACGACTTTTCAGGCTTGCCGCCAATCCTATCCCTGCTGCACCACCGCCTGCGATAAGCACGTCATATTTTGTATTTTTTTGCTCTCTATTCATTTTTATCCACTTTCTTATTCAATGGTTATATAGCAATATCATCTATATAACTAAAAGTAATATCTATATAAGGGTTAGTTATTAGTGTATTTTTACCAGCATTATTCAATAATTGCACTAAGAAATATTACTTAGGTGAGCAGAAGATGAACCCCGTTGTAAAAGGATTTTTTGATCCAGAGACTTGGACCGTAACTTACGTTGTTTATGAAAAAACAGGCTCTAGTTGCATCATCATTGATTCAGTTCTCAGTTATGACCCCAAGTCGGGTCGCACTCATACCAAGTTGGCCGATGAAGTCATTCAGTTTGTAGAGAAAAACCATCTCAAGACGGAGTGGATTCTTGAAACCCATGCGCATGCAGACCACATTACTGCAGCACCTTACTTAAAATCAAAGCTCGGCGGCAAAGTAGCGATTGGTGATCACATATCAGCAGTGCAGGGCGTGTTCAAAGGCATTTTCAATCTCGAAAATTCATTTTCCACAGATGGTTCGCAATTTGACCATTTACTAAAGGATGGTGAAGAGATTCACTTTGGCGACCTTAGCTTAAAAGCACTGTTTGTACCCGGTCACACGCCTGCCTGCATGGCTTATCAAGTAGGAAATGCTGTGTTTGTGGGTGACACGATGTTTATGCCAGATGTTGGGACTGCGCGTTGTGACTTCCCTGGTGGTGATGCCCATGTTTTGTATCGGTCTATGAGGAAGATTTTGAGTCTTCCACCTGAGACACGATTATTCATGTGTCATGACTATCCGCCAAATGAAAGACCAGTTCAATACGAAACTACCGTTGCAGAACAAAGAAAGTCCAATATTCACATGCATGATGGAATCTCAGAAGAGCAGTTTATTGAGATGCGAACCAAACGTGACGCAACTTTAGAGATGCCTGTACTCATTCTCCCGGCTATCCAAGTCAATATTCGGGCTGGTGAATTTCCACCTAAAGAAGCGAATGGAATGACTTACCTCAAGATTCCAGTTAACGCTGTTTAAAGAATTCCAGAACCGAATTTAGTGCTTATATTTACAGGAGTTTTTCCTTAATGTCAGATCCAAAACGAAGAGGCCAAATTCAGCAGGCCCCTGAAAACTTTTTGTCTCAAGATTTAATTGCAGACCTCAATCAGAATGGCATGGATGACACTCGTCGTGGTTTCATGCGCAATGGATTTATGGCTGCTTTGGGAGGTGCGGTAGGTCTAGGCGCATCCATGAACGTGCTAGCGTCAGCAGAAGGTGATCCAGCAATTCTAGAGAAGCAGGTATGGCAAACCACGCTTGGTAAAAATGTTGCGACTATGCCATATGGGACTCCCTCAATTTACGAGGCTAATTTAATTCGTCGTGAGTCTCCTGGATTAACGAGAGTTTCTGCGGCATCAGTGGCATTTACCCCATTGCAGGGGCTATTCGGAATCATTACCCCAAACGGCTTGCATTTTGAACGGCAGCATCAGGGCTGGTACAACATTGATCCGGAAAAGCATCGTTTGATGGTCAACGGTTTGGTAAAACATAATCGCGTCTTTACCATGAATGATTTGATGCGTCTGCCGTCTGTCTCGCGCATTCACTTTATTGAATGTGGGGCTAATACTGGTTTGGAGTGGGGTAACGTGGCTGTACCTACTGTGCAGTACACCCATGGCATGCTCTCATGTTGTGAATTTACTGGCGTGCCATTGGCTGCTCTCTTAGAGGAGTGTGGTGCTGATTTAAAGCAAGGTAAATATTTATTGGCAGAAGGTGGTGATGGTTCTGGTATGACTCGAACCATAAACTTAAGTGATGTATTGAATGAAGCAATCGTCGCCTGGGGTATGAATGGTGAAATGCTACGCCCTGAAAATGGCTTCCCTTTACGCCTTGTAGTTCCTGGTGTTCAGGGGGTAAGTTGGGTGAAGTGGTTGCGTCGCTTAGAGGTTGGAGATATGCCATATGCAACGAAAGATGAGGCGGTCCACTACAACGATCTCATGCCCGATGGTATGGCACGTCAGTACACCTCTATTCAAGAATGTAAATCAGTCATTACTACTCCTTCAGGTGGTCAGCAATTACTCGATAAGGGGTTCTATAACGTCAGTGGTTTGGCATGGTCTGGAAGAGGCAAAGTCAAAAGAGTAGATGTATCTTTTGATGGTGGAAATAATTGGAAGACAGCACGCCTAGAGACTCCAGTCTTAAGTAAGGCCCTTACTCGTTTCAATATTGATTGGGTGTGGGATGGCTCCCCTGCAATTTTGCAATCTCGCGCGATTGACGATACTGGCTATGTTCAGCCATCCATCAAATTATTAAGAGATGTCCGTGGAACTCGCTCGATCTATCACAATAATGCTATTCAATCATGGAAGGTTGGCACTAATGGGGAGGTTAGCAATGTTCAAGTTGGCTAAATTTGCAAAATCTACTCTGTTTGTTGCAACAACGTGTTTTGTGATTGGCTCTGCAGTTGCCCAGAATTCTAGTACACATTTTCCTGGCATTGGTAGGGTCGCTACACCAGCAGAAGTTGCTGCTTGGGATATTGATGTTCGACCAGACTTCAAGGGGCTTCCAAAGGGTTCTGGCTCAGTAGAGCAAGGGCAGAAGCTTTGGGAATCTAAGTGCTCTGTTTGTCACGGAACTTTCGGTGAGTCTAATGAAATCTTTACGCCCATTATTGGTGGGACAAGCGCAGATGATATTAAGACGGGTAGGGTAGCCTCACTATCCGATAGAAAGCAGCCTCAAAGAACAACCATCATGAAGGTGGCTACTGTTTCCTCGTTATGGGATTACATTTATCGAGCCATGCCGTGGAATGCACCACGCTCATTAACACCAGACGATACCTTTGCCTTAGTGGCATATCTTCTCAGTATGGCTGAAGTTGTTCCCGATGACTTTGTGCTGAGCAATACCAACATTGCTGAAGTCCAAAAACGGATGCCTAACCGCAATGGCATGACTTTAAAACACGGGATGTGGAATTCAAAAGGCACTCCTGATGTTCATGCAACTGCATGTATGCATAACTGCGTGCAATTTGTGCAAATTGGTTCTGAGTTACCTGGTTACGCAAGAAATGCTCATGGAAATATTGCTGAGCAGAATCGTCAATATGGCCCATTTCGTGGCTCCGACTCCACTAAACCACCTTTGGCAAAGTTACCTGGAGCTGCAGGCGAAGGTTTGGCACATGCGTCTGAGACACATGCAATTAGCAAGGGCCCCGCAGCATTGTTTAAAAGCGAGAACTGTACCGCCTGTCATGCGATGAACAGCAAGTTAGTTGGTCCTTCTGTTGCCGATATCGCTTCTAAGTATCAAGGTCAGAGCGGAGCTTTAGACAAGTTAATGGCTAAGGTGAAGAATGGCGGCTCTGGGGTTTGGGGTGCCATTCCGATGCCTCCACAGGCTCAATTATCGGAAGAGGATCGCAAGACATTGGTTACTTGGGTGCTGTCTGGAGGGAAATAGGACATACCCTAGCAACAACTAGAATGATTGACTAGAAAGTAATATATTCACGTAGAGAGCTTAATAAAGGAGTTTTTATGAATCAGCAGCGACGCAGTGTATTGAAGTATTCAGCCGTATTTGGCTTGATGGCTTCTGCAGGCCTTATTAGTTTGGCGCAAGCACAAGAGTGGAATAAAGCCGCTTTTGAAGGCAAGGGCTTAGATGATGTTTTCAAAATTTTAGGCGCTGGCAGTCCCGACAAATCAGCAGCCATTACCTTGAACGCTCCTGATATTGCAGAAAACGGTGCAGTTGTTCCGGTTGGCATTACAACTACGCTCAAAGCTGATCAAATGGCAATCTTGGTTGAAAAGAACCCGAGTGCCTTGGCTGCTCAATTTTTTATCCCTGCCGGAACTGAGTCCTTTGTGACGACCCGTATCAAGATGGGTCAAACCTCTAACGTCTATGCATTGGTAAAGGCAGATGGCAAGTGGAGTATGGCCGTCAAAGAAGTAAAGGTAACTCTCGGCGGTTGTGGCGGTTAAGCACGTAAGAGCCCAGCGAAACATTTAACTAATTACTAATTACAAGAGGAACATATGTCTGATCCAATGCGCGTTAGAGCAGCCGAGAACGGTGGAATTGTGGATGTAAAAATTTTAATGAAACATGACATGGAGTCAGGTCAGCGCAAAGATGCGGCCGGAAAAGTCATCCCTGCATGGCATATCACTACCATTAATGTGAAAGCAAATGGTAAAGATGTATTGAATGGCCAATTTGGTCCAGCTGTTTCCAAAGACCCATTTTTGAACTTTAAGTACAAGGGCGCTAAGGGCGACAAGATTGTTGTGAATTGGGTGGACAACAAGGGTGATAAGCGTACTGATGAGGCAACTGCTTCATAAGCAATACATCTTTAAGTGCCTTCATTGTTCTGAAAGGGTTACAAATGCAGCGTAAATTCACCTTGGGCTTGACCTTAGGAATACTGGCAGCCAGCATGTCGCTTTCATCTTTGGTCTTTGCGCAAACGGCAACGGATGAAATCGCAAAATATCGCGAAATGATTGCTGATGGAAATCCATCCGAGCTTTATGAGGCGGCAGGTGAAGATTTATGGAAAACACCTGCTGGCCCAAAGAATGCCACACTGGAGAAGTGTGACCTAGGTCTTGGGCCAGGGGTTGTTAAGGGTGCAGCGGCACAGTTGCCACGCTACTTTAAAGATACAAATAAGGTCCAAGATCTTGAGTCTCGCCTCATGACCTGTATGCAGAAGCTCCAAGGACGCAACCCTCAGGAAATGGTGGACGCTCCCTTTCAAAAAGGGCCAAAGAAAGATATGGAGGCTATTGTTGCTTACGTGGTGACCTTATCTAAGGGTGACAAAATTAAAGTTAGCACCAATCACCCTAAAGAAAAAGAAATGTACGAACTTGGTAAGCGTGCATTCTATTTCCAAGGTGGCCCAATGGATTTTTCTTGTGCTTCGTGTCATGGCGAAGATGGCAAGCGGATTCGTTTGCAGGATCTACCTAATCTAACAACTCAGAAGGGTGCTGCATTAGGTTGGGGTTACTGGCCGGCCTATCGTGTTTCCAGCGGTCAATTTTGGACGATGCAACAACGTTTAAATGATTGTTATCGCCAACAACGCTTCCCATTTCCTATTTACGCATCTGATCTCACCATAGCGCTATCCATGTATATGGCTAAGAATGCCAATGGTGGCACTGTTGAGACACCTGGTTTGAAGCGCTAACGGACGAGAGATAGAGAAAATGAAAATAATGAATATCAAATCCCTCCTAGTTATCGGCGTTTTTGCCTTGGTTTCAGTTGCAACTCAGAGCTCTGTATTTGCTCAACAAGCCAACGATCCTAAATTCAATAAGATGATGAAGGATGGTTTTAGAGCGGAGGGTATAGCTGGATTAGATCGCATTCAACAGGACGAGACGCAAAAGTTTTGTTCTGACCCTGTCTTTGCAGGTAGCGTAAAAGGTCAAGCAATGCGTGAAAAGATTCAGAAGATCAACATGGATAGTATCAAACAGCCTTCTGATGGAAAATACATCGGCGACTGGAAGAAGGGTGAAGCGATTGCTCAAAGTGGTCGCGGTGCTACGTGGACAGATAAGGCCGATACTCCAATCGGAGGTGGTTGTTATAACTGTCATCAAATCGATAAGAAAGAGATCTCTTATGGAACGATTGGACCAACCCTGTGGAATTATGGAAAGTTACGTGGTAATTCACAGGAATTAATTGTGTATACCTGGAACCGTATTAATAACTCCAAGGCTTATAACGCTTGTAGCAATATGCCTCGATTTGCACACTTTAAGCTCTTAAATGAACAGCAAATTCAAGATTTGATGGCGTTGCTGCTGGATCCAGCTTCACCGGTAAATCAATAAATATGAACAACAGGCCGACAGGCCTGTTTTCACAAAGGGAATCTTATGTCTTTAAGTCGTCGTGATTTTCTGCAGGCTTTAGCGATTGCTTCAGCAGGCGGATTGAGTTTGCAATCCAATTTTGCTGGTGCGCAAGTTTCTGCTCAAAAGTTTTATGATCTGCCAAAATTTGGCAATGTCCATCTCCTGCATTTCACGGATTGCCATGCACAATTATTGCCAATCTATTTCCGTGAGCCGAATGTAAATCTCGGTATCGGCGCTCAAGAAGGTAAGACGCCCCATTTAGTGGGAGAGTACTTTTTAAAAGCAAACGGTATACCGGCTGGTACGCGTGATGCACATGCATTTACTTATTTAGACTATGTTGCCGCTGCACAAAATTACGGCAAGATGGGCGGTTTTGAGCATATGGCAACTCTAATTAAGCAATTAAAGGCAGGGCGTCCAGGTGCGCAGTTGCTAGATGGTGGTGATACATGGCAAGGATCAGGAACCGCACTCTGGACCAATGGTCAGGATATGGTAGACGCAGCACTGGCCTTAGGTGTTGATGTGATGACCCCTCACTGGGAAATGACGCTTGGTGAGAAGCGCGTGATGGAAATCGTGAATGGCGACTTCAAGGGAAAAGTTTCTTTCATTGCTCAGAACATTAAGACATCTGACTTTGGGGATATGGTCTTTAATCCCTATGTCATGAAAAATATGAATGGAGTGCAAGTTGCCATTATTGGACAAGCATTTCCATACACGCCAATAGCCAATCCACGCTATTTCACCCCTGATTGGACTTTTGGTATTCAGGAAGAAAATCTACAAAAAACTATTGACGAAGTAAAAGCTAAGGGTGCAAAGATAGTTGTTCTCCTTTCTCATAATGGAATGGATGTTGATTTAAAGATGGCGTCACGCGTGAGTGGATTGCATGCTATTTTAGGCGGTCATACGCATGACGGAGTGCCCATTCCAGTACAGGTAAAGAATCGTGGCGGTATGACTTTGGTAACCAATGCTGGCTCAAATGGTAAGTTCTTAGGCGTATTAGATTTTGATGTCAAAGGTGGAAAGCCAGTAGATTTTCGTTACAAGCTATTGCCCATCTTCTCCAATATGATTCCTGCTGACCCTGCGATGTCAAAGTTGATTGCTAAGGTAAGGGCACCCTATGAAGCCAAGCTAAATGAAAAATTAGCAACTACCGATGGTCTGCTCTACCGTCGCGGTAATTTCAATGGCAGCTTTGATCAATTAATCTTAGATGGTTTGATGTCTCAGAAAAATGCGGAGATTGCATTTTCACCAGGGTTCCGCTGGGGAACAAGCCTGCTACCTGGCCAAGCGATTACTCGCGAAAATCTTCTCGACCAAACTGCCATTACTTATCCCTACACCACAGTAACGAATATGAGTGGTGAAATGATTAAGACGATCCTAGAGGATGTGGCTGATAATTTATTTAACCCAGACCCTTATTACCAACAGGGCGGCGATATGGTGCGTGTTGGCGGCATGCAATACACCATCGATCCCGTCCAAAGTGCTGGAAACCGCATCTCTGATATGCGTCTGAATGGGAAAGCTATCGAAGCTAGCAAGACCTATAAGGTGGCAGGATGGGCTCCGGTGAGTGAGGAGGCTAAAAATGCAGGTGGCGAGCCAATTTGGGATGTCATTGAACGACACCTCAGGGATGTGAAGGTGGTGAAGGCTGTAAAACTCAATGAGCCAGTGATTAAGGGTGTTTCTGGTAACCCTGGTATGGCCCCAATCTAATGATTGATTCGAAGGAAATTTGATGAAGAAAATCGTCAATCTATTTTTAGCTGCCTTACTTGCAATTGGGTTTGGTTCAGCAGTATTCGCGCAACAGACTGGCCCCACTAAAGTTGTGTACCACATCGATGATGCCGAAACTCAAGGCTTAAAGGGTTTGCGAAATATTCGCAATCATCTAGATACTGCCCCAAACACGATCATCATTGTTGTTACTCATGCGAATGGTGTAGATCTTTTGATGGAAGGTGCTAAGGATAAGAAGAACAATATTGAATACGCGCCTCTAGTTTCAGCATTGAAATCCCGCGGTGTGAAATTTGAGGTGTGCGAGATTACCTTAAAGAATCGTAATTTCAAAAAGGATCAATTTGTTCTTGATGCCGATTTCACGCCATCTGGAGTGGTGCGGGTTGCGGATCTTCAATATAAGGATGGCTTTGCCTACATTAAGCCATAAGCAGTTTTTGTCATGATTTGTTTCATCCGCGCTTGGACGGGGATTCTTGGGTCCCTTATCTTTTTGGGGGCCGCTTTTGCGCAGTCCGCTGGAGCGCCAGATAATGTCCAGCTCAAGCCAATACAAGTTGCTCCTCATACCTATTTTGTCCAGGGGCGCCCCGAAATGGGAAGCAGTGCAAATCAGAACTTTATTTCTAACGCTGGTTTTGTGATCACGCCAGAGGGTGTAGTGGTGATGGATGCTTTGGGATCACCAATACTTGCCCAGAAGCTCTTAGCCGAAATTAAGAAGATCACCAATCAAAAAGTTGTGGCAGTGATTGTGAGTCACTATCACGCTGATCATGTTTATGGATTACAGGAGTTTAAGAAAATTGGTGCAAGCATTTATGCTCAGGGTGAGGGCAGAAATTACCTGTCTTCTGAAACAGCAAAACAACGTCTTATCGCTTCTCGCATTGATTTTGCTCCTTGGGTTAATGCAAATACAAGGCTGATATCAGCTGATGTCTGGATTGATGAAAAAAAGAGATTGAATATTGGCGGAGTAGAATTTTTGATCACTAGGGTTGGTCCTGCCCACGCTCCAGAAGATCTCATAGTGTATGTGCCCTCAGAAAAAGTGCTTTTTGCTGGAGATTTAGTATTTCGTGGGCGAATTCCTTTTGTGGGTAACGCTGATAGCAAAGGCTGGTTACTGGCTTTGGATGAAATTGAAAAGCTCAACCCCAATGTCGTCATTCCAGGTCATGGAGCGTACTCTGTCAAGCCAGTTGAGGATATCGGCTTTACTCGCGCTTACCTTAAATACTTAAGAGAATCTATGTCAGCAGCAGCAATTAATATGGATCCCTTTGAAGAGGCTTATCAACAGGTGGATTGGTCTGAATACGAAGGTATGCCTTTATTTAGATCGGCCAACCGCATGAATGCGTATAACGTTTATCTATCCATTCAGGCCGAATAGGGCGAAATTAGTCACTTAGCTCTAAAATGGTGGTTTTAGCCATAAATCACTGATTTGTAATGACATTCACCGCATTTATTCGTAGGTCTTTTGTATTGGCCTTGATCTCTATTGCTAGCTCTAGTTTTGCGAGTGCAAACCTAGAAAATGGGAAAGCAATTGATCAGCAGAAGTGCTACGCCTGCCATGCAAAGAAAACAGGCTTTGGTAATGGCGACATGATTTACACGCGATCTGATGGCAAGGTGAACTCTCTTCCAAAACTAAAGTCGATGGTAGAGCGTTGCAATACTGAATTGCGCCTGGATCTTTTTCCGGAGGACGAGGCTGATGTAACTGCCTACCTGAATAAACAGTTTTATAAATTTAAACCTTAATTTTTCTGAATCTAATCACCATGGATGTTGTTGATATTTCCTCTTTAGGCAAGTCTGTTCTTTGGGCAACTTTTGCCATTACTTTTGCGTTGGGCATGGTGATGCAAAAAACAGGTTTTTGCAGTATGGGCGCCATTACTGATGTTTTCATTATTGCCAGCTGGAAACGCCTGAGGCAGTGGTTCTTAGCGATCGGCGTTGCGATCCTTGGCTTTACCTTTCTCTCATACTTGGGTCTGATTGATCCACTAAAAACAATCTACACGGGCAATAAGTTTTTATGGCTTTCAACTATTGTTGGTAGTGTTTTATTTGGGCTCGGTATGGTCTTAGCCTCGGGTTGCGGTAGTAAAACGCTGGTTCGTATTGGTGGAGGCAATCTTAAGTCAGTCATTGTGTTTATGGTTCTCGGCTTAACTGCTTATATGACTTTGCGAGGTTTTTTGGGCGTTATACGCATCAACACCTTAGATGCAGTATTTATTACATTCGCTACCCCTCAAGATTTACCCAGTCTGCTGAGCGATTCGCTTGGAATCGAGCGGGCTCGCTTGCACCTAGTACTTGGCCTGATTATTGGCTTTGCGTTTATTGCTTTTGCCCTGGTTAATAAGGCTTTTAGAACTGGTGAGAATCTTTTTGCTGGGATCGCGGTCGGCATTGCCATCACGGCTGTTTGGTGGGTTTCAGGCAATCTTGGTCATGTTGCGGAAGATCCCAATACGCTTGAGGAAGTCTTTTTATTGACGAATTCTGGCCGCATGGAAAGTCTTTCCTTTGTGGCTCCTTATGCATATTCTTTAGATTGGTTGATGTTGTATAGCGATACCTCTAAGGTTTTGACTATCGGCATTGTTGCAGTTGTAGGGATGATTTTGGGTTCTGCAGTGGTGGCAGTGCTGACGAAATCATTTCGTTGGGAATCCTTTCGCAATCCAGAAGATACCGCCAATCATTTGATTGGTGCTGCCTTGATGGGGTTTGGCGGAGTTACTGCCTTAGGATGCACTGTTGGCCAAGGATTGAGTGGCATATCTACTTTGGCCTTGGGTTCTCTCTTGGCCTTGCCAGGATTCATTTTCGGTGGCTACCTGGGCGTTCGTTACTTGCAAATGCGCTTGGCACCAAACCCTTGTAACTAATTATTTAGAGATCGGAACACATAGCATGCAAATCGATTGGTTAACCTTCTCGCCTATTCCATCTTTACTTGGTGGAATGATTCTTGGAGTAGCTGCAGCTCTCTACGTGCTTCTTCATGGTCGAATTCTGGGGATTAGCGGGATCGTATCGGGCTTGCTGCATCCCAAGGCAGGGGATATTGTCTGGCGCTTAAGCCTAGTACTCGGCTTACTATCAGCTCCATTGTGGGCAGCCCTCATATTTGATATCAGGCCGATCATTCAGATTGATTCAGATTGGTATGCGATCTTATTGGCAGGATTGTTAGTTGGTTTTGGTGCTCAATACGGCTCAGGCTGTACCAGTGGTCACGGTATCTGTGGCTTATCTCGCTTATCACCCCGTTCATTGGTCGCCACACTCTCTTTTATGAGTGCAGGCTTTTTAACAGTATTTGTTTTACGTCATTTCATCGGAGGCTAATATGAAAAAAAATCTTGGTCTCTTCAGTCAGTATGCGATTGGCGTACTGTTTGGTTGGGGATTGATCATCTCCGGAATGAGTAATCCACAAAAGGTATTGGGCTTTTTGGATATTGCTGGATTGTGGGACCCTTCTTTGATATTTGTCATGCTTGGTGCGATATTGGTAGGTTTGGCAGGTTTTTACATCGTTAGCAAGAGAAGCGAAGCCTTTTTTGGTGGTGCATTACATATTCCCACTAGACGTGATATCTCAAAACCTTTAATTGTTGGCAGCTTTATTTTTGGTATTGGCTGGGGCATTGCAGGTATTTGTCCCGGCCCCGCTCTTGTTGCTTTTGGGGCTGGATACTTAAAGGCCTTTGTATTTATTATTGCAATGTTGGCTGGCATGAGAATCTGCGAAAGATTCTTTACTGCACACAAGCAAAAGCCAGGGCAAGCGTAATTTAGTGTCGTATGAATTTTTTCAAAAATCTTTTAAAAAGAGGATGCAATGAGTCTTCCCATTTCTTGTCATAACGATCAATTTGGAACTCTTGGTCAGATTGACCCAAGTCATTTGGCTGAGATTGTTCAACAAGGCTATAAGAGTGTGATTAATAATCGTCCCGATGGTGAGGGTGGACCCGACCAGCCTAAAAATGCAGATATCCAGGCTGAAGCTGAAAAGCTCGGTTTGCACTACGCATACTTGCCAGTCGTTTCTGGTGCATTTACTCCAGATCAAGTAGTTGAAATGGCGCGTCTTCTGAAAACCATGCCTGGTCCCGTATTGGCATTCTGTCGATCAGGAGCACGCTCTACCAATTTGTATCACCTTGCTTTGCAAGTAGGTTAACTTTTTAGTTAACCAACCAGTAAAAGGCATGCAGCCCAGCAATCCACACATCTTAAAGTTAGAACATTTTCTATCTGAATTAGATCGCTTCGACATCGTGATAGATGTAAGGTCACCAGCAGAGTTTGCCTTAGACCATATTCCTGGATCTGTAAATTATCCTGTGCTGAGTAATGAAGAACGGATTGAGATCGGCACTCTGTATAAGCAAGTTTCTCCATTTGCAGCTAAAAAACTGGGTGCCGCATTCGTTTCTCGAAATATCTCTCAACACTTGGAAACCCATTTGTTGGAATTTCCACGCGAGTGGCGCCCGCTGATTTATTGCTGGCGTGGTGGCGAACGTAGCGGGGCGTTTACGCATATCCTTAATCGCATTGGCTGGAAAGCGCTGCAATTGGAGGGTGGTTATCAAGGCTTTAGACGGACAGTGATTGATGGTCTAGAGCAGGCCGCAAATGCCTTCACGTTTCAGGTCATCTGCGGTATGACCGGCAGCGGTAAAACCAAAGTGCTACAAGAAATTGGTGCACTCGGTGCACAGATTTTGGATCTAGAGGTATTGGCAGTCCATCGAGGCTCAGTGTTAGGTAACGAACCCAATATTGAGCAGCCCTCACAAAAAGCCTTCGAAACTGCTTTATGGAATGCGCTGCGCAAGCTAGATGCATCAAAACCAGTTTTTGTGGAATCAGAAAGCAAGAAGGTCGGTGGATTACATATCCCTGATGCGCTGATGGAAAAGATTCGCAATGGTGCTTGTATTGAGTTGCGTTCGAGTACGCAAACTCGTGTCTCTTGGTTGATCCGCGAATACCATCACTTCTTAATCGATACAGATAATTTTAAGAATAAGTTGGCTTTATTAACAGCGCATTATGGAAAAGTGCAAATTGCTAAATGGAATGAGGCAATTGATGCGGGTAATTTTCCGGAGCTTGTTGAGGAGTTATTAGTTATGCACTATGACCCTTCCTATCAATCCTCGATTGTGCGGAATTTTCCGCAATACAAGATTGATAACTTTGTGCAACTTGAAAACGATAGTGATGAGGCATTTTTACAAGCTGCCAAGGCACTCATTTTGCAGGCGAACGCTTAGCTCTCAGCATGGATTCGCCAAAACGACACCATCGTTATTACGATTTAATTCTGGCTGCGTTTGTGGTGGTCTTACTGTGCTCCAACTTTATTGGAGCCGGTAAAGCGGCAATTGTTGAGCTTCCATATTTTGGCGCCATTCCTTTTGGCGGCGGCATATTGTTCTTCCCAATCTCCTACTTTTTTGGCGACATCCTAACTGAGGTTTATGGCTACGCTTATGACCGCCGTGCAGTATGGGCAGGTTTTGCTGCTCTTGCATTTGCCGCGGTGATGGCGCAGATTGTGATTGCCTTACCAGTCGCCCCAGGTGCTTATATGGCGAACTATCAGCAGGGATTGGAAACGGTTTTTGGTAACTCCTGGCGCATTGCATTAGCTTCGATGTTTTCCTTTTGGTGTGGCAGCCTTAGTAATAGCTATGTACTTGCCAAAATGAAAATCCGTACCCGGGGCCGTTTCCTATGGTTACGTACCATTGGCTCAACCGCGATAGGCGAGCTAGTAGACTCTTCTTTGTTCTATATGTTGGCCTTTTATGGCATTTGGCCGACGCATGAGATCCTGCAGGTGGCTTTGGCCCAATATGTGCTGAAAACCTCCTGGGAAGTTCTAGCAACCCCGCTAACCTATTGGGTGGTGCATTTTCTCAAGCGCAAGGAAAATGAGGATTACTACGATATTCATACGAATTTCACCCCATTTAGGGTCAAAGTCTAAATTCGCCTTCTGTCTTCCTAACCCGTTAAAATAACGGTCTTTGCCCTCAATGCTGGGGGTATCTATTGAATTGAATTTCAGAAAGCTAGAAAACATCCGTGTTGTCCGCATCTAATATCACCATGCAGTTTGGCGCAAAGCCTTTGTTTGAAAACATTTCCGTGAAGTTTGGCGGCGGTAATCGTTATGGCCTGATTGGTGCCAACGGTTGCGGTAAATCCACTTTCATGAAAATTTTGGGTGGAGAGCTAGAGCCCACCAGCGGTAACGTCAGTTTGGATCCCGGCATTCGTTTAGGTAAATTACGTCAAGACCAGTTTGCCTATGAAGATGTGCGTGTGCTCGATGTCGTGATGATGGGTCATGAAGAGATGTGGAAGGCTGCAGCTGAGCGCGATGCAATTTATGCCAATCCAGATGCGACTGATGAAGATTATATGAAGGCAGCCGAGCTCGAGGGCAAGTATGCCGAGTACGGCGGCTATACAGCGGAAGCCAAGGCAGGGGAGTTATTGCTCGGTATTGGTATTCCAATTGAGCAACACACAGGCCTGATGAGTAACGTTGCCCCTGGTTGGAAGTTGCGTGTATTGCTAGCCCAAGCATTGTTTTCTGATCCAGATGTGCTCCTCCTCGATGAGCCAACTAACAACTTGGACATTCACTCCATTCATTGGCTTGAAGATATTCTGAATCAAATCAAGAGCACCATTGTCATCATTTCTCATGATCGTCACTTCCTCAATGAAGTCTGTACGCATATGGCTGATATGGACTACGGCACATTGAAGGTCTACCCAGGAAACTATGACTCCTACATGCTGGCATCGGTTCAGGCGCGTACACAACAGTTAAGCAATAACGTCAAAGCCAAAGAAAAAATTGCTGAATTGGCTGCTTTCGTGGCTCGATTCTCTGCAAATGCTTCTAAAGCGCGTCAAGCAACTTCACGTCAACGTCAGTTAGAAAAAATTGAAGTAGTGGAAGTAAAGCCATCCTCACGTCAAAACCCGTTCATTCGCTTTGATACCGAGAAAAAACTCCATAACATGGCGGTTGAGTGCAATGCGCTGACTAAGGCTTATGACCGCACCATCTTTAAGAGCTTTAAGCTTGGTGTTCGTGCGGGTGAAAAGATTGCCATCATTGGTCAGAACGGCGCTGGTAAGACAACGCTTCTCAAAACCATCTTGAGTAAACGCTTTGATGGTATCGCTGCGGATAGCGGTGACGTCAAATGGGCTGAAAATGCTAATGTTGGTGTGATGCCTCAGGACAATACCGAGATGTTCGCCAAGGACGAGCTACTGATGGATTGGATGAATAATTGGCGCAATACTGGGGACGATGATCAAGTGATTCGTGGCACCCTGGGCCGCTTACTATTCTCAGGTGACGACATTGGTAAGTCTGTCAAAGTACTCTCCGGTGGAGAGAAGGGCAGAATGATTTGGGGCAAGCTTATGCTCCAAAAATACAACGTGCTGGCAATGGATGAGCCAACCAATCACATGGACATGGAATCAATCGAGAGCTTACAAATTGCGCTTGAGAAATTCGATGGCACGCTCATATTTGTTTCTCATGACCGCGAATTTGTTTCTGCTTTAGCCAATCGCATCTTGGAAGTGAAGATGGACGGCACTGTGGTGGATTATTCTGGTACTTACGAAGAATATCTACGCAGCCAAGCGCTAGAAGGTTAAGTTGTCAAAAGGCTAAGAGGGTGGGTCTATGCAGACTTATTCTCTTTAGCTTGTCTCTGAAAGCGCATTGCAGTCCCATCTTCACGAATGCGTTTCCACACTAAGGCTTTTTCTTCGTCTGAGAAAAACACCCAGTTGCTCACTTCACCAAGGCTACGTCCACACCCTTGGCAGATCTCGTCATAGAGGGTAGTACAGACACCTATGCAAGGAGAATCGGATTCTGCATCTCCTGTCGATAAGGAGTGCGAGCCATCTTGGGCTTGATTGAGTTTGCCGTTTTCGGAGGTCATGCTTCTACTTTAGTGGATTTCAGCGGATTGTGCTCGTTGAGCTCGTCTACATAGGCGCCAATGCCTTGCTGCTCGCGTTGTAAAAAATGTTTTACAGCTTGCGCAAATTTCGGATCTGCAATGTAGTGTGCGGATTGAATGGTGGTTGGTAAAAATCCCCGCGCCATTTTATGTTCACCTTGGGCGCCGCCTTCAAAGATTTGAATGCCCTCAGTAATGCAGTACTCAATGGCTTGGTAGTAAGCCGTTTCAAAATGAAGATTCTGCACATGTTCTACTGCGCCCCAATATCTTCCAAAAGCCTTGGAAGCCTCTTTATCAACGACTAATAGAGATGCTGCAATGGGGCGTCCTTCTCTTTGGGCCAAAATCAGATGGAGATTCTCAGGCATGCGCTCAGCCCACAGTTTAAAAAAGGCCTCATTTAAATAGGGCGAGGATTGATGATCTAGGTAAGTATTTTCATAGCAGCTGTAAAAGAATTCCCAGTCCTGGTCAGTAGATGATCTGCCGGGTATATGTCTAAAAGAAATGCCTTCTTTAGCCACCAGCTCGCGCTCACGTCGGATATTTTTACGACGCTTCATGGTGAGAGCGGCCAAAAATTCCTCAAAATTTTTGAACTCTTGGTTGTGCCAATGAAACTGCACTGAATCACGCAACATAAAGCCCTGTTGCTGAAGGGCCTGGAGCTCAGCTTCTGTTGCGAATAGCACATGAGCGGACGAGAGCTCATTATGGATAACTAAGGCTTTTAGACCTTCAATGATTTTCTGGTGCAAGACTTCGTTATCTTCACCTGCGGCCGTTAATATGCGGGTGCCTGGGACAGGTGTAAATGGAATTGCACATAGGGCTTTAGGGAAGTACTGCATGCCATATTGCTCATATGCTTGCGCCCATGACCAATCAAAAACAAATTCTCCGTAGGAGTGCTGCTTAAGGTATAGCGGCATGGCAGCAACCAAGCGACCATGATGACGAAGTACTAAGTGGGCTGTTTGCCAACCTGTATTGCCACCAACGCATCCCGTTTCTTCAAGAGTACTTAAAAATTCATATTTCGTGAAAGGGCCCGTATCTTGTCCAGTCAGCGCATTCCACTCTGAAGCAGATAGACTAGATAGTTGATCGAGGATTTCTAATTGATATTGACCTGAGTCAGATGTCATGAATGCTGAATCAATTCAATTTTGTAGCCATCGGGATCAGTAACAAAGGCAATGATGGTGTCGCCACCGGCTACAGGACCAGCGGCTCGAGTGACATTGCCGCCAGCTGCTTTAATTTTGTCGCACGCCGCGTACGCATCGGGCACACCGATAGCGATGTGGCCATAGGCTGTGCCTAGCTCATAGGAAGAAACACCATAGTTATAGGTCAATTCAATCTCTGATTGGCCATCGGCATTGCCTTTGCCATAGCCAACGAAGGCGAGCGAGTATTTCTGTTCAGGGCGGTCAGTAGTGCGCAGTAAGTTCATGCCGAGTACTTTGGTATAAAAATCCAGAGAGCGATTGAGATCGCCAACTCTAAGCATAGTATGAAGAATCATCATGATTACATCTCCGCGTAGTTCGGGCCACCACCACCTTCGGGGGTAATCCAAATAATATTTTGAGTAGGATCTTTGATATCACAGGTTTTGCAATGCACGCAGTTTTGCGCATTGATTTGCAAGCGGGCTTTACCATCGGTTTCGACGTATTCGTAAACACCGGCAGGGCAATAGCGTTGCTCGGGACCAGCATAGGTCTCCAGGTTAATGTCTACTGGCACTGCATCATTTTTAAGAGTCAAATGAATAGGCTGGTTTTCGGCATGATTGGTGTTGGAGATAAATACTGAAGACAGGCGATCAAAGGTAATCTTGCCATCAGGCTTTGGATAATCAATGGGCTGATGTTGAACGGCAGGCTCGAGGCATTCATGATCAGCATGTTTGAGGTGCACTGTCCAAGGTACATTGCCGCCCAAGAGTTTTTGCTCTAGGCCAACCATCAGAGTGCCTAAGTAAAGTCCTTTTGACATCCAGGACTTGAAGTTACGTGCTTGATTGAGTTCGGTGTGTAACCAGCTATTTTGGAATGCAGCAGGGTAGGCAGACAGCACATCAGCAGAGCGATTCTCGCTGAGCGCTGCGACCGCAGCCTCTGCAGCCAGCATGCCAGTCTTGATTGCGGCATGACTGCCTTTAATGCGTGATGCATTGAGGAAGCCTGCATCACAACCGATTAATGCACCACCAGGAAATACTGTTTTCGGTAGGCTATTTAAACCGCCAGCCGTCAGCGCCCGAGCACCGTAAGCTAGTCGTTTGCCACCTTCAAAAGTTTCCCGAATCTTTGGGTGTAATTTATAACGTTGGAACTCTTCAAATGGGGAGAGATAAGGGTTCTTATAGGAAAGACCCACCACCAAACCAACAGCTACTTTGTTATCTCCTAGGTGATACAGGAATGAGCCACCGTAGGTATCGTTTTCTAATGGCCAGCCAGCGGTATGCACGACTAAGCCGGGCTTGCTCTTGGAAGGTTCAACCTCCCACAGTTCTTTTATACCCAGGCCATAGCTTTGGGGATCGGCATCTTTGTCTAATGCAAACTTCGCAATAAGTTGCTTGCCGAGGTGACCCCGTGCCCCTTCAGCAAAGAGGGTGTACTTAGCACGCAATTCCATACCCAGCTGAAATTGATCGGTGGGATTACCTTCCTTATCTAAGCCCATCGAGCCAGTGATCACACCGCAAACTGCGCCTTGCTCATTGTAGAGAATTTCTGCTGCAGGAAAGCCTGGAAAAATTTCAACCCCAAGATTCTCAGCCTGTTGACCTAACCAGCGAGTGACATTTGCTAAGCTAACAATATAGTTGCCTTCATTCTTAAAGCAATGCGGCAACATCCAATTGGGAACTTGATAAGCATTGTTTTCAGTCAAGAAGAGAAATTGATCAGCAGTCACCTCTGTATGCAGAGGTGCTCCCATGGCTTTCCAATCGGGAAAGAGTTCTGTCAGTGCTTTAGGGTCCATTACCGCGCCAGACAGAATGTGTGCACCAATTTCAGAGCCCTTTTCGAGAACACAAACACTAATGTCTTTTCCGGAGTCATTAGCCAATTGTTTGGCTTTGATTGCCGCTGATAAGCCTGCAGGGCCGCCGCCAACAATGACTAAGTCATAGTCCATGGACTCCCTGGGTCCAAATTGCTCTAGCAGCTGTGCAGCATCCATTCAAATTCTCCGAAATTCTCAAAAATAGGGTTTTTAGCCATGTTAGTTTAGTTCGAACTGCGAAAACCCCAATTTGTGCCATGACTGGCTGGGCTTACACCCCTAAAGCGTTATGATTGCTTTTTTACCCATATCAGCAATATTAGGACGGAAAAGATGAACAAAACCTACCCATCGGCAGTAGATGCCTTGCGGGATATCTTGAAAGACGGGCAAAAAATCGCAGTTGGCGGTTTTGGCCTGTGCGGAATTCCTGAATCACTCATTCAGGCGGTCAAAGATTTGGGTGTGCAGAATTTAACTGCAATTGCAAACAACGCAGGGGTTGATGGTTTTGGATTAGGTCTCTTACTTAATTCGCGTCAAGTTAAAAAGATGGTGGCATCTTATGTTGGTGAGAATAAAGAATTTGAGCGCCAATACTTAGCAGGTGAGTTGGAGTTGGAATTCACACCACAAGGAACCTTGGCAGAAAAATTGCGTGCCGGTGGTTGCGGCATTCCTGCGTTCTATACCAAGACCGGTGTTGGCACCTTGGTTGCCGAGGGTAAAGAAGTGAAAGAATTTGATGGCGAGAAATACATCATGGAGCGCGCGATTATTTCTGACATCTCTTTAGTGAAAGCTTGGAAAGCCGATAAGTCTGGTAACTTGGTTTATCGCTACACCGCACGCAACTTCAATCCAGTCGTAGCAATGGCAGGCAAGATCACTGTGGCTGAGGTAGAAGAGATTGTGGAGAACGGCAAACTTCACCCCGATGAAATTCACACTCCCGGTATTTATGTCCATCGCCTGGTACTGCATAAGACTCCAGAGAAGCGTATTGAGCAGCGCACGATGACGGCAAAAGCGTAACTACCCATTAAAGAAGTAATAGAACAGAATATTTAGGAAGATTGATATGCCTTGGACTAGAGATGAAATGGCAGCCCGTGCTGCTAAAGAACTAAAAGATGGTTACTACGTGAACTTGGGTATTGGAATGCCAACCTTGGTAGCAAACCATGTGCCTAAAGATATGGAGGTATGGCTGCAATCCGAAAATGGCTTATTGGGTATCGGCCCATTTCCAACAGAAGAGACCATTGATGCTGACTTGATTAATGCTGGCAAACAAACGATTACGACTTTGCCAGGCTCATCCATTTTTTCTTCTGCTGATTCCTTCGGCATGATTCGTGGCGGCAAAATCAATATTGCGATTTTGGGTGCGATGCAAGTGAGTGAGCACGGTGACTTGGCCAACTGGATGATTCCAGGCAAGATGGTCAAAGGTATGGGTGGCGCAATGGACTTGGTGGCCGGCGTAAAGCACGTCGTCGTTCTGATGGAACACGTTGCCAAAAAGAAAGATGGCACAGAAGAGCTTAAGATTTTGCCTAAATGTACATTGCCTTTAACCGGCGTAGGTGTCATTAGCCAGATCATTACTGACCTCTGTGTTCTAGATATCACCCCTAAGGGGCTTAAGCTCACTGAATTAGCTCCAGGAGTCACTAAAGAAGAAGTGATTGCCAAAACGGGTGCCCCTGTTGATACAACAGGTTTCTAACAGCAGTCACTATTTAATGAAATAATGGAATCGCCATGTCGGGATTCCATCATTCACATTCACATAAATCAGTGCATCAGACTAGCTCTGTTGCCGATCCTTCGCTGCATGCCCATAAAAAAGGGGATGCTCAACATAGTCATAGTAAGCAAGCGTCCAACCAGAATCTCCTTTTAATTGCCTTAATACTCACTTTAGGCTTTTCAGGTGTTGAAGCTGCCGCAGCATACTTTGCAGGTTCATTAGCTCTGATTTCAGATGCGGGTCATATGGTCACCGATGCTGCTGCTTTAGGTTTAGCTCTGTTGGCCCAAATTATTTCGCGTCGACCCCCATCGCCCAAACACTCATTCGGATTTGGCAGGGCAGAAGCGCTCGCCGCATTTGTGAACGGCATCTGCATGTTGGGCTTAGTAGCGTGGATAGTGTCTGAAGCGATTAGTCGCTTTTTTACTCCGCATCAAGTCGATGGTTTAACAGTGTCAGTGGTTGCTGCCATTGGCCTACTCATGAATATTGTGGTTGCTTGGGTGTTATCCCACGACAAGAAGAGCGTCAATACTCGTGCAGCTTTAGTGCATGTGATGGGCGACTTGCTAGGTTCTGTAGGCGCCTTATTGGCTGGTCTCGTCATTCAATTCACAGGCTGGATGCCTGCGGACGCATTGATATCCATATTAGTTTCCTTGTTAATTCTGAAATCAACCTTTTCGATTTTGGGTGAGTCCTATCACTTCTTAATGGAAGGTGTGCCTTTGCATATTGACTACTCCCGGGTTGGTAAAGACCTCAAGGGAGTGCCTGGGGTTTTGGCTGTGCATGATTTGCATGTCTGGGAAATGACCCCTGGCTTTCCGGCATTGATTGGCCATATTGAAATTGCCAATATGCAGGAGTGGCCGCAAATTATGTCCCGTATCAATACGATGTTGTTGAATGATCATGGCATTGATCATGTCACCCTTCAGCCTGAGCAGATTGGTGAAGAGGAACATAGTCATGATCATTGCATGAAAGAGCATGCACCAACAAGCGCTATCAAACATCATGGTGATACCTTTTATGTCCAGTGCGTGAGTGGCGATGCCAGTCATCGGATGGCTTATCACGCTTGGGGAGACCCTAAAAATCCACGAGTATTGATGTGTGTCCATGGCCTAACAAGGCGCGGGAGTGACTTTAAAACTCTGGCTGAAGCTATGTGTGATGACTATTACGTTGTGTGTCCCGATATCGTTGGTAGGGGAGACTCGGATCGTTTAAGCAATCCTATGCTCTATGCAGTTCCACAATATGTTGCAGATATCATGCAACTCATTAAGACACTTGGCGTAACTCAAGTTGATTGGCTGGGCACTTCAATGGGCGGTTTGATTGGCATGGTCTATGCCGCGATGCCAAATTCTCCAATATGCAGAATGTTAATTAACGATGTCGGCCCTAAAATTGAAGCTGAAGCTATCACGCGCTTGGGTTCTTACGTTGGACAGCCATTTGAATTTACCAATCGGGCGGAAGCACTTGAGCGTTTAAATGCAATTTGCGCTACCTTCGGTGAGCACACCCCTCAGGAGTGGGAAATCTATAACGGGCCAATGCTACTAGAGCGCAATGGTAAGTGGATCATGCATTACGACGCTGATATTGCTGTGCCATTTGCTGCGGTGAATCCAATGATGGCAAAAGCTGGAGAGGTAGCCATGTGGCACGCCTTTGAACAAATTCATATTCCGATGCTGATTGTGCGCGGCGCTCAATCTGACTTGTTATCTGCGCAGACGGTAGCCAAGATGTGTCAAGTCAATCCGCATGCCCGTAGTATCGAAATTCCGAATGTGGGCCATGCTCCTGCATTTGTGAAAAAAGAACAAATTGCAATAGCCAAAGAATTCTTCAGTTAACTGTTCACAGTTGCCAATGGCAAACACTCCTAGTTCATCAGAAAAAACTGCTCTATTCAACGATGCCTGGTATGGCGAGCCAGCAGAAGTTCACGCAGCTGGGGTTTCCCAAATCCTGCAAAGCCTCAATTTAGACGAGGCCACATTAAGAGCTGCGCACAATATTGGGCGTACACATGGCAAAGAAGCGCTTACGAAATTAATTGGTGAAGAATCCGCAAAACTCTTGATCGGCTATCGTGGTCTACGTCAAGCACAGGCAAAGTTGCTCCGCGAAGACGGAGCCACCAATCTTACCGGTCAAGAAGAAATGCTCCGTAAGATGTTGTTGGCCTTTGGCGATGATCTGCGGGTAGTTCTCATTTATCTTGCCTCACGTTTACAAACCCTTCGCTGGGTAATTCAAGAAAAAATCACCATGCCTGCAAGTTGGGCGCAAGAGATTCTGAATATTGATGCCTCCCTAGCGAATCGCTTAGGTATTTGGCAAATGAAGTGGGAGATGGAAGACTTGGCCTTTCGGGTAATGTCGCCTGAGGTCTACCGTGACATTGCAAAAATGTTAGATGCCAAAAGAATTGAGCGCCAAGCATTTATCGATCGAATTGTCTTACAACTACAAGAAGAGTTGCATGCAGCTCATATTGATGGCGAGGTTTTGGGAAGGCCTAAGCATATCTATAGCATCTGGAAAAAGATGCAGGGCAAGTCACTCGACTTTGCAGATCTTTACGATGTAAGGGCATTCAGAGTATTGGTTTCAGATGTGAAGTCTTGCTATGCAGTATTGGGCATTGTGCATAACGTTTGGCAACCTGTGCCACGAGAGTTTGATGACTACATCGCACGACCAAAACCCAACGGCTATCAATCACTGCACACGGTGGTCATGAATGACGATGGCACTGCGTTTGAAGTCCAGGTGCGTACGCAAGAGATGCATCAACAGGCTGAATATGGTTTAGCAGCGCATTGGCGCTATAAAGAGGGCGCTTATGCAGGTATGGCTAGCCCGCCAAAGAGCAATAAACCAGGCGCCACTCATCAAGAAGGTACGCATAGTGCTGAGGTTGCCTACGAGCGACAGATCGCTTGGGCAAGACAGTTAATCTCTTGGAAAGAAGATGCTTGGGAGCAACTCAAGCATCATGAGATTGATGACCATATTTATGTACTTACCCCTTTGGGCAAAGTTATTTCATTAGAAAAAGGTTCAACGCCGCTTGATTTTGCGTATGCGGTACATACCAGCTTAGGTCATCGTTGCAGGGGTGCACGGGTCGATGGTGCGATGGTGCCCTTAGAGACTGCATTGCAAAATGGTCAAACCATTGAAATCATTGCCGTTAAGCATGGTGGACCATCGCGCGACTGGATTAGCCCTGACAAACACTATCTCCGCTCCCAAAGAGCGCGTTCCCGAGTACGTGCTTGGTTTAATGCGCTCGACGATGAAGAGGGTGGCACTAAATCAACCGATATCAAATCTGAAGCTGTCACTGAAACCAAAACACCCGCACCCGATATTGTGCTGCGCACAAGTACACGTAAGACAGGTCAAAGTGGTGATGTGCTCGTGGTAGGCGTAGATTCCTTGTTGACGCAATTGGCCCGCTGCTGCAGGCCAGTCCCACCAGATGCGATTGCTGGATTTGTGACTCAGGGTAGAGGGGTATCGATTCATCGACGCTCCTGTAAAACATTTAGAGGTTTATTGGAGCGAGCACCCGAGCGTGTTATTCAAACCGCATGGACCTCCAGCGCTGCAAATGCGGAACAGGATCAAAAAAAGGTGTTTCCTGCAGATTTAGTTGTCACTGGTCTAGATCGCCCGGATCTCATGAGGGAGTTGTTTGAGATTTTGACTAGGCAGGGCGTGCATGTGATTGATCTGCGTAAGTCTGCCAAAAAGGGGCTGGCTCAAATTCTATTGACTGTTGAGGTCAAGGATTCTGAAGTCCTGCGTGTAGTTCAAAATAGCTTGGAAGAGGTTAAAGGGGTAACCCAAGTTCGCCGTCGGTGATACAGTAAACGAAATACTTTACTGGCTTCGCATGCAATCACTTTCCCGCTCACAATTCAAAGTACTCAGCCTCTCTGCTTTAGGGGGTGTTCTCGAGTTTTACGATTTCATCATCTTTATTTACTTTGCTCGGACTATTGGCGCCTTATTTTTTCCACCATCGATGCCTGAGTGGTTAAGTCAGTTGCAGACATTTTGTATTTTTGCTGCCGGTTATTTGGTGAGACCTGTGGGCGGAATCATCATGGCGCATTTTGGTGATACGCGGGGTAGAAAAAAGATGTTTACTCTGAGCATCTTCCTGATGGCCGTCCCCACTTTATTCATTGGCTTGATGCCAACTTATGTAGACATTGGGATCTACGCTCCTTTGCTTTTGCTCTTTTTCAGAATGTTGCAAGGTGCAGCGATTGGCGGAGAGGTGCCTGGTGCATGGGTATTTGTTTCTGAGCATGTGCCACGTAAATACATTAGCTTTGCTTGCGCTGCCTTGACTGCAGGTTTAACAGGCGGCATTTTCTTGGGTGCCATGGTAGCTTTGGTAATCAACACTATCTATAGCTCACCAGAAATATTAGGCTTTGCTTGGCGTATTCCTTTTTTAGCGGGAGGCATTTTCGGGATCGTTGCTGTCATGCTGAGGCAATGGCTGCACGAGACCCCGGTCTTTCAAGCAATGCAAAAAGACATTGTGCGTAATGAGATGCCACTAAAGCGGGTCTTACTTGAACAAAGACCAGCGGTTGTTCTGACCGCATTAGTTAGTTGGGTTTTGGCCGCATCGATTGTCACTATGATTTTGATGACACCCACTTTATTGCAAACGGTATTTAAGGTTTCTCCAAAGCTAGCGTTGGAGGCTAATGGCGTTGCGACTGTCTGCCTATCAATCGGTTGCTTGGTGTTTGGAGCGCTCGCTGGAAAGTTTGGTGTTGGTAGGGTGATGTCATTCGGATCACTTGGCCTTATTTTCAGTGCGCTGTTGCTATACCAGCAAGTCAATATCTCTCACGAGCATTTATTGTTGCTGTATGGCCTCAATGGTTTTTTTGTGGGTGTGATTGCTTTGGCTCCGACGGTAGGTGTTTTGTCTTTTCCACCGGAAGTGCGCTTTTCAGGGCTATCCTTCTCTTACAATATTACCTATGCCATCTTGGGTGGCCTAACACCCATCTTCGTCAGCTTGCTCATTCCTTTTTCCAGTATGGCGCCAGCCTTTTATGTTGCGGCTTTAGGACTGCTGAATTTCGGTATTGGCCTGTATCTTGCAAAGAAACAGTTTTAACGGTTGTCAATAATCCGCCTGGATTGATATTGGCGATGCACCTGGATGTGGGTCAATAGGGTAAAATCCTCCTTTTAGGCTCGTAGCTCAGCTGGTTAGAGCACCACCTTGACATGGTGGGGGTCGTTGGTTCGAGTCCAATCGAGCCTACCAACGAATAAGACCCAATGGGGAAACCCAAGGCGCGGATGCCCAAAAGCTGCCGCGCTTTATTTTTAGATGTGTGAAGTAAGAGTGAAGTTCAGTAAATAAGATGGAGTCATCATGCTTGTAGTAACGCTACCCGATGGATCAAAACGTGAATTTGAGGCCCCAGTTCGCGTTGCGGATGTCGCTCAAAGTATCGGTAGTGGTTTGGCAAAAGCTGCCCTAGGCGGCATTGTTGACGGCAAGATGGTTGACACCAGCTTTGTCATTGATAAAGACAGTCAATTAGCCATCATCACGGACAAGAGTCCTGAGGCCTTGGAGATTGTGCGTCACTCGACTGCACACTTGTTAGCTTACGCCGTCAAAGAGTTATTTCCAGAGGCGCAAGTCACGATTGGTCCAGTGATAGACAATGGTTTTTATTACGACTTTTCTTATCATCGTCCATTCACACCAGATGACCTAATAGCGCTAGAAAAGAAAATGACTGAGCTCGCTAAAAAAGACGAGCCAGTAGTCCGTAGTGTGTTGCCCCGTGATGAAGCAGTACAGTTTTTCAAAGATCAGGGCGAGCATTACAAAGCCGAAATTATTGCCAGCATTCCACAAAATGAGGATGTGTCCTTATATGCGGAAGGTCAGTTCACTGACTTATGTCGCGGCCCCCAT
The DNA here is from genome assembly GCF_018881885.1 of Polynucleobacter sp. MWH-Creno-3A4. Classification (NCBI taxonomy): domain Bacteria; kingdom Pseudomonadati; phylum Pseudomonadota; class Betaproteobacteria; order Burkholderiales; family Burkholderiaceae; genus Polynucleobacter; species Polynucleobacter sp. MWH-Creno-3A4. The sequence goes on from NZ_JACXSA010000001.1 coordinate 1,432,981, forward strand.
GTGCCTTCTACAGGAAAGCTGAAAGTCTTTAAGCTTATGAAGCTGGCTGGCGCTTACTGGCGTGGCGATAGCAAAAATGAAATGTTGCAGCGGATTTATGGCACTGCTTGGTTGCGTAAGGAAGATCAAGATGCCTATTTGCATATGCTTGAGGAGTCCGAGAAGCGTGATCATCGACGCCTTGGTAAGGAGCTCGATTTATTCCATTTCCAAGAAGAGGCCCCAGGCTTAATTTTCTGGCATCCAAAAGGCTGGTCTATTTGGCAAGAGGTTGAGCAATACATGCGTCGCGTGTATCAACAAGAGGGTTACCAAGAAGTCAAGGCACCACAGATTTTGGATCGTGGTCTTTGGGAAAAATCTGGTCACTGGGAAAACTACAAAGAAAACATGTTCACGACTGAGTCAGAAAATCGTGCGTATGCATTAAAGCCGATGAACTGTCCAGGTCATGTGCAAATTTATAACTCTGGTTTACATAGCTATCGTGAGTTGCCATTACGCTTTGGTGAGTTTGGCCAATGCCACCGTAATGAACCATCGGGTGCTTTACATGGTTTGATGCGTGTGCGCGGTTTTACTCAAGATGATGGGCATATTTTCTGTACAGAAGATCAGATTCAATCTGAAGTCGCTGCATTCGATAAAGCAGTACGCGCGGTTTATCAAGATTTTGGATTTACTGAAGTGGCCGTAAAGTTGGCCTTGCGTCCGGCTAAGCGAGTGGGTGATGACGCTATTTGGGATAAAGCAGAAGAGGCCCTCCGTGGTGCATTAAAGGCTTCCGGCCAAGAATGGGAAGAATTGCCAGGCGAGGGTGCTTTTTACGGTCCGAAGATCGAATATCACCTCAAGGACTCTATTGGCCGGACTTGGCAGTGCGGCACGATTCAGGTTGATTTCTCCATGCCAGCCCGTTTAGGGGCTGAATATGTGGCTGAAGACAATAGCCGCAAGACTGCAGTCATGCTTCATAGGGCAATTGTGGGCTCCTTAGAGCGTTTTATTGGTATTTTGATCGAAAACCACGCTGGAAACATGCCAGTTTGGCTAGCTCCAACCCAGGCGGTAGTCCTGAATATCTCCGGAAATTCTGCTGCATATGCACAACAAGTGCAGCAAATGCTGAAAAAACAAGGGTTTAGAGTTGAATCCGATTTGCGGAACGAGAAAATTACGTATAAAATACGCGAGCACGCATTACAGAAGATCCCATTTTTGCTCGTTGTAGGGGATAAAGAATCTGAAAGTAATACGGTGGCCGTTCGTGCCCGTGGCGGAGTGGATTTAGGTGTAATGCCTCTTGATGCCTTCGTTGCCCGACTCCAGCAGGATATATCCCAGAAAGTCGGACCCGAGCCTAGCTAGGGGTAGACCGGTTTTTATTGTTTTTTTAAAGGAATTAAGAAGATCGCTACTGAAAAATTGCAGCGCATTAACCGGGAAATTACTGCTCCTGAAGTGCGTTTGATTGGAATTGATGGAGAACCCATTGGTGTAGTTAAGTTGAGTGAAGCCCTGGCTTTAGCGGAAGAGAAAGATACCGACTTGGTTGAAATTGCTCCGACAGCTGAACCACCTGTAGTCCGGATCATGGACTTTGGCAAATTCAAGTACCAGGAAGCCAAGCGTCAGCATGAAGCTAAGCTGAAGCAAAAAGTGATTCAAGTGAAGGAAGTGAAATTCCGTCCCGGCACAGATGATGGTGACTATGGTGTGAAGCTACGCAATCTAATCCGCTTTTTGGAAGATGGCGATAAGACAAAGATTACGTTGCGGTTTCGGGGTCGTGAAATGGCCCACCAAGAAATCGGAGCAAGAATGTTGGAGCGTTTGAAGTTGGACTTACAAGAGTTTGGCCAAGTTGAACAGTTTCCAAAAATGGAAGGCCGCCAGATGGTGATGGTATTGGCCCCCATTCGTAAGGCTAAGTAAAAAGACAATTCCTAGGAACGATCTTTTTCTTATGTAGGGAGGTGCCCGAAGTGAATCGCTGAGGGTGCCGGTAGTTAGAAGTGCTTCTGGGTACAGGAAGAGTGACCGTCGGTTACCACCTATGTTGCACAAGTAGAAGAAGGGGTGCTTTATGCCCAAGATGAAGAGCAAGAGTAGCGCGAAGAAGCGCTTCACGGTTCGCGCAGGCGGAACGATCAAACGAGGTCAGGCTTTCAAACGCCACATCCTCACGAAGAAGACCACAAAGAATAAGCGTCATTTGCGTGGTTCCACAGAAGTTGCGAAAGCTGACGTTAAGTCAATTCGCTCCATGCTTCCTTACGCTTAACCTCAGACTAAATTAGGAGAATTCAATGCCAAGAGTCAAACGTGGGGTTACAGCAAGAGCCCGTCATAAAAAAATTACTGATGCCGCAACCGGTTACCGCGGTCGTCGTAAAAACGTATTCCGTATTGCTAAGCAAGCGGTTATGCGTGCTGGTCAATATGCCTATCGTGACCGTCGCAACAAGAAACGTGTATTCCGCGCTTTGTGGATTGCTCGTATCAACGCGGCAGTTCGTCAGCATGACATGACCTATAGCGTATTCATGAATGGTATGAAGAAGGCTGCGATCGAACTCGACCGCAAAGTGCTTTCTGATATGGCCATTGCTGACAAAGCGGCTTTTGCTGCTTTGGTTACTCGGATCAAATCCGTAGTAAACGCTGCAGCTTAATCTTAGTTTTCTAAACTAAGCTGCAATGGTTTCTCTCGACCAAATTGTCGAGGATGCTAAACGTGATTTCCTCGGAGCTGCCGATGTGCCAGCTCTTGAGGACGCGAAAGCCAAGTATCTCGGTAAGTCAGGTGTTCTCACTGAGCGTTTAAAAGCGCTTGGTGGAATGTCGCCTGAGGAGCGCAAGAGTGCTGGCGCCCAAATTAATCAAATCAAAACCCAAGTAGAGGCGGCATTGCAAGAGCGTCGCCAAGCTTTGGCGGATGCTGTGTTGCTGCAACGTCTAGCGGCAGAGTCCATCGACGTCTCTATGCCTGGTCGTGGCCAAGCAGTGGGAAGCCTGCATCCCGTGATGCGCACCTGGGAGCGGGTGGAGGAGATCTTCCGTTCGATTGGTTTTGATGTAGCAGATGGCCCTGAAATTGAAACCGATTGGTTTAATTTCACAGCCTTAAATAGTCCAGAGAATCATCCTGCACGTTCAATGCAGGATACTTTTTACATTGACGGCAAAGATGGCAACGGAAAGCCACTGCTATTGCGTACTCATACGAGTCCAATTCAGGTGCGCTATGCCAGTGAGCATGTCAAAAAATATGCTCATGCAGATGTCATGCCGCCAATTAAGGTGATTGCACCAGGCAGAACCTACCGTGTGGATAGTGATGCAACGCATTCCCCGATGTTCCATCAAGTTGAAGGCTTATGGATTGCCGAAAGCGTTTCATTTGCGGATCTCAAAGGGGTCTATACCGATTTCTTGAGAACCTTCTTTGAAACGAATACATTGCAAGTGCGTTTTCGTCCTTCGTATTTCCCATTTACAGAACCTTCTGCTGAAATCGATATGGCCTTTGGGAGCGGCAAACTTGCCGGCCGTTGGCTAGAGATTTCCGGGGCGGGGCAAGTGCATCCCAATGTATTGCGCAATATGGGGATTGACCCTGAACGCTACACTGGCTTCGCATTTGGCTCTGGTTTAGAGCGCTTAACCATGTTGCGTTATGGCGTTGATGACTTGCGCCTGTTCTTTGAAAACGATTTGCGCTTCTTGGCGCAGTTTCCTGCATAACAAATACTAATTAGATCGCGCTATGCAATTTTCTGAATCTTGGCTCCGTCAGTATGTGAACCCATCACTCGATAGTGATGCATTAGGTCACGCCATGACGATGGCTGGCCTAGAAGTAGAGGAGCAACATTCCGTAGCCCCAGCATTTACCAAAATCGTAGTTGCACAAATTTTATCTGCTGAGCAACATCCTGATGCTGATCGCCTACGCGTTTGCAAAGTAGATGCTGGCACAGGTCAGGAATTGCAAATTGTTTGTGGCGCACCCAATGCCCGTGCTGGGATCAAGATTCCATGTGCCCTAGTCGGCGCTGAGCTACCCCCAGCCGAAGCGGGCGGCAAGCCTTTTATGATTAAGGTAGGTAAGCTGCGTGGCGTTGAGAGTCAAGGCATGTTGTGCTCAGGTCGCGAGCTTGGTCTTGGTGAAGATCACGAAGGCATTCTTGAGTTGCCAGCCGATGCGCCTGTTGGCGAAGATATTCGTAAGTATCTTGACTTGGATGACCAGGTTTTTGTCATCAAGTTAACCCCAAATAAAGCAGACTGCTTGTCTTTGCTAGGTATGGCCAGAGAAGTCTCTGCAATCACTGGCGCTACTCTCTGTAAACCTCAATGGCAGACGCCCGCAGTATCAATTGATGAGAAACGCAAAGTGACTGTAGAAAATACTGAGCTCTGTGGACGTTTTGCTGGCCGAGTCATTCGTGGCGTGAACCCACAAGCTAAAACCCCTGATTGGATTGTGAAGCGTTTATCACGAGCGGGTCAAAGAAGTATTTCTGCATTAGTAGATCTTTCTAACTATGTGATGTTAGAGATGGGTCAACCCACTCATGTGTTTGATATCGATAAGCTCGAAGGTGACATTACTGTGCGTTGGGCTAAGACTGGTGAAACGCTAGAGTTGCTCAATGGTCAAACAGTAAGCTTGCAGGGTTTAGATTCAGCCGGCAAATTGCAGGATGCTGGTGTAGTAGCTGATCAAAATGGCCCCGTTGCTCTTGCAGGGATTATGGGGGGCAACCATTGCGCTGTATCTGACAACACCAAGAATATTTATGTTGAAGTAGCTTATTGGTTGCCTTCAGCAATTCAGGGTCGTGCCCGTCGCTTTAATTTCAGCACTGATGCGGCTCATCGTTTCGAGCGTGGTGTCGATCCACAAAACACAGTGAATTGCCTAGAGTACCTAAGTTCTCTGATCTTAGAGGTATGCGGCGGTCAAGCCGGCCCGATAGATGATCAAGTACTCAATGTACCCGAGCGTAAAACAGTCAATATGCGTTTAGCACGCGCTGAAAAAGTCATTGGTATTCCGCTTACTAAAGAAGTGGTTGCCGATGTGTTTAAGCGTCTCGGTTTTGAATTCAAGCAAGAGGGTGATGTCTTTATTGTTACCCCTCCAAGCTATCGTTTTGATATTGAAATTGAAGAAGATTTAATTGAAGAAGTTGCACGTATGTACGGCTTCGAAAATATTCCTGACCAACCTCCAGTGGCCTCGCTCAAAATGAGTGCTAAAGCTGAAGCGAAGCGGGGTATTCATTTGCTACGTCAGCGTTTGGCATTGCAAGGCTATCAAGAGGCCGTGAATTTTGGATTTACTGATCTTGAAAGTGAGCAACGCCTTGCTGGTGCACAAGAACAAGACCTCATTAAAGTACTCAATCCAATCGCTAATCAGTATGGCGTGATGCGCAGCACTTTATGGGGTGGTTTATTAAACAATCTCAAGGCCAACTTAAATCGTGGCGCTGGTCGTGTAAGACTTTTTGAGCTTGGCCGTGTATTTAAGCGGGATTCCAGCGTTCAAGAAGAGCCTGGCAAGGTGGCTAGCTTTGTACAGCCCCAGAAGATGGGTGGCTTGGCTTACGGAGCGTTTGTACCAGAGCAATGGGCAAGTGCTAATCGAGTAGTGGATTTTTTTGATGTGAAGGGCGATTTAGAGCGAGCTCTGGATCCTTTGCATTTTGTTACCGAAGCTGCACAGCATCCCGCATTGCATCCCGGTCGTTCTGCTCAAATCTTTCTTAAAACCAAAGCCAACAACATTGCAGTAGGCTGGATTGGTGAATTGCATCCAGGCTTACAACAGGCTTATGAGCTTCCACAGGCGCCAGTACTTTTTGAAATCGATTTAGAGCCGATCAGAGAGCTGGGCTTACCCCAGCCAGAAGAATTAAGTAAGTTTCCGGCAGTGCAACGCGATTTAGCTGTAGTTGTAAAGCAGGCTGTTTCAGCACAATCATTATTGGATGCGATGACAGCCTCTAAGCAAAATTTTGTCCGCACGATTGAGCTCTTTGATGAGTTCAAGCCAAAGGCTGGCTCAAGCAGCATGGCTGAAGATGAAAAGAGTTTAGCTTTCCGTGTGACCTTGTTAAATTCGCAAGAAACGCTACAGGATCCCCAAATTGATGCAGTTATGGCTGCTTTATTGGGCGCAGTGGAAAAAAAGTGCGCAGCGCGTCTGCGCTAGGTTTAGTATTACGAAAACATCAAATAAATTGTTATAAATGAGACTGGCAATGAGCGAAATCAATACCAACGACACTGTTACCAAAAATGAATTATCAGAAGCGCTCTTTGATCAGGTAGGCTTAAATAAGCGTGAAGCAAAAGATATGATTGATGCTTTCTTTGATCGCATTGGTCAGTCCCTTGAATCTGGTGTTGAAGTAAAAATCTCCGGCTTTGGTAATTTCCAGTTGCGTAATAAATCGGCTCGTCCTGGCCGAAACCCAAAGACAGGCCAAATGATTCCAATAGCGGCAAGACGTGTAGTTACTTTTCACGCAAGTCAAAAGCTGAAAGATGTAGTGGAGTCACATGCTCGAGAAAACCGAGTTTGATGCCAGCTCGGCCTTACCGAGCTCTCAACTTCCCCCAATACCCGCTAAGCGCTATTTCACCATTGGTGAAGTGGCCGAGTTGTGTGGCGTCCGTTCCCATGTCCTGCGTTACTGGGAGCAGGAGTTTTCACAACTGAGCCCCCAAAAGCGTCGTGGCAATCGCCGCTACTACCAGCATCATGAAGTCGTATTGATTCGTAAGATTAGAGCGCTGCTTTATGAAGAGGGATTCACTATCAGCGGCGCCAGAAACCGTCTTGATGAAGCCCGCGGCGAACTGCGTTTGCGCGAAGAACTGCAAGCTGTCCTGCAGATTCTGTCTAAATAGTTACTGATACAATTTTGTCTTTCGTCGGGGCGTAGCGCAGCCTGGTAGCGTACATGCATGGGGTGCATGTGGTCGGAGGTTCAAATCCTCTCGCCCCGACCACGAATTCCTGCCTCACTCCAACATTCACGTCTTAGTTATTCTCAATTCAGTAGCCGTGAGCCTGTTTTAATTCCTGATTTACTTAAAAATTCACCATAATCGATTATATTAATTATAAAGATTATGTAGATTAGGCATTATTTATTCTATTAAAGCCTTGAAATTAAAGGTTAATATGAATATATTGCTAGATTAATAAATCTATATATAATTAACCTATTAATATTATTAAAGCTATTTCAAATAACCTATTATTCGGAGAAAAAAATATCAATGCCTTCTTATAAAGACCTATTAGCTCAGCGTGAGCAGTTAGATAAACAGATTAAAGAAGCAATTGCCCTTGAAAAGGCTGACGGCATCGCTAAGGCTAAAGCCATCATTGAGCAATATGGCTTAAGTGCATCAGATCTATTCAGCCGTAAAGCCGGCGGTAAAAGTGCAGGTGGTAAGGTAGCCCCTAAATACCGTAACCCATCCACAGGCGAGACCTGGACGGGTCGCGGTAAAGCGCCTAAATGGATTGATGGTAAAGATCGCAGTAATTACCTGATCTAATCTAGATTCACCCAGTTTGAGTAATAAGGCCGCATTTGCGGCCTTATTGCATTGATGCCCTAGGATTAGCTTAGACCGTGGCTTATGCGCATTTTTTGGATAATGCCTCTATAAAGATGGGCTCTAGCAGTTCATGCCAGCCGCCCTGAGGCCAAGATTGATCGGTCTCTGGATTGGTCGCTGGGTAGGGAATAATGAGTGGGTTGAGCTCAATTAAGTCATTTTCCAGCGCTTCTTCGAGATTTTCACCAAGCGCTAGCCTTTTTCCGTGATTCTCATCGGCGAGGGCCAAAACTCCTGGGTGGAGTTTGATAAAACCTTCATCTACTAGGATAGGAATCTTCTGTGTGTCCTTGTTTTTGCTCAGATAATGGATTAAATGTACTTGTTCCACAGGCGGAATGAGGGCATCTAAAAAGATCAAATCTGGGGCGATTGAGACAGCCTTCATGAGTCCTTCTAGGCTATCTACGGATACTTCCATTTCTACCTTCAGTTGCCAATCTTGAATGGATTCCAGAAGGTCCTGACTGTTTTCTGATCTACGGAATATGCCCATTGCAATACAGTGTTGGCTGGTTTTTTGGCGCATTGCACGTTTACGCCGCTGTAATTGCTGGTCTAAAGAGCTGGCAAGAATTCTTCTGTGCCCGCCACGGGTTTTCCAGGCAACCAATTCGCCCAATTCCACCATTTTTTGTACAGTGCCCAGTGACACCTGCAAAATCTTGGCGCTCTGCCTAGTGCTGAGATATTCCATTTTCGGAGTAACAGTTTTCATATTTCCCTTAATTTCATTAATTCACTTGAAGATTTAGAGAATAAAAATCAACTCCAGCAGAATCTGCCAGTAAATCTTTAAAGCCCGGTAGGAAAGTTCTTATTCATTTCCTGCGAATAGGGAAATACCCCTGAAACCCGTCAAATCAGGGAAAGCCCTTTATGGATCAATGGTTAATCGTGTTAAATTACTGTCGTAGTACCAGTATTTGCATAGAGCAATTCGTGAAGCGGTACAGCCGTGTAGCGGATGGTTATAACCACAGTTTTTATTCGGGAAACCCGATGAAAGGTGAGCATCATGATGCAGGAATCAAGAGATAACTCCTATCTCTTTGGCGGTAACGCACCCTACGTAGAGGAACTCTACGAATCCTACTTGCAGGATCCCGGCTCTGTTGCGGATCACTGGCGAGCCTATTTTGATAACGTGAAACAAGTCCCGGCGGTCGACGGCTCTTCTCGAAACGACATTGCCCATGCGCCAATTGTTGCTTCCTTTGCAGAGCGTGCCAAGCAAGGTCCAATCAGAACAATTTCTGATTCAGCTGACTCCGTGATGGGGCGTAAACGCGTTGCAGTTCAGCAATTAATTGCCGCATACCGAAATGTGGGTAATCGCTGGGCCAATATTGATCCCTTGAAGCGCACTGAGCGCCAAGATATTCCGGAATTAGATCCCGCCTTTTATGGCTTTAGTGATGGCGATATGGATATCGTCTTCAATACCAGCAATACATTCTTCGGCAAAACCGAAATGACTCTGCGTGATTTATTGCAGGCATTGCGCGAGACTTACTGCGGCACGATTGGTGTCGAGTACATGTTTATTGCCGATCAAAAAATCAAGAAGTGGTGGCAAGAAAAGTTAGAGTCGATTCGCTCGACCCCACAATTCAATGTGGAAGAGAAACGTCAAATCCTTGATCGCGTTACTGCGGCCGAAGGCTTAGAGCGCTATCTTCAAGCGAAGTATGTTGGCCAGAAGCGCTTCTCATTAGAGGGTGGCGAGAGCTTTATCGCTTGTATGGATGAGCTCATTCGCGGCGCCGGCAGCATGGGCGTTCAAGAGATCGTGATTGGTATGGCTCACCGCGGCCGTCTCAACGTGCTCGTCAATACCTTGGGCAAAATGCCTAAGGACTTGTTTGCCGAGTTCGAGCATAAGGGTCCAGAGACTTTACCTGCGGGTGATGTGAAATATCACCAAGGTTTCTCAAGTGATATCTCTACCCCAGGTGGCCCAGTTCATTTATCACTCGCCTTTAACCCATCTCACTTAGAAATCGTGAACCCAGTAGTGGAGGGTTCTGCGCGCGCTCGTATGGAGCGTCGTGGTGACTTGTTGGGCGAGCAAGTGATGCCAGTATTAGTGCATGGTGATGCGGCGATTGCTGGTCAAGGCGTCATGCAAGAGACATTGATGATGTCTGAGGTCCGGGGTTATTCCACCGGCGGTACTGTTCACATCGTGATTAATAACCAAATTGGTTTTACCACTTCAGATCCGCGCGATTTGCGTTCTAGCTTGTACTGTACTGACATCATGAAAGTGGTGGATGCTCCGGTATTGCATGTAAACGGTGATGATCCCGAAGCTGTAGTGTTGGCTACGAAGCTAGCCCTTGAGTTCCGCATGAAGTTCCATAAGGATGTAGCGATCGATATCGTTTGCTTCCGTAAATTGGGCCATAACGAGCAAGACACTCCGGCGATGACGCAGCCTTTGATGTACAAAATCATTGCTGCACACCCTGGAACACGTAAGGTCTATGCAGATAAGTTAGAAGCTCAAGGGGCATTGCCTGCTGGGACTGGCGATTTGATGGTAAAAGAGTACCGCTCCGCCATGGATGAAGGTAAGCAAACTTCCGATCCAGTCTTGAGTAACTTTAAAGGCAAATTTGCAGTGGATTGGGCGCCATTCTTAAATAAGAAGTGGACCGATGAGGCTGACACCGCTATTCCATTGACAGAGTGGAAGCGTTTGGCTGAAAAGATTTCAACTATTCCAGAGAACTTCAAGGCACATCCCTTAGTCGCCAAGGTTTATAACGACCGCGCTGCAATGGGTCGTGGTGAAGTTAATGTTGACTGGGGTATGGGCGAACATATGGCTTTTGCCTCCTTGGTTGCCAGTGGCTACCCAGTTCGCTTATCTGGTGAAGACAGTGGCCGTGGAACCTTTACTCACCGCCATGCGGTATTGCATGAGCAAGATCGTGAGAAGTGGGATACCGGTACTTATATTGCACTTCAGCATGTCACTAAAGATCAAGCCCCGTTTGTGGTGATTGACTCGATTCTTTCAGAAGAGGCAGTGCTTGGCTTTGAGTATGGCTATGCCGCTGCTGAGCCAAACACCCTGACAATTTGGGAAGCCCAGTTCGGCGACTTTGCCAATGGTGCTCAAGTAGTGATCGACCAATTCATCGCCTCAGGCGAAGTGAAGTGGGGTCGTGCAAATGGCTTGGTCATGATGTTGCCTCATGGTTATGAAGGTCAAGGTCCTGAGCATTCCTCTGCACGCCTAGAGCGATTTATGCAATTGTGTGCTGATACCAATATGCAAGTGATTCAGCCAACGACAGCGTCACAGATCTTCCACGTGTTGCGCCGTCAAATGATTCGTCAGTTCCGCAAGCCGCTGATCTTGATGACTCCAAAATCATTGCTTCGCAATAAAGAAGCAGCATCTCCTTTATCGGAATTTACTAAGGGTGGCTTCCACACGGTATTGGGTGAGCGTGATGAGGCGATCGATCCAAAACTGGTAACCCGTTTGATTATCTGTTCTGGTAAGGTTTATTACGACTTGGCTAAACAGCGTACTGAGAAGAAAATCACAGATGCGGCCATCATTCGTCTCGAGCAGCTTTATCCATTCCCGCATAAAGCATTGACTGCTGAGTTAAAGAAATATCCAAAACTAGAAGAGGTGGTGTGGTGTCAAGACGAGCCACAAAACCAAGGTGCATGGTTCTTCGTGCAACACAATATTTTGGAAAACATGTCTGATGGTATGAAGTTGGCTTATGCAGGTCGTCCTGCATCCGCTTCACCTGCTTGTGGTTACGCACATCTCCATCAAGAACAGCAGAAGGCTTTATTAAATGCGGCATTTGCCAAACTTAAAGGTTACGTGATTACGAAATAATCGTTTTCATCACTCAACATATACATCACTAGGATTAATCATGGCTATTTTCGAAGTTAAAGTTCCACAACTCTCTGAATCTGTTGCTGAAGCAACTTTATTGCAATGGAAAAAGAAGGTCGGCGATGCCGTTGCTCAAGACGAAATCTTGATCGAAATTGAAACCGACAAGGTAGTTCTGGAAGTGCCAGCACCTTCAGCAGGCGTTCTCACTGAAATCGTAGTTGGCGATGGTGGCACAGTTGTTGCTGAGCAGTTGATCGCCAAGATCGATAGTACTGCGGTAGCTTCGGCTCCCGCTGCTGCTCCAGCAAAAGCTGCCGCTCCTGCAGCCGCACCAGCTGCTGCCCCAGTGGCCGCAGCTCCAGCAAAATCATCAGCCGCTGCAGCAGCACCTTCCGCCGCTAAGATTTTGGCTGAAAACAATATCAGTGCTGGCCAGGTTTCTGGTTCTGGACGTGATGGTCGCATTACCAAAGGGGATGCTCTGAATGCAGCCGCTGGCGGGACAAAGTCTGCAGCTATTCCAAGTGCACCAATTCCGATGGGTGACCGTCCTGAAGAGCGTGTACCAATGAGCCGCTTGCGTGCTCGTATTGCTGAGCGTTTGCTTGAGTCACAAGCAAATAACGCCATCTTGACAACCTTCAATGAAGTCAATATGGCGCCAGTGATCGCAATGCGTAATAAGTACAAAGATCAATTTGAAAAAGTTCACGGTGTGAAGTTAGGCTTTATGTCTTTCTTTGTGAAAGCAGCTACCCACGCTTTAAAGAAATTCCCACTGCTAAATGCCTCTGTTGATGGTAACGACATCGTTTATCACGGCTACTTTGATATTGGTATTGCCGTAAGTTCACCACGTGGCTTGGTTGTACCTATTTTGCGTGATGTTGATCAAATGAATTTGGCTGACATCGAAAAGAAAATTGCTGAGTTTGGCGCTAAGGCGCGTGATGGTAAGTTATCCATTGAAGAGCTGACCGGCGGTACATTCTCCATTTCTAATGGTGGTGTCTTCGGTTCCATGCTCTCCACACCAATCATCAATCCTCCGCAATCTGCGATCTTGGGTATTCATGCCACTAAGGACCGGGCTGTAGTTGAGAATGGTCAAGTGGTTGTACGCCCAATCAACTATCTAGCCCTCTCTTATGATCACCGCATCATTGATGGTCGCGAGGCAGTGCTTGGTTTGGTTGCTATGAAGGATGCGTTGGAAGATCCTTCACGCCTTCTCCTTGATTTGTAAGAAGGGAAGATCATGAGCCAAGCTTTTGATGTACTCGTAATCGGTGGTGGCCCCGGTGGCTATATTGCCGCCATTCGCGCAGCACAACTCGGTTTCAAAGTTGCCTGTGCTGAATCCAATAGCTATGATGATCCGAAGGGTGAGCCACGCTTAGGCGGAACTTGCTTGAATGTGGGTTGTATTCCCTCTAAGGCCTTGCTAGCCTCTTCTGAAGAATTTGAGAAGATTGGCCACCATGCTGCTGATCATGGTATCAAGGTGGGTTCTGTCAGTATCGATTCTGCAAAGATGGTGGCACGTAAGGACGATATTGTTACAAAGATGACTGGTGGTATTCAGTTTCTGTTCCGCAAGAACAAAATCACTTTACTCAAGGGTCATGCCTCTTTTGAAGGTAAAGGTGCTGATGGCTATCAGGTCAAAATTGACGGTAAAGATAAAGAAACCGTTACAGCAAAGAACGTCATCATTGCAACAGGCTCTAAAGCACGTCATTTGACTGGCTTAGCGGTTGATAACGTGTTGATCTGCGATAACGAAGGTGCTTTGAAGTTTGATTCCGTGCCTAAGAAATTAGGCGTCATCGGTGCTGGTGTTATTGGTTTGGAGCTTGGCTCTGTATGGCGTCGTCTTGGCTCAGAAGTCACTGTGCTTGAAGCATTGCCATCATTCTTGGCGGCCTGCGATGTGAGCATTGCTAAAGAAGCCCAAAAGCTCTTCACTAAGCAGGGTTTAAACATCAATATGGGTGTGAAAATCGGCGATGTGAAAGCAGATAAGAAAGGTGTAGTTGTTAATTACACTGACAGCGCTGGTAAAGCTGCCAAATTAGAATGCGATCGTTTGATCGTTTCTGTTGGCCGTGTACCCAATACCGATAAATTAGGATTAGACAAGATTGGCCTCAAAGTTGATGAGCGTGGTTTCATTCCCATTGATGATCATACCTGTGCGACTTCGGCCCCTGGTGTTTACGCTGTAGGTGACGTGGTGCGTGGACCCATGTTGGCTCACAAAGCAGAAGACGAAGGTGTTCTGGTTGCTGAAGTGATTGCAGGTCAAAAGCCGCATATCGATTACAACTGCATTCCATGGGTAATCTATACCGATCCTGAAATTGCTTGGGTTGGTAAAACTGAGCAGGCTTTGAAAGAAGCTGGAATTGCTTACAAGGTTGGTCAATTCCCATTCGCAGCTAACGGTCGCGCATTAGGAATGGGGCGTTCTGATGGTTTCGTCAAAGTATTGGCTGATGCAAAGACCGATGAAATCCTCGGTGTTCACATCATTGGACCGAATGCCTCTGACTTAATTGCAGAAGCTGCTGTAGCAATGGAGTTCAAAGCAGCCGCAGAAGATATTGCTCGTATCTGTCATCCGCATCCAAGCCTGTCAGAAGTGATGCGTGAAGCTGCATTAGCGACGGATCAACGCGCATTAAATATGTAATTGAAAACCATTGAGTTTTACCAACAAGAATTAAAGACGCGCGGGTATCACACCGATCCCGCGCAGCTTCGCGCTGTAGAGCGTCTCCAGCAGTGCGAAGATGAGTGGATCGCCTATAAAGAGATCCGCAGTAATAACCTCAAGAAAAAGCTTTTTAAACCTAAGCTACCCCGTGGTATCTATCTATGGGGTGGAGTAGGGCGCGGCAAGTCTTTCTTGATGGACTGCTTTTATGCGGCATCCCCTTTAGAAAAAAAGATTCGGATTCATTTTCATGAGTTTATGCGTGAGGTGCATCGTGAGCTCCACGAGCTCTCGGGTTTATCAGACCCGCTAGATGAGCTTGCTAAGCGGATTTCGAATCGCTATCGCCTTATTTGTTTCGATGAGTTTCATATCAACGATATTGCTGATGCAATGATTCTGTATCGCTTGTTGAGTGCGCTATTTGAAGATCGTGTGCAATTTGTGATGACGTCTAACTACCGTCCCGATCAGCTCTATCCCAATGGCCTGCATCGCGACCGCTTAATTCCGGCGATCAAATTGCTGGAAGAAAAACTCGATGTTTTAAATGTGGATGCAGGCAATGACTATCGCCGTGTACAGATGGCGCAAGTCGAAGCCTATCTCACCCCAGTGAATCAGCAGTCTGAGGATCGTTTGCTGCAGATGTTTCAAACGCTCATTGGTAATCAACAAGAGACTGAAAGACCTGTTTTGAATATTGAATCCCGTGAGCTGCGCCCACTCCATATGGCTGATGGTGTAGTGTGGTTTGATTTTCAAACCCTGTGTTGTGGACCGCGTTCCCAGAATGACTATTTAGAGATCGCCAAACAATTTCACACGGTCATTCTTTCTGGGGTACCGTACATGCCACCGAAAATGACGAATGAAGCGCGCCGCTTTATTTGGCTCATTGACGTTTTATACGACCATAAGGTCAAACTCATCATCTCGGCAGAGGTGCCGGCTCCGGATCTCTATACCGAGGGCCAAATTACCGCTGAATTCTCCAGAACCGTGTCCCGCCTCATTGAGATGCAGTCTCGTGACTACCTGGACGCACCGCGCCGGGTAATTGATACCAGCTTGACCTAAAATAGGGTCATGAGTAGCTTTTCCCCCATAAATGCCGATTTGCATAGCCATTCAGTGATTTCTGATGGCACCCTGACACCTGAGATGCTTGCCGAGCGCGCTAAAGCGAATGGTGTGCATTTATGGGCGTTGACGGATCACGATGAGTTAGGTGGCCAGAACCGCGCTAGAGCTGCAGCCAATGCATTAAAACTAGATTACTTGGCGGGCGTTGAGATTTCTGTCACCTGGATGGGTGAGACCATTCACATTGTTGGGCTAGGGATTGATGATCAACATGCGGGAATTATCGAAGGCTTACGAATGACCCGCGATGGTCGGGGTAATCGCGCCAAGCTAATTGCCGAGCAGCTATTAAAGGTCGGTATACCAGGAGCATATGAAGGCGCACTTCATCACGCCGGTAATCATGATCTGATTTCAAGAACCCACTTCGCCCGTTTTTTGGTGGAAGCGGGTGTTTGCAAAGATACCCAACAAGTATTTAAAAATTATTTGGTTGAAGATAAACCAGGCTATGTGCCACATATGTGGGCCAATCTGGATAATGCAGTTGCTTGGATTAAGGCAGCTGGTGGCGTTGCGGTGATTGCTCACCCGGGTCGCTATAGTCGACTTAATGCTATGCAGATGGATGAGCTTTACAAACACTTTAAGGATATCGGCGGCCTAGCCATTGAAGTCATCACTGGTAGCCATACTCCGGATCAATATCAAACCTTTGGAAAGATTGCCCAGCAATATGGTTTCTTGGCTTCCCGTGGTTCTGATTTTCACAGTCCTGATGAGAGCCATATCGATTTAGGTAACTTACCCCTTTTACCGGACCACCTCACACCCGTGTGGTCCGCATTTCACTAATTCATGACAAAGACAAAGAATAAAGATGTTTGCTGAACGCGTTCTCTCCGGTATGCGACCTACTGGTAATTTGCACCTTGGCCACTACCATGGTGTGCTCAAGAACTGGGTGCGCTTGCAGTCTGAGTATCCCTGCTTCTTTTTTGTTGCTGACTGGCATGCGCTCACGACTCACTATGAAACTCCTGAGGTGATTGAACAATCCGTTTGGGATATGGTGATTGATTGGTTGGCAGCAGGCGTTGACCCTAATCAGGCAACCTTATTTATTCAAAGTAAAGTTCCTGAGCATGCAGAGCTATTCCTGTTACTCTCCATGGGAACCCCATTGGGCTGGCTTGAGCGGGTGCCTACCTATAAAGATCAAATTGAAAAATTAAAAGAGAAAGATCTGCAAACCTACGGATTTTTGGGATACCCCTTGCTGCAGGCTGCTGATATTTTGATGTACCGCGCTCAATTTGTTCCTGTTGGCGAAGACCAAGTTCCCCACGTTGAGATGACAAGAGAAGTGGCGCGTCGTTTCAACTATTTATATGGTCGTGAACCTGGTTTTGAAGAAAAGGCCTTAGAGGCGGTGAAGAAGTTAGGTAGCAAACGCGCCAAAATGTATGCAGAGTTACGCATTGCCTATCAAGAGCGTGGCGATGATGAAGCCCTAGAGCAGGCTAAAGCCTTGCTGCAAGAAGCGCAAAGTTTGTCGATGGCTGATCGAGAAAGACTATTTGGTTTCTTAGAGGGTGCTCGCAAAATTATTCTTCCTGAGCCACAAGCTTTGCTGACTGCAGCAGCTCGTATGCCTGGTATCGATGGCCAAAAGATGTCTAAATCTTATGGCAATACGATTAGCATTCGCGAAGAACCTGAAGAGGTGATTAAAAAGATCCGCACCATGCCTACAGATCCTGCTCGAGTACGTAGAACCGATGCTGGTGATCCTGCACGTTGTCCGGTTTGGCAGTTGCATACCGTCTATTCAGATGAAGAAGTAAAGCAATGGGTTGAGAAGGGCTGTAAATCTGCGGGTATTGGCTGCCTTGAGTGCAAGCAACCCGTGATTGATGCCATTTTGTTAGAGCAACAGCCGATGTTTGAGCGTGCCCAAAAGTATTTGGATGATCCTAGCTTATTACGCTCCATCATTGCTGATGGCTGTGATCAAGCGCGCAAGGTTGCCCAAGAAACAATGCGTGAGGTCCGTGAAGCAATGGGCCTTGCATACGACTAAGGCTGTAGACTTGCCCATTTCACACGAAGCAATTTTGGACGCCTCTGCGTGGGTGCAACGTTTTGCTGCTCTTATTCCAAAAAGCGGGGAAGTTTTAGATCTGGCTTGTGGATCTGGGCGACATTCTAAATTTTTGGCTGATCTGGGATATTCAGTGTTGGCAGTGGACCAAGATATTGCTGCCGTCTCTGATTTAAAGTTGGCTGCTGTTACCCCGAAATGCCTAAATCTTGAGCAAGATGTCTGGCCACTAACTGAAATCCAATTTAGTGGAATTGTGGTGACAAACTACTTGTATAGGCCCCATCTGGACCAGTTGCCTGCAATTCTCGAAAAGGATGGGGTTTTGATCTATGAAACCTTCGCCCATGGGAACGCTGAATTTGGCAAACCCTCAAACCCCAATTTCCTCTTAAATTCAGGGGAATTACTGTCTTTTGCACACCGTCATGGCCTGCAAGTCATAGCGTATGAGGATATTTATGTGGATCAGCCCAAAGCAGCCATGGTTCAGCGCCTTTGCGCCGTAAAAGGGGCGTTAAAAGGCCACATTCCGTTACAATTTCAAGCTTAAGACAGTCGAAATCGGTATATATACGTTGGCAAATACAGTTCAATCTCCAGGCGGTAAAAAGACCATTTCTGGCAGCATGCCAGCTATTGTTACGCCAATGCATGAAGACGGCAGCTTAGATTACCCAGCTTTGCGACACTTGCTTGATTGGCACGTCGCTGAGGGTTCCGACGGAATCGTGATTGTCGGTACCAGTGGAGAATCTCCAACTGTTTCTGTAGAAGAGCACTGTGAATTAATTCGGGTTGCGGTCGAGCATATCGCGGGCCGCATTCCAGTAATTGCTGGAACCGGTGGAAACTCCACTACAGAAGCAATTGAATTAACCCAGTTTGCTAAAAATGTTGGTGCTGATGCGAGCTTGCAAGTTGTGCCTTACTACAACAAGCCAAGCCAAGAGGGCATGTATGCCCACTTTAAGAAAATTGCAGAGTCCGTCGATCTGCCAGTAATTTTGTACAACGTCCCCGGCCGTACGGTAGCAGATTTGGCTGGTGAGACCGTAGTGCGATTGGCTGGCGTGCCAGGCATCATCGGCATTAAAGACGCTACCGGTAGTCTGGAGCGCGGTACCTTGTTAATTGCAGATCTACAACGTGCTGGCCATAGTGATTTCTCGGTATTTTCTGGTGATGACCTAACTGCAGCAATGCTGATGCTCATGGGTGGCAAGGGAAATATATCCGTCACTGCCAATGTGGCTCCACGCCTGATGCATGAGCTGTGTGTTGCAGCGATGTCAGACGATGTGAAAAAAACACGTGAGATTCAATACAAATTATTAGCAGTGCATAAAGCAATGTTTATAGAGGCAAATCCCATCCCAGTGAAATGGGCCCTTCATGAAATGGGTAAGATCACTGCGGGCATTCGCTTGCCGTTAACCCCTTTGAGCGCTACTTTACGTGAGCCCTTGAAGGCAGCATTAAAACAGGCTAACTTGATATGATGAATTTGATGCAAATCCTTCGCCGCTATTTAGCGATTCTTGGTCTGATGATGACCATTGTTGCTGGATTAACTGCCTGTAAATCAGTTACTAGCAACGACACGGTGGATTACAAAGCTAATGGTGCAGTCCGTGGACCCAATTTGTCTTACCCACCAGATTTGATCACTGCTCAAGCAGATCGTCGTTACATTGTTCAAGATGGCACTGCCACGATGTCTGAGTACAACGCAGCCTTGAAAAAATCTGTCCAAATGCGCAGCAATGTGATGACCGGTATTCCGGGTATGCGGATTGCGCGTGATGGTGAGCGTCGCTGGTTGGTTGTTGATAAACCGGCAACAGAACTCTACCCACAGGTAAAAGATTTCTGGCAAGAAAATGGTTTTCTATTGGTGGTGGATTCTCCATCGACAGGCATCATGGAAACTGACTGGGCTGAGAATAGGGGTAAGATTGCCCAGGACTTTATTCGTTCTGCAATCGGCGGCGCTCTTGATTCCATTTATGACACTGGTGAGCGGGATAAATATAAAACACGTCTTGAGGCTCCAAAATCTGATGAGACAGAAATTTATATTACGCAAAAGGGTGCACTCGAAAAGTGCGTAAGCGATTCAACCGGTAATTGTTTATCAACAATTTGGACTAGTCGCCCCAATGATCCAGAATTAGAAGCGGTCTTCTTGGCTCGCTTGATGGAGCGTCTTGGGATGTCTCAAGAGCAGGCTAAGGCGATGGTGGCCGCTCCTTTAGGCCCAAAGATGCCAAAAGCAAAATTAGTTCAAGAGGGTAATAAAGCTTTCATCGAGTTGGGGACAGGGTTTGATCGTTCCTGGCGTGATGTCGGCTTGGCCCTGGATCGTTCTAACTTCACAGTTGAAGACCGCAACCGCTCCGCGGGGGTTTACTACGTGCGTTACGTAAACTCAAAGAATATCGAAGAGTCTAAAGGCTTCTTCTCTAATCTATTTAGCAGTAAGGATGAGTCAAAACTTCAAGCTAAGAAGTATCAAGTGGTTGTTAAGAGCACAGGTGAAAATTCAGCAAGCGTCTATGTGCAAGATGCTGATGGCAAGCCAGAGAATACTCCTGCTGGCATCCAATTACTCACTTTGCTGACGGATCAGCTAACCAAGTAAATTGACTCACGAATTTTGGGAGCAATAAAAAAGCCGCTGTGAAGCGGCTTTTTTTCTTCAAGAAGAAGATTACTTCTTAGCGTCAGCAGCAGGAGCAGCAGGAGCAGCTGGTGCAGCAGCAGGAGCTTCAGCAGCAGGAGCAGCAGGAGCAGCAGCAGGAGCTTCAGCAGGTTTTGCTTCTTCTTTTTTACCGCAAGCGGCCAAAGCGATAGCGAACATTGCAACGAGTACGAGTGACTTCTTCATTTGTAATTTCCTCTTAAAAATTAAACAACAATTACCGGTAATTGTGTCGAAAATTCCAAGGGATTATCCCTAGGTGATTTCCAGTATTTATTATAGCCATGTCTATATTTCATCCTCAAAAACAAGCCAGCCCGCGAGGTAGGCTTCGTAGAGGCTACCCCCTGAAGAGCCCTTAAGGTTCGGATTTAAAAGCGATTTTTCGGCCGATAGAATTTGCCAGGCGCGTGCCACATCATTGGCTTGGCCGCGACTCACATTCTCCCCATTGCAAAACACGGTTTTTCCCAGGCTAAGGATGCGAGTCTGAGGGCTGCTCATCAGTCTAGTTGAAGCTAAATGACGGGTAAATTTTGCAGGACTTAATGGCTTGTTTGGGCCATCAAAATAAGACTGTTGTTTTGGCTCGGATAGATAAGCAGTGATCCCCGGTAAAAAACGATCTACCCGATCTAATTTCAACTGTTTGAGTTTGACTGCAATTTGCGCAATAAGTTCTTCGGGCAATTGCTCAGCATGAGTAGTTGCTTTCTGTCTTGGGTCTGCAAATTTTTTCTCTAACTCTGGAATATCTTCCAGGGATTCTGCCAAACGCCACAATCCCTCTTGCAGTAATTCTTTGTAACTGGGTGAGCGAAATCCAACAGACCAGGTTTGGCATCCTGCATCTAAAGCAATGCCATCATGCGCAATATGGGGCGGTAGATACAGCATATCTCCTGGCTCTAATACCCAGTCATGTTCTGCCTGAAAGTTCTGCAAAATTTTCAGAGGCAAGTTTGGCTCGAGGCTTAAATCTTTTTGCTCTGATACGCGCCATCTTCTTCGACCTGCCATCTGAATTAAAAACACATCATAGGAATCAAAATGAGGTCCAACACCACCACCAATTCCGGCAATGCTGATCATCAAATCATCTAGGCGGGCATCGGGGATAAAACGAAACCAAGACAGAATCCTGGCTGCGTCAGGGTGGTGAGCCTCCATGCCCTGAAGAAGCAGCGTCCAGTTTGGTTTGCTGGTTGATGGGATCGTTTTATTGCTAAATGGCCCCGTTTCAAAACTCCAGGGCTTCGCTTGAATTAATCTGGATTCAACTTGCTCCTGATTGGCTAGTTTGTAAAGTTCTGCGGCCGAGATGGGGCTGTCTAGAGTTTCATGATTCTGGCTTGCCAGTGCAAATGCAGGGATAGCACCACGGACTAAGAGGGGCTTTTTATGCCAATACCGATCCATGAATGCATGAGGGCTAATTCCGCCAAATAGGGCCCATGGCTCATTTAGGGGCAGGTTTTTCGGTGCCCGCGGGGGTTGATAGGGCTTGCTCAAGTAAAATGCAGTCATAAGTAAAAGCTGAATATAAACTCATTAAAAACACATGTTCGACAGAATTCGCATGAAGATTGAAAAAAACACCATCGTATCCCTGCGTTACAAGCTAACCGATGCCCAAAACAATGTGATCGAAGAGCCTGATTCTCCGATGGTATACCTGCACGGTGGCTATGAGGGTACTTTCCCGAAAATTGAAACCCTTTTGGATGGTCAAGATATTGGTTATGAAGCTACGATTCAACTCGAGCCCAGCGAGGCTTTTGGTGAGTATGATCCAGAGCTCTTGAAGATCGAGCCCCGTACACGCTTTCCAGAACCACTTGAAGTGGGCATGCAATTTGAAGGTGTTCCCGACGCTGATGCGGAAGAAGACTCCGATGCACACGATGAATCAGACTCCGATGACGAACCTTTGATTTATACCGTTACCGATGTTGCAGACAATCAAGTAGTACTTGATGGCAACCATCCCTTAGCAGGTATGGCGCTGCGTTTCTGGGTGCAGGTAGAGGATGTTCGTGCGGCTACAGATGAAGAGATTGCGAACCGTCACCCAGCCGGTGGTGAGAGCTTTACTTTTGGTATGCCGAACGATGATGCTGACGAGGATGAATTCCCTGGAACTGCCTTAGGCGCAAGTACGCATAATCCCCGCACACTGCACTAAATCAAAGTTATTCTTTAAGCCATTCTTTAATGGCATCGAGGTCCCGCTTGGTATCGCTTTGACCAGGAGCCTGTGCTGGCGCGTTACTGAGCTTAGCCAAGGCTTTTTCAAGAGCCGCAATCTTGGCTTCTTGCTCAATGGTGGCATCAATCAAACCCTTGAGTGCCATGGATACGGGGTCATCCACATTTGGTGTGACACCATAAGCAGAAAAATATTCTTTGGTTTTGCTATCAGGACTTTGTGGTAAATCTGGATGCAAGACGCGCGCCGGTATACCAACAGCAGTAGCGCCTGCCGGAATTTCTTTTAACACCACAGCGTTTGAACCAATACGTGCGCCATCACCCACAGTAAAACCGCCGAGTACTTTTGCACCTGCACTCACAACGACACCTTTACCCAGAGTTGGGTGGCGCTTAACGCCCTTATAAAGTGATGTGCCACCGAGAGTGACGCCTTGGTAGATGGTGCAGTCATCACCAATTTCAGTAGTCTCGCCAATCACAATTCCAAGACCATGATCTAAAAATACGCGACGACCAATCTTGGCTCCCGGATGAATTTCAATGCCGGTAATAAAACGCGCAAACATGGAAGAGACCCGTGCAATCCATTTTAGGTCCAGATTCCACAAGAAGTGCGCGATACGATGAAAGAACACCGCATGCAGACCTTGGTAGCAAGTAATCACCTCGAGACGGTTTCTGGCAGCAGGGTCTCTGGCAATAATGGAGTCGACTTGGTCGAATAGGGAATTAAACATATTTTGATTTTAACGGGATGCGCTTATTTTCTCAGGAGCATCTGTTTTGCGATCCCACGCAGTAGATCAATTTCTTCTTTGTGCAGGCGGCTACGGGCAAATAAGGCCTGTAAGCGGGGCATGAGTTTCTTGGGGTTGGCTGGATCAAGATAGCCAATAGCCTCTAAACCTGCTTGCCAATGGTCTAGCATTGCCGCAACCGCAGCTGGGTCTGCCAAGTCCGCCTGACTCTCTCGATCGCTTAAAAGGGATGGGGTGCTAGATTGGCTATGCAAAGTCTGTCTGAGTGTGTAAGCGCAGACCATGAGGGCTTGCGCTAAGTTCAGGGAGGGGTATTCAGGATTGGCATCTAGCCAAACACGATGGGTGCACAAAGCTAGATGATCGTTATCTAAACCAGTTCTCTCTGGACCAAAGAGAAGAGCCACTTTTCTATCTAGCGCAATGTTTTCTTGGATTAGACCCAGGGCTGATTGCCAATCGAGGGCTGGAGGACCAAATTCGCGATCGCGACTTGTGAGGCCAAGAACGAGTGAGCAACCTTGCACGGCCGCCTCTAGGGAAGTGGATTCTTGTGCGCTCTCCAGAATATCTCCCGCGCCACTAGCCAAGGCAATCGCATCGGACTCTTGAGTAATACCTTTGGTTTTAGGATTGATCAGATGGAGGGCGCCAAAGCCCATTGTCTTTAAAGCACGTGCGGCTGAACCCACATTTCCGGGGTGACTGGTTTCAACCAGAACCCAGCGCAGTAATTGGGATTTCTCAGTATTCATGGGCTCGTTAATGGGTTCAAATAGGTATCGCGAGGGTGGGGCGTGCTAATCGTTTAGAATCAGGGTATTAGCTTCGTATTGTCATGCAGTTTGAACAATATTACAGGCTCGTTCTTATTTAATTTGTCCACCAATACTATGCATCCCATGTTAAATGTGGCCGTCAAGGCTGCCCGTCGTGCTGGAACCGTGATTAACCGAGCTTCTCTT
This sequence comes from Polynucleobacter sp. MWH-Creno-3A4, assembly GCF_018881885.1. Lineage (NCBI taxonomy): Bacteria > Pseudomonadati > Pseudomonadota > Betaproteobacteria > Burkholderiales > Burkholderiaceae > Polynucleobacter > Polynucleobacter sp. MWH-Creno-3A4. The sequence goes on from NZ_JACXSA010000001.1 coordinate 1,457,061, forward strand.
AATTTAGAGCGCTTGCAAGTTGATCGTAAGCAACACAATGATTTTGTCACCGAGGTGGACAAAGCCGCAGAAGCGGCCATCATCGAAACTCTCAGCGAGGCCTATCCAACCCATGGATTTTTGGCCGAAGAAACGGGTGAGCACAATGCTGATGCTGAGAATGTTTGGATCATTGATCCATTGGATGGCACAACCAATTTCATTCATGGCTTTCCGCAATATGCAGTTTCGATTGCATTGTCAGTTAATGGCGTGATTCAACAAGCAGTAGTCTATGACCCCACACGTGATGAGCTATTCACTGCAACCCGTGGTGCAGGCGCATATTTGGACCGTCGTCGTCTCCGCGTTGCTACACAAGATCGTTTGGCGAATGCTTTGATTGGCACTGGCTTTCCGTACCGTGAAGATCAAGATCTCGAAAAGTACCTGAAGATATTTGCAGAGATGACGCGTCAATGTGCTGGCTTACGCCGCCCTGGTGCCGCTTCCTTAGACTTGGCCTATGTAGCAGCAGGTCGCTACGATGGTTTCTTTGAGAGCGATCTTAAGCCTTGGGACATGGCAGCAGGCGCCTTGATCATCACTGAATCTGGTGGCCTGATCGGTAACTACCGTGGTGAAGAGGGCTATCTGAAGAGCGGTGAAGTCATGGCAGCAAACCCGCGCATCTTTGCCCAGATGGTGCAAAGCCTATCGAAGTATTCCAAGGCTTAATCAGACAACCTGCGGCTTGTTCAGGCTTTGATTAAGTCAACGTAGCGCACACCTTGGGAATCGATCTGCAAAGCGCTAGCGCGCGGTGCAGTGCTCTCTGGGTGATCTAAATCCCAGTCAGATAACACCCAACGTTGCCACGCTTGCTCACCCAAGTGCTCATGATGGTGGGCAGGCAAATGGGTATGACCATGAATCAATTGATTGCTAGAGTGTTGTTTTAGCAGTTCAGCGCAAGCTTGTAAGGTCACATTTGTACGAATGCGATTCCTTTGGCTTGAGGCGCTAGCTGCACGTTGGTATTTTGTGTAGCTGTTACTGCGTAGATGATCGGCAATCGAGCGTCGCCAACCCAGTGGTAGTTTTAGGAATAATTTTTGCAGCCAAGGCTTTCTGACCCAACGACGAAATACTTGGTAGCCAATATCTGCGGTGCATAGTGAGTCACCATGAGCAATCACATATTTCTGATTAGCAATGTCAATCACTGAGGGATCAGACAACAAAGTCATACCCGTATTTTTTAAGAAAGTACTGCCAATCAAAAAGTCGCGATTACCGTGGACGTAATAGATTTTGGTTTTGGTAGCTAGGTTTGCCAGCGCACGTTTCACTTCTTGCTGAAATGGTGAGTTGATGAATGCATCATCACCTACCCAATATTCAAACAAGTCACCCAAAATAAAGACAGACTCTGCCTGAGGCGCTTGTTTTTCACAGAAGTCAAAAAAGCGTTGCGCCGTCAAGGGCATTGACGGCGTTAGGTGGATATCCGAAATGAGCAGGGCGCTCGCGTATTGCGGGATCATTCCTCGAGAACGGTCGCTTTCTCAATCACTACGTCTTCAGCTGGAACGTCTTGGTGAAATCCTGAGCTGCTGGTTTTGACTTTACGGATAGCATCCACAACATCCATACCATCAACCACTTTGCCAAAGACAGCATAGCCCCAGCCTTGCGCATTTTGAGCGGTGTGATTTAAAAAGTCATTGTCATTCACGTTGATGAAAAATTGTGCTGTTGCAGAGTGTGGGTCGCTGGTACGCGCCATGGCTACGGTGTAACGATCATTCTTCAAGCCATTATTAGCTTCGTTTTCAATTTCAGCGCCAGTCGGTTTTTGTTTCATGCCTGCAGTCATACCACCACCTTGAATCATGAAGTTATTGATCACGCGGTGAAAGATAGTGCCATCGTAATGACCACTCTTAACGTATTGCAAGAAATTCGCAACGCTCTTTGGAGCTTTTACTGCATCTAAGCTTAATGTGATGTCGCCATGATTGGTTTTTAGCAATACTTTAGTCATTATTTGGATCTACTTTCTGGAGGGTTAGTGGATGGAATGGTGGAAGGGGTCTTATTCGTTTTGCTAATCAGGTTCATTAAAGCCTTGGCTCTATTGGTATAGAGGCGTTGATTCAGCTGAGTAGACTCGGCCGCGTTTTCATAAGCTTGTGCGCCAAGGCGAACATAGATCTCGCCCAAATTTGCTGAGGCAATTGCATAGCTTGGGCGTAGCTTCAACGCGAGTTCTAAATAGTCTCTCGCTTCAATCCATTTATCTTGACTTGCTGAAATGGCGGCAAGGTTGTTATAGGGCTCTGGCAACTCCGGAAACTGCTGGGTAATTTCAATGAGCGTCTTTTTGGCCTGATTCAGATCCCCCATCTCAATTTGGATGCGAGCCTTTAAAAAACGCAGCTGAACATTTTTGGGTGATTTCTTGATATGGCTATTGATTAGCGTGATGGCTTCTGGAAACTGGCGCGCCTTGACCAATTTCTCGACATCCGATGGCACTGCATTTTTAGTGACGGGATCTGGTTCAATAATTAGGAATGATAAAAATGGCAAGGCTACCGTTTCAGAGAGTTCTGGGTTCTGGGGATCAAAGGGTGTATCCGTCGATAGTCTAGGCGGATCATTTGGGCTATAGCTTCCTAAATAGGGGCTATTAGGACCGCATTTCAGTTCCTGTGTAGTAGTTGCCTTAATTTCTGCGTTAGCAAGCTGTTGACCGGGGGTACTGCAGCCCGCAATAAATAGCAGGGCAGCAAGACCAGTCATGATCTTTAGGAGGACAAGGCGAGGCGCTGGGATGGTTGCGGGCATAGGGGAAGGGGTATAAAACTGGCTCATTCGATATACTCAGCGCTCAGTCTAACAAATTGGCGCTACTTGCCCCACCTTTATAGCCCTATGCTGCAAATCTATAACACCCTTTCCCGTTCAAAACAGGTCTTTAAGCCCATAGTGCCTGGGAAGGTGAAGATGTATGTCTGCGGAATGACGGTTTACGACTTCTGCCACATAGGCCATGCCAGGGTCATGATCGTGTTTGATATGGTGGTTCGCTGGTTGCGTGCCAGTGGCTATGAGGTGCAGTATGTGCGCAATATTACCGATATCGACGACAAGATTATTAACAGAGCGGTTGAAAATGGTGAACCTATTTCAGCTTTGACCAATCGCTTTATTGCTGCCATGCATGCCGACTCAGATGCATTGGGCTTGATGCATCCCGATCAAGAGCCTCGGGCTACAGATTACATCCAGCAAATGCAAGGCATGATTGGCAAGCTGATTGAACATGAATTGGCTTATCAAGTCGATGATGGCGATGTCAATTTCGCAGTGCGCTTGTTACCTCGTTATGGACAACTCTCTGGAAAATCTTTGGATGAGCTCAATGCGGGAGAGCGCGTAGCCATTATCGGTGGCAAACGTGACCCTTTGGATTTTGTCTTGTGGAAAAGTGCCAAGCCTGAAGAGCCTGCCGATACCCGATGGGCATCACCATGGGGCGTAGGTCGTCCAGGCTGGCATATAGAGTGCTCAGCCATGTCATGCGATTTGCTAGGCGATCATTTTGATATTCATGGTGGCGGTGCAGATTTGCAATTTCCCCATCATGAGAACGAGATTGCTCAAAGTGAGGGCGCCTTATACGGTCAACAGCGCAAAGAGGACGATGCTCCCTTTGTGAACTACTGGATGCACAACGGACATATTCGGGTCAATGAAGAAAAGATGTCAAAGTCTTTGGGCAATTTTTTCTTGATTCGGGATGTGCTCAAAAGCTTTGATGCAGAAGTCATCCGCTTTTTTATGCTGAAAGCGCATTACCGGAGTCCTATTAATTACAGCGATGCCCAGCTAGAAGAGGCTCGCTCTGGTTTGGTAAGACTTTACACGGCACTGGCTCATGCACCGAGCCAAGTGATGACACTTGATCCACAGAATCCTTGGGCCCAGCGTTTTGCGCAGGCAATGAATGATGATTTCAATACTCCAGAGGCAATTGCAGTCCTCTTTGAGTTGTCTAGTGAAGTAAACCGTGCACAAGGTGATAACAAACAGCAGCTCGCTGGCGTCCTGAAGTCTCTTGGCGGCATTTTAAATTTCTTGCAGCGTGACCCTACTCAATTTTTGCAATCAGACATCAAAGATGAGGGTGGCTTAAGCGCCACTCAAATTGAAGAGCAGATTGCCCAGCGGGTTGCTGCTAAACAAGCAAAAGACTTTGCTCAAGCTGACTTGATACGTAAAACCTTGTTAGAACAAGGCGTGGTATTGGAAGACAAGCCAGGTGGCGTGACTGAATGGCGAAGAGCGTAGTGGCGGCCGTAAAAGAAAAGCCTCTCTTTGAAGTAGTCGCTCCAGATTACTGGGAACAGGCTTGTCGCGAGCTCATGAAACAAGATCGCATCCTTAAAAAATTGATTCCAAAATACGGCTCTGGATTTTTAGTCACTCGTGGCGATGCATTCACAACATTGGCGCGTGCCATTGTGGGGCAGCAAATTTCAGTTGCAGCTGCCCAAGCCGTTTGGGATAGGGTGGTGATTGCAAGTAAGAAAAAAATTCATCCTAAAAATATCCTGGCCTTAACTGTTGAAGAATTACGTGCGGCGGGTTTATCCGGTCGTAAGGTGGAATACATCCGTGATTTGGCGGACCATTTTGATTCGGGCCGCTTGCATGCCAATCAGTGGAAAGACATGGATGATGAGAGCGTGATTAAGGAGTTAAGCGATATTCGGGGAATTGGGCGCTGGACGGCCGAAATGTTCTTGATTTTCAACATGGTACGCCCAAATATCCTCCCTCTGGATGACGTGGGCCTCATCAAGGCGATTTCCCTCAATTACTTCAGTGGAGAGCCTGTCAGCCGCCATGAAGCCCGTGAGGTGGCTGCTAATTGGGCCCCGTGGCGAACGGTTGCCACCTGGTATATGTGGAGAAGTATCGACCCCATACCGGTTGAATATTAAAATCAGACTATGAAAACGACTTTCCTAGATTTTGAGCAACAAATCGCCGAACTAGAAACGAAGATCGAAGAGCTCCGTTTTGTACAAGACGAGTCATCGGTGGATATTTCTGATGAGATCAAAACGCTTTCTGAAAAAAGTCAGCAGCTCACTAAAGACGTTTATGACAATCTCACGCCTTGGCAAGTTTCACAAGTAGCACGTCATCCACAACGTCCTTACACCTTAGATTATGTGAATGCCTTGTTTACTGATTTCCATGAATTGCATGGGGATCGTACTTTTGCAGATGATCAATCGATTATTGGTGGACTAGCACGATTTGATGGCCAGGCTTGTATGGTGATCGGTCACCAAAAGGGCCGCGATACCAAAGAGCGTGCACTGCGCAATTTCGGCATGAGTCGTCCTGAGGGTTATCGTAAGGCCATGCGCCTGATGCGCCTTGCAGAAAAATTTAGTATCCCCGTATTTACCTTTGTAGATACACCGGGAGCATTTCCTGGGATTGATGCAGAAGAGCGCAATCAGTCTGAAGCGATTGGTCGGAACCTTTATGTGCAAGCAGAGTTGGAAGTGCCCATCATTGCCACGATTATTGGTGAAGGAGGCTCTGGCGGAGCCCTAGCAATTGCGATGGGTGATGTTGTATTGATGCTCCAGAACTCCACCTACTCGGTGATTTCCCCTGAAGGTTGCGCGTCGATCTTGTGGAAGACCGCAGATAAAGCTTCTGAAGCTGCTGAACAACTGGGCTTGACTGCCCAAAGAATTAAAGCCTTGGGCTTAATTGATAAGATCGTGCCAGAGCCAGTTGGCGGAGCCCATCGTGACTACGACACCATGATGGCAAACATGCGCAAAGCATTGAGTGAGTCACTGAAAACCTTTGATAGCATGAAAGTAGATGCACTACTTGAACGTCGTCATGAGCGCCTTATGAGTTATGGCAAGTTCAAGGAAATCACAGCCAAGTCCTAAGACAGTAAAGCGAATTGCGGTTGCCTTGAGTGGCGGCCTCGATTCGGTTGTGCTGCTTGATACAGTTTGCAAAGCGCAGACTAAAAACAAATCAACAGAGATTTACGCTTTTCATATTCATCATGGCTTACAAAAACAAGCAGATGAATGGCTGATCTTTTGTGAAAAGCTTGCTAGCAAATACAAGATTCATTTTGACTTCCGATTGCTGCATCTTGCTGGCAATGCAGAGCAGGGCAATATCGAAGCAAGGGCAAGAGCGGGGCGCTACGAAGCCCTGACCGATCTGTGTTTGGAATATGGCATTCAGGATCTGCTCTTAGCGCATCATCAAAATGATCAAGCAGAAACAGTGCTCCTGCAACTTTTAAGAGGTTCTGGAGTGGCGGGCTTGGCGGGTATGCCATCGGATCGAGAGCTCATCAGCCCAGAGGGCAAGATCACCTTATGGCGACCTCTCTTAAATCAAAGCAGAAAAGAGCTAGAGGCTTACGCTAAAGAGCACAAACTCAAATGGGTAGAAGATCCTAGCAATCGCAATTCTCAATTTCGTCGCAATGCCATTCGTAAATCGATTATTCCTGCATTAGAAAAATTACAACCGGAAGCCATTGCCAATCTGGCACGCAGCGCAAATTTACTTGGTGAAGCGCAAACCTTACTGGATCGATTGGCCACGCAAGACGGCAAAACGATTCTGACTAAAAATAGACTTCAACTAAACCCACTACTTGCGCTAGCGAAGCAGGATTTACCTGCAGCGAATAATGTCTTGAGATATTGGTTAAAAACCAACGCACTCTCCATGCCATCACAAGAGCGTCTCTATGCATGGTGGCGTGATTTAGAAACTGTGCAGCCTAGCGCCCAACTAGAGTGGGTGCACGATGAGAAGATCATTCGTTTGTGGCGGGGCGTTTTACGGATTGAAGATCTTAAAGTCGGTGAGTGGGTATTTAAGGCGATTTCTGCCAGAAGCAAGCTTGCTGGCTTGCCATCTCAATGGGTCATGGATGCGCAGAAAAATGGGCTAATTACGCAAGTAGAGCGATCTGGTTCAGAGAAGATTCAGATAAAAGCGAACACACCACGCAAGACCCTCAAGAATCTCTTTCAGGAGGGGAATGTTCCTCCATGGGAGCGCCAAGCGCCACTACTGTATATAGATGGCGATCTGATTGCCGTGGCAGGGGTGGGCTTGAGTTATCCGCATCTCGTGCATTCTGGCCCTAGGCTGCTACCCGAGTGGCGCCAGAAGGCTTAAAAGGTTTAAAACCCTGTAAAATAAGCCCTTTTTGATCCTCAGGAAATTGATTTCCTGCTACAGATAGAGAAATAGACGCTGTTATGGCTTTGATTGTTCATAAATATGGTGGCACCTCCATGGGCTCAACAGAGCGCATCGCCAATGTCGCCAAACGGGTTGCCAAGTGGATGCGCGCCGGACACCAGGTGGTGGTCGTGCCTTCTGCAATGTCCGGTGAGACCAATCGCTTGCTCGGTTTAGCTAAAGAGATTAATCCCGATGCTAATCCACGTGAGTTAGATCAAATTGCTTCAACCGGAGAGCAAGTTAGCTCTGGCTTGTTGGCATTGGCTTTGATGCGTGAAGGTATTGATGCGGTCAGCTATGCCGGTTGGCAAGTGACTGTGCATACAGACTCTGCCTTTACTAAAGCCCGTATTAAAAGTATTGATGACAAAAAAATTCTGAGTGACTTAAAAGCGGGTAAAGCAGTCGTCGTGACCGGATTTCAAGGAGTTGATCCCGATGGCAACATCACCACCTTGGGTCGTGGCGGTTCAGATACTTCCGCAGTAGCAATGGCTGCTGCTCTCAAAGCAGACGAGTGCCTGATCTATACCGACGTTGATGGCGTATACACAACTGACCCACGGGTTTGCGAGGATGCTCGTCGTCTCGATAAGATTACTTTTGAAGAGATGCTAGAAATGGCTAGCTTAGGCTCAAAGGTATTGCAGATACGCTCTGTGGAGTTTGCTGGTAAGTACAAAGTTAAAACCCGGGTTCTGTCTTCGCTGACAGACCCTTTGATGCCCTTAGACATTGAGATGAAGTCGGGCACCTTGATTACATTTGAAGAGGACAGCACTATGGAAGCCGCAGTTATTTCCGGCATCGCCTTTGCGCGTGATGAAGCGAAGATTACCGTTTTGGGAGTTCCTGATCGCCCAGGTATTGCTTATCAAATCTTAGGCCCAATCGCCGATGCGAACATTGATGTAGACATCATTATTCAGAATCAATCGGTTGACGGTAAGACCGACTTCACCTTTACTGTGCCACGTGCTGATTATCAAAAAGCATTGGATTTACTCAAGAACACAGTGCAAGCACACATCGAAGCAAAAGAAATCTCAGGCGATCCCAAGGTCTCTAAAGTTTCCGTTGTAGGCGTAGGTATGCGCTCTCATGTTGGCGTAGCTAGCAAAATGTTCCGTACCTTATCGGAAGAGGGCATCAATATCCTCATGATTTCTACGAGTGAAATCAAGATTTCAGTTGTGATTGACGAGAAGTACATGGAGCTAGCAGTAAGAGCCTTACATAAAGCATTTGAGCTAGACCAGAAGTAACAAAAAAACACAGTTAAACGAGACTAAAGCCCCAAATAGGCCTTAATCCGTTAAACTGTGGGGCGTTGTAAATAGTAAGAAATACGGAGACGTGGCCGAGCTGGTCGAAGGCACTCCCCTGCTAAGGGAGCATCGGGGCTAAAACTCTGATCGGAGGTTCGAATCCTCTCGTCTCCGCCAA
>NZ_JACXSA010000002.1:0-219753 GCF_018881885.1 Polynucleobacter sp. MWH-Creno-3A4
TCATTAACAATCACTGCTACTACTGATAGCAAGGTATACGGCAATTCCACAACGTCTACTAATTCTGTTAGCTATAACAGTAGCGGCGTAGCGCTTGCCACTACAGGCTATGCAGTGGTTGGTTTAGTCTCTGGAACGGGTGATGCAGTAGGCGTAGTCAACTTAAGTAGCTCCGGTGGTGTAGTAACAGCCACTGTAAATAATGGTGTGGCTTATGTCATCATCCCAAGCGTTGCAAGCGGCAACCCCGCAAACATTGGCTTGAATAACTATGCAATTACTTATATTAACGGCTCAATGACTGTTACACCTAAAGTCTTGAATGTGACCATTGCTAACCAGGCTATGGTTTATGGTTCATCCTTACTGCCATCGCTAACCTATACAACCAGCGGTCTCATTAATGGTGATACTACAAACGTAACAGTGGTAACAATAGCAACACCGTATAACGGAAGCTCTGGATCGGCTTCATCAGTGGGTAGCTATCCAATTACTGCAACGGCTCTAAGTAACCCTAATTACGTTATTAACAGCAGCAGTGCACCTGCAGCAATTCTCACGGTAATTAGAGCAAACCTCACTATTTCTGCTTTGGATCAGTCATCTTCTTATGGTGCTGCATATGTTCTGTCACAAGCAACCAATCAATTTAATGCTGTTGGTCTAGTTAATGGCGACTATGTATCCAGTGCAACCATTCTGACTAATGTCTCGCAGACAGGTCAGGGTGGATCTAATAGTCAAACTGTTTCAGGTTCAATTAATGCTGGTACCTATGTTGGTAATCTCTTAATTAGTTCTGCTAGTGGGGCAAGTAATCTGGCAAATAACTACAACATTACTTATCAAGCAGGTAATTTGATTGTTAATAAGACAACATTGATTGCTAGCGTTATTAGTGATGGCAAGTTCGTTTCTCAAACTGATGTGCAGGGATCAGCAAGCAATTGTGGAACTGGTTGCGTGGGTGGTTATGCGGGAGTTTCCTTCTCAGGATTTAAGAATTCAGACTCAGCCAACAGTGGTGCGCTAACTGGAACCCTCACGATCAGTCGCTCAGATATCGGTAATGACACTTTGGGTACTCACGCGGGCGTGCTGCAGGCTGGCGGCTTGACGTCCAATAACTATGAAATTCTATTCCAACCTGCCAACTACACCATTTCTCCTGCTAACCAGTTGGTAGTTAAGGTTGGTTTGGTGAGTTCTGTTTACGGTACGGCACAAAACTATAGCGGTGCAACCGCAGCTTATTTTGTATATGATGCCAATCAAAATCCGGTCTATTTGAACAACCTACCGGTCACTGTTTCAGGCAACGTCATCACAGTTAATGACAACTTGGGAACCAGTGCTCAATTTAACTTGACCCCAAGCAGCGTGGCGCCAAACTCCATTTTGAGCAGTTCTGGAAATATCAATATTGGAAACTACAACATTGTCAATCAAATTGCTAAGGGCATTAGCGTCACAAACCAAACTACCACCGGCGGAAACTTCACTAACGGATTGGTGGTGATGGGCATGGTAAATGTCACGCCTAAGGTTCTTAGCTTTGCTGATTTAGGCATTTCAGGCGTGACTAAAGTCTACGATGGTTCAATAGCCATGAATAACCTCACTCTCACTACTGGTGCAGGAGCATTTGTCAGTGGTGATGCGGTCCAAGCAAAGGCAACAGGTACATTTAGTACGCAAAATGTGGGTACTGGACTTGGCTACACCGTAGGAGTTTCTTTCTCTGGATCTGGCACTGATGCTGCAAACTATAGCGTAACAGGTGGTGCGGTATATGTTGCCTCAGGTGACGGTAGTGGCAGTGGGGTTAACGGACCTGCCAACGGAAGCATTACTCAGCTTTCTTCTGTAACTTATAGCGGTCCAAATGGCGGTAACTGGTCAAATCCTGCAAACTGGACCACTACAGGCACAAGTAATACTGGAGCCGTTCCTACGCAGTCAAGTTTCGGACCAAGCGGCGGAACTCCAAACGTTGCTAACGTGATTATTCCGGTTGGTACGAATGTCATTTATGACGCTGCTGTTGGTATGCCGGTGACATCATCGGCGCTCGATAACGGCAATTTAACTTTCAATTTACCAGGCGCTACATCAATTGGCATGCCAATTAGTGGAAGTGGAATTGTGACAGTATCTAATACAGCGACATTGACGTTGACTGGAAATAACTCCTATACAGGTGGCACCATCCTGAACGCTGGATCATCTCTCATTGCAGGCTCAAGTAATGCTATTGCTGGTGGATCTATACAGTCTTTTGGTGGATCATTTGCAACTACTGGAGTTACCTTGCCTGCGCTGACTTCCACAGGCCCTCTAACCTTGTTAAGTAGCATTAGTACTATTGGATCTCAATCTTACGGCAATCTGACCTTAGGAGCATCTGTCACTCTCAACTCTCAAAATACCAATATCAATTTCTTAGGAAGTATTGATGGCGCTATTGCGAAGACTCAGGCGTTAACAGTTAATGCTGGTACTGGCACGGTAACCTTGGGCGATAGCATAAGCTCAGTGACGCCAATTAATTCGTTGAATATCACTGGCGGAAAAATCTATATCTTGGCTGATGTATTAACGGCCACATCCCAGCAATACACCGGTAGTGTTTTCATTGGCGATGCAAGTTATCTAGGTAGAACCGCTACTGCTGGCTGGTTATTTAATGACTATCGCCCTTATTTTGAATATACCCGTGGAACTCTAACGAGCTCAATTAAGTATCTAAACACTAATCCGATTTACGTCAGAACTTTAATTTCTATAGATCCAAGCATTACTTTTGCTGGTGCCGTGAATGATGTGACCAGCAATACCCATACCTTATTGGTGGCGGCTATTTCTCAAAATCTGGCTGATGCAGCGATTAATCCGCCAGCGATTGCCTTTAATCAGCCGGTTGGTGCATATCAGCCCTTGTATAGCTTAAATGCACAAACTGCTATTAACCAAACTTCAGTTCCAGCAAGCAGCTCAAGTCAGTATGTTGGTAGCATCACTTTAGTTGGTGGCGCCAATACCTACTCAGATCAGACCTATAGCACTGCAGGAATGACTGCTTCTGCCTTAGCTACAGGAGGCCAGGTGACATTCTCAGTCTACGACCCAGGTTCCGCAATCACATTTATGTTACCAACCCATGCCTCTAGTGGCGGAGCCTCACAACTCAATTTGTATAACGGTAATATGGCTTCACTAGCAATTAACGGTCCCACTAACTATGCAGGTAATCCCAATACAGGCACTGCTAGCGATCAGTGGTCAGCCCCAGTCCTTGGTGATGCCTTGGGTTATGTTGCGCCGCCGAATGCTCCCACAGTCTTAGTACGCGCTACATATGTTCCGGGTGTCGATGGTGCCATGTTGCGTGAAGCCATCGATTACCATGCAGATCAAGTGCAAATGACGGTTGATGCTAGATTGATGTCCGGCGTGGTTAGCGTCTCCTCTCCGGAGGAGGTTGCGCTGGCGGCTCGATCAACTGTTACGTCATCTACGAAAAAGGGAAATACCTTAGTTAATAAGGCAGGGTCTACTACTATTTGTAGCGCAGATGAGAAGGGTGAGACTAATTGTGGGGAAGATTAAGTGCTGCAACCAAGCTTAAAACGGCAGCTTGGCATCTGGCTTAGCAGCCAACAATACAGCCTTAAACTCCGCCTGAATTCTTGCAATTGCCTCATCACTATCAGCCTCAAAGCGCATCACCACCACTGGAGTGGTGTTTGAAGGTCTAGCCAAACCAAAGCCATCGGCATATTCAACGCGCACACCATCAATCGTGTTGATGGATTCAGAAGTAGGGAACTTGGCATTTGCTTTAATAGTTTCTAGCAAGGCAAATGGTTCGCCTTCAGCGCAAGCCAGTTGCAATTCTGGTGTGCAGATCGCATTTGGTAAATCATTGAGCGTCTGATTAGGATCTTTCTCTTTAGAGAGGATTTCTAATAAACGAGCGCCGGTATAGAGACCATCATCAAAACCAAACCAACGGTCTTTAAAGAAGATGTGACCAGACATTTCGCCGGCAAGGGGTGCGCCAGTTTCTTTGAGCTTGGCTTTTACCAAAGAGTGACCTGTTTTCCACATCAATGGCTCGCCGCCATGTTGTTTGACCCAAGTTGCTAGATTGCGAGTGCATTTCACATCATAAATAATTTGACCACCAGGATTTCTGGAGAGCACATCTTTAGCAAACAGCATCATTTGACGGTCTGGGAAAATCACCTGACCATCTTTAGTGACTACACCCAAGCGATCTGCATCACCATCAAAGGCAAGGCCGAGCTCATTATCGGTAGTCTGTAGGTTCTTAATGAGATCTTGCAAGTTCTCAATGTGCGCAGGATCGGGGTGATGATTGGGAAAGTGGCCATCCACCTCACAAAAGAGTTCTTGTACTTCACAGCCCAGCGCTCGAAATAATTGACCAGCAAAAGCGCCACCAACACCATTGCCGCAATCGACAGCAATCTTCAAGGGGCGAGCTAACTTAACATCGCTCACAATACGCTCTAAGTACATTGGGAAAATATCAAAGGTGCTACGTGTACCTTGACCGCTAGAAAACTGCTTAGCTTCAATACGCTTACGCAGAGCCTGAATCTGCTCACCATAAATTGCAGCGCCGCCCAACACCATCTTGAAGCCGTTGTAGTTCGGTGGATTGTGGCTGCCGGTAATCATGATCCCAGACTTGGGTTTCTTGCCATGGATTTCTTGATTGGCAGCAAAGTAGACCATCGGGGTGGCAACCATACCTAGATCAATTACATTAATGCCAGTAGAGAGTAAGCCTTCAGTTAAAGCCTCTATTAAGGAGGGGCCAGATAGGCGACCATCACGACCAATGACAATCTCGGTTTCACCTAGCTCACGCATCTCCGTACCAAAAGCCTGACCAATAAACTTGGCAATGGATGGATCTAAGGTCTCATCAATAATCCCGCGAATGTCATAGGCTTTGAAAATAGAGGGGGATAGTTGCACAGAGGATCCTAAGAGTTCAATAAATTAATACGCGCAGCTGTGACGGCATCAATATTGTCATTTGCTACAACAGGCGTGCCATCCAGCAGAGCTTTCTCGATGGGTTTAGCAAGTACTTTGCCGTATTCAACGCCAGGTTGATCAAAGCTATTGATATTCCACAGCGCTCCCAAGCTGGCGGTACGGTTTTCATAAAGAGCAAGTAGTGCACCTAAATAGAAGGCATTGAGCCCTGGTAAGAGCAGTAGGTTGCTAGGGCGATTACCGGGATACACATCATTTGGGTTATCGGCTTGTTTACCATGCGCCAATGCCTGTGCCTGCGCTAAGCAGTTTGATAGCAAAATGCGGTGGTGGGCAAGCGCCTCAGGTCGATCACTCATAGGCTTGCGAACCGCGATGAAGTCAATCGGCACAACATCAGTGCCTTGGTGCAAAAGCTGGAAGTAGGAGTGCTGGGCATTGCTACCTGCGCTACCAAAGACTACTGGTGAGGAGTGTTTTACTGGCTTGCCATTGCGATCAACCGACTTGCCATTGCTCTCCATATCTAACTGTTGTAACCATTTTGGAAACCAGTCCAGAGCATCAGCGTACGGTATGGCAGCATAAGCCTTGATGTCATGAGTTTCTTGTTGATGCAATAAAGCCAAGGCCATGATGACGGGAATATTTTGCTCGAGTGGCGCATTCTTAAAATGCAAATCCATTGCATGGGCACCCGCTAAAAATTCTTCAAAGGTTTTAAAGCCGTATTGCAAGGCAATGGGTAAGCCAACTGCAGACCAAACTGAATAACGGCCACCAACCCAATCCCAGAACGGAAAAATATGATCTTCTTCAACACCAAATGCTTGAGCAGCAGGGACATTTGCCGTCACTGCAAATAAGGATTTAGCAATTTGACTCTTAGTGCAGCCCGAAGCTTTGAGCCAAGACACTACAGCCTTGGCATTCATCGTAGTTTCTAAGGTGGTAAAAGACTTCGAAACAATTACGACCCGGGTGCTATGCGGCAGAGCACGATCCAGAATGCGTGCTAATTCAGCGGTATCAATATTGGCTAAAAAGTGCATGCGCATGCCGCGACTCTCAATGCCAGGGACATGGGCTAAAGCTTCAATGGCTAGTCGGGGGCCGAAGTCGGATCCACCAATACCAATATGGATTACATCAGTCACGCCTACCCATTGGTTACAAAGAGCCTGTATACGGCGCCAGACCTCTGTAACAGCGGGCATGACATCTTGGCCATCTAGTACTACTGGTGATTTAGACAGATTGCGTAGGGCAGAATGTAGTGCAGGGCGATCCTCACTCTGATTAATATGCTTGCCTGCAAACAGATCGGCAATAAATTGCTCTAACTGGGATTTGCGCGCAAATGAGAATAGGTCTTGCCACTGCGCTGCACTGATATTTTGGTAAGCGGTATCGAGCACCATGTCTACCGCAGAATGGGTGCTCAAAAGGGCGGTATCGGACAGATTTTCTGGTCTAGAAGACATGAGCGGATTTTATCAAGAAGGGATGTCAAAACCCGTAAAACACTGAAAATACTGGGATTTCGCAAGAGAAAACCAAAAGTTCTCTATAATCTAGGGCTTGGATCCAACCGAGATTCACACAAATGGAAGAGTGGCAGAGCGGTTGAATGCACCAGTCTTGAAAACTGGCGAGGA
Organism: Polynucleobacter sp. MWH-Creno-3A4; assembly: GCF_018881885.1. Classification (NCBI taxonomy): domain Bacteria; kingdom Pseudomonadati; phylum Pseudomonadota; class Betaproteobacteria; order Burkholderiales; family Burkholderiaceae; genus Polynucleobacter; species Polynucleobacter sp. MWH-Creno-3A4. The sequence goes on from NZ_JACXSA010000002.1 coordinate 6,696, forward strand.
TGAAAGTCCTCCGTGAGTTCGAATCTCACCTCTTCCGCCATCAGCTCTAATTATTGTCTTTCCGGTGCAAACGCACCGCCAGCCTCAAGAGCCTTGAGTTCATCACCTGCGATACCGAGTTCACTCAATACTTCACTAGTATGCTCGCCCAGTAGTGGTGGATGCTTACGAACTTGTTGTGGTGTACCCATCAGCTTGACGGCAAAACCAATATTGGGAACACTGCCTTCAATCGGATGGTCAATCTCCATGCGCATCTTGCGATGGCGTCCATGCTCGCTATCAAATGCTTCTGGATAAGTATTAATAGGGCCCGCCGGAATACCTGCCGCCAGTAGATCATCAACCCATTCTTCGCAAGATTTGCTTGTAAATGTTTTTTCTAATTCCGCTGCAAGTTCTAAACGATTGGCTAAGCGTAGTGGATTGGTTTTAAAGCGTGCATCTTCAAATAATTCAGGACGCGCAATTTTTTCGCACAGGAGTTTCCACAGCTTTTGATTAGTAGCACCCATCACAAAGTAACCATCAGAGGCTTTCATGGCCTGGTAAGGTGCACTCATGTGGTTTGCGGTACCCAGCTTATAGGGCTCAACGCCAGTACCCCAGTACTGTGCGGTATCCCAAATGGAAAATGCCAAGGCAGAATCAAATAAAGAAGCATCAATAAATTGACCTTCACCAGTTTTAGTCTTGCCAATATAAGCAGACAAAATTCCGTAGACTGCAAATAGCGCGCAACCTATGTCGGCTACTGGAACGCCTGCTTTAACTGGCGGGCCATCAGGATAGCCAGTCACACTCATCACACCTGACATCGCTTGTGCCATAAGATCAAAGCCAGGGCGATCAGCCCAGGGGCCTGTTTGACCAAATCCAGAAATGCTGGCGTAGACCAAGCCGGGATTCATCGATTGCAAGGAAGGATAATCAATTCCCAATTTTTTCATGACACCCGGGCGGTAGTTTTCAACTAGGATGTCCGCAGTCTTTACTAATTCAAAGAAGACTTTCTTGCCGGCTTCGGTTTTCAGGTTGAGCGTTACGCTGCGCTTGTTGCGGTTCATATTTAAAAAGCCCATGCTGTCAGAGCCTTTCATCTTGAAACCCATAGCGCCCCGAGTTTGATCACCGGTACCGGGCGGCTCGATTTTGATGACATCTGCACCCAAGTCCGCTAGCAGCATGCAGCAGTAGGGACCTGCCATCACCTGGCTGACATCCAGCACTCGGACCCCAGATAAGGGAAGGGGTCTAGAACCCTCTTTTATAGGTGTTTTCGTCATTGTCTCGATGGTTTTTATATGTTTAGAATGAATGTCTAATAGTATCAAACACAATTAAAACAATATTTGGAGACTGTATGCTGCACAAATCACCTAAGTTCATGTTGCGTGGACTGATTGCGCTGGCCTTGGCTGGCACCTCATTTTTGTCAATCGCGCAACAAGCGTATCCCACCAAACCAATTCGTTTAATCGTGGGGTTTGCTCCTGGTGGGGGTACTGATATTGTGGCTCGCGCCCTCGCTCCCAAAATGGGCGAGATTTTGGGCCAAAGCATCATTGTTGAGAACAAGTCTGGTGCAGCAGGCACTATTGGTGCAGACATCGTGGCTAAAGCCAATCCAGATGGCTATACCTTGTTAGTTGGGCACTCGAATTCCAATGCGATTGCACCCTTTGTATTGACTAATGTGCAATACAACCCTGCAACAGATTTCACACCGATTACCTATTTAGGTTATGTACCCAATGTACTAGTTGTTAAAGCATCTCTACCAGTGAACTCTGTAGCGCAATTGATTGCATTGGCTAAAGCGAATCCTGGTCAAATGACTTATGGCTCTTCTGGTATCGGTAGCACTCAACATTTAGCAGGCGCCTTGTTTGCCAAAATCGCTGGCATCCAACTCAATCACGTTCCCTATAAAGGCAGCGGTCAAGCCATTATTGATTTGCTGGGTGGGCAGATCACGATGAATTTTGATACCTTGCCACCAAACCTTCAGCAAATTAAAGAAGGAAGCTTAAAAGCCTTGGCAATCTCGACGCCAAAACGCTTACCAATTCTGCCAAATGTACCCACGTTTAGTGAAGTGGGGATTGTGGGTTTTGATGTCACCAACTGGTATTCCGTCATGGGGCCAAAGGGTATGGACCCTGCAGTGGTGAATAAGATTGACCATGCAGTCAAAATGGCGATGGCTGATCCCCAAATCAAAAAGACCCTAGATGCCCAGGGTCTACAACCAGAAGGACCTGCGACGCCTGCAGCATTTAGTTTGTTCTTAAATGCAGAACTGGCGAAGTATCAGCGTTTGGTCAAGAGCTTGAACATCAAAGCAGAATAAGTAGAGTTGATGACATCAAAAGATTTGGACACACCAGCATCCCCAGTGGCTCAAGTTAGTCTTGAAGTGCGCGATAAGATTGCGCACATTACTTTTGATCATGTGGCAGCACGTAATGCCATGACGGTTGGTATGTATGAAAGTCTTAAATCCATTTGCTTGGATCTGGCTAAGAATCCGAACATTCGGGTAGCGATCTTTCGGGGTGCTGGTGGCAAATCGTTTGTCTCTGGTAGCGATATTGCGCAATTTTCCAGCTTTAAAGATGGTGAAGATGGCGTTCGCTATGAAGAGGCAATTCATGACTATTTAAATCCATTGGCGATGCTACCCATTCCAACCATTGCTGTGATTGATGGCATGGCAGTCGGTGGTGGTTTAGCAATTGCCACTTGTTGTGACTTTCGGATTTCAACACCCGATGCCAAGTTCGGCGTTCCTATCGCTAGAACCCTAGGCAATTGCCTCTATCCCGGCAATATTGCCTGGCTGGTAGCGCATCTGAATATGAATATCGTACGGCGCATGCTGCTGTTAGCGGAAATGATTCCTGCTAAGGAATTACAAACACAGGGATATTTGCTAGCGACCTATGAAGCAGATCAGCTCGGCAAAGAAGCTGATGCTTTGGCACAGCGCTTAGCAAAACTAGCCCCCATCACACAAAAAGCCAGCAAGCTCGCCATGGCCAGAATCATTACTAGTCAATTACCCGATTGCAAAGATCTGATACGTGAAACGTATGGTAGTAATGACTTTAAAAATGGCGTGGCTGCATTTTTAAAGGGTGAGCCACCCATCTGGACCGGCAAGTAAGTTTTCAATGAAGTTAGCAAGCAAGTTAGCAAGTAAGCCCGCGTTACGGATTCACCAGCTAAGTTAAAAACATTTCTTGCAGATTATTGAGATAGCGCAGGCCTAATGCGGTTGGCTTGAGTTTGCTGGGGTTCTCATCTAGCAAACCTTTTTTGCTGGCTTCATCAAGCCCTTTGCTAATCACGCTGAGTGGTAAACCGGTGCGCTCACTAAAAGTGCTGGTATCAACACCATCACTCAAGCGCAGGGCGTTGAGCATAAATTCAAAAGGGAGATCTTGAGCATCAATATCTCTTTGCTCAATCAAGGCATTGCCTTTAGTTTCCATCGCTTGCATATAGGTTTCAGGATGGCGCTCGCGCACTTGCCGAGTAATTTTTCCTGGATACGAAATTTTCCCATGGGCACCTGCGCCAATCCCAATGTAATCTCCAAAGCGCCAGTAATTGAGATTGTGTTTGCACTCTTGATCTTTCTGAGCATAGGCCGATACTTCATAGCGTTTGTATCCCGCTTTAGTCAGTAACTCTAAGTTCTGCTCAAAGATGGCATCAATCTCATCATCAGTTGGCAACTTTGGTGGAAAGTTGGCAAAGTAGGTATTGGGTTCAAGTGTGAGGTTATACAAGGAGAGGTGGGGAGCCTGAAATGACAGGGCCGTCTCTAAATCGGCTTTTGCTGACTCAAGACTTTGATTGGGTAAGCCATACATTAGATCTAGATTCACGGATTTAAAGTGATTCAAAGCGATCTGCACAGCCGTTTTGGCTTGCTCACCATTGTGGATACGACCCAAGGCTTTGAGTTGCTCATCTTGAAAGCTCTGGATTCCTAAAGAAATGCGATTGATGCCTGCTTTAGCAAAGCCTGCTAGTTTTTCTACTTCAACAGAACCGGGATTGGCTTCCATCGTAATTTCAGCGCCGGGTTCCAAGTTTATCCGGGCACGCACTGCGCAAAGGAGTTGATCCATACCTACCACCGAGAGCAAACTCGGTGTGCCCCCGCCAATAAAGATGCTGTGGACTTGGCGACCCCAAGTGTTGGGGATTTCTGTTTCGAGATCAGCAATTAAGGCATTGATATAACGCTGTTCATCAAATCCCGATTTACCCTCTTTTATCTGATGAGAATTGAAGTCGCAATAAGGACATTTCTTTTCACACCACGGAAAGTGAATATACAAAGCCAGGGGTGGCAATGCAGCGAGGGAGGGTTGATTGAGCGCAGCCATTAAGCACGAGTCTGCAATTGCTGAATCAGTTGACGCAAGGCTTGGCCGCGATGACTGATGACATTTTTTTCTGTTGGATCAAGTTCTGCAGCGGTCTTATTCTGTTCCGGTATATAAAAGTGAGGATCATAGCCAAAGCCGTAAGTGCCTTTTGGCTCTTCCACAATCACTCCATGCCACTGCGTTTCCACAATGAGGGGCTGTGGATCATCGGCGCTTTTGACAAATACAAGCGCGCAGACATAGTGGGCACTGCGATCGGTTTTGCTTCGTAACTCAGCAATGAGCTTTTGATTATTGGCAGCATCATTTGCGGGTTCACCAGCAAAGCGAGCAGAGTGAACGCCTGGGCGCCCATCTAATGCATGAACGCATATTCCGGAATCATCTGCTAAAGCGGGGAGCCCACTGGCAGCACTGGCATGGCGTGCTTTCGCTAAGGCATTCTCCACAAAGGTGTGATGTGGTTCCTCTGCTGCAGAGATATTGAGAGATCCCTGAGTAATAACTTCAAAGTTCAAGGGCGCCAAGAGCGCCTGAAACTCTTTGACCTTGCCAGCATTATTAGAGGCGAGTACAAGCTTTTGCATACTCCTTAGCGCAAAGCATCCATTTGTAATTGAGTGAGTTCAGTAATTCCATGCTCTGCCAAATCCAGTAGGGCAGTCAGCTCTGCCCTGGAGAAGGCAACGCCTTCAGCGGTGCCTTGCACCTCAATCATTCCACCTTTACCAGTCATCACGACATTCATATCAGTGTCGCAAGAAGAATCTTCTGGATAATCCAAATCGAGTACCGGAGTCCCTTGATAAATCCCAACGGAGATGGCTGCAACGCTATCGATGATGGGGTCTTGTGCCAAGGCACCACTTTTGAGTAGTTGGTTCACAGCATCTCTAGCGGCAACATAAGCGCCAGTGATAGAAGCGGTGCGAGTGCCACCATCTGCTTGCAAGACATCACAATCTAAATGAATGGTGCGCTCACCCAAAATTTCGAGATTAAAGATGCTACGCATGGCACGGCCAATGAGGCGTTGGATTTCTTGTGTACGACCAGACTGTTTGCCTCTTGCAGCTTCACGATCACTGCGGGTGTGAGTAGAGCGGGGGAGCATGCCGTACTCGGCGGTAACCCAACCCTCTCCGGAGCCTCTTTTATGAGGGGGTACCTTATCCAAGATACTGGCAGTGCATAGCACCTTAGTGTCGCCAAAGGCAATCAGAACAGAGCCTTCCGCATGCTTGGTAAAGGAGCGCGTAATCGTGACGGGGCGCAAGTCTTTCGGTTTGCGGCCGCTTGGGCGGGTGACAGTGCTTGAATTTGGGCTACTCATGGATTTGTCCTGTATTTCGTCTGGTGGGCTATAAAGAATCTACAATGTCCATATGATATCGAGCATGACTGGTTATGGCAGCGCTTCTCGCCAAGTCTCCCTAGGAGCGGGTGTAGTTGCTGATCTGCAGGTGGAATGTCGGGCTGTGAACAGCCGCTTTCTGGATCTGGGCTTTCGTCTGCCCGATGAATGCCGGGGCGCTGAGCCTGCACTTCGGGAACTCGTCACTCAAAGCCTATCTCGGGGCAAAGTAGAGTTTCGGGCTGCCTGGCGTATCAATAGCAGTAACAATAACAATAGCGGTGCTGCGACAGCCAATCCCCATTCCCTGGGTACTTTGAATCAAGATCGTCTAGATGCCCTCTATACACTTCAAGAAAAAGCCCAATTGAGCTTTCCTAATGCTCCAGAATTAAGAATGGGTGAGATTTTGCGCTGGCCTGGAATCGTATCTGAACCGCGCGGTGAGGAAGAGGGTTGGGTGGCCGCCACGATTGAAGCGGGTAAGGCTGCTCTAGCCGTCTTATTAGAAAGTCGTCACGCTGAAGGCAAGGCCTTGGTTGGCGTCTTAAACCATATCACCACTCAGATGCGTGAGATTGTGAAAACCATTGAGCCTAAGGTGCCACAGTATGTGGCTCAGTATCAAGAAAAGCTCACAGAACGTTTGTCTGAAGCCTTAGCTGCTCAAGAGCAGGCTAAAGCGGGCGCAGAGTTGATGGAGCGCATTCGTCAAGAGGTAGTTCTGTATGCAGTGCGTATTGATGTTGCCGAAGAGTTCGCTCGCCTCAAGACACACCTACAAGCAGTCGATACTGCATTGGCAGGTAAAGGGCCAGTGGGTAAACGTTTAGATTTTCTGATGCAAGAGCTCAATCGGGAAGCCAATACGCTGAGTTCAAAGTCAGTCTCAGAAGAATGTACCCAAGCAGCCCTAGAGCTCAAGCTCTTTATTGAGCAGATGCGTGAACAAGTTCAGAACCTAGAATAGTCCGTAAAATCTTCCCATGACAAGCGCTAGTCAAAACCCATCTTATCAAGGCAGCATGTTGATGATTGTTGCGCCATCCGGTGCAGGCAAATCCTCTTTAGTGAATGCTTTGCTGCAAGATGATGCCGGAATCAAGTTGTCTTTATCCACCACAACCCGTGCACCGAGACCGGGAGAGGTAGATGGCAAAGATTATCGCTTTCTCTCTCAAGAAGACTTCCTGGCTGAACGAGATCAAGGACATTATTTAGAGTGGGCGCAGGTACATGGCAATTTTTATGGCACCTCGAAACCGTGGATCGAATCTCAAATGCAAGCGGGCAGTGATGTCTTATTGGAAATTGACTGGCAGGGCGCGCAACAAATTCGGAACTTGATTCCTGCGGCCCAATGGATCTTTATTTTTCCCCCGTCGATTGAGGCTTTAGAGCAACGCTTGCGTCATCGTGGTCAGGATGATGAGGCGACTATTCAAAAGCGCCTGGCAGCAGCCCATGTGGAGTTATTACATGCGCATGAGGCGGACTATATCGTGGTCAATGATTCTTTTGAACAGGCCCTGGTGGATCTAAAGCACATTTTGGCTGCTAGCCGCCTGCGTTCTGGGCCCAGCATGGCCAGAAATCCAGCCCTTTTAAGGCGGCTCGGGGTCTAATCAGTTATCCTATAGGTATTGAAGCTAAATTTAAGTGAGTTCAGGATGGCCCGTATTACTGTAGAAGATTGCCTTAAAACTATCCCCAATCGTTTTGAACTGGTTTTGGCTGCGACTTATCGCGCTCGCCAATTGGTTCAAGGTCACTCCCCACGTGTTGAGTCCAGAGACAAAGCCACAGTTGTTGCATTACGTGAAGTTGCTGCTGGCGTTACCGACCGTGACATGTTGACCAAAGTACCTTTGTAATTTAGGAGTTCCGGTGTGGAGCTCCCTTTAGGCATTCGCAAAACATCGGAATTAGTAGGCGGGGTCTCGTCCAAAGAGACTCCGGTAGTAGCAAGTCAAGCTGATCTATTAAGTACACCTTCAGATACAGCAATTCAATCTAGCAAAGACAGTGGTAAAAAATCGATTTTGGCGAGTCTACTCGCGCAGTCGAGCCGTCATTTATTTGGACCTACCTCAGCACCCAATCTTCCCTTAAAGCACCAAGTTGTCTCGATTGAAGGTTTGCTGGCTAAGCTGACATATCTCAAGCCTGAGGAGATTACGCAGATCAAGAAAGCGTTTCAGTTTTCAGATACTGCGCACTTAGGTCAGTACCGCCATAGTGGCGAACCTTACATTACCCATCCAGTAGCGGTTGCTGAGCTCTGTGCTACCTGGCGTCTAGATGCACCTTCCATCATGGCTGCCTTATTGCATGACGTGATTGAGGATACCGGCTGTAGCAAGGCAGACTTGGTTGAGAAGTTTGGCGCTAAAGTTGCTGAGCTAGTTGAAGGTCTCACCAAACTCGATAAGCTCGAGTTTCAAAGTCATGCTGAAGCGCAAGCTGAGAGCTTTCGCAAAATGTTTATGGCGATGGCGCGCGATGTTCGCGTCATTCTCGTCAAACTAGCAGACCGCACGCACAATATGCGCACCCTCGATGCGGTGCCGATGGAGAAACGCCGTAGGGTAGCTGCCGAGACAATCGAGATCTATGCCCCAATTGCTCACCGCCTGGGCTTGAACATTATTTACCGCGACTTGCAGGACTTGAGTTTTCGTTACTCCATGCCAATGCGGTTTCGGGTCATTGAGACTGCAGTAAAGCGGGCGCGCGGTAATCGCAAAGAGATCATTGAGAAGATTTTGCAAGCTTCACGGATGGCCTTTGCAAAAGCCAATCTCGATGCAGATTTGCGTGGCCGTGAGAAGACCCTTTACAGCATCTATAACAAGATGCGGACTAAGCGTGTGAGTTTCTCGCAAGTCTTAGATGTGTACGCATTTCGGGTGACAGTTCATAGCATTGATGAATGCTATCGCTCGCTGGGCATTTTGCATTCACTCTTTAAGCCGATGCCTGGCAAGTTTAAGGATTACATTGCGATTCCAAAGCTCAACGGCTACCAATCCTTGCATACGACTCTCTTGGGGCCTTCAGGTGTGCCGGTCGAGTTTCAGATTCGTACCAAGGACATGCATGCTGTAGCGGAGGCTGGGGTTGCAGCGCACTGGGCCTATAAGGATGGCTCTCCAGATATGAGCGAAGTCCAAAATCGTGCTCACCAATGGCTGCAGTCCTTGATTGATATTCAGGATAGTAGTGGTGACTCTCAAGAGTTTTTAGAGCACGTCAAGATTGATTTATTCCCAGATGCGGTTTATGTCTTTACACCTAAAGGTCAAATTCGGGCATTACCGCGTGGCGCTACCGCTTTAGATTTTGCATACTCCATTCATAGCGACCTGGGCAATACCTGCGTTGCCGTCAAGATCAATGGTTTGCAATTGCCATTGCGCAGTGAGCTAAAAAATGGCGACATTATTGAAGTAGTAACCTCTGCAAACTCCCAGCCGAATCCGGGTTGGTTAGCTTTTGTGCGCACCGGTAAAGCACGCGCATCGATTCGCCATTCCTTAAAGACTAAGCATTACTCAGAATCACTGCAATTGGGCGAGCGTTTATTAGCAAATAGTTTGCGCCAGCAGGGGGTCGATGCAGCCTTACTGACCCCCGATATTTGGGAAAAACTCATGCACTGGACTGGGGATAAAACCCGCGAGGAAGCCTGCGTCAATATTGCCCTAGGGCGTCGTTCACCACAAGAGTTGGCGATTCGCCTCAAAATTCTGATTGATGATGAGGGCGGTACAGAGCAGATGCGTCTGGGCGCGGCAGACTGGATGGTATCGCCCCCCGAAGTCCATCAGCATCACCATCAACGTCAAGCGATTTTGGTGGATGGGCGCGAAGGTAATTCCATTCACTTCCAGACCTGCTGTCATCCGATTCCCGGGGACAACATCATTGGCTATTTGGGTAAGGGCGAAGGTCTACAAGTCCACACCAATGATTGCCCGGTAGCCTTAAGGATGCTCTCCAAAGATGGCGATAAGTGGGTCGAGGTTGAGTGGAGTAAAGATGTTCATCGTGAATTTGAAGTCGATTTAGCAATTGATACTCGTCAAGGCAAGGGTGTTTTGGCGCGGGTTGCTAGCAGTGTCACAGCAGCAGATTCCAACATCATGAATGTCTCGATGGAAGATCGCTACAAAGAAGACTCAGTCATGATTCGTTTCACTATCCAGGTCTACGATCGTCTGCATCTCTCTAAAGTGATGCGTAGCTTACGCACCAATCATGACGTATTACGCGTAACGCGCATACGCACCTCCTAAAGATATTGCACATCTAAGATTTCAATCTCACAAGGTCCTGTGGGCGTTTGGATTACGACACAATCACCCAAGCGCGACTTGATCAGTGCCTTAGCAATTGGCGATACCCAACTGACATGGCCCTTATCTAAATCTACCTCGTCAACCCCTACAATTGTGATGGTGGTCTCTTTTCCGACTTCCGGACCACTCAGTGCTGAGTAACGCACCGTTGCCCCAAAGAAGACTTGCTCTGCATCAGCATCACCCGATTTTCTGGCCGAATTATCGACAACCACCGCGAATTCCAGGCGCTTGTTTAGAAAGCGAATACGGCGATCAATCTCCCGCAAGCGCTTTTTTCCATAAATGTAGTCGCCATTTTCTGAGCGATCGCCATTGGAGGCTGCCCAGTGAACCACCTTCACAATCTCAGGCCGATCAAGGTTCAGAAGCTGTAGAAGCTCGGTTTTGATACGTTCGTGGCCGGCAGGGGTGATGTAGTTTTTCTCTTCCATGGCATAATTATGGATGTTGCGGCTGTAGCTCAGCTGGATAGAGTACTTGGCTACGAACCAAGGGGTCGTGGGTTCAATTCCTGCCAGCCGCACCATCCCATATGGGGCCTAGTTGAAAAACTGGGCCCTTTTCATTTTTCTTTAGCCTTTCATGAAGATCCCTTATATTCGGAAGGTTCTCAATTTGAGCTCTAAGGCACTATTTTTAGGGCACTTTTCTAGGCTTATGCTGTAACAATCCTGTAGTATCAAAACCACGAACCAGCCACTTGTTTAATGATGCCAATGACTCCTGACTCTTCTACTGGAAAAACTTCGATAGCGAAGTGGGAGCAGTCCAACTCTGAAAATGCAAAAGTGGTCATTACCGGCAGAGTGGATGTCTACACCCTTGCAGATGTCTGGACCCAGATTCGTCAACAACAAGATGCGTGGTTAAAGACTGCTGGTCAACACAATCTCATTTTTGATGCCACAGCCATTTCTTCATTTGATGGTGCTGGAATTGCTTTTCTGATCGATCTTGAAAAAATGCAGCAAGCTGCTGGTGGAACATTTTCGATTGTCGGGTTAGATCCTCGCTATCAACCTCTGCTTAAAGAGTTTGACCCTATTGCGAATTTGTTCCCAGTTCCGGTAGTCAAACCTCAAAGAAGTTTTGTGGTGAGTACCGGCATGGCAGCGCAGAACTTAATTGATGACACGCGGGGTTTAGTCTCATTTACCGGTCATCTATCAGCAGATCTATTTTGGTCTTTGCGCCACCCAAATGAAGTGCGTTGGGGTGATTTCGTCAATGCAGCCGTTCAAGCGGGTATTGCCGCTTTGCCAATTGTGGGCTTAGTGGCCTTCTTGATTGGTGTGATTCTCTCTTTCCAGGCTGCTATTGGTATGCAGCAATTTGGCGCAGTTTCCTTTGTGGGCCCATTGGCCGCATTAGGAATTGTGCGAGAGATGGGGCCTTTGATTACCGCCATCTTGCTTGCAGGTCGATCTTCTGCGGCTTTTGCAGCAGAGATTGGCACCATGACAGTTAATAGTGAGGTTGATGCTCTGGTAACCGGAGGATTAAGCCCGATCCGTTTTCTGGTCGTGCCAAGAGTACTGGCTGGTATTTTGGTTGCGCCGATTTTGACTTTGTATGCCGATATTGTGAGCGTGATTGCATCGATGCTCACCATGTTGATTTATGGCATTCCTTTTGTGAATTTCTATAACGGTATGTTGTCCGCAGTGACTGTGGAAGATGTCTGTTCAGGTCTTATTAAAGCCACGCTGTTTGGTATTGTCATTTCAGCAATGGGCTGCTTGCGTGGTATGCAGACAGGCACCGGCGCAGCTGCGGTGGGTATCTCCGCAACGCGTGCGGTAGTGAGCAGTATCGTGATGATTGTTTTGGTTGACGGTATTTTCGCCTTTATTTCTTACAAGACTGGCTTCTAATGGACGCGCCAAATAATTCCACCTACGCCATTGATGTCCAAAACCTCACTGTGGGTTATGGTTCAAATATTTTGATGAAGGATCTCAATTTCTCAGTGAATAACGGAGAAATCTTTGTGATCTTGGGTGGCTCAGGTTGCGGTAAATCAAGCTTATTAAAGAACCTCTTTGGTCTCTATCAGCCCCTGTCTGGTGATGTCTTGATCGAAGGTCAAAACATCACTAAAGCCCAAGGTGCTGCACGTCAGAAGATCATGACCAGTTTTGGTGTGATGTATCAGCAAGGCGCATTATTTGGCTCCATGAATCTTTTGGATAACGTGACACTCTTCATGCAGGAATACACCAATTTAACCCAAACCCAAATGGATTTATTGGCACGTTGCAAGTTGGATCTCGTAGGGTTGTTACCTTATGAATCCTACATGCCGAGCGAGATTAGTGGCGGTATGCAAAAGCGGGCTGCAATTGCTCGGGCAATGGCATTGGATCCCAAAATCCTCTTTCTGGATGAACCGTCTGCAGGCTTAGATCCAATTACCTCCGCTGATCTCGATAGCACTATCCAGGACCTATCTAAAAATTTAGGCATTACTTTTGTGATCGTGTCGCATGAGCTTGCCAGTATTTACGCGATTGCTGACAAAGTCATTATGTTGGACAAGGGTGCTAAAGGCATTATTGCCGAAGGCGATCCTAAGGTATTACGGGATACCAGTACGGATCCTAGGGTGCATCAATTCTTTAATCGCATTATGAGCAAGGACGTAGCATGAGCGCTAACTCAAATCCCAATTATTTTCGCTTAGGTGTTTTTGTGCTCGCAGCAATTGCCGTACTGATTGCTGTGATATTGATTTTTGGAGGGGGAAAAATCTTTCAAAAATCCTTCATGGTGGAAACCTATATCAAGCAATCGGTTACTGGTTTAGATACGGGTGCGGATGTGCGCTTTAGGGGCGTCAAAATTGGTCAGGTTACCTTGATTGGCTTATCGGGCGATATCTATGAAAGGGATGTTCCTTTCAATGAGCGTCGCCAATACGTCGTTGTGCGGATGCAAATTTATGGTGATAAGGTGAGCCCAGACCAAATCCAAGAGTTTGTTGCGAATAATTTGCGCGCCAGGGTAAAGTCCATGGGTATTACGGGCGTGAACTATGTCGAGTTTGATTTTGTGGCACCCGCAAACCTCACGCCAGCGCTGGTGTTCAACTGGAAGTCTGAGTATCCAGTGATTCCCTCAATGCCCAATCAGGCGGATGAAATTCTCTCTGGCCTCCAGAAGTTTATTTCCACACTCAATGGTATAGATCTTGATAGCACCACTCAAAAGTTTGATCAACTCCTAGTTAATCTGAATACCATCATGGCTGGAGATGGCAAGGGTAATCAAGGTTTAGCGGTTTCTGTTCAGAATATGAATGTCATTCTCGGCCGCCTTGCGAAAGTTACTGATAATGATGAGTTGAATGTATTGATGCGAGAGTTGGTGGGTTCGATGGTGGCCTTACGTCAAACGATTACCAGTATGCAGGGCGATACTCAATATACGATCGAGAACCTCAAGCAAACCAGCGAGCAGCTCAACGAACTGACCCGGATTGCTAGTCAGTCACCTGCAAGCTTGATTTGGGGTGAGCCACCTCCCAAGATCGTACTTCCTTCGAACGGTACCCAAGGACAGACAGGAGCATCTAAATGATTAAATATTTATTCTGGGGCATCCTTTCTGCAGGCTTGATGGCATGCTCATTGCCAACCCGCGCTCCGGTGACCCCAACTAGCTGGATGGTGATGCCCGAGCGCACCGGAGCACCTTTAACAGCACGTACCCCATTCTGGTTAAAAATTGGCACTGTCAGTGTTGCACCTCCATTTGATGGAAGGTCTTTGGTGTATCGCTTAGGTGATCAACGTTATGAAAAAGATTTCTATAACGTGTATTCAGCGATCCCATCAGAGATGATTGGCAACGCCGAGAGACAGTGGCTCAACAAAGCCAATATTTTTTCAGCAGCGGTTGGACAAGGAAATGCCTTCTTTCCTTTCTATAGCTTGCAGGTCACTGTCAATGATTTCTATGGCGACTATCGCGTTAAGCCCGAGGCTGTTGTGAGTATGGAATTTTTCTTAACCGTTGAATATGGCGGTAAAAATAATCCCTTGATCGGTGCTAATAGCTATACCAAGCGTATTGCTCTGAAAGACAATACCCCTGCAGCATTGGTATTGGGTCAACAACAAGCCTTGGCTGAGATCTTGAAAGAGTATGAGACCCAGCTGTATAAATATGCTGGTAATTTACCGCCGCCTTTAGGTCAGGCACCTGCAAAGTAATCTCTCGGTAATTCATACGATGCCAACCAATGTATTTGGTTGGCAAATTTTTCTCGTTCAAGTAATGTGAGACAGTTACTATCAAGCTTCTGCAGAGGTTTAAGACAAGAGCTGCGCTCTAGTGAGTTAATCAGCTTATTGCTTGCAGTCACGCTCTCGGTCGCAGCCTTATCCAGTGTTTCTTTTTTGGCTGACCGTATGCAAAGGGCATTTCAGTACGATGCCCGTCAGTTATTGGCGGCCGATTTATTAATCGCTGCCGATCAACCGATTCCAGAGACATTCATTGAGCAGGCGCACAGCAAGCAATTGCAGATAGCGCAAACAGTAGTCTTCCCCAGTATGGCTACGGTAGGGCAGCAGAGCAAGCTTGCCTCTCTGAAGGCAGTGAGTCCTCAATATCCCTTGCGCGGAGCACTTCAAGTTCAAGGTCTTGCTAACGGCTCTCCATTAACACCGTTAATCTCTAGCCCACCCAGTGGATCCGTATGGGTTGATCCAGCCATGTTGGGTAGCTTGCAAGCAACGCTGGGTGATCAGATGCAGCTTGGTCAAAAATCATTTGTGATTGCAGGCGTATTAGAGCGTGAGTTAGATCGTGGTGCTGGCTTCATGAACTTTGCGCCTCGAGTGATGATGTCCTTAGCCGATTTATCTGCAACAGAATTACTTGGTCCGGGAAGTCGGGCGACCTATCGATTATTGCTCGCGGGTCGAGATGATCAAATCGCTGCTTATGAACAATGGGCAAAAGCAGCCATTGAGTCGCAAAACTTGCGAGGTATACGTATTGAGACGCTTGATAATGCCCAGCCCGTATTGCGTAAAACGCTAGAGCGGGCAGAGCGCTTTCTATCCTTGATCGCGGTATTAACAGCCATGGTTGCATCCGTAGCGATTGCGCTATCTGCACGTCGCTATGCCATCAAGCAAGCAGACAGCTGTGCCGTTCTGAAATGTTTTGGCGCTACCTCAGGATGGATTCTTCAAAAACAAGTTTTGAATATTGTGTTTTTGGGGATTGTCTCTGCTGGATTGGGCTCGGCTCTAGGCTACCTTGTTCAGTTGATATTGACTTCATTGCTGGGCAATTTGATTTTGACGAACCTGCCTGGTATCTCCATGTGGCCAGTAGTGTGGAGTTCACTCTTGGCACTATTCTTGTTGCTTGGCTTTGCAGGACCGCCTTTAATGGCCCTGGTAAAAGTGTCACCGATACGTTTAATCCGTAAAGAATTCAATAGCATCAATGCATCTTCATTTTGGGTGGGCATTTGTGGTCTGGGCACCTGTGCTGCATTAGTAGCCATCGCTGCACAAGATTGGAAGTTGGCTCTCTGGGCTGGATTCAGTTTTGGCGGAGCAATTCTGGTATTTCTAAGCTGCGCATACTTGGTATTAAACGCCTTGGCAAGCATCCAGACGCAGCGTTTCTCAATCCATTTTGCTATTACAGCGCAAAGCAGAAGAATGGGGTTTGCAGTCATGCAGATTACCGCGTTGGGTATCGCGTTAATGGCGCTCTTAATGATCTTGCTCTTACGACAGGATCTACTGAGTGCTTGGCAGGGCAATATTCCTCCCGATGCACCCAATCGATTTATGATTAATGTGCAAGACGAACAGAAATCCGCAATTACTCAATCACTGGTGGCGGCTGGTATTAGTAAGCCTGATTTCTACCCCATGGTGCGCGGCCGTCTCATCGCCATTAATAAACGCGAAGTTTCTTCTGCAGACTTTAAAGAAGACAATGCAAAGCGGCTGGTAGATCGGGAGTTCAATTTATCCTATACCGAGCAATTACCTCCTGGTAATCGTATTACTGCGGGGCAGTGGATCTCTGGAGATAGTCCACAGATTTCGATGGAAACGGGTATTGCAAAGACCCTCAATCTCAAGATGGGTGATCAGCTCACTTTTGAAGTGGCTGGGGAACAAATCACCGCACCCATTACCTCATTACGCAAATTGGACTGGAGTTCTATGCGCGTGAATTTCTTCGTTATCATGCCGCCTGCTCAACTAAATGCTTTGCCACAGTCATGGATCACATCTTACTATCAGACCCCCGATCAAGCAGTATTGGATTTTCAGATAAGCCAATCTTTTCCGAATCTAACGGTAGTTGATGTTTCAACATCCCTGCGTCAAATTCAGGATGTGCTCAATAAACTCTCTGCCGCTTTGGGTTTACTGTTTAGCTTTACGATTGCAGCAGCAGTCCTGGTTTTAATTTCCGCAATGGCTGCTACTCAAGATGACCGCTATCGAAATGCCGCTGTATTAAAAGCGATAGGAGCCTCACGTCAAACCTTAGCAAGCATCGCTTGTTTTGAATTGCTCGTCATTGGTATTACCGCTGGTGCCTTAGCCGGATTATTCTCTGGAATTGCCGCTTGGGCTTTGGGGCACTTTGTACTAGAAATTGAATTTCATGCTTTTTTTCAAGCCCTTGCGCTGGGCATTACCTTTGGGGTGCTTGCTTGTTTATTGGCAGGGTATCGCTTCGGACAAAAGATTCAGGCTGCTACTGCGATGGAGTGCCTACGAGAGGGTTACTAGGTTCTTTGGTAACTCAACTAAACGGGTTCCGGCAAAGCGGTCTGGCAAGGCTTGACGATGTGCTGAATCTCTACGGTCTAGGTAGATAGTGAGCGGCCATAAGAACAGTGCAACCGTAAATAGCATCTCAATGATTTGCCATTTCTCTAAATGCAATGCCCATTGCAATCCAATACAAGGAATCATCCACAGGGAGCTATAGACATAGCGCCATAGGGCTTGAGGTCTATTTAAGGTGTGACCCTGAAGATCAATTATTCGAATGCGCCAGGTTTGCATTGCCAGTGTTTGGCCAGATTTAGTCCAGTACCAAACAAAATAAATCCCGAGGACGATGTAGAGATATAAGAAGGTAAGCCAGCTGGGCAGCGAGACGCCAAACAAAATGCCTAAGCCCAGATTGGGAAGTAGAAAGGTAAGGGAAATCACACCCAGTAGAACCAATTGCTCGTAGAGGGAGCACGATACCCGTCGCCAAAAATGGGGTGCTGGTAAAGCCTTGAGTTCAGTTGGTGTCATGGTACTACCCCAGAATACAAGCAGGCTTAGTAAGCCGAGCCGGTATCAGAGGCTGGTGGAGCTCCCTCAGTCGTCATGCTTCTAGGTTTAGGAGCAGGCGGGGGAGGGGTTGTCTGTGGATTGATGGCATGCTGCTGTAATGTCGGAGCATTGACCGCCTTCGGTTTTTTCTTAGCTTCAACTCCAGCTAATTTTTTCTTTTGCTCGTCACTGAGTTTTTGATAGGCGCTCCATGCCTCTGCTTTTTTCTCAGCTGGGAACTTGAGGCTACTGAGGTAATTTTCACGTGCAATCCGACGCTCTTTTTGCGATAGGTTAGACCAACTAGCCATGCGTGACTGCAAGCGTTGTTGATCTTGTTCGCTCATCTTTGGGTAGATGTTGGCTACTTGAGTCCACTTTTTGCGACTGTCGGGCAACATATAGTCCCAGTCGTCTTTGAGCGGATTCAGAATCTGTTGTTGTGCTGGCTTGAGACTTTCCCAAGTACCGTCAGGTGTTTTCTCTGGAATAGCGGTAGATTTACCATGAGCAGCACTCCCAGCAGTTTGGGCCATCGCAGGGGTAATGCCGCAGCAAAAGACCGCAATGACTAGCGCGCTAGAGAGGCTAGCGAATAGAGACTTCAAATGAAGTGGCATTGATGAAATAACTAATTATTTGCTGGATAGGGAATCTGTAGCGCTGTCGTCAGCATCAGATAGTGGACCGTGTTTTAAAAAGGCCATAAAACCACTATCAGCATAAGCATCTGGAGGGACATCATCAGACAGCAAGGCTGCGTCGACTTCAGCAATGTCATTAATACGAGAGTTATCTTGCCACTGAGCAATGCCAATGAGTCCGAAGACCAAAACAGCGAGGGGCGCTACCCAACTCATTGCATCCCAAAGACCGCTGGACTGTGAACCCCAATTGCCAGTAGCTCCAGCCAAGATTCTGGTTTGAACGCGCACCTTTTCTGCTTTTCTGACGGAAAGGGCTTTCATGCGAGCAGCATGGAGGCGTTCTTTGATGCCAGTAGGCAGGCTTTGGGCGCCATGGCTAAGCAGGGCGGCACTAGCCCGACCAAATTGGTCAGCCTGGATCTCAGTAAGTTGCTCTTCAAAGTGTTTCACAGCGTAATTCCTTTTAATTTCAATGCTTTAGCTAAGGTTTGTGTTGCTCTAGAACAATGCGTTTTGACACTACCTTCGCTACAACTCATTGCTTTGGCAGTCTCAGAAATACTTAGCTCATCCCAATAACGCATTAGGAAGGCTTCTCGTTGACGTACAGGTAATTTAGCTATTTCTGACTCCAAAGCCTGTAAAAGCTGACTTTGCTCCATTTTTTGGGAGCCGTCTTGGTGAATTTCACTGTCATCTGGGGCTGAAAGTGACTCTAGGGGGTCAAAATCCTCGTTTTCATCGGTTTTCTTACCCATATTGGAAAACAGGGTGACCCAAGTATTTCTGACCTTTTGGCGTCGAAAATAGTCGTGAATCCGATTTTGTAAGATTCGAGTGAAAACTAGTGGAAGTTCAGCAGCAGGGCGATCACCATATTTTTCGGCTAACTTGATCATGGCATCTTGAACAATATCTAGCGCGGCATCGTCGTCACGCACGGCATATACCGCTTGCTTGAAAGCCCGCTGTTCAACACTGCTCAGAAAATCAGATAGTTCTTGGGCTGATGCCATGCAATGGATTAGACCTGAATCAGTAAGAATTGGGCTATTTTAGGGGATTGCTATAGAATACAGGGCTTACTACCTAGATTCTCATTTACGAAGTGGTTTTTCCGGTAGCAGCGCCGTTCGAACTCGGGCCACAAGCAAGAGACAGAACAGACCAAACAATTTTTTGCCGAAAATTGCAAAGGACGAAAGAAAATGAATACAAGCAGCGCAGAATTTTTAGCTACTAAAGCTAATAAAGACTCAGCAAATACAAATCCCGTAGCAGCGCCCCCAGAAATGATTGGCGCTGAAATGCTTGTGCATGCATTGCACAAGGAAGGTGTTGAATACGTTTGGGGTTACCCAGGTGGTTCAGTGCTCTTCATCTACGATGAAATTTTCAAACAAGATAAGTTCGAACATATTCTGGTTCGTCATGAACAAGCAGCAATTCATGCGGCGGATGGTTATGCACGTGCAACTGGTAAGGTTGGCGTTGCATTAGTGACCTCAGGTCCGGGTGTAACCAATGCAGTTACCGGAATTGCGACTGCTTACACTGATTCAATCCCGATGGTGATCATCAGCGGTAACGTACCAACCTATGCAATTGGGGAAGATGCCTTCCAAGAGGCAGATACCGTTGGTATTACTCGCCCAGTGGTAAAGCACAACTTCCTCGTGAAGGATGTTAGAGATTTGCCACTCGTTTTGAAGAAGGCATTTCACATTGCACAAACTGGCCGTCCCGGCCCTGTCCTGATCGATATCCCCAAGGATGTCTCAGCAGCCAAGGCGCCCTTTGTATATCCAGAAACTTTGGAGATGCGCTCTTACAACCCAGTAGTGAAGGGCCATAGCGGGCAAATTCGTAAGGCTGTTGCTTTGTTACAAGAAGCCGAGCGCCCATATATTTATGCTGGTGGTGGCGTGATCTTGGCAGATGCAGCACCTGAGTTGAAAGAGTTCGCTGATCTCTTAGGCTATCCAGTAACCAATACCTTGATGGGTTTAGGTGGATTCCCAGGATCAAGCCCACAATTTTTGGGTATGCTTGGTATGCACGGTACCTACGAAGCCAATATGACAATGCAACATAGTGATGTGTTGATTGCGATTGGTGCGCGTTTTGACGACCGCGTGATTGGCAATACCGAGCACTTTGCAAGCCATCCCCGCAAAATCATTCACATCGATATTGATCCTTCTGTTATCTCCAAGCGCGTGAAGGTTGATGTTCCGATTGTTGGCAATCTCAAAGAAGTATTGCAAGAGATGACTGCGCAATTAAAAGCAGCTGGTCCACGCAAGAATGGCGACAAGCTTGCTGCTTGGTGGGATCAGATTAATGAATGGCGCAAGAAAGACTGCCTCAAATACGACGAAGCTTCGCAAATTGTGAAACCACAGTATGTGGTCCAGAAATTGTGGGAGCTCACCGGTGGCGATGCTTTCATTACCTCTGACGTAGGCCAACACCAAATGTGGGCTGCGCAGTTCTATAAGTTCGATAAGCCTCGTCGTTGGATTAATTCTGGTGGTTTAGGCACCATGGGCGTTGGTTTGCCATATGCTATGGGCATTAAGAAAGCCTTCCCCGATCAGGATGTCTTCGCGATTACTGGTGAAGGCTCCATCCAGATGTGTATTCAGGAGTTGTCTACCTGTAAGCAATACAACACGCCTGTGAAGATCGTGTCTTTGAACAACCGTTATCTCGGTATGGTTCGTCAATGGCAAGAGCTCACCTATAACAAGCGTTATTCCAGCTCTTACATGGATTCTTTGCCTGACTTTGTGAAGTTGGCGGAGGCCTATGGTCACGTTGGTATGCGCATTGAGAAAAAGTCTGATGTTGAGGGTGCACTCAAAGAAGCAATTCGCTTAAAAGATCGTACGGTATTTATGGATTTCCAGACCGACCCAGAAGAAAACGTTTGGCCAATGGTTCAAGCAGGTAAGGGCATTACAGAAATGCTCTTGGGTAGCGAGGATCTCTAATGCGACACATTATTTCTGTATTGATTGAGAACGAACCCGGTGCTTTGTCACGGGTGGTCGGGCTGTTTTCTGCTCGTGGCTACAACATTGACACCTTAAGCGTTGCGCCTACTGAAGATCCATCGCTTTCACGGATGACCATTGTGACTTTTGGCTCCGATGATGTGATTGAGCAAATCACCAAGCACTTAAATCGCCTCGTTGAGGTGGTGAAGGTATTTGATTTAAGTGAAGGACCGCATATTGAGCGTGAACTCATGATGATTAAGGTGCGTGCCGTAGGTAAAGAGCGCGAAGAACTCAAGCGCACAACCGATATTTTCCGTGGCCGCATTATTGATGTCACTGATAAAAGCTACACCATCGAGCTCACTGGGGATGGCGCTAAATTGGATGCATTTATTGATTCGATTGATCGTGCATCGATTCTGGAGACCGTGCGTTCTGGCGGTTCTGGTATCGGGCGCGGTGAACGTATCTTGAAGGTTTAATTTTTTAACTGATTTATAAAGCAACACAACATTTTCAACACAAGGAAAGAGCATGAAAGTTTTTTACGATAAAGACGCTGATTTGTCCCTCATTAAGGGCAAGAAAGTCACCATCATTGGTTATGGTTCACAAGGACACGCACACGCATTGAACCTCAAAGACTCCGGCGTTAACGTTACCGTTGGTTTACGTAAAGACGGTGCCTCTTGGAGCAAAGCAGCGAATGCAGGTTTGGCTGTTAAAGAAGTTGCTGAAGCCGTAAAAGATGCTGACATCGTGATGATGTTGTTGCCAGACGAGCAAATCGCTGAGGTTTACAACAAAGAAGTGCATGGCAATATTAAGCAAGGCGCTGCCTTGGCTTTTGCCCACGGCTTCAATGTTCACTATGGTCAAGTTCAGCCACGTGCGGATTTGGATGTAATCATGATTGCTCCGAAAGCGCCAGGTCACACTGTACGTGGCACTTACGCTCAAGGCGGCGGTGTTCCACACCTCATCGCTGTTTACCAGGATAAATCTGGCTCTGCCCGTGACTTAGCTTTGTCCTACGCTACTGCCAATGGCGGCGGTCGTGCCGGCATTATCGAAACCAACTTCCGTGAAGAAACTGAAACCGACTTGTTTGGTGAGCAGGCTGTTCTTTGTGGTGGTGCCGTAGAGTTGATCAAAGCAGGTTTTGAGACTTTGGTTGAAGCAGGTTATGCACCAGAGATGGCATATTTTGAGTGCTTGCATGAGCTCAAGTTGATCGTTGACTTGATCTACGAGGGCGGTATTGCCAATATGAACTACTCAATCTCAAACAATGCAGAGTATGGTGAGTACGTTACTGGCCCACGCGTTGTGACTGAAGATACGAAGAACGCAATGCGTCAGTGCTTAAAAGACATTCAGACTGGTGAATATGCAAAGAGCTTCATCCTAGAAAATAAGGCAGGTGCTCCTACATTGATTTCTCGTCGTCGTTTGAATGCTGAGCATGACATCGAAGTTGTTGGCGCAAAATTGCGTGCCATGATGCCTTGGATTGCAAAGAATAAATTGGTTGATCAAACCAAGAACTAAGCCGATCACTCCGCATTCCAATGAAAGTAGTAAACCAAAAAGGCTCAGAACAAAGATGATGTATCCGCACCCCATTATTGCGAAAGAAGGTTGGCCGTATTTGGCACTAGTGGGGGCCCTGACTTTGCTAGTCCATTTTTTGGGCGGTATTGCTTGGTCTTGGCCGCTCTGGATCATCTTCTTTTTTGTTCTACAGTTCTTTCGCGATCCTCAGCGTATTCCTGCGCTGGGTCGTGATCTCGTGTTGTCTCCAGCAGATGGTCGCATTGTCGTAGTTGAAAAAGCGCATGATCCTTATGCTGAACGTGAAGCACTCAAAATCAGTGTGTTTATGAATGTCTTCAACGTGCACTCTAACCGCAGTGCCATCAATGGCCTTGTGAAAGAGATTCAATATTTTCCAGGCAAGTTTGTGAATGCCGATTTGGATAAAGCCTCTACTGAAAATGAGCGCAATGCTGTAGTGATCGATGCTAACGGCCAGATCGTCACCTTAGTTCAAGTTGCAGGTTTAATTGCCCGTCGCATCTTGTGCTACATCCATGTGGGCGATCGTCTTAAAGCCGGAGAGCGCTATGGCTTCATTCGCTTTGGTTCACGGGTTGATGTTTACTTGCCTCTTACTGCTGACCCTCTCGTTACTGTGGGTGATAAAGTATTTGCTACAAACACGGCTTTGGCGCGTCTGCCAGGCTTAGATTGATTTGTATTGATTAACCGGGATACGCTTTGAGTACATTTCGTCGTCGTGGCCGTATAGATCGCAGTCGCCTCTCACACAAACGCATTTTGAAGTCTGAGGGTGATTGGGTAGACGCTTTAGGTGATGGTGTTGATTACGAAGTAGAAGAGGTGCACGATAAGCCTCGTCCACGTGGCAAAGGCATTTACTTGCTGCCTAATGCGTTTACGACTGCAGCACTTTTTAGTGGTTTTTTTGCCATCGTTAACGCGATGAATGATCAGTTTCAGGTGGCGGCAATTGCAATCTTTGCGTCTCTAGTATTGGATGGTATGGATGGCCGTGTAGCACGCTTGACCAATACCCAAAGTGCATTTGGTGAGCAATATGACTCATTGGCGGATATGGTGTCCTTTGGAGTGGCACCAGCACTCGTTGCATATGAGTGGGCTCTCAAAGATTTAGGTAAGTGGGGTTGGTTGGCTGCTTTTACCTATTGCGCAGGCGCAGCACTCAGGCTTGCCCGCTTCAATGTAAATACGGGTGTTGTTGATAAAAAGTTTTTTCAGGGCTTACCTAGTCCAGCCGCAGGCGCATTGATGGCCGGATTCATATGGTTGGCTGACGATAACAAGATTCCCGTCCGAGATACAGCAATTCCTTGGGTTACCTTTTTCATAGCCGTCTACGCTGGCTTGACCATGGTCTCCAATGCCCGTTTCTATAGCGGCAAAGCATTGGATGTGCGCTATCGCGTACCGTTTGGCGTCATGGTTTTAATGATCCTCACTTTTGTTTTGATCTCCTCAAACCCGCCGTTGACCCTTTTTGGTCTATTTGTGGTGTATTCCATCTCCGGCTATGTGATTTGGGGCTGGGAACGACTCAGCGGTAAGCGTTTTAGCTAATTTTGGAATTTTCGGGTATATTAATTCCATGTTGATGCACTTTTCCTTAACCAGCCTTCTTCTACTAGCACTAAGCCTAAAGCTTGGGGCGGGTAAGGCCTGAGTTGATGAAATCTAGATAATTCATTAACCACCACATACCAGCCCCAGCAATTTGCTGGGGTTTTTTGTTTTTAGATTCAAGTTGAATATTAGTAAAGACTGTAGTTAGAACCGGAGAGTAATGATGAGCGATAAAGTAATCATTTTTGATACCACCTTGCGTGATGGCGAGCAGTCCCCTGGCGCCTCAATGACCAAAGACGAGAAGGTTCGCATTGCGCGCCAATTAGAGCGCCTTAAGGTTGATGTCATCGAAGCCGGCTTTGCGGCAAGCTCTGAAGGTGATTTTCAGGCAATCTCTGCTGTGGCTGCTGCAGTGAAGGATTCGATTGTGTGTTCTTTGGCCAGAGCAAATGAAAAAGATATTACGCGTGCCTCTGATGCCTTAAAGGCAGCTAAGTCAAAACGGATTCATGCTTTCTTGGCAACCAGCCCTTTGCATATGGCTGTCAAATTGCGCATGTCTCCAGAGGATGTTTTGGAACAAGCTAAGCGCTCTATTCGGTTTGCCAGAAATTTGGCGGAAGATATTGAGTTCTCTGCAGAAGATGGCTATCGCTCGGAGATGGATTTTTTATGCAGAGTAGTCGAAGCTGTCATCAAGGAGGGTGCCACTACGATCAATATTCCGGACACTGTGGGCTATGCAACGCCCGAGTTGTATGGTGAGTTCATAAAAACCTTGCGGACTAGCGTGCCAAATTCTGATAAAGCCATTTGGTCGGTTCATTGTCATAATGATTTAGGTATGGCTGTTGCAAATTCTTTGGCCGGCGTGAAGATTGGCGGGGCTCGTCAAATCGAGTGCACCATTAACGGTTTAGGTGAAAGAGCTGGTAACACTGCCTTGGAAGAGATTGTGATGTCCTTGCGTACCCGTAAGGATTATTTTGATATGGTCTGCGGAATTGACGCTACGCAGATAGTTCCAGCATCCAAATTGGTTTCTCAAATAACCGGCTTTGTGGTGCAACCTAATAAGGCTGTTGTTGGTGCTAATGCCTTTGCCCATGCTTCCGGCATCCATCAAGATGGTATTTTGAAGAACCGCGAAACCTATGAAATTATGCGCGCTGAAGATGTAGGTTGGTCTACAAACAAAATCGTCTTGGGTAAATTGTCTGGGCGTAATGCTTTCAAGCAACGTTTACATGAGTTGGGTATTACGGTTGAGGCAGAGGCGGAGTTAAATGAAGCATTTGCAAGATTCAAGGCCTTGGCAGATCAAAAAGCAGAAATCTTTGATGAAGACATCATCGCCATCATGTCTGATTCTGCAGCGGCAGAAGAGGGTGAGCATTACCACTTCATTTCTTTGAGTCAGCACTCAGAAACAGGTGAGCGTCCAAAGTCACGGGTCACTTTCCGGATGGGCAATACAGAAGTCAGCTCAGAAGCAGAAGGTAATGGCCCAGTAGACGCAAGCTTGAATGCTATTGAAGAGATCGCCAAAAGTGGGGCAGAGCAGTTGCTCTATTCCGTAAACGCGATTACCTCTGGTACGCAGTCCCAAGGTGAAGTGACAGTGCGTTTAGCAAAAGGAGGCCGCATTGTGAATGGCGTTGGCACAGATCCTGACATCATTGCTGCATCGGCTAAGGCCTATTTATCAGCCTTAAATAAATTGCATGATCCTAGTCAAGCCAAGCTCAATGCACAGATGACGCCATAAGCTATCGCGGCTATTCGCGTCATCTGAGTGCTTACTTATTTAGTTCGGAATCTTTGTAGTATTTAGTGCCCTTGCCAGTGATCTCAGCAGCAAGGCCTGCATCAGTGAGCTGATACATCAAGACACCAGGCGCTACGCTAACAGCGTCTTGAAAGGCATCACCATTTTTATCGTATTTAGCTGCAGCGGTGACCTGTCCACCAAAAGTCCAGCCAGAGTCAACAAAGTCATTGAGCGCAGCTTCGGTTTGGAAGATAAAAATATTTTGGAATGACTTAATTCCCAAGCCAAGTCCCGCTTGAACCTCAGCCATATCCATGAATACCGGCTTTTTAGTACGTTGATTAATCACTACTCCAGTCCCAGTGCCGCCACCTGCAATCAAAATCTTCATACCAAAGTTACTAAAGGTGGCATATCCAGGTGACTGGTCAATTAGCTCTTTTACTTTTGGCCTCATCTTGTAGAGATGTTGCAGAATTTCGTCATTCTTTTTGAGGAGGTCTTGCCTTTGTTGGGCAACCGTTTTGTCTGAGCTAAAAGGGTTTGAGAATTGGGCATATGTGGCTTGATTTAAGCCTAAACCCAATATAACCAAGGCGAGGAAAGTACGCAGAATTGGATAGATTTTCATAAGATATTGATTTATATGGATATTTTATTTATTTGACTACAATGGATTGCTAGAGCATACCAATATTTCAAAGTAGGCTCTTAGTTTGTAGTCCTCATCTGCTACAATTCGAGGGCTTTGATTTATAAAGCTTTTTTGTTTTATTTTTGTTAATCGCACGACACAAATTGGGTGAAAGCTCATGTGTTCGCAAGTTGGGAGTATTAAAAATGGCAGTTGCTGATATTAAAACGGCGGAAATCGTCAAAGACAACGCGCGCAGCGCAAACGATACGGGTAGCCCTGAAGTTCAAGTTTCATTGCTTACAGCCCGCATCAATGAATTAACCCCCCATTTCAAGGCTAACGCTAAAGATCATCACAGCCGTCGTGGCTTGTTGAAGATGGTTTCACGTCGCCGTCGCCTCTTGGATTACCTCAAGGGCAAAGATTTGGATCGCTATCGCGCATTGATTGAGAAATTAGGTCTCCGTAAGTAATTCTTATCGGTATGCAATGCCATCTATCTTAGGGTTGTTTCTTCGCAGAATCAGTCTTAAGCAGATGGCATGTTTTTTTGGGCGCTTGTAGATTATTTGTGTAGGGGATCGTGTCATTCCAATGAGTTTCTGAGCATTGATCAGAGTCTCCCTGGAATGGCATCCCTTGTAATCTTTAAACGCTCCAGTGTTGTCGTGACACTGCGTTATCCCACGACAAGCGCAATCCTCATGTGAGTCTTGTGTGAACAATTTGGAGAAGATCAGAATGACAATGTTTAAAAAAGCAGTGAAGAGTTTTCAATGGGGCAATCATCAAGTAACAATGGAAACTGGTGAGATTGCTCGCCAATCTGGTGGCGCTGTGATCGTTAATGTGGATGACACAGTGGTAATGGGCACCGTAGTTGCCTCTAAGTCAGCAAAGCCTGGCCAATCCTTTTTCCCACTAACAGTGGATTATTTAGAAAAGACATACGCAGCAGGCAAGATCCCTGGTGGTTTCTTCCGCCGTGAAGGTCGTCCATCTGAAGGTGAGACATTGATCTCCCGTTTGATCGATCGTCCATTACGTCCTTTGTTCCCAGAGGGCTTCTTGAATGAAGTGCAGGTTGTAGTGCATGTGTTGTCTATTAACCCAGACGTCCCAGCTGATATTCCAGCATTGATTGCTGCTTCTGCAGCCTTGGCTGTTTCTGGCATTCCTTTTGCTGGTCCAGTTGGCGCAGCGCGCGTTGGTTATGCAAATGGTCAATACCTTTTGAACCCAACCCGTACAGAACAAACTACTAGCGAGCTCGATTTGATTGTTGCTGGCACACAAGCTGCTGTATTGATGGTGGAATCTGAAGCCAATCAACTTTCTGAAGAAGTCATGTTGGGTGCAGTTGTGTATGGTCACGACCAAATGCAAACAGCGATTAATGCGATTAATGATCTAGTACGTGAAGCTGGTAAACCTGAATGGGACTGGCAAGCTGCTCCTAAAGATGAGCCATTCATTGCTAAGGTAACTGCTTTGGCTGAAGCGCCATTGCGTGAGGCATATCAGATTCGTCAAAAGGGCGCTCGTTCAGACAAGCTCAAAGAAATTTCTAAAGAAGTTTTGGCTAAATTATCTGAAGAAGGTGAAGTAGACGCTGTTGCTGTTAGCGACATCATGTTTGAAATCGAAGCGAAGATTGTGCGTAGCCAGATTTTGAATGGTGAGCCACGGATTGATGGCCGCGATACACGCACTGTTCGTCCAATCGAAATTCGTAACGGCGTATTGCCACGTACCCACGGCTCAGCATTGTTTACCCGTGGTGAAACTCAAGCATTGGTAGTTGCGACCTTGGGTACTGCCCGTGATGAGCAAATCATCGATGCGCTCGAAGGTGAGTACCGCGATCGTTTCATGTTCCACTACAACATGCCTCCGTTTGCTACCGGTGAAACTGGCCGCGTAGGTAGTCCTAAGCGTCGTGAAATTGGTCATGGTCGTTTGGCTAAACGTGCATTGATTCCAGTTCTGCCAAGCCCAGAAGATTTTGCATACAGCATCCGTGTTGTTTCAGAAATCACTGAGTCGAACGGATCTTCTTCAATGGCTTCTGTTTGTGGTGGCTGTTTAGCCATGATGGATGCTGGTGTTCCAGTAAAAGCGCACGTTGCAGGTGTAGCAATGGGCTTGATCCTTGACGGCAATCGTTTTGCTGTGTTGACTGATATCTTGGGTGACGAAGATCACCTGGGTGATATGGACTTCAAAGTAGCGGGTACTGCGAATGGTATTACTGCACTTCAGATGGACATTAAGGTTCAAGGTATTACTAAAGAAATTATGCAAGTGGCCTTGGCACAAGCTAAAGAAGGTCGTTTGCACATCTTGAGCAAAATGCAAGAAGCAATGGGTTCAGTTCGCACCGAATTGTCTGCTCATGCTCCACGCATGGTGTCATTCAAGATTCACCCTGATAAGATTCGTGAAGTGATTGGTAAAGGCGGCGCAACTATCCAAGCCTTGACTAAAGAAACGGGTTGCAGCATCGATATCAAAGATGACGGTACTGTAACCATTGCATCTACCAGTGCTGAAGGTATGGCAGAAGCCAAGGCCCGCATCGAAGGCATTACTGCAGAAGCTGAAGTTGGCAAAATCTACGAAGGTCCAGTAGTGAAGTTGCTCGAATTCGGTGCTTTGGTAAACATTCTTCCTGGCAAAGATGGTCTCTTGCACATCTCTGAAATCTCTAATGAGCGCGTAAAAGAAGTGAAAGACTATTTGGCAGAAGGCCAAGTGGTTCGTGTGAAGTTGTTGGCTGCTGATGAGCGCGGTCGTTTGCGCTTGTCTCTCAAAGCTGCGATGGCAGATGAGGGTGGCACAATTGCTCCTTTAGCTGGTGCATCTGATGCAAATGCAGAGACAGTTGCTGAAGTTGCTCCTGCTACAGACGAAACAGCTTAAGCATTGATCCTCTAGTACAAGCGAGAAGCTCTTATGCGCGTAATGGAAATCAAAGAATTTGGCGCACCAGAAATGCTGGTGTCAGCCACTCGTCCAGATCCAGTAGCTCCTGCTGCAGGAACTGGCGAGGTTCTCATTAAGGTGATTGCAGCTGGCATTAACCGCCCAGATGTATTGCAGCGTAAAGGCCATTACCCAGTGCCTGCAGGTGCATCTGATATCCCAGGATTGGAAGTGGCTGGTGAGATCGTTGGTGGTGATCTATCGCATGCTGATAATCTTTTTGGTCTCAAAATTGGCGATAAGGTATGTGCCTTGGTGCAAGGTGGCGGCTATGCAGAATTGTGTACAGCCCCCATTGCTCAGTGCTTGCCTTATCCAAAAGGTTTTACAGATCAAGAGGCCGCATCATTACCTGAAACTTTTTATACCGTTTGGAGCAATGTCTTCATGCGTGGTGAATTGTCTGAGGGTGAAACCTTACTGGTTCAGGGTGGATCTAGCGGTATTGGTGTTACAGCCATTTTGATTGCTAAGGCTTTAGGTCATAAAGTATTTGTAACAGCAGGTACCGATGAAAAGTGCGCTGCTTGCCTTGAATTAGGCGCTGATTTAGCAATTAACTACAAGACTCAAGACTTTGTAGAAGAAATTAAAAAAGCAACTGATGGTAAAGGCGTCAACGTCGTGCTCGATATGGTGACTGGTGCCTATGTACAGCGTGAGATTGATTGCTTGGCAGATGATGGCCGTATTGTGATCATTGCGATCATGGGTGGTTCAAAAGCGGAAGTGAATACGGGGCAAATTTTGCGTCGTCGTTTAACTATCACTGGCTCGACCTTGCGCCCACGTCCAGTTTCATTCAAGAAGCAAATCACGCAACAGTTGCATGCACGTATTTGGCCATTGCTAGATGCTGGCAAATTAAAGCCAGTGATTTACAAAACTTTTACGCTTGATCAGGCGGCAGATGCCCATCGTTTGATGGAGTCCTCTGAGCATGTAGGCAAGATTATTCTCACTGTCTAGAAGATTCTCATCATCATGCGCCCACTGATCGTCATCGGCAACTGGAAAATGAATGGCAATCTTGCTAGTAATGAAGATTGGATCAAGACCGTTGCCCGCGGAATGGAAAGTGGCATGCCTTCTGGACGCAAGTTTGCGGTTTGTCCACCGTTTCCCTATTTAGCGCAATGTGCTAGCTTGATTAAGGAATGTTCTTTAGCGTTTCTGAGCCTTGGCGCACAGGATGCGTCTGCTCATATCTCTGGCGCTTATACCGGTGAAGTGGCAGCCTCGATGCTGAAACAGATGGGTTGCACTTATGTCATTGTTGGCCATTCAGAGCGCCGTCAGATGCAGCATGAAGTAGATGAATTGATTGCCGCCAAAGCATTGCAAGTCTTAGATAGTGGAATGACCCCAGTGATTTGTGTGGGTGAAACTGCTGATGAACGCAATTCAGGCAGGGAGATTGAAGTTGTTTGTGGGCAGGTAGCAAAGCAATTGAGCGTATTGCAAGACCGATTGGCTGATTGCTTAATTGCCTATGAGCCTGTTTGGGCAATTGGCACTGGTAAGGTTGCCAGCGCTCAAGTGGCACAAGATATGCATCGGGCAATTCGCCTGCAATTGGCTGAGTTTGATGAGGATGTTGCTTCTCACGTTGGAATTTTGTACGGCGGCAGTGTTAAGCCTGATAATGCCGTTGAATTGTTTGCAATGCCGGATATTGATGGTGGACTAGTTGGGGGCGCTTCATTGGACCCCAAGGAATTTTTGGCCATTTGCCAGGCATAGATTTTTAATTTGGAGATGAATTGTGGAATGGCTTAAGACTTTATTGATCGTGTTGCAGATAATTTCAGCATTGGCTGTGATTCTGCTAGTGCTGTTGCAGCAAGGTAAGGGCGCAGATATGGGTGCGGCTTTTGGTTCTGGCGCTTCAGGCAGCTTATTTGGCGCTAGTGGTTCTGCTAACTTTTTATCCCACGCTACCGCGATTTTTGCAGGCATCTTCTTTGTTTGCACTTTGGGAATTACTTGGCTTGGCAACAAAAAGGAAGTCAGTCCTGGCGTCCTCTCTGGGACCGTAGCTCCAGTGGTAGCCCCAGCTGCTCCAGCCGCTCCAGTGCAGGACCCAACAAAACCTGCAGTTCCTAAGTAAAAAAGTCGGTTTTTACGGATTTTGATGTCCGAAAAACGGCGTAGTTTAGTGGTGCAATGCAGTAGAATTGACAGGTTTTGCAAGATGCCGACGTGGTGAAATTGGTAGACACGCTATCTTGAGGGGGTAGTGGCTTAGGCTGTGCGAGTTCGAGTCTCGCCGTCGGCACCAAAAATACGAATTTGTAGGGAGTTTTTGCTATAAATCAATGTTGTAGGTAGTGGAATAATTAATAATTTGCTGTTTTGACGATTTACCAGAAAAACAACTCAGGACCATTTTGAATCTCGCTTATTACTTTCCTGTTCTGCTGTTTATCCTCGTAGGTATTGGGGTGGGATTAGTCCCCATGTTCCTCGGAAAAATTCTGGCTCCTTCGAAGCCTGATGCTGAAAAACTATCTCCCTATGAGTGCGGTTTTGAAGCGTTCGAAGATGCGCGTATGAAGTTCGATGTGCGCTACTACTTAATTGCCATTTTGTTCATTCTGTTTGACCTAGAAACCGCATTCCTATTTCCCTGGGGTGTGGCTCTGCGTGATATCGGTTGGTTTGGCTACGCCTCCATGGTGATCTTCCTCTTGGAATTCATTGTGGGATTTGTGTATATCTGGAAAAAGGGCGCTCTCGACTGGGAGTGATAGATATGGCATTAGAAGGCGTTCTCAAAGAAGGATTTGTTACTACTACTGCAGACCAGTTAATCAACTGGACTCGCAATGGTTCTTTATGGCCAATGACTTTTGGTCTGGCTTGCTGTGCGGTGGAGATGATGCATGCGGGTGCCTCCCGTTATGACTTAGACCGCTTTGGCGTCGTTTTCCGTCCATCCCCACGTCAATCCGACTTAATGATTGTGGCCGGCACTTTATGTAACAAGATGGCTCCAGCGCTCCGTAAGGTTTATGACCAGATGCCTGAGCCACGCTGGGTAATCTCTATGGGCTCCTGTGCCAATGGCGGTGGTTATTACCATAACTCTTATTCAGTTGTGCGCGGTTGCGATCGCATCGTGCCAGTCGATATTTATGTTCCTGGTTGCCCTCCAACTGCTGAGGCCTTGATCTATGGAATTATTCAGTTGCAATCTAAGATCGCACGCACCAGCACGATTGCAAGGAAGGCCTAAAACATGTCTGAACGTTTAAATCAATTGGCTGCCAACCTTGAAAAGGTTCTCGGTCAGCGCGCCATTTCGATTGAGATTGCTTTGGGTGAAGTCACTGTAGTTGTGAAGGCAGATACCTATTTTGAATCTGCCATGTTGCTGCGTGATGATCCTGCTCTTGCGTTCGAACAATTAATTGATTTGTGTGGCGTGGATTACCAAGACTTCCGTGATGGTGCTTGGAGTGGCCAGCGTTTTGGTGTTGTGAGCCATTTGCTGTCCTTGCAGCACAACTGGCGTTTGCGCGTTAGAGTATTTGCGCCAGACGATAGCTATCCATTAGTTGCATCTATTACTCCGGTTTGGAGCTCGGCAAACTGGTTTGAACGTGAAGCATTTGATCTGTATGGCATCTTGTTTGAGGGTCATGATGATTTGCGTCGTATCTTGACTGACTATGGCTTTATTGGTCATCCATTCCGAAAAGATTTCCCTATCAGCGGTAATGTAGAAATGCGTTATGACCCAGAGCTTAAACGCGTTGTCTATCAGCCGGTCACGATTGAAGCCCGCGAGATTACCCCTCGTATCGTGCGCGAAGAGCAGTACGGAGGTCCGGTTTAAGTCATGGCACAAATTAAGAACTACACCCTCAATTTCGGTCCTCAACATCCTGCGGCTCATGGAGTATTGCGTTTAGTGCTCGAGCTTGATGGTGAGGTTATTCAGCGTGCTGATCCCCACATTGGTTTATTGCATCGTGCAACAGAGAAATTGGCTGAAACCCGTACCTGGATTCAGAACGTGCCTTATATGGATCGTCTTGATTACGTCTCGATGATGTCCAATGAGCACGCTTATGTTTTGGCAATCGAAAAATTATTGCAAGTCGATGTGCCATTGCGTGCTCAATATATTCGTGTGATGTATGACGAGCTCACGCGCTTATTGAATCACTTGTTATGGATTGGCTGTCACGGTCTTGACGTTGGTGCAATGGCAGTGTTCTTGTACGCCTTCCGTGATCGTGAAGATATCTTTGATATGTACGAAGCTGTATCTGGCGCGCGCATGCATGCTGCTTACTATCGCCCGGGCGGTGTTTATCGTGACTTGCCAGATCAAATGGCTCAATACGGTAAGTCTAAAGTTCGTAGCGCATCAGCCGTGAAGCGTCTGAACGAAAACCGCAGCGGTTCTTTGCTAGATTTCATTGAGCAGTTTGCCAATGGCTTTGACGCTAACGTTGATGAGTATTGCAACCTGCTAACAGATAATCGTATTTGGAAGCAGCGTTTAGTCAATATCGGTATCGTGACTCCTGAGCGTGCATTGCAACTCGGTTTTACTGGCCCCATGTTGCGTGGCTCTGGCATCGAGTGGGATTTGCGTAAGAAGCAGCCATACGAAGTGTATGACCGTCTCGATTTTGATATTCCAGTGGGCGTCAACGGCGATTCCTATGATCGTTATTTGGTGCGCATGGAAGAAATGCGTCAATCCAATCGCATCATCAAACAATGTATTGCTTGGTTAAAAGCAAACCCAGGTCCAGTGATGAGCGATAACCACAAGGTTTCACCACCGAAGCGTGTGGATATGAAAACCAATATGGAAGAATTGATTCACCACTTCAAATTGTTTACTGAAGGTATTCACGTTCCAGATGGCGAGGCTTACTCCGCAGTTGAACATCCAAAAGGTGAGTTTGGTATCTATTTGATTTCTGATGGCGCTAACAAGCCATACCGTATGAAGATTCGTGCGCCAGGATTTGTTCATCTTTCTGCCATGGATGAAATGTCACGTGGCCACATGTTGGCTGATGCCGTCACCATTATTGGTACCCAAGATATTGTGTTCGGGGAGATTGACCGCTAATTCAGCGTGCCAAGGATTATTTAATGACAAGTACTCTTCAACTATCCGATAAAACGCTGGCAGATATTGCTCGTAACGTCGCGAAATATCCCCCAGAGCAAAAGCAGTCTGCTGTGATGGCTTCCTTGATCGCTGCTCAAACTGAAGTAGGTTGGGTCTCGCCTGAAGTGATTGAGACTGTTGCTCAAATCTTAGATATGCCAACAATTGCAGTAGAAGAGGTTGCTACTTTCTACAATATGTACAACACCAAGCCGATTGGTAAGTACAAGCTGGTGATTTGTACAAACTTGCCTTGCCAGTTAACTCATGGTGAAACTGCGGCTAGCTATCTAAAAGATACTTTAGGTATTGGCTTTAATGAAACCACACCTTGTGGCACATTTACCTTGAAAGAGGGTGAGTGCATGGGCGCCTGTGGCGATTCACCAGTAATGCTCGTCAATGACAAGCGGATGTGTAGCTTCATGAGCAAAGAAAAGATTGATGCTCTATTAAATGAGCTCCGTGCAGAAGGGAAAGCAGCATGACCAGCTTGCACGACCGTCACATTAAACCACTGATCCTGGCTGGATTGAATGGCAACAACTGGCGTTTAAAAGATTACGAAAGTCGCGGCGGCTATCAACAGCTTCGTCGACTCATCAATGACAAGGTAGCCCCTGATGCCATCATCGCGGAATTAAAAGCTTCATCACTGCGTGGTCGTGGGGGTGCAGGCTTCCCAACAGGGTTGAAGTGGAGCTTTATGCCACGCCAATTTCCAGGTCAAAAGTATCTCGTGTGTAATAGCGATGAAGGTGAGCCAGGCACTTTTAAAGACCGCGACATCATGCGTTACAACCCGCATGCTTTGATTGAAGGCATGATCATTGGTGCGTACACCATGGGAATTACCGTTGGCTATAACTACATCCATGGCGAAATCTGGGAAGTGTATTCACGCTTTGAAGAAGCCCTGGAAGAAGCGCGCGCTGCTGGTTACTTGGGCGACAAAATATTAGGTAGCGATTTCTCCTTCCAATTGCATGCCTCTCCAGGATGGGGTGCTTACATTTGTGGTGAAGAAACTGCCTTGCTGGAATCTTTAGAAGGTAAAAAAGGCCAACCACGCTTCAAGCCACCATTCCCAGCAAGCTTCGGTTTGTATGGCAAACCAACAACAATTAATAACACCGAAACCTTTGCGGCTGTGCCATTCATTTTGGCTATTGGTGGTCAGGCCTACTTAGATCTTGGTAAGCCTAACAATGGTGGTACGAAGATTTTCTCTGTATCAGGTGATGTTGTTCATCCTGGTAATTATGAGATTCCATTAGGTACGCCATTTGCTGAGCTCTTGAAGCTCGCAGGGGGTATGCGTGATGGCAAAGCATTGAAAGCGGTTATTCCTGGTGGATCGTCAGCCCCAGTAGTTCCTGGTGCGCAGATGATGGACCTGACGATGGATTACGACAGCATTGCTAAAGCAGGATCCATGTTGGGATCGGGCGCAGTGATTGTGATGAATGACACTCGTTGTATGGTTCGTGCCTTAGAGCGCCTATCGTATTTCTATCACGAAGAATCTTGTGGCCAGTGCACCCCATGCCGAGAAGGTACCGGCTGGTTATGGCGCATTGTTCACCGTATTGAACACGGTCAAGGACGTCCTGAGGATTTGGATCTGCTCAACGACGTCGCTGCAAACATTCAGGGTCGCACGATTTGTGCTTTAGGTGATGCAGCTGCAATGCCAGTACGTGGCATGTTGAAGCATTACATGGATGAATTTGCGTATCACGTAGAACATAAGCGCTGCTTAGATTCTGCACAACCTTTATAAGTTATTGAGCACGGGACATCTTAAAGTGAGCATGGTAGAAATCGAATTAGATGGTAAGACGGTAGAAGTTCCGCAAGGTTCGATGGTGATGCACGCCGCGAACAAACTCGGTACTTACGTCCCCCATTTCTGCTACCACAAGAAATTATCGATTGCTGCTAATTGCCGTATGTGTCTGGTCGAGGTTGAAAAAGCACCAAAACCATTGCCGGCTTGTGCAACACCTGTGACACAAGGCATGAAGGTGTTCACCCATTCAGCTAAAGCGGTAGAAGCACAGCGCTCCGTAATGGAGTTTTTGCTGATTAACCATCCATTGGATTGCCCAATTTGCGATCAAGGTGGAGAGTGCCAGTTACAAGACTTAGCAGTGGGTTACGGAAAATCAAACTCACGCTATGACGAAGAGAAGCGTGTGGTGTTTCATAAGAATGTGGGTCCATTGATCTCCATGCAGGAGATGACCCGCTGTATTCATTGCACCCGTTGTGTGCGATTTGGCCAAGAAGTAGCTGGTGTGATGGAACTGGGCATGATCAATCGTGGCGAGCATTCAGAAATCACAACCTTTGTTGGGCAAACGGTAGATTCCGAGCTTTCTGGAAACATGATTGATATCTGTCCTGTTGGTGCATTGACCAGCAAACCATTCCGCTATGGTGCTCGTACTTGGGAGTTGGCACGCAAACGTTCAGTTAGCCCACACGATAGTTTGGGTGCAAACACAACTGTTCAAACGAAGGCCAACAAAGTGATGCGTGTGGTTGCCTTGGAAAATGAAGCCGTTAATGAATGCTGGATTAGCGATCGTGATCGCTTCTCTTATGAAGGTTTAAATAGCGCTGATCGTGTAACAACGCCAATGGTGAAGCAGGGTGGCAAGTGGTTAGAGACTGACTGGCAGTCAGCCCTTGATTATGTTGCACATTCACTAAAGACAATCGCTGCAGAAAGTGGGCCGGAGTCTATTGGTGCTTTAGCCCATCCAATTTCTAGCACTGAAGAATTGCACCTTTTGCAAAAAATGATACGTGGCTTAGGTTCCAAGCAAATTGAAACCCGTTTACGTCAAACTGATATTCAGTCGGCATCAAGCGCTCCGTGGCTAGGTATGCCAATTGCTAAAGTCAGTGAACTTGATCGTGCTTTGATCATTGGCAGCTTTTTACGTAAAGATCAACCCGTTCTGGCTGCAAGAATTCGTAGCGCAGCGAAACGTGGTTTACAGCTCATGCGTATTGATGCGGGTGGTGATGATTGGCTCATTCCAGCAAATAGTATTGCTACTGCACCAAGCGCATGGCTCAATACATTAAGTGTAGTAGCCTTAGCGGTAGCGAAAGCGAAGTCTGTTTCCGCTCCAGCAGGCACTCCGAATATCCCGGTCTCAGCTCAAGCGCAAAAGATTGCAGATAGTTTGCTTGCGGGCTCAAGCAAGGCTGTATTCATTGGATCAGCTGCAATTGCCCATCCACAGGCATCAGACTTGCATGTCTTGGCTCAATATATTGCAGAGCAGACTGGTGCTACTTTAGGATTCTTGCCTGTTGGTGGAAATGCAGTTGGCGCCTCACTGGTCAATGCAAATGGTGCTGGTGTCCAATCCGTTCTCTCTGGTGATCGCAAGGCGGTATTACTCATGAATATTGAGCCTGATACGGATTTGCCTAACCCTACGCAAGCACGTTCAGCCCTAGCAAAAGCCAATACGGTGATCGCATTGAGCGCTTATCAGAGTGCCGATCTGCTTGAGGTAGCTGACGTTATTCTGCCAATTACACCGTTTACAGAAACTGTTTCTACTTTCGTTAACGCAGAGGGCAGAGCTCAGACTGTTCAGCCTTCAGTCAAGCCTTTGGGTGACTCTCGTCCAGCATGGAAAGTTTTACGTGTTCTTGGTGGTTTATTAAATCTAGATAGCTTCTTGTTTAACTTGCCCGAAGAAGTTTTAGGTGAAGCGCTTCCTGAAAATTATTGCACTCGCTTAAGTAATCAAGCGATAAATCCTTCCGTTACCAATAGCAATGCATTGGCTTTGAATGGTCTGGAGCGCTTAGCTGATGTGAATATTTATGCTGGCGATCAAATTGTGCGTCGCTCGCCAGCATTACAGCTGACTCGTGATGCAAAGCGTGGCAACCAAGTCGGTTTGAATCCAGGATTATTTGCAGAGCTTGGCTTAAAAGAAGGTGACGCGGTTCGTGTGACTCAAGAAGGTCAGTCTGTTGATCTGCCAGCGATATTAGAAGTTAATCTTGCTTCAGGCGCCGTCAGAATTTCTGCCGGCACTATAGCGAGTGCGAAATTGGGATCGATGTTTGGTCCAGTAACTGTGAGCAAGGCGTAAGGGGCGAGATGGATAATTTCTTGAACCTCATCACCACTCAAGGCGCGGCGATTTTTGGGCCGTTCTGGCCATTAGTTTGGGCACTAGTGAGAATCGTGATTATTGTCTTGCCAATGTTTGGCTGTGTTGCTTACTTAACCCTTTGGGAAAGAAAGCTGATCGGCTGGATGCATATCCGCCTTGGACCAAACCGGGTAGGTCCTTTGGGCCTATTGCAGCCAATTGCGGATGCCTTAAAACTCTTGATGAAAGAAATCATTTCGCCAACTCAGGCTAGCAAGGTTCTCTATTTCATTGCGCCGATTATGGTGATCATGCCGGCATTTGCTGCCTGGGCTGTGATTCCTTTCCAAGCCAAGATGGTCCTTGCTGATGTCAATGCGGGTCTTCTATACATCATGGCAATTTCGTCGATTGGTGTCTACGGTGTCATATTAGCGGGCTGGTCCTCCAACTCAAAATATCCATTTCTGGGTGCAATGCGCGCATCTGCTCAAATGATCTCTTATGAAATCGCGATGGGCTTTGCTTTGGTATGTGTATTGCTGACATCCGGCTCTCTGAATTTAAGTAGCATTGTTAGCTCTCAAGAGCAGGGATACTTTGCTAGCATTGGACTGAACTTCCTCTCATGGAACTGGCTGCCATTATTGCCAATGTTCCTGATTTACTTTATCTCTGGCGTAGCTGAAACCAACCGTCATCCATTTGACGTAGTAGAGGGTGAATCTGAGATTGTTGCTGGACACATGGTTGAGTATTCAGGCATGTCTTTTGCGATGTTCTTCTTAGCTGAATACGCCAACATGATTCTGATTGCGGCAGTTGCTTCGATCATGTTCTTAGGTGGTTGGTTACCAATTGTTGATTTACCGATTTTGCGCGATATTCCTGGATTCTTCTGGTTATTTGGCAAAACCTTTTTCCTCCTATCTTGCGTTATTTGGTTGCGGGCGACATTGCCACGTTATCGCTATGACCAAATTATGCGTTTGGGCTGGAAGATTTTTATCCCCATTTCAGTATTTTGGGTGGTGGTTGTCGGTGCATGGGTTGTATCGCCATGGAATATCTGGAAATAAGGTGATCAATCATGTTTAAGAAAATTTCCCAATTCCTCGATAGTTTGATGCTCAAAGACATCTTGACTGGTATGTCCATTACTGGTCGTTATCTCTTTAAGCCAAAAATTACGATTCAATATCCAGAAGAGAAGACACCTTTATCCAGTCGCTTTCGCGGTCTGCATGCATTACGCCGCTATGAAAATGGTGAAGAGCGTTGCATTGGCTGCAAACTCTGTGAAGCAGTATGTCCTGCTTATGCCATCACCATTGAAACGGCAGAGCGTGATGATGGTACTCGTCGTACCACCCGTTATGACATCGACCTAACCAAATGTATTTTCTGCGGGTTCTGTGAAGAGGCCTGCCCAGTTGACGCTATTGTCGAAACCAATATTTTTGAATACTTTGGCGACAAACGTGGTGACTTGTATTTCACCAAAGACATGCTTTTAGCTGTTGGCGACAAGTACGAAAAAGATATTGCCGCTAACCGTGCAGCAGATGCACCTTATCGCTAAGCGGATAGAGCAAAGATGACTATGACATTCGATCCATCCTTATTATTTTCTGTTTTCTTCTACGGATTTGCGGGTTTGCTCGTCATTTCGGCAGTTCGTGTGATCACAGCTCGCAATCCAGTGCACGCAGCCTTGTTCTTAGTCCTGTCATTCTTCTGCGCTTCTGGCTTGTGGATGTTGCTTAAGGCCGAGTTCTTGAGTTTGGCGCTCATTCTGGTTTATGTTGGTGCCGTGATGGTGCTCTTCTTGTTTGTGGTGATGATGTTAGATCTCGATATCGAACATTTACGCCGTGATTTCAAAAAGTTTTTACCAGTTGCCTTCCTAATGGGCGCAGTGATTGTGCTGGAGTTGTCGATTGTGATCATTCGCAGCTTCATCGGTACAAATGTGCCGGTTCAGGCGATGCCTGAAGAGATCGCCGCTAACAATACGCTCGCTTTGGGTAGATTAATTTTTGTGGATTATGTTTATGCCTTTGAGGTTGCTGGTGTGATCCTCTTGGTAGCCATTATTGCGGCAGTAGCACTAACATTACGCAATCGCAAAGACTCTAAAACGCAAAATATTCATGAGCAGGTCAATGTCGTTGCTGCTGATCGTATGCGCATTGTCAAAATGGGTTCGGATATGGCTGCGAAACAAGATGCTAGAGGAGAAAAGAAATGAATATCACTCTAGCTCACTATTTGGTGCTTGGTGCAATCCTATTTGCTATCAGCGTCGTTGGTATTTTCTTAAACCGTAAAAATGTCATCGTCTTGCTGATGGCAATTGAGTTGATGCTCCTTGCGGTAAACATGAATTTTGTTGCCTTCTCTCATTACTTAGGAGATATGGCGGGTCAAGTATTCGTATTTTTCATTCTGACTGTGGCAGCTGCTGAAGCAGCTATTGGTTTGGCAATCTTGGTTGTGCTGTTCCGTAAGCTCGACACCATTGATGCTGACAATCTTGACCACCTAAAAGGCTAGTCATGCAATTGACCTTAAATATTCCTGTTCTTTGCGCAATTCCGCTGGCGCCACTCATTGGCTCGATAATCGCTGGTTTTTTTGGTACCAAATTAGGCGGTAACCGCATTGGTCATGGCGCCTGTCAATTCGTCACCATCTTAGGTGTGACTATTGCATTTGCACTGTCCTGCAATGTGTTGTCCCAGGTAATGGATGGTTTTTACTTCAATGGCACCGTTTATCGTTGGATGCAATTGGGTGAGCTCAATTTAGACATTGGTTTCTTAATTGATCCATTAACAGCCACCATGATGTGCGTAGTGACTTTTGTGTCGCTCATGGTCCACATTTATACGATTGGCTACATGCATGGTGAAGAGGGCTATAACCGCTTTTTCTCCTATATCTCTTTATTTACCTTTGCGATGTTAATGCTTGTGATGAGTAATAACTTGCTCCAACTCTTCTTTGGTTGGGAAGCAGTGGGCGTTGTGTCCTATCTCTTGATTGGTTTCTATTTTGAGCGCCAGTCTGCTGTCTTTGCCAATATGAAAGCATTCTTAGTCAATCGCGTTGGTGACTTTGGCTTCATTCTTGGTATTGGCTTATTGCTAGCAAGCACCGGCTCAATGCAATACGACGTTATTTTTTCTCAAAATACCGCTTTGGCAGCGCAAACATTACCAGGCACTAGCTGGAATTTAATCACTGTAATTTGTATTTGCTTATTCATCGGCGCGATGGGTAAATCAGCTCAGTTTCCATTGCATGTTTGGTTGCCAGACTCAATGGAAGGTCCAACCCCGATTTCCGCATTGATTCACGCAGCCACCATGGTTACTGCTGGTATCTTCATGGTGTCACGGATGTCACCATTATTTGAGCTCTCTGATGTGGCCTTGAGCTTTATCTTGGTGATTGGCTCGATTACAGCGCTTTTCATGGGCTTCTTGGGCATTGTCCAAAATGACATCAAGCGCGTTGTTGCATATTCCACCTTGTCTCAGTTGGGTTACATGACGATCGCTCTAGGTGTGTCAGCGTATCCAGTTGCTATTTTCCACCTGATGACCCATGCGTTCTTCAAGGCGTTGTTATTCCTTGCTGCTGGTAGCGTGATTTTAGGGATGCACCATGAGCAAGATATGCGCAAAATGGGTGGCCTGTGGAAGTACATGCCAATTACCTGTCTCATGATGCTGCTAGGTAATCTCGCTTTGATCGGTACACCATTCTTCTCTGGTTTCTATTCCAAAGACTCCATCATTGAAGCAGTTGCTGCTAGCCATATTCCAGGATCTGGTTTTGCCTATTTCGCAGTAATGGCGAGCGTCTTTGTTACGGCACTCTATTCATTCCGTTTGTACTTCTGGGTCTTCCACGGTAAAGCGCGCTGGGGTCACGCTGATGCGCATGCACATGACCATCATGAGCATGCAGAGCAGGGTGATGATCACGCACATCATGGTTTGGCACCCGGCGAGAAACCCCATGAGTCACCCTTGGTAGTGACCTTGCCATTAATCCTCTTAGCTATCCCATCCGTCATTATTGGCTTTTATACGATTACGCCGTTGTTATTCGGGACGTATTTTGGTGACTCAATCTTTATTGATCTTGCACGTCATCCAGTCATGAAAGAACTCGAAGAAGAGTTCCATGGTCCGATTGCCATGGCAATCCATGCCTTTACTTCCCCGGTTCTGCTCCTCGTAGTCCTTGGCGTATTGACTGCAGCCATCGGTTACCTATGGGCTCCTAAATTACCCGCCAAGGTAGCTGAAGCATTTGCACCAATTAAGAAGCTATTTGATAACAAATACTATCTTGATGATTTCAATCAAGCAGTATTTGCGAAAGGCCTCATTTGGATAGGCGGCATCTTATGGCACCGCGGTGACCAGAAGGTGATTGATGGTTTCTTTGTTAATGGCAGCGCACACACTGTAGGGCGTTTTGCCGGCGTCATCCGCCATTTGCAATCCGGTTATCTCTATCACTACGCCTTTGCAATGATTGCAGGCTTAGCAGTATTGCTAGCTTGGGTTTTGTATGCTTACCTGCCTTTTGTTCGCTAGGCCTTTGTTACTTAAGTAGCCACTATGACTCTTTCTTATGCCATCTGGACCCCGATTGTTTTCGGACTCATTATTTTGTTTTATGGGTCAGAGAAGCCATCTGCAGGCGTTCGCTGGTTAGCGCTGATCGGCGCAATCCTTGGGTTTATTTCTACCTTACCCCTAGTTATTCATTTTGATATTGCTAATCCAGGAATGCAGTTTGTAGAGAAGCTCAGCTGGATTC
The DNA here is from genome assembly GCF_018881885.1 of Polynucleobacter sp. MWH-Creno-3A4. NCBI lineage: Bacteria > Pseudomonadati > Pseudomonadota > Betaproteobacteria > Burkholderiales > Burkholderiaceae > Polynucleobacter > Polynucleobacter sp. MWH-Creno-3A4. Next base: position 50,446 of record NZ_JACXSA010000002.1, read on the forward strand.
CGCGTTACGACATTAATTACTATCTTGGTATTGACGGCATTTCAGTGTGGTTCATTGTTTTAACTGCCTTCATTAATATTTTTGTAGTGATTGCCGCCTGGGAAGTTATTGATAAAAAGGTTTCGCAATACCTAGCTTCCTTCATGATTCTCTCGGGATTGATGATCGGCGTATTTTGTGCGCTAGATGCATTGTTGTTCTACGTATTCTTTGAAGCAACCTTGATTCCGATGTACATCATTATTGGTGTTTGGGGTGGACATAATCGCATTTATGCTGCCTTTAAGTTCTTCTTGTATACCTTGTTAGGTTCATTGTTGACCTTGATTGCAATGCTTTACCTTTACAACGTCACGAATACCTTCGATATCTTGGCTTGGCAAAATGCTCGCTTAGATATTGTTGAACAAATTCTCTTATTTGCAGCATTCTTTATGGCCTTTGCTGTGAAGGTGCCTATGTGGCCCTTGCATACTTGGTTGCCAGACGTTCACGTTGAGGCCCCAACGGGTGGCTCAGTAGTTTTGGCGGCCATCATGCTCAAACTAGGAGCTTATGGCTTCTTGCGTTTCTCATTACCAATTGCCCCAGATGCTAGCCAATACCTTGGACCTTTTGTCATCTTCCTTTCTTTGGTAGCAGTGATTTATGTTGGCGCAGTAGCGCTAGTGCAAAAAGATATGAAGAAGTTGGTTGCTTATTCATCTGTTGCTCATATGGGTTTTGTAACGCTCGGCTTCTTCCTCTTTAGCCCGCTTGGTATTGAGGGCGGCATTGTGCAAATGATTTCTCATGGCTTCGTAGCTGGTGCTATGTTCCTCTCGATCGGTGTTTTATATGATCGGATGCATACACGCCAAATCGCAGATTACGGTGGTGTTGTGCATCGTATGCCAGCATTTACCGCTTTTGCGGTATTGATGGCAATGGCTAACTGCGGTTTACCTGCAACTTCTGGTTTCGTGGGGGAGTTTATGGTGATCTTGGCTGCAGTTGACTATGACTTTGTCATTGGTATCTTGGCTGCTACTGCCTTGATCCTCGGTGCAGCTTACTCACTCTGGATGGTAAAACGCGTGTTCTTTGGTGCCGTCAATAATGCACACGTGGAGGCATTAAAAGATCTCAATGCACGTGAATATTTCATGATGACAGTGTTGACCATCTGCGTACTGGGAATGGGTATCTACCCAAAGCCATTTACTGGCATCATTCATCCAGCCGTAATTAATCTGCTACAGCATGTTGCTGTAAGCAAACTCTGAGTAAACGCAAATGCAAGCATTCGACCTATACGCCATCATGCCGGAACTTGTTTTACTGGTTGCCACTTGTTTATTGTTGGTGGCAAGCGTTTTTGTTCCAGAGAGAGTGGCCTCTACTCCTGGAGTTGAGCAAGATATTTTCCATACCCCACGTGGCGTTGGATTCTTTTATTTCTTCTCGATCATTCTGCTCGCTTTCTTGATTTTTGCTTTTGTTGGCCGCTTAGGTGATCCAACCCTGGTTGCAATGAATGACCTATTTCAATCAGATCCACTATCCAATTTACTAAAAGCCTGCTCCTGTGGAGCGGTCTTGGTTGCTTTGATTTACTCAAAGCAATATCTCACAGATCGAGCTTTATTCCGCCCTGACTTCATTGCGCTGGCATTGTTGGCACTGCTTGGACAATTTGTATTGATTTCTGGCGCCAATCTATTGACTCTGTATCTCGGTTTGGAGTTAATGGCACTGCCAACCTATGCGCTAGTAGCAATGCGTCACACTCAGGAGAAGAGTGTTGAAGCCGGTATTAAGTATTTCATCTTGGGAGCATTAGCTTCTGGCTTCTTGCTCTACGGCATGTCGATGCTATATGGTGTGACTGGCTCACTTGATTTGATTGAAATCTTTAAAACTGTAGCTGATCCCCGAATTAACCATCTAGTCATGGCTTTTGGTTTGGTATTCATCGTAGCTGGCTTAGCCTTTAAGCTTGGTGTTGTGCCATTTCACATGTGGGTGCCGGATGTTTATCAAGGCGCACCAACGGCCGTCACCCTGATGATTGCTGCCGCTCCCAAGCTTGCTGCATTCGCATTATTGTTCCGCTTATTGGTCAATACCTTATTACCTCTCTTGGGTGATTGGCAACCAATGCTAGTGCTGCTGGCTGTCCTCTCGCTGGTGGTTGGTAACGTTACAGCGATTGCCCAAACCAATGTAAAGCGTATGTTGGCCTATTCAGCTATTGCGCAAATGGGCTTTGTACTCTTGGGCATGTTGTCTGTATTCGATGAGCATGCATTTAGCGCCTCATTGTTTTATGTGATTACTTATGTATTAACAACACTCGGAACTTTCGGCTTATTAATGGCTTTGTCTCGCAAAGGCTATGACTGCGAAACTTTAGATGGTCTAAAGGGTTTGAATAAGAAGCATCCTTGGTACGCTTTCATTGGGCTCGTCATGATGTTCTCCTTGGCAGGCATTCCGCCAACCGTTGGTTTTGCAGCTAAGCTTGGAGTTCTTGAGGCCTTAGTTGATGCTGAACACACCTTCTTGGCAATTATTGCGGTGATTGCCTCTTTAATTGGTGCGTTTTATTACTTGCGCGTCGTGAAGGTCATGTACTTTGATGAGCCTGAGCATGAGGTGACCGTCAGTGGATCAGGAGCCGCTAGAGGAATATTGGGATTGAATGCGATCTTGGTGCTAGTGCTTGGCATAGTGCCTTCTAGCTTGATGGGCTTATGTTTGGATGCAATGCGTCGGACTCTATTAGGGTCCTAAGATTCATTTATTTGACCAATAAAGGCTCCTGACTGGAGCCTTTATTGTTTGTGGCTCACGCAATGGACATTGAAGTTTTGTATGATGGGGAAATTCTTTTGCATGAAGGTATCTAGCTATGACTGAAAAATCATTTGAAGACTTACCAGGCGGCGACCAGCACTTACGCGAAGATCGTATTTCTGGGGGGGATATCTACGGCGGTATCTTTTTGCAAATGAAGCGTGACACTGTTTCATTGCCGGATGGTCAGGAGGCTATTCGGGAGTATCTAACGCATCCGGGAGCTGTTGCAATTGTTGCGGTCTTGAACGATGGTCGAGTTCTTTTAGAACGCCAATATCGCTATCCCATTGCCAAAACTTGTATTGAGATTCCAGCAGGTAAATTAGATCCTAATGAAGCACCATTGTTTTGTGCGAAGCGTGAGCTAGAAGAAGAAACGGGTTACTCAGCAAAAAAGTGGAGCTTTATCCGTCGCATCCATCCAGTCATCTCGTATTCCACTGAATTTATTGATATCTATCTGGCTGAAGGTTTAGTGCCTGGGGCTAGCAAATTGGATGAAGAGGAGTTTTTAGACGTCTTTGCAGCACCTTTAGAGAGGCTCATTGAGTGGGTGGAGTCTGGGGAGATTACAGACGTCAAAACGACGATTTCAGTGTACTGGCTTGACCGCTACCGCCGTGGCTTAGTGAGCCCAAGCCCAATTGAATAGCTGAGCTATAAACCCGATTAAAATGGGGGTATTGAATTTAGTACTTTTGCCCCTATATAGGTTTTATGAAAGTTTATAACCTCGCTTGCCCTTTGGATCATCATTTTGAAGGGTGGTTTGCCTCTGAAGAAGATTGTGTTGCCCAGCAAGGCAAAGGAATGCTTGCGTGCCCAGTGTGCGATAGCACTGAAATCACCCGCATGCCTTCTGCTCCCCATATTGCTAAATCCTCCTCTACTGAGTTAACGGTTGCCCAAGCCGATACCGGTCACTTAAGCGGTGAAGTGGTGGCCCTAACTGGTGCTGACCATACTCATCTTGAAGCTCAGGTGCAGGCAGCGTTTCTGAAAGGCATGAGGGAGTTGATGGGTCGTTCAGAGGATGTTGGCGCTTCATTTGCAGAAGAAGCTAGAAAGATTCACTATAAAGAGTCCCCAGAGCGTAGCATTCGGGGGCAGACTACTCTTGATGAGGCAGAGGCTTTGCGGGAAGAGGGCATTGACGTATTGGCCATGCCCATGATTCCGGTTCTTAAAAATACGCTTCAGTAGTCAGAGTAAGCAAGATAAAAAATAGCGATCCGGAGATCGCTATTTTTTTTGACTCTAAAGTCTAGAGTTTATTTTGAGGTAGGCATCACAAACTCAGCACCCTTGGCAATGCTCTCAGGCCAGCGCTGCATCACACTCTTTTGTTTGGTATAGAAGCGAACACCTTCTTTGCCATAAGCATGCATGTCGCCAAAGATGGATTTCTTCCAACCGCCAAAGCCATGCCAAGCCATCGGGACCGGAATAGGAACGTTAATGCCAACCATGCCCACTTGAACACGACGAGCAAATTCTCGGGCAATATTCCCATCACTAGTAAAGCAGGCAACACCATTGCCAAACTCACAAGAATTGACGAGATTCAGGGCGTCGGTAAAGTTAGCCACACGCAAGCATGACAGAACAGGCCCGAAGATTTCTTCAAGGTAAATTTTCATATCAGGCTTGACGTTATCAAACAGAGTGCCGCCGATAAAGAAGCCGTTCTCATTGCCCGGTACTTTCAAGCCACGGCCATCCACTAAGAGCTTTGCTCCAGAAGCTAGGCCACTCTCAATGTAGCCAGTGATGCGCTCAAGCGCAGCTTTGGAAACGATCGGGCCCATCTCAGCATCAAGCTCCATACCATCCTTAACCTTGAGGGTCTTGGTGCGTTCAATCAGTTTTGGCATGATTTTTTCGGCAACATCTCCTACTAATACCGCTACTGAGATTGCCATACAACGCTCTCCAGCTGAGCCGTAAGCAGCGCCGATTAATGCGTCGATTGCTTTATCAATATCGGCATCAGGCATGATGACCATGTGGTTCTTAGCGCCACCCAAGGCCTGGGAACGCTTACCAAAGTGAGCGCAGCGCTCATAAATATAGTTAGCGATTGGAGTCGAGCCAACAAAGCTGACCGCTTTCACATCTGGGTTTTCAATCAAAGCATCTACTGCTTCTTTATCGCCTTGAACAACGTTAAATACGCCATCTGGTAAACCAGCCTCTTTCAAGAGCTTGGCCATGAAAAGAGATGCAGATGGGTCTGTTGGGCTTGGTTTGAGGATAAAGGTGTTACCACAAGCAATTGCTACAGGGAACATCCACATTGGAACCATGACTGGAAAGTTAAATGGAGTGATGCCAGCCACCACTCCAAGCGGTTGGCGCATAACCCAGTTATCGATACCTGTTGAAACTTGCTCGCTGTAGTCGCCTTTCAGTAATTCAGGGATGCCAGTAGCAAATTCTAAAATCTCAATGCCACGCGTGACTTCACCTTGAGCATCGGTAAAAACCTTCCCATGCTCTGCAGTAATCATGGCAGCCAATTCATCACGATTGGCGTTCAGTAATTCAAGGTACTTAAAGAGAATGCGTGCGCGACGTAGTGGGCTGGTCTGACTCCAGGACTCGAAAGCCTTTTGAGCAACAGCAACAACAGCATCGACTTCAGCACGGCTAGCCAGAGCCACTTTACGGGCTACTATTCCTTTGGTGGGGTTGTATACGTCAGCAAAGCGCCCATCCTTGGGGTTAACGATGTTGCCGCCAATATAGTGGCCGACATCTACGGTGGATTCAAAGGCTTGAGGTGCGTTCATAGTCTCTTATTTAGGGTAATTTAGGGGTTTTTGGATAAATAAAGCCCTGGGGCAATTTAGCCGGCAGGACTTCACTGTCTCGTATATTCTGCTTTTTAAGTATTCTATCGCTTTACGGTAATTTTCGTCTATTTTGAGCCTTTTTGGCTTTATAAGGCACCCCATGAGTCTCTTGTTTTCAAGTTACACCCTTAATTCCCCACGTGGCCCCCTGGAGTTGGCTAATCGGATTGTGGTGGCTCCCATGTGCCAATATTCCGCCGTCAATGGCGAGGCAGCGGACTGGCATCTCATGCACTGGGGCAATTTACTGAATGGTGGCGCTGGCCTGTTCATTATTGAAGCTACCGGAGTGACTCCAGAGGGCAGAATTACTCCAGCCTGTCTAGGGCTTTGGGATGATCGTACTGAGGCTGCATTGAAAGATAAGTTGGGTCGTGCGAGAGCGTTGGCACCTGCAACACCAGTCTTCATTCAATTAGCGCATGCAGGGCGCAAAGCTTCGAGTGCTACTCCCTGGAATGGCGGACAACTCCTTGCACAGGATCAAGGTGGTTGGCAAATGGTCGCACCTTCAGCGATTGCTCAACTTGAAGGCGAACGTTTGCCGCATGAACTTTCTAGGGCAGAACTCAAACAGCTTATTGCTGATTTTGTGATGGCAGCAGAGCGAGCCCAGCGTATCGGCGTAGATGGTATTGAACTGCATGGGGCCCACGGCTACCTCTTGCATCAATTTTTATCGCCCATCTCCAACCAACGTCAGGATGAATACGGAGGCTCTTTTGAAAACCGCATTCGGTTTCCTTTGGAATTATTTGCCGCTGTGAGGGCTGCTTATCAAGGGGTATTGGGTATTCGGATTTCAGCTAGTGATTGGTTAGAAGGTGGATGGACTCCAGAAGAGACAGCCAATTTTGCCCAGCAATTAAAACCCTTGGGTTGCAATTTTGTGCATATTTCTTCAGGCGGCATTTCACCAAAACAAAGCATTCAGTTAGGCCCTCGATATCAGGTCCCTTTTGCAAAAGTTGTCAAAGAGCAATCTGGCTTACCAACGATGACGGTAGGTCTCATTACCGATCCACATGAGGCAGAAGCAATTTTGCAAGATGGGGATGCAGATTTAATTGCCCTGGCTAGAGCATTTTTATATAAACCCCGTTGGGCTTGGGAAGCAGCTGCAGCCTTGGATGGCAAGGTCGTGGCCAATGAGCGTTATTGGCGTTGTTTACCCCGGGAAGCTCAGGCTGTGTTTGGTAGTGTGAAGGTTGGGCAACGATAAAAAGACTTGTGGAGACATCAATGGCATACCTATGTTTATTTCGCAATACCTTAGTAGCGCTTACTGTAGCGCTTGCAGCGCAGCTGGGTATGGCACAAACCTTTCCGGATCGTCCGATTACCTTGGTGGTTCCCAATCCTCCTGGAGGTCTGGTAGATACTTCTGCGCGACTCTTAAGTGAACCATTCAGTCGTGTGATTGGGCAGCCCGTGATTGTGGACAATAAACCTGGTGCTAGTGGAAATACTGCTTATCAGTATGTTGCTAAAGCCAAGCCGGATGGCTATACCTTGTTGATTTCCTATTCCGGCTATCACGTAGGTAATCCAGCATTAATGGATAAATTGCCCTGGGATCCAATTAAAGATTTTTCACCAGTAGCTTTATTAACAGTCTCTACGAATGTGATTGCAGTGCATCCATCTGTGCCAGTCAATAACCTAACTGAGTTTATTGCTTACGCAAAAGCCAATCCCGGCAAGTTAAATTATGCTTCGCAAGGCAATGGTTCTGTCTCCCATGTTGGTACTGAGATCTTTAAGCAAACAACCGGGGTTGATATGGTCCATGTGCCATACAAAGGATCTGGTGCAGCGATCCAGGATGTCCTTGCCGGTCAAGTTCAAGTATTTATTTCCACGCCACCTTCGCTGATGCAGCATATCCAAAGCGGCAAACTCAAAGGTTTAGCTGTTACTGGTAAAACTCGTCATCCAGGCATGCCAAATGTACCCACTACCATAGAGGCTGGTTTACCCACATTTCAATTGGAGTCCTGGGTAGCTTTGTATGCCCCCGCAGGAACTCCAGCCCGGGTTATTGCCAAGTTAACGGACTCCGTGAAGCAAAGTTTGGGGCTCCCAGAAGTGAAGGAGCGTGCAGATGCTGCTGGCGTGGAACTACGCTATCTCAATCCCACAGCAACAGATGCTTTGCTAAAGAAAGAGTTGCCCTATTGGAGCAAAGCAATCAAAGCCGCGCACATCACTTTGGATTAAGTTCTGGTCAAGCAAAGCCCAGGAGTCGATGTCGTATCATCGATATTTACGTTTTTTCGATTAGATAGTTAACACAATATGAAGCAACATTCAGTACGAGAAGCATGGCTTGAGGATGCTGTTAAGCATCTTGAACCCGTGTTTTCTAAAGCAGGGTACGCCATACCGCCAGTGAGAGTCTCTTGCGGGTTCCCTGCCTCCAGCAGTCCTCGCACGACCTTAGGTCAATGTTGGCCTCGTGAGCGTTCAGGCGGAGGGGTGAATGAGATTTTTATTTCTCCTAAGTTAGATGATCCCGTTCAATTATTGGATACCTTGGTGCATGAGCTGTGTCATGCTGTAGATGACTGCTTTAGTGGTCATGGAGAGGATTTCAAGGGGATTGCACAAACAGTCGGCCTTGAGGGGCCAGCTAGGATGGCGCATGCTACCGAAGAATTGACTGTGAAGCTGATGATGATTAGTCAGGAGCTGGGTCCTTATCCACATCAGGCTATTGTTTTTCCTCCACCAAGACCGAGCAATGCAAGCAGAAGTAAAGCTAAGTGCGGTCAATGTGGTTATGAGGTCACTTTACTAAAGAAGTGGGCGAGTTATGGCGCGCCGATTTGTCCGAAGGATAATATTAGGATGGAAGAGGCGGCGCTGGAGACTATTGAAAATACGAGCAATCACGATAGTGAGTCTGTTGGCAAGGGCAGCAAAACTACAGATGATATTCGTCGAGCGATTAGTTAATACATTTAATTAGAAACATTATTTTTTGGAGACATAAAACTATGAACGCAAAAAAAATCTTTAAGAATCCAAAAATTGCCGTTATTCCAGGCGATGGTATCGGAAAAGAAGTGATGCCTGAGGGTGTCCGCGCACTAGAGGCAGCCAATCGCAAATTTAATTTAGGTATGCAGTTCGATCATTTTGATTTTGCAAGCTGCGACTACTATTTAAAACATGGCAAGATGATGCCGGATGATTGGTTTGATACTTTGATGAAGTACGATGCCATCTTTTTTGGCGCAGTGGGTATGCCCGATATCTTGCCTGATCATGTATCGCTTTGGGGTAGCTTGATTCAGTTCCGCCGTGGCTTTGACCAATATGTCAACTTACGTCCTGTACGCCTATTGCCTGGTGTACCTTGCCCACTAGCCAATCGTAAGCCTGGAGATATCGATTTTTTCGTGGTACGTGAAAATACCGAAGGCGAATACTCCAGCGTTGGCGGCAAGATGTTTCCAGACACAGACCGTGAGTTTGTTGTCCAGGAGTCCGTATTTACCAGACACGGCGTCGACCGAATTCTGAAATATGCCTTTGATTTAGCTCAAAGCCGTCCAAAGAAGCATCTCACATCAGCAACCAAATCAAATGGTATTGCAATAACAATGCCATATTGGGATGAGCGTGTTGAGGCGATGTCAAAGAAATTTCCTGATGTGCGAACCGATAAATATCACATTGATATTTTGGCTGCTCACTTTGTCATGAATCCAGATCGCTTCGATGTAGTGGTTGCCAGTAATCTTTTTGGCGACATTCTGTCGGACTTGGGTCCAGCATGCACTGGTACGATTGCAGTGGCACCATCCGGAAGTATTAATCCAGAAGGGAAGTTCCCATCATTATTTGAGCCAGTACATGGTTCCGCACCGGATATTTACGGCAAGATGATTGCCAATCCCATTGGCCAAATTTGGAGTGGGGCGATGATGCTAGATCATCTTGGTTATCCAGAGGCAGGCAAGGCAATTTTTACAGCCATCGAGAAAGTACTTGCCTCAGGCCCAGGACAAGCTCCATTAACCCCAGATTTGGGTGGCAATGCCAAGACTGATGAACTGGGTAAGGCGATTGCCGCGGCGATCTAATGTAATGACTCAATAAAGCATGGCTCAACCCTACACACCAATGCTCCAAAGAATGCTTCAGGAGTTTCAGGAGCAGCGGCTTGATTCTGCCGAGCGCATTGCTCGAGCCATTCTTCGCATCAACCCAAAGGATGTAACTACGCTTCAGGTTCAGGGCTTGGCAATGGCAATGCAAGGACGATTTATTGAGGCGATAGACCCACTGGCTAGAGCTGCATCCATTGACTCTAAAAATCAAGATCTACTAACGAATTTAGCCAAAGCACAGTATGCAGCTGAGCGTTTTCAGGATGCTGCTAAAACATTTGAAAAACTTAATACATTAGCTCCTCATAATGCTTCTATCTTGACTGATATGGGCACTGCGTATGGAAAGCTACGTCAGTATGAAAAAGCAACCCTTTGTTACGATAAAGCGCTTCAAATAGATCCGAAATATTTTCTAGCTTGGTCTAATCGAGGTAATTTGTTGGCAGATCAAGGGCGACCAGATGAAGCAATAAGTTGCTTTCAAAAAGCTTTGAATGAGAATCCTAACTATGCTGAGGCTTGGACAAATCTTGGTAATGCATTATTTGACTTGGGCCGGTTTGCTGAGGCGTGCGAATCTCATGACAAAGCCCTCGCAATAGATCAAAATTATGGGGAGGCTTGGTATAACAAGGCAAATGCTTTAACAGAATTAAAGCATGGTGAGCTTGCTTTGAAACATTATTTACGAGCATTTGAAATTAAACCTCAATTACCGTTTTTACTGGGTCAATTACTAAATTCTTTATCTCTTCATTGTGATTGGGCAAATAATGAAGAGCAAAGCACTCTAGCATTGAAGGAGGTCGCTGCGGGGAAAGCTGCAGTTCCTCCATTTATCATGCTTCAGACTGAAGCTGGCTCAGCATTACAGAAACAGGCTGCTGGAATTTTTATTCATAATCGCATTCCTGTAATCAACGCAACACGGCCCTTAATACCGGCTCGAGCTAAAGATGAAAAAATTCGCATTGGATATTTTTCTACAGATTTTAAAAATCATCCGGTTGGTATTTTGATGGACAATTTGCTTCCGTATCATGACCGCTCTAAATTTCATGTTTCAGGATACTTTCTAAATAAAAGGGTCCAAGACTCTCTTGAAATTGCCTTAACAAATGCTTTTGATTCTTCATATGATATTTTTGGAATTAATGATGCAGATGCTCATCAATTAATAATGGAGCATGATCTCGATATAGCGATTGATCTGAATGGCCATACTGCTGGAGCTAGAACTGGCATTTTTGCTCGAAGAATTGCGCCGGTGCAGCTGAGTTACCTTGGTTATGCAGGTACTACTGGCGCCAGTTTTTATGATTATTTACTTGCCGATCAGATAGTAGTTCCAGAGGATCAACAGGAATACTATTCTGAAAAGTTGGCCTATCTTCCGCATTCATTTTTCCCGGCTGATACAAAGATTTCTCGAGATGAGTTTGGCGCTTTACCCACAAGACAAAGCCAGGGACTCCCTGAAGCTGGTTTTATATATTCTTGCTTCAATAACCCTTACAAAATTACACCGCAAATTTTTGCGTTATGGATGGATCTACTAGCAGAAACGCCAAATAGTGTTTTATGGCTAACAAAACCTTCTGAACTAGCAATCATCAATTTGCAAACAAGTGCTCAAGATATAGGCATTGATCCAGCCCGAATTATTTTTGCTGATCGCGTTCCAAGTAGGGCTGACCACCTGAGTCGCTTGAGATTAATCGACCTTTTCCTAGATACCCCTCGCTTTAATGCCCATACTACTGCAGCTGATGCTCTATGGGCCGGTGTTCCAGTACTAACGAAAATTGGCGATACTTTTGCAAGCCGTGTTGCCGCTAGTCAGCTTAATGCATTAGGTATGCAAGAATTAGTAGTCAATACGGATGCTGAGTATCGCGAAAAAGCGCTACAGCTTGCGAGAAATCCTGATGTATTGAAGCAACTCCGCTTAAAACAAGAGTCAAATCGGCTTAATGCCCCTTTGTTTAATACCCATCAGTATGTAAAAGATCTTGAGGAGCTCTATCTAAATATGCTGAAGGAGTAGTTGCCTTTAGGCATTGCTAGACGCACTCCAGACAGGGTCTTTTTTACTCGCCTTGGCTATTTCGGCAAGGATCATTTCATGTTGCTCTAGCTCATCATCGCTAGCAGCCATGATTTTCAGATCGGTTGGTAATGGCTTGGCATGACCAGAGGCATCTGCGCCAACGGTGTAATCAATCAAGTCAATAGAGAGATCTTCTTGTCCTCTTGTCATTGCTACATAAACTTCAGCAAGAAGCTGAGCGTCTAAGAGCGCGCCGTGCAAGGTGCGATGTTGATTGCTAATGGAAAAACGCTCACATAGGGCATCTAAAGAATTGCGCTTACCTGGAAACATCTGCCGTGCATCTAGCAAGGTATCGGTAATTTTGGAGGCAAGATTCCGAAAAGGCGGGCGCTTGAGCAGAGCAAATTCATTATCAAGGAAGCCCAAGTCAAAGGCCGCGTTATGAATGACAATTTCAGCGCCATCTACAAATTCAATTAACTGTTCAACGATATTTCCAAAGACTGGTTTATCCGATAAAAACTCTCTGGATAGTCCGTGTACTGCAAAAGCACCTGCATCAATATCGCGCTCTGGATTAATGTAGTAATGAAAAGTCCGATCCGTGAGGCGACGCCCAACCATTTCCACGCAACCAATTTCAATAATGCGATCGCCAGTAGCGGGATTCAGTCCAGTAGTTTCAGTATCGAGAATGACTTGGCGCATTAGGTTCCCTCAAGAACAGATGGTGGAATTTCCATGGGGCCGGTACCTGCATATTTATCGAGATACAGGTAGATCACAGGAGTAATGATGAGTGTTACAAATTGCGAGAAGATGAGTCCGCCTGCAACGCTAATGCCCAATGGTTGGCGCAACTCAGCACCAGCACCCAGTCCAAATGCAATAGGAATGGCGCCCATCAGCGCGGCAAAGGTGGTCATCATAATTGGGCGGAAACGCAAAATACAGGCTTCTCGAATCGCTTTTTCTGGTGAAAGACCTTGTGTACGCTGTGCTTCTAATGCAAAGTCAATCATCAAAATCGCATTCTTCTTCACAATACCAATGAGCAATAGGATTCCAATCGAAGCAATGATGGTTAGCTCAAACCCGAATATGCGTAGCGCCAAAATTGCACCAATAGCTGCAGAGGGTAAGCCAGCCAGAATAGTTAATGGGTGAATATAGCTCTCATACAAAACACCTAGCAAAATGTAGATCACGCCAAGAGCAGAGAAGATCAAGATTAACTGACCAGACTGATTGCTCTTAAAGACCGCTGCATCACCACCATAACTCGTGATGATGGAGGCTGGTAAGTCAATTAATTTAGTGTATTCCTCGATTTTCTTGGTTGCATCACCCAGGAAAATATCAGGCGCTAGATTGAATGAGATGGTCACTGCCGGAATTTGCCCTTGATGGTTCACAGCGGTAGGTCCTACAGTCCTAGTGTAGCTCGCTAGACTAGAGAGCGGAATGAGCTTGTCAGTCGCACGACCACGAACAAAGATCTTATTGAGATCTGCTTCATATTGACGATCTTCTGGAGCAGCTTCTAGGATGACGTAATAGGTATTCACAGGCGTATAGATGGTTGAAACCTGTTTTTCTCCATAGGCAGAGTAGAGCGCTGTCCGAATATCAGCAATACTCACACCAGCACTAGCTGCTTTTTCTCGATCAATATTAATTTTGATGTTTAAGCCCTTAAGCTGAGAGTCACTCGTAACGTCTCTGAACATTGGGTCGGTGCGCATTTTTTGCATGAGCTTATCTGCCCATTCATTCACACCCTCAAAGCCAACACTTTGCAGGGTAAATTGATAGCGACTCTTGCTGCTCTTGCCACCTAGCTGCAAGTTTTGCACAGGACGCATATACACCTGTAGACCTGGAATTTCTTTGAACTTGTTACGCAGGCCTTCCATTACCTGAGCCATTTTTTGGCGCTCACCCTTAGGTTTTAGGATGATAAATATTCGTCCCGTGTTGTAGCCTGAGCTTGCACCGCCACCAATGACAGAGATCGAGTTTTCTACATTTGGATCGGTATTGACGAGTTCAGCAGCTTGATCTTGCAATGCCAGCATGGCCTTAAAGGAGATGTCTTCTGAGGCTTCAGTAGTAGCTAAGATCTGCCCAATGTCTTCTTCGGGAAAAAAGCCCTTAGGACTGTTTACAAACAATACAACTGTGATCACAAAGGTGGAGATCGCACCCCATAAGACCCATTTACGATTTTTGAGTGCCAGGTCCAGGTAATGAATATAGGTTTTCAGCATCCAATCAAATGCACGATCAAACTTTCGGTTGATAGCATATTCTTTAGGATGCGTACCTGGCTTTGGTAAGAAGCGGCTACACAACATGGGAACAATTGTGAGTGATGCAACTGCAGAAACCAAAATAGAGAGAGACACCACAACAGCAAATTCTCTAAACAAGAGTCCAATCGGTCCTGGCATAAAGAAAAGCGGAATGAACACAGCCACCAAAGAGAGGGAGATTGAGATGATGGTAAAGCCAACCTCTTTGCTACCTTTTAGTGATGCCTTCAGTGGATCCATGCCTTGTTCAACATAGCGCATGATGTTTTCAAGAACCACAATCGCATCGTCGACCACCAAGCCTACTGCCAGCGTGATGCCTAACAACGAGATATTGTCTAAGCTGTAGCCGAGAAAGTACAACAAGAAAAATGCGCCAATTAAGGATATCGGCAAGCTAATCGAAGGAATAATCGTTGCAGCAAGATGCTTTAAGAATAAAAAGATCACCAAGACCACTAATAAAACTGTGAGCGCAAGGGTCACATTAACGTCATGGATTGCTTCAATGATAGAAATCGAGCGGTCATTTAGTAAAGTGAGTTTGATTGACTCAGGCATTTGTTTTTGTAGTTGAGGGAGTAATTGCTTAACAGCCTTCACTACCTCAACCGTATTGGCTCCAGGTTGACGAAGGATCGCAACAGCAATTGAACGTTCACCATTGGAGCTAGCTAAAGTTTTAACATCCTCATAGGATTCAATGACCTCAGCAACATCTCTGAGGTAAATCGGTAAACCATTTTTTTGGCTGATGATGAGATTCCCAAACTCTTGGGCTTGTACTAACTGGGGATTGGCATAAATCGTTATGGACTGGCGGGGACCATCCAATACGCCCACTGGACTATTGGAGTTCGCCTTATTTACAGCAACCGCAATGTCATCAATCGTTAGATTGCGATTGGCTAAAGCATCTGGATGGACTTGAATGCGAACTGCGTAGCGTTTTGCACCATAAACGAGAACTTGGGCTACACCACTAATGGTGGATAAATTGGGAGAGACTAAGTTTTCTGCATATTGATTGATTTCAGAGAGGCTGATAGAGGGTGAGCTCATGCGCACTACTAAAACTGGGGTATCTGCGGGATTAATCTTGCGATAGGAGGGCGGTACCGTCATTTCAATCGGTAAACGTTTCTGCGCGCGCAAGAGGGCTGCTTGAACATCGACTGCTGCTTTGTCGATATCACGGTCGTTATTAAACTCTAGAGTAATGCTAGTGCTACCCAAAGAGTTTGTAGAGCTAATGACGGAGATGCCATCAATCGTTGAGAATTCTTTTTCAAGCGGCAGTGCTACCGAAGCAGCCATATTCTCTGGAGAGGCGCCTGGCAATGAAGCGCTCACCGAAATTACCGGTGTATTAAAGCTAGGAAGGGCAGCTACAGGAATATTGATATAGGCTACTGCACCTGCAATCACCGTTGCGACCGACAGCAACACCGTCATGACGGGGCGTCGTATGCATAACTCTGAGAGTGTCATTTTTGAGTGGTGCTAGGGGTTAAAGGTGTACCGGATTTTGCTTCACGAACTTTGCTGCCAGGGCGTAAGTTCTGCTTACCTTCGACTACCACTCTATCGCCAGCTTCTATACCAGTGACAACAGAAGACCCTTGATACTCATATACCACCTTCACTGGCTTGGAGACTGCTTTACCATCCTTATCGATGACATAAACCAACTTACCTCGTGGATTAATGACTACCGCTTGCGATGGAATGGATAAGGCATCTTTCAAGGTATTTGCAATTAAAGAGACGCGGGCAAATTGACCTGGGAGAAGCGTTTTATCGTCATTAGGGATTTGCGCTTTGACACGCACTGCGGCAATAGAAGGATCGACTTGGTTATCGATCACAAGGACTTTGCCGTTATAGGTCTTTTGACCGCTTTCACCAACAGTCACTTTTACAGCCATTGCATCGCCATCGAGTTGGTTCTCGAGCATGATCGGAATATCTTTCTCCGGAATCACGAATTGCACGTTGATTGGGTTTAACTGGGTAATGGTCACCATCGAGCCAACACTAGAGGTGGCAGTGGAGTTGGTTGCAGTTGATACAACGTTGCTCGCTTGTACTAATGATCCTGGGAACACATTGACAATGCCGGCACGTCCATCAATCGGAGAACGGATGTAATCAAACGACAGCTGCACTTCAGCGGCCCTTCCTGCGGCCTGGGCAGACTTGGAATTGGCGAGGGTGGTTTCGAGACCTGCTTTAGAGATAAAGTTCTTGGCAACCAATTCTTTGGCGCGCAGATATTGCTTTTGAGCATCATCAGCCAGAGCTTTGAGCTTTTCGTAATTGGCTTTGTCGTTGCGATCATCTAGCGTAAATAGGAGATCACCCGCTTTAACTTCTTGACCATCTTTCACTTCAATTTTGGCAACGGTATTTGTCACCATTGGGCGAATATCCACAATGCTTGCTGAGACGATAGTGCCAGTGGCGTCAATGATCAATGGCACATCTCTTTTCTCAACTACGATGGAGCTTACCGTGACTGGACCACCAGACTTATTGGAAGAGGGAAAAAAATAGTCATATGTTTTGCCGCCCACATATAAAACGATCAGTACTAGCAAAATGCGCCACTTAAATTGAATGACAAAGCTTTTTGCGGTCGCGTAATCAATCGTTTTTAATTTACTGAGATGCGGAGAGTACTGTTTCCACAGTGTGCATAGACGCGCTTTACCAATATTTTTGATCTGCACTAATTTGGCAAACAATTGGTCGAGAGAGGATTCGATTTTTGACACAGTCTCGTTTTCTAGGTTTTATGGGTTGCTGGTACGTTTCTAGTGCTGTTTTGAGGCATTTTTATCCTGCTCATTCTCTCACAAGAGCGTCAAAATAGCGCCCTTAGGCCTCTATAGTCACTAGCCTAGAAACTCCTCAACCCCTTTATTGGCTAAGAGGTCGGCTAGCTCATTGCCAGGATGACCGTTATGGCCCCGAACCCAGTGCCAGGAAATATCATGGTTGGGTAGCAGGGCGTCCAATTCCTGCCATAGATCCGCGTTTTTCACGGGATCTTTGCTGGCCGTTTTCCAGCCACGTTTTTTCCAGCCCTCAAGCCACTCCGTGACCCCTTTTTGGACATATTGAGAGTCAGTCCATAACTCAACGGTGCTACGTTGCTTTAGTGCGCGCAAGGCAAATATCACTGCGCTAATCTCCATGCGATTATTAGTGGTGAGTTTTACTCCGCCATGAAGATGTTTTTCATGGGCCCCCGAACGCAAGACTGCGCCCCAACCACCGGGTCCTGGGTTACCTTTGCAGGCACCATCCGTATAAATGACGATATGGGGAGTTTGGCTAGATTGATGTTGAGTCATGTCTTAATTTACTGTGTCATGCATTTTTTTGAGTTGCTGACGCTCTGCCGCTGGGCTGAGTTGTTGAATGGCGGGGATGCGAACCGGCGTTATTTGACCAACCAAGCGCATACCTTGCTGACGTTTAATAGCAGAGAGCAAGAACACTGCGCCAAATATTGGCCACCAACGATTGCCCATGGATTCTAGGAAATCCATTCGGGCCATAGAGGATTGGCCTTGGAGGGGAAACTTGTAACAACCAAAATGACCCCGGTCTAAAGAGAAATTGAGCAGTTGTAGCCAGTCTTTTACGCGGATGAGGCTAATGAATTGACCATCTCGAGGAAGGTAAGGATTGCCAATAAGTCTGCTTAAGTATTGACGAGCACCCCACAAGCTGGCCGGATTGAATCCAGAAATGATCAACCTTCCTTCAGGACGCAATACACGATCGACTTCACGCAGGATTTGATGGGGATCGGCGGCAAACTCGAGAACGTGAGGAAGCACCACTAAATCCAAACTTTCGCTTGCAAAAGGAAGTTCTTCGTAATTGCCTTCAATGAGATGCCAATTAAAACGAGCGGCGTATTGGTGACTATCTTGCGTATGCATTAAAAGCGCTTGGAGAGGCATACGGTTTTCGTTTAAGGTATTGATTTGCGGCATACCAATTTGCACCGCATGAAAGCCAAAAACATCTGCTACGATTTGATCGCAGCATTTTTGCTCCCAACCCAGCACATAGCGTCCTGGTGGGGATTCCAGCCATTTCTCCCATGAACTCCATGGGGGCGTAGGCATCTGCGAGGGGATAGGTGGGGTTGGTATCATCGGTCTATGGATAAGAATACTTTATTGCAAGTTTGGCCCATCCCGGCTTTTGATGACAACTACATCTGGTGCATCCACGATGGACACTCTGCCTTGGTCGTCGATCCAGGCGATGCCTCCCCAGTCATTGAGTATCTTTTGCAAAATCAGCTCACCCTGACTGGACTTTTGATCACCCATCACCATGCAGACCATACTGGCGGTATTCTGACTCTATTGGACTGTTTTGGAGCGTCTATTCCGGTATACGGACCTGCTGGTAACGATATTCCTGGGCGAACCGAAGTCGCAATGGAAGGCGACAAGATTGAGATTGCTGTGCCACGCATCAGCCTCAAAGTATTTGAGGTTCCTGGACATACATTAAGTCATATCGCGTATTTTGCAAACATGCAGGCCAACGTGCTTGAGCCGATGCTCTTTTGTGGCGATACCTTATTTGCATCCGGTTGTGGTCGGCTGTTTGAGGGTACGCCTACTCAGATGTCTCAATCGTTGGCAAAGTTTGCAGCGTTACCCAAAAATACTCTGGTGTTCTGTGCCCATGAGTACACCTTATCCAATATCCGGTTTGCTTTAGCGGTTGAGCCAAATAATCTGAATCTTCTCTCTTGGGCTGATGAAGCAAAAGCCCTGCGCGCTCAACACTTGCCAACACTACCAACAACAATTGGCCAGGAATTGCAAGTAAACCCTTTTATGCGCTGCGATCAAGCAGATGTGATTGCTAAGGCAAAAGAAGTTTCTGGCGAAAACGATTTGCCCACTCCTGCCCATGTATTGGCAGTGATTAGGGCTTGGAAAGACCGGTTTTAATGCGCCTTCTTGCTGTCGCAATGTTGATCATTGCGCTACTTTCAGGTTGTGCAAGTACTGGCGACTGGTCTTCGGATACACCTGCCAAAGCGAACTCTAAAGCTTCTAGGGCTACCCGTGTAAACCTCAAGAATCAATCCGTCAGCAAGATCTACGCTCCCTCGGATAACCTATGGATCCGCATACGCGATGGCTTTCAGATGGAGCCGATGAATACGCCGCTGGAGATAGAGCAGGTGAGATGGTTAAGCTCCCGACCAGATTACGTTAACCGCTCTATGACACGCTCTTCACGCTATCTCTTTTATATCGTCCAAGAAGTAAACGCACGGAATATGCCGACAGAGATTGCGCTCCTACCATTTGTTGAAAGTGCTTTTGTAACGACTGCGAAATCGAATGCCAAAGCAGTAGGCTTGTGGCAATTTATGCCGGCAACGGGGAAAGACTTTCGGTTGACCCAAAATGTGTTTCGGGATGAACGTCGCGATGTTGTGCAGTCCACTGACGCAGCGCTTGATTACTTACAGCGCTTGAATAACCAGTTTGGTAGCTGGGAGCTTGCTCTAGCGGCTTACAACTGGGGCGCTGGCAATATAGTCAAAGCACAAAAACGCAATATCGCTGCTGGATTACCAACTGATTATGAGAGCCTGACTCTGCCTCGTGAAACACGTAATTACGTTCCCAAGTTGATGGCCTATCGCCAAATCGTTCTTGATCCCCAGTCTTATGGAATTGTGCTGCCAGAGCTCGAGAATCACCCATACTTTGTAGCCGTAGATGTGGGCAATGACATCGATGTTGCCTTGGTGATCAAACTAGCAGAAATTCCCCCAGATGAATTTCAGAGTTTGAACCCCTCATTTAATAAGCCGGTGATACTGAGCAATGCCAATCAGCAAATTCTCCTGCCTTTTGCTCATGCGGAAATTTTTCAAGCAAACCTGAAAAACTACACTAAGCCACTTTCATCATGGACGGCCGTCAAGGTAGTTAAAACAGAATCTGTTGACCAGGCAGCCAAAACTTTAGGTGTAGACGTAGATACTTTGCGGCAGATTAACGGCATACCCAAGGGAATGCGAATTAAGTCAGGCTCCACAGTTTTGATACCTAAAACCAGTCATCGTGCTGGCGATGTTCCGAGTGCCATGGCTGACAATGCCAGCCTCAGCTTGGAGAAGCCACCTCCACCAGCGCCCAAATGCCCCAAACCAGTTAAGGGGGCTAAGGCCAGCAAAAATAGCAAATGTGTAGCCCCCAAGCTTGCTGCTAAGGGTAATTCTTCTGCAAATAATGCTGCATCTCAGCATAAATCCGCATCGACAGGACTTGCAAAATCTGCGAAAAATGGTAATTCAGCCGCTTCAAGCAATAAAGGAGCCGCCAAAAACCCGTAATTTCAGTAACTTTTTATTAGGTTGACCATGTCCTATAAAGCACAGCATGAACGCTCCATTAAAGATCCAGATGGTTTCTGGGGTGAGCAGGCAAAATTAATTCACTGGGAAAAGCCATTTAATAAAGTTCTCAATTACGACAATCCTCCATTTGCAAAATGGTTTGAGGGCGGCCTCACCAATCTTTGCTACAACGCGGTCGATCGTCATGCAAAAGAGCGCCCGAATCAAATTGCCTTAGTTGCGGTTTCTACAGAAACCAATATTGAGAAGGCCTATACCTATCAAGAGCTGTACGAAGAAGTGAATCGGATGGCAGCCATCTATAAAGCCAATGGCATTCAAAAGGGTGATCGTGTCCTCATCTACATGCCCATGATTGCAGAAGCTTGTTTCGCAATGCTTGCTTGTGCGCGTATTGGTGCAATTCACTCAGTTGTATTTGGTGGCTTTGCTTCCCATAGCTTGGCTTCCAGAATTGATGATGCCAAACCAAAAATGATTGTGACTGCAGAAGCGGGCGCTCGTGGCGGTAAAGCGGTTCCCTATAAGCCTCTCCTAGATGAGGCAATTACTTTGGCTAGCTATAAGCCAGAGAAGGTTCTGATAGTGAATCGCGGCTTAACTGAATTTACGACAGTGGCAGGGCGAGATTTGGATTACGCCACTGAGCGTCAAAAACATTTGAACGATATTGTGCCGATTGAGTGGGTGGATGCAACCCATCCCTCATACATTCTGTATACCTCGGGCACCACCGGCAAGCCGAAGGGTGTTCAGCGCGATACCGGTGGCTATGCAGTTGCACTTGCCTCCACCATGAAACACATCTTTACTGGCAATGCTGGTGAAACCATGTTCTGCACTTCGGATATTGGCTGGGTAGTTGGTCATAGCTACATTATTTATGCGCCGCTACTGACTGGTATGGCGACCATCATGTATGAAGGTACGCCCTTGCGTCCTGATGCAGGCATTTGGTGGGAGCTGGTTGAAAAATACAAAGTCTCGGTGATGTTTTCTGCTCCTACTGCAGTCCGTGTTCTTAAAAAACAAGATCCTGCTTTCTTAACGAAATATGATCTTTCCTCTTTGCGCTTACTGTTCTTAGCAGGTGAACCTCTAGATGAGCCAACTGCGAGTTGGATTCATGATGCGATTAAGAAGCCGGTTGTTGATAACTATTGGCAGACAGAAACTGGCTGGCCAATTTTGGCTATCCAACGGGGTGTAGAGGTCATGCCACACAAGTTTGGCTCTCCTGGGGTGCCATCTTTTGGTTACAACATGAAGTTGCTTGATGATGCTACTTCAGCTGAATTGGGCCCTGATCAAAAAGGGGTCATTGCCATTGAAGGCCCTTTGCCTCCTGGTTGTATGCAAACTATTTGGGGTGACGACAAACGTTTTATCAGCACTTACTGGGAAACTATTCCAGGGAAGTTGATCTACTCTACATTTGACTGGGGTATCAAGGATCAAGACGGGTACTTCTTTATTTTGGGGCGTACTGACGACGTGATTAACGTTGCAGGACACCGCCTTGGAACACGGGAGATTGAAGAAAGTATCTCGAGTCATCCAAATGTTTCTGAGGTAGCGGTAGTAGGCATCGAAGACAAACTCAAAGGTCAGGCAGCAATTGCATTTGTTATTCCAAAGGATGCAAGCAAAGCAGACAACTTAGAAAAAGAGTGTATGAAGACAGTAGATAGCCAACTGGGTGCTATTGCTCGTCCTGGTCGGGTCTATATAGTTACCGCATTACCTAAGACGCGTTCAGGCAAGATCGTACGTCGTGCTTTGCAAGCTGTTGCTGAAGGTCGTGATCCTGGAGATATCAGCACTATGGAAGACCAGGCTGTATTGGCGCAAATTAAAACCATCATCGAACAGGGTGCTCAGGTTTAAAGCCCCTCAGAAATGCCTCCTCCTGGCTTGTCGTCAGAGGAGGCTATCCCCTCTAGAAGCCTGTAGAGCAAGGTTTCTCAGCATTTGGGGCATGAAAATGGTATGATTACAGGGTTCGAAACTAATTAAATACCCTAGCGCTTAAAGACACTCACCTCCCGCATAAACAAACCCCGGGTTGGTCTTTTTGGGGGTTTTGAGCGTCGGATGGAGCAGGGACTGGAGATGGTTTGTCACCCTTGCTTCCTTCTTTTCCTCCCGCCGTGTTGGCCCTAGCCGACGGCACATTGTTTCCTGGTTACAGCATTGGCGCAGCAGGTGAAACTGCTGGCGAAGTCGTGTTCAACACCGCCTTAACCGGTTATCAAGAAATCATCACCGACCCAAGTTATTGCCGTCAAATTGTGACCTTAACTTATCCCCATATTGGCAATGTCGGTGTCAATCCTCAAGACGCAGAGTCTGATCAAATTCATGCAGCGGGACTAGTCATTAAGGACCTGCCTAAACGCATCTCCAATTTCCGCGCAGAGGGGACGCTCGATGATTACCTCACAAAATCTGGTGTAGTCGGTATTGCGGGAATCGATACTCGTAAATTAACCCGCATCTTGCGCGATACCGGCGCCCAATCAGGTGCTATTGTTGCTGGAAAAAATGGTGATGACTTTGCAACACTCGGTAAACAAGCCTTGGAATTGGCTAAAGCTTTTCCAGGTATGGCCGGTTTAGACCTGGCCAAAGTGGTTACCACTAAAGCCCCTTATGAATGGCGCGAGGCTGAATGGGATTTACATGGTCCTGATGGCAAACCTGCATACAGAACTTTAGACAGATCTAAGTCAATTAAAAAAGTAGTTGCCTATGACTTTGGTGTGAAACGCAACATTTTGCGCATGCTCACAGAGCGTGGTTGTGAGCTCACTGTAGTACCTGCTCAAACTAGCGCTGCAGAAGTGTTAGCCATGAATCCGGATGGCGTATTTTTCTCAAACGGCCCTGGAGATCCTGGTCCTTGTGATTACGCCATTGCTGCTGCAAAAGAGATTATTGAAAAGGGTGTGCCAACATTTGGCATTTGCTTGGGTCACCAAATCATGGGTCTTGCTGCTGGCGCCAAAACTCTAAAAATGAAGTTTGGTCACCATGGTGCAAATCATCCAGTTAAAGATTTAGATACAGGGCGTGTGGCGATTACGTCGCAAAATCACGGTTTTGCGGTTGATGCAAATACATTACCCAGCAATATTCGCGTAACTCATGTTTCCTTATTCGATGGCTCCTTGCAAGGTTTGGCTTGGAATGACAAGCCAGCACTGTGTTTCCAAGGCCACCCAGAGGCTTCTCCAGGTCCTCATGACATTGCCTATTTATTTGATCGTTTTGTGGAGCTCATGAATGCTGCCAGCAAGAAGGAGGGCAAATAATGCCTAAGCGTAGCGACATTAAGAGCATTCTGATTATTGGGGCTGGTCCAATTGTGATTGGACAAGCTTGTGAGTTTGACTACTCCGGCGCGCAAGCATGTAAAGCATTGCGTGATGAAGGTTACAAAGTGATCTTAGTCAATAGTAATCCTGCAACCATCATGACCGACCCAGAAATGGCTGATGTCACTTACATCGAGCCGATTACCTGGGAAGTTGTTGAGCGCATTATTGCTGCAGAAAAACCGGATGCGATTTTGCCAACGATGGGTGGACAAACCGCCTTGAACTGCGCCCTAGATTTACATCGTCATGGTGTTCTTGAAAAATATGGCTGCGAGTTGATTGGTGCATCACCAGAGGCCATTGATAAAGCAGAAGATCGTCAGAAATTTAAAGATGCGATGACCAAGATTGGTTTGGGTTCTGCAAAGTCAGGAATTGCGCATTCTATGAACGAGGCCCATGAAGTGCAGCAACGTATTCAGCAAGAGACTGGTAGCTCTGGTTTCCCAGTCGTTATTCGACCTTCTTTCACCATGGGGGGATCTGGCGGCGGTATTGCATATAACCGCGAAGAGTTTGAAGAAATCTGTAAACGGGGTCTAGATTTATCTCCAACCCGCGAACTCTTGATTGAAGAGTCTCTTTTGGGTTGGAAAGAGTTTGAGATGGAAGTAGTACGTGATCGCAATGACAACTGCATCATTGTTTGCTCGATCGAAAACTTAGACCCAATGGGAGTGCACACTGGCGACTCGATTACAGTAGCGCCTGCGCAAACTTTGACCGATAAAGAATATCAAATCATGCGGAATGCATCGATTGCTGTTCTCCGTGAAATTGGTGTTGACACTGGCGGATCTAACGTACAGTTCTCGATCAATCCAGTAGATGGTCGCATGATCGTGATTGAAATGAACCCTCGTGTATCCCGTTCATCAGCATTAGCCTCCAAGGCAACTGGTTTCCCTATTGCTAAGATTGCAGCTAAGCTGGCTGTGGGCTACACCTTAGATGAACTTAAGAATGACATCACTGGTGGGGCAACGCCTGCATCGTTTGAGCCTTCAATCGACTACGTGGTGACTAAGATTCCACGCTTTGCCTTTGAAAAGTTTCCACAAGCGGATTCTCGTTTAACAACACAAATGAAATCTGTTGGCGAAGTGATGGCTATCGGCCGCACTTTCCAAGAGTCATTCCAAAAGGCACTGCGCGGCTTAGAGGTTGGCGTTGATGGTTTAGATGAAGTTTCAACCGACCTCGATGACATCATTAACGAGATCAATGAACCAGGCCCAGACCGTATTTGGTACTTAGCAGATGCCTTTCGTATGGGCATGGGTTTAGATGAAATTTATAACGAGACCAAGGTCGACCCCTGGTTCTTAGAGCAAATTGAAGAGCTGATCACCATTGAGACTGAGCTTAAGCAACGTAAGATTGATAGTCTTTCTGCTCAAGAGTTGCGCTTTGTGAAACAAAAAGGTTTCTCGGATCGCCGTTTGGCTAAATTGCTTGGTGTTGATGCATCTTCTGTACGAGCTGCACGCCATCGCTTAAAAGTCACCCCAGTTTACAAACGGGTCGACACCTGCGCTGCTGAATTCTCTACCAATACCGCCTATATGTATTCAACCTATGAGGCTGAACATGGCGAATGTGAATCCCGTCCGACCAATAAAGAGAAGATCATGGTCTTGGGCGGTGGTCCTAACCGTATTGGTCAAGGGATTGAGTTCGATTATTGCTGTGTTCACGCTGCTCTCGCAATGCGTGATGATGGTTACGAAACCATCATGGTGAACTGTAATCCTGAAACTGTTTCTACCGATTACGATACATCTGATCGTCTTTATTTTGAGCCGCTGACGCTCGAAGATGTTTTGGAAATTGTGGCGAAGGAAAAGCCCAAGGGCGTGATCGTTCAATACGGCGGTCAAACACCGTTGAAACTTGCTCTAGATTTAGAGCGCAATGGCGTGCCAATTATCGGTACTTCACCAGATATGATTGATGCCGCGGAAGATCGCGAGCGTTTCCAAAAACTCTTGCAAGACCTCGGTCTACGTCAGCCACCAAACAGAACTGCCCGCGCTGAAGATGAAGCTCTCAAGCTTGCTGAAGAGATTGGCTACCCATTAGTAGTGCGTCCTTCCTATGTATTGGGCGGTCGCGCCATGGAAATTGTGCATGATGGTCGTGACCTTGAACGTTATATGCGTGAAGCGGTCAAAGTGTCACATGATTCACCTGTACTGCTAGATCGTTTCTTGAACGATGCGATTGAGTGTGATGTGGATTGCATCAGCGATGGCAGCAAAGTATTTATTGGTGGTGTGATGGAGCATATTGAGCAAGCTGGGGTTCACTCTGGCGACTCTGCCTGTTCATTGCCGCCGTATTCCTTATCGGATGAAACCGTAGAAGAGATCAAGCGCCAAACCGCTGCGATGGCTAAAGGACTGAATGTTATTGGCTTGATGAATGTGCAGTTTGCTATCCAGAATGTCGATGGTAAAGATGTCATCTACGTTCTAGAGGTTAATCCCCGTGCATCTCGCACTGTGCCATTCGTTTCTAAAGCGACGGGTTTACAGCTCGCAAAGATTGCAGCGCGTTGCATGGTTGGCCAAACACTTGCACAGCAAGGTATCCAGCTTGAAGTGAAGCCGCCTTATTTCTCTGTAAAAGAAGCGGTATTTCCATTTAATAAGTTCCCAGGCATTGATCCAATCTTGGGGCCAGAGATGCGCTCAACTGGCGAAGTGATGGGCGTTGGTAAAACCTTTGGTGAAGCGCTATTCAAATCACAATTGGGTGCCGGCATCAAACTACCTAAAAGTGGAACAGTACTCTTGACCGTGAAAGATAGCGATAAGCCCAAGGCCGTTGAAGTGGCAAAACTCTTGCACCAATTGGGCTTTCCGATGGTGGCAACCAAGGGTACTGCTGCAGCAATTGAGGCAGCTGGTTTACCGATTCGCCTAGTGAATAAGGTCAAAGATGGTCGTCCACACATTGTTGATTTCATTAAAAATGGTGAAATTTCCTTAGTATTTACGACTGTGGATGAAACCCGTACTGCGATTGCAGATTCTCGATCTATCCGGACTAGTGCCCAGGCTAATGGCGTAACTTATTACACAACCATTAGTGCAGCACGTGCGGTCATGGATGGATTGCTGGCTTCTCAAAATGGCAGCAAAGAGTCTTTAGAGGTTTATTCACTGCAAACCTTACATCGGGCGCTCATTTAATCTAAAATTACCTTTTGTACGCGCAATTGAGCGCAAGTAATTAAGTTAGGTTAGTTGTATGAGCACAATTCCCATTACCAAACGCGGTGCAGAACTTCTCAAAGAGGAGCTGCATCGTTTAAAGCATGTTGAGCGTCCAGCAGTGATCAATGCTATCTCTGAGGCGCGTGCCCAGGGCGATCTCTCTGAGAACGCAGAGTATGATGCTGCTAAAGAAAAGCAGGGCTTCATTGAAGGCCGTATTCAAGAGCTAGAAGGTAAATTGTCTGCTGCGCAAATCATTGATCCTGCTAGCCTTGATGTTTCTGGCCGCATTGTATTTGGTGCAACGGTTGATCTAGAAGATCTCGAGGATGGTACCAAGCTCACCTATCAAATCGTAGGTGATGACGAGGCCGATATTGCTTCAAGCAAAATCTCCATTAGCTCCCCCATTGCTCGCGCCTTGATTGGCAAAGAAGAGGGCGATGTAGTAGCAGTCCAAGCACCTGGTGGTAATCGCGAAGTCGAAATCCTGGCGGTACGCTACATCTAATGTCGTACCAGCGTACCCAGCGAGTATTTCAGTGTATTTCTGGG
Organism: Polynucleobacter sp. MWH-Creno-3A4; assembly: GCF_018881885.1. Taxonomy (NCBI): domain Bacteria; kingdom Pseudomonadati; phylum Pseudomonadota; class Betaproteobacteria; order Burkholderiales; family Burkholderiaceae; genus Polynucleobacter; species Polynucleobacter sp. MWH-Creno-3A4. The sequence continues at coordinate 78,205 of NZ_JACXSA010000002.1, forward strand.
CTTTGGGTTGGTAGCTTCATTACCATTGGCCTTTTAGTGGTTCCACTTCTGTTTTCATCTTTAGGGGATCGACAAGTTGCCGGCTTTGTAGCTGCGAGTCTTTTTAAGACTCAAGCCTATCTTGGAGTCTTCCTCAGCACCTTCCTCATGGTCATGGCGAATTATCTAGTGCGACAGGGCTTAAATCGTTTTCGTGTAATTCGCTGGATTCTGTTGGGCATGCTTGCCTGTGCAGTTGCTGCCGCCTTCATTCTGATCCCTTGGATGAATTCTTTGCGTGATCAAGCTTTGTATCTAGGCATATCTGTTCGGGAGTCTAGCAATGCCATTTTATTTTCAAGATTGCATGGCGTATCAAGCACTATCTATTTAATCGAAGCCTTGCTGGGACTGGCTTTAATTTGGAAAGCCAGTGCAATAAAAAACGCCGACTAGCGGCGTTATTCACTTCACTTCAAATCTCATTAGGAGCCAAGTGATTTCTTCTTATTGCTTGCCATGCGCACCTTCTTGCGTTTAATGGGTGCTGGTGCGGCAGCAGCCTTACGATAGCCGGGGGATGACCAACCAATCTTGGATTCTGCAGCCTCTGAGCGTAAAACGCGTTTCTTCGGTGTAGCCGTTTTCACAGCAGCAGCGCGTGCAAATGGTGCTTTATTAGAAGCAGAGCGACGCTCAGATCTATCTGAAGTGCTAGTTCTCACACCAGACTTCGCTGGAGCACGATTAGGCTGGCGCTTGGTGCGTGGTGCTTGTAAGGATTTTTTGGTTTGTTTTTTTGAGCGATCTAAATTGGCAAACGCTGCATCGACCATATCTTTTGGTTTCCACAGTACTAGCAACTTACCAATGTGCTGTACTGGAGCAGCATCTAGCTTGTCGCAGAGCTCTTCATAAATTGCAATGCGTGCTTCACGGTCATCGCCGAAGACCCGAATCTTAATGAGACCATGGTGATTGATTGCGAGTTTTGCCTCTTTAATTACGGCAGGTGTTAAGCCATCTCCGCCAACCATGACAACAGGGCTGAGATCATGGGCATCAGCTTTAAGGGATTTTCTTTGTGCGGGGGTAATGGTAAGTGCAGTCATGGGCTTGATGATAGAGCATTGATGACTAAATACGCCTATTTACAAGGGATTTGAGCTGTTTTATGTCAATTCCTTTTGCTTTAGGACGCAGAAACTAGGAAAATGTAGGGCGAAAGTGGGTAAGTTGTGGCAAAGAATAAATTTAATAAAAGTTGGTTGCAGGATCACCTAACCGATCCTTATGTGAAGATGGCCCAGAAAGAGGGCTATCGCGCACGTGCAGTTTATAAGCTGAGCGAAATTGATGAGCAAGACCATCTCATACAAGCGGGCATGACCATTGTTGACCTTGGGAGTGCCCCTGGAAGCTGGTCTCAATACGCTCGTAATCGCTTAACTGAGCTCGGTAAACATAATCCGAAGATTGAGTCTGGTAAGCCAGATGGGCAAATTATTGCTATTGATATTCTGCCGATGGAAGACATTGCTGATGTCAGTTTTATTCAAGGGGACTTTCGGGAAGAGGAGGGTCTCGCTGCATTAGAAGCTTTACTTCCGAAAGATGCCGATGGCAAGGTAGATTTGGTACTTTCGGATATGGCCCCTAACTTATCAGGCGTTGGCGTTGCCGATGCTGCCAGAATGGCTTTTCTTGCTGAAATTGCTCTCGAATTTGCGCAAGCCCACCTGAAGCCAGAAGGCGCATTATTGATTAAGTGCTTCAACGGCAGTGGTTATAGCCAGATTGTGGAGTCCTTCAAGAAGGTCTTTAAAACCGTTGCCTCTCGTAAGCCAAAAGCTTCTAGAGCCCGTTCTTCAGAGATTTTCTTGTTGGGTAGGAATCTCAAGCCACCTAAATAAGCAAAAACTGGCAAAAAATTTACCAAAATCACCTTAATACCCTCTAGAAATAGGGGTTTATGAAATAAATATGCCATTCGCTCTTGAAAAAGGGTGGTAGTAGAATCAAATACTTAGAGATAGCAATCCGCTTTAACACCTGGATGAATCCAGAAAAGGAATCAATTTGAACAGCAATATGTTCCAAAAAATCGGCGTGTGGCTCATCGTGGGCTTAGTGCTTTTCACTGTTTTTAAGCAGTTCGATAAGCCCAAGGACCAGACTCAAGTCACATATTCGCAATTTATGGATGACGCCAAAGCAGGCAAAGTGAAGCGTGTTGATGTGCAGGGTCGTACTTTGCAGGTCACTCCTGCTGATGGCAATAAATACTCCATCATCTCTCCAGGCGATATCTGGATGGTTGGTGACTTGATGAAATACGGTGTACAGGTAACCGGTAAAGCAGAAGATGAACCCAATATGTTGGTTTCTGCTTTGTACTACCTTGGACCCACTTTATTGATCATTGGTTTCTGGTTTTTCATGATGCGCCAAATGCAAGGTGGCGGCAAAGGCGGAGCATTCTCCTTTGGCAAATCCAAAGCCCGTCTCATTGATGAGAACAGTAATACCGTGACCTTTGCTGATGTTGCAGGCTGCGATGAGGCAAAAGAAGAAGTTTATGAGTTAGTCGATTTCTTAAAAGATCCTCAGAAGTTCCAAAAACTTGGCGGACGTATTCCTCATGGCGTATTGCTTGTAGGCCCTCCAGGTACAGGTAAGACTCTTTTGGCGCGTGCGATTGCAGGCGAAGCGAAGGTTCCATTCTTTTCAATCTCCGGCTCTGATTTCGTAGAGATGTTTGTGGGCGTAGGTGCATCTCGTGTGCGTGATATGTTTGAAAACGCCAAGAAAAATTCTCCTTGCATCATCTTTATTGATGAGATCGATGCTGTTGGCCGTCATCGTGGTGCCGGTATGGGCGGCGGTAATGATGAACGTGAACAAACTCTCAATCAAATGTTAGTGGAGATGGATGGCTTTGAGAGCAATAGTGGCGTGATCGTGGTTGCTGCAACCAATCGCTCCGATGTGCTAGATAAAGCACTATTACGCCCAGGACGTTTTGATAGACAAGTGCACGTTGGCTTGCCTGACATCCGTGGTCGCGAACAGATTCTGCAAGTACATATGCGCAAAGTTCCGATTGATCCAGATGTGAATGCTGCAGTATTGGCACGTGGTACTCCAGGATTTTCTGGTGCCGATTTGGCAAACCTCGTAAATGAATCTGCATTATTTGCAGCCCGCCGTAATAAGCGTGCAGTCGATATGAAGGACTTTGAAGATGCTAAGGACAAGATCTATATGGGTCCTGAGCGTAAGTCTGCAGTGATGCGTGAAGAAGAGCGTCGTAACACCGCCTACCATGAGTCTGGACACGCTGTCGTGGCCAAGGTTCTTCCTAAAGCTGACCCAGTACATAAAGTCACCATCATGCCTCGCGGTATGGCATTGGGTGTAACTTGGCAATTACCAGAATTCGATCGTGTGAATCTTTATAAAGATCGCATGTTGGAAGAGTTAGCAATTCTGTTTGGCGGTCGTGCTGCTGAAGAAGTGTTCTTGCACTCAATGAGTACAGGTGCCTCAAATGACTTTGAGCGTGCTACCAAAATGGCGCGCGACATGGTGACACGCTATGGAATGAGCGACAGTCTCGGTACCATGGTATACGTTGATACAGAATCAGAAAGCATTTTTGGCCGTAACAGCACCAAAACTGTCTCTGAATTAACTCAGCAAAAAGTTGATGCCGAAATTCGGATGTTGATTGATAGCCAATATGCTTTAGCAAAGTCTATCTTGGAGCAAAACCGCGACAAGGTTGAAGCGATGGTTGCTGCATTGCTTGAATGGGAAACCATTGATGCGGAGCAGATCAACGACATTATGGAAGGTCGTCCACCGCGTACACCTAAGCCACCACCAGCAACCCAGTTTGGTAATTCTGCTGGTACTACTGGCCCAGCTGCTGGCAGTGCACCTGCTACGGCCTAAGCGCCACGGAGTGTCATGATCCAGCAAGGCATGCAAGGAGTGCCCACAACATGGCGTTGTGGGCGTTTTCTTTTTGATCTGGCCAACCGTAAGCGTCCCATCGTGATGGGCATTTTGAACGCGACTCCAGATTCATTTTCTGATGGCGGTAAATACAGGTCTGCAACTGATGCAATTGCTCAAGCTGAGCGCATGATTGCCGATGGCGTTGATCTCATTGATATTGGTGGTGAATCCACTCGTCCAGGTGCTGAACCTGTCAGCTTGCAAGAAGAGTTAGATCGAGTGATGCCTGTCATTGAAGGGCTCAGAGATTGTGGCAAGCCACTATCCATTGATACCTATAAAGCAGAAACGATGCGCCAGGCGCTTAAAGCCGGCGTTGATTGTGTGAATGATATTTGGGCTTTGAGACAAGATGGTGCTGTTGAGGCAGTAGCCGCTAACCAAGATTGTGGAGTGGTGCTAATGCACATGCAACGCGATCCACTCACGATGCAATTTAATCCAGAATATTCGAATGTGATTGAAGAAGTCTCGCTCTTCTTAAAAGAGCGGGCACAGTTATTGATTGACAACGGAATTGCCCCCAATCGCATTGCTCTAGATCCAGGATTTGGTTTTGGAAAGCGTCTTGATCACAATCTGGAGATGTTGGCTCGCTTTGCTGCATTTTCTAAATTGGGTTTCCCGGTATTGGCGGGTATCTCACGTAAATCAATGATCGGTAAATTAACTGGGAAAGAAACCCAAGACCGACTAGCTCCTAGTGTCGCCGCAGCCATTATGGCGGCTGATCGAGGTGCCAAAATTATCCGTGTTCATGATGTCCCTGAAACGGTAGATTCTCTAAAACTATGGGAGGCTGTGCAGGCTGATTGAGCCCAGGCAGCAGAGTTTTATAATCATCATTATGAAAAAACAATACTTTGGTACGGATGGCATTCGGGGTGAAGTTGGGAAGTTTCCCATCGTTCCTGAATTTATGACCCGCTTAGGTTATGCCGCAGGTATTGTGTTGTCGCGTAATGCTAAAGCTGGCGAGCGTTGCAAAGTGCTTATTGGCAAAGATACCCGCATCTCAGGATACCTATTAGAGGCCGCATTGGAGGCAGGATTTGCAGCTGCTGGTGTTGATGTCATGCTGTGCGGACCGATGCCTACACCGGGAGTTGCTTACCTTACTAAGGCACTTCGCTTAACTGCAGGGGTAGTGATTTCAGCATCACACAATCCTTACCAGGACAATGGCATCAAGTTTTTCTCTTCCAATGGCGATAAGCTCGATGATGATTTTGAGCTAGCTATTGAAGCTGAACTAGAGAAACCCATGGGTTGTGTCAGTGCTGAGGAGTTGGGCAAAGCGTATCGACTAGATGATGCAGCCGGTCGCTATATCGAGTTTTGTAAATCAACCTTCCCGGGAGATCTTAATCTTAAGGGTCTCAAGCTAGTTGTAGATTGCGCCAATGGTGCCGCGTATCACACTGCACCGCATGTGTTTCATGAGTTGGGGGCAGAAGTCATTTCGATTGGTGTCCAACCCGATGGCAGAAATATCAATGACGGCTGCGGTGCAACAGCGCCGGCAGCACTGATTGCTAAAGTCAAAGAAGAGAATGCTGATCTTGGAATTGCATTAGATGGGGATGCCGACCGTTTACAAATGGTAGATGCCAGTGGACGTTTATTTAATGGCGATGAACTGCTTTATGTTCTCGCTAAAGATCGTCTTGATAGAGGCCAAAAAATCGGTGGTGCAGTTGGCACCTTGATGACGAACTTGGCTGTGGAAAATGCCATTAAAGATCTTGGTATTGGATTTGAGCGTGCCAATGTTGGCGATCGCTATGTCTTAGAGCTTTTAAAGCAAAAGGGCTGGATCATTGGCGGAGAAGGTTCTGGTCATTTGCTTTGCTTAGATCAGCACTCTACTGGTGATGGCACGATTGCAGCTTTACAAATCTTGGCGGCCATGAGCCAAAACAAAAAGAGCCTCGCACAATTACTAGATAAGGTAAATGTCTTTCCGCAGGTTCTACTCAACGTGAAGTTCAAACCAGGATACGATTGGAAGCAAGATTCACAACTATTGCAGCAAATTGCTACAGTAGAAGCGAGCTTACAGAATATCGGTCGAGTGTTAATTCGGGCATCGGGGACTGAACCCTTATTACGCATCATGGTAGAGACTCAAGATGCCCAATTGGCAATGAGTTCAGCTAAGAGCATTGCAGATTTAGTACCGACCGCCTGAGTTTTCCAAACTTTAGTCACGCGCCTTACCGGGCCAAAGCTTTGATCGAAGGGCTTTCTTAATCTTCTTTTGAGCCAAGTGTTGCCAGATTAATCTTTTTTGCACAAGAGATTTGGAATCCCATTGGGAATCCACTTTTTGCTCTACTTGCGCATTGTCGTGGTGTTCTTTACTCATAAAGACCTCGAGAACATTAGAAATTGGTTACCTATGGGCTGTTAGCACAAACTGTTCGCACGCAGTAACGGCAGAATTCCACTTCATATCCCATAAGTAGAACTCTAGATTAGCAAGCAAATATGACAATTTATTAATAGGGATATCAGCACTGCAGAATCCTTATTACTTGTCATGAAACTGACATCTATTTGTCATCTTTGAAATTGATATGCGATGGGGGTAGTATGAATAGAGTAGGCGAGTATGTAGCCATGAAAAGTCGTATTTAGATGAATTTCATTTTATTTTTATGAACGAATTACAAGGCAATAAGTAATGGATGCAGCACTTATGGAAAAATGGCCTTTGACCCATGGAGGTATATGTTTAATTAGGCCAATCTCCTTGGATGATCGCGATTCAGTATTGGATCTTTTTGACCACTTATCTTCAAAGAGTCGATATTTTCGCTATGCCCATGCTATGTCGACACTACCAGAGGAGTTGTTAATTCAAATTATTCATGCAAGCTCGCCTGATAATTTTGCATTAGTTGCAATTGTTAAAAAAGAAAATCAACCAGAAAGTCTAGTGGGAATCGCAAGGTATATTCAAGACCTTAATGCTACAAAAGGGGAATTCTCATTATCGGTAAGCGATGATTATCACCATGAGGGTATTGGCTCCCATTTAATGCATGCCATCATGCATTCTGCCAAGTTGAATGGTTTAACAGAAATTTACGGCTATGTTGTTAAAGAGAATCATGACATGCTTGCCCTGATGCGACATCTAGATTTCTCGCTTCAGACCGATGAGGAGGATGCAGGCTTGTATATAGCGACTCACAATTGCATTTAGAGTCCGATTTCCTTATAGTCATTAATCTGTCACGATTTCTGCCTAAAGTCGTCAATTAGAGGCTTCCTGAACCCGAATACTGGGGGATTCACTTTCTAAATAAATCTAGGGTAAGCAATATGAGTTTATATAACGACATTTTGAAGAAGTTACGCAAAACAGGGATGCTCGACTTGACTGAATATCGTCAGCTCTCACGAAAAGAAATTGATACGCTGGGGGATGACATTCGTTACTGGTGTACCTACGGCAATGGCAAGCTTGAAAAGCTTGGCAAAGAGAAGAAAGAAAAATAGATTTCCTCTCATTCCACTAATGATTGGCATGCTAAACGTTGGGTACCAAAACTTTATTTTTGTTACGACATGCCAAAGCAATCACTGGCGGAATTGATCTACCTGATCAGGACAGACCTTTATCGGAGAGTGGACTAAAGGACGCCAGTAAGCTCAGTAATAAGTTGCATAAAAAGGGCGCTCATTTCGATCTCATTGTTACCAGTCCAGCAATTCGTGCAATCACCACAGCTCAAATCATCATTAACCATTTAAATATGAAGGGGAGTAATTTTTTAATTGATCCTCTCCTATATGGAGCTGATTCCAATACTTTGCTTGAATACATTTCGCGGGCTAGTAAGAAGTACGACGAGCTGATGATTGTTGGGCACAACCCTAGCTTGATTGATCTTGCAACACACCTTGCTGGCGAATCAGTTGCGATGCCAACCTGCGCTTTAATGAAAGTTAATTTTGGTTTTAAAGATTGGGCCAAAGTAATGACTGAAAAGTCAACTAAATTCACCTTTATCAATTAATGAGTATTGAGGTTTAGCGATCCCTCTTTAATTACCATACTGTCATCAATTAGGCATATAGTGGTCTTGTCAGCCTTACTGCTATTTTTTTAAACACCGAAGCCTAATGCCCAAACATCTTTACGATTTTTTTAAACATTTATTGAGTGGTCAAGCACAGCGCGCTATAGAAGTACCGAAAGAGTCTTATATCCCGGTAGACAACAGTATCATCACTGAGATCAATCTTCCACCAGTGGAACCTCAGATAGATATAGAGGAAGATCAACCCATTGCAGACCCACATTGGTCTCCAGTATTGCCCACTACTGAATTTTTTGTAACACAATCTGAAGGTTCATCCAGACGTATTGCCTATACTGTTTCTGGAAACCTAGATGCAAACAAGGTGTTGTTATGTTTGCCTGGGCTCCTCGAAACGAAGCGCTCTTTTAACGTACTGCACGCCTATTTTTTACGGTTTTCTGAATGTAAAGTGATTAGTATCGACTTCTCTGGACGCGGTGAATCTGATTCCCTTGCTGCGCATGAGCAATACAAAATGTCGATTTACTTAACAGACATCATCCAGTTTTTAGAATCCAAAATTTTTGTGAAGGGCGATAAAAAAGTTCGCTTGACTATTTTGGGAACAAGTATGGGCGGTGTGCTCGCCATGTATTTAGCTCAGCGCTTTAAAAGCAAGATTTATGAAATTATCCTGAACGACATCGCGCTTACGGTCAATTGGACATCTCTGTATTCTCTATATAAGTCTATGCACAATGAAGCGGGGTACGCAGAGATACGTGATTTGGCGCATGAACTGAGCGTTGACCAACGGGCGATCGCGGATGTGCAATTACCCACCCATTTTGATCTTTCTTATCGCGCAGATATTTGGGGTATGAACTTCCATGACGTCCTTGAAGGCTATAAAGGCAAAGTCGGACTGATTTATGGAGGTGAATCAAAGATCTGCACTAGACGCCGCGTTAAGGAAGCAATCGCGCTATTACGTAATCTCAATACTTGCGAAGTTCCTGGAGCTGGACATCCAGCGCCATTCGATCTGAAGGTGTGTTCCTTCATTCAAGATGAAATGGGTGTTAAGGGCTAGGGTGAAGCATATTCTGCTTGAGCAGAATAGGTGTGAAGCTAAATGGTTGCTCTGACTTTGGGTCTACTTCAATTTCAACACCTTGAATGAGTTCCGCACCCATCACTTGGAGTCGCAGCACATTTTCGAGAGCATGTTTCTGATCAGGGGTTTTTAAAGGTTGATCAATGATGAGTCGATGGCTATCACCGTGGATCAGCAGTATTGGCTTTTTCAATTCCTCTGCATGCTTACTTAAGCTGAATAGAGTATCGCGATAGCCACTTTCAGGATCTATTGGCTCTTTGCCGGTATAGAACATATCGGCTTGATAGAAAAAGATTAAGCCAACATATTGATTGGTTGAGGCGAGTTCAAATGCTCGCTTGATCCAGCTCAGATTGGCTTGATTGCGTTCGCGATACTCTGCTTTTGCAGCCTCATCTCGTTCAAAATTATTATTTGATCCGGGAATATGTACGTTAACGAAGAGCACACCATTTTTTACGAATGATGAATTTTCAACAAACTTGCTGTATTGCGGATCAAGGTCAGATTGCCTGGTGAGTTGCAATGCTTGCTTGCCAAGACTCATCTTATTTTGAAAGAATGTCTGACGTAGCCTTGCTAAGCGCTCTAGTGGATCATATGAGCCCGCAAGTGGTCTGTGGCAATCTGTCCATTCGTTGTCACCAACGCTATAGATTAGGGGCCCATTAAATTGATTGAAGTAATTTTTAACGAGCTGGTTAAATTCATCGCTGCAATTGGATGATCCAGATTTCGTATCACCAATAAAGAGGGTGAAACTGGGTTTTAGTCGATTGATTTCAGTAATCAATCTTTCGTAACGTACATAGTCTTTGGGTGGGTTGTATGGCATATCCCCAATGGCCACAAACTTAAAGCTTTGGGCAAAGCTAGTGCAGGCATATCCAAAGATCAGGCCAAGAAAGATCAGTTTATGGCGTCGAATATTCATTTATAGTCATTTAGTGCATTGCTGAGCTCTTTAACTTCTAACTCTCCGAAAATATAGGATTCTGCACTCACCTCGGTCCAGCCGAGATCTTGGAATACATCAGCATACCCTTTAGAGTATTTCTTGGAGATGCCGTAAAAAATATCGGTGAGTTCGTCTTGTTCATCTTCTTGAACGGTATCAGAAAAATAGATGACTTTTTCACCGCCATAAGTTTCGCCGATTGTTCCACCGGGAATGTCCTGAATGCAGATTCCAACATCCGGATCATATGCCTTCGTAAACTTTGGCTTGATATTGGTAAGCACTGAACCTAACTTCCACACCATGCCACACTTGATTTCTTTGTTTTCACGTTTGAAAACGTGGCGCTCCACTATGGAGCCCATTTCTAAGGGAATTATCTGATAGTTCATGAGACCTCCACCTTGTGTAAATCGTTGCGAACCTGAATCCCATTCTCTCTCTAGATTGTGACAATTGCGTATACCCATTCAAATCAGCGAAACACCTGTTTTACAATCTGAGCATGGAAATCACGCAAACACCATCCACCTTCCCGATTGCAGGAGTAGTTTTTGCCTGGGCCATGCCAGCTACGGGGAATGGTTATGAGATTCCTTTATTTGAAATCGAAGCTACGTTAAATGATCCAAACTTCTCAGTTTGGCTGCATCTGAATCTATCTAATACCCAAGTTCAACGCTGGTTAGGGAAAACCACTCTGGTTCCAGAGCGAGTCGTTGACCTGATTAATGAGGGTGAAAATTTATCCCGTATAGAGCGGATTGAAAAGCTAGACGATTGTTTGTTGATGGTGATGAATGACTTTCACCAAGAGTTCGGTGATGAGAGTGCGGACGCTACTTTGGGAACCCTATGGGCCATCATCACGCCACGATTGATGATTTCTTTACGGAATAACCCCTTAAGAACTACCGATAAGCTCCGCTTTGACCTGAGGAATGGTCAACTCAACCCAACTTCGGCTATTGAACTGTTTCACGAACTATTAGATTTGCGGGCAGAACAATTGCGTTCTTTATTGGTTTACTTATCAGCCAATATGGATGATTTAGAGGAAAACTTGCTTAAGGGCAGGGAATTCCCGGAACATGAGAGCATAGGCAGAATTCGTATACAGTGCAGCCGCTTACGTAGGCATTTTTCTCCAGAGCTCATTGCCTTGCATAGATTGCTCAAGCGTTTACCGTATTGGTTTTCGGATGATGACAAGGGCAGGCTGCAGGACGATGTTGATCTCTTGACATATCTAGTTCAAGAAATTAACGGCTTATACGATCGCGCCAAGGTTCTTCAAGATGAACAGGCTGCCCACGTTGCAGAATTCAATGCTAGAAACTTGCAGGTCTTGTCTGTTATGACCGTGATCTTCTTGCCGATGACTTTGATTACTGGAGTGATGGGCATGAATATGGAAGATCTTCCGGGTCTAAAAGGGTCTTTTTATGAGGTTATGGTTCTCATGGCAATCGCTGGTGCAGCAGTTTATGCAGGCTTAAAGCTCAAAAGAATTATCTAAATTTTAGTCATAGAACCTATATAAGTCATTGATTTATATAGATAAATATCTAAAATGGACCTAGTGTCACTAAATAGTCATAGTGAAATCGTATTGTCCATCTATCGCAATGTTGCGAAATTTTCATCCAAGGACAATTTTTCATGAAATCTTTTTTGAAGAAAGCACTAGTTGTTAGCGCTATTTCTCTTGCTCCAGCAGCATTTGCAGTAGATATGACAGGTGCCGGTGCGACATTCCCATACCCAATTTACGCAAAATGGGCAGAAGCTTTCAAAGCAAAGACTGGCTCAAACTTAAACTACCAGTCCATTGGTTCTTCTGGCGGTATTAAACAAATTAAAGCAAAAACTGTAGATTTCGGTGCAACTGATAATCCAGTGAAGTTTGAAGATCTCGAAGCGGATGGCCTGGTTCAATTCCCTGCAATTATCGGTGGTGTTGTTCCAGTAATTAACGTAGAAGGCGTTAAGCCAGGCGAAATCAAATTGGACGGCCCAACATTGGCTGATATTTTCCAAGGTGTTATTTCTGACTGGAGCGATAAGCGTATTGCGATCATGAATCCTGGTGTAAAGATTCCTTCTGGTCCAATTACTGTAGTGACCCGTGCCGATGGCTCAGGTACAACAGCGATCTTTACTGACTACTTGGCTAAAACCAGCACTTTGTTCAAAGAGGCTGTTGGTTCTGGTGCTAACGTGAAGTGGCCTGCTGCTTCCACTGTTGGTGGTAAAGGTAACGAGGGCGTAGCTGCAAACGTAACGCGCGTTAAAAATGCAATCGGTTATGTTGAGTACGCTTATGCTAAGAAAAACAAAATGACTTTCATCTCTTTGAAAAATAAAGACGGTAATTTTGTTGCTCCAGATGATGCTACTTTCGCTGCTGCTGCTGCCGGTACAGATTGGTCAAAGATTCCTGGTATGGGTACATTCATCACCAATGCATCTGGTGCTAAGTCATGGCCAATCACTGGTGCATCTTTTATCTTGATGTACAAGAAGCCAGAAAACAAAGCAAACTCTGCTGAAGTGATCAAGTTCTTTGAATTTGCATTCAAAGACGGTAAGAAGATGGCTGAAGAGTTGGACTATGTTCCAATGCCTGACGCTACAACTGACTTCATTCGTAAGAATGTATTCACTAAAGTGACAACCAAGTAAGGTTGGATGATTTATCTTTAATCATTGATCTAAAAACAGCTCCACAATGTTGTGGGGCTGTTTCAATATTTAAATAAGCTAATCTATGATGGATATCACGCAGTCACATTCAGCGCCTACTCCCCAGGCCCTGAGAATTGCTAAATTACAGCGAGTCCAAGACTTCCTGTTTCATGGCATTACCCAATTCTTTGCTCTATCTGTGTTAATCGCATTGATGGGCATTTTGATTTCACTCATAATCAATGCATGGCCTGCATTGCACACCTTCGGCCCAGCATTCTTCTTCACCCAAGAGTGGGATATTGTGAATGGTGAGTTTGGTGGCTTGATTGCGATCTACGGTACTGTAGTGACCTCAATCATTGCTTTGTTGATTGCAGTGCCATTGAGCTTTGGTATCGCAGTATTTTTAACAGAACTGTGTCCAGGACCATTGCGTAGACCCCTCGGTACAGCAGTTGAGTTGCTGGCAGCCGTGCCATCCATCATCTATGGCATGTTTGGCCTGTTTATTTTTGCTCCATTGTTTGCGGAATATATTCAGCCTGCGCTAGCTGAAACCTTAGGACAAATTCCTGGATTGGGCATTCTGTTCTCAGGTGCTTACAACGGTATTGGTATTTTGTGTGCTGGCTTAATCCTCGCCATGATGATTCTGCCTTTTATCGCGTCTGTAATGCGTGACGTATTTGAAATCGTTCCACCGGTTCTTAAAGAGTCTGCCTACGGTATTGGTTGCACAACTTGGGAAGTGGTTAAGAACGTTGTACTTCCTTACACCAAAGCTGGTGTTATCGGTGGTGTGATGTTGGGCCTTGGTAGAGCGCTCGGCGAAACTATGGCCGTCACTTTCGTGATCGGTAATGCACATCGTCTATCAGCCTCATTATTTGCTCCAGGCACATCCATTGCATCAACTTTGGCAAACGAATTTGGTGAAGCGGAAGCTGGCAATCACCTTTCTTCACTCTACGCGCTGGGTTTAGCGCTCTTCATCATTACTTTCATTGTGTTGGCATGTGCTAAGTGGATGCTCAACAATATGGAGAAGAAGCAAGGGATGAAAACATGAACAATACTTCAAATATCAACCCAGCAATCTTCGCAAAGCGTAAACGCGCCAATAAGATTGGACTCACTTTATCTATGGGGGCAATGCTCCTAGGTATGATTTTTCTATTCTGGATTTTGGGCGTTCTCTTATTTAAAGGATTCTCAGCTCTGGATTGGTCTTTGTTTACAGCAAGCACCCCAGCCCCAGGCTCTGATGGCGGTGGCTTAGCAAATGCAATCGTTGGCAGCTTACTGCTAGTGGGTTGCTGTACCTTTATCAGTACGCCTGTCGGTGTATTGGCGGGACTTTATTTATCAGAGTATGGCGATCGTAGCCGCGTTGCTTCGGTGACCCGTTTTGTTACAGACATCATGCTCTCAGCCCCCTCTATTGTGATTGGCTTGTTCGTTTACGCATTTATCGTCGCACAAGCAAGACACTTTTCTGGATGGGCCGGTACTGTAGCTCTAGCCTTGATTGCTATTCCTGTCGTTGTTCGCACAACTGAAAATATGTTGCGCTTGGTGCCGGGAAGTTTGCGTGAAGCAGCTTATGCATTGGGAACGCCGAAGTGGAAAGTGGCTTTCAAGATTACCTTGCGCGCTGCACAAAGCGGAGTGATGACCGGTATCTTATTGGCACTTGCTCGCGTCAGTGGTGAAACTGCACCATTGCTGTTCACGGCTTTGAATAACCAGTTCTTCTCCACCAATATGAATGCACCTATGGCGAACTTGCCAGTGGTGATTTTCCAATTTGCAATGAGCCCCTATGACAACTGGGTAGAACTAGCATGGGGCGGAGCATTACTAATTACATTTGCCGTTCTCGGCTTAAATATTTTGGCGCGCGTCGTATTCCGTGAGAAGGTTCAGGGATGATGAGCAATATGAAAACAATGTTTGACTTAAATACGATTGATAGTCAAGGGGGTAAAGTGGAAACAACAAATCAACATTCAGAGCAGGCCGCTATCAATGCGATTGAAGTTCGTAATCTCAATTTCTACTACGGTGGATTCCAAGGCTTAAAAGGTATTAACTTGGATATTGAGCAGGGTAAAGTGACAGCATTTATCGGACCATCGGGTTGCGGTAAATCCACCTTATTGCGTACCCTAAACCGTATGTATGACCTCTATCCAGGTCAGCGCGCTGAAGGTGAGATCAATTTTTATGGTCAAAACATCCTAGCCCCAGGTCAAGACTTGAATTTGCTGCGTTCCCGTATTGGCATGGTTTTCCAAAAACCAACCCCGTTCCCAATGTCCATTTATGAAAACATTGCCTTCGGTGTGCGTTTGTATGAAAAACTCTCCCGTTCCGAGATGGACGAGCGTGTTGAATGGGCCTTGAACAAAGCGGCTCTCTGGACTGAAGCAAAAGACAAATTGAATCAGAGTGGTTTGTCACTATCAGGCGGTCAACAACAACGTCTGTGTATTGCACGTGGTGTAGCTGTGAAGCCCTCAGTGATTTTGTTGGATGAGCCTACTTCAGCATTGGATCCAATTTCTACTGGCAAAATTGAAGAACTCATCAATGAGCTCAAGCACGAATACACCATTGCGATTGTTACCCACAATATGCAGCAGGCTGCCCGTGTTTCTGATTACACCGCCTATATGTACCTCGGTAACTTGGTGGAGTATGGTAAAACGGATGAAATCTTTATCAAGCCTAAGCGTAAAGAAACAGAAGACTATATTACTGGCCGTTTCGGTTAATTGGAGACATTAAATGCCTGATAAACACCTGTCATCACAATTTGATGCTGATTTAAATGCACTTTCAAGCCGCTTGCTTGAAATGGGTGGATTGGTTGAGTCACAGATCTCAACAGCCATGCGTGCATTTACACAAATGGATCTCGATACTTGTAATGTCGTCATCGAGAATGAAAAGTTGGTGAATGATCTTGAAATTCAAATTGATTTAGCTTGTACAGAAGTTATTGCGAAACGCCAACCAACGGCACGTGATTTGCGCTTGGTGATGGCGGTATCTAAAGCGATTACCAATCTGGAGCGTGCTGGCGATGAGGCCGAGCGTGTAGCGAAGAGCACTAAGAATTTGATTCAGTCTGGTGCACCACACAACATTAACGTTGCAGAAATTCGTTTATCTGGTCAGATGGCGATTAACTCCTTGCGTCGTAGCTTAGATTCCTTTGCGCGTCTCGACACTATTGCGGCTGCTGAAGTGGTTGCTGAGGATCGTCAAATCGATGAAGAATTCAGAGGATTTGTTCGTAAATTGATGTCCTATATGGCGGAAGATCCCCATATCATCAGCACTGGTCTCGATATGTTGAGCATTGCTAAGGCGATCGAGCGTATTGGTGACCATGCAAAGAACATCGCAGAATTTGTGATCTATATTGCAAAGGGCTCTGATGTCCGTCACATTCCCCACGAAGATTTAGTGCGCGAAGCCAATAAGCCTTAACAATTTATCTCCAAATGACTCACCGCATACTAATAGTTGAAGATGAGCCATCAATCGCTGAGCTGATTGCTATCAATCTCACTCATGCTGGTTATGAGGTTGAAAAGGCCATGCAAACTGATATTGCGATCAGTTTGATGAAAGATCGTTTGCCCAGCTTAATTATTTTGGACTGGATGCTTCCCGGAAAATCTGGCGTGCAATTTGCTAAAGAGCTACGTGCCAATGATCGGACTAGAGGCCTACCCATTTTGATGCTGACCGCTAAAAGCGAAGAAGCAGATAAGGTCTTGGGTCTAGATTCTGGTGCTGATGACTATGTCACTAAGCCTTTTTCACCGAAAGAGCTGATTGCTCGGGTCAAGGCTTTGTTACGTCGCCAGACTCCAGTGGAGGACACTGGACCGCTAACAATTGGACCTTTGAAATTGGACCCAAGCTCCCATCGTGTTTTGGCAATCTGGCCAGATAGCGATCCGAAGCCGGTATCCCTTGGACCCACTGAATACCGCTTACTCCAATTTTTTATGTCGAATCCAGAGCGAGTACATTCTAGAACCAATCTGCTCGATAACGTCTGGGGTAACGAGGTCTATATCGAAGAGCGGACGGTAGATGTCCATATCAAGCGCTTACGTGCAGCCTTGACTCCGGTTAATTGCGATCACTATATCGAGACAGTTAGAGGCAGCGGTTACCGGATCACCAAAACCCCAAGCGAGAGTTAAAAAGGGCTTAGCTGCCTGTTTATGTAATTTCTAGCGCAGTCTTGAGATGGGCTAAGATTGCACCATGATTTCTGCCTTAGCCCGCTTCCTGTTCTTAGTTTCTTTAGCACTGATAGCCGCCTTTTTATCCTTAGAGCAATTTGGGCCAACTTGGGCTATTTTTGTCGGTCTTGGATTCTTATCCATTCCATTGATTTATTCCTACATCAATCTTGCGCGCCTGGGTAAATACGTGCAATCAGATTCAGTAGAGCTCATGCCGCTTCCTGGTGGATTTTGGGAAGAAGTTTTTTTCAAGTTGCAGCGTTTAGTGAAAAACTTAAAAGAAAAAATGCGCAGCATTGAGCAACAGCACAATCACTTCATTGAGGCGTTTCAAGCATCACCTAACGGTATTGTGATGTTGGATGAAGATGATCAGATTGAATGGTGCAATGCAATTGCAGAGCGTTTTTTTGGTTTAATTTTCAAAAGAGATGTATTGCAACGCATTAATTTCTTAATCCGTCGACCAGAATTTGTTCAATATTTAAATAAACGTGATTTTGAAGAACCCTTGCTCATGGAGCGCATGGGTCCTGACAGTAGTCTCAGTTTAATGCTACAAGTATTTCCATTTGGTCAAAATCGCCACCTATTGCTTGTGCAAAACGTGACCGATTTGCAGAAAGCAGATGCGATGCGTCGTGACTTCGTGGCCAATGTCTCTCACGAGATGAGAACCCCAATTACTGTATTGATGGGCTTTCTAGAGACGGTCCAGTCTTTAGATCTTGAGAGGGAACAACGAGATCAATACTTTGAGATGATGATGTCTCAAGCACAGCGCATGAAGGGTTTGGTTGAGGATTTACTAACTCTAGCCAACCTCGAGGCAAATGCATTGCCTGCTGTTAGTACCCGAGTCAATCTTGAAACGGTTATGGCTTATCTTCGAAATGATGCCGAAGCACTCTCACAAGGCAAGCATGTTTTTAGTTTTGAGAATGCAGCCGCTGTCAATATCCTGGGTGATGAACGCGAAATTCTTTCTGCATTTAGTAATCTCGTATCCAATGCGATTCGCTATACCCCAGATTCAGGCTCTATTCACGTGAAATGGAAAATGATTGCGCAAGATCAAGGCGAATTCTCTGTAAGCGATACCGGCCCTGGCATTGCTTCTGAACATATTTCAAGATTGACTGAGCGTTTTTATCGGGTGGATAGGAGCCGCTCTCGCGATACTGGTGGTACAGGCCTAGGATTGGCAATTGTGAAGCACATTGCAAGCCGTCATCAAGCCCAACTCATTATTGAGAGTACTCCAGGCAGGGGGAGTACTTTTATGCTGCGTTTTCCAAAAGAGCGCCTATCTGAATAAGCCAAATAGGGCGGATAGTCGAAAAATTAGTCTTTTTTCTTCTTTTTCTTCTTTTTGGATTCTTTTGGAAGCTTTTCAGTCTTACCGCTGGCATATAAGCACCAAACCTTGATCTCTTCAAATAACTCAACGAGATCTTCATGGGGCAGGCTTTTAAGATCAACGAGGCCAATGGCGCCTGTTTCTTGCAGTTGTTTTACTGCATCTTCGTATCGATAATCGCTCATAAGCTTAGTTTTTCACTGTTTGGATGACTCATCCTATCAAATTAATATTACAAAACCCATTTTTTGGGTGTTTAAGGGGGGGGGATTAGTCCGGATCTCCTGATATTTCTGAGCTTCTTTTGACCCCATTCAGCCTTGCAATCAGCCTCTCTAGGGGGCCTCCAAGGACCAAGGTGAGCAATATCGCACCTAGCGTTAATAAGCCCAAGGCAAATTGACCGGCACCAAAAGCCGCCCCAATCAGGGCAGTTGCCCACAGGCTAGCTGCGGTAGTCAGACCATGGACCTTTTGAGCATGCTGCTCACGAATAATGACGCCAGCGCCTAAAAAGCCAAGACCAGTAATAAGGCCCTGAAGAACTCGGCTAACAGCCTGAGCGTCATCTTGAACGAAGTCACTGATCAGCATCACTGCACATGCTGAGCCAATTGCCACCAAAGAGTGGGTCCGTATACCGGCAGACTTATGGTGCATCCAGCGATTTAAACCCAGGATAGTGCCAACCAATAAGGCTAGAGCGAGTCGTAAGACAATCGTGCTGCAAACAGTCCAGTCACACATGGGTTTTCCTTTAGTCACTATGAGATAGCTAATAGATCCAGTGTATCCGAGCTACATCAATCGGTCATAAAACCGTCTTTCCTCTGTCATTGCAATAGATAACACTACTGATGTAGTTGTGGCGGCGTCTTTACAACATGAGGGCGTCCAGATCAATCTGTTGTTATGGTGGGTTGTCATGAAAAAAGTACTCTTATCGATTTGGGACGCATGGTACGAGGCTCGCAAGGCCTACGCTAAACGATATCTCTCACACCGCCTAGGCAGTTAATCATTCTGACCTGATCAGCATTGCTGCTTAGGTAAGATGGGCGAAATTGGCATTCAGACCGCGGGATCCTCGGTCTTACGGCACTCCTTTACCCCTTAATAAAATTGAAATAAATCCTCCCTAGGATGGTGGAATATTCAACCATTTCAGCATCCAAGGGAGCTATGGACGTCAATCTAAGCCAATACCTAGCTAATGTATTTCGCAATGAAGTAGGAGCAAAGCCCACTACGGAATCCCAGGATCACGCCAAAGACAATCTAAAGCCTGGGATTGATCGCAATCTCAATCCCTTTGTAGTCGATAAAAAATATTCTTTACGACTTGACGAGATCATTTAATATAAAAATTTTTAATACCCAATTCATATGACTCGTCCATACAACATTCTGTTTCTTTGCACAGGCAATTCTGCCAGATCGATTCTTGGTGAGGCGCTAGCAACTACGCTAAGTCACGGCCGATTTATTGGCTATTCAGCTGGCTCTTCACCTCGCGGTGAGGTTCATCCCATTGCTAGAGAGCTAGCCAAAGAGATGGGGTATCCACTCGAAATGTTGCGTAGCAAAAGCTGGGATGAATTTGGTCTCGCAGGCGCTCCAGCGATGGATTTCATCATTACTGTATGTGATTCTGCTGCCGGCGAGGAATGTCCTTACTGGCCGGGTCATCCTGCTACTGCTCACTGGGGTTTTATGGATCCCGCTGCTGTCACCGAGGGTGATGAGGCGATGTGGGCAGCATTCAGAAAAGTAGAAATGGGTTTACGTAACCGTATCGAGCTCTTACTTGATCTGCCGATAGATAAATTAGATGACTTGCAGATCAAAGATGAGTTGCACGCAATCCACCACAAGTTGAATAAATAATTGAATTGTTGAAGGAAGCATATGGCTACCTATAGTGTGTATTACGCAGGCTTGAATCTTTCAACACATCAAAAATATACGATCGCCCAAGCAATTACCAAAATCCATGCAGAGGTTACTGGTGCAGAGGCATACTTTGCGCAAGTCATCTTTAAAGAATTAGATATTCATGATTGCTTCATTGGGGGTGTATTGCTCGAAGACGCTCACATTTTTGTTAATGGACAAATTCGTGCGGGAAGAAGCGAGCAAATAAAGAAGCAACTATTAGTCGAGATTGAGATTGCCATTCAAAGTACGACCAAATTGGCCAGCAATCAAATCTGGGCCTATATCGATGAGCTCTCACCTAATCAAATGATCGAATACGGTCAAATATTGCCTGCCGTTGGCCATGATGGTGTCTGGTTTGCAACTTTGCCTGCCAATATTCAAGAAAAGCTCAGCTATATCAACTCGTAACTGAGGCAGTTCTGTAATAGAGGGATTAAGATTGGTAGATTAAAGTACCAGTCGAGAAACCCCATGTCTTCAGTCAAAAAACCCCAATATGCCGTACTGCATTCTGTAGAGTCGTTTAAGAACCCACGACCCAGTATTGAGAAGCGCATGGCTGATGGCAAAGCCTTGCGCAAAAAAGTCAGCTTTGCAGAGCAGGGGATATACACACCACCTAAACATCGCGTTGACCCCATCACCATTTTAGAAAATCAAGCCAAGCAGCGGATTGAATCGCTTATCCCGATTCGCTACGAGCGCATGGTGCAATCGCCGTTCACCTTTTATCGTGGTGGAGCTGCCATCATGGCTCAGGACTTAGCCAATCAACCAACTACGAATATTACGGTGCAATTATGTGGTGATATGCATGTATCTAATTTTGGTTTATTTGGCACTGCTGAGCACCGCTTGGTCTTTGGTATAAACGACTTTGATGAAACCTTGCCTGGTAGCTGGGAGTGGGACATTAAGCGACTCGTTGCTAGTGCAGTCATTGCCTCTGAAAGCATCGGGGGTAGTAAGGCAACGAGCAAAGAATTGGTTTATCGCATCACTTCTGAATATCAAAAGCGGATGGAAGAGTATGCCAAGATGCCTTACCTAGATCTAGCCGAGGTATTTATTGGTGAGAAGGATATCCGCAGGCACTTCAATAAAGAACATCAGAAGACATTAGATGCGTATTTAAAAGAAACCAAAGGCCAAGGAAATATACAGGTCTTGCAAAGCTTAACAACGCTGGTAGGTAAGGACCGTAAAATTATCAATCGACCACCACTTATTGAGCACTTTAAGAAACAAGCCTTCGGCGTTCCTTTGGAATCATTGATTGATAAAGCCTTACTCAACTATTCCAGTACCTTGCTTGCAGATCGACAAGTCTTGTTTGAGCGTTACTACTTGAAAGACTATGCTCGCAAAGTTGTTGGTGTCGGTAGTGTCGGCACCAACTGCATGGTTCTATATTTTGAGGGTGATAGTGCAAACGATCCACTATTTCTTCAATACAAAGAAGCCCAGAAGTCTGTTCTAACACCTTATTTGGGAGAATCCATTTATCGCGACATGGGTCGGCGTGTGGTAGCTGGCCAGCGATTGCTACAAGGTGCCCCTGACATCTTCCTCAATTACGGTGCTGTCCAATTTGACATCAACAAAAGTCAAGGCTTTTACTTACGCCAGCTACGGGATATGAAAGGCGGTATCAACATCGGGGCGGGGGGCGTGTCCTTGAAGAACTTCCCAGATTACGCCAAATTATTTGGCTGGGCCCTTGCTTTAGGCCATGCTCGCTCAGGCGATGCTGCTGTGATTGCCGGCTATTGCGGCAGATCTGAGGAGCTTAATAAAGCGCTTTATGCATTTGCTAGATCTTATGCAAAACAAAATCAAGAAGACTATGAACTCTTTTGCAAAGCAGTTAAAAAAGGCAAACTGAAAGTTGCCAAGCGAAAATCTGCCCTCTAGCTAGAGTAGTTGGGTGTTTGCTTGTCACAAGGATGACATCTTCTTTGTTGATATTGTAGTTTGACCTCACTTAAGCGCTTTTTTCGGATATGAATATTCATCAGCTTTGTAAAACCAGTTTATTTCTTATTGCTTTCACCTTTGGCGGCACTATTTTTGCAGCGGCAGTCTATCCAATTGACAGCGCCTCCATTCTTACTGGATCTCATTTTGATATCAAGGTAGAGCTCAACAATGTAGTTCAACCAGAAGATCTGGTGATCGAAATCAATGGTGCTCCTATAAGCAAACTCGTTACTAGCAAGCCGCAATTTATTGCCAATGAAAACGGCAAAGGAAGTTCACTGATTTATCGAGATGTGCAAATTACCAAGGCTGGAAAGTATGTCCTAGTAGCCCGTGCCGGTCGGGAGCAGATTCAAGTAGCTTGGGATGTCTATGCAAGTGGCCCACGCCGCGTGAAGAATGTGATTCTCTTCATTGGTGATGGCATGACGATTGCCAATAGAACAGCAGCGCGTGTTCTATCAAAAGGCATCGTGCAAGGCAAGTATCAAGGAGGATTGGCTTTTGATGATATGCCAAGCACTGCCATGATTGGGACCTCTGGCTCGGATTCATTGATTACGGACTCAGCTAATTCCATGAGTGCTTACACCACGGGTCATAAGACCGCAGTCAATGCCATGGGAGTATATGTCTCTAGAGCCGACGATAATCTTTCGCACCCAAAAGTAGAAACGATTTCCGAATTAGTAAAGCGTAATACCAAAATGGCTGTTGGCATTGTCTCTGATGCGGAATTAGAGGATGCAACCCCTGGTGCCATGGTTGCTCATACTCGGCGCCGTGCCGATAAGCAATATATTGCAGATCAATTATTGGCTAGCAAGGCAGAAGTGATTTTGGGTGGTGGCTCAGCGTATTTTTATCCGCAATCCTCCAAGGGATCAAAACGTAAGGATGAGAAAAACTTAGTGGAGACCTTTAAGGTTGACGGCTACCAAACTGTTTTCACTAAGCAAGAGTTGCTCGCAGCTGCACAGGATAAAAAAACTCAAAAATTGTTTGGCGTCTTTCATCCCGACAATATGGATGGATCTCTCGACCGTTTCTTCTTAAAAAAGAATACCGTCTCTCAGTATCCAAACCAACCTGATCTCACGGAGATGACTCAATCCGCCATCGAAGTACTGTCCAGAAATCCCAATGGATTTTTCTTAATGGTAGAAGCGGCCTTGATTGACAAATTCAATCACCCCTTAGACTGGGAGAGGGCTGCGTTTGACACCATCATGTTGAGCAATGCCGTTCAGGTTGCTAAAGATTTTGCAAAAACTCATCCCGATACCTTAATCATCGTGACACCTGATCATACCCATAGCGGCTCTATCAGCGGTGTGGTCCATGATGAAAAGCCGGGCCCCTTGCGTGAAAAGGTGGGTATCTATGCTGAGGCGGGTTTTCCGAACTACCCAAAGGCAGATGTTCAGGGCTATCCCAACCAAGTAGACGTTTCAAATCGTTTGGCTTTTTTCTACAGCAGCTATCCTGACCATTATGAAACGATGCATCCAAAATTAGATGGCACTTTTGTCCCTGCTATTAAAGGTGAAGATGGTAAGTTTGTGGCCAATCCAAAATACCTTCAGTTACAAGAGGATGCCATTCATGTTGGTGGCAATCTTCCGTCAAGTCAGGATGTAGGTGTGCATAGCGCTGATGATGCTGTGCTTAATGCTATGGGGCCAGGCTCAGAAAAATTTAAAGGTTTCATGGATAACACTGAAGTCTTTAAAGTGATGGTGCAGAGCTTGGGTCTTGGCAGTAAATAGTTTTGGTGTACTGACATATTCTTGAAATATCTGCAGGTCAGAATGCGGATGTGAATATCGCATTAGAAAATCAACATTCCACGATTACCTGTCCGTATTGCCAAGCCTCAGAGAGGCTAGAGCTACCCCGTGGATCTTCTCAGCATCTTTATCGCTGCCGTGCTTGCAGCAATATCTTGAAGACAAAGTCTGGCGATTGCTGTATTTTTTGCAGCTTTGGCGATGTTGATTGCTCAAACGCTGAACAAAACCTAGCCGCCTAGCCATATACCTTGTAGATTACGCTGTAATTTCACTAATATGTCATCGTTTTTTCATAAAATAGACATATTTGCTAAGCGTAAGCATATTTCAGGGAATATTTTGGCAACTCAATCAAGCGATTCTGTAATTCAATCTGACGACCTAGTCGCTGCGGTGGATTTGGGCTCAAATAGCTTTCGTATGTTGGTGGCTCAGGCAGTCAACACTCCTTCGGGCACTCAACTTCGTCCGATTGATACTTTGCGTGAATCCGTCCGTCTCGCTGCAGGCTTAACTGAAAACAAATTATTAGGTAATGACGCCTATCAACGGGGATTGACTGCTATTCGACGGTTTGGCGAACGCATCCGTGGATTTGATCCAGCGAATGTCCGTGCTGTTGCAACGAATACATTGAGGGTTGCTAAAAATGCACAACTATTTGTTGATGAAGCGCAAGAAGCCTTAGGCTTTCCGATAGAAGTGATTGCGGGTGTTGAGGAAGCGCGTCTTATTTATATCGGCGCCGCCCATGAAGTTCCAGCAGTGCAAGGTAACCGCCTTGTTGTCGACATTGGTGGTGGCTCCACAGAGTTCATCATCGGTAAAGGCTATGAGCCGCAGTTGATGGAAAGTTTATATATCGGGTGCGTTTCCCATAGCATGCGTTTTTTTCCTAAAGGGAATGTGGATGCGCATGCATTTAAAGAGGCAGAGCTAGCCGCTAGACGTGAGATTCAGGTGATCTCTGGTGCTTATCTCAAGAGCGGCTGGAAGCAGGCCGTAGGTTCTTCTGGTACAGCGCGGGCCCTTGCTGAACTTATCGCTGAGAATGATTTCAATGGACATGGTGATGGCTTGACGATGGGACGCGTCAATACGACCAGCGGTCTGATTACGCGTGAAGGCTTGCGCGCCATGAAAAAACACCTACTCAAATATGAGCACGTAAGCCAAGTGGAGTTATTGGGTCTCAAGGATGACAGAAGGGCTGTATGGCCAGGTGGTTTGGCTATTATGTTGGCCGTCTTTGATGAGCTGGGTATCGAGGAGATGGAAGTCACCGATGCGGCATTACGTACCGGTGTGCTTTATGACTTGCTAGGACGCTCACAACATCACGATATGCGCTACGTCACTGTTGAGCAGTTTATGCAACGCTATGCTGCAGATCGCGAGCAAGCAACGCGTGTTGGAAAATTGGCGGCAGCTTTCTTGAAACAACTGCCTAAGCCTGAAGTGGAAAGCAGGGAAGACAACATTGCTTTATTGCAATGGGCTGCAAATCTGCATGAGATTGGCCTATCCATCTCGCACAATGGCTATCACAAGCATTCAGCTTATATCGCTGGTAACGCAGATATGCCTGGTTTTTCTAAGAATGATCAGGCTCGCCTCGCAGCCCTACTAATTGGACATACCGGCAAATTGGGCAAGTTGGCAAACAATACTGGTTTTCATGATTGGCGCATGTTGTTTTGCCTGCGCTTAGCTCAGGTTCTTTGCCGCGGTAGAAGTGATGAGGATCTACCGGATGTAAGGGTTTCTGAACAGGATGGCGCTTACCAGGTGAGTCTCTCCAGAGATTGGGCTGTCACCCATCCATTGACCGAATTTAGTTTGCTAAAAGAAGCCGCCGAATGGAACCGGATTGGCCGCACCTATGAAATCAATCTGAAGTAACAGGCTCTGAGCACTCAGAGCCTGCTCAAGAAATCAGAATTACAAACCTAGGAAGTGTTTTGCGTAGCGTGGATTGATTTCAGATAAGCGCAACATGGTTAACAAGTCAGCTGTATTGAAATCAGGATCCCAGGCTGGGGCACTACAAATCTTCGCACCAAGCTTTAGGTAACCCTTGATCAAGGGTGGGGCTTCTACATCTAAGCCACCATTGAGCTTATCCAGAGGTAGCGGTAAACGTGGGAAGGCATGGAACTCAGTAGGGGCCATTTGGCTGCCATCTAAGGAGTTATAGAGACTGGCTGCAAAGTGACCACCATCAGCCATCGGAATGCTGGCGCATCCGAGCATGATTTCATAGCCATTCTTCTGCATATATTGGGCTAAGCCACTCCACAAGGCCATAATCACGGCGCCTGAGCGATAGTCCTTATGAACACAAGATCTACCTAACTCAACCAACTTTGGACGCAAGTGGTCTAAACGGCTTAGATCAAATTCTGCATCTGAGTAGAGGCGACCAATTTCTTGGGCTTTGTGTGGCGGCAATACGCGGTAAGTACCAACCACTTTTAATGTATCTTGATCACGAATCAATAAGTGATCGCAATAGGCATCAAACTCATCGATGTCTAAACCCTCAGCATTTTGCGACAGGTTTGCACCCATTTCTTCAGCAAATACCTTATAGCGCAATCTTTGCGCTTCTTTAATGCCGCTTGGAGTGCTCGCCCATTCAATCTGAAAGGCAGGGCGTTTTGCTTTGCTTGTTTGACTAACAACCGGAGCTACCTCAACAGCAGTTAATTCAGAGCGGGCTTTGGTCGCAAACTTTTTACCAAAAAGCTTTTTAGTTAACTTCTTAGAAAGCTTCTTGATAGGATTCAGTTTAGAAATTCTGGGTTTTTTCTCTTTTCTGAGAGAGAAAATCTCGAAGGCGCCAATTGGGTTCGGGATGTCGGACATAGTAAGCCTTGGTGTTTGTTTATGAGATCGTAGAGGGCATTTATTACAGTTTTAAGACAATCGGAATACACACCGCAGACCACATCAAAAGCGCGATGATGAGGGCTAACATGACCGCCGCCGAGCCAAAATCCTTGGCTCTTTTGGATAAATCATGGTGCTCGAAGGAGATCCGATCAATTGCCGCCTCCACACTAGAATTCAATAATTCCACCACCAAAACCATAATTAAAGAGGAAATCAGTAGGGCTTTTTCCAGCAAAGTCGTTGGAAGCAAAAAAGCCACTGGCGTTAGTAAGACGCACAAGGTTAATTCTTGCCTAAAGGCGCTTTCTTCTAAAAATGCGTAAACCAAACCGCACCAAGAGTTTTTGGCTGCATGCCAAGCCCTGGTTAATCCCCGATTTCCTTTGTGAGGATTTTGATTGATGTTGTACTGGGTATTCAATCAGGGCCTTCTTAAGCGAGTGCCGTTACATGCACATCTGGAGATGGAACGGGTTTGAGATGTTGCACAAACTGTTCTGATGCTGCTCTCCATGAGAATTTTTCTGCGTGCGCACGAGCCTCTTCACGAGGAATCTTGAGGGCGGTAATGCAAGCTTCACGCAGATCTTCATTCATGGCGCCGGCAGTAGAGTTGCCCAAAACGTCAATAGGGCCAGTCACTGGATAGGCTGCAACCGGAGTACCGCAGGCCATGGCTTCGAGCAAAACGAGGCCAAAAGTATCGGTTTTGCTTGGGAATACAAATACATCAGCGGCTGCGTAGACTTTGGCGAGTTCATGCTGTTGAAGAACGCCTAAGTAGTTAATGTCTGGATACTTTTCTTTGATGCCGGCCATGGCTGGGCCATCACCAACCACCCATTTCGATCCTGGCAGATCAATCTCCAAGAAGGCATTGATATTCTTTTCTACGGCGACGCGACCAACATATAAGAAGATTGGGTGTGCAGTATTCAAGACTTTGGACTCTTGCATCTTGAAGATATCCAAATCCACACCGCGTGACCACAAGACTACATTGGTCAGGCCATATTTCTCTAAGTCATTCTTCACCACAATGGTTGGAGCCATGACTGCCATGGATGGACCATGGAACCAGCGCAAGAATGCATAAGTAATGGCAAGGGGAATGCCGGTACGCGCTTTTACATATTCTGGGAAGCGGGTGTGATACGCAGTAGAGAAGGGCAGATTGTTTCTCACGGCATAAGAGCGTGCAGATAAGCCTAGGGGGCCTTCTGTAGCAATATGCATGGCATCGGGTGCGAATTCTTTAATGCGACGCGCTACTTCTTTACCAGGAAATAAGGACAGGGCGATATCGGGATAAGTAGGGCAAGGAATCGATTTAAAACCATTTGGAGTGATCATCTCCACTTCATGACCCATTGCAATGAGTTCAGCGCGTGTTTGTTTTAAAGTGCGGACAACACCATTTACCTGTGGATCCCATGCATCGGTGATGATCATAATTTTCATAGTGCAGCCTCTTGAACGAGTGGTTGAATAGCAGGTTGGAATTCAATTTCCGGAGTTTCCACGGGCTCACCCTTAATAAAGGGCCAATGAATAATTTTGAGTTCGCCAGTATGGGTTTCAACTAAGGCTGTCAGGCTTTCAACCCAATCGCCATCATTGCAATAGAGTAAGCCGTCGATTTCACGAATCTCAGCTTTATGAATATGACCGCAAACAACGCCATCACAGCCGCGTAGGCGAGCTTCTCTGGCCATGATGTGCTCAAAGTCAGCGATATAACTCACCGCGTTCTTTACTTGATGCTTAAGGTACTGTGATAGGGACCAATACTGCAGACCCATCTTGACCCGCAACATATTGAAATAACGATTGATGTAGAGGATGAAAGAGTAGAGGGTATCGCCAACATACGCTAGCCACTTGGCGTATTGCATCACACCATCAAATAGATCGCCGTGGGTAACCCACAATTTTTTACCATCAACCGTTGTGTGAATGCATTCCTCAACGACTTTCACATCACCAAAAGACATTCCAAAGAACTGGCGTGCACTCTCATCATGGTTACCGGGTACATAGATCACCTCAGTACCCTTACGGGCTTTACGCAGAAGCTTTTGTACAACGTCGTTGTGGGCTTGTGGCCAGTAGAATGATTTTTTGAGTCGCCACCCATCGATAATGTCGCCCACGAGATAGAACTTATCCGCTTCGTTGTGTTTTAGAAAATCGAGGAGGTAGTTTGCCTGACACCCTGATGTTCCGAGGTGTACGTCTGAAATCCAGATAGCTCTGTAATGCATCATGAGTTTGTATTAGGCCTAGCCTCTATGAAAGCTTCATGACATTTTTAAGGCATTTTTATGACGATGCCTTTATCATTCAATATATTCATTATTAATAGTATTTATGACATCTCCCCATCATATCCCCCATGTAAAGACGCCAATATGGCTTTACATCCTTTCATGGTTTGTAGTTTGGCTACACGTTTTAAGGGGGGTGCTGACGCTCTTCATCTTATTTCCATTTGTTAGTCCCGGCACAAAAAAATCCCATATTCAAAGATGGTCTAAACGCTTACTAAAAATATTTGGCATTCAATTGCAAGTCAGCAATGCACAGGCATTGCCGCAAACTTCATACTTATTAGCATCGAATCATGTGTCATGGATGGATATTCATGTCATTAATTCATTTAAACCGATCCGGTTCGTAGCGAAGTCTGAAGTAGAAAAGTGGCCTATTTTTGGTTGGATGGCAAAACAGCTGGGTACTGTTTTTATTAGACGCGATAGTTCTAGACATGCACGGCAAGTGGTTGGAGAAATGGCGACAGCCCTAAAAGAGCAATCCATCTGCATCTTTCCTGAAGGAACCTCAACGATTGGCAAGACTGTTCAAACGTTTAAGCCCAATTTATTTGAGGCTGCCGTCTTGGCACAAGTTCCGATATGCACCCTTGCTTTAGCCTACTTTGATAGAGATAGCGGTGAGCACTCTGAAGTGCCAGCATTTGTGGGTGATATGGGCTTGCTGGGTTCTATGGCCAGCATCTTGAAAAATCGCAATCTAAAGGTGGAATTGCAGTTTTTTCCACCTGCAGTAGGGAGTCCAGATCAAATGCAGGATCGTAAGTGGTTATCACAGCACTCCCAAGAGGAAATTGCTGGCTACCTGAGCCAGAACTGCAATTAGAGAATTTGTAATATATGTGACATATCTATACTCTAAAAAGATAGATCATTAAATGGGGTAACGCATGAGTTCAACGCATAAAGAGATGGCTGACTGGTATCAACGTGCTCAAGAAGAAATTCTGGATAGCATGGATGAAGAGCTCGAGATGGAAATGGATGATGATCGCCTTACTGCGGATGGTGATAGCAATTCTTCTGTACCCCGTAATACCTATTTCCGTGAACTATTTCGCTTGCAGGGTGAGCTAGTCAAACTGCAAGACTGGGTTGTTGCCAATAAAGTAAAAGTAGCTGTCATCTTTGAAGGCCGAGATTCAGCGGGCAAGGGTGGTGCGATCAAGCGTATTACCCAGCGCCTTAATCCGCGTGTGTGTAAGGTAGTTGCTTTGCCAGCGCCAAACGAACGTGAAAAAACCCAGTGGTATTTTCAACGCTACATTACCCATCTTCCAGCCGGCGGAGAGATTGTTCTATTTGACCGCAGCTGGTACAACCGTGCTGGCGTTGAAAAAGTGATGGGATTTTGTACCGATGAAGAGTACATGGAGTTCTTGAGAACGGTGCCTGACTTAGAGCGCATGATTATCAATTCCGGAACCATCCTGATTAAATATTGGTTCTCCATCTCTGATGAAGAGCAATACAACCGTTTCATGATGCGGATTCATGATCCATTGAAACAATGGAAATTGAGCCCAATGGATTTGGAGTCACGTCGTTTGTGGGAAGCCTACACCAAGGCCAAAGAGACGATGCTCGAACATACCCATATTCCAGAAGCGCCATGGTGGGTAGTAGCTGCAAATGATAAGAAAAAAGCCCGTTTAAATTGCATTAGTCACTTGCTTAACCAGATCCCTTATCAAGAGATTCCACACCCTGAAATTACCTTGCCAGCGCGTGTGCATAACCCTGACTACCTACGTGGGCCAGTCCCACCAGAGATGTACGTTCCAGAAATTTACTAAGCATTGGTGATAGTGATAATCTCTCATTTGAAAGAGAGATTATTTGATGAAACTACATCCATCCGTCACCAATCGTGAATTCAAGTTGTTAATCAAGCCTAATGGCCTTGACCGCTTTAGCAATATCACGAAATTAAGTAATCAAATATTGGCCTTTTGCGACAAGAGCAAGGTCAACTTCTATCATTTAGACAACGCAACAACCGGCTTGCGAAATATTTATTTTTTCGATACCCCAGGACAAGACTTTAGACAAAACAACATCATTTTGCGTGTACGAGAATCTCGTCAAAATGTTTGGGTTGATGATTACTGTGAAGTGACTCTCAAGTGCAGATCTGAAGACATTGCAAAATCATCCGATTTTGATCCAGCCCCCATTAAAAAAATTAAACACCGTATTCGCTTAAAAGAAGAGATTTTGCGTGGAGATAAAGTAGGGAGTAGACGTCAACTCTTTTCCAATAACTCGATTCTGGATGCTGTGCCATTAGATGATTTGTTTGAGCGCTCTGTCATCAGTACCAGTAAATTTTTTCCCGGACTAGCTACATTAGATATTGATAAGACTGCGCCATTACGTATTGTTGGTGGTGCAACCAATAAGATCCTCGAAGCTTGCCTACCTCTTGGTAACTTGGTCTTTGGCGATGGTGTTCAAGCCCATTGTGAGATCGCTATTTGGATGAAAAGTGTTGGCGAGCCTATTATTGGTGAGCTGGCTTTTTCCTATCGCGTCAATAATCAAAATCGCGCACTAGATAAAGCACATCAGCGCGCTGACAAGTTTTTCAAGGCATTGCAACTTGAGCTTGATAGCTGGCTGGCAAGTGGTAGCACCAAGACGGCCTTAATTTATGGAAAGCCTGAATGATTAGCGCTCAGGATTCTGTTGCTACTCAAGCTCAGGCCCCCTCCTTATTGAAGATATTTATTAACTTCTTACAAATTGGGGCCATCAGTTTCGGTGGCGGCATTATTGCTTACGAACGCATTCTGTTAGTAGATAGAACCAAGTGGCTCAATCCCGATGAGTTCATGGCGTTCTTGGCTATTAGCCAAACAATGCCTGGACTCAATTCCGTTAATCTAGCAGTTCTTGCTGGCGATCATCTGCGCGGAGTTTCTGGTGCAATCAGCGCAACACTCGGCTTAATCTTGCCTGGCTCAGTTTTTGTAATGGCACTAGGCATCCTCTATGCAAGTAATGCAGATCACCCATTGGCAAATATTATTCTGATGGGTATTGCTGCTGGCGCCTGTGGCCTATTGACTGCCATTACCTATCGCATTGGTGGCGATCATTGGAAAAAGATCAAATCTGTTGCCATTATTGCGGCTACCTTTGCCTTGATGAGTGTTGCTAAGTTGAGCTTGCCACTCGTGTTGCTGATCATGGCACCCATTGCAATTTATCTGTATCGCCCCAGCAAATCATCATGAGTCAATTGTTTAACTTAACCATGACTTTCAGTCTTCTGTCCCTCTTAGCGGTCGGAGGGGGAACAGCAGTATTGCCTGAAATGCAAACCCTATTAGCGCAACAATTTCATATTACGCATACTCAGTTTGTCCAAATTTATAGTATTGGCCAAGTAGCACCTGGGCCCAATATGTTGATGGTGTTGGTGATTGGCTTCCAAATTGCTGGGATGCTAGGTGCAGGCGTTGTCTTACTTTCCTTTTTCCTGCCTTCCAGTATTTTTTGCTTCTATGCAGGGCGCTTGTGGGTACATTTTGGTGAGAGTCCTTGGAGACGCTCAATTCAAAATGCTTTGGAGCCCATCTCGATTGGCTTGATGTCTTCAGGTGTATATGCCGTTGCAAAAGCGTCAATCTTTGACGAGACCACAATCATCTTGGCATTGCTAAGCCTGTATTGCATTCTGAGAACTAAGATCAATCCCGCTCTCGTCATCTTGGGTTCAGGACTGATTGGCTTGATAGCCCATCAATTTCTATAGTCAACAAAGTATTCTAAAACTGGCGGCAATACCCCAAAACACCGTGAATTTGCCCCAAATAGGCCTCTCGGTGTAGAATATCGATTCCGTCGGAGTGTAGCGCAGCCTGGTAGCGCACCTGCTTTGGGAGCAGGGGGTCCAAGGTTCGAATCCTTGTACTCCGACCACTTTCCTTATTGTTCTAGTTACACCCAGCATATAACTGCCCATAGCTCAGCTGGATAGAGCAACGCCCTTCTAAGGCGTAGGTCGCACGTTCGAATCGTGCTGGGCAGGCCAAATTCTGAATATCCTCATCATTGGCATTTTCTTTGTCTTAGAATGCCTCAATGAATAAGACTATCTTTTTATCTAGCATTCCTTGTCTTCTTGCACTGGCATTGTCAGCTTGCACTGTTGCAAAGCTGGAGGCGAGGCTTGAGGCTAATCCACAATGCAAGGACGTTGTTAATCCTAAAACTGGAGCAGTGATGCCTTGCCCAGGGACCGATAGAGCATTCTATGTGGCCGCTGGTTTAGAAGAGCCACGAAAACCCAAGTCTGCACCCGTTGCCTCAAGCGCCATTGAAACAACAACTCCTACTGGCGCGAGTACTCAAGTCGTTTCCAGTCCTGCTTCTAAAGCATCTCCAACTGTGGCACCCACCTTACAAACGGACTGTAAACCTAAGCTACATCAAAAAACGGGCGGCATGATGCCGTGTCCTCCCTTAGATTAATAATTGTTCGTTATGATGTCCTGACACAGATTTATCCAGTGTACTAATTTGGTCCTCAACTTAGCTTTTAGGAAGCGACATGAAAAAACTGAATCTTTTAGCAGCATCCATTTCTGCGGTGACTTTGATGGCTTGTAGCAATGCTCCAAAGTTGGCTACTGAAGCCATGCCAAGGTCAGGTTTTCTACCTAACTACAACGTCTTAGTTCCAATGGCTACTAGCCTCTCAGATACACGTATTTGGAGATATCGCATTTCTGGGGTAAATCCTAATCAATATAAAGCTGTGATTTTAGATCCTATTTTCTTAAATCAAAGTGCTACTGCACAAGTGAGTTCTGAATCGATTAGCCAAGCACAAATTGCATTACAAGACTCTATGGTGAATGCCGTCAACGCCCGTGGCAATATTAAGATTGTTACTGCACCTGGACCAGGTGTTGCACGAGTATCTGTTGGCATTACTGGAGCAGAGAGTTCAGCTGATAGCCTACAACCGTGGAACTTCACCCCGATTGGCCTGGCAGTTAATGCTGCTGCCTATGCAGGTGGTGTGAATTCTAAAACTCCAGCCTTATTGATCGAGAGCAAAATTACCGATAGCCAATCTAAAGAGTTGCTAGGTGAGGGATTAGTTATTGTTCAAGGTGAATCATTTAGAACTGGCTCTGGATCGGTGGATTCCTTTGTAGCAATGGCAAAAAAGGCAGTTTTAGCTGCTTTGGAAACTGCTGCTGACCCAACTCCAATGAAAAAATAAGCAAGGTTAATTATGCGCACAATGACATCACAGATTGCAGTATTGTTTGCATCCATTGTTTTGATGAGTACGAGCTCAGCGTTTGCGGATAACACCGCAAAAGATCAAGAAATAAAACAACGCTTTGCAAAGTGCGATAAGAATCACGATGGTAAGTTGACTAAAGAAGAGGCAAAGGGTTGCATGCCCAGAATTTATGATCACTTTGACTATATTGATTCTGCAGGTAATGGCTATGTGACTGTTGCTGAAATTGAAGCAATCGCAAATAACTAGTATCTAACCCTAGCTAGACAATGAGCGTTTGTATTCCTGGATTTAAAGAAGGGCAGCTAACAGTTCAGTCTGAAGATGGCGCCATTGAGATTGCTTATCAAGTTGGCGGTAGTGGCCCGCCATTACTCTTATTGCATGGCTTTCCTCAAACCAAAGCAATTTGGGAGCTCATTGCTCCCGCCTTAGCCCAAAACTACACCGTGATTGCCTCAGATCTGCGTGGTTATGGGCAGTCGTCGAAGCCTCACGGTAAACCAGATCATTCGACTTATTCAAAGAGAGCGATGGCCGCAGATCAGCATGCTCTCATGCAATCTTTAGGTTACGAACAATATTTCTTATTAGGACATGATCGCGGTGGCAGGGTTTCTCACCGTTTAGCCATGGATTATCCAGAGAGTGTTTTGCGTTTAATGTTGCTCGATATCTCGCCCACACTGTGCATGTATGAAAATACCACGATGGCCTTTGCTAAAGGCTACTGGCATTGGTTCTTTTTGATTCAGGATGAGCCAACCCCTGAAACCATGATTGCAGCCAATCCTGAGTTCTGGCTAAAGAACCATATGGGTCGTTATGCTGGAACAGGCATCTTCTCACCAGCGCGTTGGGCTGAATATCTTGCTGGGGCCACTAACCCCCAGAGCATGCATGCCATGTGTGAAGACTACCGCGCAGCTGCTTCGATCGATTTAGTGCACGACCGCGCTGATAGAGCGGCAGGTCAGAAATTGACAATGCCCTTACGTGTTCTCTGGGGTGAGCATGGTTTAGTAAACCAATGTTTTCATCCGCTAGCAGACTGGAAGGCTGTCGCAGATGAGGTATCTGGTAGAGCGCTTCCATGTGGCCACTATATCCCTGAAGAACTGCCTGAAGAATTGCTAAATGAAGCCCGCAAGTTCTTTGCTTGATTAAGGTATTAAGGCGCTACCTTTGCTGCTATTTTACCCAGTGGTGGGCAGTGCATCACAATTTCCGGATCAATCTGCAGAACCTTCTCATCTTTACCTGGGTAGCTCACTCTAGATAAGAGGTCAGCAATTAAATTGAGGTGCGTATGTTTTTTGATGTTTGCATTCACAACAGTCCAAGGCGCTTCAATACTACTCGTTTGCAATAGCATCAGATCACGAGCAATGCTGTAGTCAGTCCATTTCTTCTGGGCTTGTTCATCGATAGGACTAATTTTCCATTGCTTGAGAGGATCAGTCTTTCTACTTTCTAAACGCTCGGCTTGCTCTGTTTTATCAATATCAAGGTAGTACTTAATGATCTGAATACCAGAGTCAACCAGCAAGCTCTCAAATTCATTTACAGAACCCATGAACTGCTTGTACTGCGCATCAGTGCAAAAACCCATTACCTTCTCAACACCTGCGCGGTTGTACCAGCTGCGATTAAAGATATTGAACTCACCAGCAGAAGGCAACTCCGCTACGTAGCGCTGAAAATACCATTCGCCTTCTTCACGAGAGGAGGGCTTGCTCAATGCAACGATGTGGGTTTCACGGGGACTTAAATGCTCGGTGATGACCTTGATCGTGCCATCTTTACCAGCTGTATCTCGGCCTTCCAGAATAACCAGAAGGCGTAAACCACCCGCAATAATCTGACGCTGGAGCTTAACTAACTCAATCTGCAGTAGCCGAAGTTGGGCGTCGTATTCTGCTTGATGGTTATCTTTGGAGTCCTTACTCACGACTTAGGCTTCAGCTCCAGAAGCAGGGCTTGCAGCAGTCTTCTTTCTAGCCGTCTTTTTGGTGGCAAGCTTTTTTCTCGGCGCTTTCTTTGCTGCAGTCTTTTTCGCTGCTGTTTTCTTGCTTGCTGGTTTTGTTGCAACTGGCTTTTTAGTGGCCTCTTTTTTCTCTAGCTTATCGAGTGCCTTAGCCAGCTTATCGATTAATTTTTCGCGATCGGACTCTAACTTATCCAGTTTTTTCATTAACTGTTTTACTAATTTCTTTTGACTCATGATTTTTCCTGTGATTGAGTTTGCCGATGCTTGACTCATCCTACGATTTATTGGCCTCTGTATCAAGCTTTTTCCTGATGAGAGCCTATTGTCATAAATGTATTTGACCCAAAAATTAATGATAAATTGGATGCTTATGCTTAAAACCCTTGCTTCATTACCTCGTAGCGTCTGGCTGATTGGCCTTATTAGCTTAGTCAATGATTCCGCCAGTGAAATGCTGTATCCCTTAATGCCACTGTACTTGGCCTCAGTATTGATGGCGGGGCCAAAGGCAATTGGCTTAATTGAAGGGGTAGCTGAAGCAACATCGAGTCTGTTTAAATTGGTTTCGGGTGTCATTGTCAATAAAACCAATAAAACCAAACCTTGGATTGTGTTTGGCTATTCGGTGGCTGCTATTGGCAGGCCTTTGATTGCATTTGTTGGCTCTTGGTTCGGGGTCTTGTGCATTCGATTTGCTGACCGTCTTGGCAAAGGACTCAGAAGTTCGCCAAGAGATACGCTATTAGCAGAAAGCGTTCCTGCTAATCAACGCGGTATCACGTTTGGCCTGCATCGCTCAATGGATAACCTCGGCGCAGTGATCGGCCCACTTTTAGCAGCTTATTTGCTCGCAATACAGATGCCGCTGCGAGAGATATTTATGTGGGCAATTATTCCCGGTGCGATCACAGTCGTTTTGGCTTTATGCCTCAAAGAGCCTGCACGGAATATCTCCAGCATTGCGCCCACCAAATTTGTTTGGTCACTTGCAGGATTTCCACCCCAATTCAAGCGCTATATTTTGGTGGTCGGATTATTTGCCTTAAGCAACTCCTCAGATATGTTTTTGCTATTACGTGCTCGAGAACTCGGGGTGCCTCAAGAAGAAATCCCCTTGCTTTGGGCTGGAATCTCATTGATCACCGCTGTATTCGGAACCCCTTTATCTGCTCTATCTGATCGATTTAGCCGTAAGTACTTTATTGCTTGCGCTTGGGCGATCTATGCCCTGATTTATGTCGGAATGGGTTACTCAGGCCTGACGCTGGGTTGGCTTTGCGGTCTATTTGTGCTCTATGGCCTTTTTAAAGCAGGCACAGAGGGTGTTGAAAAGGCTTTGGTGGCTGATTTGGCGCCCCCAGGGCTGACGGGGAGGGCATTTGGCTGGTTCAATATGTGCTCGGGCATCATGTTGCTCCCAGCGTCCTTCATTTTTGGGGTCTTATATGAGGCCTACAGCCCAACTGCGGCATTCCTGTTTTCAGGTGGATGCGCATTCTTGTCCTTATTGCTGCTTGTATTTTGGGTATTTAGAACCCCAAAGCACGCATAAAAAAACAAAATCCCTAAATAATTCAATTATTTAGGGATATTTATTCAAGTTTATTCTGGATGAAAGTTATTGCTGGCCATGAAGCTAATCGTGCGCTCAAAGCCGAGAATGCGGATGTAGCGCCAAGCAATATCACGATATTTGCTATCTAGATAGCCAATCGCGACCTCAGGCGTCCTTTTGGACAAGTCGATTTCTTGAATTGCACGGGCCCAACGTTTGAGTCTTGTTGACATATTTGTCACCTCCATGTGCATACAACGCACCAGATTTCGGTAGAGATGACAGGAATGTCAAAATAATTACAAAAATAGGGTCAAACTGAGGCTATGGGCCAATTTAGGCCCATTTACTCTTGATGAGCCTTCATTTTTGCCAAACTTTTAGCCTCTTTTTTGATGGGCTTGAGGTAGATGAGAAGGCAAACAAATGCGGTGCTTGCTAGGATGATTTCCAAGAGCGCCATCCAGAAATTGAGGCCGGTCTCCAATATGCGAACTAGACCTTCTGTGATGTATAAAAGAATGAGCATTGAAGCCCATTGCATCGTATAGACCCTGCCTTTCCAAATGCCGGGGATGGCAAATAGGAGGGGAATTCCCTTTAGGATCAACCAAGAGCCGCCCGGGCGCAGTGGGGAAATAAACCATTCCCAACAAACACAGAGGATGAATAAATCTATAAAGGCAGCCGTAGCCAGCAGTTGGTAGGGATTCTTTTCCAGTATTTTCTTGAGCATAGGGGTCACTTTAAGAGCTTGAGTGCGGTTTGCGCCAAACGCTTGCCTTGCGCTATGGCCAAGCGCTGCTCTTCAGGGCTGATTGGCGCCTTACCGTCAGTATGGGCTAAGTGACTAACGCCATAGGGGCTCCCACCGGTATTTGAAGTCATTAAATCGGGTTCACTATACGGAAGGCCAACAATGAACATGCCGTGGTGAAGTAGTGGAATCATCATCGTCAGGAGGGTGCTTTCTTGTCCACCATGCATGCTGCCAGTACTTGTGAAGACGCATGCAGGTTTACCAATCAGCGCACCGTTAAGCCACTCCGAGGAGCTGCCATCCCAAAAGTATTTCATGGGGGCCGCCATATTCCCAAAACGGGTAGGGGAGCCTAAGGCGAGGCCTATACAGTCCTGAAGGTCAGCATATTCCACATAGGGTGCGCCAGCGCTAGGTACCGCTGGCTCTGTTGATTCACAGACAGTGGAAACCGGTGGGACCGTTCTCAGTCGGGCATTTACTCCGGGAACACTCTCAATGCCCTCGGCAATAAGGCGCGCCAACTCTTTGGTTGCCCCATAGCGGGAGTAGTACAAAACTAAAATATCGTGTTGGCTCATATTCTTCTCTTATGATACGGCGATGCGCCTCATTCGTAATCCTCAATTATGGCTTGCTCTGGTTAAAGAGCTCTTGGAGCGCAATCGCGGCCTCAATCTCAATCAAATTGCAGCTAGCCTGGCATTTACAACCACCTTGGCCTTAGTGCCGATGTTAACCATTGCGACGATTCTCATTGGCTATCTACCCAGCGTGATTCAAGTGAAAAATGCATTTAGGTCATGGTTGTTAGATACCTACATGCCTGGTGGCATTAATCAACAAGTCTTTATTTATCTTGATCAGTTTTCTTCTAAGGCACGTGGCCTAACTTATGTTGGCTTGATTGGTTTGGTGATTACTACCATCATGACTTTATCTGTGATTGAGGGCGCCTTTAACCAAATATTTAAGGTTGAGAAAAATCGCCCCCTACTTAAAAAGATCATCATCTACAGCTGTGCGACTTTTTTAGGTCCAGTGCTCCTGGGTTTGGGAATTTATTTAAGCGGCATTTTGTTTAGTGCCTCTGAAGGTTGGATTGCAGCGGTATCGTTTGGTTTCCGTTTCACCGCAACCGTAGCGCCAATTTTTCTTGCAGTGGGTGTATACGCTGTGGTTTATAAAATTCTGCCGTATTCCAATGTTCTTTGGTCGGATGCTTTTGTTGGTGCATTGATTGCAGCATTGAGTTTTGAAATCATGAAGTTTGGTTATGCCATCTTTCTTACGCACACTGCCTTCTATAAAACGGTATATGGAGCTTTCGCCATTTTCCCCTTGGGACTCTTGTGGATCTATATGACTTGGTGGATTACCCTTGCCGGGGCAATTCTGGTGGCAAATCTACCTGGCATCCGCAGTGGGGTAATTAGGGTTATTCGTTACTAAAAGGGGGTTTTTAAGCCTTGATTCCCCGCTTGCTTGGGGATATATTGAAGTAATAGATAGATTCGATTGTTTTGGAGACCAAATGAAAGTTCGTGACATTTTGCGTGTGAAGGGCAGCACCTTATTTACTGTTGCCCCAGAGACTGCTCTTCAAACAGCAGTATTAGTCATGAGCGAGCATGACATTGGTTCTTTGGTCGTGATGGAGTACGACAAATTGGTGGGGATTTTGACTTTCCGGGAAGTGATTGCTGCATTAGCAAAACATCAGGGAAAATTGGATGGCCTCCAGGTTCGTACTGTGATGAATCAAAACCCTTTGACCTGCAATATGGAAACCGAGATTGATGATGTTCGCCGCATGATGTTGGTCGATCATGCTCGTTATTTGCCGGTAGTTGATCACAAAATGTTGATGGGCGTGATTTCATTTTATGACGTGGCCAAATCGGTGGTTGAAGCCCAAGATTTTGAAAATACCATGCTTAAGGCCTATATTCGCGACTGGCCAGAAGATACCGAAAAGACTGCAAACTAGTCTTCAAACGGCAGTTCTGCCCCCTGTAGCGCAGACAGATGACATAATGTCGATATGTCAGGAAATACTTTAGGCCTCCTTTTTACTGTTACCACTTTTGGTGAATCTCACGGCCCCGCCATTGGGGCTGTTGTAGATGGTTGCCCTCCAGGGATGTTGCTTTCAGAAGCAGATTTGCAGATTGATCTGGATCGTCGCAAGCCAGGGACATCAAGACATGTCACTCAGCGTAGCGAAGAAGACAAGGTAGAAATTTTGTCTGGCGTTTTTGAAGGCAAGACTACGGGTGCGCCGATTGGCCTACTGATTCGCAATACTGATCAACGCAGTCAAGATTACGGCGATATCTTGCAGACCTTTCGCCCTGGACATGCTGACTACGCTTATCACTTTAAATATGGTTTTCGTGACCCACGTGGTGGTGGTCGCTCATCTGCAAGGCTAACGGCACCAGTCGTGGCTGCAGCAGCTATCGCCAAGAAGTGGTTGCGTGAACAATTCGGTACCGAGTTTTACGGCTATATGAGCCAACTCGGGGAAGTTCAGATTCCATTTGAAGATCTTGCCCAGGTTGATCAAAATCCATTCTTTGCCGCCAATGCACAGATCATTCCACAGCTAGAAAGTTATATGGATGAGTTACGCAAAGCAGG
Source organism: Polynucleobacter sp. MWH-Creno-3A4 (assembly GCF_018881885.1). Taxonomy (NCBI): domain Bacteria; kingdom Pseudomonadati; phylum Pseudomonadota; class Betaproteobacteria; order Burkholderiales; family Burkholderiaceae; genus Polynucleobacter; species Polynucleobacter sp. MWH-Creno-3A4. The sequence goes on from NZ_JACXSA010000002.1 coordinate 119,797, forward strand.
GGACTCCTGCGGTGCGCGGATAGAGGTGCGTGCTCGCAATGTTCCTATTGGCTTAGGTGAGCCCCTATTTGATAAATTAGATGCCGATATTGCCCATGCCATGATGGGTATCAACGCAGTCAAGGGTGTTGAAATTGGCTCTGGCTTTGCATCTGTTGCACAGCGAGGCAGTGAGCACGGCGATGAATTGCATCCCGATGGCTTTGCGAGCAACAATGCTGGCGGCACCTTAGGTGGTATCAGTACTGGCCAAGACTTGCGAGTTTCGATCGCCATTAAGCCCACATCCAGCATCATGAGTCCAAAACAGTCTGTTGATCTGAATGGCAATCCGATCACAGTTCAAACTAAAGGTCGTCATGATCCTTGCGTTGGTATCCGCGCGACACCGATAGCTGAAGCCATGTTGGCGCTGGTGGTGATGGATCATGCGCTGCGTCACCGTGCTCAATGCGCGGATGTTTCACTACCGGTTAAGCCGATTCCAGCAGCCCGTCCAGGTTCAACATTGGATTGATCTTCTCACTTCAATGACGGCTTCTCTGCGCTGGGCCTTCGGGTCCTTTTTCTTTTTATATTTTGCCTATGTTGGCTTAGTGTCACCATACGCCAGCTTATTTTTCCTGGATCGGGGCTTTAGCGTTATTGAGATTGCGGTATTGATGTCCATGCTGCAGATCACTCGAATCATAGGCCCTTTTTCCTGGGGTTGGCTTTCTGATTTCCTATCTAATCGGGTGGGCATCATCCGCTTTTGCGCCTGTTTGGCCTCAATTGTCTTCCTAGCAATTTATTTTCTTCACAGCTACCTCAGCTTCTTCATCTGGATGTTTGTACTGCACACTATCTTGAGCAGTCTGATGCCACTTGGTGAGTCCGCTACAGTGCATGCTCTATTTAAAGATAATTCATTTGATAAGCGCTATGGTCGTTTACGACTATGGGGATCCATTGGTTTTATCTTTATGGTGCTAGCGGCAGGCGAGTTATTTCAGCGCAAATCTATTGAACTATATCCAGTGATTGGTACGATTGTTTTGCTGGCGCTAGCTTTGGTTACCTTCTTGTTGCACGAACCCAAAATGGAACGACGGGTGATGGTGAAGGGGGAGTTTTGGGGTGTTCTTAAAAATCCAGACGTCAGGTGGTTCTTAATATCTGGCTTCTTTATGGTTTTTGCTCATGCCGCCTTATATGTTTTTTATTCTTTATACCTTGCTAACTTGGGCTACAACAAGTTTCAAATTGGTCTGTTTTGGGCATTAGGTGTATTTGCAGAAGTGATCTTCTTCTATTTCCAAAGTAAAGTATTGAGTCGTTTAGATCCAGAAGTCGTTTTGCAAGGCGCATTTGGGGTTGGCGTAGTACGCTTTATTTTGATTGCATTTCTACCAATCACCTCAGTATTGATCTTTGCACAAGTACTTCATGCGGGAACCTTTGCTGCCCACCATAGTGCTGCTACCAAATTGCTGCAGCGCTGGTTTACTGGCCCACTACAAGCTCGAGGTCAGGCTTTAATGGCAACCGTATCGTATGGCCTGGGCGGAACGATCGGCGGTTTATGTGCTGGCTGGATTTGGGACTTGTCTCAGCCGCGAGACGTGTTTGTGATGTCAGCCTTTGCTTGCGGTTTAGCGGGGATGGCGATTCAAAAACTCAAGCCCCGTCATCACCAAAAGAGTTAATTGGTTTTATTGAACTTTTGCTTTGGCACGAAGTTTTTGCATCATTTCAGTGAACTTCGCTTTTTGCCAATTTTGATCGGCCATGATCATCTGTTTTAACTGATCTTGCATATCTTCATAACTTGGCGCCTTCACGTCACGAGAATCAACAACTTTGATGACATGGTATCCAAATTGAGATTTAACGGGTTTATCCGTTGTTTGACCGTTCTTTAATTGAACCATGGCTTTTGAGAACTCCGGAACCAATGCTTTATCTGATACCCAACCAAGATCACCACCATTTTTAGCAGAGCCAGGGTCTTTTGACTTCGCTTTGGCAATGTCTTCGAAATTGGCACCGGACTTCAGTTGAATAATGATGGCTTTTGCATCTGATTCTTTCTCTACCAAGATGTGCTCAACATGGTATTCCTTGCCAACATATTGATTCTTGACAGTTTCATACGCAGCCTTGAGGTCGGCCTCAGCAACACCTTCCCTTTCTACATAATCTTCAAATACTGCAGCTACTAACACTCCGATACGGGCTTGTTCTAGCTGGTCACGTACAGATTCTTTTTGGATCACGCCGCGATTATTGGCCTCTTGCAAAATTAACTCGCGGATTACCAGCATTTCCCGTGCTTGATCACGAACTTGAGGATTATCGGCTTGTCCAGATTTTTGGACCAACTTATCTAGCTGCGCTTTTGGAATCGCTTTTCCATTCACAATGGCGGCATTTTGAGCCATAACATTAGTTGAAAAGAGAGCGACGATAAGAGTGCTAATAACTGAAATTTTACGTGGGCTAAACATAGTTTTGAAAGTGATTAAAGGTGGTCAGTAATGTAAAGAGATTGAAGAATCAAGCTTGATATTCTGCTGGAGTCAGGGCTGTAATAGTCAGGGCATGAATTTCTGTTGGAATATGGGAGTCTAGGGCCTGATAGATAGAGCGATGCCGCGCTACTAAATTAAGGCCAGCAAACTCAGGCGCAACAATGGTGAGTTTAAAATGTCCACCACCGCTAGCCGCTCCAGCATGGCCCGCATGGAGATGACTCTCATCTTCTATATTCAGAAGCTCAACAGCAAAGGCCTGGCGAAGATCTTGCTCAAATCGCTTTATACGCTCCTGATTAATACTCATTGAGTAGGATGCTCCATATGTCGGGCCAACCAAACGCCCTGGATGATGACAAAAACCACAAGCAATCCTGTGCTCCCAAATAATTTAAAGTTCACCCAAGTCTCTTCAGAGTATTCAAAGGCAATGTATAAGTTGAGGGCGCCCATCAAGAAAAAGAAGGCTGCCCATGCCATATTTAAGCGATGCCAAACGGAACTTGCGCTAGCGGGCTTGAGAGTAACTTGCTTGCCCATCAATACTTGGATCCAATTCTTATTAAAAAATTGGGCACTTACGAATAAAGCTCCAGCAAACAGCCAATAAAGCGCTGTTGGTTTTAACTGTATAAAGGTTTTGTCATGCAGGAAGATAGTTAGACTTCCAAATACCAAAATCATGCCTAGACTGACCCACTGCATTGCATCAATCTTGCGATGACGATAGTAAACCCAGAGAATTTGACCAATGGTTGCAACCATGGCAACAATAGTTGCTGTGTAGATATCACCTAATTTAAAGGCGATGAAGAACAGAATGATGGGGAATAGGTCGAATAAAAATTTCATCTGAGCATTATCCAGCTATTTATTTTAGATATCTGATTTACTCGGATCGCTTGGCTTGGCATTGCCACTAGGCTCAAATGTCAAGGAAGCTGAGTTAATGCAATAGCGCAAACCCGTAGGCTGAGGGCCGTCATCAAACACGTGTCCGAGATGGGCATCACAATTGGCGCATCTCACTTCAGTCCGGATCATGCCATGGCTAGTATCTTTAATTTCTTTAATCGCAGATTCTTGTTCGGGCTGGTTATAGCTCGGCCATCCACATCCGGCATCAAACTTAGTATCAGAAAGAAAGAGGGGGGTTCCACAGCAAACACAGGTATAGCGGCCTTGATCCCAGTGGTCCCAATATTTTCCAGAAAAGGGGCTCTCTGTGGCAGCTTCTCTCGTTACGCGATATTCAATATCGCTTAATGTTTCTTTGTACTCTTGATTTGTTTTTTTCATAGGATTTAAGCTCAATAGATAGAATAATTTTATGATGAACAGCTGATCTCAACCGACTGCCAATCTGGTGATGGTGGTAATGCATAGGCTGCATACTGATCTTGTTCGGCGAATGGATTTTCCAGAACTTTCAATAAGCTTGCTATCTCGCTGAAATCCTTTGCTTGAGCTTTATCGATCGCTTTTTGAGCAAGGTAATTGCGCAGAATATATTTTGGATTCACTGAATCCATTCTTTTCTTACGCTCAGTATCATCGCTGGATTCTGCATTGAGACGGGCAATGTAATCACTAAACCACTGATCAATTGCTTGACGGTCGATGAAATGGTCTCGCAAAATGACATCTTGTGTTGTGTTACGCACACTTACAGAAGAAAGTCCGCGAAATAGATTTGTGAAGTCCACCTTGGAGTCATGCATGGCCTGGAGGAGTCTTTCAATTAAGTCAGTATCACCTTCTTGGGTGGTCAAAAGCCCCAACTTCTCCCTAAAAAGTGCCTGCCATGTCTGTCCATATATCACTGCAAATTCGCTTAATGCCTCACCGAGTAGAGTCTGAGCCTCATCTTCTGAATGTTCTAGTGCTAGAAGGGGGATGAAGGCGCTCGCTAGACAAGCCATATTCCAATGCATGATTTGCGGTTGGCGGTGATAGGCATATCGTCCTGCTTGATCGCTATGGTTACAGATGAAGTCAATCTGAAACTGATCTAAGAAACCAAAAGGACCATAGTCAATCGTTAGGCCTAGGACGCTGATATTGTCGCTATTGAGAACACCGTGACAAAAACCTACTGCCTGCCATTGAGCAACAAGCTTCGCATTGCGTACGCAGATTTGTCTAAATAATTCTAAGTAGGGATTTTTGTGATCGCTAGCATTTTGATAATGACCTTTGATTAACTCATCAGCTAGCTCCTGAAGGCGCACAATATTATTGTTCGATGCGTAGTGCTCAAAGTGACCAATACGGATAAAGCTCGGCGCTAATCTTGCGCATACCGCTGCAGTTTCCATTGTTTCGCGACGTACCGGTAAATCAGAACCTACGACTGCGAGGGCTCTACTGGTAGGAATGCCTAGAGCATGCATTGCTTCACTACATAAAAATTCGCGGATAGATGAACGTAAGACTGCTCTACCATCACCCATACGGGAATACCGTGTTTTGCCCGCGCCTTTAAGTTGGAGCTCTTGTCCAGAAATTTCCCCCAGAAGAATTGCTCTACCATCACCAAGTTGACCTGCCCAAACGCCAAACTGGTGCCCGCTATACACGGTAGCAATGGGGTTTGGGAAACTATGGGCATCCGTTACCAGGGTATTTCCAGCTAGAAGGTCTAACCAGGCAGAGTCTTTTGGAAGATCATTTGAGCCCAGCGGGAGATCGATCAACTTTGCTGCCGAAGTAGAAAATGCAACCCAATAGGGATCGGGAATAGGGGTCGGTTTTACTGCATGAGTGGCGTCATCGCCGAGTAATGGAAAGGCCATGTGAACTATTCTAGGTGGATTTCCAAAATCTTGTACAAGCTACTAAAATAACCCTATGAATAAACAAGTGCAGATCAATCCCCAGACTCAGTTGGCTAATTTAGGCAAAGAGTTAAACGTTCCGTTCTTAAAGCTTTTAGGTGTGCGTTGTCTTAGCGCTGAAATGGGTAAGGGTGAGATTCTCTTAGCTTTAAAGCCAGAACATACCAATACTTGGGCGGTTGCCCATGGCGGCGTTTTATTGACTCTGATGGATGTAGCGATGGCAGTGGCCGCTAGATCAGGAGATCCAGCGGACCGTAGTGTTGTTACCATTGAGTTGAAGAATAATTTTATGCAGGCTGCCAATGGTGTGCTGCGTGTTAAAGCAGATACCGTCAGAAGCACAGCAACCATGGCTTTCTGCGAAGCAAAGCTCTATAACGATCAAGGTGAAGTTTGCTGCATGGCAACCGGTACATTTAAGTACCTTAAACGTCTAGCCAGTCGCAATGCTGATGGTGAGCGCGTGATTAATGACGATTTACGCAGCGAACAGAACGATTAAAACCCAAACTTAAACTGATAAGTTTGAGCCTGGGGCTGCAGTGAGGGCGCCTGTAATCACATCGTGACCCACAGCGCCAGTAGCATCAAAGCGGCGTTCAACCATTTCAAATTGACCATCCTTACGAACCCTGAGGATGGTGCTTGAACGGGTTCCGTAAGAAGCAGTTTTAATAAACGCTGGCGACAACGCTTTTTCCCATTCACGAGTAACGCCAGTATTCGGCAATTCATGATCGCTCGCATGGTGGGTATCTGCTAATAACTTTAAATATTGATCTGCATTTTTGAGTTGCCCGCTATCCATCGCTAAGGTCTGCGCAAAAGCGGCTACGCGATGATTTACCTTAGGCCACGGGGTATCTAACATGGCATTCGAAAGCCCGTAGACACCGGCTTCTAAAGGCTGATGGGGGAAGACTTTACGAGGTCGAATATTCTGACCCAGCATCATGCGATTGCTTACCCAGTGCATCTGCGCATTCTCTGGATTACTCAGATCTGCCATCAGCAGATTAAAGCCGTTGTAGTTCTGAAAGCGCTTGGCATTTTCTTGGATAAATTCCGCTGGTGCAGCTTGACCAGCGAGATACATGAGAGAGAGTTCACCACGAGTTCGAGAGTCTGGATTTTTTTCACTAGGCGCTCTCACGTTGGTTAGTGCAGCAAACTTACCGCTCTTGGTAAAGCCCAGCCAAGTTCCAGGACTACCCAAAACATCAGCGCGGTCTCTACCCGCTAATAGATGGGGGTGTTCATCCCACCAGGCAATGCCTTCTGTATCGCGCTCATAAAATTCATCACGATTCGCTGCAACCACCAAGGGGTAGTCAGGATGAGATTTCCAGGCAAAAAGGATGAGGCACATATTGGTTTTGGAGTAAGGAGCTCTATATTTCTATTAAAGGGTAGGGCAATGCATCTATTTTTAACACAGGTCCATTCGTACTTCCTAGGTGAATTTCCCCGGTTTCGAGCGCATCTAGCTTGCACTCGATTTGGAAGTCGATTCTTCCTGGCTCAAAAGGATTGTTTGCCGATAAAACCACCATACCAGCAGGCTGATCCGGCTCCTGAGTGAGAAAAAGCTCTGTCCCAGGCTTAATAGATGTAACCGCTATATCTTGGTTGATATGCGCCAATTGCAAGCGCCTTTTAATAACGCCGCGATATTGACTGCGTGCGACGATTTCTTGACCTGGGTAACAACCTTTTTTGAAATCCACTCCGGCTACGGATTCAAAATTAATCATTTGCGGCACAAACTGTTCTTGAGTAGCCAAAACAATACGTGGGATAGCGCTCATCACCTCGAGATAGTTCCATGCAGAATCATTGGCGCTAGCGTTTTGATCTGGATTCAGATTTGGCTGAGCGATCAAAACTCGTCCATAGCTTTGCTGGTCAAGCAGCACATCTGGAATCCGTAGGCTAACTTGTTCAGCCTTGTTCTGTAGTGCTGCTATTTCTATCGGGGATCCATAAAATCCAGACACATTCCAGCTGGAGGAAGCATCGATAACCACAACCTTAGAGCGCAATACATACATCGCCAATCTTTTTGCAGTAGCAGCGGCCAAGTCTTTGGAGATGAATAAAGCGAATCGATCAACAAAATCATCGCCTGATGGGAATAGTCCGAGCCACGCGCTAGCTAATAATCTGCCTTTGGGATTGCAGTAGCCAACGAGTCTGACGGATTCGTGAGACTGGGCAATAGCAGTGGGCTTGGTAGGCTTAAGCCCTAAAACTGAATTACTCAATTGGGACTGAAGAAAGTTAGCTGCATCTGCTCCCTCCACAAATATCAGCCCCCATTGAGGCAGGGTAGTTAGGGAGGAGGGCAAAGACCCTGATATTTGGGAGTTTTGGGTGGCTGTAATCATGACCCTTTTATCATAGCCTGATGAGAAGAAAAATTCAGAGGAACGGCCTTTTCTCCAGTAAAAGTCCATCTGGCTCTACTATCAAAACGTGGATCTATGCTGGCATCGCTGGATTAGCGATTCTTTATGGCGCAATCTTCTTATGGCCAGTAGTGCCGAGCACCCCCAATACTAATGATCCTGCAGTTTATAAAGTCAAAATCCAAGCACAATCGGGTCTTGCAAGTATTGCCGCACAACTTAGTGAGCAGGGCTTATCGACACCATCAGCAATATTTCAGTTGAGTGCTAGAGCGCTTTTTATTGGCGCTAGGCTTAAACCGGGAACCTATCTCTTAACCACAAGAGCTAGTTTAGGAAATATTCTGTTGCAGATTGCCCGTGGCGATCGGGTAAAAGAAAGTATTGCAATTATTCCAGGTATGACGATCTGGCAGTTGCGTGCACTGATAGACGCTCACCCAGAATTAATACATCAGACTAAAGGGATGAGCTCAAAAGCGCTCCTACAAACCCTCAACTTAAATTACCCAAGTGACGAAGGCTTATTTCTGCCAGATACCTATATATTTGATCCTGATGAGTCTGATATCGTCATTTATCGCAGAGCCTCTCAAGCCATGCAAAAACAATTAACCACTATCTGGCCTCAGAGGGAGACAAATTCCCCTCTAAAAACACCTTATGAACTCCTCATTCTGGCCTCCATCATCGAAAAAGAAACAGGCCGATCCAGCGATAGGGCTTTGGTGTCTGCAGTGTTTACGAACCGACTTAACCGAGGAATGCGCTTGCAAACTGATCCCACTGTCATTTATGGAATTGGCCCCCAATTTAACGGAAATTTACGTAAAGCAGATCTACGTAAGGACACTGCCTACAATACGTATATGCGCAAGGGTCTACCACCAACTCCAATAGCGATGCCTAGTAAGGAATCCTTGCTAGCCGCCGCACATCCGGCTAAAAGCAATGCAATCTATTTTGTTGCCAAGGGAGATGGCAGTAGTCACTTTTCTCATAACCTCAAAGAGCATGAGGCAGCTGTAGACCAATACCAACGCAAACTCCATTCTCAATAAGCACTATGACATCAATGTATCCAGGATTTTTCATCAGTTTTGAAGGCATTGACGGTGCAGGCAAGAGCACTCATATAGAGTCCTTTCAAAAATTAATCCAAGAGCGCTATCCAAAGCGTGAGGTGGTAATGACTCGAGAGCCTGGCGGAACTCCATTGGGTGAGCAATTAAGAGCTTTGTTACTAGATGCCCCCATGAATTTAGAAACTGAAGCATTACTGATGTTTGCAGCGCGGCGCGAGCACATCGCCCAAATTATTGAGCCGGCCCTGATTGCTGGAAAGATTGTTATTTCTGATCGATTCACAGATGCTAGCTTTGCTTATCAGGGTGGAGGCCGTGGGCTGAGCCTTGAAAAGTTAAATGATCTTGAGCGCTGGGTACAAGGGCGAGCTCATGGCCAATTACTTCAACCCAATTTAACGATTCTGTTCGACTTGCCAGGTGAAGTTGCAGAAGCTCGTCGTTCCAAAGTACGCGCACCAGATAAATTTGAAAAGATGGATTTGAATTTTTTTGAGAAAGTTCGTGAAGAGTATTTACGTCGTGCTAAAGCAGATCCTCATCGCTTTCATTTGGTTGATGCCACTCAAACTCCAGAGGTCATTTGGAGTGGCTTGCAGAATCTGGAATTGGAAATCTAAATGCTGGATTCATCCCTTTCTGGGAAAAAACAAGTGGCACCTTGGCTGCGACCATTATGGGATGGCATGGATTTTGACAATATCCCCAATGCGATCTTGCTGCATGGTCAATCCGGTATCGGTAAATTTACCTTTGCTCTAGAGTTAGCTAAAGCGCTTTTATGTGAGAGTAAAGATATTGCTGCGCGTCCTTGCATGCAATGCGAAGCTTGTCATTGGTTTAATACCGGCAATCATCCAGACTTTATCGCGCTTGTGCCCGAAACTCACCGAAAATTCTTACCTTTTGCCAACTACGAAAGTGATGAGCCACCCAAAAAGACTAAGGCTGCGCGGGAGGATTCGGATAGTGAACCTAGTGAGAAAAAAGAAAAGAAAGTTATTTCCATTGAAGAAACTCGAAGTGCTATTGAAAGCCTCTCCATTGGCTCTCATAGAGGCGGCAATAGAGTCATCCTCATTTACCCCCTTGAAATGCTGCGTGCCGATTCTGCCAATACATTATTGAAGTCCTTAGAAGAGCCGCCTGCGAATACCATTTTTATCCTATTGGCCGATCGTGTGGATCGCGTTCTTCCTACAATACGTTCCCGCTGTCGCTTATTGACTGCCCCGCGGCCTGATCGTGAAATTGGATTGTCGTGGTTGCGCTCTGAGTTAGCAGGGGTCAAGGGTTTGAAGGTGAACGATAGTGATATTGATTCGATCTACGATGAGCAGGGCGGGGCACCGTATGCTGTTTTGGAATCAATGCTTGCCAGACATCATCAAGACGATAAAGATGAGTTGAGTATTTCAATTCAGGCAACACGCTATTTACTTCAGGCAATGTCGCAAGGTGGTCGCATCAATTGGCTAGATACAGCTGAAAAAACCCATAAAGCTCAATATGCTTATTTGCTAGCTGCCATGCAACGCTGGGTCTCCGATTTGCAGTCAGTTGCACAAGGGGCTTCACCTCGTTATTACCCGAGGCATCTTTCTACCATTCAAGGCTTAGCCCAATCTACTAAGATTCCAAAATTGCATCTTTTTTGGAAATCTCTTCTGCAAGCCCGCCGGCATGAAAATCATCCGCTGGCTAACCGAGTCCAGCTCGAAGCGCTGCTTTCTCAATATCAACAAATCTTTGAGGCCTGATTTGGCTTAGAGCGGTCTAAAATGGGAGCTTATGTTTATCGACTCTCATTGCCATCTCGATTTCCCAGAATTCCAGTCACGTCTCCCTGAGGTGCTCCAGAATATGGAAGATGCCCAGGTTAATAAGGCTTTGTGTGTGTCAGTGAATTTGCCTAACTTCCCCAATGTTTTAAAGCTTGCTCAAGATCATGCGCATTTATATGCATCGGTTGGTGTGCATCCGGATTACGAAGATACCCCTGAACCAAGCCTCGAGTTCCTTGTTGATACGGCCTCAAAACACTCCAAAATCATCGCCATTGGAGAGACGGGTCTCGATTACTATCGCATGGGTGATCGCAGCTATGAATCAATGGAATGGCAAAGACAGCGTTTCAGAACCCATATCAAGGCTGCCATTCAGTCACAAAAGCCATTAATCATCCACACACGTTCGGCATCAGAAGACACTATTCGCATCCTAAAGGAAGAGGGGGCTGAGCAAATAGGTGGGGTTATGCACTGCTTCACTGAAAGCCTAGCTGTTGCCAAGGAAGCAATGAATTTGGGGTTTTATATCTCCTTTTCAGGAATTGTGACCTTTAAGAGTGCCAAGGATTTGCAAGAGACCTGTAAGCAGGTGCCTCTGGACCGGATGTTGATTGAAACCGATTCACCATATTTGGCGCCCATTCCTTATCGGGGCAAGATAAATGAGCCTGCCTGGGTTGCCAAGGTTGGCGAATTTATTGCGGAACTCAAGGGTGTCTCTATTGACTCCTTAGCCAAGCAGACATCTGAGAATTTTTATCAATGTTTTCAATTAGATAAAGCATACTTATGAGAATTCAATTGAATAAATTGCTTACTGTATCTGTCTCCTTAGTGCTTAGCCAGGCTGCTTTAAGCCAAACTGCAGACCAGATAAATGACTTTGTAAAAGCAGCAAAATTTGACAATGCTTCTGAGGTTAGATCATTGCTAGCAAAAGGCGTCACTCCAAATGCCGTTGACTCTAATGGCAACCCCATGCTGCTTCTAGCCATTAAAGACAACTCCGATAAGGTTATAGATGTACTCTTAAGCAATCAGAATATTGATGTGGATTTATCGAATAAGAACGGTGAAACCCCGTTAATGATTGCCTCAATCCAAGGAAACTTACCCCTAGTGAAGAGGTTGGTAGAGAAAAACCATGCTGCAATTGACCATATCGCATGGACGCCGCTTCATTACGCCAGCGCAAGAGGCCAAGTATCTGTGGCGGAATTTTTGCTATCCGAAGGTGCCATAGTTGACTCTAGAAGCCTCAATGACACCACGCCTTTGATGATGGCTGTTCAGTCTGGTAATGAGCAGATGGTTAAATTATTGCTGGATAAAGGCGCTGATATTCAATTGCGCAATTCACTTGGCTTTACTGCGATTGATATTGCCGATATTTATGAGAAGCCTTGGATCGGAGATGGGCTGAGGTCTCGTTGGATAAAGCTTTATAAGAAGCCGTATGTCAGGGATCCTAAGGCTAAACTCCCGAAGCCCTGATTGACTACTTGCGTATAATCATTATTATGTCAAACAAGATATAGAATCACTAAATTGATCAGAACAGAGATAAGCAATTGATTGAATACCTACACTCCCTTCCTAATGTATTGACAGTGTTTTATGAGATTACGAATGGTTTAACAGACTTTGGCATCCGGCTGATGAGCTTTGTTTCGGTAATGGTTGTGCTGATACATGGTCTGTTGGTCTTGTTTGTCATGGGTTGTTTGAGCGCCTTCAACAAAAAATATGGAAGTGAAAAAACCAAAAATATCGATATCCTGATTTATTTTATTGTGGTACTTCTCATATTGCTAAGCCACTTAGTGGATATATTCATCTGGACCTATGCAATAGTAAGCGTCAACGTCTTCTCAGGTGTTATCAAGACCTTTTACTTTGCTGGAGAAATGTATACCAACTTAGATCACAACGACCCTATCTACAATATTGGAGAGCGTTGGAGAATTTTGCCGATTCTGATCTCTTTTTCAGGCTTATTTGCGATAGCCATTTCAGGGGCGGCACTCTATACACTACTAATGTCAACTTTTGGACAAACGGCAAAGAGCCCTAAGTCCTCTTAGTATTCCAAGTCTATTGAAATTCGGTAATTAGCCATGCTCCTTTTGGATTTATTTCGCAACGCGGACCTCCCGAGTTTTGCCACCCTATTTCATCAAATCAATATTGATATGGGCAACGGCAAGATATGGGAATTGGTTATTTTTGCCTGTGGCATGCTCGCGGTTCATGGCTTTGCTGTATTAGCTATAGCTGGTGCATATCACTTCATTAACCAATTCTTGATAAAGAAAAAGGTTGCTGGGGGAAGCTTTATTGCATATTTCATCGCCATCCTATTGGTAATTGCAAGTCACCTAAGTGAGATAGTGATGTGGACATATATCTGTGTTGGATTGAAAGTTTTTCCAACAAATCCCCAAACGTTTTACTTTGCTGGCGAAATGTATACAACCGTTGGTTATGGAGATTACAAACTATCAGAGCATTGGAGGATATTGCCAATCATCATTTCCTTTACTGGGATATTTGCTGTATCCATGTCTGGAGCGGCCTTGTACTCAATGATGGGCGCATTGTTAAATCGTCCAAGTCAAAACCCAAAATCAGGAACGAGCTTTTAAGGCGTCATTGTTTGCGGTACAGGGCTTTTTTGCTTAAAGATTAACTCCACTACCCTGCCGTTTGTATCTTGAGATTTGATTCTGCCTGGAAGCCATTCCAAATCTTTGGCTAACCAAATATCAATTTGCCGCTTATAAGGATCACTTTCACGCTGCATTAAGGCGTAATGGCGATTCACTGTATTACCTAAACTCGGTATCGCATCAGAAATAGTCTCACCATAACTTTTAAATTGCCACATTTCTAAAGTGTTGTAATCCACAACTGGAATGGCTTTAATGCTGCCGGATTCATCAATCTTGCTATCGCCATTTAACAAAGATGCAAACTGAAACATCAGGCTAAAACGATCTTGAGTACCGGGCAAAATCGTGGGTGTAAATTCAGGTTTTTCTGAAAAGAACATCTGCCCTTCCCCTTTGTCATCACGATCGAAGCGTGAGTAGCGTGGCGGCTTTGTTCCCCGTTGCGACCAATATATCGATGGTGCAATGCCATAAGCATCTACAGTGCCCCTGGATTCAAAAACAAAGGGGCCCACAAACGCGTAAGGGATATTGATATAGAGGCGATAGCTATTACCCTCAACAATCCAATCAATTTCCCCGGTTTGGATGGGTTGTCCATCAAGGTAGGCATCGTAATATATGATTCCAGACTCTGGCAGCTTAAAAGCCGTACCAGATTGATTAACTGCGCCACCCTGCTCACCAATGAGTTTTTGATCTTCTAATTTACCCTTTGAAGATGCGTCGGCAATAAGCTTCTTTTTGGGCGCCTTAGCCATCTGAATTTTTTTGGGAGGCTCAAGCTTGAGCTCAGTTCGAATGATGAGGTCATCTGGTATATCACCCGAAGAACCAAATGGGAAAAGCGGCAGACCAAAGAACAGTAGTAGATGTCCCAGCACAGATAGTGCCAGCGCAATGAACAGAAGGCGCCAAGATTTGCTTGCTACAAACTTACCAGCGTTCGATTGCTCTAGTTGAGTTTGCCAAAAACTCAGAGATAGCCCTCAAGTAAGCGACTATTTTTTGGGAGGTTAGCCGCCAGAAAATCCATCTGGTCCGCAAGAATATTGCGCCCTTTTAGAATCATGTCTTCATATAGGCTTGGAAGGTATGGCGTGTAGAGTAAACCCATGCCTGCTTGTTCAGGGGTGCGGTTACCTTTACGTTGATTACAGGGTCTGCAAGAAATGACTAAATTCATCCAAGAATACTTACCGCCACGGCTATTGGGAATGATGTGTTCAGCTTCAGCTTGAGATTCATGGATCGCATCACCGCAATAGGCACAGAGACCACGGTCTCGTTTAAAAAGTTTGTGCTTAGTGATGACTGGAACAACATCAAAGAGATTAATTTTGGCACTGCCTTTAATCGCAATGATTGAGTGCAACTCAATGACCGATTGCAAACCACTTTCTCTAGAAATACCGCCACGCATTTTTTTGATAGGATCGCCTAGCGTCCAAATAACACTCTTGTCGGCGTAATGTTTTGTTGCTTCTTCAGCATTCACCCAACCCTGGGGAATCCCACCAGCGTCTAATTTCAAGATGCTCAGCACAAACTCTCCTTTCTAGACCTAGGCAAAGCCATCGATCGTTTGACTAATATTACAGAAGAAGTTTGTGTCAATCAATCATCTAAGCAGCGATAAAGTCCAATACCTTGGGAAGATGGTCAGGGTAGTCTGTGATTCCATGATCACTGCCTTCCAAGACCAATTGATAGGCACCTAGATAAAACTCGGCCATTTCTTTCCAGTCCAACAGTTCATCGCCTTTTGCGGCAATCAAGAAGTAGCGACTGGGATCAGAAATCCGTTCAATTTGTAGGGCTTTTAACTCTTCTATATATTCTGGCCTGAAATCGAAAGGCTCATCACTATCGTAAGCGGTCATCAAGCCAACATGTGGTGCAAGTTCACGGGCAGCACGAACCGCAGGGTTGAGTACTACTGCTTTACACCCGTATTTTTCAGCCAGAAAGTTTGCATAAAAACCACCCAAGGATGAGCCAATAACCACAACTCTATCTGCATGAGAAGCATCAATATGTTGCATAACCATATCCATACTTGCTTTGGGTGAAGCAAGTAATTGTGGGCAATACCATTCAATTGGATTTTCAGGACTCGACAAAGCTTTAATAGCCTCGCCTGTCATTACCGCTTTACTCGATCTCGGTGAAGATCTAAAACCATGTAAATAGACTAGTAAGCTTGCAGTCATAATCCCTTAAGCCTTTTGACCAATTTCAAAATTAGCCAGTTTTTCCAAAGCCTTGACCATGGCGGAGTGATCCCAGGCTTTTCCCCCGTGTGCCGAGCACGAATTAAATAGCTCTTGAGCGGTAGCAGTATTGGGTAATGACACCCCTAATGCTCGAGCACTGTTAAGTGCAAGATTTAAATCTTTTTGATGCAGCTCAATCCGAAAACCAGGATCAAAGGTGCGCTTGACCATTCTCTCGCCATGCACTTCCAAAATCTTAGAGCTGGCAAATCCGCCCATTAAAGCTTGACGTACCTTAGCAGGATCGGCTCCTGCCTTTGCGGCAAATAAGAGCGCTTCAGCCACCGCTTCGATATTGAGTGCTACGATGATTTGGTTGGCAACTTTAGCTGTTTGACCATCTCCATTTCCGCCTACCAGGTTGATATTTTTGCCCATCAACTCAAAAATAGGCTTGACTCGCTCAAATACAGAGTCATCGCCACCCACCATAATCGAGAGTGTGGCGTTTTTAGCGCCAACTTCACCGCCGGATACTGGGGCATCTAAATAATCGCAAGCAAGAGCATTGATTTTCTTAGCAAATTCTTTCGTTGCTATGGGAGAAATTGAGCTCATATCGACCACAATTTTTCCCTTTGAAAGACCAGATGCTATACCCCGCTCTCCGAATAATACTTTTTCAACATCAGTAGTATCTGGAACCATCGTGAAAATGATGTCCGCTTTTTCAGCTACTTCTTGAGGGCTACCGCATTGAATAGCAGATGAGTTAGCAAGGTCAGCAGGCACTTTGCTACGAGTATGAATAAATACTTCGTGACCTGCCTTCACCAGATGGCCAGCCATCGGTGCCCCCATGATGCCAAGTCCAACAAACCCGAGTTTTAATGTTGCAGTCATTTTGTCTCCATGTCTTTATATGAATTTTTATGATTGATATTCTTCAAGCCAGCCCAGCCCAACCTCAGTAGCACTTGCTGGCTTGTATTCACAGCCAATCCAGCCCTGATAGCCAATTTTGTCTAACAGTTGAAATATATAGGGATAGTGAATTTCACCAGTGCCTGGCTCATGACGCCCTGGATTATCAGCGAGTTGAATATGAGCGATTCGATTGAGATATTTTTGAATGGTATTGGCAAGCTCGCCTTCCATGCGTTGCGCATGGTAAATATCGTATTGAACAAATGCATTCTCTGCACCGACTTCATCTAAAACATCAATTGCCTGCTGAGTTTTGGATAAGAAGAACCCGGGAATATCAAAGTTATTGATGGGCTCGATGAGTAATTTGAGATGTTCTTTATGCAACTCAGTAGCTGCGTACTTGAGGTTATCCACAAAAGTTTGATGTAGTAAATGATCATCAATGCCTGCTGGGATTTTTCCAGCCAAGCAATTCAGTTGAGGAACGTTTAAAACTTTGGCATATTCAATTGCCTTACTTACACCCGCCCGAAACTCTTCCACACGATCTGGAAGGCAAGCAATGCCCCGCTCGCCAGCATCCCAATCACCTGCAGGTAGGTTATGAAGAACTAGACTTAGTTGGAATCGCTCTAATTTTTCCTTGATTTCTATGGGTGAAAACGCATAGGGGAACAAAAATTCCACAGCCTTGAATCCAGCCCTAGAGGCCCGTTCAAAACGATCTAAAAACGGTACTTCATTAAAAAGCATGGTCAGATTGGCTGCAAATTTAGGCATTTATTACTCTTATTGGGTTTTGAATTTAAGTGGTGATCTTAACAAAGATGGGGAGATGCGTCCTTGGCGCCAAACGCCCCCTTTTGGGATGAAAATTAATAAAAGTGAGCTAATATCACAGATAGGATTGATAATTAATTAAGGAAAATAATGAATATCAAATTAACCCCCGTTTCCATGGTTTTGGCAGCTCTATTAGCCGCTCCATTATTGGCTTTTGCCCAAACTACCCCAGCCGATTCTGCATCACAAAAACCGATGGTGATTGATGCCGCTGCTGTAGAAAACCGCTATCAGCTTTATGAAGGCGAAGTGGTTAAGATTGACAAGAAAACCAGAACCCTAACCTTTAAAAACAAAGAAGGTACTTCTAAGTTTGTTGCTGGACCTGAAATTACGAATTTTGATCAAATCAAAAAAGGTGATCGTGTGAATGTCACCTATGAATTGGCTGTAGCGATCGAGCTAATCAAAACCAAAAGTGATGGCATTCGCAGCAAAGTTGAGACCAGCACAGTAACTCAATCAAAAGCCAATGAAATGCCATCTGAAAAGATTGCTAATAAGACAACTATCATTGCCGACATTATTTCTGTGGATCGTGAAAAGAAGCTGGTTTCAGTGAAGGGACCAAGCGGCAAAGTAACCACAGTGACTGTTAAGAATCCTGAGCTGTTAAAAGACGTTAACGTTGGTGAGCAGGTAAAAGTCATCTACTACGACGCAATGGCGGCATCCATCACAACACCCAAGAAATAATGATTGGTGAATGCAATTTCAGTTTTTTAGTATTCGCTTAGCATTTCTCATAGCTCTTTGCACCCTACTCCTGGCTTGTGCTAACACCACAAGATCAGGGGCAGTAGGTGTCAATCGATCACAGTTCATGCTGGTTTCCTCTGCCGAGGTAGACCGCATATCGGCCTCAAGCTTTAACGAACAAAACCAAAAGGCGCGAGAAAAGAATATTCTCATTACATCTGGGCCCACGTATGATCGCTTGAAATATATTTCTAATCGCTTGATTATTCAAACGGAAATATTTCGCGATGACACTCGCCAATGGAATTGGCAGCTTAGCTTGATTAATGCTCCGATACTAAATGCGACTTGTGCTCCAGGTGGAAAGATCACTTTTTATACTGGTTTGATTGAACAGCTCAATTTAACTGATGATGAGATTGCTGCCATCATGGGACATGAGATTGCCCATGCCTTGCGTGAACATGGCAGAGAAAGAATTTCGCAAGCAGTAGCTCAAAACGTAGCCCTTAATGTTGTCTCAGCCACCGGTTATGGGGCTATAGCGGGCGCTGCTAATCAAGTTGCCCAATACGCACTAGTGCTACCCAACTCCAGACAAAATGAATCTGAAGCAGATGCTATCGGTCTTGAACTGGCAGCAAGAGCAGGATACAACCCCGAGGCAGCCATTATTGTTTGGAAGAAAATGCTCAAAGCCACAGAAGGAAAGAATCCCCCAGAGTTTCTGTCGACCCATCCCTCCGGTGAAACGAGAATTGAACAGTTAACAGAACTCATGCCGGCTGTGATGCCGCTTTATAAACAAGCACCTAAACCTCACTACAAATAAGACAGAGCCATTAAATAAAAAAGCCCCTTCAATAAGGGGCTTTTAAATGTCTTGGCGGAACGGACGGGACTCGAACCCGCGACCCTCTGCGTGACAGGCAGATATTCTAACCAACTGAACTACCGCTCCAAATTACAACAACTGCTTAGTACAACTACCAAAAATTTGGCGTCCCCAGGGGGATTCGAACCCCCGTACTCACCGTGAAAGGGTGATGTCCTAGGCCTCTAGACGATGGGGACCTGGACTACTAAAAATACGGCTATTTTGAATGCTTGGTGGAGATAAGC
Organism: Polynucleobacter sp. MWH-Creno-3A4; assembly: GCF_018881885.1. NCBI lineage: Bacteria > Pseudomonadati > Pseudomonadota > Betaproteobacteria > Burkholderiales > Burkholderiaceae > Polynucleobacter > Polynucleobacter sp. MWH-Creno-3A4. The sequence continues at coordinate 138,918 of NZ_JACXSA010000002.1, forward strand.
GGGATCGAACCGCTGACCTCTTGCATGCCATGCAAGCGCTCTCCCAGCTGAGCTATACCCCCGAAATCCCACAATAAAACCGCAAGACACTCAAAACAATCCAAGATTTTAGCCTATTTTTGGCCTGATACGCAAATTGCCTACTGGACTACCTTGGATAGCCTTTTAATTGCTTCATCACGTCCCAAGACAAGCAAGACAGAATCAATTGCAGGGGTTTGGGTGGTGGCGAATAAAGCGTATCGAACTGGCATTGCCAGGGCTGGCATTTTGATGCCGTGTTTTGCAAGAACCTGTTTAATAGCAGCCCCATAAGCCTCTTTTGAAGGTTCTGTTTGCGCTAAAACCTCTATGAAATCTTTCAGTGCTGGAATGATATCTGCAGGAATATTTTTCTCAATCTCCTGAATAGAATGATTGGGAGCTGGCAAATAAAATAGTTTGGCGCCTTCAGCAATCTCGATCAATGTATTGGCCCGATCTTTCAGTAAACCCACTACTTGAACAAAATCGGGTCCACTTTCAGTATCGATGCCAATTTGATGCGCAAAGGGTTTAGTTGCTTCAGCCAATACCTTTGGATCTGCTTGTTGAATATATTGGTGATTTAACCAAAGCAACTTTTCAGGATTGTGTTGTGCAGGCGAACGGCCTAAGCTCTCTAAGTCAAACCAATCTACAAATTGCTGCTTAGTAAATACTTCTGCATCCCCATGGGACCAACCAAGACGTGCCAAATAATTCAAAATGGCTTCTGGTAAGTAACCCGCTTTTTGATAGTCTCGAACACTCATCGCACCATTGCGCTTGCTCATTTTCTCGCCGGAGTCATTCAATACTGTTGGCAAGTGGGCGTATATAGGAGGCGTTCCGCCGAGAGCCTTAAGGATGTTGATCTGTCTTGGTGTGTTATTCACGTGGTCGTCACCGCGAATCACATGGGTAATCTTCATATCGAGGTCGTCAACGACCACGCAAAAGTTATAAGTCGGCGTGCCATCTGGACGCGATATCACCAGATCGTCCAGCTCATCATTGCTGATTTCAATTTTGCCTTTGACGGCATCATCCCAAATCACTGAACCGCCAAGTGGATTTTTAAAACGAACCACCGGCTCTACGCCCTCAGGAATAGGCGGCAAATTTTTGCCAGGCTCTGGTCTCCAAAGTCCGTTGTAACGTGGCTTCTCTTTATTGGCCATCTGTTGATCGCGCAAGCGATTGAGTTCATCCTCGCTCATGTAGCAGGGATAAGCAAAACCAGAGTCCAAAAGTTGTTTAACAAGCTCACGGTAGCGATCAATGCGTTGCATTTGATAGATCGGACCCTCGTCAATATCAAGACCCAACCAAGACATGCCTTCAATAATGACATCTACCGCTTCTTGAGTAGAGCGCTCCTGATCGGTATCTTCAATGCGCAAAATAAAGTCGCCTTGATTATGGCGTGCAAAAGCCCATGGGTAGAGCGCGCTACGCAGATTTCCCAAATGAATAAAGCCCGTGGGACTGGGGGCAAAACGAGTACGAATATGCATAAATGGCATTATCTCAGGTCGCGCAGATTGACGGCAAAATAGAAAAACGTGGATACTTTGCAATATGAATGAATTACTTGTTTTTGTCTGTGATGGCGCCCCAGTACGTGGGGAAATCGTGTCCATTAGTACCGCTTGGCAGGCTGTCTTAGAGCGTCGTGATGACCCTCCTGCAGTTCGTCGCATCCTGGGTGATTTTGTTGGTGCAGCCACCCTTCTGAGCGCTAGCCTCAAGTTTGATGGCACCCTCATTATTCAAGCTCAAAGTAAGGGTCCTATTCAATTGTTGGTGGTGGAATGCAAGTCAGACTTATCCATGCGTGCCACGGTAAAGCTCTCGGTCGATCCAAGCGAAATTTCAGATCAGGCTAGCCTTGGTGAGCTTCTAGATGCGAGTCACTCTGGCAGACTGGTTATCACCTTGGATCCCTCTGATCGGGAACCAGGGCAAGCCCCCTATCAAGGCATCGTGGCCCTTCAAGATGAGCGTAATGGCTCAATCACACCTGTTTCCAGTGCTGCAGAGGCCATTGGGCTGTATATGCAGAATTCTGAGCAGTTAGAGACCCGCATTTGGCTAGCTTCAAACGATAGTCATGTTGGCGGCTTACTGTTGCAAAGACTCCCAGACTCTGGTGGTCATGCGCATCTTGACCCACAATCGGCAGCCGAAGGTTGGTCTCGTATTCAAACATTGGGCGAAACCATTACTGATGAGGAACTGCTCACCTTAACACCCGATGTGATTCTCCGTCGCTTGTTTCTAGAAGAGTCTGCCGAAAATGGCGTTAGAAGTTTTCCACCTCGCCAAATTCGATTCTCTTGTCGTTGCTCACGCACGAAAGTTGCTGACGTATTGCGTATGCTTGGCGAGGAAGAGGTAAAAAGCATTCTGGCTGAGCAAGGCTGTGTTGAGACAATCTGTGAGTTTTGTGCGAAGCCTTACCGCTTTGATGCAGTAGATTGCCTGCAAGTGTTTAAAACCAGCTTACTCAGTGATGCCACCAGGCCACCATCTAGTGGCCACTAGGGTTCGAGCTTATTGCTTTGGGTTCGCTACAGACTTAAGGCCGTCATCGATAGGAACTGCAGAAGCCTTATCAGCAGGAAGAATCTGGACAAAGAATTCACCCTCTTTAATCAGGCCATGCTCGGCTCTTGCACGCTCTTCGATAGCCCGCGTGCCATCCTTTAAATCTTTTACATCCCCAGCAAGTTTGGCGTTACGCAGTGCCAGCAAACTATTTTTTGCTTGTTGCAGTTCAACCTGCTTTTCCATCTCGTATACCTTAAGCCATCCACCCTTACCCAACCACAGTGGGTACTGGATTACGATGAGTAATACCAGCATAGAGTAGATAACAATACGCATATTGAAAAGTGCTTAGCGCTTTAGGTTATAAAAAACAGACTTGCCTGGATAGCTTGCAACATCACCTAAATCTTCTTCGATACGCAGGAGCTGGTTGTACTTGGCAATCCGATCGGAGCGTGACAATGATCCAGTCTTGATTTGACCTGCGTTTGTACCCACCGCGATATCAGCAATAGTACTGTCTTCAGTTTCACCAGAGCGATGAGAAATAACCGAGGTGTAGTTAGCACGCTTAGCCATCTCAATGGCAGCAAAGGTCTCTGTCAGAGTACCAATTTGATTGATCTTAATTAAGATCGAATTGGCAATCCCTTTTTCGATACCTTCTTTAAGAATGCGCGTATTGGTAACAAAAAGATCATCACCAACCAGTTGAATTTTCTTACCAAGCTTGCGAGTAATGTCTGCCCATCCATCCCAATCACCTTCGTGCATGCCATCTTCAATGGAGACGATTGGGAATTGATCTGCCAAGTTACCCAGATAGTCCGCGAACTCGCTAGAAGAAAGTTGGAGGCCTTCACCCGATAAATGGTACTTACCATCTTTATAAAATTCACTAGCGGCACAATCCAAAGCAAGTAAGACGTCCTCACCTGCTTGATATCCTGCGCCCTCAATGGCTTTCATGATAGTTTGCAGACACTCATGATTGCTCTTAAAGTTTGGAGCAAAGCCACCCTCATCACCCACGGTCGTGGGCATACCTTGCGCAGCCAAAATCTTTTTGAGTTCATGGAAAATCTCAGCGCCACAGCGTAGCGCATCTCGGAAATTTTCTGCACCAACAGGCATGATCATAAATTCTTGAATATCAAGACTGTTGTTAGCATGCGCTCCACCGTTGACGATATTCATCATGGGGACTGGTAATTGCATACCGCCTGAGCCGCCAAAATATCGGTACAGGGGTAAGCCTGCCTCTTCAGCAGCCGCTCTTGCCACTGCCATGGAAACTGCCAGAGTGGCATTGGCACCAAGCCGCGCTTTGTTATGAGTGCCATCTAGCTCAATCAGGGTGTGATCTAAGAAAGCCTGTTCACTAGCATCTAGACCCAAAATAGTTTCTGCAATTTCTACATTGATATTTTGAACGGCTTTTAAAACGCCTTTACCTAAATAGCGAGACTTGTCGCCATCACGTAATTCAATTGCTTCACGAGATCCGGTAGAGGCGCCGGAGGGCACTGCTGCTCTCCCCATCACACCAGACTCCAGTAAAACATCGCATTCCACTGTCGGGTTACCGCGTGAATCCAAAACTTCTCTACCGATGATGTCAACAATGGCGCTCATGCACCTCTCCTTAAAACAATATGTAATGGGTTATTTAAAGCTATCTTCTAAAAATGATCCGCTTGATTTAATCACGGTATCAATAGAAACCAGCGACTCTAATAAATCTTTCATGCGATGCAATGGCACTGCATTAGGTCCGTCAGATAATGCTTTAGCTGGGTCTGGATGGGTTTCCATAAAAAGGCCACTCACTCCAACCGCCACAGCCGCCCTGGCCAAGACTGGTACAAATTCTCTTTGGCCGCCACTGGCTGTACCTTGACCACCGGGTAACTGAACAGAATGGGTAGCATCAAATACTACTGGCGCACCTGACTCTCGCAGAATAGCAAGGCTGCGCATATCTGAGACAAGATTGTTATAACCAAATGAAGCGCCACGCTCGCACACCATAAATTGATCAGGCAGGTTTACTTCTTTTGCAGCAGCACGCGCTTTTTCTATTACATTGAGCATTTCGTGCGGTGAGAGAAACTGGCCCTTTTTGAAATTCACTGGCTTACCGCTCTGCGCACAGGCGCGAATGAAGTCCGTTTGTCTGCATAAAAAAGCTGGGGTCTGAATTACGTCAACCACTTTAGCAACTTCTGCAATCTCACTTATGTCGTGTACATCCGTGAGAATGGGTACAGCAAGTTCTTTTTTAACCTTAGCCAAAATCTCCAAGCCTTTTTCCATCCCAAGGCCACGGTATGAAGTACCAGAGGAGCGATTGGCTTTATCAAATGAGGATTTATAAATAAATGGGATATTCAGTGCGCTAGTCATTTCTTTTAATTGACCAGCGACATCAATGGCTGATTGTTCAGACTCGATGACACAAGTGCCAGCAATCAAGAAAAAGCGATGTTGTAGTCCTACATCGAAACCACATAACTTAAATGTGCTCATCAATTCCCCCTTAAGCAGGCTGTTTTAAAGCGGCTTGTTGATGTTCCAAAGCGGCACTGATAAAGGCTGAGAACAAAGGGTGTCCATCGCGTGGTGTTGATGTGAATTCTGGGTGGAATTGCACGCCGAAGAACCAAGGATGCATAGCTTCAGGTAATTCCATCATTTCAGGCAATGACTCATTGGGGGTTCTAGCTGAAATCACCATGCCAGCCTGCTCTAGCTTCGGAACATACGTATTGTTCACTTCATAGCGGTGACGATGACGTTCATTTACTTCTGCACCATAGATGCGATGTGCCAAGGTACCCGCCTTGACTGGGCAGCGTTGTGAGCCCAAACGCATGGTGCCACCAAGATCAGATTCATTGGTGCGTTTCTCAACACGCCCTTCTCTATCCATCCATTCTGTAATCAGTGCAACCACTGGATGTTCAGCAGAGGGATCAAACTCGGTACTATTAGCCTGAGCAATATTGGCAACGTGTCGAGCAAATTCAATGACAGCTAACTGCATGCCTAAGCAAATCCCGAGATAGGGAACATTATTCTCACGTGCATAGCGAATCGCTGAAATCTTACCTTCTGTCCCGCGCTTACCAAAGCCCCCAGGAACTAAAATCGCATCCAGTTCTTTTAAGCAATCCACACCATCTTTTTCAATTACTTCTGAATCAATGTAATTAATGTTCACTTTAGTGTGAGTATGGATGCCAGCATGGCGCAAGGCTTCAATCAAAGACTTATAGGATTCAGTCAGCTCCACATATTTGCCAACCATACCAATAGTCACTTCATGCTGTGGGTTAGCCATCTCATAAACAAGATGTGCCCATACCGCAAGATCTGCTGGCTTGGCTTTTAAATCGAGCTCTCGGCAAATCAAATCATCCATGCCTTGGGCATGCAACATTTCTGGAATCTTATAGATCGTGTCGACATCCCAAACGGATATCACAGCCTCTTCACGCACATTGGAGAACAAGGAAATTTTGGCACGTTCATCTTCAGGGATAGGACGATCAGCGCGACATAGTAAAACCGTCGGCATGATGCCAATCTCACGCAATTTTTGGACAGAGTGTTGAGTTGGCTTAGTCTTTAATTCACCGGCACTGCTGATATAAGGCACTAAGGTTAAGTGCACAAAAGCACAGCTGTGAACCGGCAAGCGCAGGCTCATCTGCCTTGCGGCCTCTAGGAATGGGAGGGATTCAATATCGCCAACGGTCCCACCAATCTCACAAATAGCTACATCGGCTTGGCCGTCATGACTTGCTTTTGCGCCACGCTCAACAAAAGCTTGAATTTCATTGGTAATGTGTGGAATAACTTGAACAGTTTTTCCGAGGTATTCACCGCGACGCTCTTTACTAATAACAGACTCATAAATCTGGCCTGTAGTGAAGTTATTGCTCTTACGCATCTTTGCGGATACGAAGCGCTCATAGTGACCCAGGTCCAAATCGGTTTCTGCTCCGTCTTCAGTGACGAAGACTTCGCCATGCTGAAGCGGACTCATTGTTCCTGGATCAACGTTGATGTATGGGTCTAATTTTAGGAGGGTGACTTTCAGGCCGCGGGATTCAAGAATCGCGGCAAGCGAGGCAGCTGCGATTCCTTTCCCTAAAGAAGAAACCACACCACCAGTGACAAAAACGTATTTAGTCATCGCTTAAGCTCTGTTGGAAAAAGTAATTATAACGATAGCGATCGATATCTAGAAAATTTCATATCCGCTTATATCTATAGCTTATCCTTCAAATATGTACTCTTTAGATACAAAATAATCCCATGCGCCTCCTCTTTGCCATCCTTATTAGTGTCCTTTCCCTCTTCTATTTCCTCCCATTTGCGATTGCTTTCAATAAGAAACGGGCTAATACAGGGGCAATATTTGCCTTAAATCTGTTTTTAGGCTGGTCTTTAATCGGCTGGGTGCTGGCCTTAGTTTGGGCCTTAAAAGAGGAGCAAGTGGTCTAAATACCTGCTTTTTACCCCTTTTCAACCCAAATTTATAGGGTTTAAACTCTTATATAAGACTTGATTTACCAACTATAATCATCAAAACGGGAGAGAATTCCCTTTTGGCCTATCTATTGACCACTTTTACCTCATAGGAAACATCATGTTAGAAGCCTATAACGCCCAAGTTGCTGAACGCGCCGCTCTCGGTATTCCAGCCCTCCCATTAAGCAAAGATCAAACTGCTGAACTAGTAAAACTGCTAGTAAACCCGCCAGCCGGCAAAGAAGCTGAACTGGTTGAACTCATCACCAACCGCGTACCTGCAGGTGTTGATGAGGCTGCCAAGGTAAAAGCGGAATTCTTGGATGCAGTTGCCAAGGGCACAGAAAAATCCCCATTAATTTCCCGCGTTAAAGCCACTGAGTTATTGGGAACCATGCTGGGTGGTTACAACATTAAGCCACTCGTTGAACTATTGAGCGATTCCGAGTGCGGTTCTGCTGCAGCAGAAGCTTTGAAGAAAACCCTGCTGATGTTTGACTACTTCCATGACGTTCAAGAAATGGCTGAAAAAGGCAATGCAAACGCAAAGTCTGTATTACAGAGTTGGGCGGATGCAGAATGGTTTACTAGCCGTCCGGCTGTTCCAGAAAGTATGAAGTTAACAGTATTCAAAGTAACAGGCGAGACAAATACAGATGACTTGTCTCCAGCCCCTGATGCTTGGAGTCGTCCAGACATTCCTTTGCATGCAACTGTCATGCTCAAGAATCCCCGTCCTGGCATCGATCCAGATGAGCCCGGTGTGCGCGGCCCTATGAAGCAAATCGCCGAGTTACAGAAAAAAGGCAACCAAATTGCTTACGTTGGAGACGTTGTCGGTACAGGCTCTTCAAGAAAATCAGCAACGAACTCCGTGTTGTGGTGGACTGGTGAAGATATTCCATTCGTTCCTAATAAGCGCTATGGCGGCGTTTGCTTGGGCACCAAAATTGCTCCAATTTTCTTCAATACTATGGAAGATGCTGGTGCTCTACCAATTGAGCTTGATGTAAACCAAATGAATATGGGCGATGTAATTGAGTTGCGCCCTTATGAAGGCAAGGCATTTAAAGATGGCAAAGAAATTGCCTCCTTCTCTCTAAAGTCTCCAGTGATTTTGGATGAAGTTCGCGCTGGCGGTCGTATTCCTTTGATCGTTGGTCGTGGTTTAACTGCTAAAGCACGTGCAGCCCTTGGCTTGCCAACCTCTACCGTATTCCGTGTACCAGTTAGCCCGCCTGATAACAAGAAGGGCTTTAGCTTGGCACAGAAGATGGTTGGTCGTGCCTGTGGTTTGCCAGAAGGCCAAGGTGTTCGCCCCGGCACTTATTGCGAGCCACATATGACTACTGTTGGATCTCAAGATACAACTGGTCCAATGACACGTGATGAGTTAAAAGATTTGGCTTGTTTAGGCTTTTCTGCAGACCTCGTTATGCAGTCTTTCTGCCATACCTCTGCTTACCCAAAGCCAGTAGATATTCGCACCCACCATGAATTGCCAGCCTTCATGACAAATCGTGGCGGTGTTGCATTGCGTCCAGGTGACGGTGTGATCCACAGCTGGTTGAATCGCTTATTGCTTCCTGACACCTGTGGCACAGGCGGTGATAGCCATACTCGCTTCCCAATTGGGATTTCATTTCCTGCGGGTTCTGGCTTAGTTGCATTTGCTGCTGCAACAGGCGTGATGCCTTTAGACATGCCTGAGTCTGTCTTGGTGCGCTTCAAAGGAAAAATGCAGCCTGGCATCACTTTGCGTGACCTGGTTAATGCGATTCCTTTGTATGCAATCAAAAAGGGTCTGCTCACTGTTGAAAAGCAAGGCAAGAAAAACATTTTCTCTGGACGTATATTAGAAATTGAAGGTCTGCCAGAGTTGAAAGTTGAGCAAGCATTTGAGCTATCGGATGCATCTGCTGAACGTTCTGCTGGTGGTTGCGCTATTCAGTTGAACAAAGAGCCGATCATTGAATACATGCGATCCAATATCACCCTCATGAAGTGGATGATTGCTAATGGTTATGAAGATAAGCGTACTTTAGGTCGCCGTATTAAGGCCATGGAAGCTTGGATTGCTAAACCTGAGTTACTCAAGGCGGATGCGAATGCAGATTACGCTGAAATCATCGAAATCGATATGAGCGATATTAAAGAGCCAATCTTGGCCTGCCCTAACGATCCAGATGATGTGAAGTTCCTCTCAGAAGTTGCTGGCGACAAAATTGATGAGGTTTTCATTGGCTCCTGTATGACTAATATCGGTCACTTCCGTGCTGCTGGTAAGGTGCTTGAAGGTAAGTCAGATATCCCTACCCGTTTGTGGATCGCACCTCCAACCAAGATGGATCAAATGATTCTGACAGAAGAAGGCTACTACGGCATTTTGGGTCGCACTGGTGCACGTATGGAAACACCGGGCTGCTCACTCTGTATGGGTAACCAAGCGCAGATCCGCAAAGGTTCTACTGCAGTATCCACCTCTACACGCAACTTCCCAAATCGTTTAGGTATTGATACTCGGGTGTACTTGGCTTCTGCTGAGTTGGCTTCAGTCGCTGCACTCTTGGGTCGCTTGCCTACTCCGAAGGAATACCTCGAGCAAGTAGAGTCACTGAATGCGAAGTCTGCTGAAGTGTATCGCTATATGAACTTTGACAAAATCAAATCATTTAGCGATGTCGCTGATACTGTGACTGTGTAAGAGAATTCTCTTAGTTGAGCTAAAGGCGGTCTTCGGATCGCCTTTTTTATTATCTATAACTAGATAGACAATTTAGATTCTTGTCGTGCGTTTTCACGACTAATGCCTGCTACCCATTTATTAGTTGGCAAATCAGTCTGCTCTCTGATTAACTTCGCGCGAGCAGAGACGTCCAGCCACTCCGCCTCGAGATGAGGCCCCTTAAAGGCGATGGCAACAACGTTGCAATCGTGTGATTCTGGAAACAGGAGCACGCGATTATCAAAAGCCTCGCAGATATTCTGAAGATTGATGTCAAAGCTTTTGTGCCGAGAAAACAAATTAACCGTCAAGACTCCCGGACTTCTAAGAATCTCATAACAGCCCTTATAAAACTCCAGGGTACTTGCTGCGGGGCCATCACAGATGGCGTCATAGAGATCAACCTGCACAGCATCAAATGCATTGCGATACTGACGATTTTTTACAAATTGTTTTGCATCAGCCTGAAGAGTCTCAAGTCTACGATCATCATCAGGAACAGAAAACATGGTTCTGGCAGAAACAATGACAGCAGGATTTAATTCCACCACCGTGGATTTCACTGCTGGGCAATATTGGTGGGTAAATTTGGTGAGGGCACCTGTACCAAGCCCTAGTTGTGCTACTCGCATGCCTGGTTTTGTCTCCAAGAACAGGAGCCAGGCCATCATTTGTTGGTTATATTCGAGATAAATTTCATTGGGGTCACGAATTCGCATCGCCCCTTGAATTAATTCACTACCGAAATGTAGATAACGAATCCCACCGCTTTCTGAAAAAGTGACCGGCTCCATCTCTTGTTGCAACATGCGATTAATTCGCCCAATGGCGAGCATTACGGAATAAACGCATCCATGGGCTTGCACCATCCGGTGTTTTCAACCATTCCGGTGGACACCAACTCATCTGCACAGCACGAAATACGCGCTCTGGATGGGGCATCATCACGGTAAAGCGACCGTCTGGCGTGGTAACTCCAGTTAGACCACCAGGAGATCCATTGGGATTTAGGGGGTAAGTTTCGGTCGGATTGCCCAGATGATCAACAAAACGTAAGCTGGCTAGTCCCTGCTTTTTTAATTGCTCAAGGTCACCTTGATGACTGAAATTTGCAAAGCCCTCGCCGTGTGCAATTGCGATAGGCAACTGACTACCCTCCATACCTTGAGTGAAAATCGATGGTGAGGCGAGTACTTCAGCCATGACCAAACGCGCTTCATATTGTTCTGATTGATTCCGGGTAAATTTCGGCCAAGTTTGAGCGCCCGGAATAATTCCAGCGAGATTACTCATCATTTGGCAACCATTGCAAACACCCAGAGCAAAGCTATCTTGGCGATTGAAGAATGTGGAGAATTGATCGCGTAGTTGCTGATTGAACAGAATAGTTTTTGCCCAGCCTTCACCTGCACCGAGAACGTCACCATAACTAAAACCGCCGCAAGCTATCAAACCCCTAAAGTCCTCTAGCTTGGCCTTACCAGTCAGAAGATCTGACATATGCACGTCATAGCTATCAAATCCTGCCCAATTTACGGCATAGGCCATCTCTACATGAGAGTTCACGCCCTGCTCTCGCAAGATAGCCACTTTAGGACGGGCATTCTTCTGAATATATGGGGCGGCGATATCCTCAGATACATCAAAGGTCAGCTTTGGAAAGATGCCAGTATCAGCAATATTGTCTAAGAGAGCAAATTCACTGTCGGCACAGGCAGGATTGTCTCGTAAGCGTGCAATTTGATAGCTTGTATTGGTCCACATCTTTTGCAAAATTTCACGAGGTTCCGCAAAGATATTTTTAGCATCACGCCAGATCTCAATCCGACCATTCTTATTCGGTTTACCAATTACATGGCTAAAGGCACTTAGACCCAGTTTACGCAGTACCGCAAACACTGCATCACGATCTTCCCGACGCACCTGAATGACGGCACCAAGTTCTTCATTGAATAAGGCACGCATAGTTTGTTCGTGACGACGTCCTGATACTTGTTGCGCCCAATTCTTAGCATCGCCATGATCGGGTTCTTGGCCAGCATCTACTGCAATCATGTCTACATTGATAGAGACACCAGAGTGCGACGCAAAGGCCATTTCTGCAACACAGGCCAACAATCCACCGTCGGAGCGATCGTGGTAGGCCAAAAGCTTGTCCTCTTTGCGCAGTTCAATAATCGCTGCAGCTAAATTCTTCAAATCTTCCGGATGATCTAAATTGGGAGCGTCTTTGCCGGACTGGTTTAGAACTTGCGCCAAAATACTGCCAGCCATTCGATTCTTGCCGCGTCCTAGATCAATAAGAATCAATTCAGTATCCAGTACACCGCCCTGATCTGCGAGCTTTAATTCAGGAGTTAGGGTTTTACGTGCATCCTGCACTCCAGCAAAGGCTGAAATGATTAAGGACACTGGGGCAACTACCTTCTTAGAATCATTGCCATCCTGCCAAGCTGTCGACATTGACAATGAATCTTTACCCACCGGTATCGAAATACCAAGCGCAGGACATAATTCCATGCCAACTGTTTTTACTGAGTCGTAGAGTTTTGCATCTTCACCTGGGGCACCACAGGCAGCCATCCAGTTGGCAGACAATTTCACATCTTCTAGGCAACGTATATCTGCAGCGAGGATATTAGTAATGGCCTCACCCACAGCCATTCGCGCTGCTGCAGGAGCATCAATCACTGCTACTGGGGTTCGCTCCCCCATGCTCATGGCTTCACCGCGATAGCCTTTATAGTCCATCAGAGTAACGGCACAGTCGGCCACTGGCACTTGCCAAGGACCAACAAATTGATCGCGTGCATTTAAGCCGCCAACTGTTCGATCACCAATCGTAATTAAGAATGATTTGCTTGCAACCGTTGGTTGCTGTAAAACCCAGGCAATGGAATTAGGTAGATCGACATCGGTAACATTTAATTCTGTAAATTGTTGTGCTACGCGTTGCACATCGCGATGCATACGAGGAGGCTTACCAAGTAATACCTCCATTGGCATATCGATTGGCATAGACTCATCAGAATCTGCCGCTTGTTTTGAATCGCTGAGTTGCAATTGACGCTCAGCGGTGGCTTCACCCACTACTGCAAATGGGCAGCGTTCCCGCTCACATAGGGCTTTAAATAAATCCAAGTCCTTTGCATCTATTGCAAGTACATAGCGTTCTTGAGATTCATTACACCAAATCTCAGCTGGACTCATGCCACTCTCTTCAAGTGGAACGTTACGTAATTTAAATTTGGCGCCTAAGCCAGCACCATCTGCTAGTTCAGGGAATGCATTCGATAGACCGCCCGCACCAACATCATGGATCGAAACAATCGGGTTATTGTCGCCCATTGCACGACAAGCGTTGATAACCTCTTGAGCACGACGTTCCATTTCTGGGTTACCTCGTTGCACAGAATCAAAATCCAGATCCGCTGTATTGGTCCCAGTAGCAACAGAGCTACCAGTTGCACCGCCCATACCAATACGCATACCAGGGCCGCCGAGTTGAATTAGTAAATGACCTGCTTGAATAGACTTCTTTTCAGTATGAGTCGAATCAATACTGCCAATACCGCCGGCAATCATAATAGGCTTGTGATAACCACGACGTGTGCCATCTAAGGTTTGCTCAAAGACGCGAAAGTACCCGCCAAGAATTGGGCGGCCAAACTCATTGTTAAAGGCTGCTCCACCAAGGGGACCTTCAATCATGATTTGCAAAGGGGTTGCTATCCGATCAGGTTTTCCATACTTCTCCGCTTCCCAAGGTAAATCGGTACCCGGAATATTGAGATTTGATACAGAAAAGCCTGTTAAGCCTGCTTTAGGACGGCCGCCCACACCAGTGGCACCTTCATCCCGAATCTCGCCTCCAGCGCCTGTAGAAGCGCCAGGAAATGGCGCTATCGCGGTTGGATGGTTATGGGTCTCCACCTTCATCAAGGTATGAACTAAACGAGTATCTTTTTCGTAACGGTGATTCTCGCCTTGAGGAACCCAAGTCTCTGCTTCACAACCTACCATCACCGCGGAGTTATCTGAATACGCAACAATAGTTCCCTCAGGTTGAAGCTGATGGGTGTTACGAATCATGGCAAACAATGAGCGTTCTTGATCGTCACCGTCAATGGTCCAGCTGGAATTAAATATCTTGTGACGGCAATGCTCACTATTGGCCTGCGCAAACATCATGAGCTCAACATCGCTTGGATTTCGCTGAAGACGAATAAAGTTTTCAGTCAGATAATCAATCTCATCATCAGATAGAGCCAAACCTAAGCTTTGATTGGCCTTATCCAAGGCAGTCCGCCCCTCGGTCAGTACTGGAATACGGCTTAAAGGACGATCCGCTAAGGTTTGATAGAGGGCATTGGCCTCATCGGTTGACTCTATGACTGTCTCTGTCATGCGATCATGAATTGCAGCAATTACTACTTGCTCTTGATCTGCACTTAAAGCTTTTTTACTTTTCCAGAAAAACTCCACACCGCGCTCAATACGTAAAACAGGAATGCCGCATTGCTGGGCAATATCAGTTGCTTTACTAGCCCAAGGTGAAACGGTTCCGAAGCGTGGAATCACAATCGCTGCTTGATCTTGTTCGGATCTTTTTCCAAACCAAGATTTACCAGATGCAATCTTGGAGATAAAAGGTTCCCCGTAGGTCAGCAGGCTGGCCAAAACATCCTGAGTCTGGGGCTTAAGTGATTCCTCGGACCATATGAAATGCAGATACCGCGCTTCAATGGACTTCAGCTCAATACCTTGAGAGGATAAAGTGGCTAAAAGGCGCTGCTGGCGGAATGGGGAAAGCGCATCGGCGCCGGGTAAAAATTGGAAAAAAGACATCCCTAGATTATAAGGTTTTACCTACAGTAATCTGCCGCCTTGAAGCTGTAATTGACGTTGGCACCGGCTGGCCAAGGCTGGGTCGTGGGTGACCAAAATTAAGGTCGAATGATTGGCTTCATTTAGCTCAAAAAGCAGCTCGATGACCTGTTTTCCACTAGCCTCGTCTAGGCTACCCGTGGGTTCGTCAGCAAAAAGGATGGCTGGTTTTGTCATAAATGCACGAGCCAAAGCCACACGCTGTTGCTCACCACCGGACAGTGTTTTAGGAAAGTGTTTTAAACGTGCTGACAATCCCACTCGGTCGAGCCAGGACTGAGCCCCCTGTTTTGCATTGGCAAGCCCAGCAAGCTCCGCAGGCAGCATGACGTTCTCTAAGGCTGTTAAATGGGATAGCAACTGGAAAGATTGAAATACAAAACCTACATGCTTGGCCCTTAAGCTTGCCCTGCCATCCTCATTAAGATTAGATAAGTCCTGGCCCATCAAAGAGACGGATCCAGAACTTGGGAGGTCGAGCCCTGCTAACAGACTCAATAAAGTACTCTTACCGGATCCAGAACTACCAGTAATTGCCACGCTTTCGCCCTGCTCAATTGAAAAGGAAATGTCGTGCAAAATAGATAAGACACCATCACTCGCTGTGACCGTTTTATTTAATTGATGGGCATTAAGCACACTCATTGGAATGTCCATGGAGTTAAACCGATATAAGGCAGCACACTAGCCTGAAGGCAATGTATTAGATGAATCAAAATATTCAGTCGACCCTGGTGAAAAATGTCATAGCAATGGCCTTATTTTGCCTGTTAATTTCTTTCATCACACTGGCAAAGGCAAATCCTACGATATTGCTGATGGGAGATAGCCTCTCAGCCGAATATGGCCTGCAAAGAGGATCTGGTTGGGCAAAAATATTAGAGCGTCAGCTACAAGATCAAGGCAGCCCGTGGAGCATCTTTAATGCCAGCATTAGTGGCGAGACTACTGCCGGAGGCCTAAGTAGGCTTCCCAAATTATTGACTCAAGAGAAGCCGGGCATTGTCATGATTGAATTGGGGGCAAATGATGCATTACGCGGGCTCTCCATTACTCAGACCGAGTCGAATCTTCGTAAAATGATAGCGCTTAGTAAATTATCTGGCGCACGGGTTATGTTATTTGGGATGCAAATACCACCAAATTATGGACAAGACTATGCAAGGAAATTTAAAGATATTTATCCGCGTTTAGCCGCTCAAGAAAATATTGAACTTATTCCATTCTTTTTGGCTGGGGTTGCGACACAAAGGGATTTATTTCAGGCAGACAATATTCACCCGAATGAAAAAGCCCAGATCCTGCTCTACAAAAACGTATGGGGCGCAATGGCCCCATATCAATCACTGCTCCATCAACGCTAAAGTTTTAGCTACCCGCCCCAGTGGATGGCGGCCTTAATGGATTGATTGTCTTTACTTTAGCGGTATCGCGCCAGTAAGCCATGAAACCTGCAAACTCAGCCTGAGCAGCAAGGGCTTGAATTTGCTGGGCTTGAGCTTTGTGCACCTTTGCATCTGCACCAGCGGGTTGACGAACTTGATCTACGCGATACAAGGTTGTACCAACACCAGGTGTATTGACTGAAACATATGCAGGTAATTGATCAGGATTTGCCGACATGACATCATCTAATGCAGCGCCAACTAAGTTTGCAGGTTTATTGCGAGACACCCAAATTGGATTAGCAAAACCAGTTGCGTTCTTGGGATCCTTTTGCAACTGAGCATAACGCTCTGCCGCTGATGCAACAGCAAGTTTTTCCGCAGCACGTTGACTAACTTGACGCTTCACTTCTGCAGCAACCTCTTTGTATGGCAAAGTTTGGGCAGGATGGAAAACAACTACTCTAGCCGAGACCAAAACACCTGGTGATACTTGGATCGCTTCAATATTGCGTTTATTTTTAACGGCATCATCGCCAAATAAAGCTTGTACCACTTTAGGATTGGCTAGAGGATGGTCTTTAGAAAGGCCAGCTGCGCCAGAGCGGGTAATCCCCTTTTGGGTTTGAATGCCCAGCTTCAACTTATCAGCCGCAGGTTTAAGGCTATCAGCCTGGTCATAGGTCAGGTTAGCAAATTGATCTGCTTTCTCACTAAAGACCTTTGCATCTTCTTTGGGGTCAGCCCTGAGAACGATGTACTCAATATCGATATATTCAGGGCTTTCAAAGAGTTTGGTATTGGCGGTATAAAAAGCCTGTAACTCCTCTGGCGTTGGATTCACCTTAGATAAGTAATTCTTGGCCTCAAACGACAATGTTTGTACCTGGCGCTCAGTTTCATACAAAGTAGAAATAATTTCGGATAACTTTGGATTGGGAAGTTCAGTGCGCGCTACTGAATTGACCAGCTGACCAATCTTGATATCAAACGCTTGGCTGGCATAAAACTGCTCTTCATTTAAGCCATTGCTTGCCAAGAGTTGTTTAAAGCGGGCATCATCAAAGCTGCCATCAGGTCTATACAAAGCCCGAATTTGCGGAATGTTTTGCAAGCTCTTTATCAAAGCTTCCTTGCCGACCTGCAGACGCAATTGATTCACGGCAAAACCTAGAATACGTTGTTGCAATAACTCATTTAAGATTGCCTGCCGAAATTGGAGGCTTTGGGCGATTTGGGGATTACCACCAACACGCTCTGCTTGACGCTTCGCTGCATTGTCAACTTCTTGCGCGGTAATTGGCCGACCATCTACTTTAACTAGGTCCGTTTCTTTGTCCATAAAGCTGGAATAGCTGGAGATTCCGAACATGGCAAACGACGGAACAATGAACAGCATCAATACGAGCTGCAAAAGCTTTTGGTGCTTACGGACAATATCAAACATGAATTAGATCGCTAGTAATAAATTTCAACCATGTGAGTGTACTAGGCGGCAGGATCTGAGGGCTTGAACGCCTTGAAACAGGCAAAGGAATGCGTAAAAATTTTGGTGGGCGCTGAGAGGCTCGAACTCCCGACATTCTGCGTGTAAGGCAGACGCTCTACCAACTGAGCTAAGCGCCCCAAAATATTACAGCTGAGATTGTACCTTAAAAGCCCGAAAAATAACGGTTTTCCATCAAATCTAGCCCTTTTAAGCCGCCAAAAATGATGGAAATACCCTCTTTTATTAGTGCTTCAGAACCTCTGCAGAAGTCGCTTTTTCCTTCACCTTACTAGCCTCAGAAGCCTTTTTGGCCAGCTCTTCGGGAGTTGGTTCCGGTAAGGCTTGCGGCATTCTCTCGAGGGCAAGCTCCAATACCTTATCAATCCAACGCACTGGAACAATCTCAATGGCATTCTTGACGTTATCGGGAATATCAATCAGATCCTTGACGTTCTCTTCTGGAATCAAAGCAAGCTTGATACCACCACGATGAGCAGCGAGTAGCTTTTCTTTTAGACCGCCGATTGGTAGCACTTCTCCGCGCAAAGTAATCTCACCGGTCATCGCAACATCAGAGCGAATCGGAATGCCGGTAAAGACTGAAACGAGCGCAGTGGTAATGGCAATGCCCGCGGAAGGACCATCTTTTGGTGTAGCACCATCAGGGAAGTGAAGGTGGATATCCTTCTTCTCAAATGCTTCATCCGTGATGCCTAAACGACTAGCTCTGGAGCGAACCACGGTGCGTGCAGCCTCAACAGACTCTTTCATAACATCACCGATCGAGCCAGTGCGGGTAATAACACCTTTTCCAGGCATAACCGCTGCTTCAATTGTCAGAAGATCGCCGCCAACTTCGGTCCAAGCCAAACCAGTTACCTGTCCAACTTGATTCTCTTTACCAGCCAAACCAAAGTCGTACATGCGTACGGATAAAAACTTATCAAGATTGTCAGCGCTCACCACAACAGGTGCAGACTCTTTCTTCAAGAGCAAGAGTTTGACTACTTTACGGCAGATCTTGCTGATTTCTCTTTCTAAAGAGCGAACACCAGCCTCACGGGTGTAGTAGCGAATGATATTGCGGACCGCACCCTCTTCAATCTTGAGCTCACCTTTTTGCAAGCCATTATTTTTGATTTGTTTAGGAATTAAATAATTGACAGCAATACTAGTCTTCTCATCTTCGGTATATCCAGCCAAACGGATAATCTCAAGACGATCCAGGAGTGGGCCGGGAATATTCAAGGAATTTGAAGTGGCAACAAACATCACATCCGAGAGATCAAAGTCGACTTCAACATAGTGATCCTGGAAAGTGTGGTTTTGCTCAGGATCCAATACCTCCAGTAATGCACTGGCAGGATCACCGCGGAAGTCCATACCCATCTTGTCCACTTCGTCCAACAGGAACAAAGGATTACGTACGCCAACTTTTGTCAAGCTAGTCAAAATCTTGCCTGGCATGGATCCAATATAGGTACGGCGGTGACCACGAATCTCAGACTCGTCACGCACACCACCCAAAGCCATGCGCACAAACTTACGATTGGTGGCCCGCGCAATGGATTGACCTAAAGAGGTTTTGCCAACACCGGGAGGGCCAACTAAACAAAGAATTGGCGCCTTTACACGATCTACTCGTTGTTGAACAGCGAGATATTCCAAAATGCGTTCTTTGACTTTATCTAGACCGTAGTGATCCTCATCCAATACTTTCTCGGCATTGGTGAGATCATTATTGATCTTGGTTTTTTTCTTCCAAGGAAGATTGACTAAGGTATCAATGAAGTTACGAATCACCGTTGCTTCAGCAGACATTGGCGACATCAGCTTCAGTTTCTTCAACTCGGATTCGGCTTTCTTGAGAGCCTCCTTAGGCATACGCGCACTCTTGATACGCTTCTCCAGCTCCTCAAGATCGGCACCCTCTTCACCCTCGCCCAATTCCTTTTGGATAGCTTTGACTTGCTCGTTCAGGTAGTACTCGCGCTGACTCTTTTCCATCTGACGTTTAACGCGACCACGAATACGTTTCTCTACTTGCAAAATATCAATTTCACTTTCAAGATCAGCAAGCAAACTTTCCAAGCGCTGTACAACATCATTCATTTCAAGCAAACGTTGTTTCTGCTCTAGCTTGACTGGCAAATGCGCGCAGATGGTATCAGCCAAACGGCTTGGGTCATCGATACCGCCCAATGAAGACAATATTTCTTGCGGAACTTTTTTATTTAATTTAACGTATTGATCAAACTGAGCCATGATGGCACGGCGCAAAGCCTCTGTCTCATGAGCATCGATTGAATCCATGGCAGTCGGCGTAGCTTCGCAATTGAAGTAGCCCATGCTGTCTTCAATTTGACTCACTTCAGCACGCTGTACACCTTCAACTAAAACTTTGACTGTGCCATCAGGAAGTTTGAGCATTTGCAAAATATTGGCAATACAACCAACTTCGTACAAGTCTTCAATGCCTGGCTCATCCTTAGCGGCAGTTTTTTGAGCAACTAGCAATACATTCTTGCCAGTTTCCATCGCAGCTTCAAGCGCTTTGATCGATTTAGGGCGGCCCACAAATAAAGGGATCACCATATGAGGGAACACAACTACATCCCGCAAAGGGAGTAAAGGTAGTTGAATGGGTTCAGAGGGTAGTAATAAGTGGCCAGGCATAAGGCAAATCCTCCAAAGTAATCAATCCTCAAAAGTCTCTAGATATAACAAACCACTAAATAGAGACATTATTCATAAGTAGCATACTACCTATATGTGTAGCATTTTGAAAAATTCAAGGGGGGAAAGTACAAAAAAGGGGCAAAAATGCCCCTAAATTAACAAAAAAACCAATGAAATCAGGCTTTTTTGCTCAAATCTGCATGTTCTAGATCTTGTTTATAGACTAGCAAGGGTTTTCCGCCTTCAGCAATGCTACTGTCGTCGATCACTACCTTCTGAACATTTTGCAGAGATGGGAGGTCATACATCACGTCCATGAGGGAGCCCTCAAGGATAGATCTGAGACCACGGGCACCGGTTTTACGGGCAATCGCCTTCTTGGCGATGGCGGCCAGGGCAGCATGACGAACCTCTAGCTCAGCACCTTCCATCGTCAGTAAGGCTTGATATTGTTTGACCAGCGCATTCTTAGGCTCAGTCAGAATTTGAATTAAAGCCTCTTCATCTAACTGGGCCAAGGTTGCCACTACCGGCAAACGGCCAATCAACTCTGGAATTAAGCCAAATTTAATCAAATCTTCTGGCTCAACTTCGATTAACAGATCACTGACACCACGATCATCTTTGCCGGGAACTGAAGCATTAAATCCGATTCCAGTCTTAGCAGTGCGCTGTTGAATGACTTTTTCTAGACCATCAAATGCGCCACCACAAATGAACAGGATATTAGTTGTATCAACCTGTAAAAAATCCTGATTGGGATGCTTGCGACCGCCCTGAGGAGGTACAGAAGCCATAGTACCCTCAACGAGTTTCAGCAGTGCTTGCTGTACACCCTCACCCGAGACATCGCGTGTGATGGAAGGATTGTCAGATTTACGCGAGATCTTATCAATCTCATCAATGTAAACAATACCGCGCTGCGCTTTTTCAACGTTGTAATCACAGGCTTGCAATAACTTTTGAATGATATTTTCTACGTCTTCACCAACATAGCCAGCCTCAGTTAGCGTGGTTGCATCAGCCATTACAAATGGAACATCCAGCATACGCGCTAGAGTCTGCGCTAAAAGCGTCTTTCCTGAACCGGTTGGGCCGATAAGCAAAATATTGCTTTTGGCTAACTCAACACCATCAACCATCGCCTTCGCAGGCAACTTTGATTCTTTCTTATCAGCCGCCTCTACTGGCTTGCCATCTTTATCTACCTTCTCTTTTTTAGGCTTAGGTAGGTATTGCAAGCGTTTGTAGTGGTTGTAAACCGCCACTGCTAGAGTCTTCTTGGCATGATCCTGACCAATGACGTACTGATCTAAATTCTCACGGATTTGGTGGGGAGTTGGCAAAGCATCGTCGCCCTCTCCTTTTGGCAGCTTAGCAATTTCTTCTTGAATAATGTCAGTGCAAAGGTCGATGCACTCATCACAAATGAAAACGGATGGACCAGCAATCAGCTTCTTCACTTCATGCTGACTTTTGCCGCAGAAAGAGCAATACAACACTTTTTCGGATGTGGCGTTGGTATTGTTATCGCTCAAAATGATCTCGACTTGTCTTAAGGACGCTTATCAATAACTTTATCGATTAAGCCATATTCACGAGCTTGGTCTGCAGACATGAAGTTATCGCGATCAGTGTCTTTGGCAATCGTTTCGATAGACTGGCCAGTGCGATCGGCCAAGATCTTATTCAGGCGCTCGCGGAGGTACAAAATTTCTCTTGCCTGGATTTCGATATCCGATGCTTGACCACGTGCACCACCTAATGGCTGATGAATCATCACACGAGAATTTGGCAAGGCGTAGCGCTTCCCTTTTTCGCCAGCACATAACAAGAATGCGCCCATACTTGCAGCCATGCCCATACACAAGGTGCTGACATGTGGCTTGATGAATTGCATAGTGTCGTAAATGGCTAAACCAGCAGACACTGAACCACCAGGTGAGTTGATGTAGAGAGAAATTTCTTTATCAGGATTTTCGCTCTCCAAGAAAAGCAACTGTGCAATCACCAAGTTGGCAGTTTGATCGTTTACTTCGCCAACCAAGAAAACTACGCGTTCTCTTAAAAGTCGAGAATAGATATCGTAAGCACGCTCACCTCTACCAGAGGTTTCAATCACCATTGGGACCAAACCTAAACCTTTTGGCTCTAGGTCTTCAGACTGAAAATGGTTCTGACTCATTGCGCAAGGCCCTTTTCTTGATGAATTGATAGTGATCTTAGTTTAGCTTGCTTAGCTCTTCGAAGGTCACAGCTTTGTCGTTTACTTTAGCCAGTGAGGTGAAATGCTTAATCACATTGTCCTCAAGTACTAAATTCTCAATATCCTTGAGACGGCTTGGATTGCTGTAGAACCAACGAACGACTTCTTTAGGGTCTTCATAAGTGGCTGCCTGTTCATCGATTTCAGCCTTAATTTGATCTGCAGTAGCAGCCAAATTTTGCTTCTTCACTAAATCACCCAAAATCAAACCTAAGCGAACCCGCTTTAAGGCCTGCTCAGCAAATAACTCCGCAGGAATTGGAGCATCTTTTGCATTGGGTACGCCACGTTGCATGAGGTCTTGACGAGCACCCTCAACCAAACGCTCTTGCTCAGAAGCTACTAGTGACTTAGGAACATCAAGCTCACATAATGTATTGAGCTTTTCCATTACATCATTTTTTAACAAAGAAGTAATGCGACGTTTCACTTCGCGATCTAAATTCTCTTTTACTTCAGCGCGCATCTTTGCAACGCCACCTTCAGTAACGCCCATGGATAAAGCAAATGCATCATCCACAACTGGCATGTGCGGCCAATTGACAGACTTTACGGTAATAGTGAACTCAGCAGTTTTACCTGCAACATCTTTACCGTGGTAATCGGCAGGAAAACTTAATGGGAATGATTTGCTCTCGCCTGCTTTGAGACCTAAAGTAGCCGCCTCGAACTCTGGCAACATACGACCTTCGCCTAATACATACTCAAAGTTCTCTGCTTTCCCGCCTGTAAATTCAACGTCATCAATCTTGCCAACAAAATCAATGATCACCTGATCGCCGTTTTGTGCAGCAGTGTTAGCGCCACCATCGCCATGATGGCCGGCCTCACCACGTGGGTGATAGTGAACCTGCTGTTTACGCAATACATCAATGGCACGGTCGATTTCAGCATCACCAATTTCTGTCGTGTATTGAGTCACTTCTGCTTTTGAGAAATCGCCCAACTTGACTTCTGGCAACACTTCAAAGAAAGCGTCAAACACAATCTTGTCTGCATCTAGTTCGCTCTTTGGCTCAAGACGTGGCTGGCCTGCTAATGCGATGCCTTCTTTTTTGCTTTGCTCATAAAACAACTCTGAGGCTTTATCGAACTGAAGTTCGAAGTCTACTTGCATGCCATATTGTTTCTCAACGATATTTTTAGGCACCTTGCCAGGACGGAAGCCGGCCATCTTCATGGTCTTACCAACTTTTGCCAAACGGGCTTCACGCTCTTTTGCCAAATCGGCGCGCGCGAATTCCAAAGTCATTTTGCGGTCTAAGGAACCTAAATTTTCTATCTGCACAGCTACTCTCGTCTCTTAATTGAAATCAGGATATGTGAAGTCCAAGCCAAGTAGCAATCTTGTGGTGCGAGGAGGGGGACTCGAACCCCCACACCATTTCTGGCGTCAGGACCTAAACCTGGTGCGTCTACCAATTTCGCCATCCTCGCGAATATCCGCAAACACTGCCAAGCTTAAACTTCACTCTAAAGACCGTAATTCTACAATGCTTGGGGTTTTGAGGCGCTTTTAGGCCTTGTAGAGCAAAGCTACGGCATGCACTGCAATGCCCTCACCCCTACCTAAATGGCCCAGGGATTCATTGGTTTTGGCTTTTAGATTCACGTGGCTTGGTGTTACCAAGAGGTCGGCGGCGATATTTCTGACCATTTCGGGCAAAAATCCAGCCAATTTCGGCTTTTGACAGATGATGGTGGCGTCCACATTACCGACTTGGAATCCAGCAGCTTGAACCTTTTGCAGAGCTGCCCGAAGCAATATTCGACTATCCATGTCTTTGAACTCTGGATCGGTATCGGGAAATAATTGACCAATATCATTTAAGCCAGCAGCGCCTAACAATGCATCAGTTAGTGCATGCAGTAATGCGTCTGCATCAGAGTGCCCTAGTAAACCCTTTTCGTAAGGCACGTGAACACCAGCCAAAATGAGTTTGCGTTCTGCCACCAATGCATGAACGTCATACCCCTGGCCAATACGAAATTGTGGAACGTGAGAATGAGTTTGTGTCATAGGTATCTTTAGTATCTTTACTTAGCACTAGTACGTAATAGCAATTGCATCAATTCCCAATCCGCGGGATGCGTAACCTTAAAGTTACGCGTAGCACCCTCGATTAGGAAAGGCTTCACACCAGATAACTCCATGGCACTGGCTTCATCTGTGACGTCGGCCTCCAATCGAATCGCATTCTCTAGGGCTGAGTGCAACTTGGCAAGACCAAACATCTGGGGAGTTTGCGCTTGCCAAAGATGTTCACGTGGAATCGTTTTTTCAACGTGGGGGATGTTGCCAGCGATCACAGAATCTAAATCTGCTTGCTTCAAAGTGTCAGCCAAACGCATTGCTAATAAGCCACCAATGTCAGAAGCTTGCACCGCAAGAATTAATTTCTCAATGAGGGCTGGTGTAATACCTGGCCTTGCAGCATCATGTACTAGAACCCAGTCGTCGGCTGCAATGCCATTTTTGAGCAAAGCAGCCAGAGTATTTCTGACGGTTTCCTGCCTAGTCGGTCCACCTGTAGGTAAAAAATGAATCGGTTTAGCGCTACTGTTAAAAGTCTTCAGAATAGGATTGTCGATAAATGCAGGCGAAACCCCAATCCAAATCGACTCAATATGTGGCGATTGGAGAAATGCATCAAGCGCATAGGCGAGCATCGGTTTTCCCGCCAATTCCTGGAATTGCTTAGGCAATTCACCGCCAAGACGAGATCCCGTTCCCGCAGTAGGCAGGAGAGCATGGCATTTCTTCAAAGATTGATTTCCTGAGCTCATGCCTGATTCTATAATGAGCGCAGATGTCTGATGCATTAAATCCAGTACCCCCCATACCCGCTCCACGGGCTGGGCAGCGCTTTACCTTTTCAGGGCTGATTGGGTCTGCAGATGCAGCCCTCATTGCCGAAACCGCCCTACGTTACCGTAAAGATTTTTCTGTCATGGTGATCTTTTGTGCTCAAGCGCAAGAGGCCCAAAGACTGCTCGAAGAGATTCCGGCTTTTGCACCCTTACTCAAAACCCGTCTTCTGCCCGATTGGGAAATTCTCCCCTACGATCATTTTTCACCACACCAAGATTTGGTATCTGAACGATTAGCGACTCTATATGAGTTACTCAATGGCAGCTGCGATATTGTTTTAGTACCTGTCAGCACTGCATTGCAACGACTGGGACCACCTAGCTTTCTATCCGGACATACATTTTTCTTCCGCCAAGGCGATAAGCTTAATGAAGCAGCCCTGAAGCTCCAACTTCAACAAGCAGGATATGACCCCGTGAGTGCTGTCATGCGCCCCGGTGAATATAGCATTCGCGGCGGCTTAATTGATTTGTTTCCTATGGGGTCTAGCCTGCCCTACCGCCTAGATTTATTTGGTGATGAGATAGAACAAATTCGCTCATTTGATCCCGATACGCAGCGCAGCCTTTACCCAGTGAAAGAGGTACGCCTCCTCCCGGGTCATGAATTTCCATTCAATGATGAAGCACGCACTGCTTTTAGGGGTCGGTGGCGAGAAGTTTTTGAAGGCGATCCCACCCGATGCTCTATTTATAAAGATGCCAATCTTGGTATACCTAGCGCCGGTATTGAGTCATACCTGCCGATGTTCTTTTCAGAACAGTCAAGCGTCTTCGATTATTTCCCTAGATCGGGTGATCCCGTTTGGATTGTGAGCACAGGCGATATAGATGAATCCATTCGGAGTTTTTGGAAAGATACGCTCTCACGCTACGAATTTCTTAAGCATGATCTTGATCGACCAGTTCTTCCGCCTCAAGAACTATTTCTCAACGTCGATGAGTTTTTTACCAGCATTAAACCCCATGCCCGTTTAGCTTTAGAAAAAGAACTCTCCGATAGCTCGGAATTTTTACCCGTCCCCGATATTGCAGTCCACAGGCGAGATGCCGATCCATTGTCACGCTTGCGTTCTTTGCTCGCCAATACAAGCTACCGCCTTCTCATTTGCACTGATAGTGCTGGACGTAAAGAATCCATTCGCCAATTGCTAGAAGAAAGCAATTTTGTTACCGGCCAAGATGGCAAAGCGCTTTATCCATTAAAGCCAGCCAATTTTGAGAGCATTGCTGATTTCATTAAGAGTGACTCTCGCTTTGGCCTGACAACAGCACCCCTATTTAATGGTTTTGCTTGGCCCGCCCATAATCTCATTATCGTTACCGAGGCAGAACTATTTACCTCAACGGCTCGGCAAAGACGCAAAACTAAAGGGACAGAGAATACCGATCCCGACATGCTCTTTAAGGACCTCTCGGAACTAAAGATCGGGGATCCAGTTGTACATGCCGAACATGGCATTGGCCGTTATCAAGGTTTAGTGCTTCTGAATTTAGCTCCACCTAAGGAAGTGCCGATATTTGAAGAGTTTCTACATCTTCAATATGCCGGGGATGCAACCTTATACGTTCCCGTGCAGCAATTGCAAATGGTGACACGCTATGCAGGATCCGACCCTGATTCTGCCCCATTGCATCAGCTAGGATCGGGCCAGTGGGACAAAGCCAAACGCAAGGCTGCTCAACAGATTCGCGATACAGCTGCAGAGCTATTGGGCCTCTATGCAGCACGCGCAATTCGGAAAGGTCATGCCTTTGAATTTTCAGCGCATGATTACGCTGCTTTTGCGGAAAGCTTTGGCTTCGAAGAAACGCCGGATCAAGCGAATGCTATTGCAGCAGTCATTGGTGATATGACTAGTGGTACGCCGATGGATCGCTTGGTCTGTGGCGACGTTGGCTTTGGCAAAACAGAAGTTGCGTTGAGAGCAAGTTTTGTTGCGGTAATGGGTGGCAAACAAGTCGCTATTTTGGCTCCTACCACCTTGCTGGCTGAACAACACGTCGCCACCTGGAAAGATCGCTTTGCCGATTGGCCCGTTCGCATCGTTGAGCTCTCACGCTTTAAAACGAGCAAAGAAATCAATGCTGCTCTTGAAGCAATCGCTAAAGGTGAGGCTGATATTATTATCGGCACCCATAAATTACTATCTAAAGAAACTCAGTTCGCCAATCTGGGCTTAGTTATTGTTGATGAAGAACATCGCTTTGGTGTTCGTCAAAAAGATGCCTTGAAGGCACTAAGAGCGGAAGTTGATATCCTTACTCTTACCGCTACGCCAATCCCCAGAACCCTCGGCATGGCCATGGAGGGCTTACGCGAGTTCTCCATCATCGCCACAGCGCCACAGAAGCGCCTTGCTATTAAGACCTTTGTACGACGCGAAGGTGACGGCGTGATCCGAGAAGCCGTGTTGCGAGAAATCAAACGTGGCGGCCAAGTCTATTTTCTACACAATGAAGTAGAAACCATTCAGAACCGTAAACATGCACTTCAAGAACTGATACCCGAGGCCCGCATTAGCGTTGCCCATGGCCAAATGCATGAACGCGAGTTGGAATCCGTCATGCGTGATTTTGTTACACAACGGACAAATATCTTGCTCTGCACGACGATTATTGAAACCGGTATTGATGTACCAACTGCTAATACGATCATCATGCATCGTGCTGATAAGTTTGGCTTGGCACAGCTCCATCAATTACGCGGACGGGTTGGGCGCTCCCATCACCAAGCGTATGCTTATCTCCTCGTTCCAGATCCTCAGGCCTTAAGCAAGCAAGCTCAATTGCGCTTAAACGCGATTCAAGCCATGGAAGAACTGGGCTCTGGTTTTTACTTGGCGATGCACGATCTAGAGATTCGTGGTGCCGGTGAGGTATTGGGCGATAAACAATCTGGGGAGATCCATGAAATTGGATTTCAGTTATATACGGAAATGCTTAATCGCGCAGTCAAAGCACTACGCAGCGGCAAAGAGCCAGATTTGCTCTCGCCTCTCCAAGCAACGACCGATGTGAATTTGGGCGTCCCCGCTCTCCTTCCGGAGGATTATTGCCCTGACGTTCATGAACGACTCTCACTCTACAAACGCTTTGCGGGATGCAATGACTTTTCAGAATTAATGGGCTTACGGGAAGAATTGGTTGATCGTTTCGGCGACTTGCCAGATCAAGCGAAATCTTTCTATGAGACCCATCGCCTGCGCCTCGAAATGACGGGCTTTGGTATTAAGAAGATTGACGCCTCTTCGGTCTCCATTCAGATTCAATTCATTCCAAATCCGCCAATTGATCCACTCAAAATTATTCAATTAATTCAGAGTTCGAAGCATATTCAGCTCAACGGGCAAGATAAGCTGAAGATCCTACCTCAAAAAGATCGAGAATTTGAAAAGCTGGAGCAGCGCTTAGATGCTATTCGCCTAGTACTGCGTCGCCTAAATGAATCTGCCATGCTCAGCCCTGCGAAAGCCTCTTAGCATTCCCTATTATGATTGATGCTATGCCTCAGTTCACAATCGTAGCCCTCTCAAGAGCCCCCATTGCGGAGAAGCTGGTCTTTGAAATCAAAGACCAGGCCATTCAATATGGCAAAAGCTTTCATTCCTTAGGTGGAGAGATTTCCAGTGGCCCCTATTTTATGGAGCGCTGGGAATACCGGGATCTCCTGGAAGTTCCACAAAGAGAAGCGCTGCGCAGCATTGCAGCAAGATTTAATACGGATCTATGTTTTTTAAGTAAGTACCCTGCTGACATTCAAGTGCTTGCAATGGATATGGATTCCACACTCATCAATATTGAGTGTATTGATGAAATCGCAGACTTTACCGGCAAAAAATCTGCAGTAGCGCAAATCACTGAAGCGACGATGCGCGGTGAAATTAAAGACTTTAAAGAAAGTTTGCGTCGACGTGTTGGTCTGCTTGAAGGTGTATCAGCTGATTGCCTTGAGGCTGTTTATCGCGAAAGATTGCAGGCCAATCCTGGCGCTACCGAGCTTCTGACTGGTGCTAATGCGCGCGGGCTCTATACCTTGCTCGTTTCTGGTGGATTTACCTTTTTCACAGAAAAATTACGCAAGCAACTTGGTTTTCACCAAGCTCAAGCCAACACTCTAGAAATCATTGATGGCAAGTTAACTGGCAAAGTGCTGGGCGAGATTGTGGATGGTGCCGCAAAAGCAGCCTATCTCGATCAAGCCTGTCTTGAATTAGGATGCTCTAAAGCCAATGCGATTGCCATGGGCGATGGAGCCAATGATTTATTGATGATGAATGGTTCAGGGATTAGCGTTGCCTACCAAGCAAAACCAATCGTGAAAGAAAAAGCCGACGCAGCTTTTGACCACGTCGGCTTGGATGCTGCCTTAATGCTGTTCTAGTTAGAGGCGCTCAAAAATAGTTGCAATACCTTGGCCGCCACCAATACACATCGTTACCAAAGCGTATTTACCTTGAACGCGTTGGAGTTCGTGCACGGCTTTAGTTGCAATCGCAGCACCTGAGCATCCAATTGGGTGGCCCAAAGCAATTGCACCACCATTCACGTTGGTTTTTGCTGGATCTAAACCCAAACCTTTAGTCACTGCTAAGGCTTGTGCAGCAAAGGCTTCGTTAGACTCAATCACATCCATTTGTTCCAACTTCAAACCAGCACGTTCTAAAGCCAATTTAGTCGCAGGAATTGGACCTTCGCCCATGATGTGATTCGGTACACCAGCTACTGCGTATGAAACTAAGCGAGCGATTGGTTTATGACCAGCCTTCTTCGCAGTTTCTGCATCAGCCAATACAAAGAATGCTGCGCCATCATTAATACCAGAGGCGTTACCTGCAGTCACTGAGCCGCCCTCTTTTTTGAAAACGGCTTTCATCTTGCCCAAAGTTTCCATGGTGGTATCTGGCTTGCAATGCTCATCCGTATCAAACACCACATCACCCTTACGAGTCTTGACGGTAATTGGAACGATTTGTGACTTAAAGCGACCTTCCTTAATCGCATTAGCAGCGCGGCGATGTGACTCAACCGCTAAAGCATCTTGCTCTTCACGGGTTAACTTCCACTTCTCAACCAAGTTTTCCGCAGTAACTCCCATATGACCAACACCAAATGGGTCAGTCAGCACGCCCACCATTAAGTCAATCATTTTGGTATCGCCCATACGTGCACCACTGCGCATTGCAGGAGATCCATACATGCCGCGTGACATTACTTCAACGCCACCGCCGACACCATAATCACAATCACCGAGCATGATTTGCTGTGCAGTTGTCACAATGGCTTGCAAACCAGAGCTACACAAACGATTCAAAGCCATCGCTACAGATTCCATTGGTAAGCCAGCCTGAATTGCAGCAACGCGTGCTACATAGGCATAACGGCTATCTGTTGGGATCGTATTGCCAACAGTCACATAATTAATCAGCGCAGGATCTACACCTGAACGAGCAACCGCCTCTTTCATGACAATGCCACCAAGCTCAGAAGGCTCAAAGCTACTGAGGGACCCATTAAAGGTGCCAATTGCGGAACGAACTGCACTTAAGACAACGACATCACGACTCATATCTATCCCCTTAGCTAAGCCCAAATTAGGCCTGTTTAATCATACGACTTCCATTTTTATTGCATAAGTCAAGTTTCGGCTATTAGGTCATGCCCTTGTGAGCTAATCACCGTTACACGGATGATTTCTCCTGTTCTATAGCGTTTTGAAGGCTTATTTGGGGGTAAAACCCGCACTAAACCATCAATTTCGGGGGCATCCCCAATGCTTCTGCCAATTCCGCCGGACTCATCTACTTTATCGATCAAAACCTGAATGCGTTTTCCAACCTTTTTGGATAATCGTTTAATCGAGATTTCTTCAGCTTTTGCCATAAATTGGGCACGGCGTTCTTCACGTAACTGCTCAGGAACGGGGCTCTCTAATTGATTTGCGGTGGCACCCTCAACTGGTGAGTAGGCAAAGCAACCTGCTCGATCAATTTGCGCTTCATCTAAAAAGTTGAGTAAATACTCAAACTCTTCTTGAGTCTCACCCGGAAAACCGGCAATAAAAGTACTGCGGATGACTAAGTCTGGACAGGCGGCACGCCAAGCCAAAATCCGCTCAAGATTTTTTTCACCACTGGCAGGACGTTTCATTCTTTTGAGAACGTCTGGATGTGCATGCTGCAGGGGAATATCCAAATAAGGCAAGACCCCATAACCATACTCAGAAAACTCAGCCATCAACGGTAGGATGTCATCGACATGAGGATAGGGATAGACATAGTGCAACCTCACCCATGCTTGATGCTCGCGGGCGATTTGATTTAAGGCATTTACCAAATCAAACATCCGAGTCTTCACAGGCTTGCCATCCCAAAACCCAGTACGGTATTGGATGTCTACGCCATAAGCACTAGTGTCTTGAGATACGACTAATAGCTCTTTTACACCAGACTCAAATAATCGTTTTGCCTCTAATAAGACTTCACCAATAGGCCGAGATACAAGATCACCCCGCATGTTTGGAATAATGCAGAAAGTACAGCGATGGTTGCAACCCTCAGAAATTTTCAGATAAGCGTAATGCTTAGGTGTCAGTTTGACACCCGTGGGCGGCAGCAAATCAGTAAAGGGGTCGTGAGGTTTAGGCAAGTGCAAGTGAATCGCCTGCATGACTTCATCAGTAGCATGTGGGCCTGTAACGGCGAGTACTTTGGGATGAATGCTTTGAATGAGGTCGCTACCATCAGCATTCTTGCGAGCACCTAAACAACCCGTCACAATCACCTTGCCATTTTCAGCGAGTGCCTCACCAATGGCTGAGAGGCTTTCTTCTACGGCGGAGTCGATAAAGCCACAAGTGTTCACCACAACCAAATCTGCGCCAGAATAATCTTTTGCAGTTAAGTAACCTTCCGCACTCAATTGCGTGAGAATGAGTTCGGAATCTACTAAGGCCTTAGGGCACCCTAAGGAGACAAATCCGATTTTTCCAGCCACAACTATTCTTTGTCGGTTTTATTGGGCTGCGGTGTAAATGGAAATGAGCCGAACATATTATGTGAGCCTTGCATCTGCTCTTGCATCTTCACAAATAGGTCCTTGCTTTGCTCCATGTAATTTCCCATCAAGCCTTGCATGAGAGGATTTTGAAGATTCAGCATTTGTGACCAAGCTTCTGGTGTGCTGCCAGCACCAAGACCCTTTGTTTGATCGCCCAATTTATTGTGGATATCAACAAAAGATTGCATGGTCTTCTCAAGATAGTTACCCATCAAGCCCTGCATGGAGTTGCCATAGAAGCGAATGATTTGAGAAAGCATTTGGGAGGAAAATACTGGGGCACCGCCAGCCTCTTCCTCAAGAATAATTTGGAGCAAGATGTTGCGTGTCAAATCCTCATCGGTCTTTGCATCAACCACCTTAAAGACTTCATTGGCCATGACTAAGCCTTTGATGTCAGACAGAGTCACATAGGTGCTTGTTTGCGTGTCATACAGACGACGATTCGGATACTTCTTGATGAGTCGATCTTGACCGGCTCGCTTTGTACGGGTAACCATTATTTTCCTTACTCTTTACTGCAACGCAACATCAACGTAGTTTATCTCTAGTTTGCTAGAAAGGTAAATACGTTATGTCGCGTGTTTCATGTACCCAGCAAATATTGCGGTGCAGCATTAACCCGTATGGATACCACCGTTTAACGAGAAGTCAGCTCCAGTTGCATAGCCACCATCTTCGGAGGCAATCCAACAACAAATAGAAGCGATCTCTTCGGGTGTACCCAAACGTTTCACAGGTATACCAGCAACAATCTTTTCAAGCACATCCTCTCGAATCGCTCTCACCATATCCGTACCGATGTAGCCAGGAGAAACCGTGTTCACCGTCACGCCCTTGGTGGCCACTTCTTGAGCCAATGCCATCGTAAAGCCGTGCAAACCGGCTTTTGCAGTGGAATAGTTTGCTTGACCGAACTGACCTTTTTGACCATTCACAGAGGAAATATTGATGATGCGGCCCCAGTTGTTATCCACCATACCGTCAATTACCTGCTTGGTGACATTAAATAAGGAATTTAAGTTAGTGTCGATCACAGCCTTCCAAGCATCTGGAGTCATTTTGCGAAATACACTGTCGCGAGTAATACCAGCGTTATTCACAAGTACATCTACACGTCCAACTTCAGCTTTCACCTTCTCAAAGGCCGCAACAGTACTGTCCCAATCGGAAACATTGCCTTCGGAAGCAATAAAGTCATAACCCAAAGCCTTTTGCTCTCCAATCCAACGATCCTTGCGCGGTGAGTTCGGACCACAGCCAGCGATCACCTTGAAGCCATCTTTTGCCAAGCGTTGGCAAATAGCGGTACCGATACCACCCATACCACCAGTTACGTATGCGACTTTTTGAGACATTCTTTTCCCCTTTAAATAAGCTTCGTTAGTTGTATCTGGAATTAAATTGCTGGCGCTGCTTTTTCTTTCACGTATACGCCAGGCGCTGCTTCCAACTTTTTGTATTTCGCGCTACCAAATGTCGTACTGGCTGGTTTGCGCTCTCCACCAAATTGCTCAAGCCATTTGGTGTAGTTAGGCCACCAACTGCCTGGTATTTGTTTTGCGCCTTCAAGCCAAGCTTCTGCGGTTTCCGCAAGCTTATTATTTTCAAAGTAATAACGCTTGTTCTTTGCTGGCGGATTAATGACTCCAGCAATGTGTCCTGAGGCACCCAGCACGAAACGATTTTTACCTTTCAGAATCTCTGTAGACTCATAAGCCGATTGCCAAGGAACGATATGGTCTTCATGAGAGGCATATAAATAGGCTGGACATTTTATTTTGCCAAGGTCAATCTTTTCCCCACAAAGCGTGAGCTTTCCTGGTTTGACCAAGTCATTCTGTAAATAGGTATGGCGTAGGTACCAGCAGTACATATTGCCAGGAAGATTGGTTGAGTCACCGTTCCAGTAAAGCAAATCAAATGGCGGAGGAGAATTACCCTTCAGATAATTTTCGACTACATAGTTCCAAACCAAATCATTGGGGCGTAAGAATGAAAACGTATTACCGAGGTCTAGGCCGGACATCATGCCGCACTTACCGTTTTTTCCACCAATAGTGTTTTCACGCATCTCGACCATACCTTCATCGATGAAGACATCTAAGATACCGGTATTAGTGAAGTCTAATAAAGTCGTGAATAAGGTAAGGCTTGCCGCTGGATGTTCATTACGTGCTGCCAGCACAGCAAGAGCAGAGGCAGTGAGAGTCCCGCCTACACAGAATCCTAAAAGATTAATTTGCTTTGCTTTGCTGATTTCTTGAACTACCTCAATCGCTTTAATGACGCCATCACCAACATAATCTTCCCAGCTAACCTGCGCCATGGATGCATCGGGATTCTTCCAAGAAACCAAGAACACAGTATGGCCTTGGGCAACCATATGACGCACTACAGAATTGTCTGGTTGCAAATCCAAAATGTAATACTTATTAATACAAGGGGGCACCATTAAATAGGGGCGCTCGAAGACTGTATCTGTCAGTGGCGCGTACTGAATGAGCTCGAACAACTCGTTCCGGAAGACTACGTAGCCTTCCGTTGTCGCAATATTTTTACCAACTTCAAAAGCGCTTTCATCGGTTTGTGAGACCTTACCCTTTTTCATATCAGCCAGCAAATTCACAATCCCTTTTTGGATGGATTGTCCTTGGGTGCTAATAATGTTTTCAAGAACTTCTGGGTTTGTTGCAATAAAGTTTGATGGTGAGAGTGCATCAATCATCTGTTCAGTGGTGAACAAAATCTTCTGCTTTGTCTTTTCATCGGTTTCTACCGCTTTTGCCAAAGACAACAAATGCTTTGAATTGAGCAAGTAAGTAGCTGCAATCACCTTGCTCCAAGAAGAATGCCAAGCTTTCCCAGCAAAACGCCGGTCTTTGACTTCGATGGCTTCTGGATTGGTAGCGATATGCGCTAGTTCTGCGAAATATTCCTTTTGGATTTCCGCTAAACGCTCTTGAGGAATCAGTGCCATATGGTGCGCCGCCAAAGATGGCGTTGCACCCGTATTCATGCCTGCAAACATAGTAGTCTCTTCAATTAATTAAGGACATTCTCGAGCTATAGTGCTGATAACGTTATACGCAATAACCCTAGCCTTCAGAATATGCTAGTGATTACCCGAAGACATTGCTTATTGAGTAATCCAGATCAGGGATGTAAAACGACCTGTTACTCCATCCCGGCGATAAGAGAAAAAACGTTCCTGGTCCTTCACGGTGCATAAATCACCGCCAAAGATTGCGTTCACACCTAAAGCTTCTAGACGATCTCGTGCCAGTTGATAGATGTTCGCCAAATACTGATCAGGCTTATTTTCAATTGGCATAAAAGACTGGGTGACATCATGTAGCCCAGTTGATTGAAAGCGCTCAAGCACCTCTACTCCCACTTCAAAGGATTCAGGGCCAATTGCAGGTCCCAGCCATGCCACTAAATCTTGAGGGCGAGAACCCATTTCAAGATTGAGCATTGCGCCAACGGTTTCTTCTAAGACGCCTTCTAGCAAGCCTCGCCAGCCTGCGTGAGCAGCACCAATCATGGATCCATTCGCATTCGTGAACAAAACAGGTAAGCAGTCAGCCGTCATAATCACCAGCACTTCATCCGGAATATTCGTTACTGCGGCATCCGCCTCAAAAGGCTGATTAGGTGATTGAGCTCGACTACTGGGTGTACTGACTGCGGTGCTATGAGTTTGATTTAACCAAAGTGGCTCTTGGGGTAAATGCTTTCTGAGGATTTGACGATTCCCCAACACTCTTGCGGGCTGATCCCCAACATGCGTACCCAAATTGAGGGTTTCATAGGGCGCATTACTAATGCCACCACTTCTGGTGCTTACTAGTGTTTGAATATTGGCTGGTGCTGGCCATTGTGGTTTGATAAAACTCATGCTTTGTGTTCGTTCTGCAAAGATGCGAGTAAAGCTTCTTCTTTAGGCAAATCATCTGTACTCATGGTGACTTGCGGCAACAAATCCATTAAATCTTGAGGGGGCATTCGAAACCAAGTCATCCACTCTAGTGATACGGGGTGCTGCAAACTCAAAGCAAAAGCATGTAAGGCCTGTCGCTCAAATGGTAATAACTTAGCAGCTCCAGGTGTCTTTTTACGATAAACGGGATCACCTAGCAATGGGAAACCTAAAGATTCCAAGTGGACTCGGATTTGATGGGTGCGGCCTGTTTCTAAGCGGCACTCCAGCAGTGCCACTGGCTGTTCCTGAAAAAGCCCTTTTGCAAGACGACGGTAAAGCGTAGCTGCCGGTTTTCCCTGTGCACTCCCTGCCGCCATTCTGAGGCGATCACGCTGATCTCTACCTACGGAAGCTAAGACTTTGCCCTGACTTGGAGCATCCCCCCATACCCAAGCCAAATAGCGACGCCCAACCGTTCTTTCCTGAAGCTGTCTAACTAATGAAGTTTGGGCCAAGGCAGTCCGCGCGACCACCATTAATCCTGAAGTGTCTTTATCTAAACGATGGACAATGCCAGCTCTAGGCAAGGTCTTCAGTTCTGGATAACGAAATAAGAGTCCATTTAGTAGCGTTCCGGTCCAATTGCCAGCTGCAGGATGGACCACAAGACCAGGTGGCTTATTGATCACAATGATCGACTCATCTTCATAAACGACGTCTAGTGGGATATTTTCTGGGCTGAAAGCAAATTGCTCAGGCATTTCTTGAGGAAATACCTTGATGCTTTCACCTCCACGCAGTAAATACCGGGCTTTTGTGACTTTTCCATCAACCATGACTGCCCCTGCCTCGACCCAAGACTTGAGACGATTACGGGAGTAATCCGGTAAAGACCCTGCCAAAACCTTGTCAAGGCGTTCACCCGCCATCTCCAAAGGTATTTCTAGGGATATGAAATCCTCTTCATCGATATAATCGACAGGATTCGAATTAGGAGTTTGCGGCAATGCCACGCTTAAAGAGCCTTTCAGTTTTGTCCGACGCACTATCAGATGCCAGTTTAAGGCTTGCTGGTCCATCAATTCTAAAAAAGCAAGCGACTTTTCCCCGTTTTAGTCTGGGCGCCCTCCTTTTCGCCGCGATCGCTGTATTAGTGCTGCTCACTGGCTGTGCTGGTAGCGATGGTCAAAAAGACGATACCGATATCTGGTCAGAAACCAAGCTCTACTCTGAGGCGACCGATAAATTAAACGAAGCCGACTTTGCTAAATGCGGTAAATACTTCGATAAGCTCGAAGCCCGTTTCCCATTTGGCCCTTACTCGCAACAAGCGCAAATCAATGCTGCTTATTGCTATTGGAAAGCACAAGAGCAAGCTCAAGCATTGGTAGCCATCGATCGCTTTATCAAATTGCATCAAGGCAGTCCCAATTTAGATTACGCCTATTACCTTAAAGGCTTGATTACCTTTAACGATGACTTGGGCTGGCTGGGTAAATTTACTGGCCAAGACTTAAGTGAGCGTGACCCGCAAGCCGCTAAAGATGCCTTTGAATCCTTTAAGGTAGTAGTGGAGCGCTTCCCAGATAGTAAATACGCTCCTGACTCCTTAGATCGGATGCGCTACATTGTGAATTCACTGGCTGAGGCTGATGTCATCGTGGCACGCTACTACTATCAACGCGGGGCTTATCTAGCTTCAGCGAACCGTGCGCAGCTCGTTATCCGTGATTACGATCGTGCACCAGCAGTTGAAGAAGCCCTCTATATTTTGTACAAGTCCTATGAAAAATTGGGCATGACGGATTTGGCCAACGACACTCTCCGAGTCTTTAAGCTCAACTTCCCAGATAGCCAAATGCTAGAGACTGGACAGCGTGTCAAGAAAGAACGCAGATGGTGGCAGTTCTGGAATAAGTAAAACAGTTGCTCATCAAAAACTAAACCCCATTCAAATTGAATGGGGTTTTTATTTGCCTAATGGTATTTAATTTATTTAATGATGACGGGGACTCTGGGCGCTACAGCGCACAGTAACTCATAGCCAATGGTGTCACTCATCTGAGCAACGTCATCCACTGGGACTTGATTCCCCCATAGTTCAACGCGGCTGCTGATCTGAGCAAAGGGTGCATTGCGCAAATCAATGGTGAGCATATCCATCGATACACGACCAACAATGGGACAAATCACCCCACCATTCTGAGTACCATCACTCACCCAAACTGGGGTGCCATCCTTTGCATGACGAGGATAACCATCGGCATAGCCACATGCGATCACGCCAACTTTCATCGGTTCTGGAGCTTCATATCGACCACCATAACCCACACGATCACCTTTTTGCAGATCCTGAATGTCAATAATTTCACTATGTAAGTGCATTACCGCCTGGAGATGAGAATGTTCAATATCGGCATGCAAACCTGTGGGTGAAGCGCCGTAGAGCATGATTCCAGGTCTGACCCAATCGCCCAAGGCATTGCGATGCCAAAGAATCGCTGCTGAATTAGCTAAGGATGTTGGGGCCTCTAAACCCTCAATCGCTTTATTAAAAACTTCTAACTGTCCATCTACGGTTGGTTGACGATCAATCTGGTCGGCATTGGCAAAATGGGTCATGTGATGCATCTTGCATCCAATGGCGTGAAGCCGATGAAATACAACTCGATAAGCAGCAGGTTTAAAGCCCAGTCGGTTCATGCCGCTATTCATTTTTAGGAAAACATGAAAAGGTTTATGGCCTTGATATTCTTCCAACCAACGCACTTGAGCTTCACAATGAACCACTAGATCACAGGCCAGCTTTTCAGCAAGTGCCAATTCCTTTTCATGAAATAAGCCCTCTAAAAGCAAAATACGACCCTGCCAGCCAGATTCACGCAAACGCACTGCATTTTGAATATTGAGTAGGGCAAAGCCATCGGTGGAATCTAGTCCCTGCAATGCCGCCTCAAAAGAATGGCCATAGGCCCTCGATTTAATCACCGACCAAATCTTGGACTCTGGAGCTAACTCCCGAACTCTGCTTAAATTATGCCGAAAGGCCTCGGTGTGAATAGATGCCAAAATGGGCCTATTTATCAAGCTATTAGCTGTGCTGGCCATCTTCACCTCCCCTTTCGTGTTTTAATTGAATGAATGACTAGATTGTACGAATGAACCGTAGCTTTTACATCATTATGGCGGCGCAATTTTTTTCGTCGCTTGCTGATAACGCCCTGCTGATTGCAGCTATTGCCCTATTGGCCCAGCTCCACGCTCCGGCCTGGATGACCCCTTTACTCAAATTATTCTTCGTATTGTCCTATGTAGTACTTGCCGCTTTTGTAGGCGCCTTTGCCGATTCCCGCCCTAAGGGTAATGTCATGTTCATCACCAACACGATTAAATTTGTTGGTTGTGTGGTCATGCTCTTTGGTAGCCACCCATTATTGGCTTATGCCATTGTCGGTTTAGGGGCCGCTGCTTATTCACCTGCAAAGTACGGCATTTTGACTGAATTGCTTCCACCTGAAAAATTGGTTGCCGCGAATGGTTGGATTGAGGGTCTCACTGTAGGCTCAATCATTTTAGGCACCGTTTTAGGTGGCGTTTTAATCAGCAGTACAGTTTCTCAAAGCCTGTTATCGATTGACTTTCCAACCATTGATACAGGCATTGATACCCCTGCTGAATCTGCCATCCTGATCATCATGGGAATTTATGTTGTTGCCGCACTGATTAACTTGAAGATCCCAGATACCGGAGCTCGCTATGTTGCCCAACGAGCAAATCCTATCGAACTCATTAAAGACTTTTCAGTTTGCTTTAAAACACTTTGGGATGATCGCCTTGGCCAGATCTCATTGGCTGTCACCACCTTATTCTGGGGCGCTGGTGCTACCTTGCAATTTATTGTCATTAAGTGGGCTCAAGTAGCTTTGCACATGAACCTCTCCCAAGGTGCAATTTTGCAAGCAATCTCTGCTGTGGGTGTTGCAGGTGGGGCAGTTTGGGCTGCCTGGCGTGTGCCTTTGCGTAAGTCACTCAATGTTTTGCCATACGGTATTGCAATGGGTCTCTTAGTTTGCGTGATGGCTTTGTATAACTCAGACATGCTCCCCGATACAACGCTGTTTACCATTGGTGCGCTAAAAGTCAATTTGAATTTGTTGCCCGCTTACTTCTTGTTGGTTGCAGTAGGTTGGTTGGCAGGCTACTTTGTAGTGCCTATGAATGCCCTTTTACAACATCGCGGTCATGTACTCATGTCTGCAGGTCATTCGATTGCCGTACAAAACTTTAATGAGAATATCTCTGTCTTGATGATGTTGGCAATGTACTCTCTATTAATTTGGCTCGATATTCCAGTACCGTTTGTCATTATTGGTTTTGGCTTAGTTGTCAGCGTACTCATGTGGCTTGTCATTAAGCGCCACGCTAGAAATCAAGCTCAGTATGACTCTATGCACCTTATCGGCGAGCATAAACATTAATCTTCTAAGGCTTTATTAGATATTCTGCAGCACTGATTTAGCGAGCAGAAGATCCTGCCAAAGCAGTGCCTTATCTTTGGGCTGTGAAACCAGCTGGTTCAAATCCAATGTTGCAATAACCGGTATCTCGTCATCAGCCCCGTTATTGAGCGCTAAAACAGTTTCACGCAATTGCGGCAATGGATCTCGCTCACCAGTGATTTTTTGAGCTGCTGGACCACCAAAAGCAATTGCTACTAAAGGTAAACCATTGTCGGGAGCGGATAGCTCACTGACCTTGTCCGCAGGATTTTTCCAGGACCATTCCTGCGTATTTAATGCTAAAACACGCAGGATATTCTGGAACAAGATTTCTGCTTCGCCTTGAGGTTTGCTACCAAAAAACCACCAATGGGACCGAGGGGAGCTCTCAGAAACTTGTGCAATCTCAGCCTGTGGCTGCTCATGGCCACCATCTCTGGAAACCCATTCACTAATACCCATTTCTTTCAGAAAGGCAGAATTTGTATTGTTCATAGATCTAGCTTAATCGATTTAGCCATCACCAAGGCATCTTCTCGGCTGCCAGTTTGGCTATCGGCGGGATAGTAGCCCTTTCTAAGTCCAATTTGCTCGTAACCCAATTTTTGATAAAGCGAGACAGCTGCGATGTTGGAGGGCCTTACCTCCAAAATGATTCTCGGAAAGTTTTGCTGGGCGGCCACACCTTCAATAGCAGCCATGATTCTCGAACCCAAGCCGAATTGGCGCAATTTGGGTGAGACTGTAATGTTGAGAAGATGTAATTCATCGACAGCAGGAAATAAGATGCAGTAGGCCCAAAGAATTTCTGGGTCAAGATAAGATCCCTGGATCGCTTGTGCAAGTTCTGGTCGTATGCAATAGGCCCAATGACCAGCAGCTAATGAATCCGCAAAGTTGCCTTGAGTCCAAGGATGGATATGCGAGACAGATTCGATTGCTAAAACTGCATCCAAATCTTGTGCCTGCATTGGCATAAAGGATAGTTCAGCAACGCCCTTATTCATGGTTTAACTGCTGCTTGGCGCTCTAAGGTAGTGAAAGCTACTTTATCTCGCACATACAAAGGCTCAAGATCACGCACATCGCACTGTCGTCCAGCAAGTAGCATCTGCTGCCCACAATCTAGCAGGCCTAATGCGCTCAATTGAATTTCACGATCAAGCGCTGTCTCAGAAAATGGGGCTGGTGCATTGGTAAATATTCTTGAACCGTAAGCATTGAGAGCGCTACCAGCTAAAAATTGAATCTCATGTAGATCGATATCCTCTGGCTTACACAAGTGAATATCGCCGAGCCGTTTTGCTAAGTCAGAATCGTTGACGGGTCGCTCATACTTGGCCCAATAGATTTCATCCATACGTGCATCAATAGCAATTGCAAAATAATTTGCTGCCCTTTTTTTAAAGGTCGTAGTCCTGACCAACTGTGCAGCAATTGCATCTAGACTGATCACGGGGAGTATGGCTAAGGCATGAGAAATTCCTAGGCCTTGTGCTGTGGCAACTGCCAGCCTGACACCCGTAAATGCGCCAGGCCCAATACCAACTGCGATCGCATCAAGCGCTTTTAAGGAGGAATTTGAAGAATGAAGGAGCTCCTCAACCCAAGGCAAGATGAGTTGGCTAGCGCCTGCAGACACGGATTCGTGTCGCAGTATAGGAGCTTGCCCATCTAAAGATAAAGCCACCGAACACCATGCTGTTGAGGTGTCGATGGCCAGTATATTTGCCACTTTAAGCCTTATTTGGTGATTTACAAGTCCAAATTATGAACTCAATTGTGCAATGACTTCCGCTGGCGCCTGAACAAGCTCGATTAGTACGCCCTCGCCGCTAATTGGGAACTCATCGTTGCCTTTGGGGTGTACAAAAGTGATATCAAAGCCAGCAGCACCCTTGCGTATACCGCCAGGGGCAAAGCGCAAACCATTAGCTGCTAGCCACTCTACCGCCTTGGGAAGATCATCCACCCATAAGCCTATGTGATTTAAGGGGGTTTGGTGAACTGCAGGCTTTTTTTCAACATCAAACGGTTGCATTAAATCAAGCTCAATCTCATGAGGCCCTTTACCAATTGCACAGATATCTTCATCCACGTTTTCG
This sequence comes from Polynucleobacter sp. MWH-Creno-3A4, assembly GCF_018881885.1. Classification (NCBI taxonomy): domain Bacteria; kingdom Pseudomonadati; phylum Pseudomonadota; class Betaproteobacteria; order Burkholderiales; family Burkholderiaceae; genus Polynucleobacter; species Polynucleobacter sp. MWH-Creno-3A4. Next base: position 181,921 of record NZ_JACXSA010000002.1, read on the forward strand.
CGTTCAGAAACGAAGGTGCTTTTATATTCAAAACCTAAGAGATCAACCCAAAGCGTTTTGAGACGCTCTTTACTCTCACCACCAATAGCGATTTGCTGAATTCCTAAAATCTTAAATGGCTTAGCAGACATCTTTAACCCTTTTAATTATTCGAAGCGAATGATCAATTGATCTACCGCCAGACTATCGCCCTCATTGGCACAAATTTCTGCAACAACCCCATCTTGTATTGCTGATAAGGTGTTTTCCATCTTCATTGCCTCGATGGATGCCAATTTTTGCCCAGCAGTCACCGCTTCGCCCACCTTTACCGCAATCTTAGTAAGTAATCCTGGCATTGGTGACATCACTAATTTTGAGGTATCTGGTGGCAATTTAACTGGCATACGGCGTTGTAACTCTGCACCCAACGGGCTTAGAACCATACACTCATATTGCGCGCCATCGAGAACCAAATAGAACTTCACGCCTTTTCGTTCAACTTGGGCTGTCACTTTGCTGCTGCGATTAATCGTGGCATGCAAGCAAATTTGACCGGGGCGCCAATTGCTCTCAATGTCATAACGGCTTACGCCATCTGCTTCGTCAATGTATACAGAGTAAATGCCATCCTTGAGCTCAATACGCACCGGCACTTCATAGGGGTCATTCATAGAGCCCGATTTTTTACCCGTAACCACTACAAACTTCTTAGCAATCACCATCTCATGACCAGCCAATTGACCATCAATCATCTTGATGTGCTCAAGGTAGCGATAACGCATGAATGCCGCTAAAGCAGCGAGACGTTTTGGATCTACAGGTTGAACTGAATCCTTTTTAAAGCCCTCCGGGTATTCTTCAGCAATAAATCCCGTAGTGAAATCGCCATTGACGAATCGGGGGTGCTGCAACAACGCTGCCTGAAACGGAATATTCGAATGAATACCCCGAATTACAAAATCATTTAATGCAGAGCGCATTTTTTCAATTGCCTCAGAGCGATCCTTACCATGCACGATCAATTTGGCAATCATGGAGTCGTAAAACATCGGAATCTCCCCGCCCTCATAGACGCCAGTGTCAACGCGCACACCATGAACAGACTCTGGAGGGCGATACTTCACTAAACGTCCGGTTGATGGCAAGAAGTTGCGGAAGGGATCATCCGCATTAATACGGCACTCCATAGACCATCCATCCAGCTTCACATCAGATTGCTGAAAGGCCAGTTTTTCGCCAGCCGCAACGCGAATCATTTGCTCAACTAGATCTAAACCTGTAATGGATTCAGTTACGGGATGCTCAACTTGTAAGCGGGTATTCATCTCCAGAAAGTAGAAGGACTTATCTTTGCCCACAACGAATTCAACAGTACCCGCAGATTGATAATTCACGGCTTTTGCCAAGGCAACTGCTTGTTCACCCATGGCTTTGCGGGTGGCGGGATCGATAAATGGGGATGGTGCCTCTTCAATCACCTTTTGATGGCGACGTTGGATCGAGCAATCCCGTTCATTGAGGTACACCACATTGCCATGTGAGTCCCCTAACACCTGAATTTCAATATGGCGTGGGCCTTCAACAAACTTTTCGATGAAGATGCGGTCATCACCAAAGCTATTCATAGCTTCTGTTTTACAAGCTACAAATCCTTCTGCAGCTTCTTTATCATTAAATGCAACCCGCAAACCTTTGCCGCCGCCGCCAGCAGAAGCTTTGATCATGACGGGATAGCCAATGCCTTGAGCAATCTTCACGGCTTCTTCAGTTGTGGCGATCGCCTCGTTATGGCCAGGGATCGTATTCACTTTTGCCTCTAATGCCAATTTCTTAGAAGCAATTTTGTCGCCCATGGCTGCAATCGACTGATATTTAGGACCAATAAAGACAATGCCCTCTTCTTCACAGCGTTTTGCAAACTGCTCGTTTTCAGATAAAAAGCCGTATCCAGGGTGGACTGCTTGAGCCCCAGTGTCTTTACAAGCTTGAATAATCCGATCCATCACCAAGTAGGATTCCCTTGATGGCGCCAGCCCAATGCAAACAGCCTCATCAGCCATTTGTACGTGACGCGCTTCTTTGTCCGCCTCGGAATAAACAGCAACCGTCTTGATGCCCATCTTTTTAGCGGTTTTCATAACACGGCAAGCAATCTCGCCGCGGTTAGCAATGAGTATTTTCTTAAACATAGTGGTAGTCATTATGGGTTTGCGCCTTTACAGAGGAATATTGCCGTGTTTACGGGCAGGATTCTTCAAGTCTTTGTCTTTCAACATTGCCAATGAGCGGGCAATGCGTTTACGTGTTTCATGCGGCAAGATGACATCATCGATGTAACCACGACGCCCTGCTACAAATGGATTCGCAAACTTAGATTTGTACTCTGCTTCACGGGCAGTAATTTTTTCAGGATCAGATTTTTCTTCGCGGAAGATAATTTCTACTGCGCCTTTAGGACCCATCACGGCGATCTCAGCTGAAGGCCAGGCAAAGTTCACATCTCCTCGAAGATGCTTAGATGCCATCACATCATAGGCACCACCATACGCTTTACGAGTGATCAAAGTGACCTTCGGTACTGTGCAATCGGCATAGGCATATAACAACTTAGCGCCATGTTTAATGATGCCGCCGTACTCTTGAGCAGTTCCTGGCATAAATCCTGGAACGTCAACCAAAGTGACTACGGGAATATTGAAAGCATCGCAAAAACGCACAAAACGGGCTGCCTTAATGGAGGCCTTGATATCTAAGCAACCAGCTAACACCAATGGTTGGTTCGCCACAATACCAATGGAGCGACCTTCCATCCGAGCAAAGCCAATCACAATATTCTTGGCATAGTCAGGCTGCAATTCAAAGAACTCACCATCGTCCACAATCTTTTCAATCAACTCTTTCATGTCATAAGGCTGATTTGGGTTGGATGGCACTAAGGTATCTAAAGAGAAATCGGGCTCTTCTGTGCGATTAGCGCCTTTGATGAGCGGTGGTTTCTCGCGGTTCGAAAGCGGTAGGTAATTAAAGAAGCGACGCAGCATCATGATGGCATCAACATCGTTCTCAAACGCTAAATCACAGACTCCGGAAACGGTGGAGTGCGTTACTGCACCACCTAACTCCTCAGCGGTAACGTCTTCATGGGTCACTGTTTTGACAACCTCTGGACCAGTCACGAACATATAGGAACTATCTTTGACCATGAAGATGAAGTCGGTTAACGCTGGTGAATAGACAGCACCACCCGCAGATGGTCCCATGATTAAGGAAATCTGTGGGATCACGCCAGAGGCAGTCACGTTACGTTGGAAAATTTCTGCATAGCCGCCCAAAGATGCAACACCCTCTTGAATACGAGCACCACCAGAGTCATTTAATCCAATAACTGGAGCGCCGACCTTTAGGGCCTGATCCATGATTTTGCAGATCTTTTCTGCATGGGCTTCTGATAGAGAGCCGCCCAACACAGTAAAGTCCTGGGAGAACACAAACACCAAGCGGCCGTTGATCATTCCATAACCAGTCACAACACCATCACCTGGAACAGTTTGCTCAGCCATCCCAAAGTCGTGGCAGCGATGCTCTACAAACATATCCCACTCTTCAAATGTGCCAGCATCTAGCAACAACTCAATGCGCTCACGGGCTGTCAATTTGCCTTTCGAGTGTTGAGCCGCAATGCGCTTTTGCCCACCACCTAATCGGGCAAGTTCGCGCTTAGCTTCTAGTTGTTGAATGATGTCCTTCATTTCCTACTCCTTAGAAAAATTCATGTCCCATGGACTCCAATAGGCGTCTTGCTGCTACTGAAGCTGCCATAGTTCCTTGATTTACTTGTGCACTTAAGATTGGTAATAACTCCTGGACTGCTGGATTATTTCGAAACGCCGTTTTTAATCCTGCATCAATGCGATCCCACATCCATGCACCAGCTTGTTGCTTGCGACGACTCTCAAACTTGCCATTCGCTCTTTGTAATTTTTCAAAATGGCTCACCTTGTCCCACAGCTCAGGTACGCCCTTGCCTTCGAGGGCGCTGAGGGTAATGACGGTAGGATGCCAAAATTCTTGGTGATGGGAAGCATGGTCTGGATTGCCTTGAAAGCCCAGTAAGCGGAGTGAGCTAGTAATAAATAATTGCGCTCGCATCGCTGCATCTGGATCAATGTCGACCTTGTTAATTGCAATCAGATCTGCAATTTCCATAACGCCTTTTTTAATCGCTTGAAGATCATCGCCTGCATTAGGCAATTGCAATAAAAGGAACATGTCGGTCATACCAGCCACAGCAATTTCACTTTGACCCACGCCAACAGTCTCGACGATGATGATGTCAAAACCTGCGGCTTCCGCAACTAGCATCGCTTCGCGAGTTTTTTCGGCAACGCCACCTAGGGTGCCGGAAGACGGACTGGGTCGAATGAATGCATCTTCTAAGACTGAGAGTCGCTCCATGCGGGTTTTATCACCCAAGATTGAGCCGCCAGAAAGACTTGAAGATGGGTCAATTGCCATGACAGCAACACGATGACCCTTTTCAATCAGATATAAACCAAGAGTTTCAATGAGCGTGGATTTACCAACGCCCGGCACTCCAGAAATCCCAAGGCGAAATGATTTTCCTGTCTTTGGCAGCAAGGTATTGAGAACGTCGTCTGCACGCTTGCGATGATCTAGCCGAGTGGATTCCAGCAAGGTAATGATCTTCGCTAATGCACGACGCTGTTGAGGCGATGGTGCACCCGTAAGATCTTTGACTAAATCCTGGTCAGCAGCTTCCAGCATGCTTTGCAATCTGCAATTAAGTTGGTTTTACAGATTTGCGGATTTGCTCAAGCACATCCTTGGCAGAAGCCGGAATCGGTGTGCCTGGGCCATAGATTCCTTTGACTCCAGCCTCATAGAGGAACTCGTAGTCTTGTCGTGGAATCACACCACCAACGAACACAATGATGTCATCTGATCCTTGTTTCTTCAATTCCGCAATGATGGCAGGCACTAAAGTTTTATGGCCTGCAGCCAAAGTTGAAACCCCTAATGCATGCACGTCATTTTCAATAGCTTGGCGTGCGCACTCTTCGGGGGTTTGGAACAAAGGTCCAATGTCTACGTCAAAGCCTAAGTCCGCATAAGCAGTTGCTACGACTTTAGCGCCTCGGTCATGACCATCTTGACCTAACTTGGCAATCATCACGCGTGGGCGTCGACCAAAGTCTTTTGCAAAGTCCGCAATTTCTTCTTTGAGTTTTTCCCAACCTTCGGCTGAGTCATAGGCAGCTGCATACACACCGGTCACCTTTTGAGTATCGGCGCGATGGCGCCCGTAAACTTTTTCTAATGCATCAGAAACCTCACCAACCGTGGCGCGCAAGCGAATCGCATGCACAGCTAATTCCAACAGATTGCCGGTATTGCTTTCGGCTGCTTTGGTGAGTGCATCTAATGCGGCTTCTACTTTTTTAGTATCTCGTTTTGCTCTGATCTCTTGAAGAAGAGCAACCTGACCGTCACGGACGCGATCGTTATCGATCATCAAGACATCGACCAGATCTTCTTTTGCGAGTTTGTATTTATTGACACCCACAATGACATCGGAGCCCGAATCGATCTTGGCTTGTTTTTCAGCAGCAGCAGCCTCAATCTTCAATTTGGCCCAACCGCTTTCAACCGCCTTAGTCATGCCGCCCATTGCATCGACTTCTTGAATGATTTCCCAAGCTTTATCAGCCATTTCCTGTGTCAGGTTCTCCATCATGTAAGAGCCAGCCCAAGGATCAATAACACTCGTGATATGGGTTTCTTCTTGAAGAATTAATTGAGTATTACGTGCAATGCGGCTAGAGAATTCCGAAGGTAAAGCAATTGCCTCATCAAATGAATTCGTATGTAATGACTGTGTGCCACCAAATACAGCAGCCATTGCCTCGACGGTTGTTCTCACCACGTTGTTATAGGGATCTTGCTCAGTTAGTGACCAACCAGATGTTTGGCAATGGGTACGCAACATCAACGATTTTGGGTTCTTTGGCTCAAATGACTTCATGATGCGCCACCACAATAATCTGGCGGCCCGTAATTTTGCGACCTCTAAATAGAAGTTCATACCAATCGCAAAGAAGAACGACAAGCGACCAGCAAAGCCATCGACATCCAATCCTTTAGCTAAAGCAGTTTTTACATACTCCTTACCATCAGCCAAGGTGAAGGCCAATTCCAATACTTGGTTAGCACCAGCCTCTTGCATGTGGTAACCCGAAATCGAAATCGAGTTGAATTTGGGCATGTGTTTTGCGGTGTACTCAATGATGTCGCCAATAATGCGCATCGAGGGCTCTGGCGGGTAAATATAGGTGTTACGCACCATGAACTCTTTCAGAATATCGTTCTGAATAGTTCCTGAAAGTTGCTCCTGCTTCACACCCTGCTCTTCACCTGCAACGATGTAACCTGCGAGCACTGGAAGTACCGCACCATTCATGGTCATAGAAACAGAAACTTTGTCCAATGGAATGCCATCAAACAGAATTTTCATGTCTTCTACTGAATCAATCGCTACACCTGCTTTACCCACATCACCCGTTACACGAGGATGATCAGAGTCGTAGCCGCGATGTGTTGCTAAGTCAAATGCGACGGAAACACCTTGACCACCAGCTGCTAGCGCTTTGCGATAAAACGCATTGGATTCTTGTGCCGTTGAAAAACCTGCGTACTGACGAATCGTCCAAGGGCGCACTGAATACATCGTCGCCTGTGGGCCGCGCACAAACGGCTCAAATCCTGGCAATGTATCCGTGTAATTCAGACCCTCAGTATCAGCCGACGTATACAAGGCTTTCAGCTTGATGCCATCTGGGGTGTTCCAGCCTAAGCTGTTGATATCACCATTGGGCGCAGATTTCTGCGCAGATTTTTTCCAGGCTTCCAAATTGCTATCTGGTACTGCAGGCCATGGATTTTTTGATGAACTGTTGTTATCTGAACTCACAAAACACTCCTGGTGTGGGTTGTTGCATTCCTAGCGAATTTCGCAATTTTGCTTGACTATTGCTCATTTGTCTAGCTATCATGTATTCATAATTATGAATACAAAACTTATTAACAGACCCCTTTATGAAGATGTGGCTGACCGGCTACGGGAGCAAATCTTTAGCAAACAACTAGCTCCAGGCAGCTGGCTAGATGAGCAAGCTTTGGCTGAGCAGTTTGGCATTAGCCGTACACCAATGCGAGAAGCCATTAAGGTACTCGCTTCTGAAGGCTTAATCACGATGAAGATGCGTCGTGGAGCCTACGTTACTGAAGTCAATCGAGAGGATTTGGAGCAAATTTTCACTGTCCTATCGCTTTTAGAGTGCCAAACCGCTCGCGAGGCTGCTACAAAAGCAAGCGAGGATCAGCTCAACCTACTCGATCATTTGCACCATCGTCTTGAAAAGGCAGCTGCTGACCGTGATATCGAGCAATTTTTTGAAATTAATGGCAAATTTCATGAGCTAATCCAAGAAATTGCAGGTAATCGCTGGATGAATGGCGTGATTGCAGACTTACGAAAAGTTCTCAAACTCCATCGGAAAGACTCATTAACGAGTACTGGAAGACTGCAAAGCTCACTGCTAGAGCATCGTGAGATTCTCAGGGCCATCCTCAAGCGTGATGAGTTAGCAGCGGAAGCCGCCATGCGGAAGCACTTTTCCAGAGGCCTAGAGGCTTTACGATAAGGTATAAACCTATAAAAAACAAAGGCTTAGAGTATTAATCTAAGCCTTTGAATCAAGATGGTTTGTCGTGCTTATTTCTTAATCACGAAATTTCCAGGCAACGAAGAAATATATGCGGCGATATCTTGCATGTCCGCATCAGAGAATGCCTGTACCTGGGAGCCCATTACCGCATTATTGCGACCAAATTGAGCGTTGGCATTTCCAACCTTATAAGCCTTCAGGGCGTAATACAGGTAATCTGGATACTGACCTGCAAGCTTAGGGTAGATAGGCAAAATTGGTGCATTCAGACCAGCGCCATGACAAGAAGCACAATTGGCTTTCTCAACTAGGGCTTGACCTTTATCTGCATTGGCAGCAATGGCAACATTCGTCAAACCAATGCTCGATAGCAATACTGCAGTAACTAGTGCGACTTTCATAAAAATGCCTCTAAATATCACTTCAATGGGTTGTTAGGTGAGCTGGCAGTTTGCGCAGCATAGTATTCGCCGATATCAGCCATGTCTTGGTCTGACAAGCTTGTAGCGATGGAACGCATCGTTGGATGTTTTCTCTCACCCTTCTTGTATTCAGCCAATGCTGTAGCAATGTAACCAGCGTTTTGTCCGCCGAGCATTGGCACTCTGTAAACCAAAGGATAGTCAGCACGATAGTCTGGAATGGAGTGGCAACCAGTGCAAAGCCAAACCTTGGCATTACCAGCAGCAGCACTGCCCTTCACCTCATCAGCTTGAGCAGCAACAGCAGCAAAAGCCAAACCAGCAATAAGCAATCGAGGAAGAATTGTTAGTTTTTTCATAGAAATCATTATTAATGAGTTTGATTTAAATCAATTTGCAAGAGTATAGCGGAGAGACCGTTCCTTCACCATTCTTTAGGGATTTCTGGGGCAAAAATCCAAGAAAACACTAAAAAATAGAGAAGAAAACCGCTTCCCAGTAAGATTCAAGATCTACCCAATCTGGACACAAAATCATGAGCAACGCCATTCTTGACCGCCTCAAATCCCTGGGAATTGACTTACCCCCTCCAGGCCCTCCTGCTGCTTCCTACGTCATGGCCGCAACTTCTGGGAACACTGTTTTTCTGTCTGGTCATATCGCCAAGAAAGATGGCAAGGTATGGGTTGGAAAACTTGGAGAGAATATGGATACCGAAACGGGCAAATCTGCCGCGAGATCCATTGCGATTGATTTGATGGCTACCTTGCAAAATCACTTGGGATCATTGGATAAAGTTAAGCGCATTGTCAAAGTCATGGGCTTAGTGAACTCTACCGCTGATTACACAGAACAACATTTAGTCATCAATGGCTGCTCAGAATTGCTCTTTGAAGTATTTGGCGATGCAGGCAAACATGCTCGGAGTGCATTTGGGGTAGCCCAAATTCCCCTTGGTGCCTGTGTTGAAATTGAATTAATCGCAGAAATTTAAGGGCACTGTAAGTTCAGTTTTTGGATGTCGGCCTCTGTATCGACATCCAAAATATAAGCCGCTCGATGAGTTTCAAAGGCTTGAACTAGTTCTGGATGTGCATCCATATAGGCTCGGCAGACCATGCCTGGTACGGCCAATATCTCCCCAATTGCTTTCCTAGAAAACACTACTGGGTTGCCACGTTGCCCGTCGATGATCGGCAAAATAATTTCGCTCCCTACATCACGGCCTTCAAATTGATTCAGTAATGCAGTGATATCAGTATTAGAAATTTCAGGCTGATCAGATAGGGCAATCAGCAAAGCATCGTAGTCGCCACGAAGGGATTCAATACCCAAGCGGACCGAAGATGATTGGCCTTGCTGTGGATGTGAATTGCGAATGACCGATGCATGAAGATTCATTTCATTCTGGAGTAAGGCCAACTCCGATTCAATAGCTGGTGCATGAAATCCTGTAATTACCAAAAACTCAGCAAGGGAAAATGGTTTGATGGCCTGAAAGAAGCGCCTCAATAAGGATTGACCATCTTTTTTCAGCAATCCTTTGGGTATCGAACCCAGGCGACTTCCCTCTCCCGCTGCCAGAAGGAGAACAGCTAAACGCAATGGAACAGAGTGTGTTGGCTTACCCAAAGAAGTCATTAGAGTGATAATAAATAGGAATCTAGAACAATAAACAATAAAAGACGAACTTTTGCATGAATAGTACCGACCTTAGCGTTCTCCAATCTGCCGTCTCTTGGCTTAAGTCTGGACACCCGGTAGCCATTGCGACCATTGTCCAAACTTGGGGATCGGCACCCCGCCCCGTTGGCTCATGGTTAGCTATTCGCGAAGATGGGCAAGTAGCAGGCTCCGTTTCCGGAGGATGTGTGGAGGATGACTTAATCCGTCGCGTGCAATCGGAAATTTTGAATCGCGATGTTCCTCAGATGGTGGTCTACGGCGTGAGTCAACAAGAAGCAGCTCGCTTTGGCTTACCGTGTGGCGGAACTCTCCGCCTTCTCGTCGAACCAAAACCAGAGCTGGCTGTTTTAGAGAAATTGCTTGAGCAAATATCTGCGCATCAAATCACCCGTCGCACCGTCAATTTAAGTACCGGTAAATCCACCCTCGAGAGCGGATCACGCCATGATGAATTTATCTGCACTGAAAATGAGATTACCACTAGCTATGGACCACGCTGGCGCATGGTGATTATTGGCGCCGGGCAACTGTCACAGTACACCGCAGATTTTGCGCTTGCATCAGACTTTGATGTCGTCGTGATTGATCCACGTGAAGAATATGCCGAAGGACTCAATCGCAGTGACGTTACTTTTATCAAGGGGATGCCAGATGATGTATTGCTAGAGATCGGGGTAGATTCTCATACGGCTATCGTAGCATTAACCCATGATCCCAAGCTGGATGATATGGCTTTACTGGAGGCCCTACGTTCACCGGCCTTTTATGTAGGCGCCTTAGGGAGTCGCAAGAATACTCAAAAACGCAAAGAGCGTCTTTTAGAGTTTGACCTTTCACCAGAACAGCTTGATCGACTATATGGCCCGGTTGGACTTTATATTGGCGCCCTCACTCCACCAGAAATCGCTGTATCGATTCTGGCAGAAGTCATTGCCGTGAAATACGGCATCAGCGTTCCTCAGAAAACTTAGTTTGCTGTTAGTTTGCCGTCTTTGAGACGCGGCTCAACAAAGTGTCCTTTACGAGCTCGATTACCAGCAAACGATTTCAGCGTCTTAGCATCCAGACTTAATTCAGTGGGCTTACCAGCGCGTCCAGCACCAGAATAAGTAGCGCCATCTGGGCCAACTGCAATCGCGCTTGCTAGAGATTCTTGATCGTCTAGCCCCATCAAAATCACTCCTTTACCACCAGTTGGTAAACGTTTGAGTTCATCCAATGGGAAGACGAGTAATTTAGACGCCGCAGATAAACAAGCGACTTGTTTCATGCCCACTTGCACCTTGGCGGCGCCCAGTGGTGCATCACCTGGATGCTTGGCATCAACGCTGATGAATGATTTACCGGCCTTATTGCGGGTACTCATATCTGCGACATTGGCCAGGAATCCGTAACCCGCTTTAGTCGATAACAAAACCAAGTCATCCATCTGACCAGCATAGTAAGCAACCATTTGTGAGCCAGGGGCTAAGTTCACGAAACTCGTTAATGGCGAACCATCACCGCGGGCTCCAGGGAGCTCGCTCACAGGGACGGTATACACACGACCATCACTACCAAAGCCCTGTATGACATCTACCGTACGGACCTCGAAGGTGGCATACATGGCATCACCAGCTTTAAAGGCGAATTGCGTCTGATCGTGCTCATGACCCTGGCGCACACGAACCCAGCCTTTTTGCGAAACGATCACTGTGACGGGCTCATCGATGACTTTGGTTTCTGCAACAGCACGCTTATCTTCCTGAATGAGGGTCCGGCGCTCATCACCAAAATCCTTCATATCAGATTCAATCTCTTTCACAATACGCTTGCGCAGTACTGCGTCGCTTTGCAAGAGGCCTTCTAAATCATCACGTTCAGCCTTCAGCTCTTTCAGCTCTTGCTCAATCTTGATACCTTCAAGACGGGCCAGCTGACGCAAGCGAATATCCAAGATGTCTTCTGCCTGACGATCACTCAGTTTAAATTCTTTGATCAGATCAGCTTTGGGCTCATCACTATTACGGATGATCTTAATGACCTTATCAATATTCAGAAGCACGGTTAAACGCCCTTCTAAAATATGCATGCGGTCTTTGACTTTACCCAAACGGTATTGGGTACGACGCGTGACAGTAGCAACCCTGAACTCTACCCACTCAGTCAAAATCTCTTTGAGACCCTTTTGTCGCGGGCGACCATCGTTACCAATCATCACCAAATTCATTGGCGCATTGCATTCCAGTGAGGTATGAGCCAATAAGAGGTTGACAAACTCATTCACATCAATATTTTTACTCTTGGGCTCAAATACCAAACGAACCGCAGCATCCTTGCTAGATTCATCGCGAACGCCATCAAGCACATTCAAAATAGTTGACTTGAGATTGTTTTGTTCCGGAGTCAGAGTCTTTTTACCAACCTTCACTTTTGGATTGGTAATTTCCTCAATCTCTTGCAGAACCCGCTGCGATGAAGTAGCTGGTGGTAATTCGTTTACTACTATTTGCCATTGACCACGGGCCAACTCTTCTACTGACCAACGAGCGCGCACTTTAATGCTGCCACGACCTGTCTCATAGATCTGTGCAATCTCAGCGCCTGAGGAAATAATCTGTCCACCGCCTGGATAATCTGGCCCAGGCATGATGGCTAGCAAATCCGCTGTAGATAACTTAGGCGACTTCATTAAGGCAATCGCAGCAGAGGCAACTTCACGAAGGTTATGGGATGGAATCTCTGTAGCCATACCCACTGCAATACCAGAGGCACCATTGAGTAAAACAAATGGCAATCGTGCTGGCAATAACTTGGGTTCTTGGAAAGAACCGTCGTAGTTTGCGGCGAAATCCACTGTTCCTTCGTCAATTTCACTTAACAGCAAACCTGCAATTTTGGTTAGGCGAGCTTCGGTGTAGCGCATTGCTGCCGCACCATCACCATCACGCGATCCAAAGTTTCCTTGGCCATCAATGAGTGGATAACGCAATGAGAAGCTTTGGGCTAAACGAACTAATGCATCGTATGCGGATTGGTCGCCGTGCGGATGAAACTTACCGAGTACATCTCCAACGACTCGCGCACTCTTGACCGGTTTAGCGTCAGCACGCAAACCCATCTCACTCATCGAGAACAAAATGCGGCGCTGAACTGGCTTTTGACCATCGGCAACCTCAGGCAGAGCACGGCCTTTGACAACGCTAATGGCGTAATCTAAATACGCGCGCTCAGCATAGACCGCTAGCGTCAAACTATCTTTGTTATCTTCATTCAGATCAATAGTCTTTGGATCATGGGGATCTTTAGGACCATTGCCGCCTTTTGAATCGGAGGATATTTTGCTTGAAGGTGCCTCTTGCACTTCAACAATATCCATTTCAATGGGACTGGAGAATAAATCGGCTTGTTCTGTGGTGAGATTCTTGCCGGGGGTTTTCTTGATTGCCATTAAATATCTGCCTCGACTTCATTGCCGCGCTCTTCAAGCCAATCGCGTCTTGCACTAGATTCGGATTTGCCCATTAGCATGTCCATCGTTTTAAAAGTCTCATCCTCGGTCCAAGAGCCTAAAGTAACTGGCAAGAGACGACGGGTATCGGGGTTTAATGTGGTGTCCCATAATTGTTCAGCACTCATCTCGCCCAAACCTTTGAAACGAGAAATTTGCCAGGCAGACTCTTTCACGCCATCTTTGCGTAGCTTATCTTCAATCGCTTGCAACTCACTAGCGTCCAGCGCATAGATCTTCTGTGCTGGCTTTTTACCGCGTGCAGGTGCATCTACCCGAAAGAGTGGTGGTCTTGAAATATAGACGTGACCTAAATCAATTAATTTTGGGAAATGCTTATAGAACAGCGTGAGGAGGAGTACCTGAATATGGGCACCATCAACGTCCGCATCAGAAAGAATGCACACCTTGCCGTAACGCAAGTTTGAGAGGTCAGGATCATCATTGAGACCATGGGGATCAACGCCAATGGCAACGGCAATATCATGGACTTCATTGTTCGCAAAGAGGCGATCTCGCTCGGCTTCCCAAGTATTGAGCACCTTGCCGCGCAATGGCAAGATTGCCTGGTACTCCTTATTGCGCCCCATTTTGGCTGAACCACCCGCAGAATCACCCTCCACTAAGAAAATCTCATTCATCGAGATATCTTGGCTTTCACAATCAGTGAGTTTGCCGGGCAGCACAGCTACGCCAGAAGACTTCTTCTTCTCAACTTTTTGCCCTGCCCTGGTTCGTGCTTGGGCTTGCTTGATCACGAGATCTGCTAACTTGCGACCGTAATCGACATGTTGATTTAGCCACAGCTCTAGAGCAGATTTTGCATAGCCGGAAACTAAGCGCACAGCATCACGAGAATTTAAGCGCTCTTTAATCTGTCCCTGAAATTGCGGATCCAACACTTTAGCCGACAAAATAAAGGATGCTCTTGCAAAAACATCTTCCGGCATCAACTTCACACCCTTCGGTTGTAAGGCGTGCATTTCAATAAAGCTTTTCACGGCATTAAAGAGGCCTTCGCGTAATCCGCTCTCATGAGTACCGCCAGCTGGTGTTGGGATCAAATTGACGTAACTTTCACGGACGGGTGCGCCATCTTCAGTCCAGCACACTACCCATGCAGCGCCTTCGCCTTCCGCAAAAGAATCATCATCGCCAGTCCCGCTGGCATATTGCTCACCCTCAAATGGGGGAATGACTTCGGGGCCATGGCCCGCTTGTGCAATGGCTTCATTCAAATAGCCACGCAAACCTTGGGCATATTGCCAAGTTTGACTATCACCAGTTTTTTCTTGGATCAGGGTGACTTTGACGCCTGGCAATAAAACTGCCTTGGAGCGTAATAGACGAATCAATTCCGGCATTGGAATAGTGGCGCTATCAAAATACTTGCCATCTGGCCACGCACGTACTCGCGTACCGTGTGACTTATCGTCTTTGCCAGAGGCAGAAGACTTAAGTTTTTCAATGACTTTGCCATCTGCAAATGTCAGAGTTGAAACTTGACCATCGCGCCAGACAGTCACTTCTAATCGTTTCGACAATGCATTAGTGACGGAGACACCAACACCATGCAAACCACCTGAAAAGGCATAAGCTCCACCACTGCCTTTTTCAAACTTACCGCCAGCATGGAGCTGGGTAAACACAATCTCCACTACGGGTAGTTTTTCAGTCGGGTGCATTCCCACTGGAATACCGCGGCCATCATCTTCTACGCTAACACTGCCATCGGCATGCATCGTGACAGTGATGTGCTTACCGAAACCACCCAATGCTTCGTCCGAAGCGTTATCCAAAACCTCTTGGATGATATGTAAGGGGTTATCAGTTCGGGTGTACATCCCAGGCCGTTGACGGACTGGTTCTAGGCCTTTTAGGACCTGAATTGACGATTCACTGTATTCGGAAGTTTTACGAGTAGCCATGCGCGGAAATTGTAGCCATGTCTGAAGTCTAAGCCGAAATTTCACGTAATCCCCTGCCATCCATGCCAAAATCAGGTCATGGGAGCCTTAAGTCATATTCGTGTTTTAGACCTAAGCCGGGTACTTGCGGGGCCGTGGTGTGGACAAAATTTGGCTGATTTGGGTGCTGACGTCATTAAAGTCGAACGCCCAGGCAGCGGAGATGAAACACGTAGCTGGGGACCTCCTTTTGCTAAAAATGACAGCGGTCAGGAGACTACCGAATCTACCTACTTTATTTCGAGCAATCGTAATAAACGATCTATCACCTTAGATATCAGTTCTACCGAAGGTCAAGAAATTATTCGTCAACTAGTGCTTGAGTCTGACGTTGTGCTGGAAAACTTTAAGGTTGGTGACTTAGTAAAGTATGGCTTGGACTATGAAAGTCTCAAAAAGATTAAACCCAATCTAATCTTTTGCTCAATTACCGGTTTTGGTCAAACCGGACCGTATGCACAACGTCCTGGATACGACTTCATCACTCAGGGTATGGGCGGCATCATGAGCATTACCGGAGAAGCTGAAGATATTCCTGGCAGTAGTCCACAAAAATCTGGTGTTGCTATCGCCGATCTGTTTACAGGAATGTATGCTACTACCGCGATTCTTGCAGCCATAGTGCATCGCGATCACACGGGAGAAGGTCAATCTATCGATATGGCTTTGCTCGATACCCAGGTAGCAATGATGGCGAACGTAGCCAGCGCATACCTGACTGCAGATCAACTACCGAAGCGCTTAGGCAATACATCTCCTGTCATTGTTCCCTATCAAACTTTTCCAACGTCTGATGGTTGGATCATTGTGGCAGCAGGCAACGATAGCCAATACCGTCAATTTGTGACTGTTGGTGGCCAAGCGCACTTAGCAGAAGACCCTCTCTTCATCACAAATCCGCTACGGGTGCAACATCGCCATCAACTCGTCCCCTTGCTTGAGCAGATGACTCGCCAAAAAACTAAAGCCCAATGGATTTCTATATTGGAACAAGCCAAGGTTCCTTGTGGCCCCATTAATAATGTCAAAGAAGTATTTGAAAACGAACAAATT
The DNA here is from genome assembly GCF_018881885.1 of Polynucleobacter sp. MWH-Creno-3A4. NCBI lineage: Bacteria > Pseudomonadati > Pseudomonadota > Betaproteobacteria > Burkholderiales > Burkholderiaceae > Polynucleobacter > Polynucleobacter sp. MWH-Creno-3A4. Next base: position 198,266 of record NZ_JACXSA010000002.1, read on the forward strand.
CTTGCCAGAAATATTCTGCAACAGGTGATGCATCCAACCATTGGGGATCTGAAGTTGGTTACCAGTCCGATGAAATTCTCTAAAACACCAACGGAAGTCCGCTTAGCACCACCATTGCTTGGACAGCACACCGAGGAAATCTTGATGGATCACCTCAATCTAGATCGTGATGCAATTGATGCATTGCGTGCGAAAGGGGTGATTTAGAACATGACTAACTCAATCTCAAAACCATCCCTGTCCATGAAACAAGTCCTCATTTATGGCGGCTTGATGGTGACGCTATCGATGGGTATACGCCATGGTTTTGGCCTATTTAATTTGCCCATTACGATGACCAACGGCTGGGGTCGAGAAACCTTTGCGCTCACCATTGCACTGCAAAACCTGATTTGGGGAGCAGTTCAACCAATCACCGGCGCCTTGGCAGATCGCTATGGCGCTTTCAAAATCATGGTGGCTGGTGGTGTTCTCTATGCGCTGGGCTTAGCTGGCATGGCGATCTCTACTGACGCCTTGAACTTTACGCTTGCCGGTGGTTTGCTGATTGGATTAGCCCAAACCGCCACCACTTACAGCGTTGTTTATGGAATTTTGGGTCGCAATGTTTCAGCTGATAAACGCGTTTGGGCCATGGGCATTGCAGCGGCCGCAGGTTCATTTGGTCAATTCTTAATGATTCCAGCTGAGCAAGGTTTACTGAGTAACTTTGGTGCTCAAGACGCACTATTGTTATTAGCGCTGATGGCAAGTCTCATGATTCCCACTGCATTTATGTTGCGGGAGAAAAACTTTGTCCACAACCATCAACTTGGTGATCAAACAATACAGCAGGCCTTAGCAGAGGCATTGCGCAACCCCAGTTTTCGTCTACTCACTTTAGGATATTTTGTGTGTGGCTTTCAGGTGGTATTCATTGCCGTACATTTAGCACCCTATCTCAAAGATCTTTCAGCGAACTACCCAGCTGTGGGTGCGCCTGCTGTAGCAACAACTGCACTTGCCTTAATTGGTCTATTCAATATCTTTGGCACCTACAGCGCGGGCATCTTTGGTCAGCGCTTTCCAAAACGCTATTTACTATCAGGGATATATATTGGCCGCTCTATAGCGATTGCTGCATTTATTTGGCTGCCACCTAGCCCATTAAGCACCTATGTATTTGCCGCCATCATGGGCTTTCTATGGCTTTCCACCATTCCCCTAACAAACGGCATTGTGGCGCAAATCTTTGGTGTGAAGTACCTCACGATGCTTTCGGGCTTAATATTCTTTTCGCATCAACTGGGTAGCTTCTGTGGTGCATTTTTGGGGGGTTACCTATTTGATCGGACTGGCTCCTATTTGATCGTTTGGGAAATTGCTATTGGCCTTGGCGTCTTTGCATTCTTGGTAAACCTACCTGTTCAAGAGCGCGCCATCACGAGAACAGTCCACGCATGAGAAAAAGCTTTTCTTTATGGCGCTGGGTGTTTTATAGTTTTGCCTTATTTGTCTTGCTACTGATATTTTCTGCGTACTATGCACCAGATATGATGCTGGCGATTACCAATCAAGTGTGGGCATTATGCGGTTGGTAGTGCTTGTACATTTTCTTTAACACACTTTTATTTTTATTTAGACTCGCCGTAGCACAATGGATAGTGCACATGCCTCCTAAGCGTGGGATACAGGTTCGATTCCTGTCGGCGGGACCACAAAATCACCAAAACTTATCCACAGGCAATGTGGATAAATCCTTAAAAGTTTTCGTAAGTCGTAGATTTGTATGGAGTGACCTGGCTTGCTTAAATAATTAGCAAGAATTGTGTTTTTAATTGCTGCAGATGCGTAGCCATTTTTATTGAATGGCTTCTTGAAATTTTCTGTCGGAAATCATTGACAAAAACCCTAAGTTCAGCAAGTTCACTTAAACTTGCGCACATGACCAGCCTCTCAACCAGCACACTCGCAGCCCTAGAGGAAATGCTCCAAAACACGGCTCGCTCTGCCCCATCGGAATTTTTACCCTTCTACCTTTCGCGCGGTACCGAGGTCGACCTGCTCATTGGTCACTTAAATCCAGAATTTATTCCCTATCTGCAAGAATCCTTACGCAATGACCCGATTGCACACATTTCGATAGGTAACGATCGCATGACGGTTGAAGGGAGTGGCCCAAATGATCTCTCAATCAGCTTGCATCAATTGGCCGAGAGAATGCGTTTAGGCGGTTACATTCCGGGATGGCGCAACGAAGAATTTGCTTTGCTTGATCAAAACGGACATCAACTCTTCCATCTGGAGCGTGCAGCCTTTCGCACATTTGGATTTCGGAGTATGGCAACGCACATTAACGGCTATACCAAGTCTGACTCCATTTGGTTGGGACGGCGTAGTGAGTCGAAGTCGACTGATCCAGGGCAACTAGACAATGTTGCAGCTGGCGGTATCTCGGCTGATGAAACCCCATGGGTTTGTGCGAAACGTGAATTATGGGAAGAGGCAGGAGTGCCATTGCATATTGCCGAGCAAGTTGAGCCAGTGGGCAAAATCCATATGCGAAGACCAATCCCTGGTCGAGGCTTTCATGATGAGCAATTGTTTGTTTACGACCTAGAATTGCCAGAGAATTTTGTCCCAACCAATCATGATGGTGAGGTCAGCGGCTTTATTGAAATCTCTTTTGCTGAGGCTGCTGCCCGCATTCTGGCCGATGAATTTACTAGCGATGCCGCTTTTGTGACTGCTGATTTTATTTTGCGGCGCAATAAATAGGTTTATTGACTCTTCCTGAGGGGCTTTGCCCTGCTTGATCGAAGTCATGCGCCAAATTCAGAATTCGTGGTTAAATCCTAATTAAGGATGAAACAGGGGTGCCCTTTTGAGCAGAAGCTGCTTGGAGGCGCTGAGAAAGACCCTCTAACCCGATCCAGGTAATGCTGGCGTGGGGAGTTACATCAGACCGACACCCGGTTTCGTCCATCTAAAACTTTCGGAGATGGACATGAGCAATAGCAACCCTACAAATAAAAATGTCAAACATGAAATTCCAAGCTTAAAAAGTTTGGAGCGCGACTTTGGTCAAAAGTTCGCCTACCCCGCTTCGACTAAAACCTATTTACAAGGTTCACGTCCTGATATCAAAGCGCCCGTACGCATGATTGAGCAATTGCCAACGCGCGTTGGTGAGGAGTTGATGCCTAATCCTCCTGTGCCGGTCTATGACACGTCAGGTCCTTACAGTGATCCTGAAATTGTGATCAATCTTGAAAAAGGTTTGCCAAGATTACGGGATGCTTGGATTGCAGAACGCAACGATACGATGCAACTTGCAGGCCCTAGCTCTGAGTATGGCGTTGCACGATCTAAAGATGAAACCACCCAGAATCTCCGCTTTGCCCATATTAGTGCACCGCGAGTTGCTAAAGCGGGCAACAATGTCAGTCAAATGTACTACGCCCGCAAAGGCATTGTGACTCCAGAAATGGAATACGTTGCCCTACGTGAATCCATGGGCCTTGAGCAACTGCGTAAAGACCCTGCTTACAAACAGCTCCTCAAGCAACATCCCGGCAAGTCCTATGGCGCCAACCTACCAGAGCAGGTTACTGGTGAATTTGTATGCTCTGAAATTGCTGCAGGACGCGCCATTATTCCTGCCAATATCAATCACCCAGAATTAGAGCCGATGATTATTGGTCGTAACTTCCGCGTAAAGATTAACGGCAATTTGGGTAACTCTGCTGTTACCTCCTCGATTAATGAAGAAGTGGAAAAGATGGTGTGGTCGATTCGTTGGGGTGCAGACACCATCATGGATCTTTCTACTGGTAAACATATTCATGAAACCCGTGAGTGGATTATTCGTAATTCACCAGTTCCAATTGGTACCGTTCCTATTTATCAGGCGCTGGATAAAACCGGTGGTATTGCTGAAGACCTGACTTGGGAAATGTTCCGCGATACTTTAGTAGAGCAAGCCGAACAAGGTGTGGATTATTTCACCATTCACGCAGGCGTCCTATTGCGCTATGTGCCACTGACTGCAGATCGTATCACCGGGATTGTTTCTCGTGGTGGATCCATCATGGCCAAATGGTGTTTAGCGCACCATAAGGAAAACTTCCTCTACACCAAGTTTGATGAAATCTGCGAGATCATGAAAGCCTACGACGTGTCCTTCAGCTTAGGTGATGGATTGCGTCCAGGATGTATTGCCGATTCGAATGATGCCGCTCAATTTGGTGAACTCCACACCTTAGGTGAATTGACTGCTAAAGCTTGGAAACACGATGTTCAGGTGATGATTGAAGGTCCTGGTCACGTTCCTATGCAGCGTATTGAAGAGAATATGACTGAAGAGCTCAAGCATTGTTTGGAAGCTCCCTTTTATACCCTTGGACCATTGATTACAGACATTGCCCCTGGTTACGATCACATTACCAGCGGTATTGGTGCAGCCCAAATTGGTTGGTATGGCACTGCCATGCTGTGCTATGTCACCCCTAAGGAACATTTGGGTTTGCCGGACAAGGAAGACGTCCGTGAAGGCATCATTACTTACAAGATTGCAGCGCATGGCGCTGACTTGGCCAAAGGTTTGCCGGGTGCACAGGTACGTGATAACGCTCTTTCCAAAGCCCGTTTTGAGTTCCGCTGGGAAGACCAATTTAATTTGGGCTTAGATCCTGAACGTGCCCGGGAATATCACGACGCTACTTTGCCAGCAGAAGGCGCCAAGATTGCGCACTTCTGCTCAATGTGCGGACCGAAGTTCTGCTCGATGAAGATCACCCAAGAAGTGCGTGACTATGCTGCAACTTTAGATGCGGATGGTAATCCGAAAGAAGTGGTGAAAGCGATGGAAGAAAAGTCTATCGAGTTTCGTAAGCGTGGCAGCGAGATTTATCAATAAACGAGTTGGTGTTGATTGTGAATAGCGCAACCTTTTCGAACAGCAAGTACGCCATTGTCGGTGGCGGTCTAATGGGCCGTCTACTGGCAGTTGCTCTTGCTCAGAAAGGTGCTCAGATTGATCTTTTTGAGCAAGGTAGTAGCGATGCGAGCGGGTCAGCTGCTCGTATTGCCGCAGCCATGCTGGCTCCGCTGGCAGAATCGGCAATTACCGAAGATTCTGTAGTGCGCATGGGGATTCATAGTCTGCCGCGCTGGAAAGAATTGATTGAACAGCTCTCAACTCCCGTATTTTTTCAACAAGACGGCACATTAATCCTTTGGCATCATCAAGATGCCAGTGAGGCTGAGCGATTTACGGCCCATCTTGAAAAAAATTGTCGCAACAATGCACAACTAAAGTCAGTCGTAAAACTGGATGCTGCTGCAGTCCATAATCTTGAGCCTGGTGTTGCCAATCGATTTAAACAGGGTTTGTATTTACCTGATGAAGGTCAACTCGATAATCGACAGCTATTAAATGCACTACGCATTGAGTTAGAAAATTTGCATGTTCAGTGCCATTGGAATACCACTATTGATCCAGAAGATCTGCGCAAAGATATTTCATTTCGAGCCGTGATTGATTGTCGCGGCACAGGTGCAAAAGAAGCCTGGGTAAATTCAAGCAATAGTCTGAGAGGGGTACGGGGTGAAGTGATTCGCTTGCATGCTCCCGAGGTCAAGTTGAGAAGGCCAACCCGCCTTATCCACCCGCGCTACCCTATCTATATCGCCCCCAAGGAAAATGATATTTATGTCGTTGGGGCTACTGAAATCGAGTCTGATGATCGTTCAGAGATGAGTGTGCGCTCGGCCATGGAATTACTCAGCGCTGTCTATACCGTTCACAGTGGATTTGCTGAAGCCCGCATTTTAGAGATGGCGACTCAATGCCGTCCTACCTTGAAAAATAATCTTCCAGAGATTCAATCTCGTAAAGATACAGGGCTTGCTGATTTGATCATGATCAACGGCTTATATCGTCATGGTTTTATGATTTCGCCAGCCATCTTAGATTGCACCTTAGAGCTTCTTGCTTTAGGTGATAGCCATACCGCAACAGAGTTGGGTTTGCGCGTGATTTATCAATCCAAGCAAGAGAAAGTGGCTGTATGCGTGTAATCGTCAATCAAACGGAATATGAGCTTCCTCAAAGAAGCATGATCTCAGATGCCTTAGCGCTTATTGATGCTAAGCCACCCTACGCTGTGGCCGTCAATTTACATTTTGTTCCCAAGACTCAGCATGCAGAATTTGCACTCAATGAGAATGATCACATTGAAGTCATCGCCCCGGTTACTGGTGGTTAACTGATGACAGCAACTTTATCCAATCATCCCAATGAGACTGACTCCTTGATTCTTTACGGCGAGCGCTTTGCGAGTCGTTTGTTGCTGGGTACGTCCCGCTACCCTTCACCGCAAGTATTGGAGAACGCTGTCTCAGCATCCAATCCAGCGATGATTACCGTGAGCTTGCGTCGGCAAGGTAGCTCTACAACTGAGGCACACAGTGGCTTTTGGGATCTCTTGAAAAAGATGGCCGTACCTGTTTTGCCTAATACTGCAGGTTGTCACAGCCCTCAAGAAGTGATTACAACTGCGCAGATGGCCCGTGAAGTATTTGAGACCGATTGGATTAAGTTAGAGCTGATTGGTGACGATTACACCTTACAACCAGATACTTTACGCTTAGTCCAAACTGCGGAGACTTTAATTAAAGATGGTTTCAAGGTTTTGCCTTATTGCACTGAAGATCTCATTTTGTGCCAGCGCTTAGTCGATGTGGGATGTCAGGCAGTGATGCCATGGGCCGCACCCATTGGTACTGGCCAAGGGCCTTTGAATCCCTATGCTATGAAACTCTTGCGCGATCGTCTTGGAGTTCCGCTACTTGTAGATGCTGGTCTAGGACTGCCATCACACGCCTGTGCAGTCATGGAATGGGGCTTTGATGGCGTCTTATTAAATACGGCTGTGGCTCTGGCAGATGATCCTGTAGTAATGGCAAAAGCGTTTGCAATGGCGGTTGATGCAGGTAGAGCAGCATATCTATCTGGCGCCATGAAACCACAAGCGTCTGCTCAAGCTAGCACTCCTCTGGTAGGAACGCCGTTTTGGCATCAGACTTCACCCCATTCGATAGATTGATCTCATGAGCCTCATTCGCGATCTTGCCGATCAAATTGTTGCTGCCCATCGCAATGATGATTTATGTCTGCCGATTCCTCGGTTTACTCTAGATAGACCGCCCCCAAGAGTTGATAATGAAGCGGCAGCCGATCATTACGAGCTCGCTGGTGCTCTGGCTGCCATTGAGATGGGGTTTATTGAATCTGATGCAAAGACCCTAGGTAAAGCTTGGTCACGTATGGCCCAAGGTGATGGTGGATTTAATGCTCTGAAGTGGCCTAATCGTCCAGAGCATTTTGATTTACTGCCATGGACTCGCAATATGAACCCCAATGCCTTTGCAGAATGTCCCAAGCGTTTAGGCTTGTATGGTGTGATGCCTGATGCAGATTGGGTCAAGCGCATGGTCGAAGCAGAACTACCAACCGTACAGTTACGCTATAAGTCAGATGACAAATCCAAAATCCGCAAGCAAATTCGGGAAGCGGTGAAAGCCGTTGAGGGAAGCAAGACCCTGCTATTCATCAATGACTATTGGGATGAAGCGATTGATGCTGGAGCCTACGGCCTTCACTTAGGTCAAGAAGATTTAGCGACAGCTGACCTTGCAGAAATTCGGTCTGCAGGATTAAGGCTAGGCTTGAGCACGCATGGTTATGCTGAGATGACTTATGCCGACCGTTTTTGCCCGAGCTATATTGCCATGGGCGCAATCTTCCCTACGAATTTGAAGAAGATGGCCACTGCCCCACAAGGCTTAGGTCGTTTATATCAATATGCCAAACTCATGAGCCACTATCCACTAGTCGCCATCGGTGGCATTGATAAAGATAGTATTCGTGCAGTAGCCAAAAGTGGGGTTGGCTCTATCGCAGTGGTCAGAGCAATCACTGAAGCTAAAGATCCAAAAGCGGCAGTCAAACACTTACAAGAATTAATGCGCAACTAAGACTTGGGTTCTCCAGGCAAGGCTGTTGGGTAGAAATCGTGCATATGCCACAGGGGTCCTGGACCCTCGCCAATACTTAAGAAACGACCTGCCTCCAAACCTGCTTCCACATAAGCTATCGCCTTTGCCACTGCATGACTTAAATCATGACCATCAGCTAAATAGGTTGCAATCGCTGAAGCTAGAGAACAACCTGTGCCATGGGTATTGAGTGTATCAACGCGATTGTGTTTGAACGCCTTCGATTGTATGACTTCGAGTCCATCTTCAAGCGTTTTCCACAACAGAAAATCTGTGATTTGAGTATGCGTTGCATCCAGATGTCCGCCTTTGATCAACACCGCTTGTGGCCCCATCTCGAGTAATTCTTGTGCGGCCAATTGGAAATCATTCGCTCCAGTAATATCGTGACCTAATAACAAAGCAGCCTCATCCATATTGGGAGTGATCAGTGTTGCCATCGGAAATAACTCAGCAATCATCGCTTGTGCTGTGTCATCACCACCCAAACTTGCACCTGAAGTAGCGCGCAATACAGGGTCAAGCACAATGCGTTTGATGCCATGGCGACGTAAAGATTGAGCGACAGTGTGCACGATTTCTGGGCTAGCCAACATCCCAATCTTGACAATATCTGCGCCGATGTCCAATAAAACCGCATCCATTTGTGCTTCAACAACATCCAAATCCACATCCTGAATCCGTGTCACGCCCAGCGTATTTTGTGCCGTAATGGCAGTAATCACCGACATGCCAAATCCGCCCAGAGCCGTAATGACCTTGAGGTCAGCCTGTAAGCCTGCCCCGCCGCCACTGTCCGAGCCAGCAATAGTCAGTACTTTGGGGATCTGTACGGATGTGGGATGAGGTGAGCGCATCTTGCTATAATATCGGCTTATTCCTCGATAGCTCAGTCGGTAGAGCGCCGGACTGTTAATCCGTAGGTCCCTGGTTCGAGCCCAGGTCGAGGAGCCAAACATTGAAAACCACCTTTTTAGGTGGTTTTTTCTTTTTGTGACACTTTGATACTTGAAGCCAACCCGAAAGTACCTCCCCACACTAAAATAGAGCCCATGAATAAGACCCCAGAACTTTTAGCACCGGCCGGCAGCCTAGCTATGCTGCGCACCGCTTTTGAATTCGGAGCAGATGCAATTTATGCTGGTCAGCCACGTTATTCCTTGCGGGTTCGTAATAATGACTTTGGCAAGATCGAAGTGCTCAAACAAGGCATCGATACCGCCCATGAATTGGGGAAAAAGTTTTACCTGGTTTCTAACTTATTGCCGCATGGCGCAAAGACGCGCACCTATATCAAGGATATGTCGCCAGTCGTTGCACTAAAACCCGATGCGCTTATCATGTCTGACCCTGGTTTGATCATGATGGCGAGAGAAGCTTGGCCTGATATGCCTATTCATTTATCGGTACAAGCGAATACTGTCAATGGTGCATCTGCTAAGTTCTGGCGCTCAGTTGGAATTAGTCGCGTCATCTTGTCTCGCGAGCTATCTTTTGATGAGATCGAAGAAGTTCGTCAAGACTGCCCTGAGATGGAACTTGAGGTATTTGTGCATGGGGCCTTATGTATTGCCTACTCTGGCCGCTGCCTCTTATCGGGCTATATGTCGCATCGCGACTCCAACCAGGGTGCTTGCACCAATGCTTGTCGCTGGGACTACAAGGTGAAGCCTGGGCAGCAAAATAGCAGTGGTGATGTCGTGCTACTTCAAGAAGCCAGAAGGCCTGATGAATTGATGCCAATGGAAGAAGATGAGCATGGCACTTACATCATGAACTCAAAAGATTTGCGTGCGGTGGAACATATCGAGCGACTCACCAAAATGGGTGTGGACTCTTTCAAGATTGAGGGTCGCACCAAGTCACCTTATTACGTCTCTCGTACATGCCAAGCGTATCGCTCAGCGATTGATGATGCGGTTGCTGGCAAACCGTTTAATACCACCCTGCTTGGTAACCTTGAAGGTCTAGCTAATCGTGGTTACACCGATGGTTTTTATGAGCGTCACCACGATAAGGATTACCAGCTCTATATGAGAGGCCACTCTCTCTCCGGTAGAAGCCTCTATGTTGGCGAGACTCTGGAAGTTGATGCTACAGGTCGCGTCAAAGTTGATGTCAAAAATCGCTTTGCGATTGGTGACAAACTCGAAATCATCGAACCACAAGGAAATCAAGATATTGTCTTAGACGCCATGTGGAATCTCAATGGTGAGCCGATTGATGTTGCACCGGGATCTGGTCACTTTGTGTGGATCAAGCTTCCACTTAAAAGCAAGCATGCCTTTATTGCACGCTACACCCAAGAGCCTGCTCCTATTGAAGTAAGCTCCTCCTGCTCTAGCGGCGAATCTTGCTGTAACGCCTAATTATGAATACACCTAGCACTGCTCCAGGCCATTCTGAAGGCTTCAAACAGAAGATTGAGAATGAAGCAAAGCAGGCTTTAGCGCTCACCTTATATTTCGGTGCCTGGTTTTGTGCACTTGCTTTCTTAGGCGCTACAACGCTAGATGAGCGCCCGATACCACTCTCCATTTTTGGCATTGCAATGATTAAAGCTGGCCTCTGTGCCAAATTTATGTTGATTGCACAAGCCATATTTCCAATCAACATTACTAAATCGAATGGCATTATTAAGTCGCTATTTTACGAGTCGCTTCTGTACATCATTGTGGTACTCGCTCTGAACTATGTTGAAGCTGGTGTTGAGGGTCTATTTCATGGTAAGAGCTTTTTTAATTCTCTCTCCGCATTTGGAGAAAGAAACCCTTTAAAAGTATTGGCCATGTCTATTGTCTATTGGCTGATCGTATGGCCATATTTGGTTTTCATCGGCATGAAGATGGCTCTAGGTTCGAATGCAACTGTGAGCATTTTGTTTGGTAAAAAGAAATCTGTTGAGCATTAGTTTTTTTAGGGGGCACTGCCTTAGCGTGTTACTCAGAAATCTTTTTTGGGTCTGCGCCATTGGATTAGCATCCACCTCCTCCCAGGCTCAAGAAATCGAAGCGCGTGCGTATTCCAATGCTCCCATTGGAATGAGCTTTATCACTGGCGGCATTGCCCAAGCAAAAAGCGGCTCCTATACATTAACCACTGAAGCAGTCAGTCTTACCCATGTGATTGACGTTGCCGGTCAATCAGGAAGGTTGACCCTTGTACTTCCCTACTCAGAGTTATCGGGTACCGGTACTATCAGTGGCCAAGCAATCAATGCGTCTGCCGAAGGCCTTTCAGACCCCGTCATCAAGGCCTCAGTCAATTTATATGGTGCACCCGCGCTCTCACTCAATGATTTCAAAAACTATCAACAAGACCTCATTATTGGCGCTAGTTTGGCGGCAACGATTCCTTGGGGGAAGTACAACAATAATCAGATAGTCAATGTTGGTGGAAATCGTTCCGTCATACAGCCTGGCATTGGAGCATCACAAGCAGTCGGTCCATGGCGTTTTGAATTAGCCGGCATGGCTTCCATTTTTACGAGCAATACAAACTATCTGGGGAGCAACACTCTTTCCCAGAATCCAGTCTATTCCACTGAAACCCATGTGATTTATTACTTTCCCAATACCGCTTGGATTTCTGGCGATGCCACCTACTTCTTTGGGGGGCAAAAATATGTCAATGGTTTACCAGCAGGAAGCGCACAAGAAAACTGGCGCTTTGGGAGCACCTTCTCCTATCCCATTAATCAACATAACTCAATTCGCTTAACCGGCAGCACTGGGGTTTACTCAAATACCAATACTAGCTACAACGCACTTGGCGTATCTTGGCAATATCGTTGGGATTAAGAACACGAATTATTGATCTCTAAGCTCTCGGCGCAAGATCTTACCCACGATGGATTTTGGTAGCTCATTAATGAAGACCACTTTTCTGGGTCGTTTGTAGCTCGTCATATGCTCTTTGCAGTATTGCAAGATATCGGCTTCCGTCAGATGGTGGTTATCTCTCACCACATAAGCTTTGACAATCTCGCCCAATTTGCGATGCGGTACGCCGATCACAGCGCACTCTTTAATGCCATTCATTTGTACTAGGTGATCCTCCACATCGTTTGGAAACACCTTATATCCAGCCACCACAATCATGTCTTTCTTACGATCAACAATTTCGACGTAGCCTTCAGGGCTAATGAGTCCAATATCACCAGACTTAAAGAATCCATCTGCCGTCATGCAGTGCTTAGTCTCATCGGGCTTATGCCAATAACCAGCCATCACTTGAGGGCCTTTAATAGCAATTTCACCAGGAGCGCCTTGTGGGAGCTCAACTCCGTCATCATCCAAAATGGCAAGCTGTGTACTGGGTAAGGGCATGCCAATATGCCCAGTGAAATGCTTCTCCAAAGGCGTGTTCACGCACACTACAGGAGAGGTTTCTGAGAGGCCGTAGCCTTGTGCAATGGGTACTCCTGTTAGAGCCTGCCAATGATCAGCTGTTTTTTGATGCACAGCCATACCGCCGCCGATCGTGACTAATAGATGGGGTAGCTTGACCTTCTTAAATTCTGGTCGATGTATCAACGCATGAAATAGTGTATTGACCCCGGGGAAGATATTAATATTCGGATGCTTGATAAGCAATTTGATAAAGCCAGTAATGTCGCGTGGATTAGACACTAAAACCAGCAAGCCACCTTTAGTAATACCCAGCATAGCGCATGCAGTGAGCGCAAAAATATGGGTCATCGGTAATGCACACAGAAAGACTAACTGCTGTTCTGGTTTTTGTTTAAGTGCTGGATCAAGCCAAGCCTCTATCTGCATCACATTGGATAAAACATTTCTGTGAAGCAAGATGGCACCCTTTGAAGTGCCTGTCGTGCCCCCGGTGTATTGCAAAAAGGCAATGTCATCTAAGTCAATAGAGGGCCGTATAAAATGATGCTGGCTGCCGGTTTTGAGAGCCTCTTTAAATGCAATATGCGTAAATTCCCAAGGGGGAATCAGCTTCTTGATGTCTCTTGCAATCCAATTAATCAAATGCCCTTTGAAACCCATTAAGTCCCCTGGGCTACTGACAATCACCTTCTGAATGCAAGCTAATGGCTTGATTTGTTGATAAACGTGCGCAAAGTTCTCCATCATTACTAGAACTGCTGCCCCACTATCTTCTAGCTGAGCTTCAAGTTCTCGTGCCGTGTACAGCGGGTTGATATTCACGACTACATAACCTGCCCGCAGTGTGCCAATCATGGCAACCAGATACTCAATGACATTGGGGTACATCAATGCCACCCTTGCACCCTTTTCTAGGTGAAGCGTTTGCAGATACGAGGCAAAGTCTTTTGAAAGTTTATCGAGCTCTCGGTATGAGAAAAAATTACCCATCGCCTCAACGGCTTTGCGTTTACTAAAACGCTCAAGACATTGATCGAGGAAGTCTATCAGCGAAGTATGTTCTAGCGGTGCGATCTCATGTGGAACGCCTTCTGGGTAGTGCTTTAACCAGGGCTTAGATATCTCAGCCATTCGCTTCTTAACTTAACATTTGCTTGAGTTGATTTAAGAATAATTCTTGACCATGATTTACCTTTTGATGCCAGACATCACCTGAGTTCTCATTCGCATCATCAGAAATATACTTATAGGAGTGCCATGGAATCTGGTGGTGATTGGCAACGTAGGCTATCGCAAATAACTCCATGTCCACCACATCCACTCCCTGGCTAAGTAACCAAGGATCTTTGCCTGTAACAAAGCTGTCGCCCGATCCACATACATACTCTCCAGTAGAAAGGTATTCTGAAGGTCGATTACAGAATGGTGTTTCCCCGCGCGGCGCTAGAGGTTCTGCCATCATGTCACGTTGAATCACTTTTCCGATACTGACCAAATCATCGAGCTGGGGGTTAATCTTTCCGACAGTACCAAAATTGATGATTTTGCTTGGATTAAATTGATGAATCGCCTTAGCAGTCATCAATGCCGCATTAATTTTTCCAACTCCAGAGTAAATAATCTCTAGGCCTGCTGGAAGAGCATCCGAATTGAGCTCGGATTCTAATGCTGTGATAATAAGTAATTCTGTTTTCATATCTGCCATTCATGAATTTATTAGATTATCTACCCGGAGTGCCTGACTTCCCAAAACCGGGAATTATGTTTCGAGATATCTCCCCCTTATTAGCTAATCCAGCAGCTTTCCAAAATGCGATTGCCCAAATGGCAGGGCTTGCACAAGGCTTTGATTACACCCATATTTTGGGTATTGAATCCCGTGGCTTTATTTTTGGCTCAGCCTTAGCGCATGTCACCAACAAAGGCTTGGCTTTAGCCAGAAAACCCAATAAGCTCCCCCTGGCAAGCCATAAAGAATTCTATGGCCTGGAGTATGGTTCTGATTCGCTAGAAATTCAGCAATCCACCCTACCTGCTAATGCAAAAGTCTTAATTATTGATGATGTTCTGGCCACAGGTGGCACGATCATTGCAGCAGATAAGTTATTGCGTAGTGCAGGATTTCAAGTTGGTGGCGCAATTACCTTGCTTGAAATTAGCTTTTTAAATGGGAAACAACTACTTGACCAAAATGGCATCAGTAACAAATCGGTGCTGACAAGTTAACAGAATGATCCCTGCTGAACTTAAATAAGCTTCTTTGCACCCTTGAGCAGTTTGACTGCACCCCAACCCACTGCGATTACCTTGCCAGCCAACTTGGGTTTGTAATGGGCCAGCGCTGCAAATGCACTAGTCCAAAGAATCGGATTACTTTTCAGAAATTGAATGGCATCAACACCCTTATCGGCCCATGAGAGCGGCTTTTCCCAGGGCTCAAAATGTTCACCAAATTCCTTACGCTCTTTATTAGCCTGCAGCATCAGTTGATGGCGGCGCAACTCTAGCACTTTTAACTGCTCACTCATCTTGAGAGAGCCTCACGATCCTTAGCCAATTCAGCAATAGAGGCTTCAAATAACTTGGGCATCGTGCGCAAAGATTGTGTAATTAAGGCTGCCAAGATCAGTCCGATGGATATAAAGGCGCCAGTAAGCAAGCCGAGGGCAGTCATTCGATCAGACTCCCAGCTGTAGATTACGATAAATAGCGCCAACATGACTAAGCCGAAGAAAAGGAAGAATAAAGCGCACACAATCATCACCAACAGGCTAATGAATTTGTTTCGGGCAATTTGCACATCAACAGATAGCAGCTCGAGTCGAGTCTGGGCAATGGATGCGCCAGTGGCCGCAAGATTCTTAATAGATGAAAGTAGGTTTTCTTGGGACATATTGGTTTAGCGACGATGAATCAGCAGGCCAATTAATAGACCTAGCCCTGCAGCAACCCCAACTGCCTCCCAGGGCTTACGGTGTACAAAATCATCTGCACTAGCTGCTGCTTCTTTAGCCTTATCGCTTAATTGACCTTCGATACCTGAGAGACTCTCTTTAGCGTTAGTAAGGGTCTCTAGTGCTTTTGATCGAATGGAACTAAGTGTGCCATCAGCATGACCTTCAGTTGCATGTATCAGAGCTTCTGCATCAGCCATGAGGGATTTAAATTCAACAATCAGTTGATCTGCAGCGGGACTCACTGCCTCTTCTGTTACGTGATGTTCTGGCTTTTTAGCACTCATTTGGATACTCGTTGAATGGATATATACCTATTCTAAGCATTTCTATGTGACGTGCCTAACAATAAAACAGTCATTCCGGTATTACCCTCCTTGAAGCGCTTGAGATATTGTTTTAGGCCAGGTCGGCGCTTGAGGAGCGCATGATAGGAGTCAGTGCCATAAGCCACCCTTTCCCCAAAGAAATACTCTGTTACGCGGTCTGCATAGCGATTACTCTCCAGGGCATCCTGAATAGCCCATTTAATCCGGCCACCCTCTCCACTGGATCCATAACCATGAATAAGGACGATCGCCTTAATACCAAGTTCTGAGCATTGACGTAGGTGCTCGGTTAAGAGCTCTAGAGCCTCCTCTACCGTTGGGGCACCCTGTTTGATATTGATTTCGACAACATCCGTACTGAGATCGGGCTGAATCTCAGAGCCACAATGCGGGCAATGATTGAACAATCCACGCGCATTACCGCAATCAGGACATTGTGCAGTCAGAGTCACCTCACGAATACCAAGAAAACGTCAAGAACAGTACTTATTCTCTAGGGCAGCAACGTCGGTTGTTTTGTCATCCACCATCAGATTCAAGGTCTTTTGCGCCAAGTCACGATTCTCTTGAGTCTTTAAATGATGATTAATCAGGCTTGCTACATCCTTGCGAATTGAAGTGTTGCCATAACGCAATCCCTTCAGAGTCGATACCGCCTCAGCAGAAATCTTGCACTGCTGATTTACGAGTGCAGAAGAATCCGTCACGGTATTTGCGTACGCAATTGCTGCAACAGAAATTGATACAACGGCCAATATGTACTTTTTCATCTTAATTCCTAATTTTGTGACCACAGGTTGGACAGCATCCGACTTCTTTTGCTCGCGATTTTCTGAGAGCGGCATACACACTGGATTCTGAAATCTCCATCTTTCTTGCTGCCTGAGCAGGACTCATGCCCTTCCCTACCCAATCTAAGGCTTGATGTGTTTTTGGTACTTGTCTTTTCATTTCTTCCCCCAGTAAAAAGACTATACCACAGAAGTTGTGAAGTTGTGAAGTATAGTATTAGGAATAACCCTAGATCTGGCTAAGGCCAAGAAATTAGAGAATTAGCGGGAATAGAAATGAAAAAAGCCGCCCGGAGGCGGCTTTGGTAATACCAGTCGAACTAGCTTATTCAGCAGCTAACTTTGGAGCCTTCTTAGAAGACTTAGCAGCGTATTGACCTTGAATGTTTGACAATGCAGCATCAACACTCTTTTCAAAGTTTACGAATGCATCAGATGCAGATGCGCGAACTTGATCAAATTGTTGAATAGAAGCATCGAATGCAGTTTTGAATGCAGATACAAAAGCTTCAGCACCAGCAGGAGCTGTTTTAGTAGCTTCGTTAACGAACTTCACTAAGTCGTCACGTGCATCATCAATAGATGAGTCAACTACTTGAGCAACTTCTTTATTGCCATTGCGAACTACTTTGTTTACTTTAGCTTGGTAAGCAGCAGCGTACTTAGCAGCTTCTTGAGCAACTTCTGGCTGAGCCAACTTAGTCAATTGCTGTGGATCTTTGATAGCTAACAATTGTGTGCTTGCATCTTGAGCAGCAGCCAAAGCATCTTTAGCAGCAGCTTGGTTGATTTCTGCCAACTCTTGTGCGCTTTCAACAGCTACTTGAGCCAAATGTTTAGCGTTTTCAACAGCTTTAGCTTGAGCTTGAGCGATTTGATCGTTTAATTGATTTTGAAACATGATGATTCCTTTATTTAAGTAGAGGTACAAAATTTGTTGCGATGCACCATTGTATAAAAGAATATGTTGTGCTGCAACATTTATTTGCGGCAATGCAACAAATAGCCAAAAACAGCAATAAAAGGGACAAAAATGGGGATTTATGGGCCCAGAAATAGGTGAAATGTAAAGATTGGGGAAATTTATTTCCTTAATAATGGGCCATAATAAAAGCACAAAAAATGATTAATTGAATATGAAATGGTGTATTGATGAGTTTTTGTGAAAATTGCGGGCTCGAAATCCAGATCAAGGAAAGTTATTGCGGCAATTGCGGCAATAAAATTGAAATACGAGTCTCTCAAAAAAATACGACTTTTGTCGGTAAGCTCACCCACGGAGTAACAAATAAGTTAGAGCTTGACGATATACAGTCATTCTCAATAAAAGAACTTTTTTCAAATGCTCTCAAAAGGCATAGTCAGGATGAGGTGGAAAGCGCCTTGTCTGTGGGAACCATTAGCACAACACCGCACCTTGAAGAATCGATGACAATTCTTCCTCACCCCTGGATGTTTAGTAAATTTTTATTTATTTATGTAACTGCATTTATGATTTTTTTGTTTTTGTGGAACATCACTGAAAATTTAAATCTAATACCAGCCTTAATAATGATAGGTAGTTTTGCAGTACCAATTTCAATGGTTGTATTTTTTTTCGAGCTTAATACACCCAAAAATATCTCAATATATAAAACAATTTATGCTGTTTTTATTGGCGGGGCTGTTGCAATATTATTCACTTTAGCACTCTACCTGATTACCGGTTTAGATGGTCTATTGGGCCCACTTGGCGTAGGAATAATTGAAGAATTAGGCAAATTCGCAGGCGTACTTTTTATTATGAAAAAAATGGGCCAAAAGCGATACCCTTACTTACTTAACGCATTGTTGCTCGGTGCTGCTGTTGGGGCTGGTTTTGCAGCGTTCGAATCTGCAGGATATGCGTTTAATGCCCTCTATGATTTGAAGCACCCTGAAACACTTAATTTCGGAATGATGTTTCTCAATCTTTTTTTGCGTGGCTTTTTATCACCCTTTGCACATATCCTTTGGACTGCAATCGCGGCAGCAGCTTTTTGGATGATGCGCGAAAAAAGGAAATTAAAAGATTATTCCGTAAACTCCAGAAATCCAATGCGCTTGCTTTTACTATCTATTGGCCTTCACTTCCTATGGGATCTGGATTTTATGGAATTTATGATCAAGGACATTGCCTTAGGAGTGATCGCCTGGATTGCGGTAATAAGCATCATCCAGTTAGGACTTAAACAAATAAAAATAATTATTGATTATCAAAAAGAAGGGGTTTTGTAGCAGATGGGATATCTAATTATGCCTAGCAACCTGGTCTTGAACATATCGCTTGAAGTCTAGGGGGGCGCTAATCATCTTAAATGGGTCATGAGTATTGCCAGTGCCAGTAATCGTGACTGATCCGTAACCAAGAATGCGGCCGAGAATTGATTGATCTACTGAGATGCTTTCAACCTTAACTAAAAATAACTCGACTGATTTTCGTCGTATAAATCCAACTTTGCAAATAACGCGCATATTTGTGACAAAAAACTCTGATGTTCTGACGACGATAAAAGTAATAACCGCAGAAATAAAAGTGTAGATTAGAAGCGATGTACCTAAATTATCGTAAATATCATCGCCCTCTTCACTTAGGCCAAGACAAAAAATTGAAGCCACAAAAATTAAAAAGGCATTTAAATAAATGACCCAGTGCA
This sequence comes from Polynucleobacter sp. MWH-Creno-3A4, assembly GCF_018881885.1. Lineage (NCBI taxonomy): Bacteria > Pseudomonadati > Pseudomonadota > Betaproteobacteria > Burkholderiales > Burkholderiaceae > Polynucleobacter > Polynucleobacter sp. MWH-Creno-3A4. The sequence continues at coordinate 217,407 of NZ_JACXSA010000002.1, forward strand.
ATTTTGCCCTATATATAATAATTTCATCATTTATTAAGCTTTGCTCTGTATATGATGAGAACAGCCCACCTTTTTTAGGCAACTGAGGATCTATTTCCATTACAGATTTTGGGCGAACACTGTTGGAAGGGCTGGCAATAGGGACCCCACACCCCATGCAAAATTTTGCCTCCGACAAAATTTCATGGCCGCAATTTGTGCAGTATTTCATATGACCTCAAACTATAAAAATTCACAAAATATAAAATAAAATTAATGTGCATCCCCTTCTCTTCCCCCCAAAAACTTTGGGTAGCTGAGATGGTAGCGATAAACAAGTAAACGCAATGCAACAATTAAAACCATGCCTGAAAATATTACTAAATATTCAGGTAAAGCACTGTGTTCAAAATTATTTGCAACCAAGAGTCCACCGATAATGAAGAAGCCGCCAATGATAGCGGTCTCCTCATAAATTACTCCTTTAAAGGTCATGGGCTCCTGATTTATAACGATATCGCGCAAGACCCCTCCCCCAGCACAAGTAAGTGCGCCGAGAACTGGAGCCCAAAACCAAGGCATATCAGATGTTACCGCGTATATTGTTCCAGCTACGGCTAAAGCAGAAAATCCAAATACATCTGAATATTTCTTTACTTTCTTAAAAGCCTCACTCTTATAGGCATTGGGATATATTCCAACGACCAAAGATGTAACCAAAACAACTATTAGAATCCCCAATGGATAACGGAAATCCTTGACATAGTAAAAAGGCAGCCTGTCGCCCCCAATAATCAAATCACGGATCGTTCCTCCACCAATCCCAGACAAAAAGGCCAACACAAGCCGCCCCCACAAATCATAATTTCTATTAACGGCCTCAAGAACGCCTGAAAGGGCATAAGTAAATACACCAAAGAAGACTAATATTTTAAAAATTAATAAATGTGATATGTGATCAACATAGTACTTGGTTGCAACAGTTAAAAAATGATAGTTTCCATCCTCGGCCTGAAGTTGATTCCATATTTGATGCGTCCAAATATTGTTTGGTGTGAAGCCATTTTTATCTTCTCTTATATAGCGCTCTGACTCTGCCTCAAAAGTCTCTATATCCAATAATCCAAATTTTTTTGGATCACTTGGAATGATCGTCAGCATCGCCTCTAGACCCTTTAATTCATGCTCCTTGTCAAAGTTAGAAGATTTAGCTTTTACCGCCTCAAGGGATAGGGTTGGAGCGATTCTGGTTTCGCGCCATCCATCCCGAAGGGCGCGAAGAAAGCCAACAAGGCTATTTCGAAAAGATTCTGAATTTAGGTCGGAGGTTCTAACATAAACACCATCAAGCAAGTACGGTATTTTCATTGATACTGGATCAATAACTATAAGATCGCTGTATGGAACGCCTTTCTCGATAATACTCAAGTATTCATCGAAGACCATAGCTGTTACACATGCAGCATTTCTATTTACAAGGTCTATACCATCTGGTTTTTGCGGAATAAAATTAACTGAATCCAAAGGAAGATGAATTTTTTTAATCATCTCCTTAACAATAAATTTATCATCTTCAGACCAGACTCCGATATTTTTTCCCTCAATATCTTTTGGCCCGTAGACTCCAGAGCTGATTCTACAAACAACTACAAAAGCAGACCCCGTAATGATTTGAGCCACATTTGTTAACTCATTATCCTTGCTTGTTGCCTTCCAGGAGCCGCCAAGGCCATTTATAGATATGTCGACGTTTCCTTTAGCCAATTCAGTTGCAGAATCCTTATTCGGCCCACCTTCTATTAAATTAACCTTAAGGCCTTTATTTTCAAAATGCTTACGGAACTCTGCAACATACATGCCAGTAAATTGACTATTATGCATCCAAGGTAATTGGACTTTTAGCTCTCTGGGGGCTGATTCCTCCGCATGAACATTTGATACTAAAAATAATGAGGCTAAAAATATTCTTGCAATAAAAATAAACATACCTACCTTCAATTTTTCGCCCTAAAAACTAATTAAAGATAGCGGAAAATAATGAAAAAATAACTAGAGCATAAATAACGTAAAAGAATATTTTTACAAAAATTACTAATTTTGGTTTTTTTTCAATCCAATCCTGACCAAAACACAGTGTCAGAATAGATCCGATAATAGAATTGCGTATAAGCCACATCATGAAATTGCCTCCTAATAACCCATAAAAATAAATGAACTGTATTACCCAAGATTAGACACTTCTATATTAATCCATATAAGTTTCTTAACAAATGGATCGGTAATTAATGAGTTTTAATATGATTTTTATGGGCTATAGGATAGTACAGAAATAAAAAAAGGACCATAAGTCCTTGATTTATATACTAAA
>NZ_JACXSA010000003.1:0-44019 GCF_018881885.1 Polynucleobacter sp. MWH-Creno-3A4
TTGGCGGAGACGAGATCTAAATCTAGACCCTCCTCGCAAGTCCACCAATACCCATCAATCCCTTTATTTATATAGGCTTAAGAGCAACCCTACTCCAATCTAACCCATTCTGATTCACTAAAATCTTGGTTTAACTGGTGGGTAGGATGGTGGGTAGATTGGGCTCTAATACTGCAGAAAAAGTACTCGGCAATAGCCGTAAAACGAACTTCACCGCTCGTGGAATTATCTCACTTGCAAAGCCTGGTTACCATGCTGATCCAGACAATAAAGGCCTCTATCTACAGATTACTAAGTTCCAAGGCTCAATTACTAAAAGCTGGATTTTTCGCTTCTCAAGCCCTGTAACACTCAAAAGACGAGAAATGGGTATTGGCTCGCTTGAGTCTCTCTCGCTAGCTAATGCGCGGCTAAAGGCCTTCGATTTAAGGCGCTTGATCTTAGATGGCATTGATCCTTTAGAACAGAGAATAGTTAAGCGTACTAAAGCGATCGAAGCCAATAACAATTCAATTACCTTTGCGGATGCAGCTGATAGGTGCATCAAAACGAAGCAAGCCGAATGGTCAAACTCAAAACATAAAGACCAATGGGTAAGCACGATTAAGACTTATGCCCTTCCAATCATTGGGAAATTGAAGGTCGATCAGATAACTACTGCCCACATAGTTAAATTACTCGAGCAAGAGATCAAGAAGAAAAATGGTGAGGTAGAGGGAACTTTTTGGAAGGTCAGAACTGAGACTGCAACAAGGGTTCGTCAGCGCATTGAGGTCATTCTGGACTGGTGCAAGGCTCATAAATACATTAGTGGTGACAATCCTGCGCGATATCAGGGAGCTCTATGCCATTTACTACCTAAGGCTAACAAGATTAAGAAGGTTGCTCACCACCCTGCTCTACCGTTTAAAAGGATCGGTGAATTCATCAGCGATTTACGAACTCATAACGGTTACTCTGCCTATGCACTTGAATTGCTGATTCTTACCGCTACTCGTACCAGTGAAGTGATTGAGGCGAAATGGAATGAATTTGATTTAGAAGCTAAGGTTTGGACCATCCCCGCTGATCGAATGAAAGCTGGAAAGGAGCATCGCGTTCCACTAAATACAAGAGCCATGGAAATTCTCGAACAACTAAAGACAATTAGAGTTAATTCATATTTGTTCCCCAGTTCTCTTCATAAAGAGCGCGCTCTGTCTAATATGGCTTTACTAGCAATGATGAGAAAGATGCCTAAGTACGCAGACTTTGTTCCGCATGGCTTTAGATCCACATTCCGAGACTGGGCTGCCGAGACTACAGAATACTCAAATGAGACTGTCGAGCTAGCTTTGGCGCACACGATTCAGAACAAAGCTGAAGCTGCATATAGAAGGCAGGACCAATTAGACAAACGCGCATCTCTAATGGCAGATTGGGGAGAAGAATGCAAATTGATCGATAATTAATACAATTAGTTATCAAGAGGCAAAAATGTCATTTGACGATACCGCAGAAAAAGTTCGACGTAATGTAGTAGTTTTAAGCGCTGGAGTAATCATCACTTCGGTCTTAAACCTTCAAGTAGATCAGGCAAGTAAATTATTCGGGTTTATTGAGCTTCATTCTATAAGCGCAGTTAAATTTTGGGCATTAATTACTATAGTTTTAATTTATGTTTTTTTAAGATATTGGTTTGATGGCGAAACAACAAAACAAAAAAGCCGCTTACTAACGGAGTTATCAATAATAAGGCTTAATGTTTTAGCAAAATATCTTGAGCATGAAATCAAACAGGCATTCAAGAAAAACAAGGTGCCTCCTTCAATATGCGATTTCGAGGAATTAAGAAAACCTGAATTGTTAATTAGGTTTGAAGAAAAGCAGTCCCTATCAGACATTAAGCTTGATCTATCAATAGAAAGAAATTCAGGATCACCATGGAGTGGTTGGGTTTTGATAAATTACGAACTAGAGTGGGATAAAAAACATTTTTCAACAAAAAGCGGTGGCAATAAGTGTCAGTTTGTAATCTCAAATTACACGCAAAAATTGTTAGTAGCTTTCAGCTACATTCATTTATGCCTCTACTCAAAATCAAGCGTTGACTTTCTTATACCAATTTTTTTATTTCTTGCTTCGATTGGCATCTGTTTAAGTAAGTTTGTATTCATTTTTCTGAACTGCTAATTGCAGTTCTTTCAAAGTGTGGCACATCCACAAACCCCTTAAAGTTTCCGCCCCACCTATTCTTTGAACTTAGGCTTTCCCAATATTCACCCACTGTACGGATCAATTCTTTATCCCAGACTAGCTTTTCATTCCAAAAGAAATTGAGATCGATAGCGCAACGTCTCAGGTGGTTACTACTCATAGTTTTAGATCTACCGCTTTTGAAGTAGATCTCCTGTTGTTCTGGAGAGCGCCAAAGCTCCCCTCCTGTAACTACCCATCCTTCTGCAGTTGCAAATTGAATGAGGCGGCTGACATCAATTAAGAATGCAGCTTGCTCGCCAACTAAACCACTCATACTTCTTCTTTTCTATTTTGGCCATGCATACGCATCTCAAAGATCTTCTCTACTGATCTTCCTCCAAAGTAAGCGAGCATGACTAGCTGACCCCACTCGCCTAGCAGCTTCACGTAGGCTTCATTAATGTCAATCCCCATTGCTGAGAGAAGTGCGAACAAAAGATAAGCGGTAAGAATATAAACGAGCGTTCCCGGCCTTATGTTCTTCGATAGCTTTGAATCGCTACCCATATCGGATTGCCAGCGCTGTGTGGCATTTTCTTGAGAAGCTCGATGCATCTCCGCTAGCAGTTTTGATTCCTCTATCTCCAGTTCCTTTTGCTTGAGCGTGTATTCCAATAGAAGTTGCTCTTGCTCAATCTCTAACTGTTTGAGCTTAATGAGATCCTCGTGACTAGGATTCTCCGGAATGCGCGCTCCAATTTTGCTCTCAATAAACTCTTTACCCTTGGCCTGGACTGCACCCGCAAGTAGACCAAGGCCATTCACAGCCAAGGTTTGTACTAGAGAGGTAATGATTGGAAGCATGTAATGAGTTCTTTTCTTGATGCTTGGAATATGGAAGTCCACCGCCCCACTACCGCCTAGGCTTCTCTTTGGTGTTGGCAGTGGGGCGCAGTTACGCGCGCCCACACACCATCGTTACTTCAACACCCACAGCCGCACCCAAACACCTGCTGCTAGCGGTGGTCATCCCTTCTGCTAGCGTTTCTTGGCCCCCTTGGTTTCTGATGGCTCTTGCTCAAGAACTCCTTCCAATGCCTTCTCTTGTACTGGGAGCTGACCTTCTTTCATCAAGCCTTCTACGATCTCCATTAGCCGATCACCATCATCCTCACCATAGACTTTAGCTACGACCTCATGGCCATATTTGGCACAAAGTCGGTCGTACTCCTGCTCTGGAGTAATGGTGGTCTTTGATGGGCGCTCGAACACCGTGACGTTCTCGCGCCCAAAGAGATTGCGAAGGATATTGGTCTCATACGGCGGTACGTGCACATGGATGGTCGTGAATGCATCCCTACGCACTACCGCTTCCACCTCTTTAATTTGGAAGTCGCTATGAATGAGTTCTTTATTTGTCATATGAGCATCCTTTATTGAATGGCCAATACCGCATGGGCATTAGCTCGTGAAATAGATAAAGCGCAACGTAAGTTCACCATGGCGTACATAGCGAGCGTGTCGTGCGGACGAATGGGGGCAACGATGTCTAGATCGTCATCGCGTAGCTTCATAAAGCGCGTGTTAAGGAAATAGCAGCGCTTGCTCCACTCCACCGTACGGTTAGCCATGGCATCTAACTCATCAAACTGCGGATCCCAGATGATCTCTACGCCTTTGAAGGCAAGGCCTGTGTTTACGCCTGCGCCTACGCCAGCATCGATGTACTTGGTTTCGCCTGATCCAGCGATATGAGTCACAGTTACCTGTTTGCGATAGGTATCAATGAACTTACCCCCAGCGATGATGAAATCTGGGCTTCCGCCATGCTTAATGCATTGGCGCCATGCAGTCTCCATCTCACCAACTAAGTTACCAGGCGTGGTTGAGGTAATGTCTTTGATAGCATAGTTGCGCCAATAGCTTGCTTTAGCTCGATCGATACCACCCACAGTGCCAGCATCTGGTACCAGACTGACTAAGCTATCTAAACCTACTAGCGTATCTGCACCATGCGAGCCGTCGCGATGCAACTCGAGGTCCAACTTATTGAGGAAGCCCTCTCTGAGGACCTCTAACTGCTCATCCAGCAAGTTAATAAGCTGAACCCGCTCGTTATGCTCCAACTGGAAGCCTCGCGCCCCGCCTTCACGAACCTTGATGCCGTTACTGAATAAGCGGTCATAGTCGATATAGAGGCCATCAACGGCTCTGCGCCATGGGAATGAGGCTTGCTCAGTGGTATTACGCTTATTGAACTTGACCGTTTCCTCCCCAAATGCCCAGGTGAAGTTACTCCCATGCTCTTTGCGAATGTTCTCCACCACATTCTGTTTAGCCCCTAATAGGCTCTTGCGCCCTTGCATCAGTTTCTTGAGGAAAGGCCTCTCCACAGCTATTTGATCTACTGGTAGATTGCGCAAGTACTCATCTAAGGAGACCTTAGCTAACTCTTGCAAGTCTGTATTTGAAATTGGCATATGCCACCCCTATCTGTATTTATGAATTAATTAGATTCATACCGTTTGATAGTGCGTGAACCTATCCATTGCTACGCTACTAGGCGCGACTCTAGCTTTAACGCATGGGATGAATCAGTAGCTCGGTAGTTAAACGGCGCTACATGCAATCATTATTGGATTGATTTAGCTGGGGATTGGATATTTCTGGGGTTTTTTTATTCTATTACCCGCTTATTGTCTTTATGCCCAAAGTGTTACTCCATCACCTTGGGCATATAAGAGCGTCTATTCATCTGTGGCCGTCAAGGATTCGCAAGCCGACCTAAAGGTTCGTCCTTGACGGAATTACTCTCTCGCTTCATCTTAGATCCCCATATTGCCAAGATGCTGGGCTATTCGATCCATGGGTTGTTCAGAGCTGGCTACTGGCGCGCCTAGGGTGGCGGTTCTAGCTCTAATCGGTTGTGGTGCATGACCCGTAATTTTTACCTTAGACCAGTCTGGTTTTGGCAAGCCTATGGAGTTGTAAATAGACTCAATCACTGGCCACCATTCAAACACTCCATGGTTTTGCACGAATACATTCATATAAAACGGATCTTCCATGTATTTCGCAAAGAGTTCAGACTTATAGCAATGGTCTACCTCCCCCTGTCTGGTAGATAGGTACTTAAGCATCTCCTGCTTAGCCTCTTTGACAACACTGAACTGATCCTTGTTTAAGTAAGAATGGCCTGGCTTTTCGCTCCATTTCTCTTTTTTACTTCTCTCTACAGATTCCATCATGCTACCAACCAGTTCTCCTTCAATCTCATAGCTATGCAACTTATCCAAAAGGTCTTCCAACTTTGACTTGAGCGCATCGTTCTCTTTAGCGAGATCGCGGTTGGTATTGGCCATCTTTTGGAATCGGTTTTCACTGCGATTGGACTGTACCGCCCCCTCTAATTGCTCCTTTGGCGCCTCCTCGGTTGAACTCAAGACCCTTTCAATTAAGTCTTTACCGCTTTCTACTGAAATGGCAGGTTGCTGCTCAGTCTCAACGGTAAGCACAACAGGGGGCGGTAATAACTCACTGATGTCTCTTGCAATTATTTGCTCTGGCGCTGTCGCTGCTGGAGTTATTTCTGCTGGTACCTGAACTTCACCTTTAACTAGGGTCAGTATTGGTTCTGCGGCTTCCTCTTCAGTGGCAACTTCCTCCTCTTGGGATACGGGGTGCTCACTCAAGGCGTTTATCAAGGCGGCAGATTGGCTTTTAGTTTTGCGCTTTGCCTCTTCTTGCGCCTGAATAGCAGCCTTTTCGGCATTTCTTCTTTCAAGGTCTTGCTGCCTCTCTAATCTAGCGGCTTCTTTGACTGCAACGACCCTTAATCTTGCCTCTTCCTCTTGGGCAAACTTCTCATCTGCTTTTCTACGCCGCTCTTCTTCTGCTAACTGTCTGGTCTTGGCTTGTTCTGCCAACTCTAAGGCGCGCTCTTCCCTTGCCTTTATGCGCCTAGCAGTAGCTTCTGCGGCATTTTTCTCTTCAGCCTCTTTACGCAATCGCTCTTGTTGGCGTTTTGCCTCTCGCTCTTGCTCTTTCTGAATCAAACCTCCATTGGTTAATACACCAGAACTAAAGTTTTTCACTTCTTGTGTCATCTACCGCCTCCTCTTTTAAATGTTGATGTTTGCCTTGCTTTTCCCTATCGACTTCCCATTGCCAATTCATTGAAATATCTCTGTATCCGTCAATCTGCTTTTCAATCTTTGGTATAAATTGATTGGAATCGATTCGATCGTCATATCGCAAGAGAGTCTCTTGTAGGAGGCTACGGATATGTTCGTAATCCATCCCTCTGGCCTGCAGGTTTTGCATTTGAATCGATAGGCTAGTAATCATTGGCAGGACTTTTAACCACCCCTCCTTATCCTCAATACCATCAGGAGAACCAGTCGTGCCGGCTCGGATACGCAGGTCAACCATGTCAAAGATTCGTTCTTTAGTAAGTTCAGGCCAGTCGTAGGTTTTCTCTTTGGTTGTGATAGCTTGACCGTCAACCATGGTTGTTTTGGTAATTGGCGCACCCACATAGCGCTCTACCTGCTCTTTAGTGAGTTCTTGTAGCAGAACCTGGGCACTGTATTGCGCTATCTCTTGTAGCCAATCTTCTATCTGGTCTTTGAATTCGAATACGCGCCCTGATAAGGCTCTTTGCAGAATATTGGCTTCAGTAGCTGTTTTTGGTCGAACAACCGTTGACCTGGCAGCATCTTGCAAGCCTGTAACTTGCTCCCAGTCGTAACGTACTGCGCTGGTGTCATAGACGATCGGATCTATCTTTGGGTGGTCTCTGGGAATGATCACCTGGTTAAGTGGCTTGCCTTCTGTATCCACAATTGTGATCTCGCCAAATCGGGAATCTGAGTGCTTCTTGATCGTCTTCTCATTGATATCAGCTGAGGCTACCCATCCGGGTATGCAGAGGTCTCTGTGTTGATTGAATCGGTCTCTGGCTTCGTTATGCTCACCTTGTAGTCGCTCAGTCAGATCAACCAGACTGGGGCCAATGAATTGACCATCGACTACTTGGTAAGGCAGCAAGAAGAATGGATACCAGCGCTCTCCTGCCCTCGGTGGTGAATAGGGCTCCCGTAACCATTCAGTCGCGCCCTCCACCATTGTGTATACGCGCTGAGTAGTTCTATCCCAGATCTCTAGGACAGCTATTTGCTGATCGTCAGTTACTGGGCCAGAATCTAATTGTATTGAAGCTAAGCGCTTTGCCCTCTTATGTGATGGCTCCCCCTGTCCAGGTTGATAGATCTTGGCGTTGGCGAGATTCTTTTTATACAGAGCCTCTGCTTGGGATCTTTTCATGGGGATAACCTGACACATCCAATCTGCATCGGTGTAATCCCAAAACTCACAGACGGATGGGTCAATGAGGAGGTTTTCTGTAAGGACTCTATCGATAACTAGACCCTCAGCAGACCAAACTTCTGATTGCTCATGTATGCCTAGCAATTGCTCTTCTAGTTCAATCTCTTTTTCTTCACGGTGTTTTTTCTGACTGCCATCTTCTAGATCTTGCTTAAGATCTCTAATCGCCAATCTATTTTCTTGTTGGTCATTAATGCGTCCCTGAATATAGGCATCCTCGTCTATATCTCTTTGGTACATTACCTTTAAGATTCCGAAACTGCAGGTAAGCGCCGCTCTTACAGTGGACTTAGCTCGATTCTTTAGTTGGGCATGCTCCAAGGCCCTATTGGTAACCTTCTCTAGGGTATTGCAAAAGAGTTTGATGTCCGCGCCCGCATGGGCTGGGGTAATTGAGATCTCTGGGTTGCGTGCATACACGTTAGGTAGCACGGCAGAGATAGTTCCATGGATTAAGTTGGCCCTTAGGCTGTAGAACTCTTTGCCAGTGGGATCTGCATTCCAATTGAAGCCGGCGACTGTATTGCGGTTATGCTTTACGCGTTTATGAAAGGCTGCCCAATGAGCGCGCGCATGTTTGATGCGAGCATTCCACTTTTGTTGAAGAGCTTTTGAGTCTTGGGGCACATCCTATTTATAAATTCGGAGTGTGTAACTTAAGAATTTATTTTGGATTTATTCTGTAGCCCTTCGTGCCCGCATGACTCCATACCTTGTTGCATCCCAAGCATGATCCTCAGCGTCGGTATCTACGTCTTCGGGGTTCAATGAATCCGGCGGTAGCTGTGGAATAGTTCTAAGCCAGTGCTTACAAGTACTGAAGACTTTAAGCCTTCCTTCGGCCAATAGGCGAATGATTTCTTGGGCGCCATTTACTCTACTTCTAGGCGCGTTATAGGCTTCGGTCCATTTGACCCCTTTATCTCTAAAGATCTGGCCAATAGATCTCTCCGCTCCAATCTTTGAAAAGATGGATGGGTCAGCTAGATTCATGCGGTATTCGTATCCGAGGCGTTGATCATGAATTTCAATCTTCTTGATCTTCTCTGCAACTACTGTTGCGTCTTCTCTAGTGCCGGTGTTTTCTTTGTCGCCGTATCCATAGAGCTCTCGCCAGAGGTAATAGACTCCATCGTTAGATAAGGCAAACCAATAAACAGCATATGGCCTTGCATATCCCCAATCCATTGATCGCCAAACCTTCCATGCCGGTGGAATAGCAAAGGGCTCTACAACGTGTTTAGAGGACTGCCATACGCCTTCTAAGAAACTTCCCACGTGGATATCCCAATCTCCTTCTAACCATGCTCTTCGTCTGTTTGGATCACTTAGTGACTCAAGGCTCATCAGGTAATTGGGGTCATTTCTGAGTAGGTGAGTGTTCTCATAAATGGTCGAGTGAATTCTCACTCTAGGTAATGCACCCTCTTGTCTGATGATTTGCCCCGCTGGTATTGCACCAATCTGAAATCGCTCCTTCACAGAGGCATGGCCTACTCCGAAAGGGTTGCAGGTTGCTCGCACCATCCTTGGCATGCCAGGGTGTGATGACCTACAGGTCGAATGCATTGCTTCATAAAAAGACAGATTGCGCCAGTTCGTTAACTCCTCGAAACCTAGCCAGGGGTATTCATGGCCGTGATAGTTCCAGTAGTCATCTTCGTTAGCCCCATACCGAAAGTACAGCATCTCTCCTGTGGGCCACTTCCAGACATAATCTGATTCATTGAACTTGGCGCCTGGAAAGATTTGATAGAACCAGCGTTTACTCTTGGCCACTACGTCAGCCAATTGGGGATAAGTCAGGCGAAAGAGTGTTCCGCGCCAATGATCACCAAAGCCTCTACCTACATGCTGGGCATAGCTCATTAACAAGGTATCGGTCTTACCCCCTCCTCTGGTGCCTTCGAGTAATACCTCATACACGGGACATGTCAGAAACAAAGTCTGACTACCAGGCAATGGTGCCCAGACAGTTTTCATTAGCTTTTTAATGCGTTAGTGTTTTGGCTGAGCGGATCTCTCCCAGTCCTCGACACTCATGGCGCTGGGTACAACTAACACGCCGCTTTGCAGTGGGGCACCATCTTTGCCCGTGTGCTCAATTGCAGATAGGCGTGGATGCACATAAGGCGCCGCATGCCTTCCAACAGCAGCGGCCATGTTTAGCAATTTGATGCGGGCCTCATTTGCCAGCGTCTTATCACCCAGATCATCTTCACTAATATTGCCCGCCTCTTCATACAGTTGATGCATGACTTTCATCATGACCTCTAATGGTGTAATGCCATGGCTAGCTACAGCCTGGGCAATTTCTCTAGTTCGCTTTGTTAAGCTGCCAGTCTTTCGCCCTGCCCCAGGTCTAGCTCCGCCTTTTGATTTCTTTTGATTGTTTTCAATCATGGCAGCTTGATCATTGTTAGCAAGTGAGGTTGAAGTGCCACTGAATCACCGATGGGGTCTTCAAACTCAATGATGATTCTTTGAAACAGATCAAATCGACTTTGAGCACCGCGATGCTTAACCACCGTGCCTATGCGTCCACTAGGAGTCTTGACGATAGATCCTATGGGAAAGTCTTCCATATCAGGTCGATGAATGACGCCCACCATGGCTTGGCTTGATTGCTTAGCCTGCATTAACTGCCTCCTGACGCTTACGTAGTTCTGCGAAGATTCTGGTTTTGAATGCGTCATAGCTTTCTGAACCTTGGGCTCGCATGCCTAACTCCTTCCCCTTGGCATCTATCCCCTCGTTACTTTTCCACCAGATGTCTTCGCATGGATTGTTGGTTTGACTCTTTCTTCGCATGCCCTTCAGAATGGCCATCACAAATCCCACATTAATCGGTGTTGAGCTTGAGGCGCGCCTCCTGGTATCTTTAGCCTGCAAGATAGCGTCAGCCACTTCCTTTTCAGAAATATCCAACCTAAGCATCTCGTTGATGCGTTCATCATCAAGGGGGATATTGATACCCTCCTTTGCGAAAATTTGAACTATTTGAGCGGGGCCAAGATTGCTAGTTCCTTCATTTTTCTTTTCCACCCCATTGTTTTGTTTGTCTGGTGTATGGAGATTGGTGCTTGGTGTCTGGTGTTTGGTGTCTGGTGAGCATTGCGCTGGCAATGCGTTCGCATTGCGATCGCATACGGAAACGGTCGTACTGTCAGACAGTATTTGCTCTGCTGATGACGACTGCCAGCGACCTTCCGCGCTCCGCCTGGCTTTAATTTGGCGATCCTTGAACCTTGCTATTTCATGGTCACAGCGCTCTTGTCTCCAGCCATCATCCGTTAGATTAAAAAATTCATTGAGAACTGAGATCACTGCATTTTTTTCCTCCTTAGATCTCGCATTGATCAATCTTTGGACAAACTTTACATCCATGGGAAGTGGTTTTTCTGTAGCGTAGTACTTTCTGATCAGGCGACTATAGGTTGCGTCCTCGATAAAGGTGAGATGGGCTGTTGCTTCTGCGTAATCACCAATATGATGCTCATAGTAATTCATTTAAAACTGTCTCCGTAGCGTTCTTTTTCTTGCGTAAGTTATTTAATGCAAGAGATGAATCTAACAATCGGAAAGCGTATCGTCAAACGTGTTTTTTCTGAATTTATTTTGAATTTATTTATCTACTAATTCGCTGTAATCCTTCTTTAAGAAATTTGAGATTCTTCATTAATTATTTTGAAGTGTTAATTGATCTATGTATGTCCACCACTCTCCTGATGCCATCGGAAATTACTGACAAGGCTGTAGCCTTTTACTGGATTGACTTGTAGCACTTATATGAATAAATATTTTTTTGTAGGCTAAAAATAATTTGTGTTCAGAAGATGGGTATTGACTTTTAATTGACCATCAAAATTTCATTGACTACATTGCTCTTCAGTAGCACACATATTCATACATAACATGACAAGATGGAGAACAATTTGATGGTAGCAATTCGGCTTTACAGTTTGTACCGTTCTTACGGTTACACGAAGATGAGTTCAGCAAAAATGGCTTTGCAGGTTTATAGGAAAAATATGAAGCGCGCCCGTCAAGGAGGTCGTCATGAGTAATTCAAATTCAGAAGTGACCTTAATGAGAATTCCACAGATTCTGGAAGTCATGCCAATTTCCAAATCCAAGTTTTGGCTAATGGTTCAGAAAGGCGAGTTCCCTAAACCGATCAAAATTGGAAGATCCTCCTTTTGGACCATTGAGCAGGTTCAGACCTTCATCCGAGAAAGGACAAAGCAATCCGCGAATTGAAAATAGGCATCTCCTGGGCTCAGGACTGGTAGATGCCCGCTTTGTATCAATATTTAGCAAAATCAAGAGGATCCAATAAAAATAACCTCACAGAGTGTAATATTTAGAACTAAACAATAATTTTGGAGAGCTAAATGACCATAATCGAAGCTGCGTTGACTGTATTGAAGGCCGCCAATAAGCCGCTATCAAAAGACGAAATCTATGATGCTATCTGCAAGGGAAATTTATTCGATTTCAAGGCTCAGGACCCGAAGTCAATTTTAAATGCTCAACTTCGTAAGAATACCGTAGGCTTTATGGGTAAATCTGGCGCACCTAAACCCACATTGAAACAATTGTCTGACAAAAAATATCAGGTGCTTTAACAACTATTTGATATGGAGTTAAATTGTCCATTTTGTACTTTGCCTAAAGAGCGAATTTTTCTATCAAATGAATTTGGATATGCAATAAGGGATGGGTTTCCGGTGTCAACTGGTCACACTTTAATAGTTCCAAAACGACATATTCCCTCTTGGTTTGAGACCACCAATGAAGAAAGTCAGGGATTATTAAAACTTCTATCATTAGCAAAAGAGATGTTAGATGACGAACTTAATCCAGATGGCTATAACATTGGAATAAATGATGGCCCTACTGCCGGCCAAACAGTTCCACACTTGCATATTCATTTGATTCCAAGATACCAAAACGACCAAGAGGATCCAAGAGGTGGGGTTAGATGGGTAATCCCAAGTAAAGCTAAGTATTGGTAAATTTATGGCCATTAATACCCGCGCTCTTAGCAGATCCTTAAACAGCACAACCACCTCTTACAAATTTTTATTTCTAATCGGATTATTAGAGTTAATTAAAAATTCTAATTTTGAAAAGAAGATATTTAGCTACAAAGACCTAGGTAATATGATGCTTGCAAAGGCATGGTACCCAAAGGCCTATTTTCGGCTGTCTTTTGGAAAACAAGATCAGATTGGAAAACTAATAGATACCTTGGATTTTCCAACCAAGCTAATCTCAATTGAAAAATTATTTACCGCAATCAAAGATACAGAATCAATAGACCAAGCAGCCTTATTGAGATATGTTCCCCAGAGAATTCTTAGGGAATTCTTCCCATCTGAGTTGAAAGGGCTAAAGGACCAGGAAATAGATGCTGCCATTATTAGCCTATCAAGTGAAACGTTCTTATCCGACTCTCCCCCCATCTATAAGATAGATTTTGAATTACAGGAAATTGAAATGTCTGATGAATGGATGTCATTCCTTAAAGACAATTTTATTTTTTTGCAAGGCTGGGTACTTGGAGCCTGGGGGAATTTTCTTCAAAAGAACAATCCCAATGCGCCTGGCATTTTAAATAAGACTACAACGCCAGAATCACGAGCAAGCCTTACAAAGCAGCGCCTCTTCTGGAGCTCGGTGGCCTCAATTACACCAATTAGATGTATTTATACCAATGAGCTGATTGATATAAATAACTTCCATTTAGATCATGTCTTGCCCTGGAGTTTCGTAGCCCACAATCAGCCGTGGAATTTAATACCCACATCGCCAAGGATCAATCTCACTAAAAACGATTCTATTCCGGATATTTCATACATTAGGCCAACCGCTTTACTTCACCATACTGGACTTTTAACAACCTACCAGGCTGACCCTAACCAAAGCTGGCGAAATGAAGCAAATCAATATCTAAGCGGCCTAAATATCGGAAGCTATGAAGAGTTATTAAATGAGGATCTTCTGGCAGAGCGCTATATCCAAACCTATAACCCCCTTATAGAAATAGCCATAAATAGTGGATTTTCGGGCCCCTGGTTAGCCTAATTCAGTTCAGAATGCAGGGTTTTTGTTTGTTATATTGTTGACATACAATTTCTATGTTTGTTAAAATTTTGACAAACAAACTTACATACAATCATGTCCAATATAAACGATCACCACTTTACTTTTCCTGCAATTCGAGGAATCCAAGCAGGCAGAGAGTACTTCGTGTCCATGTGCCCTCTAGGCCTAGTTCATAAGATCTTCAAGTTTGATGAAGAGGAGCTTAGCCCCGAATTAAGAGCCCAAAGAATTCTTAATAAATCTAGAGTACCTGAAATTGCCAGGTACATAACAAACAATCCAGATAACTACGTTTTTTCGGCAATCACTGCATCAATCGATGGAGATGTAAAGTTCACAACCATCAACAATACCCCTGAAGCCCAGCGAAATGGCTTCCTTCGCATAGACATGAATTCAAAAATTATTGTCAACGATGGACAGCACAGAAGAGCCGCTATAGAAATGGCAATAAAAGAAGATGCTTCACTCTCAAGCGAGTCCATTGCAGTAGTTTTCTTCATTGATAGAGGTCTAGAGCGCAGCCAGCAAATGTTTGCCGACTTAAATAGGCATGCAATCCGACCTAGCCGTTCACTAGGATTGCTTTACGACCATCGCAATGACATGTCAAAAATTGCAAAATTAGTTGCCCTTAAGTCAATTGCCTTTAAGGGTCTTGTTGAAATGGAAAGAAGCACACTTTCCGAGCGCTCTAGAAAGCTATTTACATTGAGCTCCATCTATACAGGCTGTCACGCACTATTGGATGCGAAAGAGTTATCCGATGAAAGTAATGCCTCAAAGCTTTGTATCACATTTTGGGATGAAGTTTCAAAGCAAATCCCAGAATGGGAAATGGTTCAGAAAAGCAGACTTACAGCAGGTGAAATACGAAAAGAACTCTTACATTCACACGGAATAGCAATTCAATCAATTGGAATTGCCGGCAGTCAGTTACTAAGCGAGCACCCAAAGGATTGGAAGCAAAAACTCGCAGCCCTCAAGAATATTGACTGGTCCCGAAGCAATGCCAAGATCTGGGAGGGCCGAGCACTTGTTGGCGGAAAGGTTTCAAAAACTTACAACAACGTAACCTTAACGACGAATTTAATAAAACAAAAGCTGGGATTAAAACTATCCCCTGAAGAAAAACGAACAGAAGAAGCATACAAACGAGGCTAAGATGGAAGAGAAAAAAATAAATATAGTTAACAACTATCAAAAGTCATCGTTTGATGCAAATGGAATTGATTCAGAAGTAGAAATAATTAAAGCCGATATTAAAAGGCTCTACTTAAGTGACGCCCTACCATGGGTAATTGGCTATAGCGGTGGCAAGGATTCCACTGCATGTCTTCAATTAATTTGGTATGCAATTAAAGAGCTTGAAGAGTCGCAGCGCTCAAAACCTATATATGTTATCAGCACAGATACATTAGTTGAAAATCCAGTTGTTGCAATGTGGGTTGAAGTTTCTCTTGAAAAGATGAGGCTTGAAGCAATTCAACAAAAGATGCCAATTGAACCTAAGCGCTTGACCCCAGAGCTACAGGATAGATTTTGGGTAAATTTAATTGGTAAAGGGTACCCCGCTCCTAGACCTATGTTTAGGTGGTGTACAAGCAGATTAAAAATTAATCCATCTAACAACTTTATTCTTGATGTAGTTGCAAAAAACGGTGAAGCCATTCTTGTTTTGGGTACACGCAAGGCTGAGAGCTCCACAAGAAAAAAGGTTATGGAGGGATATGAAGGCTCTACTCGTGATTTATTAAGCAGAAATGGAAATCCAAAACTAGATAGAGTCTGGATTTACCCGCCAATAGTCAGCTGGTCAAATGATGATGTCTGGGAATATTTAGTGACTTATAAAAACCCTTGGGGTTATGACAATAGCCAGCTACTAAATATGTACCGCGGAGCAACCCAAGATAACGAGTGCCCTCTAGTAGTTGACACCTCAACACCTAGCTGTGGTGATAGCCGCTTTGGATGCTTTGTTTGTACCTTGGTTGACAAAGATAAATCAATGCAAGCGATGATCAAGAATGATGATGAGAAAAAGTGGATGGCTCCTCTTTCTCATTTTCGGGATAACTTCCTAGATATTGGGGTAACAGACTTTGATAAGCGCGACTTTAGAAGGATGGACGGTAGGCTTACCCTAATGGATGACAAGGATACTGGTGGTAAAAAACTTGTACACGGCCCCTACCTCCAAAGTTATCGTGAAAAACTATTACTAGAGCTTTTGATTGCCCAAGAACAAGTAAGAGAAAGCGGTAGCGAAGGTACTGAAAAATTTCAACTAATTACCGATGAAGAGCTTGAAGAAATAAGACGTATTTGGGTAAAAGATAAGAATGAAATTGAAGATAGAGTCCCTGAAATATATAAAGAAGCAACTGGAAGAGATTACCCCTATGAGAGCGTGGATGAAGGCGCTCTATTTAATAGGGATGATATTGCCTTACTTAGAGAACTTGCCTCAAAAGATAATTCGCCAGACGACCTTCACTACCAACTGGTAAGAAACTTACTCAATATTGAAAGAAACTACTCTACAGCCACTAGAAGAGTTGGGATCTATGAAAACTTGGAAAAAGTACTCGTAAACGGCGGATTTGAGAATAAAGATGAGGCATATCAATTTGCCCTTAAGAAATCACAAACAACAACTGACGACGAAGAGCAAGTAAGAAATATGATGGAATCATCAGCAACATTTGAAGTCTCCGACCTATTTCCCCTGGATGAAGATGGGAGCAAGGCGTGATTTTAAATGAGCTAACTCTAGTTAACTTTGGCATCTACAAAGGTGAGCATACCGTTGAGCTGACTCCAACTTCAAAAAAACCCATTATCTTGTTTGGAGCATTTAATGGCTCAGGAAAGACGACCTTTCTTGATGCATTACAGCTAGTCTTATACGGCAAAGCTGCAAAGACCTCATCAAGAGGTAAAGGCCCTTATGAGGAATACTTAAAAAGTTTAATCAATCGCGATGTTTCACCAAAAACTGGCGCTGGTTTAAAGCTTACATTTACCACCAAACAGAATGGGAAAAAGGAAATAATAGAAGTTTCTAGAAATTGGTTTGAATCAAGCCCATCCAACATTAAAGAGGTTTGCGAGATTACTAGAGACGGTATTTTTGATGGAACAGCATCCGAGCGCTGGCATGAATTTGTTGAAGAGTTTATGCCATCAGAAATTTCGGAACTATTCTTTTTCGACGGTGAAAAGATTGAAGGTCTTGCTGACCCCCTAAAGTCCTCGGCAATATTAAGAAGTGGTATTTACTCCCTTCTTGGCATCAATTCGATAGAAAGCCTAGCAAAAAGTCTCACGCAAATTGAAAAGAGAAAGGCAATTGAAATTACCAAAGAATCGGGAAGCATCTCTATAGACTCAGAGGAAGCTTCTGTGAAGGAATTAAACTCAAAAAAAGAGTCTATTGGTCAAGAAAAAGCCGGGATTACAAATCAACTAGATAGATTGACTATTGAAATTGCCAGAGCTGAAGAGCAGATGAAAATCTCTGGCGCCGATCTTTTGGCAAATAGACATGCCTTACAAGAAAACCTTGGAGTACTAAAAGAGAGAAGGAAGGGATTAACGAATGAGCTTCTAGAGCTCGCTTCAGGCATGGCCCCCCTTCTTCTGCTATCGGAGCAAATTGCTGAAATACGACAAGAGCTCAGCAAAGTTTCAGGTCATAACTCAAAATCTGCCAAGGCTTTTGAGGATGAAATCTCAACATTTAAGCAACAAATTGCTTTATTAAAAGACCTTAATAAGGTTAGCAAAGATTCAGTATTTGAGCTATTTGATAGAAGACTTGCGCAAGTATTATCAGAGATATCTAGCTTCTCCACAGATATTGATGAATCTCAGCTACCTTCAATAGATGAACTTTCTGGACTTAAAAAATCTATTGAATCAAAGCTTAAGGAATTTGAAGTTCTTGAGAATGAAATTGATATCCTAAACAAAAGCCTCCAAGCTGTTCCATCCGAAGAAAAAGTAGCGGATATTGTCAAAAATCTTACCGAAAAGCAAAAAGAGAAAACTAAACTAGAGCTAAAGACAGAGGTTCTAGCTGATGAGATAGGAACTATTAATACCCAATTAGACCGTATCACCAAAGAAATTACCAATAAGTTAGCTCAAATTGCAGATTTAGAAACAAGCCAAATTGTGAATCAACGAGTGCTTAATCATGCCCAAAAGGCGAAGAACACGCTTTCTAAATTCAAAGATGAGCTTATATCCAAGCATCTCATATCGCTAAGCGATGAAATTTCTAAGTGCTTTCAGCTTCTTCATAGAAAGTCTAAGTTCGGCCTTAAATTTGAGATTAATAAAGATGACTTTAGCTTATCAATTGCCAAACCATCTGGTGAGGTTGTACCAGCCAAATCCCTCTCTGCCGGGGAGAGACAACTTCTGGCTGTTGCAATCCTTTGGGCACTAGCAAAATCCTCTGGAAAAACTCTACCAACAGTGATTGATACCCCGCTTGGTCGATTGGATGGTCCACATAGACAGAAATTGATTTCAAATTATTTCCCTAGAGCCGGAAGTCAAGTTTTAATTTTTTCAACAGATGAAGAAATTACAAACGAACATTACGAATCTCTTAAGAGCCATATAGCCCTTGAGTACAACATTAATTACGATGAATCAACAGAATCCTCTGTCTTTAGCAAGGGATATTTTGAGAGCGCGAGGGCCTAAATGATTGAAAATGTTCGAATTTCAGAAAAAGCAAGAAATCAATTAATTACACTAAAAAAGCGTACTGGCATACAAAACTGGAATGTTTTATGTAGATGGGCCTTTTGCCTCTCACTACGAGAGACAACACCACCGCCCTTTGAAAATGTCATCGCAGATAGTTCGGTAGAGATGACTTGGAGAACATTTACTGGAGGCCTTGAAAATCTTTATATGGCCTTGCTTATTTCAAATGCTAAGAAAAATAGTATTTCTCTTGAAAAGGTGGAGCTTAATAATTATTTTAAGCTTCACCTGCATCGTGGCATCTCTTATCTAAATGGCTCATCATCAGATTCAATTGATGATTTATTGAGAAGTTTAATGAAATAATTATTAAAGGCTGTCAATTACCTAGTAACAGGTATACCCCTAACAGAAAAATTCTCAGCATAGGCGTCGTCTGACAAGGCTAATTGCCTTGCGACGACAGCCAAACCAGCGGCAACACTTTGTAGGGCTGAAATACGATTAATTACGACACCAGCTGGAATGAGCTCTTTTATTGACTCGATTAAAATTGTACATCTAGACATGCCGCCCGTCAAAAATACTCTGTAAGCCTGACCAGCAGCTAGATGCCCTTCAAAAACACTCAAAATATTACGCTTAATAATATTTAATTCGTTTGCGTAAATATCAGCTAAATCAGATTTTCTTAAATCCACCTTAAAAGGATCGTCGAAAAAGGGGAACTGAGCTTCATAATTATCGATATCACTAAGAGTCTTCTTTGCATCCTCTGAAATTAACAAAATCTGATGCTGGAGTTGCATGCGAAACAACTGATAAAGTCTTTCCAGTGGTAATGGCTCATCAGCTTGGCTAATATATTCGTGAATCTCAATGCCACGCTTTCGAAAATTTGCCTGTTTATGAATATCTCTAGTACTGAGGGCATCCATTATTAGCTGATTAGGAAGCTTTTTACCGTCTCTTGATTCTGAATTTGCGCCAAGGAAAGGGCCAAACTTCTTTTTAGCTAAAATTTCGTCAAAATCATTCCCCCCCACTCGTTCGCCGACAGCATTCAATACGTTAAGTTTTTCATCGGCCTCTGAATTGACGTTCAATAAAATTATGTCGGTCGTGCCACCGCCGATATCTATAACAACGGCAGGCGCACTAGAATCGAACATTGCTCTAGAAATAACTAATGATGCCGCCATTGGCTCAATAACAAAATGAATATCAATAAAGCCAGCCAATTGCGCTGCTTTTCTCATAATTCCCAAGGCTTGCTCATTATCACCACTTGATTGAGCACCCATATAATTAACGGGACGCCCTAAAACTACGCCAGTAAACTCTTTTCCAAAATATGCTTCGGAACGCCTCTTAATTTCCGATAAAACTAATGCAACTATTTGAACAAATAATTGCTTGTGAACGTCATGAAGTGAGATACCAAGGAAAGCCTTTGGAGAGCGCATAAAAAAACCATTCATTGGGTTATTTTTATATTCATCTATAGCGCTCTGGCCAAAAAAACGAACTGTTTCAGGGTCATTCAGGGCCGTAAAAAATGTTTTTCCCTCCATGGACTCCATTTCCTCGTCCATTAACTCCTGCTCCATTTTGGCTCTTACCTCTTTTCTCAGGGAGTCAATATTTATTAAAGGCTGAATAGATTCCCTAAGATTTTTCTCTTCTTCTGCGACTCTAGTATCTTCAAAATTCTGCAAAATCCTATCGTAATCATCTTTGTCACGAAGGTAGGCATTTAATGCCTTGTTATATTTATCAGAATTAACAAAATCATAAGGTTTTGGTGCCCTAAGACGAGGGCGATTGGCCCTTCGAAAATCCTCCAACCTATTTGGAATAGAGCTAATAGCATTTTCGAAGCGAGATTTATCGCGCCTTGCTATTTCCTCAACCCTCCTAGTTAAGGCATCCTCATTAAGTACTAAACGCTCCTTATCTCTGATCTTTAGAAAAATCGCTGATGGCATTTCTTGAGATTCACCATCTAAAGGCACTAACTGTAATTTTTTATTATGGTCAACTATTCCAGCTAATGTATTAGTGGTTCCAAAATCAATGCCCAAGTACTCCATATTTATTAATTCCAATCAATTAAAAAATATCGATTTCCAAATCACGCACGTCATCACCCTTATCCTGCCTTAGGTTTGACGTAAAGAAATATGGGGAATCTAGAGTATTTGACATGAGCTTTTCATTTAGTATCTCCAAGCCACCTGCTGCATATTTCTCAAAAATAGATACAGCTTTAGCTTCACCTTCTTTATTTCTAAAGAAATCTATAGTCGTATCTTTTTCTGCCAGCATAGGAATGAGGTAAAGATAGACGCTTAGCGACTGGGATGTAAATGTAGATAATGCAATTTCTTTTGTTTGTGGAGGCAAATCAATTGCGTTTCCAGCCTCGAGTCCAACACAGGCCGCTAAAACTAAGACTTCTACATTTAACTTATAAAGTGATTGAGAATTCTCTCCTTGTCCTACCCCATTCTTTAAATACTCAACAACACGCTCATACTTTTCAGGCCAATAGACAGTATGGTCAAATGAAAACAGGGTTTTTTGATTAAGCATACTGGTCATAGCGCGACCTCCTTAATAACTGATTCATCGCGATCGCCATATTCATTGAGCGCATAAAGCTTTCCGTGAATATCAATGGTCTTTGAAATCGATTTTTTAGGGCCTTTAGCACGCGAAACCAAGAGATATGATTTTCCAATTTTAGATTCTAATATTGACGATAGTTTGTCTCCCCACTTATCGCCGTCGAACATAAGTACCAGCTGACTTGCCAGCTCAGATAAATTTTTTGTAATGCCAGAGCGATATTCGCTGTCCACAACTGAAAATGGAGCATCAAATATTAGAGGGGCAATAATAGGCTCAGATATCCACTCAACCTGACTAATTTTTGTTCGTCTTCCTGCCATTCCAACAATCGCAGCAATTACCGCAAATTTAAGTACATTTGACTCCCCAGTACTTAAAGAAGCTATCTTTCCATCCGAGTCATAAACCTTGACCGCATAGGTATCTGGCTCAACTTTTGCAGTAAAGTTTTTTGTTAAATAGGCCTCTAAAACACCCGAAATCTCCTTATTTAGAGCATCCAATACTTCGCTCTCTTGGCGCTGAAATTGACCCGCAACGTAAGTTTTTAGCTTGCTTACTTTTTGTCTTTCAGCTCTTAAGCTAGCTGTTTGTTTTTGTTGGGCAAGTATATTATCTTGCTTAATTCGCAACTCTGGTATTTTGCGCTTCAATCGATCTATATTTGTTCTTGCAGAGCCTAACTCTTGATTCGCATTGCTTAATATTCCCTCGGCTTCAGCAATTTCCTGTTTTAACTTTCTGACTTCCGTGTTATCAATACCATCAATTTCCTCATTAGCTCTTTTGATAATTTGTTTTTGTTCTGCGATATCAGTCTCGCATTTTCCAATCTCTTCATCATGAAAAGCTATTGACGAGTCGAATTTTTTTGCTTGCTTTGCATACTCACCAATTTCTGCCCTAAAAGAGAATATCTTTTGCAATAGCTGACTTGTTGAAGCTTTCTCACATAAATCATCCAAATGCTTTTCTTCAGCGGAGCCTGGAAGAACAGAGGTTCCACAAATACATTTTTTTAATTGCTTTATATCTTCTATAAGCTTGGTACCAAAGGGTGATGGTAACGTTTGCTCCTCTTCCTTTTGATTCAATACGTCTATCAGACCCTCAAGTCGCCCCTCTAAAAGAACTTTTGGCATTGCCTCAATAAAGTATTCATTTCTTCTTTTTATACTCTGTTTTCGTCTAGACTCAGCCTCAGAAAGCTTTCTTTCCGCTCGCTCTTTTCGACCCTGAATTGGTTCAGCCTGCGCATATTGAGAAAGCCGTGAATTCGCATCAGCCCTCTTTTTCTCATTTAGATGTATTGTTTCTTTAAGTTTTACAACGTTACCCTCATAGTGCTGCAAGTCTTCTTCGTGCCTTTCAATAAGTGAGGTCAGGCCATTAAGCTCCTCGTTATCTCCAGAGTCACTTTCCTTCCGGATATAGCCTCGCTCAATCTCAGTAAGAGTGCTCAACAATCTCTCAAGAGCTGAAAAACCAAATGTTTGACGAATATCTGTCCTAAATTTCGAATCACCGTCCAGATGAAGTTGCCCTATAGCCTCGCCATCAAATATGAACCAACTAGCCAACTTTCTTGGAATTAATTGCTCAATGAATGTCTTGGCCAATTCATCATTCATAGGAGTTAAAGAGCCAGTGCTTCTATATTCGTTTACTGAAATCTCTGTTTCAGATAGGCCCTGTGTATATATCCTTCGAAGTAGGTAACTCTTGTTGTTATTAGTAAACTCTATTTCTACTGAACATGTCTTTTTCTTTTCACCAATAGCAGTTTTATTAATAATAGGATCAAGCTTATTAAATTGCTTCGTAAAGTCCCCTGTAAATGCCCAATACACAGCATTCAATAAGTTTGTTTTTCCAGCACCATTGTCTCCAATTAAAATTGTGACTGGCTTTTTCTCATCAGTTGAGAAGTTAATCTCATGATGCCCATAAAATGTTCGAAAATTTTCTAGAGTGATTTTTTTAATAAACATTTAGAATTTCTCTTTACTAATTAACTCTCTAATTTCTTCTTTTAAATTATCTCGCTGCGGACGGCTTGCCTCGAGCTCCTTAATCTTTCTTAAAAACGATTGCGTTAATTTTTCAAGCTGAGAATCTTTATTTGATTCATTTTTATTGGCAATATCACTCATAATTAAACTCCGTCTAATATTTTTTCGCACTCGTCTTTATTTAGCGCGTCCGATGCAAACATTCTTGCCCGCTTCATTTCACGGTTATAAAGCTTGTCTAAATCTTGGTTGGTTAATTTAGGGCCGACCAAGATAAAGTCAAATAACTCTGCGGACTCTTTTCCAGGCGATTTTCTTAAAACTCTACCGCGCCTCTGAATGCCCTGCCTTTCCTGACGCTGACTTGCGAGAATAAAGGCTCTACGACAATCCGGTATATCGATACCCTCATCTAAAATTCTCATAGAAGCAATTGCATCTATATTTTGTGCGCGTAAGTTAGCAATCGTCCCCCTTCTTTCTGTTGGAGTATCTGCTGAGGTGATTCGCCCTACACGCCATCCTAATTTTTGAAGCAACATCGTCAATGAATCTACTTGCCTAATTCTTTCACCATTTTCAAACTCGACATAACCTTCTCCGCAGTAAAACAAAGAAAACGTCTTGGATGAATTCTCTTTTAGAACATCCTCAAGCTTTGTTAATTTACTAACCATTGTCTCGAGCAAATGATCTAACTCGCCATAACTATCAAGATCTTTATTATTTGTTACCTTTTTAATAATCTCAAGATATCTTGCGGCCTCATTTTCGGTGAATTCAATGAGTATTGGATGATAGGTGTAGGGACATAAATATTCCTGCTTAATAGCTTCGCTCAACTTAAACTCAAAAACTATTTCTCCAAAATATCTTTCCAAATATTTTTCTTCATCAAACTCATATGGTGTGGCTGATAGCCCCAACCTAAAACGAAATGACGTAGGCAAATAATCGATTTGATTTTGTCTATTAAAGTGATGGCACTCGTCAACAATGATCATCCTAGAGCCAGGCTTTCCGTTGAGCCTCTTTAAAAGATTTTGGAATTTATCGTCCCTGAATGATTTATTGACGCAGACTAAAACGGGTAATTGTGCTTTTGAATCACTTGAGACCAAATGAGCCTGAATTATATTTTCTACACTTAAACTCCAATTTTCCTGTGAGTCATAGACCGATACAGTAGCTATACCCTTCTCACCCAACTCCTGAACCCACTGTCTTGCTAACTCTAAATAGGGAACTGTAATTACAGCCAGGCCGCGATCCGTTCTACTAAGGAATCTTGTTAAAGCTTCAATCGAGGTCTTCGTTTTTCCAGTTCCAGTTGCCATGGCTAAAATGCCTTTGTAGTCATTTTCCTTCCATGCATTTAAAGCCTCTTCCTGGTAGGGCCTCAACCCCGAGGTAGGTTTGGGTGCCTCTGGCTCTGGGGCGATTACCGGCTTAGGTTTTCTGGGTCTCTCAGATGGCGATAACTTACCAATCTTTTCTATAGCCTCCTTACTCAAATTGAATACTTCAATATGAGGATTTTCCCTCGACCAATCTGTATTTACATCCAAAACGAGGTTGTTTACTCGTCGAAGGTCCTCGTCAAGCCAGCTTTTAAATACTTGCGCACTTTCCGTGTTGTATTGATAAGCAGAATCACTTTCATTTATAGAGCCCTCAAACGCAACAATTGAATCATCCTCAAAAACAAAATAACCAACTTTCACATGGTATAAATTTCTATCATCAGACTTCTCATCAGGAAATTCATAGTTTTTAGGAATGGCAAACCTAAACTCTAGTTGACCGGTTGCTATTAAATAAGACAAAAGCTGCGAACGATAGTCTCTACGCTCACTATTCATGCCAAATCCAACCGCAGTCAATACGATATTGTCAGCCAACTGTTGAATAGTCTTTTTACGTTGATCTGGTGTAATGCTTCCTTTTAGTATTTCTACCAAATGCCTATCACTAATGACAGGGCTACAAATTATTTCGATTTTGACTTTATCGTTGATGACATGATCCATGGCGGCAGACCATGACATAAGCGCACTGCTGCTAAAGTAAGCAGTTCCTCGGCGATACAGCCTGCACTCAGAAAGACAGGCGCCGATTAAGTCCTTGCCAATATTATCGTAGCCGTTTTTATAGCGGTCTTTTAAATTTAGGATTGCATTACTAGGCATTAATTATCATTTTCAGTAATATTTTATTCAGTATATGGCATCAATTTTATTATCTGCAAATTTGAAATATAGCTAATTAATTGGACGCAAACTCCTGACAAGACAGTGTCCACCCCCTTTGTGATCATTAAAGCCAATTCTGTGTGCTCCCTAGTTTCAATAACCCGCCTTGATCATGAAGGCGGGAGATAAATGGGCCAACGGACTCCTCAATAACACCCCAAATCAGCACCTTTCCAATAAAACTAACCTTCTCTTGTAGGTCCAGCCTTAGTTTCTTCAAAAAATTAGGCTTTTATATGCTCAGATTAGACTTTCAATGGCTCACAAGTTGATCCATCAATGGTTTATTTGGTCTTTTTAGAATTATTTTATATTTACAGTTAATTTTTACAGTAATAGTGTTAATATAAATCCATGGAAGATAAAAAATACACCTTTGAGGAGCTTTGCGCCCTATCAGGCCTTAGTTCCAGGACTTTACGGTATTACATCCAAATAGGCCTGGTAGATAAGCCAATAGGACAAACCCGGGCAGCTCATTATGTGAGCTCCCACCTTGAGAAGATCCTTCGTATCAAGCAGCTGTCTGAATCTGGGATATCGCTTGAACGAATTCGTGAAGTGCTATCCGGTGAACCCCTTGCCCTGCCTGAAAGGTCTAAGAGACCAGGCCATGTGGAAGTGCGAAGCCACCTTTGGGTAGCGGATGGCATTGAGCTGCAGGTATCACCAGAAACAGCTGAAATTAGCCCTGAGCAATTACGCCAATTTTTAAAAGGCGTAATGCAGGCATATGAACAAGTGAAAAAGGATTCGCAATGATTGAATTGGATGAAGTGGTTGGTTTAAATACTGATGATGGCGAGCAAATGGCGTTGCAATCTGTTAGCGCAAAAGGCAAGGTACAAGGTCTCCTATTGGAGATGACTATTCGCCAGCAGTATAAAAACACCACCAAGAAAACCTTAGAGACTGTTTATACCTTCCCTATGGGTTGGGGTGCTACCTTCATGGATTTAAGTGTTGAGATGGGTGGTAAGCGCTTAAGCGGCGTCGTAACTGAGAAGAAAGAAGCTGAAGAGCAGTATGAAAAGGCTATCAGCAAAGGCGATGCGCCAATCATGCTCGAGAAAAATTCTGATGGACTTTATACCGTCAACTTAGGCAGTCTCAAGCCCAAAGAAGAAGCTGTTATTGAATATACCTATTCTCAATTACTGAGATTTGAAGAAGGTCATGTAAGACTAACCCTTCCGACTACTATTGCTCCACGTTATGGCGATAGTAGCCAAGGTGGCATTAAAAAGCATCATGGTGTTGAGACAGATTTCTTAGTTGAATATCCATTCTCACTCTCCCTACTCCTTAGTGGTGGCATGGAAAAAGCGACAGTTGAGTGCCCTTCTCACCAAGTGCAAGTAACAACAAATGAAAAGGGTCTTGAGGTAGGTTTGGCGCGCTCTGGTTTCTTGGATCGTGATTTCATTCTTAATCTAAGCAAACTCGAAAATGAGTCTTTCTTTATTGTGACTCCCGATAAGCAAATGGGTCCTGAAGGCTGCACAGTATTAGCTAGCTTTTGCCCTCCCGCACTAGCCAATCAAAAAGAGCTTAGTGCTGATATTAAGATTTTGGTTGATTGTTCAGGCTCTATGGCAGGAGATAGCATTGAATCAGCTAAAAGAGCTTTACATCATGTTTTAAGTAACCTACGAGAGGATGACCGTTTTAGCTACTCCCTATTTGGTAGCAAGGTCAAACATGAATTCTCTAGCCTTAAGCCAGTCAATCAATTCAATATTGGCACCGCCTCATTATTGGTAAGCAATACTGAAGCAAATATGGGCGGCACAGAAATTGAAGACGCCCTACTATCTACCTTCAAATTAAAAGGTACTGAGAAAAAGGCAGACGTCTTACTTATTACCGATGGTGAAGTTTGGGATACCTCAAATATCATTACCGCAGCCAAGAATTCAGGTCATCGCATATTTGCCGTTGGTGTGGGTACCTCTCCCGCCGAAACATTGCTACGCGAATTGGCTGAGATGACTGGGGGCGCCTGTGAGTTAGTCTCCCCTAAGGAGGATATTGAAAAAGCGATTGTGCGGATGTTTAATCGCATTCATCTACCAAGAGCTAAAGAGATTGAGATCAATTGGGGAACAAATGAGACCCCAGAATGGACTGTTGGAACTAACACTGCCATTTTCAGCGGCAATACTCATCACGTATTTGCGGGATTCAAAAGCCTTCCAAACAAGCCTGCACACTTAAGCTATCAACTTGGGGCTAGCTCAGAACGAATTGGTGTTGGCGCGAACTCAATTACTCAAGCGAATGACGGGAATCTTGCTCGCTTAGGCGCATCACAAAGATTAAGCGCACTAACCGAAGAAAAACAACTTTCTTTAGCGCTGGAATATCAGCTTATAACTGAGCAAACTAATTGTATTTTGGTGCACGTAAGAAGTGCCGAGGAAAAAGCCAGTGATATGCCCGAGCTACAAAAGATTGCGCAGATGCAAGCTGCTGGTTGGGGTGGCGCAGGTACAGTTCATGAAACAGTGCTGCACTGCATGGCCCCTATGCAAGATAGTATCCAGTATTCCATGTCCTCGGTTAGCGCTTGTAGCAGCTCTTCTAGCGATGCTGATTACAGCCAATATGATTTACCGAGAGTATTTAGATCAAGCCGAGAAAGCATTCCAGCCCCTACTCTTGGCTCCTCGTATGACTCTAAGACTAAGCTTGATAGAGGCGATGATTATTACGAAATACCTGCGTTCTTAAGAAGTCGGGCCGAAAATGAACAGGCTACTCCAGCTAAGGTAGTTTCTCTATTGCCACAGGATATTGCATCTATTGCAAACCATGATCTGCAAAATAGGAATCAAATCTCTTCATTTGTGAAGTCGGTAGAGGGCCACCTATTAAGCGATGAGCTGAAATATGCCCTCGATAAGCTTCAAGAGTCTATGAGTAGCGAGCAGGCCTGGACCATCGTAATGTCTTGGATCTTATTTAAATTGTCTGATGCCATTACTTGGAATGAAAAAACAAAAGAGACCATTGAGTTATTGGTGAATGAATTGGATCCAAAACTTTTTAATACCGGCTTAGATGTAGTTAACCGAGTTTTTGATTTGCTCAAGCCCAAATTTTGGGGGTAATGGTTTTGCTGTATGTTGGGTAGTGCTAGGTTGTTGATTTAGTTGATTGTTGGATATTTATAGCGGCCAAGAGGATCAGGTATGAGTGCCTTAAAGCCGGAAGACATTGTCTTTTCATTGAAAAAACCATATCTACTTGTGCACTCTAATGCTCCAATTTACTTGGGGCGACCTTTCGGGTGCGAGCAAGCTGACAGCCGGGAAAGACCGGCATTTTCTTTTTAAAAAATATTTCAGATCTAAGTAAAGGAATATTCAGTAGCGCAGTCTATGAGCTACAAACTCCTTATAAATGAATCACTATTTTGGAGGATTCATGACGGCGCAAGTATCTGAAAGGCTTATCTATGGTGGGAAAGAAATCCCCCTGTTTAGCAACCCACTCTCGCTTTATCTGAAACAGACAGGCATTTCATTTGTTTCTCCTCACACTGCAAATTGGCGCGGTTATGTAGGAACTTGGGAAATTATCGAAACAGCAGGAGTTGAACGTCTGTATCTTGTTCAACTATCGGCGCATAAGACCTATGAAGAGATTATCGGTCTATCAGACGTCTTCCCCGGATACGAGAAGATCTTTGCACATTGGTTCAATGGCGAATTACGATGTCCCCAAGGTGAACTTCTTAACTACGTTCACGGTGGTTATGCCAGCACCTATGAATACGATCTTTTAATGGAATTTAAGCAAGGTGTTTTGGTAAAGCGCACCGCGAGACATAATGAACCGCCCCCTAAAAAAGATGAGAAGGACTATCCGCCCTTTCTGAGGAGGGGTAATGCTTAATTCACTTCTATCCTGGAGACCGGAAGCTTGGATTGATTACCTTCTTCTATACATGGCACCTGGCATATTCATGGGGGGTTACCTTTTAGTGAAGGCATTTCAAGACAGGCCCTCTGACTTTGCCAAAGGTCTCATGAAGGTTATGGGAAAGGAAATTACCCTAGTTGATCAACTCAAAGGGTGCGGAGTCTATTGCTTTGCATTGCTATGTGTCTTGATTGGGTGGCCCGGATTTCTCATTTGGTTTGTCAAAGACAAAAAAGATGGGGTTGCCAGACAAGAATGGCAAGCAAAGCCTGATTTTGAATGTGCTCCTGAGTACCTCATCGCCAAGGTAAATCCAGTTGACGCAGAAATCACTAGCTACGTATCAGATCCACTGAGTACCGTTCCAGCCGTGCCTTTTGGACACCTAAATAAAGCTTGGGGGAATTTCCTCTCCAATATGCTGGACCAAGAGGACGAACTTTGGTCCTTTCACATACCAAAAGGTAGTAAAACTGGTAAGCATCAGAGGGAATGTAAATCAGAGATTCGCGGATTTGCTAAGGTGCGAGATGGCAAGATATTGGCTGAATTTATTACAGAGGGAAATTAGTAAGCAGTGTCATGCGCCATCCCAGGCCGAAGAACTTGGGGGCTCGGCACCCACATACCATTGAGCCTCAGAAAATGAGTACAGCATTTTGCAGAATGCTTCACTAAGCTCAGGCTTGCTACTAAAGACATATTCAATTTGCTCAATTACTCTTGCTCTTTTTTGCGCATCTGACGTAAATGCCCATCCAGCAAGTATTAGCGGTGCAAGCTTGCGACCGGGGCCGTTCATACCAATAATTTCTGAGAGCGCCATCCACTCCTGCGGATTGGGACAAATTCTTCCTTTGGAAGATACATAAACAATAGCAAGCTCTTTATCGTTACTCATAAAAAATCTGTCCTCGCATATCTTTAATAAAGACTTGATAGAAAGCCTTCCAGTTCTGTAACTCTTCTGGCTTGCAGACTGCTCCTGGTCTTTGTATTGCTAGCTTTCTGATAACAAAGATATTGTTCTTTACTTCGTTATAGGTAGCTTCATACTCAATGCCACCCTTCTTATAACTAACATTAGGTGGAATACGCGTTACCTTGGTGTTGTTAGGAAATCTGATCTGATAGGACTCCCCCACCATTCTGGTAGAACAAACGTATGGCACGGTGAACTTCTCTGGCGGTCTATCGTTAGCAATAGCAGCCAACTCTCCAGGCGCCAAGCCAATAGGCACTGTCATTGCGCCAGGTCCAGGGACATTCGCAATAGCGTCTAAGGTGAACTCAGTATCGGTTGTAAAAGGCTTATCTAGGTCATAGACATAACTCGTGGTGATCTTGCCTTCGCCCGTTTGCCTAAATTTAGCCAACTGGTTTTTAACTAGCTTTTCTGAGTAAGTAGTTTCGGCACCCTCATATTTATAGCGAGCACTGATTGCTGCGCTTCCAAAGTACATTG
Source organism: Polynucleobacter sp. MWH-Creno-3A4 (assembly GCF_018881885.1). Lineage (NCBI taxonomy): Bacteria > Pseudomonadati > Pseudomonadota > Betaproteobacteria > Burkholderiales > Burkholderiaceae > Polynucleobacter > Polynucleobacter sp. MWH-Creno-3A4. The sequence continues at coordinate 30,696 of NZ_JACXSA010000003.1, forward strand.
TGTGAGCCTTACCTGTAATACGCCCATCTTTCTCTATCTGCATAGAGATACCAGTAGCCATCTCGCTATCCTCCTTCTTCGGCTTAGGTGTGCGCCCTACCTTTGCTAATTTAGTAAGCAGTACAGGCTTATCCAGCTCATCTGAGGGCAACGTGCCGTAACTTGCCATCTCATCCGTAGAGTCTAGAAATAGATTCCAGGCTGGGATATAGGTGATGACATGATTAAACGGTCCCAGGACTGGGTATTTGGGGAGTACATAGGCATTGCCTGAGTTAATTAATGCACTGGTGGCATCAATGCCCTTTGCCGCCAATAACGTAATCAAGAGTGCATTGTGATCTTTACAGTCACCATAGCGGTTTTTCAGCACGCTATTGGCATCGTGTGGCACGATGCCACCATCAGCAAGATAAATGGCAACATAACGAATGTTTCTGGCTACCCAGTGATAGATCGCCTTGGCCTGTTCTTTTTTGAGGTCGAGTTTTGGATCATTTTGAACCTTCTTCTCAAGCCCTTTAGTGATCTCGTCAGCTTGCTTCTGAATTTCCGGGGTGATGATGAATTTATCTTTAATGCGATCTTCATACGCCTTAGCAAAAGCCTCTTGACTTGGGAAGCTTGAAATATAAATATGAGGAGCATAGTCGTTACTAGAGACCTGGTATGGCTCTTTTTTCTTCATCTTGAGGTTTTGATAGGTGTAGCTCACATGACGTACGCCATTAACCACTTCATCTTTCGTTTGTTTAACGTCTTTAATGTCGGTATAGAGTTTTAAGTCTTCTGGATAACTGAGGTTGTACTCATAAGACTTCACCTCCACATTAGGTGAGAAGATCAACCTAGTATAGAAATAGCCTGGCAATAGAGGCTTATAGGTAGTGAGCTTAGTCTTGTAATAGGTCTTTGAGCCTGGCGTTACTTTTGGAAAGATGATGATCTTGTGTTTTTGATCTGAGAACATGGCTGCACCCGAGCTATTGTCATCCTCAACTGTGCGAATGGCATTGGCTGCTACCGGGATCTTCTCTCCCTTAGGGGTGATTGTGTAAGCTTCAAGCACTTCTAACTTAGATAGCGTGGAGTTATATGGCAAGTCGGCTTGTGATTCTGAATCAACCACTAACTGCGATTTCACCAAGGTAGTGAGTTCATCAATCTCTACTACCGTGCCATCGGCCTGAATAGTTTCTGTGATGACAGCTTTTTCAATTGCAGTTAGGGACTCGAGCTCACCTCTGCCTGCGCTGGTTATGCCAACATTGGCGAGTAATAAGAATCCGAATAGGACTGCCGCAAGACCACTAATTGATTGAATTGCAAATTTCATAATAGTTTTAGCGCTTTACGTAGGATTGAATGTAGGCTTTGCGCATGGTTATATCGCTGACCATTGGCATACCAGCATGTTGCAGAACGATCGCAGAGGGTTCTTGCATCATTGCCTTGTATGGTGAATAAAGATTACCTTTTGAATCCCTAAGTTTGAACTTGGGTAAACCTAAAATCTTTGCGGTATCCACATAGGCGGCAACTGCCAATGGCCTTGATAAAGGCACAGTGGATTGCCCGGTTGGAGAAACCTGCAGTGGCATGAAGGTAACGAATACAAGGGTACTTAGCATGGGCTCTTTATGAAATTTGTTAGTTTTTTCATTTTCTTGAGCTACTAGCTCATTAGGTGATCTTGTGGGTTTTTATTCTGGATCCATTGAAACTTTTTGGGAACTCCCCATGAAATACCTCATCACCCTACTTTTGATTGCCCAAGCGGTTCTTTTGGTGCGCGGAGCTTCTGCCCAGGCTATTTATGGTCCGACTGGTGAATACCGCGGCTATAGCCAAACATCGCCAAGTGGCGTAACTAATGTCTATAACGCTACCGGTCAGAATGTTCAGTCGTTTCAGACCGATAACGGGCAAACTAATTTTTATAGTCCTCAGGGCGCGTACCAAGGAACATCTACAACCCCTATTTATGCAAGCCCTAATACATCGATAAATACTCCACGCCAAGCACCTCAGGCGCCTTCAGCGAAAGGTTGGTAAGCAATGAAACGGTTACTTTTTATTGGCGCCCATCTTATCTCCAGCCTCAGCTATGCCCAGGTAACTAGTTGGGAAAACTCACCCTTCAATTACAACAATAGCCAGTACAACTACAACAACAGTTCGTATAACTACAATAACTCCCCATATAACTACAACAACAGTCAGTACAACTACAACGCCAATAACGGGGTGTATGACAACAGCGGCAACCGTATTGGGTATGAGACCCAATCTCCGACAGGCGTGACTAATGTCTTTGATAACAACGGAAATCGGATTGGCTACTCGCCCAGCAAAAGATAATGATTGCAGAAATGATCATCGATACCGAGGAGTTTCTGGCGGTATTGAAACGATTAAAGCCCAGAAATACGACGAAGGCTTCTTTAGCTGAAGAGCTTTATATTGCGCTCTTTAATGGCGAGGCCATCTTCTGCGTAAGAGGAGTCCAAACAAGATGCTTGGTTGAGAAAGCAATCAATTGGAGAGGCTATATTGAAGTCAATTCTGGGGTTGTACTTTCATTCTTAGCTGCAAGGCCTGCGGGGCCAACCATAAAGCTTAGTGTTCGAGGTGATGTATTTCAGATAGAAAACATTAAAGTGCCCTGCAAGACCATGCAATCCCCAGAGTGGATTACTGCTATGAGTTTTGAGGCGCACTTACATGATGATCCGAAAGCCAAACCACACACCATCAACCTTTACTGCCCCAAATGTGGAAAAAAACGTGGGGAGTTTTTTAAACAAAAGATTGTTAAGCAAAGAGAACTGGGTGATCCACCACCCCCAAAGTATCCAAGCTCAAGAAGGTGCGCTGCTTGTAGGCACGAATGGCTAGAATTTGCTGACGTATTATGAATAAATTACTCTTCTTAGATTTTGATGGGGTACTTCATCCAACCCACTTCGCTGGTGAAGACCCTTTCAATAGGGTTCATATGCTTGAGGAAGTTCTTGAAGGATCAAATATTAGAATTGTCATTTCTTCGAGCTGGCGCTTTACACATAGCCTTGAAAAGCTACAGAAACTATTACCAAGCTCAATCTCCAGTCTTGTTATTGGCGTTACTGGATCGCCAGTCATTGGCAAACATCCACGCTATCAGGAGATTGTGAATTTTTTACAATCTCATGGAGTTAGTAACTGGAAGGCCTTAGACGACTCCTATTGGGAATTCCCAACTCCTTGCCCAGAACTCATTCGCTGCAACCCAAATACCGGAATCTCAGAAAAGCAGATCCAGGAATTGAGTCAATGGATGCTTTCCTAACAACCGGTTATTGTCAGTAAGTATTCCACCCGCCAGCCCCATTGGGCAGAGTCTGTATGAGGTTTCCATTAGGTGTGTAGGTGTTGTAACCGCCCGCACCACTGGGCAATGTTTGAGTCACTCCTCCATTGGGTCCATACGTGTTGTAACCTCCTGCGCCATTGGGCAAAGTTTGAGTTAATTGTCCATTTGGTGAATAGGTGTTGTAACCACCGGCGCCGTTAGGTAATGTCTGTGTCAACTGCCCATTTGGACCATAAGAGTTGTAACCGCCAGCCCCATTAGGCAATGTCTGAGTGAGTGCCCCGTTGCGACCATAGGTGTTATAGCCGCCCGCTCCATTTGGTAATGTCTGAATAGGTTGAGCGAAACCAATGTTGCTTGCAGCGCTTAATACAGCAAGGATGATTAATTTTTTCATTATTTTTTCTTCAGTTATTAGAGCGCCATTGGCTCTAGATTAGGTTCGGGCTCATAGTCCTCAAACTCAAAACGCATTTGCCCAGACAAAGGGGTAAGGCATCGCAAGAATCGATCTGGAACCAAACCCACTTTCTCATGCCTCAACTCCCCTTTTTTGGGTAGGTGATAACAAATCGTATGGCCCTGAGCCAATACTTGTACGCGCCAGATTGGCATGACCTCTATATCAAAGCCCGGCCAACGCATCAAGCCCATAGGCTCAATCACCTTCACAATCAAGCCGCGATTAACCGAGAACTTGCTATCGGTAATCATAGCGATACAACCTAGTTCACAACGTAAATGAATGTGTCCGTTTCTAGACATTCTTTAACCTTTTAAATTCAATATATTCATACTCGGTATGCTCTTCAAGAGTCTGCCCGATCAGGTCTATGACTTCATCTCTTAGAAAAAAACGTTTGACTCTATTTTTGTCTCGGATGAAGCCGTCTTTAAGTATTAGCCTGGGATATCTAAACCCATTGTGGGTATAACTATCAGTCCAGACCTTAGGCGAGTAGACCTCGCTAATACCCGAATGGATTAAAAGGCAGTAGTCAAAATAATTTTTATCGCTATCTGCGCGAGCGTTGCTATAGCTATTAATCGTGTCAGCAAAGTCATCATTTAAAACAAATTCATATGAGCAATCCCATTTAATTGCACGCTTATCCAATATCTCCTGCTGCCGAGTAGTCCATGGGCCGCCAAAGTACAGCGCAATTGGTCTGCGATAGATCTTCTCGTCCTCTGGGATGGCGTGGTGTATTACAGGTTTTTCCAATTACTCAACGCCCTCTAAACAGTCTTGCTCATATAACTCTATTTGCAACTGCTCTGACTCGGAGAATTCTTCTAAAAGATATCCTTGCGGTGGAGTCAAGCGCCTAAGGTAAATATCTGGAGCTGGCCCTGAGGTATATGCCTCAATACCGTCTTCGCCTTCATAAAATAGTGCGCCACCTTCAGTGGCTACTTCTACATTCCAGGTGTAAAGCGGTTCGCTATACCCTTGCCATTCTTGAAATCCGCCGGACGAAACAATGCGCACAATATTGCCGAGGTTTTCAGGAATCTTGCAGTTCACAGTGATGGCTAAATCACCTACCGCACAATTAAGTTTTGAGAGTGGTTCGCTCATCTTCTTCTCCTGTATTGGGCGCGTACCTTCTCTCGCTCTACAAATAGGAGGTGACCAAAGATACCTTGGCTACACACTAAAAAGAGGCCAAATAGAAACCACAGCGCTAGGCTCAGACTAAGCCCATTCGATGAAGCGGCCCAACTCAAAAACATAAAGAAAATACCGATAAATTTGATCATTTTGAACTCCCTACAGATTAAGCATTTAGCTGTGTATAGGTAGATTAATTACTTGCTAGCTCATTAAATGAGCCTTAAACTGATTAAAGTTATAAAAACAATAAATGTCCTATTTGGAGCCTTGATGAGTGATTTAGAACGTCTACACCGCATTAAGTACATGATTCAGCAGCGTAAATGCGTCCCCAGGGAGGATTTCTTAGATGAGCTAGAGATCTCCCCCGCCACCTTTAAGCGTGACCTTGAGTACCTGCGTAGCCGTTTAAAGGCCTCTATCGTTTATGACCGATTCATGGGAGGCTATAAGTTCGAGAATCCAGATCAATTAGACAAGATAGAAATGCCTGGGCTTTGGTTCTCTGAAAAAGAGGCTACTGCCCTTGTATTGATGCAGCACCTACTTTCATCACTTGATCAAGGTGGCTTGATTGGTCCACACATTGAACCACTCACAGCCATTATTGATGGCATCTTGGGTCAAAGCGAAACTTCAGCCAAGGAGCTGCGTAAACGTATTAAGGTTATCGGTCTTGGCTCTCGCAAGAACTCTATTGAAAACTTCTCCGAGATTGGCGCTGCCCTTCTTAAACGTAATCGCCTTGAAATTAACTATTACTCAAAGGGTAAAGGCGAAGATACCAAGCGAGAGATATCTCCCCAGCGACTTATCTACTACCGCGAGAATTGGTATCTCGACGCTTACTGCCATATGCGCAATGATTTGCGTAGCTTTGCTATTGATGGCATTAGAAGCGCTGTATTAACAAATAAGAAGACTCAAGAAGTGGCCGAAAAGGATTGTCATGATCACTTTGCCGAGAGTTATGGCATCTTTTCAGGTAAAGCCACCCAAAGGGCGAAGTTACGCTTTACGCCTGAGCATGCTCGCTGGGTAGCTGGCGAGCACTGGCATGGACAGCAAGTGGGCAGCTTTGATAAAGAAGGCTATTACAACCTTGAATTTGATTACAACCAAGATCCCGAGTTGATCATGGATATTTTGAAGCATGGCTCTGGTGTTGAAGTCATCAGCCCCGCAAGCCTAAAAAATAAAGTTAAAAATGAATTGCTGAAATCAATTCAACTCTATAACTAGATAAAGAGAGAGTCATGGAAGAACTTAGATTGGATGATGATTCAGCAAGGCACTCTGCAGCACTAAGGCACCGACTTAAGGAGCCTCTTGCTACAGTATTGACGCAATATTTTAACGAGGAGAAAATACAACCAGATTGGTCTGCTGTTACTTTAGCCCAAATCCAAGAGTTAGTTGACACCTTAAATATTGCGAATATCAGCAAATGGCATGCTTTACTCATGGTTGAAACTCTAATAGCTAATCCAGATTTACCATTTAACTCTGAATTAGAGGTTGCCGGCTTAGAGGTTGCTTCAAAAAAAGGCTCTCTTTCTGCAATGCTTGAACTGGCTGATTACTATCTGCAGGGGATCAGAGTAGAAAAAGATGTAATCAAAGCAATTAACTACCTAGAGCAATCTGCTGAAAAAAAATCAGCTGCTGCATTAAATAAATTAGCGCAAATATATACTTATGGGCTTGGCGTTCCCATTAATTACGATAAAGCATTTCGTTATTACAAATTATCAGCCGAACTAGGAGACAAATACGGGCAGTATGGCCTGGCCTTTGCACTTAAAAATGGGTGGGGCACTGAAAAAAATTCATCCGCAGAAATCTTCTGGACGATTCTTTCTGCCGAGCAAGGATTCGATCAAGCTCAACATGATATGGGATGGAATTACCATATGAATGATGATTTTGGAATCGACTATAAGCTCGCACTTTTTTGGTACAAACTTGCCGCAGCACAGGGCTTCATGGATTCCATTAACAATATTGGCGAACTTTATTTAAATGGAAATGGCGTAGATAAAGATCTTGTCGAGGCTTACCAATGGTTTAGCATAGCCGCGATGAATGGGGACAAAGACGCCGCTACTTCCGTATCGGATATTGAAAACGAGATTACCGAGGATGAGAAGAAAATAGCGCTAACTGCAAAATCGAATTGGTTAAACCTACACCCTTTGGCTGACAAAAAAATCATTGAAAGCATTAGCACTAAATTGAGAAGATAGAGCTCTAACCATCACTGCCATTTTTTATATGTGAGTGCCTCATATTTTCGTAACATTCTTTGCAATAATACTTATCAGAAAACCTAAATGCCTGCATTCCTAGCTTTTTAGTACACCAATAGCAATATAGATTGGTTGAGGGAATGAATGCCCTCTCTGATAAGTTTGGCAAATCGCCAAGTGCGACTTCAATCGGCTTTGGTTGGGCTTTCGCAAATACATACTTCCAGGCCTTGCTAATAAGTTTGTATTTGAAGATGCAATAGATTGCTAGGATTCCCGCTATAAAGCTAATCGTCAATATCCAATTTTCGGCAATCCATGCCAGCATCGCCAAAACGACCATATAGGCAATATAGATACCCAGTAATGCCAATAGATAAGGCCAGATTGCGGCCAGTATCAAGACAGAAATAATTGTCCCAATGATCCCTCCAGAATCATTGTTATCTGACATGGGATTTCCTTGGTGCCTGCGTACTCCAGTCATAGGCAAGATCGATAAAAAGTGAAGCTTCCTGCGAAAGAAATTGTGGAGAGGGAAAGATACCAACCCTTCCTAAATCTAATCGATCGGCATCCCAGCAAGTTTGAATTGTTCTATTGGTTGAAACCTCTCCACCAGAATGGTGCTGCATCGCATAGCAAAGCGCATCTAGTTGCTTTGGGGTTAACTGGTAAAAGTCTCCATGGATGCCATGAGCAAATTCTGCCGCCCGCTCTCCATGCTTAGGATCTCTACCATCATTAAAGCGACAACTGTCATGCAAGAAGCCAAAGAGCTCTACTACCAATAAATCGGCCTTACGGATTTGACCGATATTTTTCCCATGGTTGAGTACCCGCGCCCAATGATTGGCCCCATGTATGCCCTGCCAATCAAGCTTGAATTCGCTTTTAATTAGCGCAATTAAACCCGATCGATCAAAGTCCATCGAAATCCTCGCTATGAAGATATCTATCAATCTTTAAGTGCAACTTTAGTGCGGTAGAGAAGTAATACAACTTTGGATTGGCCTTTATGTAGCGATACTCCTGCTCAGTAATTCTTAAGCTAACCCCTCTAGCCCAGTAGTAGTAGGATCCCTGATCTTCTATAGCAATCCCAACATATTCATACTCGGATAATTTTTGAGGTCTTAGTTCTCTTGGAAAACCATTTTTTTGCAACTGCTCTATTTGTATTAACTGAATATTCATTTACCTCTCCTCTTTAGCCAATTCAACGAATGTCTGGGCTTGGCAATTCGGTTTAAATCCGCCCCTTAAACACTTGCTACTCGGTTCGCTTAGTGGATAACAGCCTCCACTACCTCAGGCTTTCCCTCAGGATTCTTTTTTTGGTTCGTCACCAAAAACTCCTTTGTTTCTAGTGCAACGAGTAAATATGCATCTGTTGCAGCTCTAAAAGCCTCATGACCATCCTCTTTGCTAAAGATGTAGGTAAGGCTATAGATCAAGTTGTCACCATCCTCGCCATCAACGGTAATCGTATTGACTTCATCGTTATCCACAACACGCAGCCCTCTTGTAAATTCTGGCTTATCCCCATCAACCCAGCTCATATCGAGACGATCAATATCAAACCTGAGGCTACGAAAGAGATTGTTTATAGTGAATCGGGCACCGCCTAAGTATGTGTAATCGCGCATAAGACCTCCAATTAATTGATTCATGTCTACAAACAAATTATCAAGACTGGAAGGCTCAAATATTGAGCTAGAGAAGCTTTTGCTCAATAAAAAACCCACCAAAATAGGTGGGTTTGTCGCTTTTGATTACCCACTCGGGGTCTCATCTTTTTAGCACCTTACTGCGTTAGCAGGTTGCTGTGGCGACAAAGCCATCTCTTGATGTAGATTGAATTATGCAGACTTTTGATTCATTGTGTCAAGATCAATCAGCGCTCCAGGCCCTAACAATTTTGAGCATAGCGATAGTATCTTGCTCGCAATACTTGAGCATTGCACGCCTTACTACTTCTTTTCGCTCTGGAGTGGTTTGGCTATGGATAGCTTCTTTATATGCCTCTTGTGCCATTGTCCCATCACTAACCTCTAGATTTGCATAGTCCAATTCAGGTGCGATTGTTGGCAAAACATCTTTGATTGACCAAGAGCCCTTCATATCAGGATGGTAGTAATAATTACGCGCTATTGGCAGCAAATCAAAGAAGCGCTCAGGAATAGCCAATAGCTCTGAAGCGAGATGCGGAAAGGCTAAGGCCAACTCTTTAATACGCGCGCCCTCAAATCCAGCGTTGTAAACAATTACAGGTCCATCTTTAGAGACAGCCTCTATCAATGTTTTTGCAAACATTTCCCGAGGGTCATTTCCTGAAAGATCTAAAAATTCTTTATGAGTCATTGATCCATCGGACTGCTCAATATGGCATGACCACTGAAATGGGAGTTGCATATAAGGACGAGTACCTGCCCAGATTGGAATAGCAAAACCTATTGTTTCAAAATCGAGGTAGTAGCGAGGATATGGCAAAGCCTGTATTTGTTTAATAGCCTCAGACTCCAGAATAGCCTGGCCACGGAGGGTAGCCGCATGCACTTTGAGATGTTTGGGGTTACTCAAACGCTCGACTGGCACATCACGCAAATCTATGTATCCTTCATTTCTCAACTCTAATGCAATTGCTTTTCCATAAGGCAGTATTTCTACTGGGTATTCAACGCCCTCTTCGGGCGGAGAGCAATAGCTAATAAAGTCACACGTAAATGGATCCATACATTGCTCACCTGGCGCAATCGTTGGCTCAACCGTTAAGGCTAAGGTTTTTTCGGCAGCATCAACCCAAGATTGCACTTGAGACATATTCGGCTTTACCTGGTTTGATAAATCGGTCTCAGCAAATAAACCTTGGTAATTTCCATCGCCTTGATAGATAAATTTATTGTTGATATAAGCTAGGGCCATGCTCGTTGGAGAACAACCTGACTTCTCCATGACCCAACTTTGAACTGTTACATCATCAACATGGTAGCTTTTCACGCCAGTAGAAGATTTAACCTCCACTAGGCGATATCCATCTTTTTCAGGGAAGAGTAAATCTGCGCGAATCATGACATTCTCTTCAAAGAAAGCGCCTTCGAAGATTGTTTGGCGTTTCGTTACAGCCTCTTTAGTTTGGGCGATAGCCTCTACTCGATTAAGAGTCTCTATAAAAACTCCGCCTGGATAATTCTGGCGAGCAATATCTCCGACTTTGTTGCCCTCATCAAATCTAACCTGGGTTGCTGCGCTAATTTGGATAAGATCAGGCCGATTTATTTGCAGCCATAGGCGTTTAGGGCACTGGCGGTGGGCAATGATCTTTGACTTACTCAGACTTGCCATGAGTGTTACTTACCTATCTCAGTTTGATACTCGGCCCTGCCTTTTTCAAGTAAAGCATCAAATACTTTCTCTAACTTGGAGTTCGACCCTCTAATTCCAGCAACCACAGCAGCTGCCCATTCAAAGTATTCCTGCTTCCTGTTGGTATCCCAACCACTAGGGGGAGAGGACAAGATATCTCGCAAATTACAGATTTTGTCAGCCAACTTAACTAACTTTGCCTCATGAGAGGAATGAGCGGCATGGGCAATTTGTTGTAACTTACGCTCTGCTTTAGGCAAGGCTTTATCGTCCGTTACCTCTAAAACGATTGAGGATACGTTTTTTCCGAATGTTTTAGTTAACTCTTCAGCCGTAGTTTCAGTATCTTCAATAGTGTCATGCAATAAGGCAGCACATAGGACATCCCAATTTAGAACCCCGCCCTCGTTTACGAGAACATCGACTAGTGAAATAGGGTGATTGATATAAGGCGATGCCTCAACATCCTTGCGACGTTGATCTCGATGCTTGGTTGCAGAAAACGCAAGTGCAGTGACGAATTGATTAATCATGATTCTTTCATTCTATAAGACGAATGAAATACTCCTAGAGATGAATTTAAGGGGCCTATAAATAGAGAGTGCCACAGCAAAGGCTCACGATTTGAGCCTTACATCCTATTTCAAATGAAAACGCTCTACCCATCGCCCCACCCTCTTAATTGACATGTTGCGCGGATCAGTTGAGTTCACCTGATGAATGGCCCACGCACGCCATTTTTTGTAGCCAGGAATCTCTTTGCTCGCAGATTCAACCTTCTTATCTAGAGCATCAATTAATTCCTGAATTTTTTCAGCCCTTCTAATGTCCTTTAAGGCTTGACTCATTAATCTCAAACGATTTTCAATTATTCGATCAGCCTCCTGCTTGCGGCGAAGTGTAGCCTTAGCCTTTCTTTCTGCAATATTCGCAATTGCTTCATTTTTCTTATCAACTTGACGTTGATATAACCATTCGATATTACTTCTCTTACGCTCCTCAATATCCATCAATAGCTCAATAGCGAGGTCTCTTAGGATTTCCGGAGTGATATCTACATATTCTCGATAGTCTTTGTTCTCCGACATTCGATCTTGGTCGCTTGTCCAACTAAAGCCGTAAGCCTTTCCGGGGGAACTCTTCCTGCGATAAAAGTGATTGCCATCATCAAAGCAAACGAATCTAAAGTAGTGGTAACTACCATCCATGTCGACGCTCATAGATTGCGTTCTAGAGCCGTGAACTTTTATCCTGAACCCCAACTTCTCGAAGTAAGTAAAGAAACTATTAAGTGCTAACAACAGTCTTAGCCCTGCAGGATGTTGATACCTAGGCTTATAAAAGCAGTATTTTTCTTTTGCGATATCGGCGTCGTAGCCCAATAATCTCTCAGTAATTGGATGGGGCTTGCTAATGCTTTTGGGAATAGGGATTAAGGGAACGAGAGCCTCAATCTTCAACCTCACCTCATCAATCGTTTCATCGAATTTTGGAGGAGGTGGCAACTCCATTTGAGCCAACTCATCATCCGTTTTCTCTGGTTCGTCGAAATAACCATAGCGACTACGAGAACCCCCGCCTATATGGAGAAATTGAGATTGGAATGGATACAACGCTGGTAACTCAGTCTTAATGACTTTCTTGCCATTTGCCAACTTTGCCCAATATCCGAGGCCAGGCGTGGGCACTTTTGCTGCTTTACAGATCTTTCTTAAGCCAACATCAGATAACTCAAATTCTTCCGCAAGCTGCGTCATTGGCTTTGACCATACTAAGTCATACATTTCCTGTCTGGTTAGCGTTCTGGGTGTCATATTAGCCTTTCAATTCAAAATTAGCATTTAGATTTATGCTTAAATTGTACGAACAGACACGATATTTTTAGGAAGAAGAAATGCTTAAGGTAATTATTAATTGTGAAGCATGGGACTCGGCTGAATTTGAAGAGTGGAAATCCTCGATCGGAAGTCTTACAGCCATGGATATCACCGAGGACACAAAAAATTTAGATAACATGAGTAAACAACTTGAACGTTGCTGGCCATGGCCCGAGAGCATTGAATACCTCTACGATGTAAGCAATCGCGAGACAATTATCCTTACGTTTAATTCAGCCAAAGACTGGGATGAATGTAAAAATTCTCCAGAATTCGAAGATGCCTTAGATTTTGAAAGCTTAGACTTTTTTACCTATTTAAATGTAGAAATTTGCAAAGTAGTAAAAAAGGTTACAAAGGGGTCTCCAGGCATTTATTAGTACTGAGTACTACCCTTCTGAATATGGGATTTTTTTATGGACAAAGATGATTTAGGAAATGTTGAATTTGTCGGCAAGGTGAAGACGCAAACCTTTAAGCAATTCCAATTGGAACGTCTAATTAAAGAAGGCAAAGTAATTCCAGCCTCAAAATTGGCTGAAGCAAAGGCACTTGAATTGCAACGTATTCGAGACTTTGAGGCATCCGTAGAGGATGAAGAAAGAAACCTTAAGTCAGCCACCATGGCCCCAAAAGATAAGTTGTTAAACCTTCCCCTTACAAGGGAAAGATTTGAGGATTGATTGCTAATACTTGAATTGAGTCCGTTTGGCTTATCTACGCAAAAATACTAAATCAAGCAATGTTTTGCTGGTGGGTAGGCTGGTGGGTAGAGTCTTTTACAGAAAAAGAAAAAGCCCCGGTTAAGGGGCTAAGTCTTTGTTGTATAAAGCAAAAAGCAGAAAGTTTGCCAAAGTTA
>NZ_JACXSA010000004.1:0-9758 GCF_018881885.1 Polynucleobacter sp. MWH-Creno-3A4
GCCGATGCTCCTGTAACGGTGAGCACTTTGGCTGTGATCACGCCATTAGTATCAGTAACTTGACCTGAGAACGAATAGTTACCTGAATCAACCCCGCTAATAGCAATACTGCTTAAAGCGTAGGACAATCCTGTACCAACGCTAGCGCTTGTGTAGGCACCCGAACCTGTAATGGTCAGTCGATCGTTTGCAATCGCATTAGTCGCGGCAAGCGCCTTGGCAACAATCGCGTTAGTGCCGTCATAGACCTTTGTTTGGCTCGATGTATTTAAAGTCAGCGCCAAAGGTGTAATAGCAATAGTTCCGCTAACAGTCAGAATTGGATAGCTAGTGACATAGTTTGTTACATAACCAGGTGTAGTGCTAGCTGTTGGCAACGGCGCGAATGTATAGTTACCAACATTTAGGAATCCGCCAGCACTACTATTGCTAGTTGTAAAGACTGGAGCGCTGGTTGTTAAGGTGTATTGCCCTTGATCTGCGCCAATTCGGTTATCCGTTGCGATCCAGGTGTTTGCAGTATTGCCAGGTACAACATTCAAATTGACGATTGAGCTCGGTATAGAGCAGTCGGCACCAATAGTGCAATAGGATGCAGATACAGGGATAGAAGTACCAATATTGGCGGCAGTTAATGTCCCATAAGTCACGGAACTATTGCCAATACTAATGAGCAACTGCCCTTTTTGGACAATGGTAAAGATTGCTGCAACTGGATTAACAATGTAGTTCGCTGCAGTGGCACTTGGTGTGATGGTGTAAGAAGCACCAGCAACCTCACCAGAATCTCTTGTAACGATTGGATTAATAAGTACAGCACTGGTATCTGCACCCTTTAAACCAGTCAATGTATAGGTAAATGGCAATGGATCAGGCTGGCCATCAAACTTCGTTGCAGCATTAGCAGTCATAGTTAATGTTGCTGGTGTGATCGCTCCAGCCCCACTAACAGTGAGCGGTAATGTGTAGTTCGATAACTTAGTAGAGCCAATAGCTACATAATTAGCCGAAGTTAAGGTGGTGCTGACACTGGAAGCATTTGCAACATTGGCACTGTCATATATTGCGTTCACTTGATTAATGTAAGCACCTTGACCACTAACAAAGCCACCCACAACATAACTACCTGATGTTAGAGCGGTTCCGGCAGTTAGAACTGCTGTGTCAGTCGCGTCATAAACCTTTGTTTGCGAATGAATAGTGACAGTAATTGGCGCCGGAGTGATGTTAGCTGTAAAGCCAGTTGGCTGAATCAGCGTGTAGTTACCTTGGCTATTATTGTTCAACGTATTAGCAACAGTGACTACCAAACCATTGCCAACATCTGACTGACTAAATGAGGCCGCTTGATTTAAGGTGATATTTTCACTACCAACAACACCAACTAATGCTCCACCAGAAATCGATGCGGTAGTTGTATTGTCATAGACCTTATTGGCGATTAATGTACCAGTAACAGTAAGAGCCTTCGGAGTAATACTCGCTGTTAATCCTGTTGGCTGAGTGAGCGTATAGTTACTTGCTGCTGAGCCTGCTAATACATCAGCCACAGTCACCACAAGATTATTGCCAACGTTTGCCTGGCTAAATGTAGCAGCCTGGGTAAACGTAATACTTGCAGCATCAGCACTAACAATGCCATTCAAGACACCGCCACTGATAGTTGCTACGTTAGTGCCGTCGTATGTTTTGCTAGCTACAGTGGTGCCAGTCACAGTAACCGTCTTACTTGTAATATTAGCAACAAGGCCTGTTGGCTGTGTCAGTGTGTAGTTACCGGCAGCGCTACCGCTAAGGGTATATGCCGCAGTAACTGCCAGGCCATTACCAACATTGGCTTGGCCAAAGTCACCTGCACGAGTTAATGTGATATTGGAAACGTCACCACTAACGACTCCACTCAAGGCGCCAGATAGGATCGCGGAAGTTGTGGCGTCATACACCTTATTGGCGGCTGTCGCACCAGTGATAGTTAATGTTTTCGGTGTAATGTCTGCAGTAAGATCAGTTGGCTGAGTTAAGGTGTAGTTGCTAGATCCAGACCCAGCCAAGGTGTTTGCAATAGTAATGGCCAGACTTGAACCGACGTTAGCTTGGCTAAAGTTACCCGCCTGTGAAAGCGTTACGACATCGCTACCGACTACACCAACCAATGATCCACCAGAAACAGTTGCTGTTGTAGCGCCGTCATACACTTTATTGGCAACGGTAGTGCCAGAAACTGTTAAAGCTCTAGGCGTAATGTTGGCCGTAAATCCAGTGGGCTGTGTCAGCGTGTAATTGCCAGCAGCATTATTGCTCAAGCTATCTGCAATAGTGACCGCTAAGCCAGTACCCACGTTGGCAGAACTAAAGGTTCCAGCCTGTGTAAGACCAATGTTCTCTCCGGCTACTACGCCTACCAAAGTGCCGCCAGACACTATAGCTACATTGCTACCGTCATAGACCTTATTGGCAACGGTTGTACCGCTCACAGTCAATGCCTTAGGCGTAATGTTCGCTGTTAAGCCAGTTGGCTGAGTTAAGGTGTAGTTACCCGCTGCAGTTCCAGTGAGGTAATTGGCGATAGTGACTGCCAAGCCATTACCAGCATTTGCCTGGCTAAATGTTCCCGCTAAATTGATCGTTACAACATCCCCACCAATGACTCCAACGAGGCTGCTGCCGCTTACTGAAGCAGTATTTGTGCCGTCATAAGCCTTGTTGGCTACGGTAGTTCCAGAGACTGTCAAGGCCTTCGGAGTGATATTGGCCGTAAATCCTGTTGGCTGAGTGAGCGTGTAATTACCCAAACTATTATTACTTAAAGTATCAGCAATAGTAACGGCAAGTCCAGTGCCAACATTAGATGAGCTAAATGAACCTGCTTGATTAAGACTAACAGTATCGCTACCCACAACTCCAACCAAGCTACCGCCAGTCACTGTTGCAGTAGTTGTACCATCGTAGATCTTATTGGTAACGGCAGTACCTGTGACAGTCAATGCCTTAGGAGTAATGTTGGCTATTAAGCCTGTTGGTTGAGTTAAGGTGTAGTTCACTGCAGCCGAACCAGTTAAAACATCGGCAGCAGTCACTACTAGATTGTTGCCGACATTGATCTGGCTGAATGTACCAGCTTGAGTAACACTTAAGTTAGCGCTATCAGTACTAATGACACCATTTAATGTGCCACCACTAAAGCTAGCTGCATTAGTACCGTCATAAGTCTTATTGGCAACCGTTGCTCCAGTGATGGTTAAGTTCGCTTTAGTAATAACACCGTTTGTGCCGCTAATAGTGTTACCAAACGCATAGTTAGCAGCATCGGAACCACTAATCACAACACTATTGAGCGTGTAGGACAGTCCAGTTCCTGCATTAGCACTGGCATAAGCACCAGAAGCACTTACGAGCAATTGATCGCCAGTAATCACATTGCTTGGCGTCAGAGTCTTACTAGAAATTGCTGTAGTTGCGTCATAAACCTTAGTTTGTGTAGGCGCCGTAATGCTCAATGTCAATGGGGTAATCGAGATCGTGCCTGGAACGATCAGAATTGGGTAACCAGTGGCATAGTTGGTTGAGAAACCAGGATTAGTCACTACTGTAGTTGACGGTGTAAATGTGTAGCTACCAACATTCAAATAGCCACCTGAGCTGCTATTCGCTGCCGTCAATGTTGGCGGTGTAATAGTGAGAGTGTAATTACCCTGTGTTGAGCCGGGCTTGCTATCCGTAGCAACCCAAGTATTGGTTGCCGAGCCAGATACTACATTCAGGGTAATGATGGATGCAGGCAATGAGCAATTAGCACCGATATTGCAATAGGATGCAGATACGCCAATAGAGCCTGCAATATTGCTGCTCGTTAGTGTTCCATAGCTTACTGAGCTATTTCCCACCTTAATGAGTAACTGGCCTTGCGCCATGATCGAGAAGCTCGCAGTTACAGGAACAATTGTGTAGTTAGCTGCGGTTGCACTTGGGGTTAAGGTATAGCTAGCTCCAGCTACTTCACCAGCTGGACGTGTAACACTAGCATTGCTGAGTACGCTGGAGGTATCAGCACCTTTGAGTCCGGATAAGCTGTAAGTAAAACC
Organism: Polynucleobacter sp. MWH-Creno-3A4; assembly: GCF_018881885.1. Classification (NCBI taxonomy): domain Bacteria; kingdom Pseudomonadati; phylum Pseudomonadota; class Betaproteobacteria; order Burkholderiales; family Burkholderiaceae; genus Polynucleobacter; species Polynucleobacter sp. MWH-Creno-3A4. The sequence continues at coordinate 4,083 of NZ_JACXSA010000004.1, forward strand.
TGGGTCTGACTGGCCTACGAATTTAGCTGACGCATTTGCAGTCATCGTTAATGTGGCCGGTGTGATGACTCCAGTTGCGCTTACGAATGTTGGCAATGTATAGTTTGATAGATTGGTACTGCCTGTGGCAATATAGTTGCTTGGGCTTAATGAAGCAGTTACGGTTGTGGCATTAGCGACGTTTGCACTGTTGTAAACCGCATTAGCTTGATTAATGTAAGCCCCCTGCCCGCTGATAAATCCACTAATGGTGTAGCTACCAGCATTAACACTAGTGCCTGCAACTAAGCTAGCTGCAGCAGTACCGTCATATTCCTTCGTTTGACTAGCGATTGAAACGGTAATTGGGGCTGGTGTAATGTTGGCAGCAAATCCAGTTGGCTGGGTGAGCGTGTAATTACCAGCAGCATTATTGGTTAATGCATCAGCAATCGTTACTGCAAGCCCTGTACCAGCATTCGATTGACTGAAGCTACCAGCCTGTGTCAAGCCAACAGTATCGCCAGAAATTACCCCAACTAAGCTACCACCAGAAATTGCAGCAGTTGTATTACCGTCATAAACTTTATTGGCAACAGTTGTGCCAGTAACTGTCAAAGCTTTAGGTGTGATATTGGCAGTAATTCCACCAGGCTGAGTTAAGGTGTAGTTACCAGCTGCTGAACCACTAATACTATCGTTCATCACAATGCTTATGGCATTTCCAGCATTCGCTGAGCTGAAGGTAGCAGCCTTAGTGAATGTTACGTTCGTTGAATCCGTGGCCACTAGACCGACCAATGTACCTGCGGTTACAGTAGCGGCAGTTGTGCCGTCGTACACCTTGTCAGCAACCATAGTGCCGGTAATAGTTAATGACTTAGGCGTGATATTGGCACTCAAGCCGCTAGGCTGAGTAATGGTGTAGTTTGCAGCAGCAGTACCGGTAATGCTCTCATACACCGTGACAGGGATGCTATTACCAACATTAGCACTTGAGAAATTCGCGGTCTGCGTCAAGGTGACCTTACTTGCATCGCCACTGACCAACCCTACTAGCGTACCTGTGGTTGCCACAGCTGCCGTAGTGGTGTCATAGATCTTATTGCTGACTGCGACACCGGTCACGGTCAATACCTTAGGGGTGATGCTAGCAGTAAGGCCAGTAGGCTGAATAATCGAGTAATTAGAGGCAGATGCACCACTCAGTGTGTCGGCTGCAGTCACTGCAATAGCATTGCCTACTGCACTCTGTGCATATGTACCTACCTGGCTTAGATTAACAATATCTGAACCGATGACGCCAACTAGTGAACCGCCAGTAATTGTTGCAGAAGTCGTTCCGTCATACACCTTATCGGCAGCAACTGAACCGCTACCTACAGTTAATGCTTTAGCAGTAATTGTTGCAACGTTTTTGGTATTGCCAGCAGCTGCGTTGTAAACAGAGTTCAAACTGTAGTTGCTGAGTGATGCGGTGCCACCGCTACTCACAATCGAAGTCACATAGTTGCTACCATTATTAGCAACGTTCGCATTATTTACCGTTGCACTAGAGAGCCCTGTAATAGTCTGCCCTGCTACTAAGCCTGTTAGCGTAAAGGCGCTCGGTGTGACGTAAGTTGTACCGCTATATTCAGCAGTAATGGTGATTCCAAGTGGCGCTGGAGTGACGATAGCCGTAATACCGCTTGGCTGAACCAAAATGTAGTTAGCAGCCGATGCTCCAGTAATGGTGTTATTGATGATTACAGAGGCGGTGCTGCTGACATTAGCGCTACTTAGAACGGCGGATTGCACTAAGGTAACATTTGCAGCATCACCAGCACTTAAACCAACTAAAGTACCTCCTGTAATAGTGATTGCAGTAGTGCCGTCATAAACCTTGGTCACTGCAGAGGTATTAACGACTGTTAATACTTTTTGACTTGCGGCTACTAGGGTTGCAATATTTTGACCGATACCTGATGTAGCGCTGTAGGCTGGAGCAAATGTATAGTTTGTTGCTAACGCAGTTCCACCAGAAATCACAATGCCAGTGACAAAATTACTACCATTACTACCAATACTTGAGCTGCTGACAGTGACGCTGCTTAATCCAGTAATAGTTTGACCACCAATTAAGCCATTAATCGTATAAGAAATTGGGGTAATGTTATTTGTGCCATTAGCCACACCTACCACCTGAATGCCCAGCATAGCTGGTGTAATGTTTGCTGTAATACCAGTTGGCTGAATTAAGCGATAGTTACTTGCTGCAACACCCGTAATGGAGTCATTCACAATGATGATGATGCCGTTACTGACGTTAGGTGATGAGAAAGTACCAGCCTGAACTAAGGTAACCTTGCTAGCGTCGCCACTCACAAGACCAATCAATGACCCGCCAGTTAAAACTGCATTATTAGTGCCGTCATAAGTTTTGTGGGCAACAGTACCATCGCTGACAGTCAAGGTCTTGGGTGTAATCGCTGCGGTAACCCCGGTAGGCTGAACCAAGGTGTAGTTAGCACTAGACGCGCCAGAAATACTATCGCTTACCAATACAGTTACCGCTGAAGCCACATTAGCACTATTGAATGTACCAGCTTGCTTGAGGATTACTACATCACCACCCACTACTCCTGCCAAGGACCCACCCCAAACGTTAACGCTGGTTGTGCCGTCATAAACTTTTGAATCAGCCAAGGTGCCAGTGACAGTCAATGTTTTGGTAGACAGTGTTACGGTATTTAAGCCTGTGCCTGAGGTTGTACTGGCAGCAGTGTTGAATGCATAGTTACTTGCTAGCGCTGTTCCGCTGCCAATGACAATGGAACGCACAAAGTTACTGCTGTTAGCAGCGACATTGATATTAGCTACGTTAGCACTTGAGATAGCGCTAATAGTTTCACCATTGACCAAGCCAGTCAGCGTGAATGATGTCGGAGTAACAGTGGTTGAGCCACTATATACAGCAGCTAGAGTGATACCCAATGGCGCAGGAGTGATATTGGCAGTAATACCTGCAGGCTGCGTTAATGAATAATTTCCACTAGCACTGCCGCTAATACTGTCTGTGATGGAGACTGCAATGCCTGTTCCCGCATTTGCAGTATTAAAGCTACCGGCCTTTGTTAAAGTCACATTCGCTGCATCTGCACTCAGAACGCCCACTAAAGTACCGCCAGTAACTGTCGCTGCCGTTGATCCGTCATAAACCTTGTTCGCAACAGTAGTGCCAGTCACAGTTAGTGCTTTTGGCGTGATATTGGCAGTCACATTGGCTGGCTGAGTCAGAACATAGTTTGCTGATGCAGGTCCAGTCAGGGTATTGCTCATTCTGACGCTAATTGCATTAGCCACGTTACTCTGCACAAAACTACCAGACTGAATTAAATTCACGTTTGCAAGGTCGGTAGTAACCACACCAACCAAGGTTCCGCCAGTAATCGTAGCTGCGGTAGTGCCGTCATAAACCTTATTTGCGGCAACTGTTGTTCCACCTACCGTCAGAACCTTTTGCGCAATATTTGCGGTAATGCCTGTAGGCTGTATTAAGGTGTAATTGCCACTAGCAGAACCTGAAATACTATCTACCATGACTAAGGGTACGTTATTGGCCGCATTAGCTGAAACAAAAGTAGCGGTTTGTGCGAGGGTCACATTAGCTAGGTCTCCTGCTGCCACGCCAACCAAGGAGCCTCCACTCACAGTAGCACTCTTCGTACCATCGTAAGTCTTGGCGGCGATAGTAATGCCCGTCACGGTCAATGCTTTTGGTGTCAGCGTAACGGTATTTTGGGTATTACTACTAACTGTGTTGTAGGCAGGATTAATAACGTAGTTGCTGATAGAGGCTGTGCCACCGCCAAGAGTAATTGCTGTGACGTAGTTGCTGTTATTGGCCGCCACATTGATTGCATTGATCGTTGCAGCACTAATACTACTGATCGTTTGGCTATTGACTAAACCAGTAACAGTAAATGCTGTTGGAGTTACTGTAGTAGTACCGGTATAAACAGCATTAATAGTGACGCCTAATGGTGCTGGAGTAATAGCGACTCTATTGGTTGCCGCGCTTTGTGATGCGCTAACTGGTAAGCCACTAGTTAAAGTACCGTTGTAAGCACTATTGATTAAGTAATTGAGTGACGAGAAGGTATTGACACCAGTTGCGGTACCGGCGACCGCTGTAACGTAGGCGCCTGCAGTATTAGCATTTGCTGCACTCACCGTCACGTTAGTCACGGTATCCCATGATGCTAGACCTGAAGTGACGATGGTGGCGTTTTGATTTGTGAATGAACTAGTACCGTTATAGACACCGCTGACGCTAATACCCAATACAGCTGGTGTAATGGAAAAAGTCCGCCCTGCTGGCACTAAAGTGACCGCTGAACCATCTGTTGCCGATATGCTAGCTGCGGTAAGAGCTGTATTAGTCTGGGCTGCATTCGCATTAGTACCATTTGAGGCTGTAGTACCCCCTACTGTCGGGCTAAACATCAGCACAGATTTAACGTATGTCAATGATGTCGTAGTCACACCAAAGCTCGCAGTAATAGAACCTGTATAGCTCACAGTCGAGTTAGCCTGCAACCATGCATTGGCAGAGGCTGAGTTATAGCCTGTGCCATAAGCTGCAGAGTAATTAGAATTCAGGGTGACAGAGATAGCCAGAGTATTCGTGAGCTTCTGGCGATAGTTAATAAAGTTGCCGCTGACGTAGCCTGAGGCCTTTACAAGTGCACCCCCCAAAATGCCGTAAGAGATGTTCTTAGTGGCATCGGCATTAGCAGTGGTAATGCCGATGGCATTGGCGATTGTGCAACCAGTAGTACAGGCTGCATTCTCAGGAGCAGCCATAGAAATGCCCACCACTCCTCCGGTATTGGTAATAGTGCCAACGGCTGTAACATTACCGCCTGTAGTTGTTCCTGCGGCTATACCATCGCCAGCTGTAATCCGAATGCCATCGGCACCAGAGTTGGTAACACCAGCAAGGCTAACGTTACCAACAGCATCAACAATCACGCCACCAGTAGCCCCAGAATTCTGAATAAGCGCACTAGTAGTGATATTGCCACTAGAGCCTAGGCCGGTTAAGTAAACACCAGCAGCGCCAGTAATGGTTGCAGATGCTACGGTATTTATCGCTTGACCACTTACCGCAGTCGAGTGGCCATTCAATGCAATTACACCAGATGTAGCATTGGTTGCGCTCATCACTGCCGCAGCATTGCTAGCGTAAATTCCGAAATTAGCGGTAGAGCTTCCCGTGATGGTAATTGCTCCGCCAGTAGTTCTAATTGCTGCGGAATAGTTCACACCAGAAGAGTTGCTTGACACACCATTGATCACGATATTGCCAGTAGCATAAATAGCGTTATTAATACCGATGCCAACGTTTGAAGCTGTTGCTAATGTAGCCAAATTATTAGTGGTAGGGTTAATAAAGCCGCTTACTGGCGTGCAGCCTGTACCGGTGCAACCAAAGGTGTTATCGAGCAGCACATAACCAGGCAAGGATGCGCTTGATGTGCCGATTGCATCGGGATCAATGACAGATCCTGATGATCTGGCAATGTAGTTAATAACCGAACCTACTGATGTAGTGAAGGTAAGTGCTCCACCAGTAATATTAGAAGCCCTGGTACCTCTAGTAGTGTCATAAATCACATTAGCTATTGGCATACCCGTATTCGCTACTAAAGC
>NZ_JACXSA010000005.1:0-1083 GCF_018881885.1 Polynucleobacter sp. MWH-Creno-3A4
ACGTTAGTAGCTAATACTGCATCTACTGCAGTAAGTGTTACCTATAACACTACTAGCGGCAATAAGAGTGCAAACATTACTACTGGTGCTTTAACAGTTGCCGCAGGTGCCAATACCTCAGCGATTAACTACATTGCAAAATCATCTGGGTCGGCAATTAATCCGGGTGCAATTGGTTCTAGCACAGTTGCTTTGCCTGGTTATGTGTTAATCGATAATACTTATGGATGCACTGGGACAAACTGCACTCCAGTCACGGGCTTTATTAATCCAACTACTAACAATATCGCATCATTTGCCACGGGTTCTGTTGGCATCACATTAAATAATGCAATTTATGCTGCCAATGCAATTGCTATGAATGGCTCTGCAAACGCCAATCAAGGTATCGGAATTTCTGCAGTGATCACATCGACCGGCGGAGCGGTTAGTCTGACTGGTTCAACCACGAATAGCTATGGCGTCTACAACCCATCATCCTTGATCACCGCTAATAGCATCACGGTTACCGGTACATCTTCCGCTGCTGCCACTTGGGATGTACAACTATCTGCCTTGACAATTAATAGCACGGCAATTGGAGGCAGCATTACCGTTACCGGTAACGTGATCAATACTCCAGGTGCTAACGGCGGTATTTATCAATCTGGTGCAATCACTGGCGCAAACGGCTCAAGTATCAGCTTTATCTCTAATAACAATATTAGTCAGAACGGCGCTATTAATTTACCAGCGAATACCAGCGGCACCCCGACAAACATTATCTATGATGTGACAACGGGTAATAAGACATCAACCATCTCGGCTACCGGCATATTAAGCATTGCATCTGGCTCGACCTCTGCAATTAACTATATTGAAATTGCATCTGGTGCAGCTCTAACTACCTCAGCAATTGGTAGCAGTACCATTCCTTTACCAGGCTATGTTTTATTTGACAATACTTATGGTTGTGCAGGGGCTAGTTGTAATCCAGTCAGTGGATATCTCAATAACTCTCTTACGAGCTGGGCTACTTTGGTAACAACCAGCAACGGTATTGTGGTTTCAACTGCAATCTATGCAACAAACTCCATTACGATC